>NZ_JBIYSN010000001.1:0-1278116 GCF_046464135.1 Bacillus sp. z60-11 | reverse complement strand
TGATCAAGCAATACGAATTCGGCTTCGTTTTGAGAAGAATTTCTGGTGTAGAACATTAGCAAAACACCTTCCTTTTAAGTCCTTTTCTTTATTATAAAATGAAGAAATGGATGATTTAAGGGAAAAATAAAAGACTGTCGAGATTTTCTCGACAGCCTGAAGGCCGATACGTGTATCGGCCTTTTTCGTTTACCAAAAAAACAGCCCTGCGAGCGCTATACCCGCGATTAAACCGAGACCAATTCCGTAAGCAGGACCCCATCCCCACCAGCCTCCGTAAAAGCCGTAGCCGAATCCGGGGCCGCCTCTTCTGATCGCCGGGGCGATAAAAACCCTGTTCGGTGATACACGGACAATTTTGCCGACATGGACACGCCCGTTTCTGTCAGTGATTCTGGCAACCCTTCCAATATTTTGGTTACAAAACCTGTAGTAACGCTCCACTAAACATGCTCCTTCCATCATCTAGTATTCCTATTCAGCTTATGACGATATTGATAGAAAAGGTTGGACGAAAGAAGGAGGTGAAGCGCCGTTTTATCAACTGCATATAAAAACGATAAAGCTGAGATCATGCTGATATTTGGCCAGAAGCTGATGGTGCTGTTCCATCGTATGATAGGCTTTTGCCGAAATCACAGGCGACAAATCCATTTCGGTAACGGCTTCAAGGTCAACCGTTTCTTCCAACATGCTGGGAACGATTTCAACCTGTGAAAAGCCTTCTTTCCGAAGAGCGTGGACCCATTCATCATTATTGTATAAAACGGTAAAGCCGTAAAAATCCGTAATTACTTTTTTATCCTCTTTTGTGAGGCCGCCGTTTAAAAGAGAAACTTCAATGCCGATCAGCTTGCCGCCCGGCATCAGAAGCCGGCGGATTTCTTTTAAGGCCGCTTTGAAATCGGTGAAACTCAGCACCGATTCTGTTAAGACACAAGCGAAGCTTTCATCCTGAAACGGCGTTTTCTCGAGGCGGGACTGAAAAAGCGGGACGGAGAGCTGTTCTTTTGCAAACCTTTTTTTGGCTTTCTCAATCATGACCGGATCTGAATCAAGGGCGGTAACTGGAAACTGAAGGTGGCTCAAATAGGCGGCGGTCTGCCCGGTTCCGCAGCCCGCATCAAGAATCGGCAGCTCCGGATCGATATCGGCTTTGGCAAGCACCGCTTTTGTCAGCCGCATGCCGCCGGGGTGGGCGCCTGAGACGCCGAAAGTGGCCAGCATGTCTAAATAATCGCTCAAAATAAGATCCCTCCTTTTGTGTATGCATATGCAAAAATTGAAAAAACGTTTAGATATACAGGGAAAGACAACCCAGAAAAATCTCCTAGCCTAAGGGATGCGAGTTGACGAATAAAGACTCGTCCGTGATAATATGGTAAGAAGAAAAGGTGGTGTTCGTTTGAAACAGCAGTTAAAACTCTTTTTGGCAGTATTGATTACTGCCGTCGCCGCTTCGGCACTAACGCTTTTTATCGTACAAAGAGAAAACGGCGGGACAGTATATTCCGCATCAAACGGCGATAAATTTGACAAGCTGATGGCGGCGTATGACAAAATCAAGAGCGACTATTATCAAAATACAGACGATGAAAAGCTGACAGATGGTGCGATCAAAGGGATGCTAGAGGCTTTGGATGATCCGTATTCTACATATATGGACAAAAAAGAGGCCACAAGTTTTGAAGAAAGCATTACCTCTTCTTTTGAAGGAATCGGCGCCCAAGTGGAAGAGAAAAATGGACAAATTTTAATCGTCGCGCCTATTAAAGGCTCACCGGCAGAAAAAGCGGGCTTGAAGCCGCATGACGAAATTCAGAAAGTTGACGGCAAAAGCGTCAAAGGCAAAACTGTCAACGAAGCGGTTGCGATGATCCGCGGCAAAAAAGGCACGGAAGTCAAGCTGGTCTTAAACAGGGAAGGCGTCGGGCAAATCGATGTCACCATTAAGCGTGATACGATTCCGATTGAAACGGTTTATTCGAAAATGATCGATGGCCATATCGGCGAAATCCAAATTACGTCTTTCTCGGAAAACACGTCTAAAGAGCTGACAAAAGCGATTGACAGCCTCACCGAAAAAGGGGCGGACCGTTTTGTATTGGATCTCAGGGGCAACCCGGGAGGCCTGATGGACCAAGCGATTACAATGAGCAACCTATTCGTTGATAAAGGCAAAACGATTTTGCAAGTTGAACCGAAAAACGGTAAAAAAGAAGTATATAAAGCGGAAAATGAACGAAAAGTGACCAAGCCGACCGTTGTTCTCGTCAACGGAGGAACGGCGAGCGCCGCTGAAATCATGGCAGCTGCGCTGCATCAGTCTTCCGGTATTCCGATTGTCGGTGAAAAAACGTTCGGAAAAGGTACGGTGCAAAACGCGGAAAACTTCGCCGACGGATCAACAGTCAAGCTGACGATTGCCAAATGGCTGACGCCAAACGGGGACTGGATTCATGAAAAAGGGATCAAGCCGCAATACAAGGCCGAGCTTCCAAGCTACGCCAAACTGCCGTACCTCGACTCCAAAAAAGAGTATAAGTCAGGCAGCACAGGAGACGAAGTGAAAGCCGCACAGCAAATGCTCAAAGCGCTCGGCTACACGATAAAACCGACCGGCTCCTTCGATGATCAGACAGCAGCCGCCGTGAAAAAGTTTCAAAAAGATCAAAAGCTGAAGGCAACCGGAATCATCACCGGCGAGACAACCATCAGCCTGACAAACAAGCTGCAGAAAAAGCTTTCCGAAAACGATACACAGCTTGATAAAGCGATTGAAATTTTGAAAAAAGAAAAATAACTTAAAAACACCCTTGCACATTTTGCTGCAAGGGTGTTTTGCTGTATGATCTCAGGCGCTTTTTTGCACGCTTTTCTTTGCATCAAACAAAAAGCTGACGACAGAATTTGTCTTCACATTTTTCACAAAGAACGGATTCAGGATCACGAGAAAGACGAGATTGGCTAAAAGCCCCCAGAACCCTTCGTAAATGCCGAATGAGGTTTTCGTCACATAAACCGTAAACGTCACGATAAGGCCGATAATCAAACCGATGACCGTCGCTTCTTTTGTCTGGTTTCTCCAGAACAAGCTGATGACGATGGCCGGGAAAATCTGCACCATTCCGGATACCCCGAGAAGCTGAAGCGTCACAAGCGCCGCCGGGAACAGCATTCCGAATAACAGCGCAAGACCGATAACGACAAATACCATCGAACGCGTGATCATCGTCAGCCGGTTTCCCGAAACGCGGGGATTAATCAAATCGCGGTATAAATTGTTGGCAAACAGATTGGACGCCCCGATCGCCATAATCGAGCACGGGATGAGACTGGCCAGAGCGATCGTCGAATAGGCAAATCCTTGTGTGACACCGCCATAGGACGTCTGAATCAAATAAAGCAAAGCAAGTCTTGGGTTCGTGTCCTCAGGAAGGACGAGAAAAGCGATAAATCCAAGGAAGATCACAAGGATCAGCACGATATTATACAATGGGAGAAACATGCTGTTTTTCCTGAGGGCATCAGCGCTGTTCGCCGTAAAAACACCCGTTGCCGCGTGCGCCCACATAAATAAGGCGAGGGCGGAAACGATCGAGGCGGTAATAAACCAGGCAATTCCCCTTGGTCCATCGGAAGGGATGGTAAGCATTTGCGGTGCTTCACTTGCCAGTTTGTCAATCATCGGCGTCCAGCCGTTAAAATGAATGAGCGGCAGAGAAACGACCATAAACAACATCATCACCCAAACTAAAATATCCTTAATAATGGCGGTATATGTAGGCCCTTTAATACCGCTGAAAAACGTATAAAGCGCGACAAGTATAAAAGATATGATGACGACCGCATTCACGTTAATAAAATTCGTTCCCGCGACCCGCAGCGTGTCCTGGATTCCGCTGAGCTGAAGACAGATGTAGGGAATCAGCATCAGGACGCCGACGATCGCAACAAGCGATGACACGAGTTTGCTGTTGAATCGTTCCCGCGCATAATCAGCAAGGGTTGTCAAGCGGTGTTCTTTTGCCACATGCCATATTTTCGGCAGGAAAAAGTAAGCGATAAAATATGCCAGAACAGAATAAGGAATAGCAAAAAAAGCTGCGCTTCCGCTTGTAAATGCCGTGCTTGTCAGCCCTAAAAACGTATACGCCGTATAGAGGTCGGCGCCGACGAGAAACCAGACGAGGAGCCCGCCGAATCGCCTTCCGCCGACAGACCATTCTTCAACCGATTTGCGCGATTGTTTGTTGCTTCCGGCCAAAAATCCGATACAGACAACGCTCAGGATAATGGCCGCCGTTATCAAAAGAGCTGTTAAATTTCCCTGCATCATTCATAACCTCCGCTTTTTTCTAATCTGTAAATCACGAATGTAATCAACGGTGTCAAGACGATCCATAATACGAGCCAAAAGTGGAAAAACGGAAGCCCGAAAATGACCGGCTCAATCCGGTTGACAAACGGCAGCAAGACAAGCTGGCCGATAAAAGGGATGAAGAAAAGAATCGCAATCAAAAACCGTTTATTCACCTTATTTCCTCCTTGAAGCATTTTAATGTTCATTATCATAGCAGTTGTCAGATTCAATCACAAGATAATTATTAGAAAAAAATGATTTTTTAAATTATTAAAACAATACGTCTGCCTTGCGGAAATGATAATATAACATTACAATAATTAATATCTTGAATTCGAGATAAAAGGAGAATCATCATGAAAACAGAAGGACTTCACCATGTGACAGCCTTTGCGAAAGATCCAAAAGTAAATTTGGCCTTTTATACGGAGGTATTGGGTTTAAGGCTCGTCAAAAAAACGGTCAATTTTGATGACCCCGGCACTTATCATTTTTATTTCGGGAATGAAACCGGTGATCCCGGGACGATTTTAACATTCTTCCCATTTCAGCAGAGCTCACAGGGAATGGTTGGAAACGGACAGGCGGGAAGGATCGATTTAGCCGTGCCTAAGGGTGCGCTTTCCTTTTGGATAAAGCGCCTTAAAGAGAGGGGTATCAATGCTTGCGAATCAGTGCTCTTTAACGAGGCTGTTCTGCTTTTTCAAGATGCGGAAGGGCTCAAGCTTTCCATCACAGAAGATGAAGAAGGCGCAGAGAGCACATGGGAAGCGGCTGCCATTCCGGCTCGTTATGCGATCAAGGGCATAAAAGGCGTAACATTGAACAGCTATCGGCCTGAGGCGACGATCCGCTTTTTGGAAGAGCAATTCGGCTATCAAAAAAAAGGTGAAGATAAAGGATATGTCCGCCTTGAATCCGACGGAACAATCGGAAACCGTCTCGATGTCAAGCTGAATGAAAACGTGAGAGGCATCGGCGGATATGGCACGATTCACCATGTGGCTTTCAGAACGAATCCCGAAGAACAAAAAGAGTGGAGAAAACGGCTTCCTGAAAGCGGATTTTCCACTTCGGACATTCTTGACCGCCAATACTTCACATCCGTTTATTTCAGGGAAAAAGGCGGTATATTATTTGAAATGGCGACAGACGGTCCGGGCTTTCTCGTTGACGAGGAACTCGAGGACTTGGGAACGACATTGAAGCTCCCGGACTGGCTTGAAGAGCACCGCCGTCAAATCGAAGGCATTCTTCCAATATGGGAAAAGGGGGACATATAAAATGAACCATATTTTTGAGCGAGGGCAATCAGACGTTACATTGCTGCTTTTGCACGGAACCGGAGGGAATGAACACGACCTTTTGCCGATCGGCAGAATGATTGACCCGCATGCAAATCTGCTCGGAGTCAGAGGAAAGGTTTTGGAAAACGGCATGCCCCGTTTTTTTAAACGGTTGAGAGAAGGGGTTTTTGATGAGAACGATTTAATCGCAAGAACGGATGAATTGAAGACATTTCTCGATCAAGCGGCAGAAGAGCTTGAGTTCGACCGGAATCAAGTGGTGGCGCTCGGCTATTCAAACGGCGCCAATATTGCTGCAAGCCTCTTGTTTCTCCATGAACACGTGCTGAAGGGGGCCGTGCTGCATCATCCGATGGTTCCGCTTAGAAATAGGAAGCTTCCTGATATGGCGGGAATTCCTGTTTTTATCGGAGCCGGACAGACAGATCCGCTTTGTCCGCCCCAGGAGTCGGACGAGCTTGCCGGGTATTTCAAAAACGCCGGGGCGGATGTCGAACTTCATTGGGAAGAGGGCGGACATCAGCTCACACATCGGGAAATTGAACAGGCAAAAAACTGGTATGAAACACATCTCAAAGCATAAAAATAAACCTTAGTCCCTTTTTCGGGACTAAGGTTTTTCACATGTTTACAGCCATGTAGATACTTCAGAAACATCAAAGCGGCTGCTTTTGTGAGCCGGTTTCACCTGTTTTCCAATCGAAATCAGCATGACCGGTACATAGCGTTCATCAATATTGAATTCTTTCACAAACGCTTCCTTGTCGAAACCGCCCATGGCACACGTATCATAGCCCATCGCCTTGGCTGCGATCATCAGCTGCATCGCTGCAAGCGATGCATTGGTGAAAGCGGCGTCTCTGGCAAACGCACTGTTTTGGTAAGCGCCGTTAATCTGTCCGAGAAGCGTCTCTTTGATTTCTTCGGTCATATACCCTTCTTCTGTTAAAGGACCGTAGACGGCTTCCCCGTTTAAGTTTGCCTTGAGGTCTCCCAAGACAGCGACAACCGCTGATGCCTGGCTGACTTGTTTTTGGTTGTAGGCAATCGGGAGAAGCTTGTCTTTTGATTCCCGGCTGTGAAATACAGTAAAGTGCCAGTGCTGCAGGTTCCATGCTGACGGCGCTTTTGTTGTAATTTCCAAAAGCTCTGTCAGCTCCTCTTTCGAGATGGCGGCGCTTGTGTCATATTCTTTAATAGATGAGCGTTCTGTCAAAACTTGAATCGCTTGATTCTCCGATAAAGTCATGTGACTTCCTCCTTTACGATAAACGTGGTATGATAGAGTTAGATAAAAAGTTAGAAACTTACTTTTTGTAACTTCAATCAGTATTCTAATGGTGCAAAGACTATTTGTCAACTGGATATGGAGGGGTGAGAGAATTGGGGTTTACAATGTGTCCTAAAATGGAGGCCGCCTTTTCTTTGCTCGGCAAACGATGGAATGGACTGATCATCCATGTTTTATTGGATGGACCTAAACGGTTTAAAGATTTAACGGAAATGATACCAATGATCAGCCAAAAAATGCTGGCTGAACGTTTAAAAGAACTGGAGCAGGGTGGTATCGTCGAACGTCAGGTTTTGCCGGAGACGCCTGTGAAAGTGATCTATCAATTGACAGGCAAAGGAGCGGCGCTTGAACCTGTTTTGCACGAGATACAAAAGTGGGCAGAACACCATTGTGATGCGGAAGGGAACTGATAAGGATGGCCGGGCGAGTATTCGATCGCGGTCAACAGCATCACCAGGGTGGTTCTAAGACCGGGCATTTTGAAGATTTGCGGGCGAAAGACCGTGAGCAGCATTTTTCCAACAGTGTGGGCCGGCCCCTTGATATTGTTAAGGCGTGTTTTTACTTAACCGATCCGGACAACAGGTTTGTCAATGGTACGAACATTACGGTGGATTTATGAAGAATAGCCCAAACGTTTTCCGACTTTATGAATACCTTGACTATAGGCAGACATAAAGGAGGATAAATGCCGATGTACCCTCACATGCTTTATGGATACGCGAGATCGAATCCTGCCGGATATCCGGCTAGATCCCCGTTGTTTTGGGGATTTGGGGCGCCGCTTGTCGGCGGATTGCTGGGCGGATTTCTCGGAAGCGCGATTTTTAACTACCCTAGACCGTACGCTTATCCGCCGCCTTACCCGTATTACGGAGGTGTGCCTGGTGCGGGGTCTTATTACGGAGCCGGACCGGGAGGAATCCCTTACGGAGGAGCAGGCGTTCCCGCAGGAGCTCCATACGGAGGAGCGCCCGGCTATCGATAAAGGTTGCTAAGTTTACAGTCTAATGAAAATCTTAAAAAGAGACGGCGGTGAAAGCTGCGGGTTTCCGCAGCTGGCCGCCGTCTCTTAGTTTAGGATTAGTCTGGGAACTGCACGTTCCCAGATACAGTGTATGCACTGGACGTTCCGTTTTCCGGAAGTTTCGGAATCGTGTCTTTTACGACTTTTCCGCGGATATCCGTGATCCTGACTTTTAAAGGGCTTGTCCCCAAATTGGTGCTGACAAAATGGTTGTAGTCCGTTTTCTCCATGTTGACCCATTTTCCGTCTTTATAATATTCCATTTTCATAACGGGATATTTGTGGTTTCTCACTTGAATCGCCGCCCACCACTGACTGCTTCCTTCTTTGATCCGGTATGTGAAATTGCCTTTGATCGGCGCTTTGACGACCCGCCATTTCACATTGATCTTTCCGTCTTTCATATCGCCGATCTTTCGAAAAGCGTTCGGTGAAAGGTCGAGCGCCCCGGGAGCACCTTCCGGATATAGATCGGTCACATAGACCGTCGTCTTTCCTTTAGGGCCTTCCACTTCAAGGTATGCTCCGGCGAGAGCCGCTTTTACACCGCCATAATTGAGGTCTGTCGGATTTAAAGCGGTGATTTCCATATCGGATGGAATCGGATCAAGCAGCAAAGCGCCGCCTGAATACCCTGAACCCGTATAAGTGGCATAGCCCTTGTGCAGGTCATTGTATGCGGCCGATGCCTGTGTGGCAAAACAAAGCACCATCAACATCACCGCGAGCAACATGCTGATTTTCTTTTTCATACAAGCCCTCCTTTAATTGAGAATTATTTTCATTATAAAACCGGACTGACTTTGCCGAAAGAGGCAATAGACATAGATTTATTCATACGGATTGACTAAAATGTCACGAACAAAAGGCATGGTTTCTGCCTCAGGCAAAAGAGATGAAAGACTTCGGTCTTAAATGGTAATATGAATCAGGGAGCGGTTTTTCGGGAGGCGAAAAAAACAGCCTGCTTATCTCAAGCGGGGCCGTTTTTAAAACGTGATGTCGATTTCTGAAAGATTGAAGTCTTCGTTTTTAAAAAACATGACTTCCAGGATGCCGTCTTTATACAAGGCTTTGGTGCCTTTTCTGCGTACAAGAGAGGGGAGAATCACCTTTTTCTGCTGCCCTGGTTCAGGGTAGTTTTCCATGATGAGGGTTTGTGAAGTATGTTTAATTTTCAATGGGTTAAGCTGTTCTTTTGTAAGTGGAATTTTGACAAATACATGACTGGTCGTTTCAAAGACATCAATTGGATCGTGTTCGTCTGACGGACCATGTTCTTTTGCCGCCGGCGATTCTTGAGAGAGAGGATCGCGAAAAGGAAACTGACCTGTATATCCCGGTCCAAAGACGTTTTTCATGATTTGATGGATATATTGTTCAACATCTTTCGGGTCAGCGCCTTGCACTCCGTCCTTAGAAAACTGCTGAAATGGAAAAAAGCGTTGCCAATCAAACACGGGTAACACTTCCTTTCACATAGACGGTACAGTATATGCCAATAAGCGCGGATCGTGATGAAGAAAGGAAAGGAATCACAGATGAATCACACAGCTCAAACGAAAGGGATTATTTACACAGCATGTTCTTATTTATTATGGGGGCTGCTTCCTTTATATTGGAAAGTTCTCGATCAAACGGCAGCTCTTGATATCCTTGCACACCGCATCATTTGGTCGTTTGTTTTTATGTGCGGGGTGCTTCTCGCGATGCGGCAATGGAAAAACGGGGTCAAGGCTTTTCAGTCGCTCTTGGCGAATCGAAAAGCTCTCGTTCCGCTCGTATGTTCCTCCGTTTTGATTTCAATCAATTGGTATGTCTACATATGGGCCGTCGGCCACGGCTATATACTTGAAGCGAGCCTCGGCTATTACATCAATCCGCTTGTTTCGATCGTGCTCGGCATCATATTTTTGAAAGAGAAACTGTCCCGTCTGCAGACAGCGGCGGTTCTCCTTGCGGCAGCCGGCGTCCTGATATCCGCTTTTCAATACGGCTCTGTGCCGTACATTGCCCTGATGCTCGCTTTCAGCTTCGGACTTTACGGATTGGCAAAAAAACGGATGTCGCTTTCAAGCGCCATCGGGCTTACACTTGAAACGCTGATGATCGCGCCTGTCGCCGTTGTCTACTTATTGTTTTTTCGCCATCCTGAGCATTCGCTGGCTGCATCCGGCGGTATCGGCACGATGATTTTATTGTTTTTAGCCGGTGTGTTAACGGCCATTCCGCTCCTGTTGTTCGCAGAAGGAGCCAAAAAGCTTCCGCTGTATCAAGTCGGCATTTTGCAGTATATCGCTCCAACCATTACGTTATGTTTAGGCGTATTCGTCTACCATGAACCGTTCGGCAGCGCCAAGGCTTTAACATTCTCATGCATTTGGGCCGCACTCGTATTGTTTACCCTCTCACAGTTTAAATGGAAGAAGCCGTCTAAAGTATTGGTGAAAAGAAAAAACTCGTATCACTCCTAAGCCCTTTTTCTTTTCAAGAAACGCCGATCATGTATAATTAAAAACATGACCTAAAAAAGGATGTGGAGGTCGATTTCAGCTATGGAGAACGATCATGAACTTTTCAAGGCTTATGTGACCCTCTGGAAGAACCGCACGATGAACGGAGAGGGGATGGAAACGCTTTTCCAGGCAATTGATGATGAACTAAGCGACCTTAGAACACATCCGAGGCTTAGAAAAACGCAATTTGAAAAATACTTCCAATGCGTCCGGCGCATTACAAACTCCGCTTTGGAAACGGATGTGAAGCTCAAACTGATTGAACTGCATACAGAACGTCTGCAGCTATTAACAAATGGAGAAAGCAGGGAGTAACATGAAAGCAATCAATATGGAAGAAGTGCAGGCTTCTTTACAAACATTCCTACACCAGCCTGTCTATATTCATTTGGAGACGACGACCGGGTCTTATTCTGCCCATAAAGACGAGCAGAACATGACGGTGGTTGCTTATATCAGAAATGCGAAGGTCGTCTGCTCCCGCGCAAAAATAACGGGGACCGGGCCTTATCGCACAGGTCTTAAAACAGAAGACGGCTGGATTTACGCAGAAGGCCTCACAGATTATACAATCGATGATGAAGGGCGGCTGCTTCTTGCCGGTTATTTGCCGGGCGGCAAGCTTGCCATTTCGCTTCAAATCAGCAAAAAGCCATTTGCAGTCTAAAAAGAAGGTGTTATAAATGGAAAAGCATTTATTAGTGATTCTGCCGCATCCCGATGACGAATCATTCGGAGTGGCCGGCCTGATTGCCTTAAACCGAAAAGAAGGCATACCCGTGACCTATGCGTGTCTGACGCTGGGTGAGATGGGAAGGAATATGGGGGATCCGCTTTTTGCCAATCGGGAAACCCTGCCGATGCTCAGAAAACAGGAATTAATCAACGCGTGCCGGGAAATGGATGTTCAAGATCTGCGCATGCTCGGTTTTCGCGATAAAACACTCGAATTTGAAGATGAAGAAAAGCTGGCCGATCAAATCGAGGCTGTCATCGATGATGTCCGCCCGAGCCTGATCGTGACATTTTACCCCGGACACGGCGTACATCCCGATCATGATGCATGCGGAGAAGCGGTCATCCGCGCCTTATCCCGCAAAAAGAAAGAAGACCGGCCGCGGGTTTTATGCATGGCGATCACCCATCACAGGGAAGAAGTTCTCGGCAAGCCCGATGTCGTTCTAGATGTCAAAGGTGTTGCAGATGTGAAAATGAACGCTTTAAAAGCGCATAAATCGCAAACGGGAGGCTTGCTGAAAGAGATAGAGAAAAAGCTTGAGAATGGTGAGCCCGTCGTAGAAACATGGTTTGAAAAAGAGGCATTTTGGACCTATCAGTGGGATGATTGATACACAAGAAAAAGGTATAGAGCGCCATGCTCTATACCTTTTTTAAATGCTGTTGGAAACGGTTTTGAATGAATCTGAGCCTGAAGAAAAGCCCGACCGCTCCGGCGGCAAGCCCCGCGATGAGGCCGATCCAATAACCGTACGCTCCAAACGCAGTATACGTCCCGACGAGAAAACCGACGGGGAGCCCGATGATCCAATAGGAAACAAGGGCTGTGACAAGGGTGTAGTTGACATCCTTATACCCTCTGAGCGCTCCTTGAATCGGTGCTGCAATGGCATCTGAAAGCTGGAAAAACAAGGCGTACAGTAAAAAGTGCTTTGTCAGAAGCAAGACATTGTAGTCTGTCGTATACATTCCGGCGATTTGCTGTCTGAACAATAAAATCGCAAGTGCGGTGAACAACGAAAACCCGATCGCAATTGAAATGCCGAGATAGCTGTATGCCTTCGCATCCTTAAAACGTTTTGCCCCGGCTTCAAAGCCGACGACGATCGTCAAAGTCATTGAGACGCTGAGCGGCAGCATATAAAGAAGCGAAGCGAAATTCATCGCTGCCTGATGGGAAGCGATTGTCACCGTGTCAAAATGGCTCATCAGCAAGGTCACGGCCGCAAAAATACTCGTCTCAAAGAAGATGGCAAAGCCGATGGGAAGGCCGATTTTCAGCAGATTCAAGCTTTCGGTAAAGGAAAACCGATAGAATGTCCTGAAAACCCTAAACTGATAAAAAGGCGTTTTCTTATGAACGATGAATAAGGAAATCAAGCATATGCACCAATAGGTTAAAGCGGAAGCCAAGCCGGCTCCGGCTCCTCCCAATTTAGGAAATCCGAAATTCCCGAAGATAAATAGGTAATTTAACACAAAATTAATCGGCAAAGAACATAGAGTAATCAGCATGGTCACTCTCGTTTTGCCGAGTGAATCAATAAAGCAGCGCATCACGTTGTACACAAACAGCGGCAATATGCCAAGCCCGAGATAGGACAAATACTGCTTCGCGATAAGGGATACCTTAGCTTCAAGCTGAAGCATTTCCAGGATTGGATCAATCATCAAAAAACCGCAAGCCATAACAAGAACGCTGATAAGTCCCGCCACATAAATCGATTGAATCACAGTGTACGGAACATCCTTTTGCTTTTGGGCTCCCATCAGCTGGGCGACGATGGGCGTGACAGCCGTCAAAATTCCGGCCAGTCCCGTATAAACAGGTGTCCACAAACTGGACCCGATGGCAACGCCGGCGAGATCAGACGCACTGACTTTTCCGGACATCACCGTGTCTAGAAATGTCATGAAAGACAAGCCTGCCTGTGTGATCAGGATCGGAATTAAAATCGTGATAAACTGTGTCGCTTTTCCCCTTAAATCCTTCGTTTCCCTCATTTTAAGTTCCCCGTTTCTTTTGGATAACGAGAGAAATTATAACACGATATGTATAAAATTCAATCAATGTCTGCTTAATCTTTTTTTGTCTTAAACATCTGCACATAAATAAACGATAAAGAAATGACACCCAAAAGGGAAAATACATATTGACACGCTTTTTGAATGGTCACGGTATCACCTCCTTCATGATTATGATGCGGCATAAGAGATGGAAGAATACAGAAAAACGACAAAAAGTATCCCAGACAAACTTCACAATTCATTTCAATTTATCAGCCGAAAATTGCCGAATGGGTCATTTCGTCTATTAAGTCAAAGGGTTTTATAAGTTATAAGTTACATATTTCGATTCATCGTTTTGTCATAATAGGTTTTTAGAACTGAAATTTAATGCGATCAAACGACGTTTGATCTAAGGAAAAGACACGCCTTATTCCGGATGTTGGCAAAAAAAATGTATGATATAGTCAATTTATGATCTCTACGAAAAGTTTCATGGCGAAAAATGGTTGATTCTGATCGGGATTTGGTCATAGAGGCGGTTGATGGAAATGGACAGCTGTTTTTTCAGAAAAAGGTTGAGAGACAGCGAAACAATGCCCATCTGATTGCCTGACCGTCTTTGGACACGAACATGTTTGATATTGATAAAGTTTAATTTGAAATGCTCGGAAACTTGAACGATCAGCGATTTTCAGAACTTTAAAGTTTTCGTCCGGGCCTGCCCTCATCTGTTCCCGCGGTCTTCATTTTGAAATAGAGCAGGAGATGAAAAGCATATCCATTCCGCCCCGTCCATTTGGAATCACGCAGGTTTGTTAAAAAGCGTTGATTTTTGTCAATGTGTCTATCAGTCCGTATTTTCGATATAAAAATTGTAAAAAAGCAAAAAACTATTAAAAAACAATAAAATCAGCCGATACAAATCGTGAATTGCATTTGTGCTTAAGAGTATAAAAGGGGGATTTTGGCCAAAGGACAAACATATGGTGATCAGATCACCCGCTGTTTGTTGCCGGGCTTAGATCTTAAGCAGCGGCAAATGTAATCTCATACATAGAGAGAACAAAAAATGAAAACGGGAGGTTCATAGGTTATGAAGAAGAAGATAGCAGCAGGTCTGGCGGCCTCTGCGGTAGTTGGAACTTCATTGGCTGCGTCACCCGCAGAAGCCCAGACCATCAAGGTAAAAAGCGGTGATTCGCTATGGAAACTGTCGACCGAGTTCAACACAAGCGTTTCCGCTCTGCAAAAAGCCAATCATCTTTCATCTACAGTTATTTATGCCGGACAAACCCTGGAAATTCCGGACAGCACGTCAAAAAGCAGCACAAAAGCCAAAAGCTCAAGCGCAAGTTCGAGCAAAAACTCAAAAACATCTACCTACACGGTTAAATTGGGAGATTCTTTGTGGCTGATTGCAAACGACTACAAGACGAGCGTGAATGAGATCAAAAGCTTAAACGGTTTAAGCAGCGACATCATTTATCCTGGCCAAAAGCTGATTGTGAAGGGAGGCGGAAAAAGCAGCAGTTCAAGCAGCAGTACGAAGTCATCCAGCGCCAGCTCCTCTTCGAAATCGAAAAGTTCAAGCAGCTCAAGCAGCACGTACAAAGTCAAACTAGGAGATTCCTTATGGAAAATTGCCAATGGTTTGAATATGACAGTTGCCGAAATCAAAACGCTGAACGGTTTGAAGTCGGACACCATTTACCCGAACCAAGTCCTTAAAGTGAAAGGGACCGCTTCCGGCGGCAGTTCATCTTCGGGTTCGTCTTCACATTCTTCATCAAGCAAATCGAGCACAAGCAGCAGTTCTAAAACGACGACATATACTGTCAAGCCCGGAGATTCCTTATGGAAAATCGCCAACTCGCTGAATGTGACGGTACAAAGCATCAGAGAAGCCAACAATCTGAAAACAGATGTCTTACAAATCGGACAGAAGCTGAAAGTATCCGGTGCGTCAAAGTCGGCAACATCGGGAAGCTCTTCATCCAAGACATCGAACTCCTCGGTTTCCAGCGGCACTTCGACAAGCGCAAAAGTCGAGCGCATGATCGCAGAAGCGGAGAAGCAGCTGGGCGTGCCGTACAGATGGGGAGGCAACAATCCATCAGGATTTGATTGCAGCGGCTTTATTTATTATGTGCTGAACAAAGTCACGTCTGTCTCAAGATTGAGTGCAGCTGGGTATTGGAATACAATGTCGCCTGTCAGCCAGCCTTCAAGAGGAGATTTCGTTTTCTTTTCAACATATAAAGCAGGCCCTTCACACGTAGGGATCTACCTGAGCAACGGAAAATTTATCAATGCCAACGATTCCGGCGTCTCCATCAGCGATATGAACAATTCGTATTGGAAACAGCGCTATCTTGGTGCAAAGCGCTACAATTTTTAAAAGCCATTTTATATGGCTTTTTTGTTTTAAAGACGGCTTAACGAAAGGTTTATCAGATCCCCCCGTTGTCTAAACTAAATGGAAAAAGATAAGGGGGATTTCGCATTGAACCGATCATTCACCGTACTGCTGGCGGGTTTACTCATTTGTTCGCTAACGGCATGCGCACAGCAGAAAGACCTTGAAAAAAAAGACGCCGACGAAGAGCATACGGAAACATTTGAACCAATGACACAGCCTTTAAAAGTGCCTCTCATTAAACGCGACGGCACGAAGACCGGTTTTATAGAAGTGTCTGAATCGGCTGAGGAAGGCCTTGATATCAGGGTCAGCGCCCATCATTTGCCGCCGGGGCTGCTCGCTTTTCACATCCATGAAACAGGAGAATGCCGGAAGCCCGATTTTGAAAGTGCCGGCGCTCATTTTAACCCTTCACAAAAAGAGCATGGCTTCAATAATCCGAAGGGACATCATGCGGGTGATCTGCCCAATATCGAAGTAGGGGCAGACGGCAAAGTTGATGTTGTAGTGAATGCACCAGATGTCAACTTGGACAAGTCAAGCAAATTCAGCCTGCTTGATCATGATGGAAGCGCGTTTATCATTCATGAGCACCAGGATGACGATCTGACAAATCCGTCCGGAAACGCCGGCGATCGAATGGTGTGCGGCGCTCTTTCGAATAAGAGCAAACATTAACCGTTAGGTGCGGCGGGGCAGCAGTCATATATATTGAGGACTTTGGCTTATTTTTAGTATACTCGTATAGAAGAAGACGTTTTTGAAGAAAGGAATTTTACAACTTATGAAATATGACCTGCACGAACTAGAGCTGCCCGAGAAAATTAAGGAGCGGCTGATTCAGTCTGCCGCCAAACCGGCCGGCCCGGAATTTCAATCTTTGATCGGGTCCCCCGGCTATGAAGCGGAGGACAGCGCTGTTTTAGAAGATGCGATGATCGCGCTGTCACTGGGAAAAAACGTTTTGCTAAAAGGGCCTACAGGCTCTGGAAAGACAAAACTTGCCGAAACGCTTTCCGCTTACTTTCAAAAACCGATGCATAGTGTCAACTGTTCGGTCGATCTTGATGCGGAAGCGCTTGTCGGCTATAAGACGATCGAAAACACAGACGGGAACGCCTCGATTGAATTTATTGAGGGGCCTGTTACGAAATCGATGAATCACGGACACTTTTTATATATTGATGAAATCAACATGGCCAAACCGGAAACCTTGCCTATCTTAAACGGAGTTCTCGACTATCGAAAAATGATGACAAACCCGTTCACCGGCGAAGTGGTCAGAGCAAAAGACGGATTTGGCGTGATTGCGGCGATTAATGAAGGATATGTGGGAACCGTTCCATTGAACGAGGCATTAAAAAACCGCTTTGTCATCATTGAAGTGCCCTACATTAAAGGCGATCTGCTGCGGCGGGTGCTTGAAACACAATCCGAATTAAAGGACGCAAAGCTCATCAGCCAGTTTGTGACATTGTCCGGTGATTTAATGACGCAAGCGCGCAACGGCCAGGTGTCTGAAGAGGCAGCATCGATCAGAGCGCTCCTGGATACCTGCGATTTGGCGGCCTATATACCGCCGCTTCGTGCGATCGAACGCGGCATCGTGGAAAAGCTGGACGATGAGCGGGAAAAAGCGGCTGTCCGCAATATTGCCCAAACATTGTTTGAATGAGGGTTCCTATATGAGGTTTATAAAATTCAATGACAGCAAGATTGATTCTTTTCTGTTTATGGAGCTCACGGACTTAGCCAAGACCTTGGCGAAAAGCGATCAGGTCGAAGTGGAGTACGGCGTTCAGTCCTATTACAATCCGTTTGAAAAAAAGATTTATATGAGTCATTTTTGGAAAGACCGCGCCTATCAGGATATGGTCGATGGACTGAAAAGCGATGTCTACCTTCGGGCAGTCGGAACCCGCTACAGCTCAATGAACGAATGTTCCAACATGCTGGACGCCGTCCGGCATTTGCAGTTTAAGAGTTTAGCAAAGCAGCTGTTTATGCTTTTTGAGGATATCAGAATCGAAGAGTCTATTAAGCGGGAGCGTCCGGGCACAAAAGCGGTATTCACAAGCCGCAGAAACATGTACCGAAAGCATTTTGCGACTCAGCTGACCTTGAATTTGGAGCGGAGTATTTTTACGGACGCCTTGTTTTGCGCAATCTATGTCAAGCTGACGGCCGAGTCCCCGCTTGAAAGCATCCCTGATATCCATGACTCAATCGATCCGATGAAAGGCTGGATTGAAAACGAGCTTAGCCGCGTATATGAAACACACTCTACGAAAGAGACAGCTGCAATTGTAAAGACATTAATGGAAGGTTTTGAAGAAGTTCTAGAAAGAGATATGCTGAATACGTATTTCTTTTTTCCTGAACTCGATTACGAAGAGGTTGATGAAGAAAACCTTTTCCATGATTTAAAAGCAAAGCCCAAACTGAGCGAAGATCTCACACTTGAAGAAAAAAGCGCCGGTGACGAAGATGTCCATGACGAAGAAATGCCGACCTGGCACAGGGAAACAGAAGCACCGGCCAAAAGCTTTCTGCAGTTTGACCTCGAACACGGTGCAAAAACGGATATCATGGGCGGCGCTTTAAGAGAAGGGGAAGACGGCGACCAGGCGCTCGGTTCAGTACAGGGAACGGCGAAGCAGACGAAACGAAAAGACTATTCAAAACTGGAATCGCTTGAAGCTGTACAAGACGAACCGAATGCCGGAGGAACGGCCGGCGGCAAAGAAAACCGCTACGCTTTTTCCATTTTTAAAACGCCTGAGAAGCCTGCAAGTGAAGAGGTTTTGCAATACCGCAGCCAGGCAAAATCAATCGAATCGTATCAAAAGCGGCTCAAACAGATGATCCAAAAAACACTGGAGCACAAAAAAACGCTGCCGAGGACTGACCTGCACGCCGGAAGGCTGAACAATAAGCTGCTGCGGTACTTTACAGAACGGAATCCGCGCCTTTTTTACAAAAAACAAGAACCGTCAACCGAAATCGACGCTGTTTTTACTTTGCTTGTCGATTGTTCGGCAAGCATGCATGACAAAATGGCGGAGACGAAAAGGGGCATCGTACTGTTTCATGAAGCGCTTAAATCAGTGTCCGTCCCTCATCAAATCGTCGGTTTTTGGGAGGACACGAATGATGCGACAGAGACGAGCCAGCCTAACTACTTTCACATGGCGGTCTCGTTTTCCGATTCCTTAAAAGAAGGAGCCGGTCCGCACATCATGCAGCTTGAACCGGAAGAGGACAATCGGGACGGCTATGCGATCAGGCAGATGACGAACATGCTTGTTCAAAGAAGCGAAGCGCAAAAATTCCTGATCGTTTTTTCAGATGGAGAGCCGGCTGCTTTCAATTATGAACAAAACGGGATCGTCGACACCCATGAAGCGGTGATGGAAGCGAGAAAACGAAACATTGAAGTCATCAATGTGTTTTTGTCGAACAGCGAAATCGAAGAATCGCAAATTAAAACGATCCAGGATATGTACGGAAAATACAGCCTCTTCGTCCCTGACGTCGACCAGCTTCCTGATGTGCTGTATCCGCTGTTAAAAAAACTGTTGAACAAAAGTATAGGTTAGAGAAAACAGATGGCTCAAGCTCTTTAGCCATCTGTTTTTTATGCCGATAAAAAGGAAAGTAGCGAAATTTTTATTATCTTTAACAACTTTAATTTTGAAAATCGCTGTTGAAAACAGCACAGCACATTCAGGATGTTAAAAAACAGCCGAAAGGGGAAAAATAAGGAATGAATGAATCTTTTGCCAATGGTTTATACTCTGAAAGTTCGAAATTATAAATTTTCTTATTTTTCAAGACGATTTTTTAATTTTATTTGAACAATCTGTGTAGAAACGATTCACAAACAGTGGTAAAATATACGTGGAAGCGTTTTTATTACATATTTCTGGGCATAGGGTTCAGAAGATATATTAAGATAGTGAATTGTTCACTTGATAATTAGGTTGGGGGTAATGTTCAAATGTTTCAAAATCAAATGAAACAAAGAATGACTTGGGAAGAATTTCACGGTCCGAACCTCGGCTACGTGCTGGAGCTTTATGATCAGTATGTCAGGGATCCGGAAAGTCTGGAGCCTGATTTAAAAGAGATGTTTGACGATCTCGGAGCTCCCCCGGGCGACATAAGGGCCGCCTCTGAAACACAAGGAGAGGCAAATTTTACGGCTGAATCTATTGAAAAAATCGCATCGGCAATAAAACTTGCAGAAGATATTAGAACCTATGGCCATCTCAACGCTTCCGTCAATCCATTGAGAAAAACGCAAGACAAACAGGAGCTTTTTCCGCTTGCCGAGTACGGTTTAACCGAGGAGGATGTGGAAAGAATTCCGGCATCGGTGATATGCAAAGATGCCCCTAAAGAAGTCACAAACGGTTTAAAAGCCATCCAGTACTTAAGGAACACATACAAAAAGTCGATTTCTTTTGAGTTTGACCATGTGCATATTTTTGAAGAGCGCAATTGGCTGATGAAAAAGATCGAATCGGGGGAATTATTCGCCCCGAAATCAAAAGAGAAATTAATAGAAGTGTTAAGAAGACTGACGGAAGTTGAAGGTCTTGAACAGTTCCTCCACAAAACATTTGTCGGGCAGAAACGTTTTTCAATCGAAGGTCTTGATGCGCTTGTGCCAATGCTGGATGATATTATCGCCGAGTCGGTTTCTTCCGGAACGACAAACATTAATATCGGAATGGCGCACAGGGGGCGTCTCAACGTTCTGGCGCATGTGCTGGGAAAGCCGTATGAAATTATTTTTTCCGAATTCCAGCACGCTCCGAACAAAGATCTTGTCCCGTCTGAAGGCTCAACCGGAATCAACTACGGCTGGACAGGTGATGTCAAATACCACCTTGGCGCCAACCGGCAGATTCAGGATGAACAGACAAAAACGGCGCGCATCACGCTGGCCAACAACCCGAGCCATCTTGAGTTCATCGATCCGATCGTAGAAGGCTCGACTAGGGCTGCGCAGGAGACGAGAACAGAAAAAGGCTATCCGGTTCAAGACGTCAAAAAATCCATGGCGATTTTGATCCACGGAGATGCGGCGTTCCCTGGGGAAGGAATCGTCGCAGAAACGTTGAACTTAAGTCAGCTGAAGGGCTATCAGGTCGGCGGAGCGATCCACATCATCGCCAACAATATGATCGGCTTTACAACGGAAAGCAACGAATCCAGATCGACGAAATACGCCAGCGATCTGGCAAAGGGCTTTGAAATTCCGATTGTCCATGTGAACGCAGACGATCCTGAAGCTTGTCTTTCAGCGGTGCAGCTCGCAGTCGAATACCGCGAGACCTTCAACAAGGACTTTTTGATTGATCTGATCGGCTACCGCCGTTTCGGGCATAATGAAATGGATGAACCGGTGGCGACGCAGCCGAGGCTGTACGATGCGGTCAAAAAGCATCCGACGATCAAAACCATTTTTTCAGAAAAACTGATCGATAAAGGAATCATTGAAAAAGAGGCGGTTCAAAAAATTCAAGATTCGGTTCTGAAGCGTTTGGAAGATGCGTACCGAAAAGTGCCGGCCAAAAAAGAAGACATGACACATGAAATCGTCCTGCCGGAGCCGGTTTCCAACGGATTCCCGGAGGTCGACACATCCGTTCATTTTGATCTCCTGCGCAAAATAAACGAAGAGCTCATCGCATGGCCGGAAAACTTCAACGTTTTCGGAAAGTTAAAACGAATTCTCGAAAGGCGCGCCAAAGCGTTTGAGGATGACCGAAAAGTCGACTGGTCTTTGGCGGAGGCGCTGGCGTTTGCTTCGATTTTGAAAGACGGCACACCTGTAAGGCTGACCGGCCAGGATTCAGAACGCGGCACATTCGCACACCGCAACCTTGTCCTTCATGACAGCAAGACAGGGGACGAATTCATTGCGCTGCATCACCTTGCAGATACGAAAGCGTCATTCGCGGTTCACAACAGCCCGCTTTCTGAAGGATCTGTCCTTGGCTTCGAATACGGTTATAATGTTGCTTCACCGGAAACGATGGTGATCTGGGAAGCGCAGTTTGGCGATTTTGCAAACGCGGCACAAGTGTACTTTGATCAGTTTATTTCCGCAGGAAGGGCGAAATGGGGGCAGAAATCAGGACTTGTCGTCCTCTTGCCTCACGGGTATGAAGGTCAAGGGCCTGAGCATTCCAGCGGCAGAACGGAGCGCTTTTTGCAGCTTGCAGCAGAAAATAACTGGACCGTTGCCAATCTGACAAGCGCCGCTCAATACTTTCATATTTTAAGAAGGCAGGCGAAGATGCTTCTCCGCGAGGAAATCCGTCCGCTGATCATCATGACGCCGAAAAGCCTTTTGAGAAATCCAAATACAGTCTCGGAAGTTCAGGAGCTGAGCGCCAGCACCTTTAAGCCGGTATATGAAATGTCCGGTCTGAACCATCAATATGATAAGGTGACACGCCTCGTCCTATCGAGCGGTAAAGTATCGATTGATATCAGTGATTACTTTAATAAGATGGAAGCTGAAAAAGACTGGCTCCATATTGCACGGGTTGAAGAGCTCTATCCTTTCCCAGCGAAACACATCAAGGCGCTCTTCAGCAAGCTGCCGCATTTGGAAGAGATCGTCTGGGTTCAGGAAGAACCGCAAAATATGGGAGCGTGGAACTATATTGAGCCTTATTTAAGAGAAGTCGCTCCAAATGGTGTTAAAGTGCGTTATATTGGCAGAAGAAGACGTTCCAGTCCGGCAGAAGGGGATCCGACCGTTCATAAGAAGGAACAGGAACGTATTGTATCTGATAGCTTGACTCGCAAAAACTAAGGGGGAACTAAAAGATGGCGGAAATTAAAGTACCTGAACTAGCGGAATCAATTTCAGAAGGAACGATAGCCCAATGGCTGAAACAACCGGGAGACTATGTAGAACAAGGGGAGTTCCTGCTGGAGCTGGAGACGGATAAAGTCAATGTCGAATTGACGGCAGAACAGTCCGGTGTTCTTCAGGAAGTGCTGAAAGATTCCGGTGACACGGTTCAGGTCGGCGAAGTGATCGGCACGATTTCAGAAGGCGAGGGAGAAGGAAAAGCATCCTCCGCTCCTCAGCCTGACGTTCAAAAAACGCCTGAGGATTCAAAAGGAGAGGCGGCACAGGAAACAAAAGCCGCGGCACAGGACTCAAGTGCTCAAACGGAGAAAGAAAAAGCGAGAACCATCGCTTCTCCGGCTGCCAGAAAACTTGCCCGTGAAAAAGGCATTGATTTATCAGAAATCCCTACCGGCGATCCGCTTGGCAGGGTCAGAAAACAGGATGTCGCATCCTACCAAAAACATGAGCAGCCGCCAAAAGCCCAAGCCGAACCAAAACGTGAAGCGCAGGCACCGGCCGCTAAGACTGAAGATTCGGCGAAACCTGTCGAACGGCAAAGAATGTCGCGCCGGAGACAGACGATTGCCAAACGCCTTGTTGAAGTTCAGCACACCGCCGCTATGCTGACGACTTTTAACGAAGTGGATATGACGGCTGTCATGAATCTCAGAAAACGCCGAAAAGATCAATTTCTCGAACAGCATGAAGTGAAGCTCGGCTTCATGTCATTCTTCACAAAGGCCGTTGTCGCCGCTCTGAAAAAATACCCGCTTCTCAATGCGGAAATTCAAGGCGACGAGCTTCTCATCAAAAAGTTTTATGATATCGGCATCGCGGTTGCCGCTCCTGACGGCCTTGTCGTCCCTGTCGTTCGCGATGCAGACCGGAAAACCTTTGCCGATATTGAAAAAGATATCGGAGAGCTTGCGAAGAAAGCGCGAAGCAATAAATTGGCGCTCTCAGAACTTCAAGGCGGTTCATTCACGATTACAAACGGAGGAACGTTCGGTTCACTGTTGTCCACTCCGATTTTGAACAGCCCGCAAGTTGGCATCTTGGGAATGCACAAAATCCAGCTTCGTCCTGTCGCCATTGATGAAGAGCGTTTCGAAAACCGACCGATGATGTACATCGCGCTTTCTTATGACCACCGGATTGTCGATGGCAAAGAAGCGGTAGGCTTTTTGGTTACCATTAAAAATCTGCTGGAAGATCCGGAACAGCTTCTGTTGGAAGGATAAATCGAGAAAAAAAGCTTTGACCGTTATATCGGTCAAAGCTTTTTATTTAACATTCGCGGGGCAGGAGAATGGACGTCATTCTTCTCGCGTTTTGACCAGTATGTCGCAAGCCACGATCCTGAAAGGTTATGCCAGACACTGAAAACCGCGCTCGGGACGGCGGAAAGCGGGGAGAAATGAGCGGTGGCAAGCGCAGCTCCGAGTCCGGAATTTTGCATGCCCACTTCAATCGCGACGGCTTTTTGCGAAGCATAATCCATTTTAAAGCATTTGGCTAAAATAAAGCCGAGAAACAAGCCGAGGCCATTATGAAGAACGACGACCGCAAAAATCAGCAGCCCTGATTGTATAATATTTTCCCTGTTGCCACCGACGACTGCGGCGACGATGGCGACAATCCCGATGACCGAGACAAGCGGCAGGGCCTGAACCGCTTTTTCGACCTGTTTTTTAAAGAAAAATTGGACGATCAGTCCTGCTAAAATCGGCAGAAGCACCGCCTGCAAGATCGAGATGAATAGCGATCCGGGAGATACGGGAAGCCATTCCTTCGCAAAAAATAAGATGAGAAACGGTGTCAAAAAAGGCGCCAGCAAAGTGGACACCGTCGTGATGGCGACAGACAGCGCCGTGTTGCCTTTTGCCAAAAATGTCATGACATTTGATGCCGTTCCACCTGGACAGCATCCGACCAAAATGACGCCGACTGCAATTTCAGATGGCAGACCGAGTCCATAGGCTAGTCCAAAGGCGATCAAAGGCATGACAGTGTATTGCACAATGACGCCGAGCAGCACCTGCAGCGGGTTTTTCAACAGTTCTTTGAAATCATCTGCTGAAAGCGTCAATCCCATGCCAAACATGATCACCCCGAGCAGAATGGTAATATAAGGGCTGATCCATGTGAAAGAGGAGGGAAATGCAAATCCCAGCACCGCGAATAAGATCACCCAGATGGCAAACGTTTTTCCTGTAAATTGGCTGATTTTAGCTAAAAGATTCATCAATCAAAACTCCTCACTCGTAGAAAATGTGACATTCCCCTATTATAATTAATATTCTGAATAATTCAATATAAAATAATAATAGACAATAAATATATTATGTAAACTGAAAGAAATATTTGAAAACCTTGACGAATTCGTTTATCATTTTTAAAATGATAGTTTGTAGCCTGTTGTGCAAATAGTTTTAATAGAAGAAGAGGTGCTTTAGTGGAAAATAAACAAAATATATGGTCATCAAAGCTCGGATTTATTTTAGCTTCGGCCGGCTCGGCAATCGGGCTAGGCGCGATATGGAAGTTTCCTTATGTTGCCGGAACCAGCGGCGGCGGAGCTTTTTTACTTATTTTTATCCTTTTTACTTTATTGGTTGGACTTCCTTTATTATTGGCTGAATTCATTATCGGCAGAAAGACTCAAAAAGACGCCGTTGAATCATACAAGGAGCTGGCTCCAGGTTCGCTTTGGCATTGGATCGGGCGGCTCGGCATTATTACGTGCTTTATTCTGCTGTCTTTCTATAGTGTTGTCGGCGGCTGGATCATTATTTATATTTTCAAAGGTTTAACAGGCGAATTATCAAGAAACACGGACTTTGCCAACCTCTTCGGGGAAACGATTTCAAATCCTTATCTCGTTTTGGCGAGCCAGCTGATCTTCATCATCATTACGATCCTGGTCGTCGCAAAAGGAGTCAGAAGCGGAATTGAAAAAGCGAGCAAGTTTATGATGCCTGCTCTGTTCATTATTTTTCTGCTTTTGATCATCCGCTCGGTCACATTGCCGGGTTCGATGGAAGGGCTTGAATTTTTCTTGAAACCGGACCTTTCACACATCAAAACCGAAACGATTCTGTTTGCAATGGGGCAGTCGTTCTTCTCATTGAGTGTCGGTGTTTCCGTTATGGTGACGTACAGCTCGTATTTATCTAAAAAGGAAAACCTGGCGCAGTCGGCGCTTTCGGTGACATTGTTAAACGTATCTGTGGCTGTTCTTGCGGGTATCGCCATTTTTCCCGCCGTGTTTTCTTTCGGCCTATCTCCGGATGCGGGTCCGATGCTGTTGTTTAACGTGCTGCCAACCGTTTTTCATCAGATGCCTTTAGGGATCATCTTTTTATTGGCATTCCTTGTGTTATTTTTATTTGCGACATTGACCTCGGCTTTTTCAATGCTTGAAATTCTTGTTTCATCCTTATCAAAAGGTGATTCGAAAAAAAGACAGGTTTTTTCATGGGTCGGAGGCATTGCGATTTTCCTCGTCGGTATTCCTTCAGCACTTTCATACGGGGTGCTTCAGGATGTAACGATTTTCAATCTGTCCATTTTTGATGCGGCGGATTTTCTCGTCAGCAATATTTTAATGCCGCTCGGCGCTTTGCTCATCGCCGTGTTTGTGCCGCTGAAAATACCGAAAGAAGAACTTTTTGCCGAATTGAAAGAAGGCTCTAAAATCAGCAGAAAATTGTTTGCAGCCTGGCTTCTGTTGATTCGCTACGCAGCTCCAGTCGTCATTATTGTCGTCTTTTTGGACGTCATCGGCGTATTCTAAGATTGAATTGTTGATAAGGCCGGATAAATCCGGCCTTTTTTTCATGCAGACAGTTGCGAGCCCATCGCTTAGGTCAGCTGTGTCTTCTTTTCTCGGCGATTTGATCGGTAAGGGGAAGTGTTTGATGAAAGGGCATGGAAGGGAAAAGGCGTCTGTTTTTCTGGTGCGGAAATATAAAAAAAGCTTGCCGGTGAATTCGTTTTTTACGATTTTACCAGCAAGCAGAAGAGGGGATACCTTGACTTTGATTAAGGCTTACGGAATGTTACAGTTTGTCCGTTTCGATCAAACCAGCCTTTAAAGGCCCAGTTAATCCAGCCGCCGTCTCCTTGGTTTGTAAATTGTCCGCTTTCAAATACCCAAATGCCGTAAATCACGCCATGATAGTTGGCAGATCCATAAAATTTAACTCCTCTTAAACCATTATGATAGCCTTGGCTTAAGTTGAACACCATGACATTATATCTTTGCCCTGCAGAATAAAAAGCGGTTTCCATGCAGTTTTTGACGAAACCGCTGCGGTTATTGCTTTGAACGATAGCATCCCTAATCGAGTTTCCGATTCCTAAGAGATCGAGGCCGATGCTTAAATCAATAGCAGAAGTTTTAAACTGTTGTTTTTCCTGGTTCAATGACTGATTGAGAGATGTGGGTACAGACATAGAAGGTAAGGTTGTAACAGAACTGTCCGTATGTTTTGATTCTTTCGCTTCTGATAAGTACGGCAGACAAGTCACACCGAGCATTATGGCTGTAAAGAAAGCAAACATTTTTTTCATGATTAACCCTCCTAAAATAAAATTGCCATTTTTCGAAAAACTGGCCAGCTGAATCAGACAAACATCGACAGTTTGATCATTTATTTCCTCCCTTCTTGTAGAATAGCTTAACGATTTTTGGAATTAGAGGAATGAGGAAAAATGATTATTTTCCAAATAAATCAAAAAACGTTCACATTTCATACTTAAGGCATGAATTTGGGATATATGGATCGACTGAGATTCGGTATTTCATAAAGGAATGATTAAAATAGCAGATTCAGAAGGGTGTATGGTTGTGGGATTTCTCTCCCAACTCCGCCTCAGCAATCTCCGTGTTATCGGTTATAACAATCCTCAAGATAAACTGGGATATTTAAACTTTTACTTGACACCTTATTACATACGATAGAGGTTTAAGAGAAATAGATACGGTATTGAGAGTGAAAAGGTATCGGCACTTTAGCTCGATTCGGCCAGTGTCGTCGGCTGCCTGGCGCCGAGAAGAGAAAGGTGTGAGAGGAAAGGCTCGTCCGCTTTTTGAGGCAAGTCTTTGACGGGGAGGCCGATGTCCGGCGCAACTACCGAAACAAAACAGGACTTCAATAGCTGAAGTCCCGCCATTGAATTTGAATCAGAACGGCTCCCATTGAACTCGTTTTGCTTGGGCAAAGCGTCTTTCCGGCTCTCTCCAGTCAACGACATTCCACCAATTATCAACGTATTTTGCCCTTTCATTTTGATATTGAAGGTAATATGCGTGCTCCCATACGTCGAGCGGAAGCAGGGGAATTACGTCCCACTGGCTCATGAACTGATGTTTTTCAGCGATCAGAATTTCCAGGCGGTGTGAACGGGGCGCCCAGACAAGGATAGCCCAGCCGACACCTTCCACATGTTTGGCCGCTTCAGAAAACTGTTGCTTAAATGCCGAATAGCTTCCAAAAGAGCGGTTGATCATCTCCAGCAATTCACCTGTAGGCTTTCTTTTTCCTTTTGGATTCATTGCATACCAAAAAATCGTATGCAGATAATGTCCGGCTCCATGAAAGGCAAGCTCCCTTTCCCAGTGATTCACAAGCTGAAAATTTTTCGTCTGCCGCGCCTTTTGCAGTTCCCGCTCGGCTTTATTCAGTCCGTCGACATAGCTTTGGTGGTGTTTTGTATGATGCAGAAACATGATCTCTCTTGAAATATATGGTTCAAGCGCTGAGTACGAGTAGGGCAGCCTTGGCAGACGGTGGCCGCCGATCGGCACCATCCTGAATGACTGACGGTCGGATTGAGCGTGCCGGCCAACGGCTTGATATACGGCTTCCGCTTGTTCATACCATTCCTGTTCGGTCGCATTCGGATCATCCAGTGAACGAAATAACGTTTCTAAACAAGAATCATGTTTCACCTGTTCCTTCATTTCCCTTGCCCAGGATGTCAATTCCTCTTTATATTCATTTCGGTTCAACGTTCTCCCCCATTTCCATTTGTTTAATAAACGCGTTTGAAGCAAGCAGTGAAAACACATAAGGATAGCTGTGGTAGCGAATGTAAAACTGTTTGGGCAGTCCGATGCCTGTCGGATAGTCAAGATGTTTTGACTGGCGCCTATCATCATCGATGAGAAAGCGAATTCCTTTTTGAATCAACGGCTGGTCAGGGGCCTCATATTGCAGCAAAGCCTCCAAAGCCCATGCTGTTTGAACGGCGGTGCCGTAGGGAAGAGGTGAAAAGCTTTTTGTTTCACAGCTTTTGCACGATTCCCCCCAGCTGCCATCAGCAAGCTGTATCGATTTAAGCCATGTGATGGCTTTTTTGACGGCAGGGTGTTCGCCTAAGACGCCGACGGCTTTCATTCCGGTCAAGGCCGCCCATGTTCCGTAGATATAACAGACACCCCAGCGGCCGTACCATGAACCGTTTTCTTCCTGATTCTGAAAAAGCCATTTTAAGGCGCTTTTGACAGCCGGATGATTCTTGTTAAATCCTGCTTTTATTCCAAGCAGATGCAAAACGCGACCGGTCAGATCCGCTGTCGACGGATCAACCGCCGCTTCAGCGGCCGATTCGATCGGCAGATTGCGAATGATGGGATGATTGACGTTTTTTTCGAAAGCTGCAAATCCTCCGTCTTTGTTTTGCATCGATAACAGCCATCTAAGGCCGCGATCCCAATCAGCAGGACCGTTTTGGCGGGGAATCGCTTTTAGTGCGGCTTCTGTATCATCCAGATCAGGGTTGTTGGTGTTTATATCTGAAAACCCCCACCCGCCGGGAATGGCGTAAGGGTTGAAGACAGCCCAATCCGCTCTTTTAACATGCTGTCTTTTTTGCAAGTAATCAGATGCTGATGTGATGACAGAGCTTTTTTGCGGCACCCCTGCATCCTGCAACGCAAAACTTGCCAAAGCCGTATCCCACACGGTAGAGGTTGAATTCTCCAAATAAAGACCTTCACCGCCGCACGGAGTTGTAAGATGCTTGATACCGCTGACTGCTTTTTTGATGATGGGCGCATGTTTTGAAATACCCATGGCCAACAGACTGTAGATCATGAATATCGTTGCGCTGGCATAGCTGTACAGTGTTCCATCTCCTTCAATTCTGTCCAGCATATATTTTCTCCCCGCTTCAAATCCGAGCTGCTGTACATAAGCCGGCCATTTGAAGAGCTCTTTCCATTGCAGACGAAATGAATAAAAGCTTCGTTCATCTAAATAATCGATATTGAGCCAATCTAAAGGGTTTTTTGACATGCTTTCATCCAGATGGCGCAGTGAGCCGATCCGTTTATTCTTTAAGGCGAATTTTCGATTGAACGTGATGGCCATCGGTACAAAATGAATTCTCGCGTAAGTGCTGAAATGGTAAAAATGCAGCGGGAAATAGGGAGGGATGAGCAAAAAAGACAGCGGGATATAAGCTTTTGGCCACGGATACAGCCCATTTGCGGCAAGCATCCATTTCGTCATAAAGTGGATATGCTTCAATCCGCCCTCAGATTTGATGAACGCTTCAGCTTTCTGCATGTGCTCTTCATTCCGGCTGTAGAGGCCGGAAGCAAGCATCCCCGTGTACCCCTGCACGGTTGCAGTTAAATTTCCGCGCGGTTCATCAGGGTAATTCCGAAACGTTCCATCTTCGCTTTGCTTTGAACGGATCCGCCTGGCGAGACTTGTGATAAGAGAAGAATCTTGATCTTCAAGAGAAGTCAAAAGAAGAATGAAAAAGCTGTTTGTCATCACCGGTCCTTCAAAGCAAAACCTCCATGATCCATCGGGCTCCTGTCTGCTTTGAAGCTCTGTCACGATCTTTTGCCTGAAAGCTTTTACGTCCTCTAGCAAAGAACACATCCTTCTCATCTCCTTCATATTACTGTATTCATTCGGGAAATGTGTCATGCCAATGGACGGGCAACAAATCTCTTTCAGGTCGTCAGGTAAAACTGAATCTTCTAGCCGGCTGAAAGGTCTTCAACAAACGATCCGGCGGGAAACGCTTGCGGCAACAGGGTGAACATGATCTGAAAATAGAAAAAGGCAGCTCTGAACCATAGAGTTCAAGCTGCCGTTATACGATCGGTTTTAGGCCGCATATTTTTGGACCCACGATTACATTAGAATAACTCAATGACAAAAATAAGTCTATCATTTTCATGATATTTTCTATATCGTGGACTATGCTGATGAAAGCAGCCCTGCAAAGTGGAGCTCCAGCAGGAATTATCAATTTGAGGTGGGAAAATGAAAAAACGAAAATTAGGCCGGTTAGAGGTATCTGCTATTGGGCTCGGCTGTATGAGCATGTCCGAATTTTACGGAAAAGCGGATCGCGGCGAATCGATCTCAACTATTCATAAGGCGCTTGATTGCGGCGTGAATTTCTTCGATACTGCTGATATGTACGGCATGGGCGACAATGAAAAACTATTGGGCAAAGCATTGAAAAATCGGCGAAAAGAAGCGATTGTCGCCACCAAATTTGGAGTTGTCCGCGATCAGCAAGGGAGAGCGGCGGGGCTGAATGGAAACCCCGATTACGTAAAAAAATCCGTTGATGAAAGCCTGCTGAGGCTTGGCATGGAATACATCGACTTATATTATCTGCACATTCCTGACCCGGATGTGCCTATAGAAGAAACAGTCGGAGCGATGGCGGACCTTGTCAAAGAAGGGAAAGTCCGCTTCCTCGGTCTTTCGAATATAGATCAAGAACGCTTGGTTCGCGCCAATAAAGTCCATCAGATGACAGCGCTGCAGTCAGAATATTCATTGTGGAACCGTGATGTGGAGGCGGTGCTGCCTGCAGCACGGAAGCTGGGTATTGGCATTGTCGCCTACAGTCCGCTTGGAAATGGTTTTTTAACAGGAAAAATCAGACAGATTGACGATTTTTCCGCCGATGATATCAGGCGGCGATTCTCCAGGTTTCAAGGGGAGAACTTTCATAAAAACCTTCAGTTATTGACAGTGCTTGAGAAGATTGCCTTTCATCAAAACGCATCACCTTCTCAAATTGCGCTCGCCTGGGTATTGGCTCAAGGAAACGATATTGTCCCGATTCCCGGAACGAAAAGACGAAAATATCTTATTGAAAACAGCGGTGCTGTTGACATCACATTAACACAAAAAGACCTTGAACAAATCAATAAGACTGCCAATCGATTCTTTGTCAAAAGTGAGCTTTAGACAGGGGGGTGTCTATCATGCCGGTCAACCTTGATCCGCAGACCGGCGGGTTGCCGGCATGACATCAATTTTCAATCTGAATCGGTTGGGAGTAGCTTGCCGGTTTGCATAAAGCTTTTCCTATGATGGAGAGAATTTCATGAAGGAGGCCTTTACGGGTCATTCCGCATCGTTCAAAAAGAACCGAGAGATTTTATGATGAAAGTCGAATAACGATTTTTGCACCTAGTCCTTCTTGTCGGAAGGGCTTTAGCATATTCAGCCATAACGTGATGATTTCTTTAGCAATCTCTTGATCTGATTTTATATTTTGGCTGAAGTAGGTTATCATTTTATGGAAAGGCAGTCTATCGCGAATACCATAGGAGGAACTGAAATGAATATTGAACGTCAGCTTTATGAAAGCGCCGTTGAGCTTATCAAAAAAAGATATCCTGCCGGATGGGGAGGAGCCGCGGCAATGTATACTGAAGATGGGAGGATCCTAACGAGTGTTGCTCCGGAGGTCATCAATGCATCAACAGAGCTTTGCATTGAAACCGGAGCAATCCTTGAGGCCCATAAACTCAATACAAAAGTTACACATTCAATTTGTGTTGTCAGAGATGATGAAAATAGCGATTTTAAAATATTAACGCCGTGCGGGGTGTGCCAGGAACGTCTTTTTTACTGGGGCCCGGATCTTAAAGCAGCCGTTACTGTGCCGGATGGAAGCCTGGTTTATCAATCATTAAAGGAGATTCAGCCCTACCATTGGTCAGGTGCATATCAAGAATAGGGAGGAGAGGGATCGCGTGTTAAAGGGCTGCAAGGTTTATCTCAGACCGCTTGAAAAAGATGATATGGAAAGCTTTTACAAGGCCGCGCAAGATGAAAAAATCAGATATATGACCGGGACCAGACGTGCATTCACAATGGATGAGCTCTATGAGCACTACGAGCGGATCACACATGATGATACACGCTATGATTTTGCCATCTGCCAAAACACAGGTGACCAAATCGTTGGTGACCTGTCCATTCTGGACATCGACAGCCCCAGCCAAAAAGCGGGATTTAGAATCGCTTTGCACAGCCCTGCTTATTTCAATAGAGGCTTTGGGACTGAAGCGGTCAGGCTGGCGATGCAGTTCGCTTTTGAAAAGCTGAAACTGAACCGCCTCCAGCTCGAAGTTTTCTCGCATAACAGCCGCGCAATCAAAGCCTATGAAAGAGCCGGTTTTAAAAAAGAAGGGACGATCAGGCAATCCCTTTATATGAACAACCAATACTCAGATGAAATCATTATGGGGATGTTGAAGCTGGAATATGAACAATTGAAGAACAGCTAAGGCCGGCCCGTTTCTAATGAACGTCGGCAGCACATATTCCGGCAGCTATAAGCAACATGTCATGGAATAAGATTCGTTTATTTCTACATTGATCACTCCAAAGAGAGACCGTTGATCAGAAAAATCCACAAAAGCTTCATATTTCTTTCTCCTCCTTGGACTGATGTAAAACGGTCCGTCCATAAGTTCTTAATGGCTGTGCCGACAATGTCAGAACGGCTGTTGCCAGATACATGACAGCGGCAAAGATATAGACGTTCTGCACACCGGTCAAATCGGCCAGAGCGCCCATGAAAGCGACCGTTAAGATAGACCATGACGTCAGAATGGTATTTTGGGCTGCGACGAGCGGCGCTCTTTCTTCATCTGTCAAAGAATGTTGCAGGATAACCGTTTGACTGACATCCCTCACTTGATAAAGCGGTCCCATTAACATACAAAGGATGAGGGAAAGCAAAGGATTGGCCGAATAGGCGAACAAAAGCGTCATCATGGCCATCGAAAGGGCGCCAAGGGCAATCATCAAGCCCAATCTTTTTTGCAGCCGGCTTGAAAACAGCATCACCAGAACGCCTCCCAATATCGCTCCTAGAAAATAGCCGGCATTGATGAAACCCCACCACGATTCTCCTTTATTGAGAACGGCCGTTGTAAAAGCGAGTAAAATGGCGGAAGTCCAAACGGCATTTGCCAATCCTTCTGCGAGATCCATTGCCGTCAAAAGCAGCACGGTTTTGTTTTTGTATAATGTGCGCCAGCCGGAATGGACAGGCCGTTTTCGGTTTTGGGCCACAGGAGCTGCTCTTTTATCCAGCAAACGAATCAAAAACCCGGACACAAAAAAGAGCCCTGCGGTGATGGATACCAATAAGCTTGTATAGAGAAAAGCGGATAAAGAACCGCCAATTCCCCAGCCGGCCGCTTGAATGAACTGATTGACGGTGACAATGCTCCCGGAGGCTGCAGCATAATCCCGCTTTTCGATCGCTCGATATAATAAACCGGACAGAGCAGGTGTATACCAGGAGCCGATGAAGCTTTGCAAAAATAATAGAGGATACATGAGCTGGACCGGTGATCCGAATGACAAACACAACCCGATGAATAATGCGGTGACGGCTCTGAACCAGTTTGCAAGTGATGCAATGTGATCAAGCTTGAATCGCTGGATATAAAGCGAGGCCAGCGCCCCGCCGGAGAAACCGCCGAGAGAGCTCAGCGCCAAGATTAGGCTTGAGCCGAAGACAGAATCTGTTTTTTTATAGATCTCGACCATGACGAATACCGTCATCATGATGCTCCCTACAGACTGTGCAGCTTGTGACGTCCAAATCAAAATAAAGTTTTTTTCCTTCCAGATTGATTGACTCCGTGAATCGCTCATCCGTTGATCATTCCTATTCATTTCGCTTAAGTAAATGTTAATTTTACCATAATTATCGATATCAGGAATTGATTTAAATAAAATTTTCTCTGTTCAGGCAGTCACCTTGAAAAAACAGACCAATTGGTCCAAAATAAAGATATCATGTGAAAGGGAGCGATGATATGCAAAAGGTATTAATCGCCGGCGCTTCCGGGTATCTCGGTAAATATTTGGTCAGAGCTTTTAAAGAGCAAGGATATTTTGTGCGGGCAATCGTACGAAATGAACAAAAACTGGCTGTCGCCGGTCCGTATTTAGAGCCGGCAGTCGCTGATTTGATCGACGAAGTGCTGATAGCGGATGCGGCGGAAGCAAATTCATTAAGAGGGGCCTGTAACGGAATGGATATTGTCTGTTCATCCCTTGGATTAACCCGGCAGAAGGGGAGTCAGACTTTTTATGATGTGGATTATTTGGGGAACCTCCAGCTGCTTGAAGAAGCGAAAAAGGAGCGCGTCAGCAAGTTGATGTACATCCATGTTTTGAAAGGTGAAAAAATGAAAAATCCGCTCGTCAAAGCCAAACAAGCTTTTGCAGAGAAACTGAAAAATTCCGGAATGAATTACATCATCGTAAAGCCGACGGGTTACTTTTCGGATATGAGTGAGTTATTGAAAATGGCGGAAAACGGCAGGGTATTTTTAATCGGCGATGGAAAGCAGAAGATCAATCCAATCCACGGTGCTGATCTTGCCGACTACTGCGTCCGTTCCATTCCAACGCATGACAGAGCAGAGCTTGAGGTTGGCGGCCCGCAGATTTACGAATACAGGGAAGCTGCAGCGCTTGCATTTGCGATCATACAAAAAAAGAAGCGGCTGTTTCATGTCCCTGCTGGGCTCTTATCGGCTTCGCTTCCGTTTTTGCGTATATTCAGTCCGAAACAATACGGCTTATTCAAATTCTTTCTCGAAGGATTGACACAGGATGCTGTTGCACCTGCCTACGGAACCCGTGAATTAAAGACTTATTTCAAGGAGATTGCCGCACATGGCCACGAAAAAAGGTGAACAAACAAAAGAACACATTTTAAATGCGGCGGTATCGTTTATCGTTCGTGAAGGTTTTGAAAAGATCGGGGTCAACAAAATTATTAAAGAAGCCGGAGTCAGCAAAGGCAGCTTTTATCACTATTTCTCAAACACGAATGATCTGATCAAAGAAACGGCAATCCATGCATTTGAACAATGTTTAAAAGACATGCCCTTAGAGCAGGAGGGGGACGCCCGGGAAATTGTAGCAGGTTTGGGAAAGCATATTTTTCATTCTGTTCGCAAGCAAAAAAACGACTATTATTTATTGTTTTTGTGCATCAGCCAAAGCTTCATTGATGATGAGCTGAAAGAAGCGTTCCGATCGATTTTCTCGCGGGTTGTGAAGCAAAACAGCGCCGCCCTGCAAATCGCGGAAAAGGAGGGGCATTCATGCGAAGAGCGCCTGGACAAAAAGCTTCACATGCTGGATATGATAGCAATAGGATTTATCGTTCATTGCCACTTTCTCCATGATGAAGATCAGCTGCTCGGTCTTTGGAAGCAAATGACCGCAGTCCTGTTTACTCCGGGCTGACAAAAAAGCACCGCGATCAAAGAAAGCGGTGCTTTTTGCGTGATCTATTCACCGACGTGAATCCAGACGCTTTTCACTTCGGTATAATTGTCCAAAGCATATGAACCCATTTCACGGCCTAGGCCCGACTGCTTATAACCGCCGAATGGGGAGGCCGCGTCAAAGGCGTTGTAGCAGTTGACCCAAACGGTACCCGCTTGAAGACGGTCGGCGATATAGTGGGCGTTTTTCAGGTTTTCCGTCCAAACTCCAGCAGCTAGCCCGTATTCCGTCCGGTTGGCGCGCTCGATTACTTCATCAACCGTCTCATACGGGATCGCCGCCAGGACAGGGCCGAATATTTCTTCTTTTGCAATGGCCATGTCGTCTTCGACGTTTGTAAACACGGTCGGAGAGACGAAATATCCCTGTTCATATGGGCATGTTCCGCCGGCTGCGATTTTCGCGCCTTCCTGGCGTCCTTTTTCGATGTAGGACAGCACCCGTTCGTGCTGCTCTTTGCTGACAAGCGGCCCCATTTGTGTATCTTCATGAAGTCCCGCTCCTTGGCGAAGAGACTTTGAATAAGAGACCATTTCGTCAACCACTTTGTCATATTGGTCTTTATGGATAAAGACGCGCGATCCGGCACAGCACACCTGGCCCTGATTAAACATGACACCGGTTAATGCTCCTGGAATCGCCTTCTTTAAATCGGCGTCAGGAAGGATGATGTTCGGCGATTTTCCGCCGAGCTCAAGGGTGACCCGTTTGACGGTTTTCGCCGCTTTCTCCATAATCTTTTTGCCGATTTCAGTCGAACCTGTAAAAGCCAGTTTGTCTACAAGCTCATGATCTGTCAGAGCTTCTCCCGCCGTTTCGCCGAAGCCCGGGATGATGTTGACAACACCTTTCGGAAATCCTGCTTTGTCGATCAGCTCCGCCAAATACAGAGCCGACAGCGGCGTCTGCTCGGCTGGTTTCAAGACAATCGTACATCCGGCGGCAAGGGCGGCGCCCATTTTCCACATCGCCATTAAGAGCGGGAAGTTCCACGGGATGATCTGTCCGACAACCCCGACCGGCTCATGGCGGGTATAGTTAAAATAAGGTCCGTTTACAGGAATGGTTTGTCCGGTTAATTTCGTTGCCCAGCCTGCATAATAACGCATATGTTCGATCGATAAAGGAATGTCCCCGGCAGTCGTTTCACTGATCGGTTTTCCGTTATCAAGCGTCTCAAGCTGAGCCAGCTCATTTTGATGTTCCTCCATCAGATCGGCTAGTTTGTACATGAGCCGACTTCTCTCGGCCGGATTCATCGTCCGCCATTCCCCGTGGTCAAAGGCTTCCCTTGCGGCTTTTACCGCTTTGTCGACATCTTCGGGACCTGCTTCATACAAGGTGGCGAGCGTTTCTCCCGTAGCCGGATTCGGGGTTTCAAACGTTTTGTTTGCAGCGCTGGCTACAAATTCCCCGTTAATGTACAGCTTCTTTGTTCCCTGCAAAAATGACTCCAGCTTCTTACTGACCTGCATCGTTAATGAACTCATGTTTGTTAAACAAACCTCCTTTAAAATTTTGGTCTGTCTGTGTTGAGTTTCTCTTGCTGCTGGTTTGTCTTCTGATTCGATCATTGCGCTGGCAAAAGAGGGATATATTTCTGATTTTGGAACCATACACCACTATTCTATAACAGAGATGGAAATGAAATCAATATTCATTTGCTCTCATCTAGTCACCCGACATTGCATTTCGGTCAAAAAACGCTACAATGGAGACATATACCGTTTTGAAAAGGGGACATCAACATGATTCATGAAAATTGGCAGAACAATCAAACGATCAAAAAAGTAAAGTGTGTACATACCGATGCAAAAAAATACATCGTCAACAGGGCGCTGACCGTCGGGACAATATATGAAGTCAAAAATGAGACGGATGAGTTTTTATTTATCATCGATAATACAAATAAAGTAGGCGGCTATTACAAAGACTACTTTGAAGAGGTAAAAGCCTGAATGATCATCCATCATAATAGATGATCACAAAAGGGTGAATCAATTGAGAAACAACGGTGCCGCACACTTCCCGATGACGAAAGCAATGTCGGAATCGGAAGGAATGGCTGTGACAGAAGAACAGATCAGAAGCCGAAAACCGTAAAAAGGCCCGCAGAAGGAGACATTCTTTCTGCGGTTTTTTTATTCTGAAGCAAACGCCTGAAAAAACGAATAAAAAGTTGAAACCTGAGCTCCCTGGTAAGCGTATTAATTGTTAGTAAAACCAAACATCGAGAGTTAAAGAAATGTAATCTGCTCGTAATTGTTTATCAAACAGGGTTATCGTATTCTTATTAGTACCGATAAGCATACTTTGCCTTGGGCATAAACATAAATTGTACATATAGAAAGAGGGGTTTTGATTGGGCGTTTTTTCAGCTAGTAAGACGGCAGACGGGAAAAGATTTGAACCGCTGCTTATTGAAGGAGAAAAAATTGAATCAGTATGCAGGTTAAGAATTGATCAAATTTGTTTTACCAACAAGCGGATTATTTTTTTTGATAATAAGCTGTTTTCTAAAAAGAAAGTCCGCGTCTTCCTTCCTTATAAATCCATTGAAGGCTTTGCGATCAGGGAAGTCAGCATGTTCAATCCCGACAGCTCTCTTTCGCTGATGACAAGCAGCAAAATTTTCGACCTCGAATTTACAAAAGATACAGACATGCTTGAAATTCAAGCGCTGTTATCCAAATACTTATGCGCTTAAAAAAGACAACAGGCCGCTTCATGCATCAAGCAGGAGCGGCTTGTTTTTTCGCCAAAACCATAATTGATCTCAATTTACTGATAAGGACCAGTGTCACAACGGAACATCTGTCGATCACTCAAAAACCTGCTTTGAGCCTCCAAAGAGTATATTTAGGCTGCCGCCACATGAACAACAGAAGCCGGCAGACGGAAAAGGTTTCTGAACATACACGCTCATAGAACGCGGAAACATTGACTGATTTAATGGGGACAGGCTGTGTTTGACATTTTTTTCAGCGGGAAAGGGCAAAGAAAGGAGGAGGATCACCATGCCATTGACAAAACAGCAAAAGGAGCATCTTTACCAGCAATTACTCGACTTAAAACAGACCATTTCCGGCGCGGAGAGAATCGATCGGCCGATGACTGAAGAAACGGGTGAGCTGTCAAACGGTGTGGACAATCATCAGGCTGATCATGCCGGTGTATATGTTGAACGGATGAGAGAGCAAACCTTTCAGCGGACAGACCGGAATGTATTAAAAGAAGTCGAAGACGCTCTCAAGCGGATGAAAGACGGCACGTACGGAATATGCGAAGCCACGGGCAAAGAAATACCTTATGAACGGCTAAAGGCTGTTCCATATGCAAGAAAGACCGTCAAGGCTCAAGCTGAAACAGAACAAAGAAAAGAAAGCGGAGAAGGGGATGATCGGCTATTTACACGGCAAATGAAGGATTTGACGAACAGCGACACAATCGGCCAAAAGCATTCATACACCTATAAACGGCTTGATCAAGAGCAAGATTCAAAATAAGCACCCGCACCCAGCAGGGTGTTTTTTTTGATTGAAAAACAGTTTGATAACAAGTGAAATAAGTTGACTTTCTATTCAAAAGAAAGTAACATACTATTTGTAAGTAAATAATAAAACGTTAGCACGGGAGGAAAATAAAATGTCAAAAGTATTATTTGTTAAAGCAAACGATCGTACAGCTGAAGAAGCCGTATCTGTGAAACTATATGATGCGTTCCTTAACAGCTATAAAGAAAATCATCCAAACGATGAAATTGTGGAGCTTGACCTTTACAAAGAAAACCCGCCGTACATGGGCAGAACCGCCATTAACGGCACATTTAAAGCAGGGAAAGGCATGGAATTAAACGAGGATGAAAAAGCGGCAGCTGCTGTTGCGGACCGTTATTTAGACGAGTTCGTCAAAGCCGATAAAGTTGTTTTTGCATTCCCATTGTGGAACTTCGCGGTGCCGGCTGTGCTGCACACATATGTTGACTACCTATCACGCGCTGGAGTGACGTTTACATACACTCCTGAAGGACCAAAAGGGCTGATGGGAGATAAGAAGGTTGCCCTGTTGAACGCAAGAGGCGGCTTCTATTCCGAAGGTCCGATGGCGGCTATGGAAATGTCTCTGAACTACATGAAAACCGTGATGGGCTTCTTCGGTGTTCAAGACCTGCATACTGTTGTCATCGAAGGGCACAACGCCGTTCCTGACGAAGCGCAAAAAATCATCGAAAACGGCCTGGCAGAAGCGAAAAAGCTTGCAGCCGAATTTTAAGAAACATCCCCCTGTTTTTTAAACAGGGGGATTTTTTGATGATGCGGACTCATGCCGGCTGAGTAAATAATAAACGTAATCCGTCGCAGTTCCGGCGTGCCCCATTTGCCGCAACATTGAGGTAATGTTGCCTCTGTGATATGTCCCATGGTTGACGACATGATTCACAATTTCGCTGAAAGCCGTCGTCATCCGTCCGAATGCCGGATGTTCGATCGTCAAATCACAATTGAGATCGTCTAGGCTTGCAAAAAGTGTTTCATATCGGTGTGCCGTTTCATCGAAAAATGAGGCCAGCCCCTCGATGTCCTTTTCCAATAATTCATTCCTCAGCTGCATGGCCAATTCTTTTGCCTCTTCATAACGTCCTCCGGAAAGAATCTTCAACCACAGGGCGTCGGCAACACACATATGAACAACGACTTCTGCAATCGACGAAAAAACGTTCTCAATCTTGCGCGTAAAAAGCTCCTCAGGCAGACTTTTCAGATGATCAAACACTCTTTTGTTTGCCCATTTATGATAGTCAAAGTGCTTCAGCGTTTCATGTTCCAAACCATATCCTCCTCCTTTTCATTGCTATAATTCGTTCAGTGCTCTTTGTTTTCCTTTCTCAAAACAGGATTTTTTATTTGAGCCGGTTATAGCTCTTTATAAAAGTATGAGATTTTAACGGACAGGGACTGATCGCCTCATTGGAATGAACAGTTGTGCGATTTTGATCAAAAGAAGTGTCCGGGCACCACTTGAACAAGATTTTTTAAAATGCCCTTCATCCCTGATTGCCAAGGGTTTAACGCCACTTTGACAGATAAAAATACCTTCTGCTATTATTTAAGTGCGACCAAAAATAATAGATAGCTAGAAAACTATAAGCATTATGAAGGTTTGAAAGATCGGATTGGCTCTCCTTACTACAGCAAAAAAGCTCAACGAATGTTTGAATGTGCCGAACAGTTGTGGTTTAGAAAAGACTCGGAAACGGGCAAGTTAAAGCTGTATCAAGCCCATTTTTGTAAGGGGAGGTTGTGCCCTATGTGTGCCTGGCGGCGGTCTTTGAAAATCGCGTATCATAATAAATTAATCGTGGAAGAAACTAATCGGCAGTATCATTGCGCTTGGCTTTTTCTTACTCTGACCGTTCGAAATGTTGAAGGTGGAGAGCTTCGCCAGACAATTTCAGACATGATGAAAGGCTTTTATCGTTTGATGAAGTACAAACGAGTTGATACAGCTGTACTTGGCTATTTCAGAGCTTTGGAAATCACGAAAAATCATGAAGAGTATACATATCATCCACATTTTCATGTGTTGCTTCCGGTGAAAAAAGCTATTTCGGTAAAAATTATATCAATCAAGAAGAATGGACAACCCTATGGAAAAAGGCGATGAAACTTGATTACACGCCGATTGTACATATACAGCGGGTCAAAGGGAAAGCCAAGATCGATGCGGAGCAGATTGAAAGCGAAGTTCGTGAGGCAATGGAGGAGCAAAAGGCCGTGCTGGAGATTTCAAAATACCCGGTCAAGGATACAGACATTTTGTGCGGCAATAAGGTGACGGAGGATAATCTGGATACGGTTTATTATCTGGACGATGCGCTTTCGTCTCGGCGGCTCATCGGGTACGGTGGCATTCTGAAGGAGATACACAAAGAATTGAATCTTGAGGACGCGGAGGGCGGTGATCTGGTCAAGATTGATGAGGAAGACGATGAGGTGGCGAACGGCGCTTTTGAGGTCATGGCGTATTGGGGCATCCCGGCATCAAAAATTACATAATCAAATAAGAGAGCAGGCCACCCGGCCTGCTCTGCTTTTATACAATCCATAAAATGATTTCAGCGAGTGATTCTGCGGTTTTCTTAGGGACTCCGGCTTTTATTAAGGCTTTTACAAGAGCACCTTTTGATGCGCTGTTTAATCTTTCTGTGGCATATGCAATTTTGCGTGCATATTTGTCTACCAGTCTAGCTTTTGAAGGAGAGAGAGGTCTTATCGCCCATTTAAGCGCTTTTCCTCCGACTCTACATACCCATCCAAATGCTTTTATTGCTTTAAGAGAATGACCAATAACACCTGCAGTATGTACTTGTCCATTTAGGTTTAACTTGTTGTAAGTTTGAAATTCTTTAGTCTGTGATGCGAATTGGATAAATGCTTTTGAATCTTCTAAATCAGTGGGCTGTTGATGTGTTTCAATGTAATCTTCGAGTGAAGTTGGTAATGAAACAGCAGTTGTGGTTGTCGTTATTGCTTTTGTTGGTTGCTTCTGTTCTGCAGCTGAAGCGGACGATGCGAAACCACTAAATCCTGAAATGATAAGAGTGGCGACAGAAAGTGTTATTACACCTTGGGAAAATCTTTTTCTCTTAGTTTTCATTTTAAATCCCCCTGTTTTTTTGATATTTTTAACCAAGTAATATAATACCATAAAAAGAGAGGAATAGGTATAATGGGTAAAAAAAGTAAAGGGAAAAACTACTCTATTGGGGATCATATCTTTGCGGTTTTAGTTGTTTTTCTCATGTGTGCATTAATAGTTTCCTCCCCATTCTTAATATTTTTCGGAGTTTTCAAGTTGGTGGCTTTAGCTCCAGATGTGTCGATTAATACGACTGGCACTTTTAACTCAGTAATGATTTTGTTTAAATTTTTTGCTCTTACAGTGATAGTGGTAGGAATTGTAGACGTACTGTTTTCTCAGATTTTATTGAGAAAACGGGGTTTTTTGAATTACATTATTGAGGCTTTGCTTATGTTTTGTGTGTTTTACCTTTATGTATTGATTTATTCCATGAATTCTCAGGAGATTATTTTGAGGAATAACGGTGTGCTTTTGGTATCGGTGTTTTTGTTTATTTTGTATTTGATGATAAGCGTAGTGTATATAGTTTCAAAGTGGATGTATGAAACTGTGATGAAAAGTATACAGAAGAAAAATAACTAAGAGCAGGGAGAACGTGAGGGGAACGCAATGAGTGAAAAAAAATATGAATCTATACATTGGTATTCGACAATGCTTGTGTTTCTAATAATAATTTTGAATAGTATTTTTATAAAAATTGAGGTTTTAACGGTTATTGCTGCGGTTGTATATATAGTGTTCATGGTGATTATTAGGAGCAGATGGAAGAAAGCTAACAAAGATTAAGCTCCTGAGGGGGCTTTTCTATTTCCAGAATTGCCACCACTTTTTTTCGCGGGCGGCAGCCAGCATTTTTTGAGTTTCCTGGGATTCGCGGAGGGATTTCATCAGTATTTCGTCTCTTTCCTGCTGCCGTTTCTCAAAAAGTCAATGCGTTCCAGCATCATTTTATTGAACTCTTCCTGTTGTTTGACAAATTAAAATAAGGCGTGCCTTTCATCGTTTTGTATCGGTGTATCGGGTTGCGATACGGTCAATTTTGACCGATACAGATGCGCTATGTGTTCGGCTGCTTTTTGGAGGGATTGGCCGTCCAATTTGTTCATGTTGTAGAGATACTCTATAGCGAATAAATCATCTTTGTTGTAGAGTCGCCATCCCTTGGTGTCGCGCTCGAAAAAATAGCCGTGAGACTCGAGCAACTTTGAATATTTGCGGACTGTGACGGTCTCTATGCCAAGGCGAGAGGAAACGTCCAGATAGAAGCCGTCAAGCGGCCGATTGTGATCTGAAAACAATCGATAAGAAAGAAGGGGTTCATAGGGGATGCGCCCGCATATTGTGGGGGAGAATGGCCGCCTGGTAAAAGGAAAAACCTGCCATAAGACAGGTTTTATTCTTTGTCGCGTTTTTTTGCAGGGGAAAACGGGTACACTTCTTCCGACGTCTCAGTTTGATAATTCATAGCACCGTTGTTTTCCCGTTTTTCGTTTGTGTTCTCATCTAAAATGTTAGCCGCCATATAGCGGTGGAAGAAAAACTCAAAAATCGTGACGCCGATTGCTGAAATGATTGAAGCCAAGGCGAGTGAAGCATACGGCGGATTATCCTGCATGGCGAGAATCATCCAAATCAATATGAGGGAAAGACCGAAGTCCCCCATTGTCGCCGTTGTGTTGCCCGTTCTCGGGAGCAACAGCAGGTCCCCAAGCAAATAGGAGATAACACCCAAAAATAAGGTGAGAACAAACATATCTCCAAACGGAACACCAAAAAACAGGGTTAAAATGACGTATAAGAGAACAAGGCTGACAATAAACTTTACACACAATGCCCTTACATGTTTCATATCGTTTGATCACCTTTTTTAACTTTATTTTAAAGTGTTTCTGTTCTGTTGCTGTTTGTTGTTTTTTTGCTCCTGCTGAAATGCGCTTTCTGTTTCATGGTCATTTTTAAGCTGTTCGATGCTGCTGTTTTGAATGCCTTTCTTCTGCATGATTTCACCACCTTTTTCACTATATTGTGGGTGGCTTTTGATTTTTTATGCGGGAAACGTCAAAAAAAGAGGGAAGTTCAAGTTCCCTCTCATGTTCTTAAGCCGGCCGCATATGCCGGGCCCATTCCGGTCAACTTTGACAAAATCAGCGCCATTTCATGCGGTGTTTCCGCCATGCCGCTGATAAGCCACTCATGGAGGACGTTGACTTGAGCCCCGACGATATAAGAAATCAAATATTCTTCGGGAACAAGCGCTTCCGCCTTGATCGTCTTTTTCAGACGCTTCAAGTTTTCAGTTAAAACGGATTTGAATTTTAAAGGGAATGAGCCGGTGCCTTTTGGCCCTAATATCGCCTTTAAAAAAATCGCGTTTTCCTTAAAGTATTCAAAGATGTCCACCACAAACGGAAGGGGCTTATCAATGACAGGGCCTTTCAATACGCCCATTGAATGAATGGACTGTTTGGCAATTTCCCTGATTTCCTCGATGATTTCGTTTTCGCTCTGTTCCAATAAATCGTATTTGTCTTGATAATGTAAGTAAAATGTGCCCCTGTTGATATCCGCTTTTCGGGTGATATCCTTTACGGTCACCTCCTCGAAGGCTTTCTCTTCCATGAGCTCTGATAATGCATCCCTTATCATCCTTTTTGTCCTGTTAATTCTTCTGTCCGGCCGTTTTGCCATTTTGATCAGCCTTTCACCACGATATTTTCCTTAAAATCAACATTTTTTATTTTTTTGTTCAGTAATGAACACTTCCCATTTGATTGTGCATTGAGATTGCTTACGAATCAATTATAATGAACACAAAGAACATAAATCAACACCATGTTCATTATTATTGTTTCAGCAAAGGAGCTTTGACATGACATTACTAAAAGAAAAAATGGTTTTATTGGCCCCGTTTGTGGTGCTATTGGTGATTTTGATTTTTTCGCTCACATTGATTCCATCCGTCCATCCTGAGCCGAAAAACCTGCCGATCGCCATCGTAAATGAAGATCAGGGAGCGGAATTGCCGGGCCGGGGAAAACTGAATAGAGGAGCGGAGATCGCGCTCAACATTAAAAAAGAAACGTCAGGTGAAGATGCAGCAGTCAAGTGGATCGATGTCAAAAATGAAAAAAGCGCTCGGAACGGACTGAACGATCAAACGTATTATGCTGCACTCATCATTCCGAAAGACTTCAGCCAAAAACAGTCTTCACTACAAACAGCACATCCGGCTGGAGCCAAAGTGAAGATTTTGATCAATCAAGGGGCAAACACCATCGCCGCTAATGCAGCTGGACAAATGTTGAATCAACTCGTCGAACACATCAATCAACAAGTCAGAGAACAGCTGCTGACAACGCTTGAAAAGCGTGGTGCAGCCTTGAGCGCGGAACAGGCATCTCTACTGGCAGCGCCTATTGAAAAAGACATTGAAAATGTCAACAAGATTTCAGCGAACAGCGCTAATGGAAACGCGCCGGTGTCATTGGTTCAGCCGCTCTGGATGGCCAGTATAGCAGGAGCGCTGCTCATTTTTGCCAAGGTGAGGAAATTGCGGTTTTTCAAGCGGACAGAAGCGCTTTTTTCCCGGCTCCTTCAAGGATTGATCGGTGCGGTGCTTGCCGCCATCTGCGGCTATGGCCTTGTATGGATCGCAGGTGAGTGGGTGGGGATGAACATCCCGCAATTTCATGAGACGGCATTGTTTATCGCCCTCTGCTACTTCTCATTCTATTTAATGATTGCCGCTGTAACAGCGTGGGTGGGACTTTCCGGAGCCGGGATATTCGGCATTCTTTTCTTCTTTGGAACCCCGCTTTTGACGCTGGCTCCAGAAATGATGTCAGCCTTTTACCGCGACTGGGTCTACTCCTGGCTGCCGATGCGGTTTGCCTCAGAGGGGCTGCGCGATCTCCTCTTTTTTGACAAAGGCCTTGACATGAACCAGCCTGTTACAGTATTGCTGGCGATCGGAACCGTGAGCTTTTTGCTTCTGCTGGCAGCGGCTTTAAAGCCGCAAGCTGTGTCCAAGGAAGCTGAAGAAAAGATATCGTTTTAAGGAGGAGGGAGGATGAAAAAATATGTGCTTCATTTTCACGAAATCGATAAAGCCGATTTGCCTTACGCCGGGGGAAAAGGGGCAAATCTCGGGGAAATGACGAAAGCGGGTCTGCCCGTTCCCCCCGGGTTTTGCGTGTCCACATTTGCCTACCGAAAATTCATTCAAAACAACAAGGAAATCGATCGTTTGTTCGATCAGCTGGATTCGCTAAAAGCTGACGAGCTGGAGCGAACCCGTCTTTTAGGGAAACAGATTCGCGCGCACATGGCTGCCATGCCTGTACCTGAAGATATTCGCTCGGCGATTTTAACGGCCTTTGAGCAAACGGGCAGTGACAAAGCCTATGCCGTCCGCTCCAGTGCGACAGCAGAAGACTTGCCGACGGCGTCATTCGCCGGACAGCAGGACACCTATCTGAATGTACACGGACAGGATCAGCTTCTCAAGGCTGTTCAAAACTGCTGGGCTTCATTATTCACGGACAGGGCGATTACCTACCGGGTGAAAAACGGTTTTGATCACCGCAGCGTTTTTCTTGCCGTTGTCGTGCAAGAGATGGTATTTCCCGACGTCTCCGGCATCATGTTTACGGCTGATCCGATCACAGGCCGCCGCAAAACGATTTCCATCGATGCCAGCTTTGGCTTGGGGGAAGCGCTGGTGTCGGGCGTGGTGAGCGCCGACTTGTATCAAGTGCGCGAAGGGGAAATCATCAAAAAACAAATTTCAACAAAAGAGGCGGCGATCTGGTCGAAACCGGAAGGCGGCACTGTCACGAAAAAGCTTCCCCCGGAAAAACAAGCACTGCAGGCTTTGCCTGATGATCGCATTTGCGAGCTGGCAAAGCTGGGGCAAAAAATCGAAACGCATTACGGCATGGAGCAGGACGTTGAATGGGCTTTTAAGGGCGGCAGGTTTTACATTCTTCAAAGCCGGCCAATCACATCGTTATATCCGGTGCCGGCATTTTCGGATGATAGACTGCACATCTTGATTAATTTCGGCTATATCCAAATGATGACCGATCCGATGAAGCCTCTGGGGATATCCGTCATCAGCCGCATTCCCGATTTTTTAAAGCAGAATCCGGCGGATCCATCCATTGTACACGAGGCGGGAGGAAGGGCCTTTGCCGATATAACAGGCGCTCTTTCCATAAAATTTGTGAGAAAACGGGTGCTGAAAGTCCTGAACGGCATGGATCAGCTGATGGCATCGGCTGTGTCGGAAGTCGTCAAGCGCGGACATGCCGACTATCCACCTGCAAGAGTAAGCGGCAAGTTCAAAGCAGCCAAACAATTGGCGCCGATCATGATACCGGTCGCTTTCAAAGCGGCCTGCAACCTGCTGATAAAAGATCCGGGAAAGGCTGAAAAGCGGGCCCGCTCGTTTGTTGATCATACCGTTAAAGAAACGGAGGAAAAACTAAGCCGGACGTCCGGTGCAGAGACGATTCGCCTGATTCGGGGGGAGTTGGACAAGATGATTCCCGGGGTGGTTTTAAAAGTCGCAGTTTATGTGTTGACCGGAATGATTGCAGCCATCTTCCTTGAAAAAAAGCTGAAAAACAAAGTCGGTGATGAACAAAGTGCCGCTTTGTTAAGCAGATTGTATAAATCTTTGCCTCACAATGTGACGACCGAAATGGGGCTTGCGCTGGGGGATCTTTCTGATCAAGCGAGACGGCACCCCGAAGTGGTCCGTTATTTGCGAAAAGCCGACAGCAGCAATTTCGCCGGAGGATTGGAGAAGGTAGCCGGAGGTGCGGAGTTCAAACAAGCATTGGATCGCTTTCTTGAACAGTACGGGATGAGGTGTGTCGGTGAAATCGATATCACGAAAAGGAGATGGTCTGAAGACCCTGTCCAGCTCGCGCCATCGATCCTCAGCAACATCCAAACAGCCGCCGCAGGAGATCACAGGAAAAAGTTCAAGCAAGGCGAAAGAGAGGCCGAACAGGCGGGAAGGGAAATCATTTCACAATTTCGTTTTCTTGAAAAAAGACAAGCGGCGCGGCTTGTTCGTGTATATCGCAGTTTGATGGGGATGCGCGAACATCATAAGTTCGCATTGGTGAAGCTTCTATTTCTCTATAAAAAAGCTATTTTAAAAGAAGCCGGAAGCCTCGTCGAAAAAGGAGTCCTGACCTGTGAAGCCGATGTGTTTTATCTGACCATGGAAGAAATCATCACTTTGCTGGAAGACCGCGACATCGAATCTGTTCAAGCTCTATTAACAGAAAGAAAAAAACAGCACCAGCAAAATCAAAAGCTGAAATCTCCCCGTGTGATGACAAGTGAGGGAGAGGTCGTGACGGGAAAACTGCACAATCTGAAAAGCCCTGAAGGAGCACTTGCGGGCACCCCGGTATCCGCCGGCGTGATCGAAGGAAAAGCCAGGGTCATCACCAGACCGGAGGAGGCAAAGCTCAATCCCGGCGAAATTTTGGTCGCTCCATATACCGATCCCGGCTGGACGCCGCTTTTTACCTCAGCAGTCGGGCTGATTACCGAAGTCGGCGGAATGATGACTCATGGCTCAGTCGTTGCCAGGGAGTACGGAATTCCGGCTGTCGTTGGCATTGATAAAGCAACTGACATCATCAAAGACGGAGCGTATATCCGGGTGGATGGAACAAACGGCTTTGTGCAAATATTAGAAAAAGACGCTGGGAAATCATAAGGGGAGCCTTTCACAGGCACAAAAAAGCCGGCCTTCAATCAAAGGCCGGCGAATCCGTATTACCAGCTTGCTTTTTTCACGCCGGGAATCTGACCCTTATAGGCCAGTTCACGGAAGCAAATTCGGCAAAGCTTAAACTTGCGAATCACAGAATGAGGTCTGCCGCAGCGTTCACAACGTGTGTATTCGCGCACTTTAAATTTTTGATCTCGTTTTTGTTTGACGATCATTGCTGTTTTAGCCATTATATAACCCTCCTTAGCTTGTTTATATATATCAATAAAGGCATTTGATTTCTTGAAACAATCTATTTATTATAACAAATTTCTTTGGTTTTGTAAATAAATGCAAGGAGTCAGTAGTCGGTGCTAAAATGGTTCATTCCATTAAAAAAGACTCGTATTTGTCGTTTGACTGATCGGTTTTTACCATCTGCCGGATTGGCAGAGACTGATTGTGATGATTTGGATTGATGGGAAAATCAATGGTTTGCATCATTATTCCGCACCGAAAAACCTGTATACTAGAAGCCAAGAGAAAGGGGGGAAACAAACCTGGCTTGATTCGGCACTGTTCCACCTTTGTCTATTGAATTGACACTCTGTTTTACAAATGATGTGAGGAGCTCATAAACGAAAAGAAAACGCTTACTTGATAGTCTGCACTTCAGTTACGGCATCTTCTGTCTACACGGAAACGGCCGAGACGGAAAGTCAAAAGCCAAGTGCGGCTGCTGTCAACTTCAATGTTCTATGGGCTCCAGCCTCATGAAAGAAGCCGTCGTTCAAAACGCGAATCGAAGCGGATTCGTCAAAATTTTTTTATGCCGCGGAACAACAAGATAAAGTCATGGTCTTTCATTTAAGTGATTGGAGCCAAATGGACCAATAAAAGCGATAGCGGCCTGAGGCAACGGGCTTTAAGAGGCTGGAAACGTTTCATAAGCTTTATCATTATGAAAAGCGTGCAGCCGGATGAGACTGCACGCTTATTTTGCTGATGACCTATTTTTGGCTCAGCGCTATTTTCAGTCCGATCAATGCAAACAGCGACCCCTGCAGCAAATGAATCTTTCGCGACATGGCCGGCCTCCTGCGCAAAAACTCCCCGACTTTTTCCGCAAATATGCTGATCATGATAAAGATGACAAGCGCTTGAAGCAAAAATACAACTCCGTACACAAGCATTTGGATCACAGCGGAACCGGACCCTTCAACAATAAATTGCGGGAGGAAAGCGAGAAAAAATAATGAAACCTTTGGATTTAAGAGGTTCATGATCACACCTTTTCGATATAAGGACCCGCAGCTTAATGCGTCTTGGCGATCAATATCGAATCCTGAACGTTTTTCCCGAAAAGATTGATAAGCCAAAAACAATAAATAAGCGGCTCCGGCATATTTAACAAAAGCGAAGGCCAGGGCCGATTGATAAACAACCGCCGAAATTCCGGCGGCAGCTGCGGTTATATGGACGATCAAGCCTGTACAAAGCCCGCAGGCAGTTGAGATCCCCGCGTATTTTCCCTTTGAAATGCTTTGCGCCAACACAAACAGATTATCCGGTCCGGGCATCAGCGTCAAAAGCACAGCCGCTCCCAAAAAAGTAAAAATCGCTGCCGCATCCACCATTGTCAACTCCATTTCCATCTTTCTTTTTGTGTCATTATAGCATGGAACAACTTCAGAAAAAGGCGTGTTAATGAACGAATTTAGTTTTTTGTATTAGTACAAGTTTCTGCTGTCTATCATAGTTTAATAGTGAAGATAGAAACAAAAGGAAGGGAGAATTTATAAATGTATGATTGCAAAACGCGAGTAATGAAGCCAATTGTGCACCCTACAAACTATTGTGAGGACCATAGATTCTCTAAAACCATTGTTCCTCATATTCATCCGCAGCATACAAAAAAAGTGGACCATCACAAATATGAGCATGTTCACTACTATCCGCACACTTATTCAAGCTATCAAAAGGATTCGTACGACCACTCTTACTGTGGTAAACCTTGCTGCGATGGAAGGAAATATTGGTAAAAGGCATCTTGTATTAGCTGCCAAAAAGGCCATATAAGCGTCTTGGTCGCGCTTTTATGGCCGCTTTTTTCTGAATGGTATGATTGACCAGCTTACCGGCATCCCGACAAATTGTTTTGCAGCACAGCCCGTCCAAGCTTTTGCGTTTTTGACTGAAAAAGGCGCACTTCCACCCGTGTATTGTCAGTAAGATCAGAAGAGATTTCATCGAATTTGCCGACCCAAGGACTGCCGCCGACCCAGCTTGGCGTGTCTTCCTTCACTTGATACATCTTAAATTGCCAGCTGATGACGCCGGGGATCTGGGCGAACCCTACATATCGATCATAATCTCCAAAGGAAGATGGCTCCGGAAGCCAATCAGCATAAATACCAACGCTCTGCCGCTCTCTGACAGGACTTGCCGGCGTATCGTCATACGGCTTTTTCACTTTCGTGATCAAAGCTGTGCCTTTGGCATTTTGAATGCCTTGAACAGGATGAAGAACAACGCTGCACGGATAGGATATGGTTTGCGCCATCATCGTTTCCGGATGAAGGCATATGAGAGTGAGCCAGATCCCTAAACATTTCAATATTTTCAAGGGGAATCACCTCCGAATGATACCATATAGTGTACCCTGAAACATTTACGGAGATTCTTTGTTCGCCCATCGGCAGAGAGCAGGGGAACATTCACCTATGTTTGGCTGAACGAGTATCTTAATGATAAACAACTTTAATGGAGGAAATGACGTGGGATACTTTGTGAACGCAGAGCCGGGGGTCAAATTATATGCGGAGGATCTAAATCCTAAAGGCGGAAAGACGATTGTTTTTTTACATGGCTGGCCGTTGAGCCATAAACAGTTTGAGTATCAGTTCAAGGTTCTTCCCAGGATGGGTTATCGCTGCATAGGGATTGACTGGAGAGGGTTTGGCCAATCGGATAAGCCTTTTGACGGCTATCATTATAACCGTTTGGCCGATGACATCCATGCCGTAATCAGGTCTCTTCGATTAGACCGTTTCATACTCGTTGGCCATTCTACTGGCGGCGCCATCGCGATCCGCTATATGTCCCGATACAGCGGTGAAGGAGTATCAAAGCTTGTTCTGATCGACGCTGCGGCTCCTATAGGTTTTACAGCAGAGACTGCCGATCGATTGCTTAAGGAAGCGGCGCACGACCGGCCTAAGATGATGCGGGGCATAACCGAAACCTTTTTCTTTCAGTATATAACAGAACCGTTTTCTGACTGGTTTTTCAGGTTGGGTCTGGAGGCGGCGGGCTGGTCGACCGAGGCTGTCATCAATCTTCTGCGGGACGAGAATCTGTATACCGACCTTTCCAAAATATCAGCTCCCACTTTAATCGTTCACGGCATACACGATAAAGTGATTCCATTTTCACAAGCTCAACAACTGAATCAAAACATAAGAAACTCACAGCTTATCCCTTTTCATTATAGCGGTCACGGTCTGTTCTGGGAGGAGCGTGACAGGTTCAACCGAATATTGAGCCAATTTATTGATTTGCCTAGGCGCAGTGGCATTCAATCACAGGAAAACGGAGCCGGCTCTCGGAACGGCTGGGAGCTTGTTTGATCATCAAGAAATATTCCGCTGCCAAAAAAGATTTGTTGACGAATGAAATCATTGGAATTAAAATTCAACTATTCAATCAATTTGCAAATTCAGGGACGAACATTTGCAGAAGAAGGAGTCTATAAATGACGGATTATTCGGATGAGTCAACAAGAAGTGACATCCATTCTCCAGAAAAACGAAAAGCATTATATCGACGGGTCTTAATAATTGTGAGTATTTCACAAATTTTCGGGGGTGCCGGCCTGGCAGCCGGAATTACGGTAGGCGCCCTTATGGCTCAACAGATGCTGGGGACTGATGCTTACGCAGGGGTGCCGTCCGCGTTATTGACGCTCGGGTCGGCGGGAGCGGCTTTTATTGTAGGGAGGCTGTCACAGCGGTATGGACGGCGCACCGGACTTGCAGCTGGTTTTATAACAGGCGGAATCGGTGCTGTTGGTGTTGTGCTTTCCGCAATGATAAACAGTGTTTTTCTATTATTTGCTTCACTCTTGATTTATGGCGCAGGTACAGCTGCGAATTTACAAGCCCGCTATGCCGGGACCGACTTGGCCAATCGAAAACAGCGTGCGACTGCCGTCAGCGTGACGATGGTGATGACGACGTTCGGGGCGGTTTCCGGTCCCAATTTGGTCGATATCATGGGGCGATTTGCTCTTTCGATCGGCGTGCCGCAACTTGCGGGGCCGTTTATTTTAGCAGCGGCAGCCTTTATCTTAGCAGGACTGATTCTTTTTATGATGCTGCGTCCTGACCCGCTGAAGATTGCAAGCCTTTTGGAAAAGGAGAATCAAACGGATGCTGAGTCAGCCGGTCAGCCTGTCAACAGAAAAGGAATTGCGATCGGTGCGACAGTGATGATTTTGACACAAATGGTGATGGTGGCTATCATGACGATGACGCCGGTCCATATGCAGCATCATGGACACAGCTTAAGGGAGGTAGGTGTTGTCATTGGTTTTCACATTGGGGCCATGTATCTCCCTTCGCTTTTCACCGGTATTCTCGTTGATAAAATCGGCCGAACGGCGATGAGTATTACTTCCGGCCTGACATTGCTAATGGCGGGAATAACTGCGGCGCTGGCGGATGATTCTATGATTCTATTAGTCACAGCTCTTTCTTTACTTGGATTGGGCTGGAATTTTGGCCTTATTAGCGGAACCGCACAGATTGTCGATTCGGCCGAACCTTCAACACGCGCTAAGATTCAAGGTTCATTGGATGTATTTGTAGCACTGGCAGGCGCTTCAGGCGGTGCGCTATCTGGAATGGTTGTCGCCAATTCCAGCTATGCAGGACTGTCCTTGGCCGGCGGATTTTTATCCCTTTTGCTGATCCCGGCCGTCATCTGGTCAAGAAAAGAAAAAAGATTACCCGTGCAAAAAGGGATGGAAAGCTAGATTTTTTAGTTTTTCGTTGAACCCGGCTCAGATTCGGGGATTCGTTATCAATAGAAAAGGCCTCGATTTCGAGGCCTTTTTACGCTATCAACAACATGGGGAGGGAGGATGGTAAAATCAATCAGAACATATGATGGAGGGACTGTCATATGTCTTCTCTTCAATTGTTTTTCTGACGATTGTTTGAGAGTGCAGAGATGAAAGCCGCATCTTCCTGCACTTCTCAAGCAGGCTTTCGAGCAAACTGATTAATACCCGCCATATCCGCCGCCAAACCAGGACGCACCGACGATAATCAAAAGAATGAACAGCACGACAATTAAAGCAAACCCTGCTCCGTATCCGTAGCCTCCGCTCATTTCGTTCACCTCCCTGTAGAGACATAGTATATCCTATGATCAACAAACGAGATTTGGTATAGATGATGGCTTTCTTTTGCAAAAATGGTTGGATAACCAAAACGAAAAACCGTACTCATTTGAAGACGAGAACGGTTTTTTAGACTGCAAGCTAAAAAAGTTGCTCAAAGTGCTGATAAGTGCCGATTTGCGCGTTGATGGAAGCATGCGGTGTATATCCTAAGCCCATCCTCTTGATCAATCGGCTGTACATCTCCTGTAAGGAAGCTTGTTGAAGCGCCATTTGAATGTGTGCATTCCGGACATGATTGTCTTTCATCAGCAGCGCCGAAAAGAAATTGTCGCCCGCCATGTTTTTGGCCGATGCCCGCGCTTCCAAAGCGATCGCATGATCATGGGCTGTTGCCGGTTCTCCCGTTTTTTTTCTGAAAGGATCAGCAGATAAAGCATGTAAAGGGGTAACCTCAGGCGAATTTTGATTGTAAGGGTTGATCAGCTGCAGCATGACTTTGACATGCATTCGCATGACATTGATTTGCAGACCGATGATTTCTTTAAGCTCGGCGTTTGTCGCTCGAGAATAGTAGCCCTTTAATTTGTGGAGCATGCCTTTATGTGTCGACAAATGTTCCGCCATCAGCCCAAGGTCAACTGCCGGTAATATCATAAAACAGCCTCCTAAGAACGATAGGTATTGTAAAAAGAAAGCAACTGCTGCCAAGAAGGGCCCTTTTTTTGATCAAGGCCAGTTGTTTATATGGCTGTTCGGATCCGCATGACTTGGCATGTTCATGTTCATATGATTCGGCATATTCATGTGGCTAGGCATATTCAAATTCACATCATGGTGACTCATGTCATTGTCGTGCATCCCCATGTAAAGCGCTTCGACACGTTTCACATGTTTAAAATGCTTCTGATAAAAATGCATGTGTTTGGCTGGATCGACATACTCATACCTTTTTGCGAGCAAACCGTACAGATTCGCTTTCATTAAATGATGCTTGAGCTCGCTTGACATTTTGTGTGGCATTTTTTCTATACCTCCTAAAGAGTTAGTCAGTATCAGCGTATGCCACCTGTTATGAGCCGTGCCTCCGCTGTTGCCTATCATACTAAAATGAAAATCAGAAGAAGGAGCTGTTAAAGAAGTTGTGAAACTTGCCGTTCGAGGGAGAAGTTTGAATGAACATCATTTTGTGGTTTCGATAAACCTTTGAGGAATCATTTCGAAGTAGAGGACGCTCTGAAAAAATTTCAAGTGAAAGTCCAGGATTTATTCCAAAAAATGATATGTAGAATTCATGAAAACATATTGTTGTCTCTTTTTTCTAGATCATCCGAAATGGTTTTACCCGATATGTTTCCATGTCAAAAAAGGCTCTTTTTAAAAAAGAGCCCTACAAACAATAACATGGGGAGGAGTGTCAATCCATCTCTTGGAGGAAACTGTCATAAGTTTTTTAAACTAGTGGTTTAAAAAGAGTGCAGGGGTAATCCGCCTGTAACAAGGATCCTCCCGCACTTCTCACAGGAAAAAGGTCTTTAATAAAAGCCGCCGCCGAAGCTGCCGGCTCCAACAATGATTAAGAGAATGAATAGAACAACGAGTAAAGCAAATCCTGATCCGAATCCATAACCACCACCCATATCGTTCACCTCCCTGAAGAGACATAGTTCATCCTATGCCATATCATTAAATCCGTATAGTTGATTGATTCAAATAATGAAAAATGGTGTAACAACCAATTCAAAACGCTGATTCAAAAGAACATTTTTTTGTGACTAATGAAATCACCAAATGCAAATCATAAACATGGATACTCCTTTTCATTTCAGGCCGGAAGGAGGAGGAAACATCATATCAACATCGATTAAGAACAGTTTTCTATTCATGACGATGCTTCTCTTTCTCACCGGGTGTTGGAGCAGTCATGATATTGAGGAACTCGGCCTCACATTTGCCATAGGCTTGGATAAGGGGAAGGAAACGGCCCTGGAAAAAAAGTTTGACAAAATGGGCGGTGACTATCCGAAGAAAGACCGGTTGACCATAACCTACCAATATGTCAATCAGCAGGCGGCCGGGGCCAAGTCCGATGGGGGAAGCGGCGACCAAAAGCCGTACATTAATATTGTTGAAACGGGGGATTCGTTTCAGCAAATCGGTGCTGAAGTAGCGCTCAGACGGGACAGGCCGGTCTTCAGCTCCCACTTAAAAGTGATTGTCATCGCCGCTGGTCTTCTTCAGACCTACTCAATGAAAGAACTGCTTGATCAATCTCTCAGGGATAATGAAATCAGACCGAGCACGCTTGTCCTCATTACAAGAGGCAGAGCAAGAGACACGCTTGAGCTTAAAGAAACAGGAGAAATGCCGGCGTTTCGTTTGCGCAAAATCGTTGAAAACGACTTTGAGGCGAGAAAAATTCTGCCGCCTGTTACCTTAGCTAAATTGCCGGGGATGATGAGAGCGGGAACCAGTTATTTATTGCAAAACGTCGTGGGCGCCAACGGTGAAATCAAATACGCGGGGGCCGTGGCGATCAGTGGAAAAACAAACAAGCTGCTCGGTTTTTTAGATGAAGAAGATTTAGGCCAACTGATGTGGATTAAAGGAAAGGGAATAGGCGGTTCAGTTAAAAGCCGAGATCCACAAACAAAAAAACTGACCGCATTTGCCGTAGAATCTATCAACAGTGAAATCAAACCAATTGTCAAAAGAGGCCGCCTATCATTTCAAGTCAATATTAAGTCAGAAGGCCGCCTTGCCGAAAACTGGAATACCCAAGAAGTCGCATTTAATCAAGCCTTTTTAAAAAAAGTGGAAAAAACTACGGCACAATCTGTCAAACATAAAGTCGAACAGATCACGGAAAAAATGAAGAAGGAATACAAAGCCGACCTTGCCGGCTTTGGCAACGAAGTGAGGATCAAATATCCCTACCTATGGGATAAGCTGAAGAAAAATTGGGATCAAACATTTATTGAAACGCCAATTCATTATCATGTCAACATAACGCTAAAAGAATATGGGTCCCAAGGGAAACTGTAGCTTTCAACAACGGTGTTCCGGGTTTCTTTAAAAGGGACCTGGAACGTTTCATTTTCAATGTTGCCCCGGGTGTAAAAGGCATGTCTGACAATTTGATTAAGGTGGGCTGATGTACAGGACGTAAAATTAAAGAAATGATTTTGACTTTTAACCTGACAGTTCACGAGACATTGAAGGTGAACACAAGCGGATTCGTTTTATAAGCCACATCATCATCCAAAACATGCAAGTACCGCACAAGATTTCGCATATACCATAATAAAGAATCCTTTCGGAAGAGGTGAAAACTTAGTTCAAACGATGTCTTTATCATGCTTATTCAAGTCTGCTATACTTTGATTCAGAATATCATGTGCTGCTCCGTGATGTGCGGGGGAGAAGAAATGAATGAGGAGACAAGCTTATGAAAAGAAAAGCCATTGTTTTAGGAATCATCGCTCTAAGCATGTTTCCGACCACTTCAGCTTTAGCAGCTGAGGTGCAGTCGTTTGGCTGGAGAACACTTGCGGATGAAAAGGTGACCATTTCAAATGAGGGAAACATGACCGGAGATTATCAATCAGACGGAGGCTATTACAGGATTTGTGTTTTTCAAATAAGAATGGGAAATACAATGACGGTCAGCCTTTATGAAAGTGATCCCGAGCTGCCTTTAGAGCGTGTAGGAGACAGAAAATTCATTGCCGCGCCTGGCGGCTGCGCCACATGGACAAGCTTAAACAGCTGGATTGACGGCTCGAATCAAAAGGCGGAATTGAATGCGAAAATTGATTCTAAAACCGGCGCTGATGTTGTGCAAGTGAAAATTCAGGATTAAGTTAGAGAAGGGGGCTGCAAAACATCACGATTCTCCCATGCCTTCTTGAATCGATGGGAGAATCGTGATGTCAAAACACCTTCATTTGGTCAATGGCAAACGCCTGTTACTTGATGTCGATTGCTGAAGCTTTGTTATCCCAATCTGAAGCCATATTAGCCGTTTTACCATACCAATCGGAATGTCTAAACAGGACGCCTTTGCCATACCCTTGAGTTGAAGTGTGCTCCCACAGTGTCGTCGAATAGCTTGAAGAAGGTGACGCCGTGCTTAAGGAGGAAATTCTGTCATTCCAGCTGGACGGCAGGTTTTTAAAGCCGTCTCTCCAATAAATATACTGTCCGCCTTTATTTTTATACTCATAGAAATCGGTGCAGCAAGGGCCGCTGGCCGCCGGCTTGATTTCGTTTTGAAGTCTTTGTTTGTCTTTTTCGATAAATGCCTCCAACGTTACCTTGCTCGTAAATCCATACGCCAACAAATCGCCGTTTTGATTCTGTTGAGGCAGAACCATCGTTACTTTGATGTCTTTGCCGGATTTGCTGTTGACTTGGGCCTGGGAATCCACATCTTTCCCGTCTACAGTTAAGTAATGGAACGATTTGATCGTATAATGGTTCGATTTGGCATCGCTTACATTTGCCGGTGCGGCGCTTGCCGGCAATGCTGACATGAAACAGACTGCTGCAACGAGACCCGTACCTACTGTTTTTTTGAACTTTGTTATCAACATATAACAACACTTCCTCTCTTTATTTTCCTATTTATCAATAGGATGGAAAAAATCATAGCATTAATAGAATGAAAATGATGTCTTATTTTGCTGAAAAACATTAAAATTAAATAAATATATATTTAATCCTTTTTTGGAGGTGAAAAACGGTTTTTTCTGGAAGTATCAACTCCCATTAGAAAGATTCGCAAAAAAACCAAACAGAAAACTTCTGTTTGGTTCTTCTAAGCGGCCTAATATCTCGGCCAGCCTTTGGAATCCCAGGACAAATCATTGATCAAAAGCTTGGACACCCCATTGTTAAGCGCGTCATAGCTATGTCTTGCGATGATGTTGCCGTTTAGCACATCTTCGCCGCCCGGTCCTTTCCAGCGGTCATTTCCGGAATCGAGAATTGTTCCTCCGCCTTCGGTCATTTTCTTGCCGCTTCTGTTAATATGGACCCGTCACTTTTTTTGAACGGCCGTAAAAATTTTATAGGTGCTGTTGACCCCTTGGCAGCATTTGTCGAACGAAACGAATCAATAATAGTATCCGTTTTGATATGTGATGCTCGGCGCTTCAACCGCTCCGCCATGATTTGGCACATATTTTTTCCATCAGGATAACGGAGTTGGAAATATACTTGGCGACACACTCCAAACTTTTCCGTCATTCGACTTGATGACGCGGCTCCCTTTTCCAATCCCCGTCCCAAACGTGTACCATGTATGTCCTTCTTTAATCATCGAAGCTGCCGGAAGGGAAAAATAGTCATTCCTTATTCCATTAAAGGGCCATTATATAGAGGTTTTGACCGTATTCATCGTAAATAAAGATTGCACTTTACTTGGAGAGGTGGGTATGATAGCCTCGTTATTTGGAAAAGGCTCCGATTGAGAAAAGCAAATCCAAAGGAGGGTTGATAACTATGAGCGATAAAATACTTGTTGTGGACGACGAACGCGAAATTGCCGATTTGGTTGAGCTATACTTGAAAAACGAGAATTATACGATTTTCAAATACTATACCGCCAAAGAAGCGTTGGAATGTATAGACAAGGCCGAGTTTGACCTTGCCATATTGGATATCATGCTTCCCGGCGCAAGCGGTCTCACTATCTGCCAAAAAATAAGGGACAAGTACACCTATCCAATTATCATGCTGACCGCGAAAGATACGGAGGTAGATAAAATTACAGGGCTAACAATCGGCGCGGACGATTATATAACGAAGCCCTTTCGCCCGCTGGAGTTAATTGCGCGGGTTAAGGCACAGTTGCGCCGATACAAAAAATACAATGGAGTAACGGAGAAGAACGACAATGTTATTGTCCACTCCGGCCTTGTTATGAATATAAACACGCATGAGTGTTTTCTGAACGAGAAGCCGTTATCCCTCACTCCCACCGAGTTTTCAATTCTGCGCATCCTCTGTGAAAACAAGGGGAATGTGGTTAGCTCCGAGCAATTATTTCATGAGATATGGGGCGACGAATATTTCAGCAAGAGCAACAACACCATTACCGTGCATATCCGGCATCTGCGTGAAAAAATGAACGACACCATTGATAATCCGAAGTATATAAAAACGGTATGGGGGGTTGGCTATAAAATTGAAAAATAGGAATAAAAAAACCGATTATTCCAAACTAAAACGAAAACTCTACCTCTATATCGTTGTGATTGTTATGGCAGCAGTTGTATTCGTGTTGTTTTTGCGTCTATTTATCAAGGGGACACTTGGGGAGTGGATCGTACGTTTTTTGGAAAACAGTTATTACTTAGAACGTCAGGACGCGATGATAATATATCAGTATACCATACGGAATAATATAGAAATCTTTATTTATGTGGCGATTGCCATTAGTATTCTGATTCTATGCCGCATCATGCTTTCAAAATTTACAAAATACTTTGACGAGATAAATACCGGCATTGATATACTGATTCAGAACGAAGATAAACAAATTGAACTTTCTGCGGAAATGGAGTTCATGGAACAGAAGCTCAACACATTAAAACGGACTCTGGAAAAACGAGAGCAGGATGCAAAGCTGGCCGAACAAAGAAAAAATGACGTTGTTATGTACTTGGCGCACGATATTAAAACGCCACTGACATCCGTTATCGGTTATCTGAGCCTGCTTGACGAGGCGCCAGACATGCCTGCAGAACAAAAGGCAAAGTATGTGCATATCACGTTGGACAAAGCGTATCGCCTCGAACAGCTAATCGACGAGTTTTTTGAGATTACGCGGTATAACCTCCAAACGATTACGCTCACGAAAAAGAACATAGACCTATACTATATGCTGGTGCAGATGACCGATGAATTTTACCCCCAGCTTGCCGCGAATGGAAAACAAGCGGTTATCCATGCTTCCGAGGATTTGACCGTATTCGGCGACCCCGATAAGCTGGCGAGGGTCTTTAACAACATTTTGAAAAATGCCGCTGCATACAGCGAGGACAACAGCGTCATTGACATTACGGCGGGCCTCTCCGGGGATGTGGTGTCCATCGTTTTCAAGAACGCCGGAAGCATCCCAAAAGAAAATCTCGCTGCCATATTTGAAAAGTTTTACAGGCTGGACGATGCCCGTTCTTCCGATACGGGCGGCGCGGGACTTGGATTGGCGATTGCAAAAGAAATCATTGTTCAGCATGGCGGGCAGATTTACGCGGAAAGCAATGATCACTACACGACGTTTACGGTAGAGCTTCCGGCCTTGCCAGAAGGGGTTCCTAAGAAAATGAATATCGTTTCTTAGGAAAATCTCAAGGTTATCTTTACTTTTTCTTAGGAAATTAACAATTTAATTTTAAAAAACGGCTCGTTCTTACGCGGTAGACTTAAAATCGTAAGAACGAGCTTTTTTCGTTTCGCCAAGTGCATGCTGATTTAACGAGGCTGAACCGCCTGTTGACATTGGGCGGAGCAGACGGGCGGTGTGGCGTACCGCCCATCTATTCGTTCAGTCTTGTTTTTTCATGCTCATCTTGCCGCAGCGCCCGCAAGAAGGCTTCGGCCGTGGTCATCGCAATTTTCTGCTCACCCGCAGGCCAGCAATTTGCGAATCAATTGCTCCAGTTCCGCTGGGTACCGAAAGGAAAAGGCGGCCCTTGCCAGCCATATCCCGCAGCCGCTGTCTTTCTCTGTCCAGGCCGCGTCGAGACCCACGCCTATCTGATCGCCGCCGCCCTCGCCAAGCGCGGGGTACGTGGGCGATTTCTGGCTCATATACAATATCCCGGCATGGCATATATTGCCGAGGTGCCCGTGGTGGCCACGTCCAGCATCGCCCTGGAGAAAGCTATCGTTAAGGACTGCCGAAATCTCCCGCGCGCTGACTCAACGCGGCATTATCATCAAGCCGCTCACTTAAGGAGGAAACTGAAAATGAAGAAGTGGGGTTTTTTATTGTTATTTTTATTGTGCTTAGGTTTTGCCTTCATTAATAAAACACTGTTTTTTCAGGATAAAGCAGAAATTCAAAAATATGATCAAAATCACAAAGATCAAAGAGGGACTTCGGAAAGCACCCAAACGAAAACGATTTCAAAAGAACAGATTCATCAAGGAAATCTGCTCCTAATCAACAGTAATTATCCTGTTCGCCAAAAAAGTGTGAAATCAGATATCGTAAATTTATCTAAGCATAATGAATTGGTAAAGGGATATGGGTTGCTTGATACGAATATTCATCTATCAAAAGAAATAGCACAAAAATTTTCAGAGATGGTCAATGATGCTGCAAAGGAAGGGGTTAGTCATTTTTTAATAAATAGTGGCTATCGTGACTTTGATGAGCAAAGTGTGCTTTACCGAGAAATGGGAGATGATTATGCCTTGCCAGCAGGTTTTAGTGAACATAATTCAGGCTTAGCCCTTGATGTAGGATCAAGCTTAACAAAAATGGAGCAATCACCTGAAGGAAAGTGGATAAAAGAAAATGCCTGGAAATACGGCTTTATATTACGCTATCCAAAGGATAAAACTGATGTTACAGGCATTCAATATGAACCATGGCATATCCGTTATGTTGGTTTCCCTCACAGCGCGATTATGAAAGAAAAGAATTTCGCTCTAGAAGAATATTTGGATTTTTTGCAGGAACAGAAGTCGATTACGACTACAATAGACCACCAAGTCTATAAAATCTTTTACTATCCCATCTCCCAAAATACAACGATCCCTGTGCCTGCGAATGGGCAGTATGAAATGTCAGGCAACAATATGGATGGCGTGATTGTGACAGTGTATTCTGGTAAGCGAGACTAAGTTCCGAAGGACGAGGTTCGGGCGGAGAGGAACGGCGGAAGCAGGGAGCGTTCCGAAGAAAAACGAAGAGAGTATCAACAACAACTAAAACATAGCAAATGTGAGTTTTTAGAGATACCGATAAACGAACCAGCATTGTTTCAGGGTGGCGTGACAAGAAATTGGAGGAGAAATATTGAAAAATAAAAAATTGACGTTCATATTATTCTTAATCTATGTATTAGCACTTATTTGGTTAGTTCTTTTTAAGTTACAGTTTTCTTTTGATCAAATAGACAGAGTGCGAGTCATGAATATGATCCCACTTAATAAGTCCGACTTTTCTGAGGTGTATAACAATATAAGGATTTTTGTACCTTTGGGTATCTATATTTGCATGTTGAAAAGTAAATGGTCTTTTATGAAAAAACTTCTTTCGATTATTGGTTTTACTCTGACATTTGAGATTACACAATTTGTTTTGGCAATCGGAAGAAGTGATATTACTGATATACTGGCCAATACACTTGGAGGTACAATCGGCATTGGTATTTATGAGCTATTATTCAAGATTCTAAAACACAGGACGAATAAATTGATAAATTTATTTGCCTTGGTGTTAACTTCTTGTGCACTATTTTTCATTATCTTTATATTTAAAAGGCACAGTTAAGTACGTAACATGTAATTACTGCACTGAGAGAAGTTCCTCCGTTTATGTTTAATTTACTCTTTCATCAATGATTGAAGCTACCATCTTCATGTGACTTTACTTGTTGATCGCATCATAGTGGTTCCTTTATTACGCAACCTTAGAGTTGCTCATACTTGACAAGCAACCGTATAGTTGCATATACTCGATATATGAATTGGAATAAAGACGCTATATTCAAAGCACTTGGCGATTCGACTCGGCGGCTTATATTAGACGAACTATCCGAACGCAACGAGCTGACGTTGTATGAGCTTACGGCACGTCTCATTATGAAGCATGAGCTTTCCATTTCGCGACAGGCGATAGCTAAACATCTTTCTGTATTGGAAGATGCAGGGCTCGTTCAATCAAAACGAAAGGGAAAATATCGAGTACTTATATTTAATAACGAGCCACTTAAAAATTTGCTGAAGGGATGGGTAGATTAATTTTATAACGAATAACGAATGTATGAGTTTTTCTATTTGCAGCCAGATTGTCAGAAGAGAACCATACATCGCAAATACCAAAGGAGACCAAACACATGATGAAAATCATTATTACTAGTATATTCGTTCAAGATCAAGACAAAGCATTGGAGTTTTATACAAAAACGCTGGGCTTTGTAAAAAAGCATGATGTTCCCAGCGGAGCATATAGGTGGATAACGCTTGTTTCTCCCGATGATCAAAACGGAACCGAGCTTTTACTCGAACCGAATGAACATCCTGCCGCCAAAGACTATCAAAACAAGCTATTTGCCGAAGGCATCCCAGTAACAATGTTTGGCGTTGCAGATATTCGCAAAGAGTACGAACGATTATTGGAAAACGGTGTGAAGTTTACGATGGAGCCGACAGAAATGGGCGAAGTCACAATAGCTGTCTTCGATGATACATGCGGCAATCTTATTCAGATAATACAGAAGTAACGTCATGTTTAACGACTTTATTGGTAAGTACTAAGTTCGGTGAAGGACAGAGTATTCTTGCGCGAATACCGTAGATGTCGAATGAAAAAGAGCATATAAAGATGGAGAGCCCGCTTATTACAAGTTGGGCTATTTTTTGACATTTCGGTTGTTTGTTCTGATCAATATGAGTCATTTTCATGGGAGGGATAAAATCAACAACCACCATAAAAAGAGCTCCTTATCTAAAAGCGGAGGCTCTTTTTATACTGACCAATTACTGAGTTCTATCGAATGAGTTTTGTTTTTCATTCTTGATCATTAATTGTTGAAAAGGTAACATCAACATTGGAAACAGGAGAGGCACCATTCGATATAGGTATCAAATCTCATTAGTTTATATGAAGGGGAGGGAACAACATGGAAGTTTTTGCAGAATATTTAGCGAATATTGATCATCCGCAGCATCGGGCCCGTACGGAAGAAGTGTTGTGCTGGGTAACTGAGAAATTTCCACAGTTAGCGCCGAAAATGGCGTGGAATCAGCCTATGTTTACCGATCACGGCACATTTATTATTGGCTTTAGCGTAGCCAAACACCATTTGGCTGTTGCCCCTGAAAGGGCAGGGATCATTCATTTTTCCGATGAAATTGTAGAGGCCGGCTATGATCATACCAAGCAGTTGGTTCGTATCAAGTGGGATCACCCGGTTGATTTCTCATTACTTGAGAAAATAATCGAGTTTAATATGTTGGATAAGGCAGACTGTTCAACTTTTTGGCGGAAATAAAAAAGGATCAAAAGGCTTCAAATGCTCATTTGAAAAATCAGGTTCGGAAAATCTTTAATATAATAAGATTCGTGCAGAGTTTGCAATAAAAAACCCGCCACCAAAGAAACATAATAAAACGATCGGAAATCACAAACAAAAAAGAGGCAGCCCCTTGGTATATCAAGGGGCTGCCTCTTTTCATGAAATACGTCCCCAAGCGAGATTCGAACTCCCGACACGGATGCGGATGATCTTTTCTGAAGGCGAAAAAATAACACTTTTTAGTTGATTTATATGGTTTATTATGAGGTTTTATGGTGGGAAACGATAGACTATCATGGAGTGTACTATCTTTAAAACAAATAATTGGGGATGGTGTTGCTGTAGTACCAGCCACCGGGGTTTTTTGTATCAACAGGAACAGTCGAGTCCGTATGGTCTGGCTGGCCAACCAGAAGTGGTTACACTCCGCGAATCTATACGGATGCCAGGACTTACACTTCAAGAACTTCTTCTGTTGACTGGAGAATTCAGCTTAAAGCTCCCCATATCTATACATGGACAAGAAGCGGTTTATATAGCGGGGGAAGTGCAACGAGCTGCTATCTTCTGCTTCCCATAAAAATTTAGTGTGCGGTATATAAGAAGAAAGTTAGGCGGCATTTATATTGTTCGGGTGTTCTGTTTTAAGGATTCTAAAAAGAAAAAATCGATTGGGGGTTTCGACTCTGAGAAAATTTAGATTACGGAAGGTATTTAAATAAGGGGAAGGGCTTTCTCCCCTCTGGATTGAGAGGGAATGATATGAAGTCGATAGCTTTGTGGTTCACTTTGACACGAAAGCGGAGCTGCATAATCATTCGAATAACGTAATTGTCCATTGGACTTCGAAAAGTCGTAATGCGAAACAATTACAGTCCTCTAGGGCATATTAGCTATGAAAAATTAGAGGAATTCTGAAAAAATAAAAAAGCAGGATAGATGGATCCTGCTTTTTTGATTTAAGAAAACAATGTATTTACTAAGTCTTTATAATCTTTTTCTTCAAAAGAAACCGTTACTCTGTCTACTTTTTCAGAGTCTGGGAACATGAAAGTTGTTTGGCTAAATTTAGTTTTTGTTGGCCCAATTATATTAAACATAAAGTCAAGAACTTTAAAACAGTCTATATCTAATCCATTTTCCGAGTGGTTTTTTACACTTATAGTTATATAGTTTTCAACGTTTGAAAATCTTGCTTTTTGGGGTGACATATTATGTCTCTTACAAAATGACTTAATAGCTGATTTTAATAAATCCTCCTTCAATGATGAATTCATCCTTTCCTTTTGGGCTATTTTGCTATTATATATTATAACCAAAAACAGGGGAGAATAGTGCTTCGTGAAAAAATCCCAACTCTTGTCGCGGTTAACCTCTTGTCTTTGCCTTTTGCAAAATTCTATTTACGCAGCTGAAATTGGTGATTCGGACTTGGATTTATCGAAGACTGAAATAACTTATCAGGATAATGAGATCACTGTTGGGTATTGGGGAAATGCCCTTGAAATAGTTAAGAAAATTGAGGAAAGTCCAACAAGCGTTAAAGCCTTGATGATGCTGAATTGAAGACCATCAAAACCAAGTACCTTTCTTCAAAGAAAATCAAGGATATTGAAATTGATTTGGAGATGGGGCTGAAAAAGGACAAATTAAAACGGCAGGCTATTTATAACCTTGTGACAGCTCTCGGGATTATCTGAGCTAAGACTCTTCAAAAACCGCAATTCCATTTATTTTAGTTGACTAAAATCATCTCCTTTAAATCAATGATTTTCAATCCATTATCAATTCGCTATTGCGGGGTAGACCGAAAATTTTAATTGCGGTGGCCCAATACCTTTTTCAAATGGTGGAATATTGTTAAAATTTACATCATTAGTATGCTGAAGGGAAGGGTGAAAAGGTTGGATAGAATCTCATCTGCAGAAGTGGGGATGAAAATAACCGAGTGGTATCATCACATTCAGAAATTCAATGTAACAGATGCTGAAATTCTTAAAGCCGAAATAGAAAAAGACATAGAGGTTATGGAAGAGGATCAAGACTTGTTACTCTATTATCAATTAATGGCTTTTCGCCACAGTATTATGATTGAGTATATCGTACCTTCTGGCGAAAAACAGATGGAATTGTCAGAATATTTAAAGAGGGTTGAAGGGAATAAACGAAAGTTGGATCACATGCTTACATACTATTACAACTTTTTTCGAGGCATGTACGAGTTCAGGAAAGGTGAATATACAAAGGCAATCACTTATTATAAAAAAGCTGAACGTGAATTTCCCGCTATATCAGATAGTATAGAAAAAGCGGAGTTTTCCTTTAAAATGGCTGAAGTCTACTATCATATGAAAATGACTCATGTTTCAATGCATTATGCGGAGCTTGCATACCAAATATATAAAAAACATGAACTTTACTCTGTTCGTCTCATTCAATGTCATTTTGTCATTGCTGGAAATTATGACGATCTTGAAAATCATGAGAAAGCTCTTCCGCACCTGAATCAAGCATTAAGGAGCGCTGAATTACTGAAAAAGAAAAATCCGCATATCTATGCCACAGCATTTTATAACCTTGGCAACTGCTATCATAGGATGGACAATTTAAATAAGGCTGCAAGGTATATTGAACATGCTCTTATTCAATATAAGAAATTAAAGTCAAATCGGTTGCCACAAGTCTACCATGATTTGGCGCTGATCTATTTCAAACAAAATCAGTATGAAAAAGCCGTAGGTTATTACCGTAAAGGTATTAGGTGTGCTGTGGAGTTAAAAGATGATCTCTTTATGAGCTTATTCGAAGCATTGGACTCTCTTTACCTAAAACAGGGGGATACACCCTCCCTTTATAAAATATTTGCTCGATTAGAAACAAGCAAAGGTTTTCCGTATTTGGAAGAGCTGGCGTTGTTAGCCGGCACGCACCTAGATTATAATGGAAAAATAGAGGATAGCATCATCTGTCTCAAAAAGATGGTCTATGCTCAAAAGCAAATATTGAAAGGGGAATGTTTGTATGAAGTCTAAACTGAAGATTGGCTTAGGTATTGTAATCATTGGACTTGGTTTTCTCAGCCATTTTTCAAGCAACGATGATGTGAACATAGCTTCTAGAAACATAACGAGCGCACCTAGTCATTATTATTTTGTTTAGCCTAAAAATACAAATGAAACTGCGTAATTCCTTTTGAAGCCGTTTTAAAAACGGCTTTTTTTATTTTTAAAGCTAACTTTATTGAATAGGTTTATTGACCTAATCTTAAAGATTCATTTTCATGGATGGACAGGATTTATTCACCAATTCATTTCCGTATAGTGGTAAACTTTATACTGGTCATTACTTTAGTCATGCAGTTTTTGGGAAGAGAGGTTTGAACATGATCGGGTCAATCCTGGGAGAAACACTGGCTTTAGATATCATGAAAGTCGATTTATCGCTGAAGAAAGAATTTTTGGCAGAGCTGAAAGCTTGCCGCAAAGAGCTGCAAAAAGACAAAACAGAGTTCTCTGATATCAAAAAGACGATCACTGAACCTGAGCTTTCGTCTCACACCTGGCAAGGAATCCTTGCCGAATCATTTGAGCGTATTCGAAAAGATATGAAGGCATCCTTTCATGACATTGAAGGCAAGCAGCTTTCCGACGTTCTGGAAAAAATCGATGAACGAATCAAAGCGTTACAAGAAGACATTCACTCGCTTAGCCAAGAAGTTCGATCTTTAGAGAAAAAGATCGAACATGCGAAGCGAGAAGCGCGAAACAAGGAGTAATTGAAAAATGGGTCAAGAAATAAAAGTGAAGACCGGTGAAGTCAAACAAGCGATTTCTAAATTGAAGCATTCAAGCCATTCGATAAAAGCGTCGGTTCCGACGGATGTCAAAGGCCAGAATCATTTAGATACAGCGAAAAAGATAGATGAATTAAATCAAACAATGAATGAGGTCGCTGAATCCTATGCCTCGGCTTTTTCAAAACAAATCGCCCAAACGGAATCCGCCGTTGAAGCAATCAAGGACACCGACAAACAGCTGGCTTCATCGATGAAAACGAAATAGAGGAGAATGCTATGAAGACTCTGGATGTTCAAGCGTTACGAAATGGAATAGATGATACGCTGGAACAGTTAAAAAAACAAGCAGATGAAATTGCCAAAGTCAAAAAAAGCGTCGACGGCATCACATCTCTTGATGATGCCTTAAAAGGAAAAGGCGGGGACGCCATTCGCGCGTTTTACGAAGAATGCCATACTCCGTTCCTGCGATTCTATGAAACGTTCATTGAAGAATACCAATCGGCATTGAAAAAAATCAAAACCTCACTGGATTCTTTTGAATCAAATCACAACGGATATATTTCACAAGCCTTTCTCGAACACGAACTGGAACAAGGCTTGAACGCGGCCGATCGAACAACGAAACATTTGGTGTCCAAAGCCAATGCTACGATCGCTAAAGTCAGCCATATCGCCGATTTACCTCAGTTGGATGACAGTGATTTTCATGAACAGAATCAGAGAGCGAAAAGGGAAATCAGCAGCACTCTTGAAAAGCTCCATGCTTTTGATAGGGAGCAGACCAATGCTCTCAAAACCGCAGAAAACGACCTTGAGACCATGCAAAGATACATCACAAGGCTTGAAAAAATGTATACAGGGCCTAAAATTGAAATCACCGGCTATCAAAAAGGCTCGATTTTAAAGCCGGATGAGATGGATACATTGCAGCCTAACGAAGAGACTCCGATGGAGATGATGCTCGAAAAATTAGATAAAACCAGAATGGAAACAGAAATTCGCAAAGCAGAAAAACAGGCTGACGCAATAGAAAAGCTAAAGAATGTCGCTACAGCAGAGACAGAATTAGATGATCCTGCTAAGTATTTTCAGGATATCTATTTGAAAAGTGAAACTCCATTTGGACCGGATCTGAAGCCAGGGGAAGACGACAAGGAATTTCATCAGACTGCTATTGATATTTATAGTGGTTCGGGTGGTGCTATTTATGATCTTGCGAAAGATTTTTACGAGGGCGGAAAACAAATTGGATGGAATCTCGGATGGACAATCGACCATTTACATAAAGATCCGAAAGTTGTTTTAGACACAGTTCTTGGGTACGATTATAAAGGCGCTCTTTTGAGTATGGTAGACACGTTGGCGGAAAAATGGGATGAGAAAGTAGTACATGGAGATGCGTATTCAAGGGCGCATTACTTTACTTATTTGATCGGAAGCCTTGCCGGCTTGAGGAGTGGAAAATCCTCTGTTTCAACGGGTTCGAAAGATGTTGCGAAAGCTGGGAAAACCGCGGTTAGCAAGGTGAAGGAAGCCGGTAAGTCTTTAAAACAGTCTGTTAAGCTGCCTGCCAATAATCGATATACTCCTGCATTGGAAGGGATTCTACAGGATGCACCGAATTCTATTAACGTGAAGAATACACCTCTGATAAGTGAGCTTGTTGATTTATTTAAATCAACAAGTGGAAAAGTGAATCCTATTGCTAAGGGTAAAAAAGAAACGATAAAAAAATTTACAAAAGAACAATTGGCAACTAAGCCTAAAAATTCGCCTGTTCCAGAAAAATGGGAGATGAAAGGCGGGAAAGTAGAGATAGATAAAAATGGTACTTGGGTATACACAAATAAACATGGACAAACTGTAAGATATCCTGACGGTTATCCTGATTTCACACCATATATGCACCCTACGGTGAAACCGGTAGAAATAGAAATCTCAAAACCGACCAATCGACCAGCAGATTATAAGAAGGCAAATATAGAGGCTGGCTTAAATAAAGATTCTGATCCACCTGTACCATCACTTAATAGGCCACCTTCAGGTTATATATGGCATCATCATCAAGACGGGAAAACGATGATTCTTGTAGAAAAAGATATTCATAGGGAATTTACTCATGCAGGTGGAGTATCAACTGTTAATGGCAAGTAGATAAGGAGGAAAAATTAATGGTGAGAATTGAAGAACCAGGTAAAAAACTTTCTTTAGAAGAAATTGAACAGTTTGAAACAAAAAATAACGTAAAGCTAACGGAAAAATACAAGAAATTTTTACTTCAGTGGAATGGTGGATATCCTGAACCAAATATTTTTAATATTTCTGATGAACAAGGAAAGAGCGTTCTGAATGTATTTAATGGCATTGGTGACATGTATGATAATTTAGAGAAAGTCATAGACATATATGAGTATAGACTTCCAACTGGCTTTATTCCGATTGCAGATGATCCTGCAGGGAACGTAATATGCCTAGGCACTAAAGAACCTTATTATGACAAAATTTATTTTTGGGATCATGAAGAAGAGTCAGAGGATCCTGATGACATGAGCAATATGTATATCTTAGCTGATGACATCAATGAATTTTTGGACAACCTTTATGAAGATGATGAAGAATAAAATGTGCTTTTAGAACCTTGATTGGCTATTGCCTTTCAAGGTTTTTTATGTTCCAATCCGAGAAAAACCCGACAAAAATGGGGATAAAATGGGGGACTTTTTCTTTTCCGCTTTGTCATACGATAGAGACAAGAAAAACGAACGTGAATACCTTAGTCCAAGACGGAGAGTCTGCGGACACCGATCTTTCGCACACGGATGCTGTGCAGCTGATTGGCAGCCGCTTTTTATTGGCCAGAATGGGAGACGCACCTTTCCCTGATCAAGTGTAAGGTCGTCAGCTTCACAGGAGGAGCGGCTGGAGTCTATGCAGGATTGCGCGCGATAGTCACGGGGAACGCAAGCGGTGAGCTCCCATTTGCACAGGAAGTCATTTTCACATGGCTTCTTGAAATCTTTGCGTCCTCCTGGAGATTAGCCGGGCCTTTTTTAAAAAGCGAATAGCGCAATGTGGTGTTAATCGGTAAGGAGATTAAAATGAGAGATGTTTAATCGGCTGACACGAAGCAACTAAAAAAGTGTCTAAGCCCTCAACGAAGGCAGATGAACCTTTAACGAGGCGGGATTGGGAAGAGAACATGGGCATATATAAGCGTGTGAACGGTCGTATAAAGAGATATTAGAGCAGTTATTGGATGAATATAGAGGGACAACTTGATCATAAATAAACGAAAAATCCATGGCTTCGTCGATCTTCCAGAGCAAATGATCTACCGGGACAAGTTCACTTAAGGCAAGTTGAGGACCTTGTTCAAGGCTACTTTTATTTTATCTATGGTTTTGAAATAAAGTCCATAACTTATAAAAAAATTTGATACAATTACGTTAATGGATGAATTGTGACAATTCAACAAACGGGCCATTTAACCATTAGGGAGGATGTATCATGACCAAACATCGGATTTATACAATGAGTGTTGTAAGAGTCTATCCCCATTACATTTCGAAAGCAGAGAAAAAAGGACGTACAAAATCAGAAGTGGATGAAATCATCCGTTGGTTGACAGGATATAGCCAAGAAGAGTTAGAAGTACAACTGGAAAAACAGACAGACTTTGAGACCTTTTTTGCGGAAGCTCCCCAATTGAATCCTTCACGAGCTTTGATCAAAGGTGTCGTCTGCGGCGTCCGAGTGGAAGATATCGAAGAACCAATGATGCAGGAAATTCGCTATTTGGATAAGCTGATCGATGAGTTGGCAAAGGGAAAGGCGATGGAGAAGATTTTACGGAAATAATAATAAAAAAACCAAGAAACACTAATTCTATAGCTTTTAAATAACTGGGCGCGATTGTGATAGATTACTGCCCTGAAATGATTTGTTTAGAGGATAAACTCACAATGTCCTTTACTTCACCTGAACACGACGAACAAAAAAGAGCCAACCCTTGGTATGTAAGGGTTGGCCTCTTTTCATGCAATACGTCCCAGGAGAGATTCGAACTCCCGACACACAGCTTAGGAGGCTGTTGCTCTATCCACCTGAGCTACTGGGACACAGAACAATATTATAGTATAAAAGCGCGAAAAAATAAAGGGGATTTCACCATTTTTTTCTGAAAAAGCATGCATCCAACAGAGGTTGAATGCATGCAACTCGCTCTTAGCCCTTTAGATCGATATGATGGCCTGAGACGGGATGAGGGGCTTGCACCATGTCGATTAACTGCTCTGCGCTTTGCTCAGCGGTGTCCATAGCCGTCTTTGTCATTGAGATATGGACGTTTTGGGCAAGCGCGGATTGACTCATTGCCATCGATAAAGCAGCGATATCCAAAGAAACCACCTCCTTATCCTCTAATATCGGATCAACAAGATGTGTCTTTATTCCTGATTTTAAGTCTGAATATTCTAATTTTCGCGTCTGTCTGTTAATATATGTATATCAAGCGTGCTTACCTTTCCGAAACGCCCCTCAGCGCTCCCCGCGCTGTCACAGATCCTTTATGACTCGCACTTCACTGCCGGCCGGTTTTGTTCTTAATTTCACCTTTTTTCACCGTTAACCAAGACTTTTATAAAGTGGTGTCACATCTTAATGAGAAGAAAGACAAAATGGAGGCTGATGTTATGCAATGGCTTGAATTTGTATCTGCGGCGATCGAATCTTTGGCATGGCCCGTCACCATATTAAGCGTGATCTTGCTGCTGAGGGGGCCTTTATCTGAGCGGATGAGGGATTTAATCAAATTGAAATATAAAGATTTTGAATTGGAGTTTGATAAAAGGGTAAAGGAGCTGGCTTCTGCCGGGGAAAAAACAGTGCTTCCCGGGGCTTTGAGCAAGGAGGAAAACATCATTGAAAAAGCTTGGTCTGAGGTGGAAGACGCCCTTCGCCAGACTGCAAAAAGGTTTGATCCAGGTGCCGAGGATCAGGATGTGCAGCATTTGATCAAAATGCTTCATGAGCAAGGTGTTTACACAAAAGAGACAGCGTCCGTCTTATCGGAGCTTTCAATATTAAGGCATGCCGTTTTAAGCGAAGTGAGTTTGAGCGGTGCTTTCGCGTACAAAAAGCTTTGCCGCCAGGAGGCGGGGCAAATTCGAGCCATGGCTGAAAAACATCCGGTTTTGTGAAAAATGATTTTTCTTCGTTTATTACGCGTTTTTAGTAGGGATGATGGTGTGTCCGCTTAAATATGATATGATGGAGAGACAAAAGCAGACTACATAAAGAGAGGTTTTCATTGTATGTTAGAGAAAGCCGAAGCATTATTACAGCAATATTTTGGCTACCCATCATTGCGGCCGGGGCAGAGGAAAGCGATTCAATCTGTCGTATCAGAGAAAGTGGATACGGCATGCATCATGCCGACAGGCGGAGGCAAGTCGATCTGCTATCAGATTCCGGCGCTCATGATGGAAGGCACGACCCTCGTGATCTCTCCGTTAATATCGCTGATGAAAGATCAAGTGGATGCTTTGAAGCAGCTTGGCATCAACGCTTCCTTTGTAAACAGCTCCCTTGACTATGACGAAACAGCCAAACGCCTATCCGCATTGGAAGAAGGCAGCTACAAGCTGTTTTACGTCACCCCGGAGCGTTTAGCCTCTCCCGAATTCATACGTGTGATCTCCAATCTGCATGTTCCGCTCACAGCCATTGATGAAGCCCATTGTATTTCACAGTGGGGACACGATTTCAGGCCGAGCTACAGACATATCGAAGGTTTTCTAAACGAGCTAAAGACTCGTCCCGTTGTGCTGGCCCTGACAGCTACAGCAACGCCTGAAGTTCATGAGGATATTTGCGCACAGCTAGGGATCAAAAAAGAAAATACGATTTTCACGGGCTTTGCCAGAGACAACTTGACATTTAAAATTCTCAAAGGAGAAAACAGAGACCGTTTTATAGAGTCATACGTTGAAAAAAACCGTTCTGAGGCGGGAATTATTTATACCGCTACAAGGCGTGAGGCCGAAAGAATCTGTGAAAAGCTGTCTAAAAAAGGGATCGCCGCAGGGTGCTATCACGGCGGAATGAATGATACCGAAAGAGAGCGGCAGCAGGACCTTTTTTTGAATGACGCAACAAGTGTGATCACGGCGACTTCCGCTTTCGGAATGGGGATTAATAAATCAAATATCAGATATGTGATTCATTATCAAATCCCTAAAAATATGGAGAGCTACTATCAGGAAGCGGGACGAGCAGGGCGTGACGGGCTTGACAGTGAATGCATCCTGCTGTTTTCTCCGCAGGACATCAGGCTGCAGCGCTTTTTAATCGAGCAGTCGACAGAAGATGAGGACGTACAGATGCAAGATTTGAAAAAGCTGAGGCAAATGGTCGATTTCTGTCATACGGAGGGCTGTCTTGAACGCTTTATTCTCTCTTACTTCGGCGAAGAGCAGACAGAGGACTGCGGCAGGTGCGGCAGCTGTCTTGATACGAGAAATGCCGCTGATGTCACCAGAGAAACGCAAATGGTTCTTTCCTGCATGATCCGCATGGGAGAAAGGTTCGGGAAAACAATGGTTGCACAGGTTTTGGCCGGTTCGAAAAATAAGAAAGTCATCGAAAACCGTTTTCAGCGATTATCAACTTACGGGATTTTACAGCATCAGTCGGTCCCTGAAATCAGTGATTTTATCGAGTTTTTGATTGCCGATGACTACATCAGGATGTCCGATGGCACATACCCGACGTTGACTGTGACAAACAAGGGCCGGAATGTCCTGCTCGGACGGGAAACAGTCGTTCGCAAAGAAAAAATGAACACCGCTCAAATTGCCAAAGACGACGAATTGTTTGAACGGTTGAGACAGCTGCGCAAAACACTTGCCAAGGAACAGGGTGTGCCTCCTTTTGTCATCTTTTCTGATGAAACATTGAAAGAAATGAGCGGCAAGGTGCCTGTGACCGAAGAAGAGCTTCTTTCTGTCAAAGGAGTGGGAGAACAAAAAAAAGTAAAGTATGGCGAGATATTTTTACAGGAGCTTAAAGCCTATAAAACTGAAAAAGAGGCATAATTTTTATGAATAAATCATTTTTTTAGTAAATCTCTTTTTTTAAAAAAAGATGAGGGGAGAACCCTTGATGTAACAGGTTTTCAAGTGTCGGAGTCACATATTTCCAGTAGCGAAAAATCTTTCTTGTAAAATAACTGTAATCAAAAACAAATTGTTTTGTTATTGAATTGACATTTTCATATGTTACGATTGCTCCTGTTAGCCGAACAATAAAAAGCTAACAAGGGAGGATTTACTTATGAAGAAGACGTTTGTGTCCTTTGTTGCAGTTGCAGCATTGTCGACAACTGCATTCGGAGCGAGTGCCTCTGCAAAAGAAGTAACAGTCCAAAAAGGCGATACACTTTGGGGAATCTCGCAAAAACAAGGTGTCAGCCTGCAGGATTTAAAAGAATGGAATCAGCTTTCTTCCGATTTGATCATTCCGGGACAGAAGCTGAACGTTTCTGAAAAACAGACAGAAAAAACAACTCAATATACCATCAAAAAGGGAGATACACTCTGGAAAATCGCCCAGAAATTCGGCGTTACAGTAAATGACCTTAAAACATGGAACGACATAACATCAGATATCATTTACCCGAATACATCCATAACAGTCGATGGCCAGGCGACGGTACAGGCTGCTGCGAAGCCTCAGGAAACCAAAGCATCCGTTCAAAGCGAAGCAAAAGCTGAACAGTCGCAACCGGCACCTAAGCGAGAAAAAGAAACGGCATCCCGTTCAAATACTTCTCAAAGCGCGGCGAAAGAACTGACGGTTACCGCGACGGCATATACTGCTAATGACGGCGGAATGTCAGGCGTTACCGCGACAGGGATTAATTTAAAAGCCAATAAAAACGCCAAAGTGATTGCGGTCGATCCAAGCGTGATTCCGCTCGGTTCAAAAGTCCATGTCGAAGGCTACGGAGAAGCGACAGCTGCAGATACGGGCGGCGCTATTAAAGGGAACAAAATCGATGTGTTTGTTCCTAGCAAATCAGCCGCGAAAAACTGGGGCGTTCGAACAGTTAAAGTAAAAGTTTTAAATGAATAGAATTTGTGAAGACACTGACCATAAAATATGATCGGTGTCTTTTTTTTATTATACAGCACAAGCTGAAGTTTTTTTAGATTGGCAAATGGGTAGTTAAGTAGATAAACCCATTAAATGCTGGTCAAAGGAGATGTAGAAGTGTGCTGTGGATTGTTTTGACGTTCTTATTGATTAATGCAGGAATCTTTATTTTTTCTTATTTGCGAACGAAGGATGTTGATTTAAAAACCTCAGACGGGTATTTTCTCGGCGGCCGCACCCTCACCGCTTTTTATATCGGAAGCTCCCTATTGTTGACCAATTTATCGACAGAGCAAATGGTCGGGCTGAATGGACAGAGCTATGCCGGAACGATGAGTGCGATGGCCTGGGAGGTGACAGCGCCGATTGCGCTGATCATGCTGGCATTTGTGTTTCTGCCGCGATATCTCGGTTCAGGGGTTGCCACAATACCCGACTTTCTTGAAAAGCGGTATGATCAAAGGACGCGTCAGATTGTGTCCATCCTCTTATTACTCGGATATGCGACATCATTTCTGCCGACGGTTTTGTATTCGGGTGCACTTGTATTGGATCAGGTATTCGGCATCTCTTCCGCGCTTGGAACCAATCGGTTTGCAACGGTGTTTTTGATTGCGCTGATGATCGGCGCTGCAAGCTGCTGCTACATATTTTTCGGCGGACTTAAAGCCGCGGCGTCAGCGGACGCTATTTATGGAATCGGTTTAATTCTCGGCGGCTTGTTCATATTGGTGCTCGGCATCCTGGCTATAGGTGACGGCAGTCTGCTGAAAGGCTATTCGGAGCTAGTGAGTGTACATCAGGAAAAGCTCAATGCCATAACGGCGGACAACTCTGCAGAAGTTCCCTGGCCGACGATTTTGACGGGGCTTTTGGTTAACAATTTGTTTTATTGGGCCGTCAATCAGTCGATCGTACAGCGGGCGCTCGGGGCGAGGAACCTGGCGGAAGGGCAAAAGGGCGCCTTGCTGGCCGGTGTTTTTAAGACAATCGGCGTATTTTATCTCGTCCTTCCGGGGGTGATCGCTTATCATTTATATGGCGGAAACATCATGAATCCAGATACCGTTTATCCGAAGCTGATTGTTGATTTGCTTCCGGGGGCTTTTGTCGGCGTCTTTGCCGCGATTTTATTCGGCGCGATTCTCAGTTCGTTCAACGGAGCGCTTAACAGTACAATCACATTGTTCACATTGGATTTGTACAAGCCGATGTGCAAGCCTGATGCGACAGAAAAAGAGCTTGTCAAAACAGGCAGGCGATTCGTTTTGGCACTCGGGGCCTTATCGGTTGTCATCGCGCCATTTATCCTGTTTGCGCCGTCAGGGCTTTACAATTACCTGCAAGAGATGTTTGGGTTTTTTAATGTGCCTGTTTTAGCGGCCGTGGTTGTCGGATTTTTTTCGAAGAAGGTGCCGGCATTGGCTGTGAAAGCCGCGATTCCCGCACATATCCTGCTGTATGCGATCTCCAAAATATACTTTGGACACATCCATTTTTTATATATTTTAGCCGTTTTATTTCCGTTTTCCGTTTTACTGATGCTTTTCATCGGAAAAATGCGCCCGCGGAAGCGCGAATTTGAATTTAAGAAAAACACCCGGGTTGACTTGCGGCCGTGGAAGCATGCCAAGCTGGCCTCCGCTCTGGTGATCTGCCTGATGGTTGGCATTTATCTTTTGTTTTCACCGTGGGGGCTTGCAAAATAAAAAAAGCGGGGGATCCCTGAATCCTCCGCTTTTAATGTTCGGTGATGCGAAGATGCACCTTGCCTTGATGAGCTTCGAGACGGCATCGTCCTCCGATTGGAAAAGTAAAAAAGGGGATGGTATGGCCAAAGTCCATATTGGCGATAACCGGTATGGAAGAAAGCTCTTTTTTTGTTCGAATGATCTGTTTGAGCCGTTCGATCGGCACGCCGGATGCCCGCTGAAATCGGCCGATGACGACCGCTTTGACAGAGGAAAAGCAGGGAGGTGGAGCAATGACTGCAAATCCCGGTCGAAAAAGGCTGCCGAGGATTCCCAGTCATCCTCTATAAACAATACAGCGCCTTTTAGATCCGGGAAGTATTCCGTTCCTTGAAGGAGGCCCAGTGTACTCAAATTTCCGCCGATGATCGTCCCTTCTGCCTTGCCTTCGTTCAGCACGAAAGGCCCGGATTGGGCTGAGGCTGTGCTTCTTTGCCGATTGCGTCCCACCACAATAAAGAAGCCTCAATGTCGAACGGATCATGATCGCGGCAGCATTTCAAAAAATAATCCTTCGTATAGTCGAGGCCCTGTTGCATTGAAAAGCTGGAAAAGTGCGGCCCTGAATAGGTGACAAGACCTGTCTTTTGATAGACGCTCAAAGCGAGGGCTGTAATATCCGAAAACCCGCAAAAGACCTTGGGGTTGGCCTTGATCAAACCGTAATCCAAATGGGAAAGAAGCTGGTTGCTGTTATAGCCGCCAAGCACCGTCAAAATTCCTTTCACATCAGGATCGGAAAACGCTTCATGAAGATCGTCGACTCTGGAGGCAATGCTTGCAGAAGAAAACTCATCGATTTCTTCTGCATGGGCGGAAATCGAGATATGGAACCCGAGATGTTCCAGAACCCTTTTGGCTCGTTCGATTTGTTCCGTCTTTAAAAGGGCCATGCTTCGTGACGGGGCGATCACCCTGATGTGATCGCCTTCTTTTAATTTGGCTGGATACATGTCTTCACCTGCTTGCGTTGTTTCCTTTTATTTCATCATATATGACGAATGATTTAAACATCCACCCACTGAATTTCACCTGATTTTGAATCAGGGTCGATCGTGACTTCAAAATGATGCTTTTCATAAAAGTGGATTAAACGGTCGACATGATCCCAATCCCTTTCGGCGATGTCTCCGGTAATGACGGGAATGTTGTGCTCCCGCGCCCGCGCTTTTAAATAGTTCATGCAGATCGAGCCATATCCATAGCCTGACGGTCCTTTAATATCGCCGATATGAATCGCCCGCTTTTCCTCACTGTAGGAAGCCACGAGCGAAAAGTCGCATCTTCCGCGGTAAGGAGACTGGCAGTCGTTAAGCATGATCTTGCATGTCCGGCCATCATCAATCGAATGGACGATCATCCATTCGTCATCTTTCGATTGATCAATGCCGAGCACCCGTGAATCTTTTGATATATCCTTCATATTCTCACGCATCCGAAACAGCTGAAATTGCAGATCATCCAATTCCTTTTGCGATTCGGAGCTGTTTTTTTCCTGTACTTTTTCCATCTAAACATGCTCCTTTCTATTGAAACATACAGTTTTCGATTATATTAAAAAGACTATGATTTTGCAAATCTAGCCCTAAAAATAAATTTTAATGTAATTTTAAGCAAAAATTTCACATTCTACGAATTTTTTTATGGTAGAATGCATATGACTTCTGGTTCAAATGACTAGGATACATACAATATATCCTCTTAAACCCAGAAAAAATCATGACAAAAGGAGCGTGCCACTTTGAGGAAAAGAAGTTGGGGTCTATTTTTACTGCTGACCGTTTTTGTTCTTGCATTAGGTGCATGTCAGCAGGCTGATCCAAAAGGATCATATGCAGCGGCCTACAAAAAATTGCTTGCTGCCAAATCTTATGAATTTTCAAGTGATATCGGCTTGAATGTAGATGCTTCAAACCTTGGAGCTGAAGATAAGCAAATTGTTGAGATGCTGAACAATGCGAAATTAACAATCAGCGGCAAGACGAATACGAAAACAAAAGAGACAGAAGCTGTGATTAAAGGCCAGCTTAAAGTGCAAAACATGTCAATGGATGTCAATGTCCCGATTTATATGGACGAAAAGAAACAAGTCGGATATATCAAAATCGACAGCGTGCTTGACAGCTTCGGCGTTTTCATGGGAACAGCCGGCATGCAGTTTGACAGCCTGAAAGGCAAATACCTGGAATTCCCGCTTGAAGATGATAAATCTTCAGCAAAAGAGACGGAAGAAATTCAAAAGCAAGTGATGGAATCCATCAAAAAAGCGGCGGACGATCTTCCTGCGGATAAGTTTGAAAAAGCGGATCTGACAGACAAAGAAAAAGATCAGGGTGCTGCACAAAAAATCAAGTTCAGCTTTACTGACAAAGAAATCAAATCATCTCTCATGAAGCTGATTGAAATCGTCGGAGATGCGTCAGGAGATACACTCTCGAAAGATGAGCTGAACGACGTCAAAGACGGCTTGAAAGATATCACATTCACAAAATTTAATGTGACAACAACACTCGATGACAAAGAAAATCTTCTGAGTGAAAAAGCGGATGTCCAAATGGATTTCGATATTGATGAATTCCCTAAATCTTTAGGCCTTACATTCTCAACGACATACAAAAACATTGACGGTGACGTGACATTCGATCACAAACCGGCAAAAGGTGATATTGTGACAGAAGATGAATTAGAAAACTTGATGGCACAAGACGCCATGAATTTCTAAGCGACAAAAAATCCCCTCACCGGACAAACCGGCAGAGGGGATTTTTGTCTATTTTATGTCCAAATTTGGGCGAACAGGCCGAAAACGTTGACATTCCCCCGGAATTTGCATACGATTTGGATAGCTTGCACAAATAGGAGAGATTATTCAAAATGAGCCTTACAGAAAAAAATAAAAGCTATACAGGCATTGTCGTCGCTTTGACTATCATCATCAACGGCGTCATTGCGCTATTGTTTCTGATGCCGAAAAGCGACAAGTTCGCCCATTTGGACTTGACTTTTTTGCCCTTGCTCAACGCGGTCTGCAATAGTTTTACATTCATTTTTTTAGTGGCTGCGCTTTTCATGATCAAGCAAAAAAACATCAAAGCGCACAAACGGTTTATTTTTGCCGCTTTTACTACAACGACCATCTTTCTAGTGTCATACCTGATTTATCATTCGCTGATGCCCGATACCCACTTTGGAGGGGAAGGGATCATCAGGCCGATTTACTTTTTTATTCTGATCACACACATTGTTTTATCGGCTGTGATCGTTCCGCTCGCATTATTCACCTTGTTCAGGGGGCTTAGCATGCAGGTGGAACGCCACCGCAAAATCGCCCGCTGGACGATGCCGCTTTGGCTGTATGTCAGTCTGACAGGTGTTCTCGTTTATATTCTGATTTCGCCATACTATTAAGCATCACCCCTAAAGGCAGGGACAGATGAAAATCTGTTTGCCTTTAGGGGTTTTTTATGTGGAAATATGGTTTGCGAACGGATCGCATTCCGGATCGGCGGTTTACAGCTGATGTGACAGAGTGAAACCGCTGCTCATCTCCATGATGTTTCAATACATATATTTTACAAGAAAAACTAGGCCTTGGGCCGTCTCGTGTGTTTGGGTGATTTCCCCTGTCTACTAAACATAGGCTGATGCAGCGGGCTTTCTTCCAAAAAAATATTACTCTTAAACATAGATAATCGTCTACACAAGATATAGAAATAGACAATATAAATAATTAGAGCATTTTATAGAAATAATAAAAGGGAGATGCATATGAAAATACTGCTTGCCACTTATTGGAATATACCCCATGTAGGTGGTGTATGGACTTATATGGAACAACTCAAAGAAAGACTTGAGTCTTTAGGACATGATGTTGATTTACTTGGATTTGGGAAAGACAACAGTATCGTTCATATTGTGAACGAAAATCGCAGCATAGAAAAAGGTCAGCTCCTTCCTTTGGTTGAGAAAATTATGAACAGCATTCCGGAAATTCAAGCAAATCAATTGGTCAATTATACTGAGATTCACCGTTCCGTATATGAACTGGGAGCTGCTTATTTAGGATTGGAAAAATACGATCTGATTCATGCGCAAGATATCATCGCTAGCGCGAGTCTCAAAAGAGTGCTGCCCCGAAATACGGCACTTGTCACGACACTTCACGGAAGTGTCACTTACGAAATCAGGGACCAGCTTAAAACGATCCACAGATCCTCCACATCCCATATGGCAAGAGCATATTTTGATCATCTTGAACAAAAGGGTGCCACATCACCAGATACGACGATCGTTGCCAACAATTGGCTAAAGAACATTTTAACGGGAGAATTTTCGGTTCCCGAGCGGCAAGTTCGCGTTATGCAATACGGATATGACATTGATGGTTTTTTAAACCGGATGAATTCAAAAACAGCTGATGTTCCACAAACAGACAAAAAAGTCATTTTATTTACCGGCAGGCTGATCGAAAACAAAGGTGTTCACCATTTACTATCAGCCCTTGGCCAACTGAAAAACACCCGGAATGATTGGGTTTGCTGGATTGTCGGGGAAGGGGAGAAGCTGGCAGGACTCAGAATTCAAAGCGAACAACTCGGTCTTTCAAACGATGTTGTCTTTCTGAAAAATCGTGATGATGTGCCTTATTTACTGTCCTTTGCCGATATGTATGTTCTCCCGAGTCTGTTGGATAATCAGCCTTTATCTCTAATTGAAGCACAAATTGCCGGGGTTCCCGCTGTTGTGAGTGATGCCGGAGGACTGCCGGAAATGGTCACTCATGAAGTGACTGGTCTTATTGCGCCAAAAGGGGATGCGAATGCTTTAGCAGGTTTGATGGGCCGCTTATTGGGAGACGATGGTTTCAGAACAACATTAGGCAAAAACGCCAAAGAGTTTGCGAAGAAACATTGGGATATGGATCAAGCCGTCAGAAAAGTTCTCGATGTTTATCAAAATACTGTGAAAAATTAAGGAGTGAGATCAAATGAACAAAAATCGAATTGTCAATCATTTGCTCGGGACGCTAAATCAAGAAATGGATGCCAAGTGGTGGACGAAATATTTGGAAATGCTGATGGAACTTGTTGAAGAACGGACGAAGCAACAGGAAGGTTCCCTAGATTCTGAGGATGAACTGAATTTAGATGATATCGACGACAGCATGAAGCCTTTATTGACAGATTTAACTTCCATTCTTGAAAATATGAATAATAGTATTTTGGAAAGTAACCATAAGGTTTTAAAGGATATTCAAAGGGCGGTGGCTTCAGGAAATATGGATCGCGAAGATTTAGAAGAAATTATAGCATCACTGCCTTCTGATACGACAGTATCGAATTCTGAATCAAAGGAAAACATGAAAGGCATGAGGGATGATGTGTTAAACAAACTGAAAGAATCATTGCCTGAAGAACATACACTCGCCAATACGGAGACTGTAAAGATTCTGCAAGCAGCACAGAGCAATGAAGAAAGCGAAAACAATTAATCAATGCGTTATGGTCAGCCTTCGGAAATCGAAGGCTTTTATTTTTTTATCCTATTATTTTCAGTTCCCTTTCAAATCATCAAGGAATAGGTGGTTGTCTTTTACCTTTGCCGCTTGTGCGGCATACAATACTAAAAAGCAGCGCTTTACTTTTACTTCACCTAGTATGAAATAAGCGGGTTTAATAGGAGGGATTCAAGGGGTGTTAGGAATATGAATTTAAAAGACATTAAAGGTCATTATGACGCCATTTTCAGCTTAGGACACCTTTGCTTGGCGGCAATACAGCTAAGAGATAATGATTTAAGACCGTTTGCAGGTCCTCTCGACTGGGTGACTACGAATTCCCTCACAGATCTCAACCAGCTTCTTCGAAATAAGTTCGCGGGATTTATGGATCCGAAAAACCTCAGAATCATCGGCTATAATACCGGCGAGAAAAAAGAGAATTCTACTATTTATGTAGTAGACGACCTCTATAACGTCGGATCTGTTCATGATTTTGACGCGAATAAAAATACACTTGACCATCTGGCAACTTATCCTGCCGTAATGGAGAAATTCAACAGAAGAATCAACCGTTTTTTGGAAAAGTTGTCTAGCAGTAACCGCATTCTGTTTGTCAGGACAGAAGGCAGTTTCGAAGAAGCGCAGGAGCTTGAACGCGTTTTATCTGGTTTGGTTCAGCATGACTTTCATGTCCTTCTGGTGCGGCATTCGAACGTCAAAACCATTATCGAAAAAAATTGGCCATTAGAGAAAATTTGCGCTGTTGAATTACCTGATCAAGAAATATGGAAGTCAAATAATGCTTTGTGGACTTCGTTGTTTGAAGGAGTCACCATCGGATAGCGATATTTCCATCTGAAGTTTACTGAAGGAGGAACAGGAATGTTTGAGAATAAAACGATCTTCATTACGGGGGGAACAGGTTCATGGGGGCATGAACTCATCCTTCAGCTGCTGGCCTTAAACCCTAAAAAAATAACTGTATTTTCCAGAAACGAAGAGAGACAGGTGCAGATGAGACGGCAGATAGAAGATCCGAGACTCGCGTTTTTCATCGGCGATATCCGCGATCGAAAAGCGCTTCATGCAGGACTTAAAGGAGTCGATTACGTCTTTCATTTAGCTGCGCTGAAGCATGTGCCGGTTTGTGAAGAACAGCCGCTTGAAGCATTGAAAACCAATGTGTCAGGAACAGAAAACGTCATTGAAGCAGCGATTGAAAACGGTGTAAAAAAAGTGATCAACGTATCGACCGACAAGGCGGCAGACCCTGTCAACTTTTATGGGATGACGAAAGCGATCGGCGAGAAGCTGATTGTTTATGCGAACCATCTATATGGAAAAACGGCCTTTATTTGTGTGAGGGGAGGAAATGTGCTCGGAAGCAGCGGAAGCGTTTTGCATCTATTTAAAGATCAAATCAGGCAAAAAAACCAGGTGTCCATCACGGATAAGAGAATGACACGTTTCTTTTTAACAAAGGAAAAAACGATTGAGCTCTTGTTAGAGGCAGCCGTCAAAGGACAAGGCGGGGAGATTTTCATTATGAACTCACCGGCTTTCAGGATCTTGGACATGGCGGAAATATTGATCGAAACATATGGAAATGACAAATCCTCCATCATAGAAAGCGGTGCTAGACCGGGGGAAAAAATTCATGAGCTTTTAATTTCAACACACGAACGCCAGCACGCCGTCTCTCTCTCGAAAGATCTGTCAGTTGTGCTGCCGTCGATCAATATTCCTGAATTACGGGCAAATTACACAAACTGCAATCCTTTGCAAACTGAAAAGTTAAGTTCAAAAGACCATTTGATTTCAAAAGATGAAGTGAGAGAGATGTTGAAAAAGGGCGGTTTTTTAGCTTAATGACAGGTCAGATTCTGTCCCGCGGACTTTAACAAGCATGGCATGCGATCAAGCAGGCGATGCTTATGTTCGCTGCAATGAAATAAGACGAGCCGGGCGAAAACCGCCCAGATCGTCTCACTCATCCTCCAAGGTCAACCCTTGAATGTGTTCTTCCACTTTTTTTGTTCGTTCCATTACCTTTTCGGTGTATGAGTAATCACCGTAGCAATATGGATAGCGGAAATTGTTCTTATCCCCGCCGCAATTGTATAGACCGGGATTCTTTTCGACTTGTTTTTCAGAAAATTCTTTCGCCAGCTTTTCCGTGTGTTTTTTGCCGTGTTCAGAGACGTAATCGATATAGCCGGCTCCCATGTTATAGCTTTGTACAATCGTGGCTAAATCGACGCCTTTTTTCTGACCTTTCTCATACATTTCTGCAAAATGGCGCACACCTTGTTTAATGCTGGCTTTCGGGTCATCAATTTCATTTCGTTTCATTCCGAGGGATTCTGACGACTGCATCGGATCATTGCCCCTGCCTTTTGACTCCTGATACATCATGCCGAGCAAAAGAGATGTGTATTGCGAAAGCCCCTTTTCTTCGAGCTCTTGTTCAACAAAAGGCTTGTAATCTGTCAATCTCCCGATGATATTCGTCTCAGTGTCGAGAGGAAGCCATTTCAACTGGTCCAGTCCGGAGAAGGCAAAAAACACGATCAAGGCAACAAACACAAAAAACGACGAGCAGCCAGCTCCGGCCAAACATCCTGATGATTTCTTTCTCTTCAATGGTTTCACCTCTGTAGCGCCCTAGTGCCATATTTATTATGACATAGATCAGACCTAAAGACCAAGCGATATATCAGCGTCTTTTTTAGGTCATTTCATCAAATCCTAAAGCTGTGTTTGGAAGTGAGCGAACCCGGAACCAAAAATACAAAAATCCGCCAATCAGCCAAATGATTCCGATGATGAACGCATTTTTACCGACGCTCAGTAACAGCCATCCGCAAAACGAGGCGCCTAAAAAAGGCAGAACGAGATAGCGGATGATCTTGAACAGTCCTTTTTCCCGCCGGCGAATGAAGTAGTGGCCGATGACAGAAAGATGAACAAAGATAAATCCGATCAATGCACCGAAGCTGATGAATGAGTAAATGACTTCAAGCTCTCCAATCATGGCCGTCAGTGAAATCAGACCGATGAAAAGGATATTAAAAACCGGTGTTCTCAGCCGTGGATGGACATAACCGAAAAAACGTTTCGGCAGTGAGTTGTCGCGCCCCATCGCATACAAAAGCCTGGATGCACTCGCATGCGAGGAAAGCGATGATGAAATGACCGCGACCATCGTTCCCGCTAAGAAGAAAGACCGCAAAAATGCGCCGCCCGTATAAAAGGCAATCTCCAAAGAAGCCGAGTCGGCATGGTGAAAGCTGTCAAAGGCTGGATATACCTGCTGCATCAAATAAGAAATCGCAGTGAACAGCGTTCCGCCGACGGCCACCGTTAAAAAGATCGCCAGAGGAATGTTTTTCTTCGGATCGATCGTTTCTTCCGACATTGTGGAAATGGCGTCAAAGCCCAAAAAAGAAAAACATAATATCGTCGCCCCCGAGACAATCAAAGATGGCTCCATATCAGGCCGATAAAACGGATCGGCTGAGATCAGCTCTCCGGTGCCAAGCCCGCGGGCCAGACCTGTGATCATCAATCCGGCAAACGTCAGCGCGACGATCACTTGAAAAGCGACGAACAGCGCCGTAATGTTTGCCGTTAATTTGATGCCTAACATATTGACGACCGTAATCGAAAGCGCGAGAAAAACGACCCAAAGGCCGTGGGGAATGTCCGGAAAAGCCGCTGACAGATAGGCGCTGCCGATCGCAAAATTCACCATCGGCAAAAATAAATAATCGAGCAGAATCGTCCAGCCGGCCACAAAACCGGCATGCGGATGGATGCTTTCATATGCATATGTATAAACCGATCCGGCTTTCGGATAGGCTTTGACCATGCTGCCGTAGCTTAAAGCCGTCAGCAGCAGGGCAGCGATCGTAAAAAGATAGGCAGCCGGAACGTGCCCTTTTGTCATCTGGGCAACCACTCCGTAGGAATCAAAGACAACGAGCGGGTCCATGTAGGCGAGCCCAATCACGACAAGGGGAGCAAGTGTAAGGCTTCGTTTAAGCGAAAGTTTTTTTTTCAATGACTTTTTAAACTCCTTATGAATCAGTTGATGAAATCAAGCATATTTTAAATGTTTTTTGAGGTGCTAGCAAGCATATCAAAACGGTTTTTAACAGTATAAAAACAACTGGTTTGGCAAATGCTTTTGAAAAAAAGCAAGGAGAATGTTGAAAATGGATGATCTTGAAGGTTATGTTGAAGCGGTAAAGCGAAATATGGAAACGATGAATGCTGCCGATTACGATGGAAAAGAAGAAGATTTAGCAAGGCAGCAGAAAGAGCTTGAGCGGTATGAAAGGCAAATCAAAGAGACGAGCACTTCAGCCGAAAGCTTTGACCAAATTGTCGACGCCGCTGTTGATTATGCGGCGGGAGACATTTCCCTATCTCAATTGGAGCAGATATATCAAAGAGCAAACCGTTAGCATCCGGATTTTCCGGGTGCTGCTTTGTTTATAAATGGGGACAGAGGAGATTTTAAGACTTATATCATGCTAGAATATGAATAAAATGAATAGGCTGGACGGAAGCTGAAGACGTTTCTATGCCGAATGGAAGTGCTCAGCCGCTACGACTTTTACAGCTGGCAGAAGTCAGATCTTAAGAAAAATAACCGAATAATCAAAAAATAATGAATAGATGGTAAAATGTAATAGAAAGGGGATGAATCGTTTGAAAAAATATATTTGTACAACCTGTGGCGTCCAATATGATCTAACATCTGAACCGCCGGCTGTATGCAACATCTGCGATGAAGAAAGGCAGTATGTCAATCCGGCGGGGCAAAAATGGACAACGCTTGAAGAGCTGAAGGGAAGCCGCAGATTCCAAAATGACATCTGTTTTGAAGAAGAAGGCCTGTACAGCCTGACGACAAAGCCGGGATTTGCAATCGGGCAGACAGCCTATTTGCTTCAGGAACCCGGCTTTCATTTGCTATGGGACTGTATTACATATTTAGATGAAAAAACGATAGAGGATATCAAGAAAATCGGGGGGATTCAAGCGATTGCCCTGTCACACCCGCATTATTATTCAGCCCAGACGGAATGGGCGGAAGCCTTTGATGCGCCGATCTATATCCATGAAGATGACAGGAAATGGGTGCAAAGGCCAAGTGAACGGATCGTGTTTTGGTCCGGGGAATCTCTAGAGCTCTCAGCGGGGATCACCTTACATCGGCTTGGGGGTCATTTTAAAGGTGGTGCCGTTTGCCACTGGAAAAACGGTGATGACGGGAAGGGTGTCCTCCTTACAGGAGATATCATCACAGTCGTGCAGGACCAGGAGTGGGTCAGCTTTATGTACAGCTACCCCAACCTGATTCCGCTTCCGGCCGGCAAGGTGAAAGAAATGGCCGATCAAGTAAAGAATATTCCGTACAACAGGCTGTACAATGCTTTTCACCGGATTGTGAAACAGAACGCCGGTGAGCGCGTTCAGAAGTCTGCCGAAAGATATATAAAAGCTCTTCAGGGGGCATTGTTTTCCACTTGACTTTGGCCGAAAACTTTTCAATCCCGCATGTTTTGGTATATGATATGGAGGTAAAAGTCGCGCGGAAAAGGTGAAATCATGAACGAACACAAACAAGACATCGAAAAAGGGCGGATTGAGCTGGATGAAGAGACGCTATTTCTTGTCTCACAGACGTTTAAAGCGCTCTCAGACCCTACGAGAATTAAAATCCTGCATTTGCTGTCACAAGGCGAGCATTCGGTCAATGAAATTGCGGAAAAGCTCAGCCTTCTGCAGTCAACCGTTTCTCATCAGCTGAGATTTTTGAAAAACCTGCGCCTGGTGAAATCAAGGAGAGCGGGGACGTCGATTTTTTATTCCCCCGAGGATCAGCATGTCCTGGATGTGCTAAAGCAAATGATCGATCACACACGGCATGACTGACCGTATAAAAGGCAAACTCGAGGCAATGAGTTTGCCTTTTATACTGAGCGGTTTTCTTCTAATTTTCCTTTTTTCAAAACAAAAAAAGAGAAGCCGACATAATAAACGGCCAGTACAAAAAGAGCGATCATTGTCGCCGGGTCCTGTGCAAATAGAGCACCGTATGCCGCTGATCCGCTTTTTAACGAAGCGTCTTCAACCGCATTGATTTCGATGATCCGAAAGAGAAACCGGTATAAAAACAAGCAAAGAACAAGCAGTTCGACCCATAGATGGGTGCGGAAATAAATTACACCGTCGCGGTTTTCGAGGGATACATGTTTGAGCGCATACGCTGTCAGCAAAAACCCGAATCCGATTCCGATCAGATCATAAAGATATGAGAGCGGATGAAGAGCGCTCATCGTCAGCAAGAATAAAAAAATAACCGAAAAGAGAACGATTCTGAACATCAAGCGCGCACGGTTCAAGGGCTGAAAACCGATGGATCGCTTGAATCTGATATAGATGATCAACACAATCGCGAACAATTGGACAACATAAAGTGTAATTTTTGAAAAACCTCCTTTTTTAATGAAGTATATGTCCAAACTGTTCAAATCGTAACCATAAAGTTAAGTTTTGAATGTTAATGGGACGAAGATCCCGGAAAAAAACAGAAGTACAGAGGAATGAGAGGAGAACATGATGAAAATTGACCGGCTTTTGGCAATCGTGATTTTATTGGTCAGAAAAAGGCGCGTACAGGCTAAAGAGCTTGCAGATCTATTCGAAGTTTCCGTCCGAACGATTTACAGGGATATTGAAGCGATCAATCAGGCCGGCATCCCGATTGTGACATCACAGGGAGCCGGAGGCGGGATCAGCCTCATGGAGCAGTTCCGCCTGGAAAATAAGCTTCTTTCGGCTGATGAGCTGGCGGCCATCACGACGGCGCTGGAAAGCGTCTCATCAACCTATGAAGCCTTTCAGAACGGAAACGCCCTGGAAAAGATCCGCCTTCTCGTCTCAGAAGAAGAAATGCCGCTGTACCGCGAAAAAACAAAAAGATGGTTTATCGATATTTCATCCTGGGGAGAAAGCGAAGGGATAAAGAAAAAGATCAAGATGTTAAATCAAGCGGCCGACAGCTTGAATACCGTATCTTTTACATATGTTAATCGTGACGGACAAACGGGCAGCCGGATCACCGAGCCGCACACCCTTGTTTTAAAGGCACGGCATTGGTATTTATATGCTTATTGTCTGAAAAGACAAGCGTTTCGCTTTTTTAAGCTCGTCCGGATGAAAGACATCCGCATATTATCCGAGCCGTTTCAGCGAAGGGAGGTCGATTTGGCCTCTCTTCCATGGGAGTCGTCATGGTATAAGCCGGAAAACATGACGGACATTACCCTGCGCATTCATCCGTCCGGAGAGCTGTTGGCGAGAGAATGGTTCGGCTTTGACGCTTTGACATATGAAAACGGCAGGTGCACCGCCATCATATCGTACCCTGAAGACCCTTGGCTCTACGGGTTTTTGCTGCAGTTCGGAACCCATATTGAAGTCCTTGATCCGCCTCATATTCGCCAAAACGTCAAAAGCTTGGCCAAACAAATTATTGATTTATATGAAACTTGACACAATGCTGTCAGGTTTCTTTTTGTATGCTGTTGAAAAAGGAGGAATGAAAAATGAAAACACTCATTTGCCAAAGCTGCGGAATGCCAATGGATCATGAAGAGCTCGGTACAGAAAAAGGCGGGGGCAAAAACCGCGATTACTGCAAGTACTGCTACGGGGAGGGACAGTTCAAACAGCCTGATGCCACCTTGCAGGATATGATCGAGATCTGTGTCCCTTATTTAAAGGAGGAGGGCAAAACAGAGGTGGAAGCGAGGAAGCTGCTTGAAAGCACACTGCCTCATTTAAAAAGATGGAGATCGGCCGCTAAAGAGACGGGTACGAGCTTCTCCCATTTCGAGAAATTGAATACAAAACAATTTACCGGTATATCGACCGTGACAAGCAATAAAGAGGAAGCTTCAGGAAAGGGCAAAATTTCTTCCATGTGGGAATGGTTCCACAAAAACAGCCCGCTTTCGTCACATCAAATCCCGCGCGATATCATCGCACTCTATTCCGATTATGAAACAGATGAGCATGGTTCATATACGTTTTCAATCGGAACTTTTGGCGAACCTGAAGACGATGATCGCAATGTCATCACACTTCCGGCTTCAGAGTATGCCGTTTTCATCTCGCGGCGGGGAAGACTTGAAGAAGTTGTGTTTGACACGTGGCGGGACATCTGGGGATGGGAGCAAAAACAGATTCGTACATATACAGGAGATTTTGAGGTGTATAACGAAAACGCAGCTGATCGCGAAAATGCCCAAGTCGCCATCTATGTAGCTGTACAGCGCGGGAAATAAATATCTTGAAAAACTAATACCATTAGTTTTATAATAAAAACTAATAGTGTTAGTTTTTTATTTATTGAGAGGTGAAAACAGTTGAGAATCACACAGTATCAATCGGTTTGCCAATTGACATTTTTTCCGCGCGTCTTTCCTGTAAACTGTTATCTCGTTCAAGAAGAAGACGGGTTGACATTAATCGATGCAGGGATTGCGCTCAGCAAAAGGGGTATTCTCGAAGCTGCAGCTAACTTCGGACAGCCGATTAAACGGATCGTGCTGACCCATGCCCACAGCGACCATGTCGGTTCACTTGATTCCTTAAAACAACACCTGCCAGATGCTCAGGTTTACATATCTGAACGGGATGCGCGTCTGTTAAAGGGGGATCGATCGCTGCTTGAGAAAGAGGCACAAACTCCCATTAAAGGCGGGGTTCCAAAACATATCAAGACAAATCCGGATGTGCTCTTAAAAGAAGGTGACCGCATCTGCTCTCTAACGGCGGTCGCATCTCCGGGACATACACCTGGAAGTGTTTCATTTTTGGATGAAAGGCATGGCATTTTGATTGCGGGCGACTCGTATCATACAAGAAGCGGCATTACGGTATCGGGGCATTTAAAGCTGACATTTCCGTTTCCCGCGTTGGCCACTTGGAATCAAGAAATCGCGCTTGAAAGCGCGGAAAAACTATTGGATTTGAAGCCGAAAGTGCTTGCCGCAGGTCACGGCAGCTTCGTCTATGATCCGGCAGCCGGCATGAGAAAAGCGATCACTGAAGCTTATACATCATTCAAGAGGAAGGGTGACTAAGGATGTCTCCGCGAATAGGGCTGAATAAAGAAATGATACTTGAAGCTGCTGCTGTGCTCGCTGATGAAGAGGGCATTCACAGCGTGACATTGGCTTCTCTTTCTAAAAAGCTGAATGTCCGCCCTCCGTCTTTGTACAATCATATAGAGGGCTTAAACGGAATTCGCAGGGAGCTCGCACTTTTCGGGCTGACAAGCCTTTATGAGGAAATGGCCGCAGCGATTCAAGGTGCCAAAAAAGAGGAAGCTGTCAGGAGGATGGCGAAAGCTTATATGAGATTCGCGAAAAATAGACCCGGCCTTTATGATGCGACTTTTGTTCCGGAAGATGGGGACAAACGGATTGAAGAAGCCGGCGGAAAAATTGTCCGTCTTGTGCTTTCGGTTTTCAAAGCGTACCATTTAGACGCGGATGCGGCCATTCATGCGGTCAGAGGCTTGAGAAGCATTCTGCATGGATTTGCCGGACTCAGGCAAAACAATGCTTTCGGCCTTCCTTACGATATAGAGGAGAGCCTTGATAGGACGATACGCGCTTATTTAATAGGGCTTGATATCTATCAGGACAAATAAATATTTCACAATTGTTTACATTTTTCTGAAATTTTAGTATCATAGGAATATGGCTCCAGCATCTTTTGAGTCATAGGTATTATAGGCTTAACCAGCCACTTCTTGCCTTGGCGCAGTCAGCCAAGGATTTTTTGTCTGTCGGAAAATAAGCTTTATGCCAATAAGTGGTTCACACGGAAAGAAATCCATGATAATCTATAAATGTGAATAAATTCACAAAGGACGGACGTTATGAAAAAAAATCCGATATATGTACAAATCTCAATCCAAACAGATATGGATCGGCTCTGGCGTTACACGCAAGACCCTGAGCTCCATCAACAATGGGATTTGCGTTTTACAGACATTACCTATTTAAAGCGAAGACCCGGTGAGCGGCAAAGGTTTTTATATGAAACGAGAATCGGCTTCGGTTTGAAGATTTCCGGTACGGGGGAGTCGACCGGAAGCATGTATAAAGAAACGGGTGACAGAGTCTCGTCACTCTCATTCGCGAGCAGCCATCCGCTTTCTCTCATCCGGGAAGGAAGGGGATATTGGAAATACAAACAGATTGAAAACGGGATCGCTTTTATGACGCAATACGATTATGAAACCAATTACGGCCGGCTTGGGCGCCTCGCTGATCTTGCATTCAGGCCGCTGATCGGCTGGGCGACCGCCTGGAGTTTTGACGCCCTGAAGATTTGGCTTGAAAAAGGGCTGCATCCAAAGCTGCTTATTCAGAAAACGGCGATCTACTGGTTCGTTTGTCTGCTTCTTTCTTTTATTTGGATATATCAGGGGCTCATTCCAAAGCTCATCATGCAGCACCCTGAGGAAATCAGCATGCTTTCCTCCCTTTCAGGCGGACGATTTCCTCCGGCGTCCCTATTGAAACTGATCGGATTGGCTGAGATGGCGCTCGGTATATTGTGGCTGTTTCCTGTTTGTAAAAGGAAATGGTTTCTGCCGCATATCGCCCTGCTTGTATTGCTTACAGCCTGTGCCGGAATGACGGATATCACATCCTTCGCACACCCTTTTAATCCCGTCGCGCTCAATACCGCACTGATCATTTTGTCCATTATCGGCTATGTGAGCGCAAAGGAGATTCCAAGTGCGCGAAATACGATCAGAAAGAGGCGTTCATTTGAATTCCATGTATGAACGAGTGATAAAAGACTTTCACCTTCTCCATCCAAAGCTCAAGGAGCGGTATCGTATCACTACGGAAAACGCATTTAGAGGAAAAGGGGTGATGACGGAGATATCGGGAGGCTCTTTTTGGATCAGGCAGTTGTTTAGAGCGGGGACGAAATTCCGCTGCTTTTTTCCCGAAAGAGGAAAGAACGTTCCATTTACGATTGAAAACAGCCTGCGGCTGACGAAAAACAATATGATGGAGGCTGAGTGGAGCAGAACGTTCTTTTTCCGTGATAAGCAAAGGCATTTTGATGCTGTCATGGTCTATGATGAAAGGCGCAGGGAAATCATCGATTTTTTCGGGCATCCCCCGATTTTAATTTCAAGTCTGCATTTTAAAGCGGAACCCGATGGATCATTATCGATTGTCTCTGTCAAACAATGGCTTCCTTTATTCGGAAAAAAGCTGCCGCTTCCAAAATGTTTATACGGCGCTTCTGTTGTGAATGAATCGTATGACGAGGACAAAGGCTGTTTTACGATTGATGTCCATGTGAAAAACCAAATAGCCGGAACACTGTTTTCATACAAAGGAACATTTCAGGAAGAGGGGGAGGCGAAATGATTGTTTGGCGTTTAGGTGTAAGCGCTCTTTGCTATGCGGCTTTTTTCCTCGCTAAAGCGCCGGATATTCCGCCGGCAGAGGCGCTTCTTTTATTATCAGCGTTGTTTTTTGTACCGGCTGCGCTCAGTCTCATTCAGCATGACAACGGGATGTATCAGCTGTTGATCCGCAGCTTTCCTTTTGCAGCTTGTTCCGCTGCATTATCCCTGCTGTTCCATTCGCCGCTTTTTTCATGGATCTGGCTATGCTATACAGGCATGATCGCTTTATACGGGGCCCTTCGCCTCTGGGAAAGGGGAGGAAAGGGCCTTGAAGAGGCGTCGATTGACAGCGGTCTGTTTTATCTTCCTTTCGGGGGGTTTTGGCTTTTGGCTTATACGCTAGACCTTGAAATCATGGACTTCAGCCCGCTGATTATCCTCTTAACAGCGGTGCATTTTCATTATTCGGCATTTCTCATCCCGATTTTCAATGGAATGCTCGGCAGAACACTGAAAAAGAAAACCCGCTTTTATGCGGCGGTTTCATGGGTGATCATGCTGTCCCCGCTGTTGATCGCAGTCGGCATATCGTTTTCGAAAACGATTGATGTCGCGGCTGTTGCGCTATATTTGGCTGCCCTATACAGCGGCGGTTTCCTCGTATGGAAGGCAGCCTTCAAAAACCGTGCAACGAGATCCTTGGTCATCTTTTCATCATTGCTCTTGATGTTCACAATCTCATGTTCGCTGATTTATTCATACGGCGGTTTTCGCGGCCGACCGCTGTTGACGATACAGGAGATGATTTGGGTTCACGGGCTTGTCAACGCTGTTTTCGTCATCATTCCGGGGCTGATCGGCTGGCGCCTTGAAGGCCCTGAATCGGTAAGCGAAAGGTCAACCGGCGAAAACATGAGCAGGATTTTGGGGACATGGAGAATCGGCGCCGATTTTTTACAGCGGCACCGTTTAAAAAACGATACATCTTACAAAGGACTTGCCGATGATATGAACCTATTCCGCAGCAGCGGCTTCCGGCCCGAATCGCTTTCTCCTCTCATTTTCGATTTCTATGAAAACACGGCGGGCTACGCTTTAAAAGCGGAGGTTGTCTGGCGGCCATGGTTTAAGCCGCTCGCTTACATCTACGAGCTCATCTCAAAACAGACAGGCCAAATTCATTTGGGCATCAAACAAGGCCGGCAAATAATGGACGGTGCGATTGTCGGTGTTGATTCAGCGAAAGACGGAAGGGAGAATGTACGCGCCTGGATCAGAACAAATGAAGAAGGGGACACCGTTTTTGTGGCGCTATATTCCGTTCATACCCGTGATGACGTGACATACATGAACATTGCCCTTCCATTGCCGTATTCCAATATGACGGGCATTTTAAAGCCGAAGGCAGAAGGGAGATCCCTGATCTTGACAAGCGAAAAACAGTCAGATCGAGGCGATGAAGGTATATTTCTTTCAACAAAAATCGGAACTTTTAAACTGCCCCTTGCCGAACGGTTCATCATCAAAGCAGAGGGGCAGGACAGGCTTTATGCGTTTCACCGCATGTGGCTGTTTGGCATACGGTTTCTCGATATTCAATATGATATTGAAAAAAAGGATTCCGCCGCATGGAAGGCGAAATAGCAAATGAAAGCCGGGCAAAGATCGAATTGAACTGGAGGGTGATTATGCTAAAAAACGTTTTGCTTGAACAGTTTAAAGCATGCTATAACGAAACGACTTGGTTTGTTTGTTTTCAAACGGCCGCCGCCGGTCTCACCGAAAGTGAGGCAAGGCAAAAAGGAGCAGGTTCGGAAAATTCGATTTTGGAAATTGCCAATCATTTAATTTTTTATAATGAGCGTTATTTAAAACGGTTTAAAGGCATTCCTGTTCCGGCTTTTGCCTATACAATCGATGATACGTTTGTGAATAAGAGCGGGCTTGGCTGGGAAGAAAGCCGAAAGGAGCTGGACGGCATCTATTCCGAATGGATCGATGCGGTCGCCTCCTGCGAAGAAGAGGTGCTGACTCAGCCGGCGGAGCATGACCCGCATTCCACCTGGGCGGACATTTTATCCTTGCTCATCCTTCATAATGCTTATCATCTGGGGCAAATCGTCCATATGAGAAAACAGCTGAAAAACTGGGATGCTTCAAAAGGCGTGAACTAGCGGCTTTGCCAGGCAAGATGGCGGTTAAGGGCTCACACGTCTGAAGGCCGGTCATTTTGCCTGGGTGAAGCCTCGATTTTTGCTTTCAGATTGTGATAGGCATCTTTTAGCCAAGGATGGACAACCTTCAGTTTATCTTTTTGCTTCCACAAGTACTGAATATAAATAAACGCTCCGTTCTCCAAGGAAACATCAAGCGCTTCATGAAGCTCCTTGATGTAAGGCGGCGTTCCCGTCTGATCCCATTCTATTTTATCCGCTGAAAATACGACGAGATCGAGCGGGGAGGGGTTTTTCCTGAGCGTTGTGTGGCATTCTATTGCATTCAAAATATCTTGATCCGCCACCTGAAACAGGTCCCGCGCCATCACTTTCGACAGTTTTTGATGGATGATCATCGGAAATACCCGTTCTTCGGGAAGAATGTCAATACCGAGCGCTTCCGCTGCCGCAAGCCTTTTTTCGTTAGGGATAACGCCGCTGATGTCATGCAAAACGCCGGCAATTTCAGCTTTTTGTACAGACACATGAAAACGTTTTGCCAATCCTTCCGCCGCTTTTTTCACCCTTATCGAATGCTCAGCCGTTTTTTCGTGGTTATGGCGTCTCAAAAAATCAATGGCATCTGAACATATATCGCCTCTGCGGCGAACTTCCATCTCTATTCCTTCAATATTCATCAACATCTCTCCTTTTTACGTTGTTTCATCATTAACAAAACAATCTGCTTTTACCTTATCATAGCATTGACAAATCTGGATACAGGCCGTTAAAATATTTTGTTAACTAGAAAATAAAAGAAGGGACTGTCCATTGTCTATGTCTGAACTGACAAAACAGCTGATCTATGATATGTATGTCAAACTGCTGCACCTTAACGAACAAAAAGCGGATACAGATCTCAAAGCATTTATGAAGCAGGCGGCAGAGTCCGATGTCAAACGGCTTCCCGGGAATATGACCACAATCCATGTCATCAGCTGTATTGGCCATGATGAACCGATCAATAACACCGGTATCGCCAAAAAAATGAACCTATCCAAGGCAAACATTACAAAAATCAGTTCAAAGCTTTTGAAAGAAGGCCTTATCAAACGGTTTCAATTGACGGACAACAAAAAAGAGGTCTACTTTCGGCTGACACCGAGCGGGAAACAAGTGTTTGAACTTCATGAAAAGCTTCATCAACAAAAAGCGGAACAATTTGATCAGTTTCTCGATTCATTTTCAGAGAAAGATCAAAGCGCCATTTTGAAATTTCTTCAAGGGATGACAATTATGGCAGAATCAAATAAAAATGAGTAGCTGACCTATGTTCTTTGAAATTAACCATAATCATATTATGTAAACAAATAATTTTTGTTGTTTGCTTGAAATTGGATTGACGATACACCTATTCCATATTATAGTTAAATCACATAAGTTAGTTATATGAATAACTAAGAGGGTGAGTGTAAATGGCAAGGCCGAATGTAACATCAAAAGAAACGTTGATTGAGGCGGCAAAGCGCCGTATTGCCGATTATGGTCTGGACAATCTGACGCTAAAGGCGGTGGCTGAAGAGGCAAAGGTGACACAGGGAACGGTTTATTATCACTTCCGGACAAAAGAGCAGCTTGTGTTTGAAGTGGTTCGTGATGTTTGCCGCACGTCATGGGATCATCTGACAGCAGATGAAAAGCCCGCGGCCGAAAAAATAAAGGAAGGACTGTTATCGGCAAAGTCAAGGACTGAGAAAGACGCCTACTATCATCAGCTTTTTTTGGAATTGGCCGTTTTTGGTTTTCGCAATAAAAGGATCAACGGGCAATTAGGCGAGCTTCTTGAAGAAGAAAATACACTGTTGGCGGAACAGCTCTCTTTGATGTGGAAGCGTTCTCCTGTCGAAGGGGTTTCGTTTCGCACCTGGGGGATTCTTTTAAATGCTTTAATTGACGGACTTGCTGTTCAGTCTCTCGTGTCACCGGAATTTTCATCAGAAGAAGTCTACCGGGAATTGGAGATGGTTCTGCAGATGTTGACGGAAACAGCTTCGCGTGAAAAAAAGTAAAAGGGGAATCGACATGTTTACAGAAAAACTAGGTTTGGCTCTTGTTTTCTCTTTTCTTGTCTGGCTTGGTGCAGCCGGGTTTTTTATGCTGTTTGGCGAGTCGGTACTTGCCGAACCAGGTGAAGATACCTTTTGGTCACGTTTTCTGCTTCTTGAAGCGGGAACCTTTGTCGTTCTATACGCCATATTGCGGTTTTATCAACGAATTGATCAGTCGCGGTTCGCGGCACTTAAGCTTGGAATTTGGGGCTCTTTAATCGGTTTGTTTCTCGATGCTTTTTCCTTATGGAACCATTCGCTGATTTTCCCGGCGCTCACTAAAGGAAAGGTGATTGGTTTTGCGATATGGATGGTCTTTGCATATGCCATGTATTTAACGATACCGCTGTTGATGGAAAAATGGGGAAGAGCAGGGGGAAGACGCTTAAAGCGGCATTGATATAATAGACGCCCGCTTTTTGCAAAACGGGCGAAACACATTTTTGGTTTAAGGGTGTATCAGTCTTGGGGAACCGAACGCTCTGCGTTGACATAGCCTGCACCATAAATGTTCGAGTCCCGGTCTGTCCATAAATCAGTGCCATCCTTTAAAAGCCTTTTGACTTCATCAGGCGCAGTTCCGGGAGCCTGCTGAAGAATAAGCGCGGCGATTCCTGCGCAAATCGGTGTAGCCATTGAGGTGCCGGACAATGTCATATAATTTGTGCCGACCCGGTTTGATTTTTGCAGTTTATCGAGAAAAGATCCCGGAGATCGCAGAGACGTAATATTGGTGCCAGGAACCAGCAAGTCTGGTTTGACTTGACCGTAAATGGTCGGTCCTCTGCTTGAATAGGATGCGACATCATCATCATCGCGGCTGACTGTATCCCGGTCATCCAAAGCTCCGACTGTAATAATCTTGCGGCTGACGCCCGGGCTGGCAATCGTTTGCGCATCAGGACCGGAATTTCCGGCAGCCACACAGACGACAATTCCCGCGTCCCAGGCTGCATTGACGGCTTTGACGACGGGATCTTCCTCTTCGCTTTCATAAGGGACGGCATCTGAACCAAGCGACATGGAGATAATATCGATCGGATCTTCCGGATGTTCCTCATTAAACTGAATGCACCAGTCTACTCCTTGAATCACAGTTTCCAGTGAGCCGGAGCCCATTTTATCCAACACTTTAACCCCGATCAGATCGGCTTCAGGGGCAGGTCCGCGGTATTGTCCCGAAGAAGCGGCTCCATTTCCGGCGGCATCACCTGCGCAATGGGTTCCGTGTCCATTGTCATCATACGGCTCAGCTCTTTGATTGACAAAGTCGGCAAACGCTCTGATCCTTCCTTCAAGGTCTTGATGGGGATAAATGCCTGTATCTACAACAGCCACGGTGACTCCTTTTCCTGTCAGTGTCATGTTGTTTCTGACGACTTCTTTGGCATTGCTTGCTTCGAGTGCGACATCAAGGAGGGCTTTGACTGGCCGATTTAAATAGATTTTTCGAATACCGCTCGACTGTGACAAGAGCGATTGCAGAACAGATGGTGTGACCTCCGCGCTGCAACAGTTGATTTTGGTGAAATGGTTTTTGACTTTGTTCCGCCTCCGATTGGCCACCATCTCGTTTACAAGCTGATAGCCCTTATGATGACTGTCTTTTTCAAATTCTATAATGACAGAAAGTTTTTTGTTTTTCATCAGCATTTTTTCAAAGAAACCGTGCAGAAAACAAGGTGTCCATTTGAAAGGTTTATAGAGTCTTAACACACTTTCTCTCAAGGGACGGTCTAATTTATGGGCATTGGCCCGGACCATTTGAACCATGTAGGAACCGAACATCGAGATCCACCTCTTTTAAGATATGTCTTGTAAGATAATCTATGAATGAATGGGAGATCCCGTAAAGTTGGCTGTCCTAAAACGGCGGATAAAAAGGCTGTTCACTAGCATTCCATTTTGTGAAATATTAAAATTCTAAATATTCATAAAAAACATCTTTAGCTCTTTCAGATCATATTTAAACAAAAGTTCAATCTTATTTCGATATTCTCATCTTTCTGATTGTACCAATATATGCATGGGTGTTTTGAGAGGAAGAGGGGAATCCAAGAATTTTTAGCTCTATGGCCGTTATTTTAAATTTTTGTTTCTCATCGAAAATTGAATACATTAGGCAACCGGATGTACCCTCTCGTTTTCGATTCTGTAGCAAGAGTTGTGCTCGAAAGGGCCATATGATGGGATAAAGTGATGAGGCGGAGTCTAATGAAAGAGAGTATATAAATATTCTAATGTTAATAGAGAGAAGGAAAATGAATGAAAAAAGAATTTCCGATAATTGAAACTGAAAGATTAATCTTAAGAGAAGTCACAACTGAGGATGCTAATGATATGTTTACTTATTTATCTGATGAAGATGTTGTAAAGCATACGGGTTTGGCACCTTTCCAAAAAGTTCAAGATGTTTGGGATGAAATTAATTGGTATAACTCTATGATCACAGAAGGCACTGGCATTAGATGGGGAGTGACATTAAAAGACTTTGGAAAGGTTATAGGAAGTTGCGGATTTCTTCATATGGTTACCAAACATTATCGAGCTGAAGTTGGATTTGAATTAAGCAAAGATTACTGGGGGAAAGGAATAGCTAGTGAAGCATTGGAAGCGGTTGTTAAATTCGGGTGCCATCACTATCATTTGGAAAGGATTGAAGCTCTAATAGAACCTGCAAATCTCCCTTCACAAAAATTAGTAGAAAAGCAAGGGTTTACAAGAGAGGGGTTGTTAAGACATTACGAATATACTTGTGGTAAATTTGATGATTTATATATGTACTCGATCTTAAAAGGAGACCTCAACCTTATTTAAGGACTTTCATACAACTCATACCGGTTATATCAGTTGTATGATTATTCCGGAAAAGGGCGCGAGAATTGAACGACGCGGACTGTTTAGCAATGGAAGAGCAGGATGATAAATCCTATACCTAGTGATAAAAAATGGAGGAGACGAGAAATTCGCAGCTTATTTTAATGACAATAACGAAGGTGATGAAACAGTTGGAAAGGATCGCTGTGAGGGCCGATAAGAACGCTTGTGTTGAATCGCAATGATTGATAATCTAAAATAGAATAACGATTTTAGGACTTGTCAGCAGAGGAGAAGGGGTGTCATCATGGCAACAATTGAAGATTTTTTAAAGCTGGACATACGGATCGGGACCGTTTTGAAAGCGGAAGTGTTTGCGGAAGCGAGGGTGCCGGCCATTAAGCTGGAGATCGATTTCGGAGAAGAGATCGGCGTCAAGCGCTCGAGCGCGCAAATCACAAAGCGCTACATACCTGAAAAGCTTGTGGGACGGCAGGTAACGGCTGTGGTTAATTTTCCTCCGCGGCGGATCGCCGGTTTTAAATCTGAGGTCCTCGTTCTTGGCGGTGTTCCGGAACAAGGTGATGTGATTTTGCTGGCGCCTGATGAGGAAGCACCAAACGGCACAAAGATCGGTTAAAACAAAAAGAGGGGCTCCTGTTGGGAGCCTCTCCTTTTTTAATTGACTTTGAATTTTTTTGTTAACTCGCGAAGTTCTTCAGCCATTTGTTCGAGTGTGGCAGAAGAGGAGCTGATTTCTTCCATGGAAGCCATCTGTTCTTCCGCTGATGCGGCAATATCCTGAATGCCCGCAGTGCTTTCACGTGACACTTCCGCAATTTCTTCAACGGCTCCGGAGACTTCCCGTGACCCTGATGACAGCTGTTCGACCGCTGCGTTCAGCGTTTGCAGTTTGCCGGCAATTTCATTTGTCATATCACTGATTTGACTGAAGCTCGTTTCTGTTTTTTCAGTAATTTTCAGACCGGACTGAACTTCATGATTGACCGATTGAAACATGTTGAGAGAGTGTTCGATTTCTTTGACGATTTCCTGAATCAATGTTTCGATTTCTTTTGCTGAGTCCGCCGATTGAGCGGCCAGCTTGCGAACCTCTTCGGCGACGACGGAGAAACCTCTGCCTGATTCGCCGGCACGCGCCGCTTCGATGGCGGCATTCAGCGCAAGCAGATTGGTTTGATCGGCAATTCCGTTGATGACGCGGAGGATCGATGTAATGTCTTTCGATTTGGATTCCAGTCCTTTGACGACGCCTTCCGCTTGTTTGACAGATTGTTCAATCGAATTCATTTGCCCGACGGTTTGCTGGACGAGTTCACCGCCTGTTTCCGCGATTTCCGTCGATTTGACCGACGATTCTGTGATCGATTCAGAGACCTCAGTCATTTCGTTCAGTTTCTGATTCATCCGGCTGAGCTGGTGTGAGCTTGCTTCCACTTTCTCATTCTGGCTTTCGGCACCGTTTGAAAACTGTTCGATCGCCGAAGTGATGTGTTCTGTCGCTTTGCTCGTCTGGTCTGCGCTTGCTGTCAGCTGTTCGGAGGAGGAAGCGACATTTTCAACCGATTCCTGAATCGTGCCGATCAGGGTGCGAAGCGAGTCGGCCATGTCATTGAAGCTATTGCCGAGCTGTCCGATTTCATCATTGGAATGCACTTCGATTTGCTGTGTCAGGTCGCCGTTGCTGATATTTTTCGCAGATGAAACAAGCTGATTCAGCGGTTTGCTGATCGCCCGAATAATAAAGAAGATGAGAATTCCTCCAAGTATCACGGCTCCCGCAAATACGATGAGCGCCATGTGAAGAACCGGTTTTGCCGCGTTTGTAATTTCATCGGAAAACATCGTTCCGGCGATTTTCCAGCCGGTCAGTTTGTTTGTCGCAAAAGCCATCTGCTTGTCTTTTCCTTGAAACGTATACTTGAATTCGCCTTTTTCTTTGCCGTAGACTTGGTTGACCCAGTCGCCTTCACCTTCAGTTCCCGCTTTAATCGTCGGGTGGGCGATATATTTTTTTGAGGCGCTTGTAATAAAAGCAAATCCTTCTTTTCCGATTTTGACATCGTTCGTTGCTTTAATCAGCTCGTCGATGTTCAAGCTGAGCGCAGCCACTCCTGATCCGTCTTGAGTTTGTTTGGCGATCGTAATGACCGTGTTGCCGGTAGCGGCGGATGTGTAAGGATCGGTGACGATGATTTCGCCTTTTTTCTCAACCGCTTCTTTATACCATGGCCTTTCCGTCGGATCATAGCCGTCAGGCATTTTCGTATATGGATGCTGGACATATACGCTGTCTTTTGAGCCGGTGAAGATCGCTTCAACGTCTTGATTCTGTTTGGCGTATTGTTCAAACTTTTCTCTTAGAGAAGTCTGTCCTTTTTCCTTGAATGTTTGTTCTTGGATGACTTCACTAAAATATGTAATGGCATCCGCCTTTTTTTCAAGGTTTTGATCAATCATTTCATTCAGTTGATCAACACTGTTTTTTGCGCTTCGCATGATTTCATCTTCGATCGAACTGCCTGCCGTCATATAGGAGGCACTTGAGAAGATTAATATTGGCAGCGTTAAAATCAATAAAAATGAGATCGTTAGTCTTTTTGAAAGAGAAGGACGCTTGATCCAGTCCAATATTTTTTTCATCGCTAAAACTCCTTTGTCTAGTTTACGAAATTAATATCGGACAATTTTCACATTTTTATATCAAATTTTAAAATTTAGGATTCGAAACAAAAAACAGTTTCATTTAGACGATAAAGGTGATGGCCGTCAGTGCGGCCGAGAGCATACGTAAAGGTCAGAGTCAGAGAACGGAATTCACGCCAGTCCTAAAGCTGAAGTTTGCCGCCATAGTATAGATACATGGGCAGAATCTGGGCAGGTCATGATTCTCGTCAAAAGAACGCCTTTTAGAAATAAATCGGAGATACCAGTCTGGCTGTCGCATCTGAAAGGGGTGACCGCACCGCCAATCATACACTCGAGCATGACATCTTCTCATTGATTTCGATAAAGGTCAGCACTTACTGCAATCCCCAGTATGTCCATCATTATGGCGACACCAGTGACTAATCCAGATCATCGAATGGCTCCTTCAGCCGGGAAAATACTAATCCTGCTTGCCGGCAGCAAGACGCTTCCGAACAAAAGAGGCGATAACCAACAGCAATGGGATCATAAATGCAAACAGGGGAAAGATCGAATGAAGGGCAGCCTTTCCCTGTTCAATATGCTCGGCATAACTGCCAGCTATGACTATGGAGAGCGCCAGGGTCACCAGTCCGATTGGCAGGATGAAGCGGCTGGCTTTTTTTACATGAAATATGTCTGCCGAACAAACTACCGCTGCATATGAGAAGATGGTCACCTTCACAAAATCTCCCACCACGAGTGCGATCATCGCAACGCCTTGCAACCCTTGGATAAATCCGCCGAAATTGATCTTTTCAACAAATTTCAAAAATGGGAATGTTGACGATCCCCATCCATGTACACCTAATACTGCGATTTCCAGAATGATTGTCGCCGTTAAAACCAAACCGCTGAAAATGATGGCAGCCAGCCCAAATGCCATCCCAATTTTCTGTTGATTTAAATAAGGAAATATTGTGGTAAAACATATTAATTCACCATAAGGGAAAAAAACACGTTCGGGAAAAGCGGTGGTTACCACAGGCATCCAGCCATTTTCTAAGACCGGGAGCAAATGTTCAAGACGGATAACATTTGAACCGATGATGGAGAAAAAAGTCACGATGGTCATCACAAATATCAGCGCAAACATGATTTCACTCGCTCTTGCCAACGTCTCGATTCCTTGATAAAGGGCATAGCAAACAATAACCATCATGATCACGCTCAGGGTGAACATCGGGGTTTCGCCATATTGAAGTAGTAAAAGCTCGCTGGCGTCACGAAGATCTCTAGAGGCTCCATAAATGAAAAATACAATATATAAAAGACCGATTATAAAGCCAATGGGTTTTCCTAAAATATTTTGTATATAACGAGTCAGCAGCATATTCGGGAATTGTCTATATAAATAGTAGTAGAGGAACAATATCACGATCCCCCCTGCTAAACCAAGCAATTCCGCCAGCCATGCATCCTGTTTCGCTTCGACTCCCAATGGAACAATCAGCGCAGTTCCAAACACGAATAATACGATCAACGAAAATAGCTGGTGAGGGCTGATTTTGGCATTCTCCATTTTTCACGCCTCCGAAAACCAACATTTGTTAAATTATCATTAGTCATTAACAAAATAGGTAGATGATAAACTCCATCCTTCTTTCAGGTATAAAAAAATGGAATCAAGACAAATTAAAACCAAATACAGGAAACCAAAAAGGAAATATCAGGGAGAAGTTATGAGATTCTTTAAAAAACGCTACGAACAAGCATCGAAAGAGTATGTCGAAGATCACGTTTCCGATCAGAGGGACGGACTGCATCTCAATCTTAAAGAGAATATCCAACACGTAAAAGAAGCGCTCGGGGATAGCGACGATATTATCGTTCGGGAGTTTCGAATCGGAAAAGACGGGGATATGCGGGCAGCGATTATTTATACGGACGGCTTAATCGACGAGGCATCTGTGCAAAATTTCATACTTGAATCATTAATGTTTCATTTTCAAAAAGTCGATGTTTCTGCTGGAGAAAGCCCGTTCATCAAGTTAAAAGACTCTGTTTTGACCGTTGGTGATTTGAAAGAATTAACCGATTTCGGCGCACTTTTCAGCTCACTCTTAAGCGGGGATGTCATTTTTTTGCTGGACGGCTATTCTCAAGGGTTAACGCTTGGTATGAAAGGAGGCAAAGATCGCGGCGTAACCGAAGCGACAGTTGAAAACACTGTGCGCGGCCCAAAAGAGGCTTATTCGGAAAGTCTGCGGACCAACACAGCGCTATTGCGGCGGATTATCAATGACCACAATCTCTGGTTTGAAACAAAGAAGCTCGGCAATGTGACGAAAACGAATGTATCGATTGCCTATATTAAAGGAATGGCCAATGAAAAAGTGATCGAGGAAGTCCGGCGGCGGCTTGATCGAATTGACATTGACAGCATCCTGGAAACCGGCTATGTTGAAGAGCTGATACAGGATGAGACCTACACGCCATTTCCTACCATTTTCCATACAGAACGCCCTGATGTCACAGCGGGTAATCTGCTGGAGGGGCGAGTCGCCATTTTTGTTGACGGCAGTCCGAATGCCTTAGTGGTTCCATCCCTGTTTGTCCAATTTTTCCAGACAGCGGATGACTATTATCAGCGCGCCGATATCACCTCACTGTTGCGTTTTCTTCGTTTTATCGGTTTTTTTATCGCGCTGCTCGGACCATCACTGTACATCGCCATCACGACGTTTCATCAAGAAATGCTGCCAACGCCGCTGCTCATCAATCTGGCAGCACAGCGCGAAGGCGTGCCTTTTCCCGCTTTTGTTGAAGCGCTGTTGATGGAGGTCACCTTTGAAATCCTCCGCGAAGCCGGTGTCCGAATGCCGAAAACGATCGGACAGGCGGTTTCGATCGTGGGGACGCTTGTTATTGGAACGGCGGCTGTCGATGCCGGAATCGTCTCCGCGGCCATGGTCATCGTCGTCGCGATAACAGCGATTTCAAGCTTTATCGTCAGCTCATTTAATCTTTCGATATCCGTCAGAATGCTGCGGTTTGTTTTTATGGGGCTGGCAGCTTCCTTCGGATTGTTTGGCATCATTGTCGGCTTGATCGCCCTCGCTCTTCATTTATGCAGTTTGCGATCGTTTGGCGTACCGTATATGTCTCCGCTCGCCCCGTTTATAGCCGCTGATCAAAAGGATGCGCTTTTTCGGCTGCCGCGCTGGGGATTATTTTCACGTCCGCGTCTGATCAGCCAAAAAAACGTCAGGCGCGAAGACACCGTTCCGCCGAAGCCAAGAAAACAAAAATAATGTCGGCTTTAAGGGAAGCCGGAAAGCAAGGAGTGGTTCAGTATGCTGGTTGTTCTGGGAATTCCTCTTATAGCGGGTTTAATCATCCTTTTGGAGCTGCCGACGCTATGGAAGAAAAAACAGAAAAAAGAGATATGGGTCTTTTCTCTGCTGCTCGCTCTTGCTGTTGCGCTATGCATCACAGAGGGGCTTGGTGTTGAGCTTCCAAACCCTCTCGATTGGCTCGCTGTCATTTATAAACCGCTCGGTGATGCCATCATGACTTTATTGCAGTGAGCAGGAAGAGAAAACGGAGAAAGGTGGTTAAGGCTTGCGGAAACATATCGGTTTAGTTGCCGTTCTCATCCTTTCCGTTATTGTATTATCAGGGTGCTGGAATCGGCGGGAATTAAATCAACTGGCCATTGTCGGCGCCATGGCGATCGACAAGGCGGATGGCAAACATGTTGTAACGACTCAGGTCATCGACCCCAGTCAGATTGCAGCCAAGCAGGGAAAAGGCCAGGAAGCGCCGGTCATTACGTATAAGGAAAAGGGAGACACGATCTTTGAAGCGATCAGAAGAATGACAACCGTAACACCTAGAAAACTTTATTTTTCCCATTTGCGTGTTCTCGTCATAGGCGAGGAAATCGCTAAAGAAGGAATCGACGACACGCTTGATTTTTTATCAAGGGATCACGAGGTGCGGCCCGATTTTTTTATCATTGTCGCCAAAGATGCCAGAGCGGAAAACGTGCTGAAAGTCATGACCGGGATAGAAGACATTCCTGCAAACAAACTGTATACGTCGCTTGAAACATCGGAGAAGTCGTGGGCTCCTTCGATGACCATCACCTTGGACAAACTGATCTCTGATATCACCAGCGAGGGGATACAGCCCCATTTGACAGGACTCAAGCTGTTGGGGGATGTTAAAAAGGGGCAAGACAATGAAAATGTTCAACAAATTGACCCGGATGTCAAATTAAAATACGGCGGATTGGCGGTTTTTAAAAGTGATAGACTCATCGGCTGGCTGAATGAAAGAGACAGTAAAGCGGTGAACTATGCGTTAGGAAATGTCAAAAGCACGATCGGTGAGCAGCCTTGTCCAAACGGCAAAGGAAAAGTGGCGGTGGAGGTTGTTCGCGCGAAATCGGAACTCGCGGTCGACGTCAAAAACGGTTCGCCGAAGGGAAGCGTTCAGATCAATGTGGAAGGCAACATTGGAGAAATACAGTGCAAACTTGATTTGATGAAATCCAAAACGATCACCGAGCTGGAAAACAATGCAAATAAACGGGTTAAAATGATCATAGAAAATGCAATTAAAACAGCTCAGAAAGAGTACAAAGTCGACTTTTTCGGTTTTGGCGAAGCACTTCACCGATCAAACCCCGACTATTGGAAAAAAGTCAAGAAAAACTGGGACGAAACATTCTCGGAGATGCCGATCGATGTGAAAACAGACGTACAGATTCGACGCGTCGGGACAATCGGAAAGTCACCGCTTGAAAAAATGGAGTAATCGCTTACACGTTGACAAAGCACCTCTCTGTCTCATATACTTTATGGTAAATACAGTGAAAGGAACAGGTATAGGGGACATGAAGCAGTAATCTTATTTTCCATCGTTTTTTGAATACGAAAAAACGGAAACTTGGAGAATAGGATTAGTCTGCCCTTTTATACCTTGCATCATCTTCTTTTTCGCTGCATGTGTGTTTGCCGTGCTCGAAAAGAGGCCGGTTCATACTGCGCTTTCTCGATGCATTGATTTGGCATTTTATCCTCTCCGGGTTTCCGTGAGAGGTTTTTTGTTGTCAGCCAAAACAAACAGAGGTGAGCAGTATGACGATTTTAATGAAAATAAGAGGGTTGCAAAAAAGCTTTGGAGAGCAAACCATTTTAAAAAACATCGATTTTGAGATTTCACATCAAGAGCGGATCGGTTTGGTCGGCTGCAACGGAGCGGGAAAAACAACGCTTGCCAATATTTTGAGCGGTCATATGGAAGCTGACAAAGGGACTGTTCAAATGGACCGGACGCTTAAAATCGGCTATTTGCAGCAGTCGATTGAGTATTCGGTCAATGATTTCAAAACCATATTAACAGGGGCTGAAAGCGGGACATTATATCAACTGACAAGCCGCCTCGGCTTATCAAAGGTTCAAAGCTGGAGTTCCGAACGGCTTGGCCATATGAGCGGCGGAGAAAAGCTGAAGCTCGCGCTGGCGCACGTCTGGAAGACGAACCCTGATGTCCTGATTCTCGATGAGCCGACCAATCACTTGGATTTAAAAGGAATCAACTGGCTGCTTGATGAGCTTGAACAATATCAAGGTGCGGTATTGATTATTTCCCACGACCGCTACTTTTTGGATCAATCCGTCTCGAAAATATTTGAGCTTGAAGATGGAAAATTGCACTCTTATCAAGGAAACTATAGCGCATACCGGCGGGAGAAAGAGCGGTTGTATGAAGAACGCCTGCATCAATACGAGGTCCAGCAGAAGCATAAAAACAGGATCGAGTCACAGATTTCCACTCTGCAAAATTGGTCGCAGAAAGCTCACCGCGACTCGACAAAACAAGGGACCCAGTCAGAACGGAGGCAGGCGGGATTTAAAGAATACCATCGGGTCAAAGCTAAAAAGCTCGATAATCAAGTCAAATCAAAACTCAAGCGTCTTGAACAAGAACTTGAAAAAAACAGAGCGGAAAAGCCAAAGGATGAAGCGGCAGTCAAGTTTCAATTTTCATCTGGAGTAAAAAGAGGCAAACGGATTTTCGAAGCGAAAGGATTGACAAAAACGTTTGATGGAAGAACCTTATTCAGAGACAGCCATTTTTACATCAAGCACGGAGAGAGATTTGCTCTTATCGGAGACAATGGCTGCGGCAAAACAACGCTGGTGAAGATGCTTTTGGAGGAGGAGCCGGCCACAGAAGGAGTGTTATGGAAAAGTCAGTCTGTCAAGGCCGCTTATTTGAGCCAGGATGTCAGCAATTTAAAACCCGAGCAGACAGTGGCCGAAGCGCTGAAGCTGTCTGACAGAGACAAAATCGCAAGGGCGCGGACAATGATGGCCAATATGGGGATCAAAGAAGACCGGTTTGATCACACGATTGGAACGTTCAGCCTCGGGGAGCGGACACGGATCAAACTGGCTGGCATGGTGCTGGACGATTACGATCTATTGATTTTGGATGAACCGACCAACCACCTGGATTTGCCAAGCAGAGAACAGCTGGAAGAGACATTGCTGGAATTTCAGGGAACGATCATCATCGTTTCGCATGATCGGTACTTTACTGAAAAATTGTGCAGCAAACTGCTCGTATTTGAAAACGGCCGCGTGACCAGAGTGGAAACCGGTCTGGAAGACTACCTGCGGCGCAAGACAAAATCTCTGAGCAAAAAAAGCGGGGAAGAAGATGAAATGTTACGGATTGAAAACCGAATGACCGCAGTGCTTGGCGAGCTGGCCGGACTTTCACCTGATGAAGTGAGATACCGCGAGCTGGATCAGGAATTTTCTGAGCTTGTGAAGCGTAAACAAGCGCTTTCAAAAAAAGACTAATCAAAAGCCATTTGTCTCGTTTTTTGGGACAGATGGCTTTTTTGCGTGGGTGAAATTACCACAATTATAGAAGTCATCCAAGGGAATAATAGGATAAAAAAGATGGACTTAGCAAAGGGTGATCAACATGTGGCAAACGATTGTTACCTATTTTCCAGATTGGCCGACATTGATGCAGGCTTTTATTGTATTTTTCATTCCATTTGCCATATCAAGATTTTTTCTTTGGATTCGTATAAAAGAGGATGAGTGAAGAGATGAGATGGTGGAAATCGAAAACACGAAGAATCATGCAACAGACCAATAAACAAAAATCCGCAAAGATCGAAGCGCCGTCTTTGGAATCAACAGGCTATTTTACCGGTGATTTCGACCATGATCTGGAAATGGCCAAAACAGCGATGGAACATAATTCGGATGTTCATTTCCGCGAGTTTGACATCGGACGCACCGGCACGCGGGCGGCTATCGCCTTTGTCGAAGCAATTTCAGATAAAGACATGATCGACAAACACATCATGAAATCCCTGATGGCCGATTTCTCTAAAGAATATCAAATGGAGCTTTCGTCATTAAACAACAGCAGTCTGCCCGTGGTGATCAAACAGCAAATTTTATCAATCAGTGAGATCACCGAGGCCAACCATGTAAGCCAGGTGGTGCCGGAGGTTCTCATGGGAACGACACTGCTTTTGATCGACGGATCAGCTGATGTTCTGATGCTCGGCACCGTCAAGAAAAATACAAGAAATATTGAAGAGCCGGTATCGGAAGCGCTGGTCAGAGGGGCGCGAGTCGGCTTTACGGAAACGATCGGGACAAACACCGCGCTTTTGCGGCAGCACGGAAAAAATCAAAGCTTGTCGATGACCCAATTTCAAGTGGGGAAAAGAGCCGTCAAAAAGCTTGTCGTCGCCTACATTAAAGATGTTGCCGATCCGGAGCTGGTGGAAGAAGTCAAAAAAAGAGTCCAATGTATTAATATCGATGATGTGCTTGAATCAGGCTTTGTCGAACAGCTGATTGAAGACAATTATCTCAGTCCGTTTCCGCAGGTGCAAAGCACGGAACGGCCCGACCGTGTGATGAGCGCTCTGATGGAAGGCAGGGTGGCGATTCTCTTGGATGGAACGCCTTTTGTGTTAATCGTGCCGGTGACCTTCAGCATGCTCCTTCAATCGCCTGAGGACTATTATGAACGCTGGCTTCCAAGTTCACTGATCCGCATTTTGCGGATCGGTGCGGCGATGATTTCATTACTGGGACCGGCTTTATATATATCCTTTATCTCGTTTCATCCCGGGCTGATCCCAAGCGAGCTGGCGATCTCGATCACAGGGACGAGGGTGGGGGTGCCTTTTCCGTCTCTGATTGAAGCGCTGATTATGGAAATCGCCATCGAGATTTTACGTGAGGCCGGACTGCGGCTCCCAAAACCGATCGGTCCGGCAATGGGAATCGTCGGCGGTATCATTATCGGCGAGGCGGCTGTTCAGGCAGGCATCGTCAGCCCGATCATGGTCATCGTCGTTGCGGTCACCGCAATTTCTTCATTTGCGATTCCGCAATACAGCGCCGGCATTTCCCTGCGTATGCTGAGGTTTGCGGCGATGTTTTGTGCGGCCACATTTGGTTTGTACGGCGTGATCATGTTTTTCCTGATGCTTTCCAGTCATGCGGTGAAGCTGAAAAGCTTTGGTGTTCCATATGCGAGCCCTGCTGTTCCATATCGTATAGGCGACTGGAAAGATTTTATTGTTCGTGCGCCGCTGTTGATGATGAGAAAAAGACCGAAGCTGACGAAAACAGACGATACAACACGCCAGTAGCAATATAGAAGGGAGGCAAACATTCATGATGATCAGGCCGAAAGAGCATATCACCACTGCACAAACGGCGGTCATCGTCATCAATTTCCTGCTTGGAACAGGCATCTTGACGCTGCCGCGAACATCTGTCGATGAAGTGAAGACTCCGGATGTCTGGATCACCCTCGTTTTAGGCGGAATGATCGCACTGACGGCCGCAATCATCATGGTGAAGCTAAATCAGCAGTATCCCAAGAAAACATTTTATGAATACAACCAGGAGATCGTCGGTAAATGGCTGGGCGGATTTGTCAGCCTCCTGTTCATTTTCTATATGCTGTCTCATTCCGGATTTCAGGTCCGCTCTATGCTTGAAATCACCCACTTTTTTCTGCTGGAAGGAACGCCGCGCTGGGCAACGGCGATGGTGTTTTTATGGGTGGGGCTCTATTCGATTGTCGGCGGTTTGAGTTCACTTGCCCGTTTGTTTGAAATCGTTTTTCCGATTACAGTCATCCTGTTTTTGCTGGTGGTGTTTATGAGTACTGGCATTTTTGAGCCGGACAATTTGCGACCTGTCATGGGGCAAGGCATCGGACCCGTCTTACAAGGAATAAAAGTAACGGCTCTGTCCTTTTCAGGCATCGAAATTATTTTGCTTCTGATGCCGTTTATGAATCAGCCGAACCACATCATAAAAACCGTTGTGATCGGAACAGCCATCCCCTTATTGTTCTACATGATCACCGTCGTCATGGTCATCGGCGCTTTGTCGGTTGATGGCGTCATCACAAGGACTTGGCCGACCATTGATTTAATGAGAAGTTTTGAAATTCCCGGGCTCATTTTTGAACGATTTGAATCGTTGCTGCTTGTCATCTGGATCATGCAGCTTTTCAATACGTTTGCCATTTCTTTTTACGCTGCGGCATTGGGGCTGTCCCAGCTCTTCAAAGTGAGGCTTCAGTCGGTCATGTTTGGCTTGCTTCCGCTGATTTATTTGATTGCCATGGCTCCGAACAACATCAACACAATGTTTGAATTTGGCGACTTCATCGGAAACAGCGGCGTGTATTTGGGCGGTCTTTTGCCCATTTTGCTCCTTGTGATTGCAAAGGTGAGAAAAAGAAAAAGCGGGAATTAGGCTTAATGAAAGGAGGCCCGGTCTTTATGGTCAGTTCGCAAGACAAAATCACCGTTTCGCAAACCGTCATTATCATCACTAATTTTCTATTGGGGACGGGCATTCTGACGCTGCCGCGAACTTCTGTTGATGCGGTCAAGACGCCGGATGTCTGGCTGTCCGTCATCTTAGGCGGACTGGTTGCCATGATGGCAGGATTCATTATAGTGAAGCTAAGCCTTATATATCCGGAAAAAACCTTTTATCAATACAGCAGGGATATTATCGGAAAATGGCTGGGAGGGGCGGTCGGCCTGCTGTTCGTTTGCTACTTCCTTACAACATCGGGCTTTCAAGTCCGATCTGTAACAGAAGTCATGCAGTTTTTTTTGCTTGAAGAAACCCCGCTTTGGGCAATGGCAATGATTTTTTTATGGTGCGGCATTTATCTGATCATCGGTGGCATCAATCCGATTGCCCGTCTTTATGAAATCATTTTTCCGATTACGGTGATGATTTTTCTAACCGTCGCTTTTATGAGCATCGGCCTATTTGACCCCGACAATCTGCGCCCTGTACTTGGGAAGGGAATCACGCCGGCGCTTCAGGGGGTTAAAACGACGTCTTTTGCTTATACCGGCATTGAGGTGATGCTGTTTGTCATTCCTTTTATGAGACAGCCGGACAAAGCGTACAAAGCTCTTTTGGTCGGTATTTCTTTTCCGGTTATCTTTTACGTGATCACCGTTATTATGGTGATCGGGGCGCTCTCCATTGACGGAGTGGTCACAAGAACGTGGCCGACGATCGATTTGATGCGGAGCTTTGAGATCACCGGGTTCGTACTCGAACGGTTTGAATCGTTTCTGCTTGTCATCTGGATCATGCAGATCTTCTCCAATTTCACCATCAGCTATTATATTGCCGCATTAGGGCTGTCCCAGCTTTTTAACAAAAACATGAAACCGATCTTATTCGGCCTGCTCCCGCTGATCTATATGATTGCCATGACGCCGAAAAGCATCAATCAGCTATTTTCCATCGGAGATATGATCGGAAACACCGCTTTGTATTTAGTCGGCCTCATCCCGCTGCTGCTGCTTGTGATCACAAAAATAAGGAGGGGGAATCATGAAAAAAATAACTGACATGCTTCGCTGCCTTTCCGTTTTTTCTCTTTTGGTTTTAACAGGGTGCTGGAGCAGCCATGAAATAGAAGAGCTCGGCTTAACATTTGCCATGGGGATCGATAAAGGCAGTGAAACAGCTCTTGAAAAAAAGTTTGACAAAATGGGGGGAGACTACCCGAAAAAAGACCGGATCACCATGATCTATCAATATGTCAACGAACAGGCTGCCGGCTCAAAGGCGAGCGGAGGAGGGGGGTCACCACAAAAATCTTATTTCAATATTTATGAAACTGGTGATTCGCTACAACAAATCAGCGCTGAAGTGGCTTTAAGGCAGGACAGGCCGATCTTCAGCCCCCATTTAAAGGTGATCGTCGTCGCCGGCGAGCTGCTCCGTACCTATTCGTTGGAAGAACTGCTCGATCAGCCCCTCCGCGACAACGAAATCAGGCCGAGCAGCCTCGTTCTCGTGACAAGAGGAAAAGCAAAAGACACGCTTAACCTGAAGGAAACTGGTGAAATGCCGGCGTTTCGCCTGCGCAAAATCGTTGAAAACGAGTACAAAACAAAAAAAGTGCTCCCTCCTGTGACACTGGCCAAACTGACAGGCAAAATGAGATCAGGCTCGAGCTTCCTGATACAAAATGTGGTCGGCGCCGACGGGGAAGTCAAATACGCGGGGGCCGCCGCCATCAACGGAAAAAACAACAAGCTGATCGGCTATTTGGATGAAGAGGATTTAGAAGGTGTGATGTGGATCACTGGACAGGGGAAGGGCGGGGCGGTCAAAAGCTATGATACCAAAGCCAAAAAACTGAACGCTTTTGCAGTGGAAACCATTAACAGCAACATCAAGCCCGTTGTCAAAGGCGGCCGCCTCTCTTTTCAAGTCAATGTTGAGTCAGAGGGACACCTCGCCGAAAACTGGAACACCGCTGAAAAAGCGTTCGACAACAAGTTTTTGGAAAGAGTTGAAAAAAACACAGCGCAAACGGTGAAGAAACAAATGGAGCAAATTACTAAAAAAATGCAGCGCCAATACAAAGCGGATCTCGCCGGATTCGGAAACCAGCTCAGAATCAAACATCCCCGACTTTGGAAAAAGCTGAAGAAAAACTGGGATCAAACCTTTACCGACATTCCGATTAAATATCATGTGCAGATCACGATTAAAGATTACGGAACAGTAGGGGATCAGTAAACAACAGAAATGCGAAAGGCGGAGATTGCAAAAATGATCCGTTCCGAAGATAACATCACAACAACTCAGGCGATTGTTGTCTTTGTCAGCTATATTATGGCTGCGGGAATCCTCAGTTTACCGAGAACGTCCGTAGATGAGGCGGGTACACCGGACGTGTGGTTATCCGTCATTCTAGGCGGACTGATCACATTTGCGGCCGGAGTGATCGTGACAAAATTAAGTCAGGATTATCCCGGGCAAACGTTTTTTCAATACGGCGGGAAGGTTGTCGGCAAATGGCTGGCGGCTGTCATCAGTCTGTTTTTTATCGAGCACTTTGTCTCGATTGCGGCATTTGAAGCAAGAATCATGGCGGAAGTTATCAACTTTTATCTGCTCGAAGGAACACCGCTTTGGGCGATTGTCATGACGATGATGTGGGTCGGGCTTTAATCGATCAAAGACGGGATGGGCGCGATCGCCCGTTTGCTTGAAATCATCTTTCCGATTACAGTCATCATCTTCATGATTGTTGTGTTCATGAGCTTTGGCATATTTGAACTGGACAATTTGCGTCCTGTCCTCGGAGACGGCTTCATGCCGGTCCTCAAAGGGGTGAAGGCAACGACCCTTTCCTTTATCAGCGCGGAAGTCATGGTCTTTCTTTTGGCGTTTACGAAAAAGCCGGAAAAGGGCATCAAAGTGCTTGTCGCCGGACTGAGCATTTCCATGCTTTTTTATTTCACGACCGTTGTCTTTGTCATCGGGGCGCTGTCCGTTGACGGAGTAACTTCAATGACATGGCCGACGCTTGAACTGATACGCAGCTTTGAAATCCCGGGGTTGATATTTGAACGGTTTGAGTCCATGCTGCTTGTCATCTGGATCATGCAACTGTTCGCCACCTTCATCATTTCGTTTTACGCCGCATCGCTGGGCTTGTCTCAAGTCTTTAAAAAAAAGAGCAGACCGATCATGTATGGTCTGCTTCCGGTGATGTATTTGATTGCAATGATACCCAAAAATGTCGATGATGTTTTTTCGCTCGGCGATATGATCGGCTACATTGCGGCTGTTTTATTCTGTATTGTGCCGATTCCGCTTTTGATCATCTCAAAAATGAAAAAGACAAGGAAGAAGCGGACTGGCCATACAAGCTGAGCCATCATCACTTGCCTTTGGCGCTTACGTTTACCCGGTCATTCGGCATGTAGAATACCAACAATAAGGCGGCCGCTGCAGGCAGAACCGCCCATGCAAACGTGTGGACGATCGAGTTTGACAACGCTTCAGTGATCCGATTTAGAATGTCCGGCGGAATCGATGATCTCGAGCTTGATAAAATTTGGTTCGCGTCATCGGCAGAAGCGATCGCCGCTGCATCAGCACTTTTAAAAAACGTCTGCATCTGCTCTGAAAAATGGGTTTTCTGAATCATCCCGAATATACTGGCGCCGATTGTCATGCCGAGCGAGCGGACAAAATTGCTTGTTGAGGTCGCAGAACCTCGCTGCTCTGGACCGAAATGATGAATGGCCGCCATGCTCAAAACAGAGAAGGAAAAGCCGACCCCCAGACCGACGACGATCATATAGACGGTTAATAAAAGACGGGGGGTATCGATGTTGAGCGTGCTTAACAAAGAAAAACCCGCAACCAATATGAATCCTGAGATCACCATAATTTTCCGGTAGCTCATTTTTGTCGTTAAGAAACCGCCGAGCTGTGCGGATATAACGGAGCCGAGCATCATCGGCAGAAGAACAAGCCCTGAATTCGTCGCCGAATCCCCATATACACCTTGGACAAAGATCGGAATCTGGATCGTCGCCGAAATAAATGTCCCTCCGTAAAATAAAGCGACAAGCGTGCTTCCGGCAAACAGGCGGTTTTTAAACATATCAAACGAAATAATCGGCTCTTTCACTTTACGTTCAATCAAAAAGAAGCAAATGAATAATACCGCTGCACTGCAAAAGAGCAGAAGGATCTCGCTTGAATCCCAGGCATATGTCCCGCCGCCAAGCTCAAGCGCAAACATGAGGCAGACGACAGCCCCCACAAGCGTAACGGCGCCAAACCAATCAATATGATGTTTTTCATGCTGTTTCGTTTCTTGATAAAACATCGCGATCAAAATGAAAGAAAGCAAACCGAGCGGCAGATTGATGTAAAATACCCAATGCCAGCTGATGAAATCTGTGATATAAGCGCCGATCAAAGGTCCAAAAATGCTGGACAAGCCAAAAACGGCCCCGAACAGACCCGAGATTTTTCCGCGTTTTTCAAGCGGGAAGATATCAAAAATAATCGTAAAGGCAATCGGAATCAACGCTCCTCCGCCAATCCCCTGAATGGCGCGGTAAATGCTGAGCTGTTCAATGCTCGAAGCTGTTCCGCACAATGCAGAACCGGCCATAAAAACAAAGCTTCCAAACAGAAAAAATCGTTTTCGGCCGTACATGTCCGATAATTTTCCGAAAATCGGCATTCCCGCCATTTCAGCAACCATAAACGCGGATACGACCCAGACAAAGCTGTCGAGCCCGCCGAGATCACCGACAATCGTGCCCATTGCCGTGACGACGATCGTATTGTCCATAGAGGCCATCAAAATGGCGAGCAGCAATCCTGCTACAATAAATCCTAATCTTTTGTTTTGAGTATTTGACAAATGATTCGATTCTCCTTTTATTAGATTTGGCATTCGCGTGGGATCCTGCTATCATTATTTTATATCAGGAAATAAATATCTTAGTTTCTAAGACATTATGATTTTATAGAAGGGTGTTGCCGATGTCAAGGACAAATCAAAAAGGAAGAGAAACGCTCATCGAGGAACTGATTCAGCAGTTAAGATTTCACAGCACCGCCACCGTTTTTATGCACCAGGCGATCAGTGAAAAAATCGGATTGAATGCAACAGACCATAAATGCCTTGAGATTCTTGCGCGTAAAGGGAGCATGACAGCCGGGGAATTGGCGGAAAAGAGCTCCCTGACAACCGGGGCCATCACCGGTGTGATCGACCGGCTCGAAAACGCGGGATATGCCAGGCGCACTAGAGATGCCTCAGACAGAAGACGGCTCTTGATTGAATTGGTGCCGGAAAACATGGAGAATATTTATTCACTGTTTGAAGAGCTTGCCCAACAATCTGCGGTGCTTTTCAGTCGATATACCGATCAGGAGCTGCAGGTTATCACAAGATTCATCAAACATAGTACGGAATTTGCCGCAAACTATGTAGAAAAAATAAGGGGAGCACAGAAGTAGATAGGGGCCTTTAAAACAAGTCTGATCATTCAAAAAACCGGTGAATCAACACCGGTCTTTTTTTATGGCTATGCTTTTTCAATTTGAACTTTTCCCGAAAAGAAGGTGGCACCGCCGCCCATATCGGCCAAACGATCGGGTGTCAGCGCATTCACCAAATAATTTTCGCCTTTCGTATCGGCCCACAGTCCCTGGCTGACGGCCACACCCGGGAGGACGTTTTCACCGACGGCCGCCGGGAGCACGCATTCGCCGCGGTCATTCCAAACCCTTACCATATCTCCGTTTTCAATCCCTTTTTCTTCTGCATCTTGTCTGTTCAAATGGAGCTTAGGTTCCTTTTCTAATTTGATATGTTTCTCATTATTTGAAAAGGTCGAGTTTAAAAAATTGTGATTCGGCCCGGGTACGAATAAAAATGGATAATTGCTCGTCTCTGCAAGCGGTGTATAGGTCGGCAGGGCGGGATAGCCGTCTTGTTCCATCGTTTTTGAATACAATTCGATTTTTCCGCTCGGCGTCGGGAGCCTGTCGGGAAAAATCGCTTCTCTTTTCGCTTTTACAAAGTGCTTTTCAGATAAGCTCTCATAATTTATTCCTTCAAGCCACGGATTGTCCGGATAATGAAGAGCCTGTCTGATCATTTCCTCATCCGAGTCCTTGAGCGGTTCATCATCAAAGCCCATCGCTTCAGCCAGAAGGCGGAACACTTCCGTATTCGATTTGCTCTCACCATATTTCTCAATCACAGGTCTTTGCACTTGTGTATAATGGTGCCAATATGATGTATAGAAATCGGTATTTTCAAAAGCGGAAGAAGCGGGCAGCACGATATCTGCGTACCGCGCGGTTTCCGTCAGGAATAAATCATGGACGACGGTAAACAAATCTTCGCGCTCTAGTCCTTGTCTGACCTTGTTTGCTTCAGGCGCGACGACGGCCGGATTGCTGCTGTACACAAACAAAGAACGGATCGGCGGATCGGCTTCCAAAAGGGCTTTTCCAAGCTGATTCATGTTGATCACCCGCGGGGTTCTGCCATGTAACAAATCCGGGCGCTGCAAGGCCGTTGTATTATAGGCTAAAAATGCAGTATTGCCTTTAATCGCGCCTCCGCCTTTTACCGTCCATTGCCCAGTAATCGCGGGCAGACAGGCAATCGTTCTGACGATCATACCGCCGTTGTCGTGATGCTGGAGACCGTTTCCGATGCGAATCAAAGAAGGGGAGGTCTCGCCGTACAGACGGGCAAGCCTTTCGATATCGTCACGCGGAACCCCGGTGATTTCTGCCACCGTGTCAGGATCATATTGAACGACATGGCGGCGCAGTTCTTCATATCCGACTGTGTATGTTTTGAGAAAGGCCTCGTCAGCCATTTTTTCCTTGAATAACACGTGCATAATGCCGAGAGCAAGGGCGCTGTCGGTTCCCGGACGGATCGGGATGAACCAGTCCGCCATTCTGCCTGTCTGATTTTTGTGAACATCGATCACAACAATTTTGGCCCCGTTTTTCCGCGCTTTTTGGGCGATTGTGATCTGATGCATGTTTGTTGAGACGGCATTGATTCCCCAAAATACGAACAGTTTTGTCTCTGTTGTATGTTCCGGATCTGTGCCGATGCTTCCACCCATCGTGTATTTGTAGCCCGTTGAGCCCGCAGGGGTGCAAATCGCGCGGTCAAGCTGGCTTGAGCCGAGACGGTGGAAGAAACGCCTGTCCATTCCTTCAGCAGTCAAATTTCCCATATTGCCGTAAAAGCTGTAAGGCAGTATGCTTTCAGCGCCTTCTTTTTCAATGAGTTCCTGCCAGCGTGTGCGGATCGTTTCAATGGCTTCATCCCAGCTGATCGGCTCAAATTTCCCTTCGCCTTTGGCGCCCGTCCGTTTCAGCGGGGTTTTCAGCCGTTGTGGATCATAAATGCGCTCTGTCATATTGCGAACTTTATTGCAGATGTTGCCACGCGTGACCGGGTGATCCGGATCACCTTGTATTTTTACGATTTTACCGTCTTTTTTATGAACAAGCAGCCCGCACTGGTCAGGACAGTCAAGCGAACATACGGATTTAAAAATGCCGTCTTTTTGATCAACATAAGACTCCATAGGATACGTTCCTTTCCGGTAAAAATAGTATGATTCTAGCATTATATCATGTCACAACATCCCGTCAATTCTGAAAATTATTCTTTGTGAAGAACATGATCAAAGCCCCCGAGCTTCTTTCAGCGAAACGCGGGGGCTTAAAAAGACTTTATTCTTTATCAAAATCAGGCGAAACCGCCTTTTTGATAAATATCGCGGTAAAGAAAGCCGCAACGCTTAAAGCGAGCGCGAACCAATAGGCATGATGTACACCGTGTGTCATCGCTTCATTCAGCAATCCTTTGCTGACGGCAGCTCCTTTGTGCTGATCGAGAAAACTTTGCTGGCCTTGGGTCATAATGCTGACAAAGACCGAAACGCCCAGTGCTCCGGCAACAGGCTGCAATGTATTGGAGATCGCCGTTCCGTGCGGGTACAAATGCTTCGGCAGTTCGTTCAAAGCATTTGTTTGCGATGGCATCATGATCGCAGAGATTGACAGCATCAGGATGATGTAAACAATAATGAACGCCCATATCGGCACAGACGGATTAATTCTGCTAAAGAAAATCATCACACCGATCAAGACGATTGTGCCCGGGATAATGAGCTTTCTCGGCCCGAATTTATCGAATAAAGCGCCCATCGCCGGCGACATCAGGCCGTTTAACAAAGCACCCGGCAAAAGCAGCAAACCGGCCGTTTTCGCAGAAAAACCAAGCGGTCCCTGCAAATACATCGGCATTACTATTTCTGAGGCAAACATCGCCATGATGACAATCACGAAAATGCAGACTCCGCGTGTATAATTTTTATAGGCAAACACACGGACATCGAGCAATGGCTCATCAAGCTTCAATTGACGAAGCACAAAGAAAACGAGGCTGATCAGACCGATGACAATCACAGCAATGATCTTGACAGAAGCAAACCCTTCGGGATCTTCTCCAGCACTGCTGAATCCATATACGATTCCGCCGATCCCGATCGTGGAGAGGATGATCGAGAGAAAATCCGCACGCGGTCGCGTCACTTCACCGACATTCTGCAAATATTTCATTGCAAACAAAATGGAAAATAACGCAAAAGGAATCACGATAAAAAACAGCCAGCGCCAGCCGAGGACATCGACAATGACACCTGACAACGTAGGGCCGATGGCAGGGGCGAACATGATCACCAGTCCAAACGTCCCCATGATTTTGCCGCGGACTTCAGGCCGGTAGAGTAAAAGCAATGCATTCATGATAATGGGAATTAACAATCCCGTACCAACAGCCTGAATCATGCGTCCGGTCAAAAGCATCGGAAAATTGACCGCACAGCCGGCGATCACGGTTCCTGTCAAAAACACCGTCATGACGCCGATAAACATTTGCCTTGTCGTAAACCATTGAATGAGTAACGCGGAAACAGGCATTAAAACGCCCATGACAAGCATAAATCCGGTCGCCATCCATTGAACGGTCGGAGCGTCAACATGAAAAACGGTCATCAGCTCCGTCAGCGCAATGTTCAGCAAGGTTTCATTTAATATGGCAAAGAACGCGCCAATCATGAAGGTGATAAGTATAGCTTTAGAATTAAAGGTTTGGGTCTTTTCCATACCATTCCTCCTGTTATTTCGTCTTTCTAATGTAGATATTGCACAAGATGAGAGGCGAAGAAAAAGACGATTCTATCATGTATATCCGCATCTCTCACGAGTTTCGCTATCCGCTTCAAAGGTTAGGTTTTTACCGCGACTATATGAGTATACTTGGTCTTTTACAGATTTACAATAATGTTGTTTGGTTTCTAAATTATTGCAGTACGTCCTGATGATGGGGCAGGTGATCCAAACCTTTTTATTTGCCTATTCTTGCAAGGTTTCATTATAATTTTCCTTGTGACTTACATAGAGAAAGGGAGTTTCGTCATGCAATCTTTACAAAACAAAACAGCTCTTATTACAGGCGGGGCCAGAGGAATCGGCCGTGCGGCTGCGATCGCACTGGCAAAAGAAGGCGTCCATATCGGCCTGATCGGCCGCACGACAGCCAATCTGGAAAAAGCGGCTGAAGAATTGAAGCCTTTCGGTGTAAAAGTGTCTGTCAGCACAGCTGATGTGAAAGATTTAAAAGCGGTGGAAAGCGCAGTCCAATCCATTAAAGGGGAACTCGGCCAGATTGATATCCTCATTAATAATGCCGGTATCGGAGGATTTGCAGGGTTTCTTGAACAAACGCCGGAAGAGTGGGAATCAATCATCCAGGTCAACCTGATGGGCGTATACAATGTAACGCGCGCCGTTTTACCTGAAATGGTGGAAAGAAAAGCGGGGGACATCATTAATATTTCTTCAACAGCGGGTCAAAGGGGAGCAGCGGGAACGAGCGCATACAGCGCATCTAAATTTGCCGTGCTCGGGCTGACCGAATCGTTAATGCAAGAGGTCAGAAAGCACAACATCAGAGTGAGCGCCCTTACGCCGAGCACGGTTGCAACAGATTTAGCCATCGATTCAAAATTAACCGACGGTAACCCTGAACGCGTCATGCAGCCGGAGGATCTCGCTGAATTTATGGTAGCCCAGCTTAAACTGCATCCGCGCATTTTTATTAAATCTGCGGGCATGTGGTCTACAAATCCATAAGTCAAACGATAAGGACGGGTTTTTAAACCCGTCCTGTTTTCATTTTTATGAAAGCCGTATGGGAAGATGGCGAACCCCGAATACAAATGGACTCTGAATCGCTTCAAGCACTTCTGTCCGTTCCCTTTCCATCCGGAAGTTTTGCAGCAGGTGAGAGAGCGCGATTTTCGCTTCCAGACGGGCGAGGGGAGCGCCAAGACAAAAATGAATGCCAAAGCCGAAGCTCATGTGAGGATTTGTCTTGCGGTCAAGCTTAAAGATTTCAGGGTCATTAAACTTTGTTTCATCCCTGTTAGCTGAAGCGACCCAGCTGATGACGGATTCTCCTTTTTGAATCGGGACGCCTTTGATCTCTACGTCTTCAGCCGCCACGCGGCCAATCGCCTGTACGGGCGGATAATAGCGCAGCGTTTCCTCGACAAGCTGGACAACGAGGGATGGGTCGTTCTGAACCGTTTCCTGTACCTTGACATCCTCCGTTAAGTAGCGGACGGCATTGGCAATCAAATTCGTTGTCGTTTCATTTCCCGCGACTAAAAGGAGTATACAAAAGCTGAGCAATTCTTCTTCAGACAAGGATTCGCCCTCGACATCCGCCTGAATCAAAAGCGATATTAAATCTTCTTTCGGCTCTTTCCGGCGCAGCTTGATAATGTCTCTGAAGTATTCCTTTAAAAATCGGTTGCCTTCGTCCCGCTCTTTGTTCATCTGTTCGACCGCTTCATCAGAGCTGTCTTTCGCACCGGAAACAAGGATGTCTGAATAATGTTTAAACATAAGCCGGTCTTCTGCCGGTACGCCCAGCAGTTCAGCAATGATAATAACCGGAAGCGGTCCGGCCAAATCATCCACCACATCAAACGATTCTTTGTTTTCGGCTTGATTGATCAAAAAAGCCGTGACTTCTTCAATATGCGCTTCAAGCTGTTTCACGGCTTTCGGTGTGAAAGCCTTGTTGACGATCGCCCGCATTTTTGTATGTCTTGGGGGATCCATTGTTAATATGCTTTTTCCCTCCATATCACCGCCGCGTTTTGAAGAAAAAAGCTTAGGGTTTTTCAGCACATATTGAACATCTTCATACGAAAATATGTCCCAGCACTGGCGATCATGATCATAACGCACCGGCTCTGTTTGCCGAAGTCTGTTATAAACCGGAAACGGGAACAGCCGGTCTTCATTTGCACGGATTTCTTTCATTGGAATCCAGTTGGCATATCGGTTGGTTTGTATGGATTTTGCCACGGTCAACTCTCCTTTATAAGCTCGTTATTTACATGCCTGAACCGGTTCATATGTTTACGTTATCACTATTTTTATACCCTTTTCAACGGACATACTATGAAGAAATTGTCAATTAGACAAAAGTAACGCTTTTAATAAAGAGAAAAAGAGTAGGGCTGATCACTTCTCATCTTTAAGCGGGAAGGACATGGAATCTATTTACATTCAAGGCGATGTCTGCTAGATTTAAAATAGCATCACATTTTAAAAGATGAAAGGATTGATAGCGCTTACAAAAGAGAATGAGAAGTGAAAAGCCGGTTATAAAGCCTCTGGACTGTTTTTCATTATGAATCGTAAAGGGGACTGTGTAATGAAAACAAATATTTCAAAGAGGTATCTGGAAGCATTTCATGAAAGAATGTCAGGCGGTGCACCGACAGCAAAAGAACCGGGGGGCAGAGCAGCTGCGGAGAAAGTTCCGAAGTTTACCGCTTATCCGTTTACTTTGGGCGTTTCTTCAGGCGAGCCTCTCTCCGACGGCGTCGTGCTGTGGACACGCCTTGCCCCTGAGCCGCTGAACGGCGGAGGGATGCCCCCGGAAGATGTGACGGTCAAATGGGAAGTTGCCACAGATATCGACTTCCGGAATATCGTCAGACAGGGGGAGTCGGCCGCCAAGCGCGAGTATGCCCATTCTGTCCATGTCGAAGTAGACGGGCTGGATCCTGACAGCATTTATTATTATCGTTTTCATGCCGGCTATGAAACCAGCCAAATCGGCCGCACAAAAACACTTCCTCTCCAAACGGCAAAAGTGGATCACCTCGCATTTGCGTTTGTCTCTTGCCAGCATTTCGAAGAGGGGTTCTATACGGCGTACCGCCGACTGGCGGAAGAAAGCCTTGACTTCGTTTTGCATTTAGGTGACGCGATTTATGAATACGGCCAAGGGACAGCAGCCAAGAATGTCCGGCTCCATAAAGGCGCGGAGACCTTAACGCTTGAAGACTATAGAACGCGCCACGCCCAGTACTTATTTGACGCCGACTATCAGCGGGCCCGCTCACTGTTTCCATGGATCGTCACATGGGACGACCATGATGTGGAAAACAATTACGCCGGACTCATTCCTGAAAAAAATCAATCTCCTGATCGTTTTATTCTGAGACGGGCAAGTGCATATCAGGCCTACTATGAGCATATGCCGCTCAGGACTTCGTCGCTTCCGAAGGGAGCGGATATGCAAATGTACAGGAGAGTCACATACGGCGATTTAGCCGAGTTTAACATCCTTGACACACGCCAATACCGCGACGACCAGGCCAATAATGACGGCAATAAGCCGCCCAGTTTTGATTCAACCGATCCTTCAAGAAGCATCTTAGGCCAGGAGCAGAAAAGGTGGCTATATGAGGGACTCCGCAGTTCTCAGGCGATTTGGAATGTACTCGCCCAGCAGGTCTTTTTTTCACAGGTCGACCACCAGGCCGGTGATGTGAAAATTTTACCAATGGATGGATGGGACGGATATTCAGCAGAACGAAACGAGGTCGTCGAGTTTTTACAAAAACAGCATATTTCCAATCCGATTGTCCTGACAGGTGACGTGCATACCAACTGGGTATTTGACATTAAAAGCGATTTTGACAACCCCAATTCCACAACAGTGGGCGCTGAATTTGCCGGAACTTCCGTGAGCTCGGGAGGAGACCGGGCAAGTTCGCTGGACCCCAAAACCCTTTTTATGGAAAATCCTCATTTGAAATTTTTTAGCGATCAGCGCGGCTATGTCCGCTGTACAGTTACGCCGCAATCTTGGCGGGCCGATTATCGAATGCTTGATTATGTCTCAAGGCCGGGCGCACCAATTACTACCGCCGCCTCATTTATTTGCGAAAATGGACGGCCGGGCGTCCGCCGGGCATCCGACATGTAAAGAAAAGGCTGTGCCAGAAAAGCGTTTCACTCACGCTTTCAGGCACAGCCTAAAATCTTATCCGACGGCTTCTTCCCGGGAAAACTGGCTGTTATACAAATCAGCATAAAAACCATCTTGCCGGAGCAGCTCTTCATGGGTTCCTTGTTCAATAATGTCTCCGTGATTCATGACAAGAATCAGATCCGCATCTTTAATGGTGGATAGGCGGTGGGCGATGACAAAGCTTGTGCGGTTATCCATCAGCCTGTTCATCGCTTTTTGGATATTCATTTCCGTACGGGTGTCAACACTGCTTGTCGCTTCATCCAAAATTAAAATCTTCGGATCGGCCAAAATGGCTCTCGCGATCGTCAAGAGCTGCCTTTGCCCCTGCGAAATATTTTGCGCATCCTCGCCAAGTACCGTGTCATAGCCGTCAGGCAGGGTGCGGATAAAGTCGTCGGCATATGCGCCTTTTGCCGCCTGGATGATGTCTTCGTCTGTCGCATTTTCACGCCCATACGCAATATTGTCGCGGATCGTGCCGTTAAAAAGCCAGGTGTCCTGAAGGACCATCGCAAACATGCTGCGCGCCTGCTCTCGCGAGAGCTCGGTAAGATCAATTCCGCCCACCTTGATCCGACCTTTGTTCAGTTCGTAAAAGCGCATCAATAGATTGATAATCGTCGTTTTTCCCGCACCGGTCGGTCCGACGATCGCAATTGTCCGGCCCTCTTCGACATCGAGGTGAAGATCGCGGATCACCGGTACATCTTTGTCATAGCCGAACGCGACGTGTTCAAACGACACATCGCCGGTTAATATCTCAGTGTCGATGTCTGCAGGTGTTTCCTGTTTTTCCTCTTCTTCGTCCAACAGGCTGAAGACCCTTTCCGCCGAAGCGATCGCAGACTGAATCGTGTTGGCGATTCCGGCGGCCTGGACAAGCGGCTGGGAAAACTGCTGGGTGTATTGAATAAAAGCCTGCACGCCCCCGACCAGCATGGCGCCGTTTAAGACGAAAATACCGCCTGTAATGCTGACAAAAACATAGCCGAGGTTGCCGATAAAGGTCATCATCGGCATCATCAGTCCGGATATAAATTGCGCTTTCCAGCCGGATTGGTACAGCCGTTCATTGACTTCATCAAACTGCTGAATCGCTTTTTCCTCATGTCCGAACGCCTTTACTTCCTGGTGTCCTGTAAACATTTCCTCAACATGGCCGTTGATTGCGCCGAGCTCATGCTGCTGACTGCTGAAATGCTTCTGTGAGAAGGAAGCGATCAGCCTCACCGCAATCATGCTCAGCGGAATGGTGATACATACGACAAGGGTCAGCCAAGGGCTGATCAAGAGCATCATGATGATGATCCCGACAATGGTGATGACCGAGGTGATCATCTGTGTCAGCGCCTGCTGCAGCGAATTATTAATATTGTCGATATCATTGACTGCACGGCTGAGTGTGTCGCCGTGCGAATGACCGTCAAAGTATTTTAAAGGAAGGCGAGTCAGCTTCTCATTAACTTCCTGACGCATTTCAAATATCGTTTTTTGCGCCACTCCGGCCATCATGTACTGCTGCAAAAATGTAAATAAAGCCGAGAGCAAGTAAAGACCGGCCAAAGTCAGCGTAATCCGGCCAAGGAAATCAAACTGAACACCGGTTCCCTTCGTAAAGCTCGCAAAAAGGGAGGAGGTGGCATCACCGAGAAGCTTTGGGCTGATGACATTAAACAAGGTGCCTAAAATTGCCGCGATGAAGACCAGCACAAGCTGAAAAGTCCGCGGTTTTAAATAGCCGGCCAGCCTCAAGAGTGTTTTCTTAAACTCCTTTGGTTTTTCAGGCTTCATACCTGCTGGGGATGAGCCGGGGTGCCGATTTTCTTTTTTGCTCATGCGCTCTCCTCCTCAGCTTGCTGGGATGCGACGATTTCCTGATAAATCTTGTTTTCCGCAAGCAATTGTTGATGTGTGCCGATCCCGGCGATTTTCCCTTCATTTAAGACGATGATTTGATCCGCTTCCGTGATCGTGCTGACCCTTTGTGCGACAATGATCACGGCGGCGTCGGCGGTTCTTTTCTCCAGCGCGTCTCTTAGCTTTTTGTCCGTCTTGTAATCAAGCGCTGAAAAGCTGTCGTCAAACAGATAGATCTCCGGTTTTCTGACCAATGCCCTGGCGATGGAAAGCCGCTGTTTTTGGCCTCCTGAAAGATTGGCGCCGGCCTGCTCGATATAAGCGTCGATTCCGTTTTCCTTGCCTTCGATAAACTCTGAGGCCTGGGCGGCTTCAAGCGCCTCAAGAATTTCCTCTTCAGTCGCATCTTCTTTGCCAAAGCGGATATTATCGCGAATCGTCCCGCTGAATAATGAAGCTTTTTGCGGCACGTAGCCGATTTTCTTGCGCAGCTCTTTTTGCGGGATCTTCCGCACATCGATTCCGTCTACAAGCACAGCCCCTTCTTCGATGTCAAAGAACCTCGGAATCAATTGCAGGATGGTCGTTTTTCCCGCACCCGTACTGCCGATGATCGCGGTGGTTTCGCCCGGCTTTGCCTTGAATGAAATCTGTTCAAGGACAGGCTTTTCCGCGCCGGTATAGCGGAATGTGACATCCTTGAATTCAACATGGCCATAGAGCCCGCTATCTTCAGTCGGCTGCTTTGGATCGGAGATTTTAGGAGCGATCATCAATAGTTCATTGATGCGGTCCGCCGATGCTTGCGCTCGCGGAATCATGACGAATGTCATGGAAAGCATGATCAAAGCGAACAAGATCATGGACGCATATTGCAGGAATGCCATTAAGTTACCGACCTGCATGGTGCCTTCATCAACCCGAATTCCTCCGAACCAGATGATGGCGATGTTCGTGAAATTCATCATGATCATCATCACCGGAAATAGGAAGGCCATGATTCTGTTAACAGCGATTCCCGTATCCCGAAATTCTTTGTTTGCCTGTTCAAACCGCTTTTTTTCTTCATCTACACGATTAAATGCGCGAATGACACGGACACCCGTCAATCCTTCCCGAAGGATGAGGTTGAGACGGTCCGTCTTTTTTTGCAGGACGCCAAACAGAGGGACGGCCTTTCTAGTAATCAGAAAAATTAAGCCAGCCAGTATCGGAAGAGACGCCAGGAAAATGATCGACAGCTTTGCATCCCTTGATACGGCCAGCACAATCCCGCCGATTAACATCAACGGGGCTCTTGTCATCATGTTGAGCATCATATTGAGCACATCTTGAACTTGTTTGACATCATTTGTCGTCCGCGTGATGAGGGAGGCGGACCCGACCTTCCCGAACTCCTCCAGCGAAAAATGTTCGACTTTCACAAACAGCTTGCGCCGAATGTCCCTGCCGAAGCCTAGGGCCGTTTTGGATGAGAAAAAAGCTTTGCCGACCGTCATGATGATCGCCAGGAGAGAACAAAGAATCATCCATACACCGTTTTTGAGGATGTATCCCATGTCTGAGTTGACGATCCCGACATCAACGACATCGGCCATTAATGTAGGCAAATATAGTTCAAGCAAACTGCCGAACAGTGTAAAAGCTGCAACGAGAATCACCTGCAGCTTATAAGGCTTCAAAAATTTTAAGAGAGATATCATCTTTCAACCTTCTTTTCGTCTTTTTTTAGGCCGAGCTCCAAAAAGTCGGACATTTTATGGACTAGCTCGGCAAACTGTTTGCTTTCCGCTTCGCCAATATAAGCGGCCAGCTGGATGAACCATTGATTGAGTTCTTTTTTCACTTCCTTTGCCGCTTTTTTACCTTTATCGGTTAAAAAAATCCGGACGATCCTTCGATCACCTTGATCCATGCGCCGGTCAATCAGTCCTTTTTCATTCAGCCGGTTTAAAAGCTGTGTGGCAAAAGGGGAGGTAACGTGCAGCGCCTGGCTGATTTCCGATACCATTTTCCCTTCTTTTCCGGCATTTTCATTTAGAAACATTAATGCTTTCCCTTCATTATTTTTCCAGTCTTGAGAGGGAATCGTGTGTTTCATTTCCAAGTAACGCACCCGGCTAAACGCCTGAATTAATTGTTCAACCGTTTCCCGGCTGATGTCATCCTGTTTCATCGCTTGCACCTGCTCTTTTAAATTTAATTAAGTAAGTAAACTAAATAGCTATCAATATATTACAAAGAACAACAAAAAAATGTCAACGAAGAACCCCTGGACAAAAGAAAAAACCTGATCGCTTCAGGAACGAATCAGGCTATTCGGTCAATCGGATAAAAAACTCTTTTAAATCAACGTGACGAAGATGTTTCGGAGCTTCATCCGATCCGACAATGATCATCGGTGCCAGACTATCCATTTTATAGAGGGAGCCGTGTCCGCCTCCGCCGAGATGAAGAGGGGATTTTTCTGCGGCAAATTGATAACCCGGTTTCGCGTCGGCGACGACGTATCGGCCGCTGTGGGAGTGGAGGGCGCTGTAAAGACGGGCGAGGGCATCGGGGTAATCCCCGTAGCGGAGCATTCTCCCGTTCACTGAAAGATTTAATACAGAGAAGTCCCCGCCGATAGACCACGATTGTCCGTAAGAATCCGTATAGCGTCCACCCGGTCGGAAACGAAGCGGCTCTTTCGCCTGCTTTGAATCGGCATAGATCCAGCCGTTTTCTTTCCAAGCGGCAAAACCGATTCTTCCGTCTTTCTTCAATGTATTTACCGCTCCTTTAACCGGCATGCTTTGCTCGATACAATAAATAAATGCCATTCTGTCGTTGACGGCAAACATAAGCTGGTCTTGATTCCGCGGACCCTTTATATCGGCCGTCCTGTCATCAGCAAATACGGAATGGAGCCTGATGACGGCTTTATCTCTGTCTTTTCCGATCACCGTCTGGCCGCTGTCTCCCATGATCACCCACACCGCCTGCTGACAAGCTTCACTCCATGAATTATAAGTGCTTAACATCCGCTGAAGCTCTTCATCGATTTTTTCAAGGCCATTCATGTTGTTCGGGCCTTTTTGATGGGCAACACGGTCAAAATCGGGCAAATAAGCTACTGTCAACGCCGGAAGCTTGTGCTTTTTGATTAAATAAGAGACTTCCTGCGCCGTAAATTTGTCATTCACACCATACCTTTGCCAAATATGATGGTCGCGGTTCTCCGGATTCAGCTGGGCAAACCGGCCGAGCGAAAAGAGCGCCGGACCATTGATGCTCATCTTCTCCGGCATCAGCTTCAGCCGTTTAAGCGGCGGCGGAATGTTTAACTCGTGCCGGTGATTCCCGCGATAGATCAGCCCGTTTACAGAGGCCGACTGTTTTCCCTGTTTTTCTAAATCTTCATGGATCGTTGTCGTCTTCGTGCTTAAATGACGATGATTTAACGAATACATTCCGTCCTTGATCGTTTGCTTGAGACCGAGTGAGACCATCTCTTTTTTGTCGCTGCCGTAATTGACGAGACGCTTTTCCTTCTCGTTATACCAGACAAGCCCGGGCACATGGTGGATATGGGGATAGGTTCCTGTCAGTAAAGTGCTGTCAATCGACACAGACATCGTCGGATAGGCGCTCACGACTTCAGGCTCATAGCGGCCGTTTTCAAGAAAAAATTTCAGCGCTGGAGCGCGCCCTTCTTTGACCGCTTTTTTTAAAGGAACATCCATTAACGAATCGATGATCAGTACAATGACAGGCTTTTCGGCAGTTTTGACAACCGCTGTTTTTTCATTGGTCCGTCCCTGTTTTTCATCTCCGGTGTTAAGCCATATCATAAATATAATCAGTGCGCATAAGAAAACGGCAAACATCATGATGAACTTTTTCAAAACGGCTTCACTCCTTTCCCCTAAAGCGTTACTGAACACATATTTTCCCAGGTGGACGCCCCTTTTATAACTGGAAATAGGTTCTACATTATTTCCGGCCTTTTTAACGATCATTTTTTTAAATGGGGGAAATCTAATCATTTAAAAGGAGGATAAAAGTGAAAAAACGAAAATGGCTGACCGCTTTAGCTATCATAGCGGTTTTTATGGTGAGTGCTTTTATCGCCATGCGATATTTTGAACCTGAATATGCTTACACGCCGCCGAAAGAAAAAGTCGTCGCAAAAGAAAGCCGGATGAACGGATACGATATTTGGGGGACGTTCGTTTCAAATGAAGAGGCGGACAACATCCGATCTCGTGATGGGGCGGTGAAGGTCGATGATCAGCTGCTGGATTTGGGACGGAAAACATTTTATCAAGAAACGTTCGGTAATGAGGTTTTTTTGACGGACATCCTCGGGCTCCTTGACGGACCGATCACAGTTGCGAATATGACAAAAGCTATCGCGGCGTTAAAAGGGAAAGGGACGACCAACTTGCGGGTCGAGCTGGCCAAAACGGTGAAAATCGGGGATGAAACGTTTAAAAAAGGGGAGAAGATCGACACCGGAATCGATGTGGCAAAAGGAGCCTATGCACCCCTCGGCATGCCTGTCAAATATGCCGGAGGAAAAGCAAAAGTCGGCATCAGCTGTGCCGCCTGCCACGCCACGACAGACCCGAAAACGAAGAAGGTGATGGAAGGGGTGACGAATCCCGATTTAAACACCGGACTGATGCTCGCGCTGGCGACGAATTCAGCAGCTTATTTCACACATGCTGAAGTCAAAAGCATTCAGCAATACATTCATCATGATAGCCCTGTGATGACCCATGCAAACGGAAAAAAAGAGCGCCTTCCCGATCCCGATCAGCTTGAAGCGGCAGTTGATCAAGTATTTCTGAAATGGCCGAAAGGCTACTTCGATTCAACAATCGATATGAAAAGCAATCCGACCCAAATACCGGACGCTTTTACACTTGGGGATCATCCTTACAGCTGGAGCGGGGCCGCCATGGTCGGTCCGTTCAAAGGCTTAAGCGCGTTCAGCAATAATGTGCATGCGCAAAATTCGGACAGCCTTTCACAGTCTCCGGGAAGCCGGGCTCTGTTTGGTATGAGTGAAGACGTTTATCTCGGAACCATTCTTCAGCGTGCCGCAGATAGAAAATACCGGTATCATCCAGCAAAAGGTGAGACACCTGCCGCCTTTTTCAAAAAGAATGACCCTACGCCAGGTGTTCCAGGCGTCAATCAAATGGTGAAACCGCCGGGTTTTCCGAAAATCTCGCTGGCTGCGCCGGATGGCGTACATGTCGGCTCACCGGGCAGGAAAGCGAACGAAGAAAACAATGCGGTATCCGCTTGGCAAAACACGCTGCAACCGCCAAATCCGCCGACAAAAGCCGACAGTCAATCGATCAAGCGGGGAAGGGACGTTTTTGCCAAAGCGGGCTGCATTTCTTGCCATGCAGGACGCTATTTGACAAACAACAAGGTCGTCTCCGTCAAAGAAATCGGCACTGAGCCGACAAGAGCGCAATCGTTTAAAAAAACGGAAAAACTATTCGGCGAAAGCCTCATCTATGCGCCGGACACAAAGCTGCCGATCAGCGGCAAGGCGAAAGTGCTGAAGGTGCCGACAAACAAATTTGATCAGGAGCAAATCAAACTGGCGTGGGCTAAGGATGGCTCATCCGGAGGCTACAAAGTTCCGAGTTTGATCGGACTTTATTGGAGTGCGCCGTATTTACACGACGGAGGCGCCGCGGTTGGACGTTCGCTTGACGAAGCCGGCATCCCCGAAACCGTAGCCAAAGGGAAACCGGCCGATCCCTACAACAGCCTCTTGTCATTGATCGACAGGGATGTAAGAAAGCGCGTCGTCAAAAGCAATCAAGCATCACGCGATTTACAAACCGTCAGAGTGACAGGACAAGGGCATGAGTTTTGGGTCGATCGAAAAAGCGGCTTTTCCGAAAAGGAACAAAAAGCTTTAATCGATTATTTGTTCAGTCTTGATATGCCGAAAAAATAAAGCCGCCAATACGCGGCTTTATTCCTCATATTAAAATCCGGTAATCGCGACAACGCTAGGCCGCGGCATGTGATCGCCTTTGCGGTGGGGCCACATGCTTGTCGGACTGGCAAGGTCTGCGGTTTCTTCACCTGGGTGCTGTACTGACAGAAACAGCGCTTTTTCATCCGGTGTAAAGCATGGACCGGTTAATTCGGCTTCAACAGGTGCCGAAGCGAATTGGAATGCTTCGCCTTCCCGGTTGCCGGCAGTCGGAATGACAAATACGCCGTTGTTCCCAAAAGTCTTCCAGATGGCCGTGTTGATGCTGCTGCTGGAAATGTCTGTTACAGTCCACAGATTTCCGTCCTCATCGAATGTCAAGTTGTCAGGCGCGCTGAAGCCGCTTTGAATGCCGCCAGCGGCAAAGATTGCGAATTGGAACTCCAATGACCCGTGGTCATCATCTTTTTCATAAAATCTCGTAATATGGCCGTGAAAGTTGCCATGCCGGTCATTGTTCGTATGGGCGATAAAAATCGTCCCGTCAAAAGGGCTGATTTCGACATCTTCAGGGCGGTCGGTCGGTGTTCCGCCGAGCAAAATCGCCGCCTCGTGGCAATGGACGAGTACGTCTGCCTGTGTTTTGAACTTTTCAAGCAGTGTGCTGTTTCCCGCGGCTTTTTTCCGGACGGCTTCAATCGTTAGCGGCACCCATTGGCCTTTGGCGAAGTTTGCTGCATATAATGTACCTTCTTGCAGCAGTGCTGTGTTCTTTTTTCCGGCCCTATGATCGTACTTTCCTTTGCTGATGAACTTGTAGACGCACGCGTCTTTTTTATCATCACCCATATATACGACGACACGGCCGTCTTTTGCAAGCCCCATGCACGTATTTTCATGGTTGAATCGGCCAAGTGCCGTATGCTTGCGAATTTGGAAATCGGCGTTGAACGGATCGACCTCAACGACCCAGCCGTAGTGTGTTTGGTCAAGGCTTGCAGCCTTCGCCGTCGATTCAAAGTTTTCTTCACAGGTCAGCACTGTATTCCACAATGTCCGTCCCCCTGAACAATTGGCAAACGTTCCTTGGACCTTCACCGCACCGCCGACAGCAGCGCTTCCTTTTGCAGGGCCTGTTAAATCAATCGGTGTCAGCCCAGTAACGCGGCGGGCATATTTGGAAGACGGATCCATTTTCCAGCGGCCTTTTTCCCTGTACACCTCAATAACAGAACCGCCTTGATTATAGAGCAATGCCTCGGTTTTTTCCGCTGTATAGCCGTTTTCGACCGTTTGTCCGAAGAGGAACAGCTCTGAAATATACTCATGATTAACCCATAAAAGTCCGCGGTCTTTTTTGTTTTCCATCGGGAAATAAAGCGTGTAGTCATTGTTATAGCCAAAAGTCTCGCCTTTTTGGTTGATCTTGTCGCCGTATGAAGCGATGACATCGTAGCGGTATCCTTTCGGCAGCACCAGCTCGTCGTTTGTCGAAGGTTCGATCGGTGTAAATTTTAAAGGGCCGTATTTCGGTTTTTTAAATTTGCCCGGCTGATGGAACATTCCTTTTGCTTCAGCGGCTTTCACCAGTCCGTCAAGCCCAGACCCGGCCGCAGCCAAAGCGGCAGTGCCTGTGCCGAGATAAGTTAAAAATTTGCGGCGGTTGATGACAGGGGACATATGTAAACACCTCATTCATATGGATTTGATTTTATCGTAAAGGAAAAATATTAAGTTTCATTTAAGCTTGTATGAAGTGTTTGAAAATTAGGCATGATCACGTTCATTTCGGCATAGACATATCAGATGTGGCCATATATAGAAGAAATTTCCCTGATTAATCATCAGAAAATTCCGTCTCTTTATGCCGGTTATGATATAATGAAATCAGCCAAGCTTATCGCCTGGCTGATCTCATTATATGGCCATCCTTTTATTGATACTGCTGAAGCCGCGAGAAAAACTTCTTCACAGACTGATAAAAATCTTTTGCAGAAGGGGACAGCTCTCTGTTTTTTGGAGTAATGATGCCGACGGTTCGCTTAACTTGAGGATAGTCGATCGGAATCTTTTTCGTAAACCGGGGAGTGGTCTCATTAAAGGCGGTTTCCGGCAAAAGCGTAACCCCCATTTCAGCAGATACAAGCCCTTTGATCGCATCCAAGTCTTCACCCTCCGAAGAGATTTTCGGTGTAAACCCCACTTGTTTGCATGCATCAACAGCCATCTTGCGCAGGATGAATCCATCCGGAAACAGGACATAATTATCGTTTCTCAGATCACCCAAATGAAGGCTTTTTTGCCCTGAAAGCGGATGGTTGACCGGAACGAGGGCAAAAAGGCTTTCTGTGAACAAAATATCTCCTTTAATCTCAGGATTGTTCGTCGGAACAGGGCCGAGAAAAGCCAAATCGATATCCCTGTTTTTCACCGCTTCTATTAAAAATTTATAGGAACCCTGTCTTAAAAGAAAAGCGACGTTTGGGTGCTCCTCTTTAAACGCGGAAATAACGGTCGGAAGAAACTGGCTCGCAAGGCTTGTCGGAAAGCCGATTTTCACCGTCCCTCTGTTAGGATCCAAGTATTCATCGATTTGTTCTTTTGCAAAATCGATCGCTTTCATCGCCGTTTTAATGTGATCTAAAAACTGCCTTCCGATCGGAGTCAGTTTGACATTGCGGCCTTCGCGCTCAAACAAATCGACGCCGAGCTCTTCTTCCAGATTGGCGATCTGCCTGCTGATCGCCGATTGGGCGACATGAAGGTGCATGGCCGCTTCCGATACGTGCTCTCTTTCTGCAACTTCCATAAAGTAATGCAATTGGCGTAATTCCATCGTTGTTTCACCTGCTCATCTCAAAATGAGATAGTTTTAATCTAAATTATATATTGTTTGTATAGATTTGAAAACCTACAATAGGATTAGAGTTTGTAAGATTTTATGACCGGGGATAAACGGGAAAAAAGAACGGGGGAGAGGAACTATGACTTATAATCAACTACCAAAGGCACAAGGTCTCTACCGTCCTGAATTTGAACATGATGCATGCGGAATCGGCCTTTACGCTAATCTAAAGGGCCTTCCGACTCATGATATTGTCAAAAAAGGATTGCAAATGCTTTGTCAATTGGACCACCGGGGCGGTCAGGGCAGTGACCCGCATACCGGAGACGGAGCAGGGATCATGATGCAGATTCCTGACGCTTTTTTCAAAAAAGTTTGCTCTGATTTTCACTTGCCTGAGAAAGGGCGCTATGGCGTCGGTATGGTGTTTTTTTCAAAAGATGACGCTGAGCGCGCCGAAATCGAAGCGCGTATGAATGAGCTGATTGAACAAGAGGGACAGTCAGTGCTCGGCTGGCGAACTGTGCCAATAAATGTCGGAAAAATCGGAACAGTCGCACAGGAAAGCGCACCTGTCGTCCGTCAGGTCTTTATCGGTGCGAGTGAACAGATCAAAGACAATTTGGCCTTTGAGCGCAAGTTGTACGTCATCCGCAAACAAGCGGAAAACTGGGCGCGCGAACGAGAAAAGTCATTTTATGTTGTCAGCCTGTCCAGCAACACGATCGTCTATAAAGGACTGCTTACACCCGAGCAGGTTGACGCCTTTTATGAAGATCTTCAGGATGAGGATTTCGTTTCAGCTTTCGCTCTTGTTCATTCCCGTTTCAGCACAAACACGTTCCCGAGCTGGGAGCGGGCTCACCCGAACCGCTATCTCATCCACAACGGCGAGATCAATACGCTGCGCGGCAATATGAACTGGATGAAAGCGAGGGAACAGCAGTTTGTCTCAGAAGCATTCGGGGAGGATCTGCCGAAAGTTCTGCCGATTCTTGATGAAAACGGAAGCGACTCTTCAATATTGGATAACGCTTTTGAATTTTTCGTCCTGGCTGGTCGAAAACCGGCTCATGCTGCGATGATGCTCATTCCGGAACCATGGAACGAAAACCCTTATATGTCGAAAGAAAAGAAAGCATTCTATGAATATCACAGCTCTTTAATGGAGCCGTGGGACGGCCCGACAGCGATCTCATTTACAAACGGCAAGCAGATCGGAGCCATTCTTGACCGGAACGGACTCAGACCGGCCCGCTATTATGTGACAAAAGACGACTACATCATTTTTTCGTCTGAAGTTGGCGTCATTGATGTCGAACAGGAAAATGTTTTATATAAAGACCGCCTCGACCCGGGAAAAATGCTCCTGGTGGACCTTGAAGAAGGCCGGATCATCTCAGATGAAGAGGTCAAATCCGAAATCGCCGGCGAATTTCCTTACCAGGAATGGCTCAATAACGAGCTTGTCCATGTCGCAAATGACCTTCAGGAATCTGAAGAAAAGCCGGTGCCAGACCTTTTAACGCGGCAAAAAGCGTTCGGCTACACGTATGAGGATATCCATAAATATTTGCTTCCTGTCATTACCGAAGGAAAAGATCCGCTCGGCTCAATGGGCCATGATGTGCCTCTGGCGGTTTTATCAGACCGGCCGCAATCGCTGTTCAATTACTTTAAGCAGCTGTTTGCCCAGGTTACCAATCCGCCGATTGACGCGATCCGCGAGCAGATCGTCACATCAACCTTGACATGGCTCGGAGCGGAAGGGAACATTCTTCATCCGAATGAAAGCAGCTGCCGCAGAATCAAATTGTATACGCCGGTGCTGACAAACGCTCAGTTCAACTCTCTAAGAGGGCTTGTCCATCAGAACTTTAAAAGCAAAACGATTCACACGCTTTTTACGGATAACTTGAAAAGCGGACTTGAAGATATGTTTAAAGAGGCCGACAGAGCGATTGCTGCAGGCGTCACATTGCTTATATTGTCAGACCGCAAGATGGACCCGGAAAACACGCCGATTCCTTCGCTTCTTGCCGTAAGCGCGCTTCATCAATATTTGGTCCGCGGAGGAAAACGGACGAAGGTCAGCATCATCGCCCAATCAGGGGAAGCGAGAGAAGTCCACCATTTCGCCGCATTGATCGGCTATGGTGCGGATGCTATCCATCCGTATCTCGCATATGCGACTTACAAGCAGGCGATTGAGGACGGCGCTCTTTCCATCAGCTATGAAGAAGCGGTGACCAAATACAGCAAAAGCGTAACCGAAGGCGTCGTCAAAGTGATGTCAAAAATGGGGATTTCGACTGTCCAAAGCTATCGCGGCGCACAAATTTTCGAAGCCGTCGGCATCGATAGAGATGTGATTGACCGCTACTTTACAGGAACGGCGTCACAGCTTGGCGGAATCGGCCTTGATACGATCGCCGAAGAGGCGAAGCGCCGCCACCGTGAAGCGTATCAAGACACATTCAGTGAAACGCTTGATTCCGGAAGCGATTTTCAGTGGAGAAAAGGCGGCGAACATCACGCCTTCAATCCAAAAACGATTCATACGCTGCAATGGGCGTGCCGTAAAGGCGATTACAGCCTGTTCAAGCAATATTCAAAAGCGGCGGATGAAGAAAGGATCGGCTTTTTGCGAAACCTCTTTGCATTTGATGAAACGCGGAAGCCGCTGCCACTTGAAGAGGTCGAACCTGTTGAATCGATTGTACGCCGTTTTAAAACGGGTGCGATGTCGTTCGGCTCTTTAAGCAAGGAGGCGCATGAAGCGCTGGCGATCGCCATGAACCGCTTAGGCGGAAAAAGCAACAGCGGGGAAGGCGGAGAAGATCCGAAGCGGTTTATTCCAGATGCCAACGGAGATAATCGCCGAAGCGCTATCAAGCAGATCGCATCCGGCCGTTTCGGTGTCAAAAGCCACTACCTTGTCAATGCTGATGAGCTGCAAATCAAAATGGCCCAAGGTGCAAAACCAGGTGAGGGCGGACAGCTCCCTGGAAACAAAGTGTATCCGTGGGTAGCCGATGTCCGTGGATCAACGCCGGGCGTAGGCTTGATTTCACCGCCGCCGCACCATGACATCTACTCGATTGAAGACTTGGCACAGCTGATCCATGATTTGAAAAACGCCAACCGCGATGCCCGCATCAGTGTCAAGCTTGTCGCAAAAGCAGGCGTCGGCACGATCGCTGCCGGTGTGGCCAAAGCAACGGCCGATGTCATCGTCATCAGCGGATATGACGGCGGAACCGGGGCATCTCCGAAAACGAGCATCAAGCATACCGGCCTTCCTTGGGAGCTCGGTCTTGCTGAAGCACATCAAACCTTGATGCTGAACGGTTTGCGCGAACGTGTGGTACTGGAAACAGACGGAAAATTAATGACGGGCAAAGACGTCGTCATGGCCGCCCTTTTAGGAGCCGAAGAGTTCGGATTCGCCACAGCGCCGCTCGTCGTCCTCGGCTGCGTCATGATGAGAGCCTGCCATTTGGATACATGCCCTGTCGGGGTGGCGACGCAAAACCCTGAACTGCGCAAGAAATTTATGGGGGATCCTGACCATATCGTCAATTATATGCGCTTTGTCGCTGAAGAAGTGCGCGAACTGATGGCTCAGCTCGGTTTCAAAACGGTTGATGAAATGGTGGGGCGCACAGATGTCCTTCGTGTCAGCGAACGCGCCAAAGCGCACTGGAAAGCGGGACAGCTCGATTTATCGAACCTGCTCTATCAGCCGAAAGGGGCTCGCACATTCAGGACGCCGCAAAATCACAACATCGATCAATCGCTTGATATCACCGCTATTTTGCCGGCAGTTCAAACAGCGATTGAAAACAGCACTCCGGCCGAGGCATCATTTGAGATTCGCAATATCAACCGTGTAACAGGCGCTGTCACCGGAAGCGAGATTTCAAAACGCTACGGTGAAGCGGGGCTGCCTGACGACACGATCAAATTGCACTTTACAGGCTCGGCGGGCCAAAGCTTTGGCGCGTTTGTGCCGAAGGGGATGTCGCTTTACTTGACGGGGGATGCCAACGATTATATCGGCAAAGGCTTGTCAGGCGGAAAAATCGCCGTTACAGCTCCTGAAGACTTCAATCCTGCTTTCCGCGACAATGTGATCGTCGGAAATGTCGCCTTCTACGGAGCGACAAGCGGTGAAGCGTATATTAACGGACTCGCCGGAGAGCGATTTGCCGTCAGAAACAGCGGGGTAAAGGTTGTGGTCGAAGGAATCGGAGACCATGGATGCGAGTATATGACAGGAGGGCGTGTCGTCGTTCTGGGGGATGTCGGCAAAAACTTTGCCGCAGGAATGTCCGGCGGAATCGCCTATGTCTATACGGAAAACAAAAAGGCCTTTAAACGAAAATGCAACCATGAAATGATCGAATTTGAATCGCTTGAAGCGCCGCAAGAAAAAGAAGAGCTGAAGGCCATGATCGAAAATCATTACCGCTACACTGAGAGCACGAAAGCAGCTTCCATTCTGGACGATTGGGAGGGAGCGATATCCCAGTTTGTGAAAGTGATTCCGAAAGACTTCAAGCAAATGATGGAACGGATTAAAGAACAAAAAGAAGCCGGCTTATCAGACGAAGAAGCGATGATGTACGCATTTGAAGCCGGAACAAAGCAAAAGATTCAAACCTCTGCGGCTGCCTCTTCCAAAGAAGCAGTGGCACAGTAAGAAAGGGGAGGGGAAAATGGGCAAAGCAACAGGATTTATGGAATTCAAGCGGGAAAAGCCTGCTGAACGCGATCCTCTCACACGGATAAACGATTGGAACGAATATTCGTCTCCATTTTCTGAGGAAGTCTCAAAGAGACAGGGAGCGCGCTGCATGGACTGCGGCACTCCCTTCTGCCAAATCGGCATGGATATCAGCGGATATACGTCAGGATGTCCGATTCATAATCTGATTCCTGAATGGAATGATCTCGTCTATCGGGGAAGATGGAAAGAAGCGCTTGAACGCCTCCTGAAAACGAACAATTTTCCTGAATTTACGGGACGCGTTTGTCCGGCACCATGTGAAGGCTCTTGTACGGTCGCGATTTCCGATCCGGCCGTATCCATCAAAGGGATTGAACGGACCATTATTGATAAAGGCTTTGAAAACGGATGGATCAAGCCGCGGATACCGAAAAAGCGGACCGGCAAGAAAATTGCGATCGTCGGATCGGGTCCGGCAGGACTCGCAAGCGCCGACCAGCTTAATCAGGCCGGGCATTCCGTTACCGTTTATGAACGCGCCGACCGTCCGGGCGGCCTCTTAACATACGGCATTCCGAATATGAAACTCGAAAAAAGCGTCGTTGAGCGCCGCATCAAATTGTTGACGCAAGAAGGCATCGATTTTGTCACCAACACGGAGATCGGAAAAGACATCACAGCCGAAGAGCTCAAAAGTAAGTATGATGCGGTCATCCTCTGCACGGGAGCACAAAAGCAGCGCGACCTCGTCATTGAAGGCCGCGAAGCAAAAGGCGTGCACTTTGCGATGGATTATTTGACAGACACAATCAAGAGCATGCTTGATTCAAATTTCAAAGATAAACAATTCATCAATACGAAAAACAAAGATGTCATCGTCATCGGCGGCGGAGACACGGGAGCCGACTGCGTTGCGACGGCAATGCGCCAAAAGGCGCGGAGCGTTGTTCAATTCGGCAAGCACCCGAAGCTTCCTGATACAAGAACGGCTGAAAACATGTGGCCGGAACAGCCGCACGTCTATGCGCTCGACTATGCGTATGAAGAAGCGGAAGCAAAATTCGGACGCGATCCGAGAGAATACTGCATTCAGACGAAAAAACTGGTTGCCGACAAAAACGGTCATCTAAAAGAGCTGCACACGATTCAAATGAAAAAAGTGAAAAATGAACAAGGCAAGTTCGAGTTTCACGAAATTCCGGGAACGGAAAAAGTCTGGCCGGCTCAATTTGTTTTCATCGCCATCGGCTTTGAAGGTACAGATCAGCCGCTCTTGGAGCAGTTCGGTGTCAAAGCGGTCAGAAACAAAGTAGACGCAGCATACGGGGAGTATAAAACAAATGTCGAGGGAGTCTTTGCGGCAGGGGATGCGAGAAGGGGCCAAAGCTTAATCGTTTGGGCCATTCATGAAGGACGCGAAGTCGCCCGGGAGGTTGACAAGTATTTGATGGGTAGTTCTGTACTGCCGTAAAAACAAAGGGGATCTATGATAGATGACGGCCTGGCTCATGAACCTGATTGCAGGATCATGGGCCAGGCTTTTTTAGTGCGAAAATCCGGAGTTGTTTTTACAATTTCGGCCAAGGAAAATTACATTTGTACGTACTCTATTTTATGTAAATTCGCATAGCCTAAAGTATTCAATACCCGTTAAAGGAGGCTATGATGGTGGAGGCAGTGAACTATGACTTCGAGCATGGCTTTGAAGAGCAAAGACAACAGCCTTATTCATACTCTTACCCATACCCGCGCCCGTTCTTTCCATACCCATATTTTTATTTCCCATTTCCTTTCCCTTATTATCCTTACTATCCATTCTATCCTTGGTAAAAACGAGGGCTTTCCGGCAGAATCGGAAAGCCTAATTTTGATTTTCATGCATGTTTCAATCCTGCTGAAGCAATAATAAAATGGCAGCGCCCCAAATATTTCTTCTCTTGGAACAAGAAAAAAGATGGATGTGTTGTTTTTATGTTGTTATTTGCCAAAAAGCTCAGCCGGGAAAAAGCGGTTCTCTTGATCGCTTTTACCGTCATCTTATTGTATGTTTTGCCTCTTTACATATTAAATGAAAACGCCCATATCCGTGTACACGACAATCTTGATTCCAATATCGCCTGGTATAAAGTGCTGGCGGAAAGCGGGCAGATGCTCGGCGGTGTGAAGGCCGTCATTCCGCAAATCATCAACGGCCTGCCCCGCGATGCGTATGGAACGGAATGGAGCGGGATTGTCTGGCTTCATGCGTTGTTTCCGCCGATGACGGCATATGCATTAAGCCAAACATTGACAAGGGTTTTCGCCTTCATCGGCATGTATCTGCTGTTGAAAGTTCATGTGATTCGCAACGAAAAAGCGTATCTGATCATGATCGGCGTCTCCCTCGCATTTGCCCTGACGCCCTTTTGGCCTTCAGGCATGCTCAGCACGCTCGGACATCCCCTTGCCTTATGGGCATTTTTAAATATCAGGGCGGGGACTTTTTCCTGGAAAGAGTGGCTGACTCTTGCGCTTTTGCCGCTTTATTCAAGCTTTGTGCTCGGCTTTTTCTTTTTTCTTGCCGCAGTATCCATTCTTTGGCTTTACGACGCATTTACAAAACGCGACTGGAACCTTCCTTTTTTGGGCAGCATCGCGCTGATGACGGGGATTTTTCTCGCGATTGAATACCGGCTCGTTTATTCGGTTTTCGCCTCGGGCGAAACGATGCACCGCGTCGAATTTATTTCATCAAGACACGACATCCTGCATTCTTTCCGTCTGTCTTTTAAAAATTTTGCTCTCGGCCATAACCATGTCATGACCGTACATACAGCCGTGATCCTGCCTGTGATTCTTTTGACGTTCATGATCGTGGTCGGCAGAGCAAAACAAATGCGCGCGAGGGAAGAAAAACTGTTCATTTTTTTGACGATTTTAAACTACGCCCTGTCTTTATGGTATGCGTTTTGGTTCAACAAGCTTTGGGCTGTCCCGAAGGAAAAAATCAGCTTTTTGTCGGCATTCAATTTTGCCCGCTTTCATTTTTTGCGGCCGCTTGTGATCTATGTGAGCTTTGCGGTCGCTTGCTGGATCTTATGGCGCATGGGAAAGAGATGGCGGCGGTTTGTCGGCGCTGCGCTTCTTGCCCAGCTGATCGTTCTCATTCCATTCAATGAAGAATTTACTTACGGGGCTTACCGCCATTCGCCTTCCTTCCGGGAATTTTATGCGTCTGAACAATTTAAAGAAATCAAACAGTTTATCGGCCGGCCTGAGCGTTCATATCGGGTAGCGAGCATCGGACTGCATCCGGCGATCGCCCAATATAACGGCTTTTACACGCTTGATACGTATGCCAATATTTATCCGCTGAAATATAAATATCAATTTCGGAAAATCATCGACAAAGAGCTTGAGAAAAATCCCGTCTTAAAGCGCTATTTTGATGAATGGGGGAGCCGCTGCTATCTGTTTGTTGATGAGCTGGGAAAACATTATGCCTTTAAAAAAGATTCCAAGAAAAAAATCACCAATCTGGAGCTGAACACTGAAGCTTTTAAAGAAATGGGCGGACAGTACATTTTTTCAGCCGTTCCGATTGTAAACGCCGAAGAAAACAAGCTCGCATTGTTAAAGCGGTTCAGCCATCCACAGTCCGCCTGGAACATCTATTTATATGAAGCAAAATAGGAGGGAAGCCCATTGAATCTGACACAGCCATTATTAACGATCGTTGTTCCTTGCTATAACGAAGAGGCGGTTTTTTTGGAAACCGCCAAACAGCTGACATCGGTATTGCAAGATCTGACCGAAGACAAACTGGTTTCAGCCGACAGCAAAATCTTATTTGTCGACGACGGATCAACAGACAGGACCTGGGCGCTGATCGCCATGGAAAGCACAAAAAACCACTATGTGACAGGCTTAAAGCTTGCCCGCAATGCAGGGCACCAAAAAGCGCTTTTAGCTGGGCTGGATAAAGCGAAGTATAAATCGGACTGCGTCATTTCCATCGATGCCGATCTTCAGGATGATATCGGCGCAATCCGCGAGTTTATGGAAAAGTATCATGAAGGATATGAAATCGTCTACGGTGTGCGCCGGAGCCGCAAGACTGACACGCTTTTCAAACGGACAACAGCGGCGTGGTTTTACCGCTTGATGAACAAGCTTGGCATCCAATTAATCGACAATCACGCTGATTTTCGGCTGATGAATAAAAGGGCGCTCGAAGAGCTCAGCCGATATGCTGAAGCCAATGTCTTTTTGCGCGGCCTTGTGCCGCTGATCGGGCTTCGCTCGGCCAAAGTGCTCTATGACCGTAAAGAGCGTCTTGCAGGAGAGACAAAATATCCGCTGAAAAAAATGCTTTCTTTTGCTTTTCACGGTATTACCTCTTTTAGTGTGGCTCCGATCCGATTTTTTACGTTCATCGGCTTTTTCTTATTTTTCCTAAGCGGCATCACCGGCATCTATGCGATCATTCAAAAGCTCCTCGGGTACACGAATGCCGGATGGGCGTCATTGATGATCTCGATCTGGTTTTTAGGAGGCTTGCAGCTGATGGGAATCGGTATCATCGGTGAATATATCGGGACGATCTTCACTGAAGTGAAAAGGCGGCCGAGGTATGCGGTCGATGTTGATTTGTACACCGACAGGCTGGGGCGCCTGGAACGGCTTGAATCTGAAAACATTCACGGGACAAAGCTCAGTTAAAGGCGGATGCTGGTAGGAATAGCATCCGTTCCTTGCGGACAATCTAATCTATAATCAAGTACAAGGAAGGATGTTTCAAGCTTATGGCAGAAAAACAAACCTCGGGCCTGACCGTTGTGGCCATCGGTTCGATTCCGCTGATTATGACATTGGGAAATTCAATGTTGATTCCGGTTTTGCCGAAAATGAAATCTGAACTCGATTTGTCGCAATTTCAAGTCAGCCTCGTGATCACCGTGTTTTCCATTACGGCGGCCCTTTTTATTCCGCTTCTCGGATACTTGGCAGACCGTTTTTCTCGGAAAGTGATTATTATTCCGTCCCTGTTTCTTTACGGGGCGGGGGGCATTCTCGCAGGATTTGCCGCAACGGCATTTTCCAATGCATTTCCATGGGTGCTTGTCGGCAGAGGACTGCAGGGACTCGGTGCAGCCGGGACGGCGCCGATCGCGATGGCGCTCACAGGAGACCTTTTTAAAGGATCTGATGAAAGCAGGGTGCTTGGACTTGTCGAAGCCTCAAACGGTTTTGGAAAAGTGCTGTCGCCCATCATAGGCTCTCTGATCGCATTGATCGCTTGGTTCTGGGTTTTTTTTGCTTTTCCGGCTTTTTGCATCGCGCCCATCGTTCTGAGCTGGATATTTATTAAAGAAAAGGATAAAAAGAAAGAGCCTCCGCCTTTCGGAAAATATGTCAAAGGCTTAGTCAGTGTTTTTAAACACGAAGGCAAATGGCTGGTGACGGCATATTTGGCGGGTGCTGTCTGCCTGTTTACATTGTTCGGGATTCTCTTTTATTTATCTGACATTTTGGAAAAAGAATATCATACAGACGGGGTCAAAAAAGGTCTGATTTTAGCAATTCCACTGCTCGTCATGTGTACGACTTCCTACATAACAGGCAGTAAAATCGGACAAAATCAAAAGCTCATGAAAAAAATGATCGTGATCGGACTCGCATTTATTACAGTTTCATATGGCACACTGTCATTTTTTTCCGCGCTTATACCCTTTATCTCGATTCTGGTCATCAGCAGCATCGGCACAGGATTTGTCCTGCCTTGCGTTAACAGTTTTATCACTGGTGCAGTCGGCAAAGAAAGGCGCGGGTTTGTGACATCGCTTTACCACTCGGTTCGGTTTTTAGGAGTGGCCATCGGTCCGCCGATTTTCGGAAGGCTGATGGAGTGGTCAAAAATCGGTATGTTCATGACGATTGCCGGACTGACATTCGTCGTCGGCATCCTTGTATTAACAATGATTCACGTCAAAAATGAAGACAAGACGAAAAAAGGGGAGAAGGGGCGGAAAGGACTCCGCCCCGCTGATGCACGGTGAAAGGAAAAAAAACATGCGCATTGAAAGGGTAGATACATTCCCGCTTTTTTATCGGCTTTCTGAACCTTATGGGGATGCCAATGGCTACAAACATTACAGAACATGCTATTTGCTTCGCGTGACAACCGCATCAGGACTGACGGGGTGGGGGGAGTGTGTTGACTTTCTGCCGCTGGTGGATGCGGGCTTTAAGAAACGGATCATTCCTTATTTAATTGGAAAACAGGCGACGGACCGCTTGAAGATAACCGCTGTCATTAGAAAGTGGCATCAGCGGGCAGCTGCCGCCGTCAGCATGGCGTTAACAGAAATTACGGCAAAAAAAGCCGGACTATCCATATGTGATATATGGGGAGGAAAGTTGAGAGAGCGCATACCGGTCTATGCGTCGTTTCAATCGTATTCGGACAGGCCAGACTGGATCAGCCATTCGCTTCAGTCCGTTGAGAAAAAAGTCCAGGAAGGGTTTGACACCGTCAAGTTGAAGGTGGGAGGAAGATCGTTTTCTGAAGATGCGGCACATCTCGATGCCTTTCAAGAGCTGTCGGAGGAAACGATCCGCTTTATCATCGATGCCAACCAGAGCTATGACTTGGCGGCCGCCCGCAGGTGGGAGCACCGGCTTGCAGCATGGCGCAATCTGCTTTGGTTTGAAGAGCCTATGCCGTTTGATGACCTTGCTGAATATCGCATGCTTCGCTTGAGTTCTGCTTTTCCGATTGCAGGGGGAGAAAACATGAAAGGGGCCAAACAGTTTCTGCCCCTCCTTCTTGAACATGCCGTCGATATCATACAGCCCGACTATGTTCACGGATATGGAACAGACGACTTTCAGAGCGCGCTTAAGCTCGCCCGGCATTTTGGAAGGCGGGTTTCCCCGCACAGCTTTGATGGTGCGCTGTCAAGATTGTATGCCGCTTTCGGGCAAGCCTGTCTGTCCCCTTGGTCAAAAATGGATGGAGAAGATATTGAACCGCTCGAATGGGACGTCATGGAAAATCCGTTCACAAAGATCGTCGATATTCAACTAAAGGACGGATATCTACAGGTGCCTGATAAGATCGAAGTCGATACAGACCTGATCAAAGCGTACCTGTGGGACGGGACAAACTATGGCTGATGCGGAATATTTTTCTTTTCCCCTTTCATATAGTAAACAGAGGACAAGTTCATTTAAAGGGGATTTCATCCATATGGGAAGAAAATTGAAAATTGTATATGCCTGTTGTTTAGGAAGCGTTTTGCAGGGACTCGGTATGGCGCTCTTTTTATTTCCAAACCACATTCCATCCGGAGGGGCGGCCGGGATTGCCGTGCTCCTTAACTTTTGGTTCCAGGTTCCACACGGGTTAACCGTCTGGGCCGTCAACATTTCCCTGCTTCTGACGGCTGTCAGGTGGCTTGAGCCGGTTACGGTCATCGGAACGATGGGAGCCATCACGATGACGTCCGTATCCGTGCAGATTTTCGAAACAATGATGCCTGTCATGACGACAAACAACATTTGGCTTGACTTATTTTACGGTGCCGTCCTTTTGGGTGCAGGCGTCGGATTATTATATAAATACAATATTTCCAACGGGGGATTCGGTGCCTTAGCCTTGATGATTTCAATTTACAGGGGAGGAAAGCCCGGTACGACTTTATTTTTCATGAACGCTTTTATTTTTCTCTTCACGGCTTCCGTTATCGCTTGGGGCATCGTCATCCAGGCGTTGGTCTGCCAATGGATTTCAACCAAGATCATCGATGCTATTTACCAAATTCGCTTGCGCCCGTTGTTGATGCCCCTATATGGCTATCGCAACAAAAAATAGGTCCGCTTGTTTAGCGAACCCTATTCAAACAAATAAAATGTATCTGAGCGAAGACCAAGCCTCAAAGTTTCCAGCGGGATCGCGTCTTGAAACGGAATGTTGGCCATATTGACATCAGGTCCGATTTTTTCAATAAAACACGTTTGCATCTTTTTATTCGGCGCTTCAAATATTAAATCGTCCGGCTTGATCCCCGACCGGAGGATTTCCTCAATCAGCTGTGAGCGCATTTCCCCGTCGCTTTTGCACAGTCCGCTTGTTCCGCCTTCTCTCGTTTCCGTGATGACTTTTTCCGCCCCGGCTTCAAGATCTTCGAGAATGTAGTCAATCCATTCCGAGGACTCTTGCTCGTTGCTGATCGCACTGTCTTTGGAGCCGACCTCGCTGAACACATGAAACTCCTTGGCAAAGTCGGAGATAAAGCTCGCTTTCTCTTTGTTGGACAGGCGGATCGTCCCATTTGAGATTTCCACATACTGACACCCGTATGTTTTGCAATAGCGATAGTAGTCTTCGATTTTATCCTGGCATAAAAACTTCTCGAACAATGTCCCGCCAAAAAAGAATTGGACATCATTTTGCTTGAGGCAATCGATTTTTTCCTCCAAATATTTTGTGATTAATGACGTACCCCAGCCAAATTTCACAAAATCTATATAATCGGCTGCTCCATTTACCGTGTCCTTAAAAAAATTTAAAGGAACTCCGTTGTCAATGAGGATGGTGATCCCTTTTGTTCTCGGTTTAAAATGCCTCTCAGGCAGTTTCAGTTCAGATGAAATCATGATGACCCCTCACAATCTTTAACTGTATCTTTCACACCTTGGAAAAATGCCTTTTTACCATCATGTCGCTGCCGTTCTAAAAGATACATCTGTTCTGCGTTTTCTCCTGCGATCTCCTGAGCCAGGAGTCAACCTGTTCACCTCCTTTAGCGGACAGCATGGTTGAATCAGCAAAAACCCGGATTTCAAAAGCAGCTGCTGACAAGCCTTTACGTATGGGTATTCATCCATATTGTGAAGTCAAATTAAGTATATTCGCCGTCCTTTTATAAGGTTCCACTCAAAGGGGGGATCATTCGTGAATACGGCAAAAAGGGATTGGTGACAGTTTTGCGAACGCGACAAAAATTTCACCGATTTTTCACATTCAAGATTATTTCAATATATTAAATAGACTGCTAGCGATTCTGGATGAAAAATGAAAACAGCCAATATATAAGAATCATCGGGCAAAATTCCATCCTCTTAATATCTCAGAATAATATTGAATTCATTGTCAAACATGTAAATGATATACATAAATTTATTGGATTGTTTCGCTTATGACCGGTATGCTATGATAATCCCGTATTTTGGGAATTCCCTTCAATTTTGCATGCACACATACGTCATGATGGATCCTCTGAATGTTTTTCATCTTAGAATGCGACCGCACCAGACCGGCTTTTTTAAATATTTTTAGAAAGTGGGCGCATAAAAGTTTTTTCCAGATCACATTTGCTCTACAAGTGAATAATCTGCCTATATGTTCTGTCAGTTCATTTTGTCTTGTTGGGAGGGTATAGCTAGTAAAATACGTTGTATTAAAAGTGGGGGAAAAATAGATGAACGAGTGTTTAACATATAACACATGGAACGAACATGATGCAAAAAAAGTCATGGATCATTTCAGCTGTGAAATGGATGTTTTGAAATGGGCCTACAGGACTTACGACAAAATCGTTTATGCCTGCAGCTTCGGGGCCGAGGGAATCGTATTAATCGATTTGATTTCGAAGATCAAAAAAGATGCTGACATCGTTTTTCTGGATACGGGGCTGCACTTTCAGGAGACTTACGACCTCATCGAGGACATCCGGAAAACATATCCCGATCTTTCGATACGTTTCCTGAAACCTAAGCTCTCGTTAAAAGAACAGGAAGAGAGGTTCGGAAGCGAGCTTTGGAGGCATCATCCCGATCTTTGCTGCAGCCTCCGCAAAATCGAGCCGCTCAGAGAACACCTTTCAGGCATTGAAGCATGGATTACCGGACTAAGGCGGGAGCAGTCGGAAACGAGAAGGCATGTCCGGTTTATGAATAAGGACGATCAATTTAAACTGGTCAAAATCTGTCCGCTGATTCATTGGACGTGGGATGATGTCTGGAACTACATCAGGCTGCATCAGCTGACATATCACAAGCTGCACGATCAGCAATATCCGAGCATCGGCTGTGAGATGTGCACGCTTCCTGTGACAGACGGCGGCAATTTAAGAGCGGGAAGGTGGGCCCATCGCGAAAAAACGGAATGCGGGCTTCATCAATTCCGGTAGGAGCTGGGTAGAAAGATGACAATTACAGTTTTAGCATTTATCATCGCTTTATTTTTTGCCATGAACATCGGAGCAAGCGGGGCTGCGGCGGCAATGGGCATCGCCTACGGCTCAGGGGCTGTCAAAAAAAGGCGGATTGCTTTATGGATCAGCGGCATCGGCGTGTTTCTCGGGGCCATGATAGGGGGCGGGGAAGTCGTCAAAACAATCGGTTCAGGGATTATCCCTTCGTCCATTCTCAATGTGAATATCGTCGTAATCATCCTCGGAGCATCGGCGATTTCACTTTTTATCGCAAATATGACGGGGATTCCGCTGTCGACAAGCGAAGTCACGGTCGGATCGATCGTCGGTGTCGGTATCGCCTTTCATGCCGTTTTTACAGATCAATTGCTATTGATTGTGATGTATTGGCTGCTCGTTCCGATCGCTGCTTTTTTTCTCGCTTTCATCATTGGACTGGTGATGAAAAGGGGGGAACAAAAGCTGAAACGGCTGAGGCGGAAAAAATGGTCGCGCATTCTTGTCGTGCTCGTGATTTTAACTGGGTTTTTAGAGGCGTTTTCCGCAGGCATGAACAATGTCGCCAATTCAGTCGGCCCACTGGTCGGAGCCGGGCTGTTATCGGTTGAAAGCGGCACGTTTTTAGGCGGCCTGTTTGTGGCAATGGGGGCGATTTGCCTTGGAAGCAGAGTCATTGAAACTAACGGCAAAAAAATTACAGAATTGTCCCTGCTTCAAGGATCGGCCGTTTCAGGGCTTGGGGCTTCATTGGTCATCGGTGCATCACTCCTCGGTATTCCCATTCCGCAAACACAGATCACGACATGCAGCATTATCGGTATCGGATTGTCTGAAAAGGGGAAAGCGATCTTCCGCAAAAGCGTCATTGTGAAACTTATGAAAGTGTGGGTTGTTTCTCCTGTTTTTTCTCTTGTTATATCCTATAGTCTCGTCAAGACCTTTCTTGAATTTGATTTGTACTCAGTTGCTGTTGTCTTGTGTGTATTTCTGGCAACCCTCGGCTCTGTCAGCCTGATGAAACAGGCCGGCAAATCAAAGCGCAAGGGTGATCAAAAAAGGGACCATTTTAAATCGATCGTTGGAGGGAGAAATCATGAAAGGGAACCAGCCGCATGGAGGGATTTTAGTTGACAGGTTTGACGGTGTGCATCTCGCGGATACAGCCCGGCACGAAGTCGAACTGGATGATATGGCGCTGAGCGATTTGGAGCTGATTGCAACCGGCGGATACAGCCCGTTAACCGGTTTTTTAAACGAACGGGATTATCAGTCCGTCGTTGAGGAGATGCGCCTAGCAAACGGGCTCCCTTGGAGCATTCCGATCACGCTTCCTGTCGCAAAAGATACGCTCAGCCGCATCAATATCGGCGATTCTGTCAAACTGGTCAAAGACAAGACGGTCTACGGTGTGTTGACGGTTACCGATCTGTTTTTCGCCGATAAACTGAAGGAAGCCGTCCATGTTTACGGAACGGCCGATCTTCGTCATCCGGGCGTAAAAAAATTGTTTCAGCGGCCGAACGTCTATATGGCCGGTCCGGTCAAGATGATCCGCCGCCCTGAGCGCCAAACATTCGGAAGCTTTTATCTTGATCCGAAAGAGACAAGGGAGCACTTTCAAAAGCGCGGCTGGAAAACGGTTGTCGGTTTTCAGACGCGGAATCCGGTGCACCGCGCACATGAATACATTCAAAAATCGGCTTTGGAAATCGTTGACGGCCTGCTCCTGCATCCGCTCGTCGGCGAGACAAAGTCTGATGACATTCCGGCTGATGTCAGAATGGAAAGCTATCAGGCTCTTTTAAAAAGCTATTATCCGAAGGAGCGCGTCTGTTTAGCCGTATTTCCGGCAGCGATGCGCTATGCGGGGCCCAGAGAGGCGATTTTTCATGCGCTCGTCCGCAAAAACTACGGATGCACACACTTCATTGTAGGCCGCGATCATGCTGGGGTCGGCAGCTTCTACGGCACCTATGACGCACAGCATATTTTCAGCCGATTTACTGAGGATGAAATCGGTATTACGCCGCTGTTTTTCGAGCATTGTTTTTATTGCAAAACATGCGGAAACATGGGCTCTCTCAAAACATGTCCGCACGACAAGGAAGATCATGTCCACTTATCAGGCACAAAGGTAAGGGAAATGTTGAGAAGCGGCCAAAAACCTCCGCAGGAATTTACCCGTCCTGAAGTCAGTGAAATATTAATCAGGGGTATGTCCAAACAAACTGAAAAAGAGGTGAGCCCGAATATATGACGCAAAATATCGTCTGGCATCAGCCGTCTGTCACCAAAGCCGACAGGCAGCGCCTCAATCAGCATAAAAGCGGTGTGCTTTGGTTCACAGGGCTGCCCGGTTCGGGAAAATCGACGCTTGCCAACAAAGTCGACAAAAGGCTCCATCAAAGAAACATCAGGAGCTATGTGCTGGATGGAGATAATGTCCGGCACGGTTTGAACAAAGGTCTGGGGTTCAGCAAGGAAGATCGGACTGAAAATTTAAGAAGAATCGGTGAGGTGGCAAAACTTTTCGTTGACAGCGGCCAAATCGTCCTCACGGCATTCGTCTCTCCGTATCGCAAAGACCGCGACCAAATCAGAAAGCTTTTTCCTGAAAGCGAATTTATCGAAATTTATATCAGCTGTCCGATTTCTATTTGTGAACAGCGTGATCCAAAAGGGCTTTATCGAAAAGCAAGGAAGGGGGAGATCCGGGATTTCACCGGGATCGACGCCCCTTATGAATCTCCCGCAGATCCGGAGCTGATCATCGATACAAATCGCTGCGGAGCGGATGAAGCAGCAGATATGGTCATCGCTTATTTGCAAGAAAAAGAATGGATTTAAGCATTTAAAATGAAAGGCTTGTCTGGTGAACATACAGCAGATCGGCCTTTTTCTTTTATCGCCTTCCTGAAAAAAATTCCGCTGGTTTAAAGTGCATCCCGAATGTTAACAATGAAGAGAGAGCCTCGGGAGGGAACCTTGATGGAGTATTTACACTTGACAATTGAACTGTTGATCGGATTTGCAGCATTATTTCTCATGACGAAAATATTAGGGAAAACCCAATTCGCACAAATCACTCCGTTTGACTTTATTTCCGCTTTAATTTTGGGGGAAATGGTCGGAAACGCAATTTTTGATGAGGACGTTACCATCTGGAAAATCCTTTTTGCCATCATCGTTTGGGGCATTCTCATTTATTCAATCGAAATTTTATCACAAAAAGTTCAAGGCATCAGAGGGTTTCTGGAAGGAAGGCCAAGCCTTGTCATTAATAAAGGGAAAATCGACTACAACACACTGAAAAAAAACAAGCTTGATTTAAACCAGCTGCAAACGTTAGCGCGTGAAAAAGGCTGTTTTTCCTTAAACGAAGTCGATTATGCGATATTGGAAACAGACGGCACGCTCAGCGTTCTTCCCAAACACCAATACGGAACGCCGACAAACCAGGATTTAAACATTCCCAATAAACAGGTTCAGCTTCCTTTCCCATTAATCCTTGACGGACAGCTGGAAAAGGATAACCTCCATGAAGCCGGATTCGATGAACTTTGGCTGCAAAATCAATTATTAAGCCAAAACATCAAACAATACACTGAGGTTCTGTACGCGGAATGGCGGGGTGATGAAGGACAGCTTTATATCACCAAATATTGACGATGAAAACGAGGGCTCGACAAGATTCGGGTCCTCGCCTTTTTTGACCGCTATTGATGATTTGGAATTCGTACTTTTATACCAGGCGGAAAGAAGGGCAATTCTTCCCTTCAAACGGATCACAACGACAAAAGATACACAGCAAAATCAAATCCCCTTTTGTCAGCTCATTGACTTTCCCTTTATTATGTAAATTTTCTGCAAAAATCTCCATTTTTCACAGGCTCGACACCGTCCAGTCAAAACACGCAAACTTGACATAAATATCTAAAGTGTTAATATACTAACCGTGTTCAAAAAAATACGAACAGAAATGCGAACAAAGGGAGATGTTAAAGATCTTTAATCAAAAAAACGTAGCTTTTATCGGGGCAGGTTCCATGGCAGAAGGGATGATTTCAGGCATCGTCCAGTCTAAAAAACTGCCCGCCAATCAAATCTATGTAACAAACCGCGCGAACCACAAGCGTTTAGAAGAACTCCAACAAAAATACGGGATACAAGGTGTCAGAAAGGAAGACCTCGACTATCAGAAAATCGATTGCTTCATCCTGGCGATGAAACCAAAAGACGCTGAAGCTGCTCTTGTATCCTTAAAACCGCATATCAAACCTCATCAACTCATACTGTCAGTTCTTGCTGGCATATCAATCTCTTTTATCGAAAACGCGCTGCACGACAAACAGCCCGTCATCAGAATCATGCCTAACACTTCGAGTGCGATCGGAGCTTCAGCGACCGCGATGTCTGAAGGAAAGAGCGTCGAATCCGATCACTTCAAAACCGCAAAACAACTGCTGCGGTGCATGGGGGAAGTCTACACGATCGAAGAAAGCAAAATGGACATTTTCACAGGAATTGCCGGAAGCGGACCTGCATACTTTTACTTTTTAATGGAGCACATTGAAAAAGCGGGAGCCGAAGCCGGACTAAGCCAAAAATTAACGAGGGAAATCGGTGCACAGACACTCATGGGCGCCGCCAGAATGCTATTGGAAAGCCCTGAAGACACAGCTGTTCTCAAAGACAACATCACCTCTCCTAACGGAACGACTGCCGCCGGCTTAAAAGCTTTGGAAGAAAACGGCGGAGGGGAAGCGATCGAGCAGGCGGTCAAACATGCCGCAAAACGGTCAAAAACCATCAGTCAGGAACTCAAACAATTAGTCGCAGCAAGATAAAACGTCTAAACATAAGGAAAAATACCACAGGAGTGATAAAATGACCTCTAATCAAAAGAGGGTAGTTGTCAAAGTAGGAAGCAGCTCGCTAACAAGTCTTCACGGAGAAATCAGCAGCAAAAAGCTCGAAAAGCTGGTTGAGCAGATCGTCCGCCTCAAAGATGAAGGGCATGAGGTTCTCCTCGTCTCATCAGGCGCTGTTGCGGCGGGATACCGAAAGCTCGGCTTCATCAGCCGGCCGGATACGTTGCCGGAAAAACAGGCATCTGCTTCAGTCGGTCAAGGATTATTGATCGAGTCGTATTCCAAGCTTTTTTTATCACACGGCTACATTGGCTCACAAATTTTGATCACAAGAAGCGATTTTTCAGATGAAAAACGGTACAACAATGTCAGAAACACGATGAACGTCCTGCTGGAACGGGGAATCATCCCGATCATCAATGAAAACGACACCGTCACTGTCAACCGGCTCAAATTCGGTGACAATGATACACTGTCGGCAAAAGTGGCGGGGCTCGTTGACGCCGATCTTTTGACCATTCTCTCTGATATTGACGGCCTGTACGACGCCAACCCGAAACATGATCCGGACGCCAGACTCGTGACAGAAGTGAATGAAATCACACCGGAAATTGAAGCCTCAGCAGGGGATGCCGGAAGCGATGTCGGCACAGGCGGTATGAAGTCTAAGCTTGACGCCTTTAAAATTACAATGGCTTCAGGCATCAAAGGGTTTTTAGGCCGGGCCGACAACCCCGATATTTTGCAGGAAGCCATCAATGGGACTGCGAGGGGAACGTATTTTGAACCGAACGAAGATTCACAGACCCTCAATCATAAAAAACAATGGATAGCTTTCAACTCTGGACCGGAAGGGGACATCATCGTCAGCAATGAAAGCAAAGAGTTTATTATCGACCGTAAAAAAAGCCTGTATCCTTCTAGTATTTACGAAATCAACGGACGCTTCAGCAACGGATCCGTCGTTCGAATCCTTGACCAGGAAGGTGAAGAAATCGGCCTCGGTGTCGTCAACTTTTCTTCATCACAGCTTCGTAAATGGAAGAAGGATGCGAATCAGGAAACACCGGCTTCCTCACAGGCTGTCGTTGACAGAGAAGCGTTTGTCTGTCATTTAGAGCTATCCGTCCCGCTTTAAAAAATGAATCAGAAGGAGGAATTGATATGACAGCGACCAGAGAGAGCATCCCGGCACGTATTGAGGAAAAAGCGATAAAAGCAAAAAAGGCGGCAAAACAATTAAGGCTGACAACGGAAAAAGAAAAGAACGAAGCGCTCTTCACATTGGCGGAGCATTTAGTGACAAACATGCAATATATTCTCGATGAAAATGAAAAGGATATAGAGGCCGGACGCAGCAAAGGCTATGAGGCGGCATACATTGACCGCCTCTCCCTTAATGAAGACAGGGTGCTCGATTTCGCGAAAGGTCTTAAAGATGTCGCCCGCCTGGAAGATCCGGTCGGTGAAACGCTATCAAGCTGGACGCTCGACAACGGGTTAAAAGCAGAGAAAGTCCGCGTTCCGCTCGGCGTCATCGGCATGATTTATGAAGCGAGGCCGAATGTGACAGTCGATGCAGCCGGACTTGCTCTTAAATCCGGAAATGCCGTTGTTTTAAAAGGCGGATCATCGGCGATACACTCCAATAAAGCGATCGTCTCTTGCATGCACGACGCATTGGCGGACACAGCCATTCCGCAGGATGCCGTTCAATTTATCGAGAGCACAGACCGCAGCGCCACAAAAGAGCTGTTTAAGATGAAAGAACATATCGATGTATTAATTCCTCGGGGAGGGGGCGCTCTTATTCAAGAGGTCGTAGAAAATGCGACCGTCCCTGTATTGGAAACCGGTGTCGGCAACTGCCATCTGTATATCGACAAGGACGCCGATACGAAAAAAGCGCTCCGCATTATGATCAATGCAAAAACGGATCGCCCTGCTGTCTGCAACGCGCTTGAGACATTGCTTGTCCACGAACAATGGCTTCAAGAAAACAGCGAGGCGCTCAAGACCGCGTTAGATGCCCATGACATTCAAGTCCATGGAGACGAAAAGGCGCTCCGGCACATTCCCGGTGCGAAACCAGCGGATGAATCCGACTGGCGGAATGAATATTTAAGTCTTGACATCGCTGTTAAAGTCGTTAGCAGTGTTGAAGAAGCCTGCGACCATATCGAAACATACGGAACGAAGCACTCGGAAGCAATTGTTACGGAGAATCCGGAAACGGCCGAAGCCTTTCTCAACACTGTTGACGCAGCGGCCCTTTACCATAACGCCTCCACCAGATTTACAGACGGAGGGGCGCTCGGCTTCGGAGCGGAAATCGGCATTTCTACGCAAAAGCTTCATGCGCGCGGACCGATGGGACTGAAAGAACTGACCACTTGCAAATTTATCATGAAAGGCGACGGCCACATCAGAATATAAAACGACTGAAAAAATCCTAAAACGGTTTAAAGTTTTAGGATTTTTTCAACCTAACCCTTGCAGTCTAGGAAAGCCGAGCATCGGAGCGACTTTTCACAGAATGTGATGATGTCGGTGTTTGGACAGCACGTCCATGGACTTAACCGATGGATTCGTGAGCACTGATTTAGCAGGCCTGACAATGAATGCGAGGGTTTGTCGTCACGCTGAAACCTGCCGGAATCGGCAGGTTTTTTTCATACTTCAAACGCCATCCATCCTCATAGCATGAAGGGCGGATTTTTTTAATATAATGTTAGAAAGTTTTTCTGCTTCAACATTGACGATCCATATCACCACAAAAAAGGGGGTCATCCAGTGGATTTTGAACTGACAAGAGAACAGCAGATGATACGCGAACTTGCCAGGGACTTTGCAAAGCACGAGATTGCTCCGTACGCAGAACATGTTGACAAAACGGGCGAATTTCCAATTGACACATTCAAAAAAATGGGGAAGCTTGGGCTTTTAGGCATTCCCTTTCCTGAAAACTACGGCGGCTCGGGCGGTGATACGATTTCTTATGCGCTTGCTGTTGAAGAAGTCGGCAGAGCCTGTGGCAGCACGGGACTGAGCTACGCCGCTGCCGTATCGCTCGGCGCCTCCCCGATTTATTATTTCGGCACAGAAGAACAAAAAAAGGAACATCTTGTTCCCCTCGCGACAGGGGAAGCGCTTGGCGCATTCGGATTAACTGAACCCAATGCGGGTTCTGACGCAGGAGGAACTCAAACAAAGGCCCTGACGGACGGGGATTTTTATGTCATCAACGGGGAAAAATGCTGGATTACAAATGCCGGCTACGCCCGCACCATCATTGTCACCGCTGTCACCGGAAAAGACAGCAGCGGAAAAAATATTATATCGGCGATCATTGTTCCGACCGATGCAGAAGGGCTCACCATTAAAAGCGAGTATGACAAAATGGGTGTCCGCGGCTCCAATACATCACAGGTGATATTGGACAACGTCCGCGTACCGAAAACAAACCTTTTGGGCAGCCCTGAAAAAGGGTTCAAACAATTTCTCAACACATTAGACGGCGGCCGGATTTCGATTGCTGCGCTAGCCGTTGGAATTGCTCAAGGCGCCTTTGACGCTTCATTGGCCTATGCCAACGAGCGGAGGCAATTTGGCCGGCCGCTTTCATCTTTTCAAGTGACTCAATTCAAACTGGCTGATATGGCGCTGGAAATTGAACTGGCCCGCAATATGGTCTTGAAAGCTGCCTGGCTGAAAGATCAAGCCCAGCCGTTTACAAAGGAAGCCGCATTCGCCAAGCTGTTTGCTTCGGAAATGGCCGTCAGATCATGCAACCAGGCGATTCAAATTCACGGAGGATACGGGTATATGAGAGAGTATGGAGTTGAACGGATGCTCCGCGATGCGAAGCTGATGGAAATCGGTGAAGGTACGTCAGAGATTCAGCGGCTCGTCATCGCCAGACAGCTTGGCATGGGAAAACAGGCGCTAAAATGAAAACGCTTACCAAGAAAGGGGAGACCAACGATTGGCAGAGCCAGTCCATGTGACGATTGGAAAACTGTTGGAGCAAACGGCAAAAAGCGCGCCTGATCACGAAGCCGTCATCTATTGCGACCGCGGCCTCCGTTATTCGTATCGGCAATTTGATCAGCTATGCAGAAAAGCGGCAAAAGGATTGATGAAACTCGGTATTCAAAAGGGGGAACACGTAGCCATCTGGGCTTCCAATACACCGGAATGGCTTACAGCGCAGTTTGCAGCCGCAAAAACCGGCGCCGTGCTCGTCACAATCAATACAAACTACCAGTCTTCAGAGCTCGAATTTGCTTTGGCGCAATCGGATTCATCGACTCTCATTTTAATGGAGTCTTACAAGGGCACTTCCTATATTGATATCTTATATGACTTGCTCCCTGAATTAAAAGATGCCGAACCCGGCAGTTTGACTTCTGACAGACTGCCTTTCTTAAAAAATATCATTGTACTTGGAACAAGCCGGCACCCCGGCATGTTCACCTGGGAGGATCTTTTGGCTCAGGCCGGCTCTGTGAGTGAAAAAGAACTTGATGAAAGAATGGAGAGCCTGGATGAACATGATGTGATCAATATGCAGTATACATCAGGCACAACAGGATTCCCAAAAGGCGTCATGCTCACGCACTACAACCTCATCAACAATGCAGCCAATATTGCCGAATGTATGAATTTAACGGCCGAAGACCGCATGTGTATTCCCGTACCATTTTTTCACTGCTTTGGATGTGTACTAGGAAACCTGGCGTGCGTCACCGCCGGCGCGACAATGGTTCCGATCCAGGAATTCAGCCCGGCCAAGGTCCTTCAGGCTGTTGAACAAGAAAAATGCACCGCACTTCACGGAGTGCCCACCATGTTTATCGCTGAATTGAATGATGAACATTTCCAATCCTACAACCTGTCTTCTTTAAGAACGGGCATCATGGCTGGATCAAACTGTCCGATTGAGGTGATGAAAGCGGTTATTGAAAAAATGGGAATCACAGAAATTACGATCGCCTACGGACAGACCGAGGCTTCACCGGTGATCACCCAGACAAGGGTCAATGATTCCTTGAGAAGAAGGGTTGAAACCGTCGGACGCGCCCTTCCGAATATTGAAGTGAAAATCACCGAGCCCGGTACAAACCGGGAAGTGGAAAGAGGCAGACAAGGCGAGCTTTGCACACGCGGCTATCATGTCATGAAAGGCTATTATCAAAATCCGGAGGCAACAAAGGCGGTCATTGATGTAGACGGTTTTCTGCATACAGGCGATTTGGCCGTCATGGACGAAGACGGCTACTGCCGGATTACCGGGAGACTCAAGGACATGGTGATCAGAGGCGGAGAAAACATTTATCCGCGGGAAATTGAAGAATTTTTGTATCAGCACCCCGGCATTTTGGATGTACAGGTCGTCGGCGTCCCCAGTGAGACCTACGGCGAAGAGGTATCGGCCTGGGTCAAGCTGAAAAGCGGAGAATCTTTAACAGCAGATGAGCTCAAGGCGTATTGCCAAGGGAAAATTGCGCGCTATAAAATTCCGCGTTATATCGCTTTTGTAGATGACTTTCCAATGACGGCGTCAGGAAAGGTGCAAAAATTCAAATTAAGGGAAATGGCATCCGAATATTTCAAATTGTAATTGGTATTTTCTGCGTGCGACTAACATGGAAGGGGGAGCTTACTTGTATAAAAAACTGCTGATTGCCAACCGCGGGGAAATCGCCCTTCGGATTATTCGAACATGCAAACGGCTCGGCATTCAAACCATTGCTGTGTATTCTGAAGCCGATGCGGAGTCCCTGCATGTCAAGGCGGCTGATGAAGCATGGCCGATCGGAAAGCCGCGGGTCAATGAAAGCTATTTAAATATCGAAAAAATCATTGATACCGCCAAACAAGCGGAAGCCGACGCGATCCATCCCGGTTACGGCCTGCTTTCGGAGAACAGCCGCTTTGCTGAAAGATGCAAGGAGGAAAACATCGCTTTTATCGGCCCATCACCCGACGTGATCGCCAAAATGGGGAGCAAAATCGCAGCGAGAAAAGCAATGGAAAACGCATCAATCCCCGTTGTTCCCGGTGTATCCAAACGCCTGTCAGGACTAGAGGAAGCGCTCTCTGTCGCGTCATCCATCGGTTATCCTGTGATGCTCAAGGCTTCTCTCGGTGGAGGAGGCATTGGCATGCAGCGCATCGCAGACGAATATGAATTAAAAAAGGCATATGAAGGCAACCAAAAACGCGCTGCCGATTTTTTTGGAGACGGAGCCATGTATATGGAAAAATGCATTGAACGGGCCCGACATATCGAAATCCAGCTTTTAGCAGACGAGCATGGGAACGCCGTCTACCTCTGGGAGCGCGACTGCTCAATTCAAAGGCGGCAGCAAAAAATCATCGAAGAAGCCCCGGCCCCGCTCTTGAATGAAACAATGAGAAAAAAACTCGGCGATGCCGCCGTCAAAGCCGCCCTGTCAATCGGCTACACCAATGCGGGGACAATCGAGTTTTTAGTCGATCAAGAGAACCGTTTCTATTTTCTCGAGATGAACACCCGCCTGCAAGTCGAACATCCTGTCACAGAAGAAATTACCGGGCTGGACATTGTACAAGAACAGCTAGCTGTAGCTTCAGGCAAGTCACTCGCTTTTTCCCAAAAAGATATCAAGCGGGACGGTCATGCGATTGAAGTCAGGATATGCGCTGAAGACCCGAAAACCTTTTTCCCGTCACCGGGACGGATCACTGATCTCAAGCTGCCGCAGCATCCAAGCATTCGGCATGAATGCGCCGTATCAGCCAATATGAACATCACCCCGTTTTACGATCCGATGATTGCCAAAATGATTGTCAAAGGGAAGGACAGAAGCGAAGCGATCACCCTCTTAACCGAAGCGCTCGCACAATATCATGTTGAGGGAATCAAAACGAACATTCCGCTTCTTCAAGACATCGTACGCTCAGAAGCATTTCAAAAGGGGGGAGTCCCAACCGATTTTATCAGCCAGATGAAATAAAAAAACAAGGAGGCTTGCCATGAGTACTGTTGTCACCAATATGGCGGGAAACGTATGGAAAATTCTCGTGAAAACAGGAGACAGAGTCGAAAAAGGCCAAGAAGTCGCAATTTTGGAATCGATGAAAATGGAAATTCCGATTTTATCGGAAACGGACGGGGTCGTCAAAGCGGTCAAAAAAAGCGAGGGTGATTTTGCAGATGAAGGTGAAGTATTGTTAGAGCTTCAATAGCGTCTGGAGGAAAACAAATGAACGTTCCAAAAACAATCAGCATCAAGGAAGTCGGACCGCGCGACGGTCTGCAAAATGAGAAAACCGTACTCACGACAGGCGAAAAAATCGCCTGGATCAACATGCTCTCTGAGACAGGACTTTCCTATATTGAAATCACATCATTCGTTCACCCTAAATGGATTCCGGCGCTTTCGGACGCCCTTGACGTCGCCAAGGGCATCAGCCGGAAGCCGGGCGTCACCTATGCCGCGCTCGTCCCCAACCAAAAAGGGCTGGAGCGGGCGCTTGCAGGAAAAATTGATGAAGCTGCCGTATTTATGTCGGCAAGTGAAACACACAACATGAAAAACATCAACAAATCGATCAGTGAAACGCTTCCCATTTTAAAAGATGTCACAAGAGAAGCCATTAAAGCCAAACTCACCACAAGAGCCTATCTATCCACTGTATTTGGCTGCCCTTATGAAAACAGCGTGCCTTTAGAGCAGATCATCCGCATCACTGAGGCGCTGTTTGAAATGGAGATCGATGAGCTTTCCCTCGGGGATACGATCGGCGCCGCCAATCCCGTTCAGGTGCAGATTGTGCTCGAAGCCCTGCTGAAACGTTTTCCGAAAGAAAACATCGCACTCCATTTTCATGATACGAGAGGGATGGCCCTCGCCAACATGATCGCGGCCATGGACATGGGGATCACCACCTTTGACGGAGCCTGCGGCGGGTTGGGCGGCTGCCCGTACGCACCGGGGGCATCGGGCAATGCCGCAACAGATGATCTGATTTATATGTGCGCGCAAATGGGAATCGAAACCGGGGTCGATCTCGGGAAGCTTCTTTTGGCTGCCAAATGGATCGAAGACAAAGCGGGCAGGCAGCTGCCAAGCCGAAATTTACAGACAGCCAAATCATTGGACTGCTTTTCATAAAAAAGGAGGGAGACCGGTGGAACCGAATCTCCAATTTTCCATCCAGCAACAATCAGTCGCGGTTCTCACACTGAACAGGCCGCAGGCCAGAAACGCTTTATCGCTTGCGCTCCTTGATGAGCTAAAGAATGCTCTCCGCGATATTCAATCCAATCCGGACATCCGCTGTGTCATCATCACTGGAAAAGGCGACAGAGCATTTTGTGCCGGCGCCGATTTAAAGGAAAGGGCCCAAATGAGCCGCTTGGAAGCGAAACAGGCCGTGTCTTTGATCCAAAACGTGTTCCGTGAAACGGATCGGCTGCCGCAGCCGGTCATCGCCGCCCTGAACGGCAGCACTTTGGGCGGCGGGCTTGAATTTGCCTTGGCGTGCGATATCAGAATCGCAGCCAGCCACATCGAACTCGGCCTTCCTGAAACAACGCTGGCAATTATCCCGGGTGCAGGGGGGACGCAGCGGCTGCCGCGCTTAATCGGTCGCGGCAAAGCGAAGGAAATGATCTACACCGGCTGTCGTATTAACGCACAGACAGCCAAGGACATCGGTCTTGTCGAACATGTCGTTCCTTTATCAGAGCTAAAAGAGAAAGCGGAAGACATCGCCTTGACCATCGCCGCAAACGGTCCGATTGCCGTCCGGCAGGCGAAGTTCGCCATCAATAAAGGGCTTGAGACAGACATCGAAACAGGACTTTCCATTGAACAAAAGGCATATGAACTGACGATTCCGACGAAGGATCGAACAGAAGGGCTGAAGGCTTTTTCAGAAAAACGAAAGCCTCGTTATACAGGAGAATAGAATGGAGGGACAGCCGTTGGCAGCCGAAAAAGAACTAAATGAACGCATCCGACAGATCAAAACTGGCGGGGCGCAAAAATATCATGATGCAAACGAAAAGAAAGGGAAATGGTTTGTCAGAGATCGACTGAAGCTCCTCTTGAACGACGACCTCGACCTGGAAGATGCTTTTTTTGCCAATTGCATGGCTGAGGAGCTTCCGGCGGACGGGGTGGTCACAGGGATCGGCAAAATCGGCGGACAAACCGTTTGCGTGATGGCCAATGATTCAACCGTAAAGGCCGGTTCATGGGGAGCGAGAACCGTTGAAAAAATCATCCGCATTCAGGAAACAGCCGAAAAATTAAATTGTCCTCTTTTTTACCTGGTCGACTCGGCCGGTGCAAGGATTACCGATCAGGTTGACATGTTTCCGGGAAGAAGGGGGGCGGGACGGATTTTTTACAACCAGGTCAAATTATCCGGGCGCATTCCGCAGGTCTGTCTTTTGTTCGGCCCTTCAGCGGCCGGCGGCGCCTATATTCCGGCTTTCTGCGACATCGTCATAATGGTTGAAGGAAACGCATCGATGTATTTAGGCTCACCGCGGATGGCGGAGATGGTCATCGGTGAAAAGGTCACCCTGGAAGAAATGGGCGGAGCCAAGATGCACTGCTCTGTATCCGGCTGCGGAGACATCCTCGCTGCAACGGAAGAGGAAGCGATCCTGTCAGCCCGCAGCTATCTGTCCTATTTTCCGGCCAACTACAGAGAAAAAGCGCCCGCCGCTCACCCAAGGCCGGCACAAACGTTTGATCAATCACTGGAGGAGATCATTCCGCAAAATCAAAACGCCCCTTTTCAAATGATGGATCTGATCAGCCGGATCATTGATGAGGATTCTTTTTTTGAAATCAAAAAATTGTTCGCTCCCGAACTCATCACAGGGCTGGCGCGGCTGGACGGACAGCCTGTCGGCATCATCGCCAACCAGCCGCGTGTGAAAGGAGGGGTCCTTTTCCACGATTCCGCAGATAAAGCTGCAAAATTCATTCACTTATGCGATGCCTATAACATTCCTTTGCTTTTTTTAGCCGACATACCGGGATTTATGATCGGAACGAAAGTCGAGCGGGCAGGTATCATCAGACACGGAGCCAAAATGATTTCGGCGATGGCCGAAGCAACCGTGCCGAAAATATCCGTCATCGTCAGAAAAGCGTACGGCGCCGGATTGTATGCGATGGCCGGACCGGCTTTTGAACCTGACTGCTGCCTGGCGCTGCCGACGGCGCAAATCGCCGTGATGGGGCCTGAGGCTGCGGTCAACGCCGTTTACGCCAAGAAAATCGCAGAGCTTCCCAAAGAAGAACGGGCAGCATTTATCGCCAAAAAACGCGAAGAGTATCAACAAGACATCGATATTTACCGGCTTGCTTCGGAAATGATCGTCGACGGCATCATTCCGGCCGATTCTCTCCGGACGGAGCTGACGAAACGCTTTAAGGCCTACATGACAAAATACATGACATTTACCGAACGGAAGCATCCTGTCTATCCTGTCTGATATCAAAAAATGGAAAGGAGAAAATGCATGACTGAACAAGCGGTTTGGCGGCCGGATCCTGAATTCGTCAAAACGACCAGGCTGTATCAATGGATGAAAGGGCTTGGCTTTAGCGATTATGGCGACTTTTTGAAAGCCTCGATAGACGATATCGCCTGGTTTTGGGAAGAAGCTGAAAAAGCCCTCGGTATCAGCTGGTACAAGCGATACAGTGCGGCATTAAACACAGATCACGGCATCAAATGGCCGACATGGTTTGCCGGCGGCCGCTTAAATGCCGTTTGTAATGCCGTGGAAAAATGGTCTGTCCAAACAGAAACGGCGGACGCTGCAGCGCTCATTTGGGAAAGTGAAGACGGAAAAACGAAGCAAATCTCATTTTCTTCCTTGCATCACAGCATATCCTGTGCGGCAGCGGGCTTTAAAGCGCTGGGGGTTCAAAAAGGCGAAGTGATAGCGATCTACATGCCGATGATCCCCGAAACCGTCATCGCCATGCTTGCGGCCGCCAAAATCGGAGCGGTTTTTTCGCCGATCTTTTCAGGCTATGGGGCGCATGCTGTCTCCTCAAGGTTGCGAGCCGCCGGAGCAAAAGTGCTTGTTACCGCAGACGCGTTTCACAGAAGGGGAAAAGCCGTCCCGATGAAAAAAGAGGCGGACGAGGCCGCAAACCGCTCGCCATCTGTCGAAAAAGTCGTCGTCTGCCGCCTTCACGGTTCAAATCCAAACATAAACAAAGCAAGGGATATAGCCTGGGATGATCTGATGAAGCACGAACCGCTTGAAAACACCGAAGAGATGGCAAGCTCTGATCCGCTTATGCTCCTTTATACCTCGGGGACGACCGGACAGCCGAAGGGAGCGGTTCATACCCACGCCGGTTTTCCGCTTAAAGCTGCGTTTGATGCCGGATTTGGCATGGATGTAAAACAAGGAGACACCTTTTTTTGGTATACAGACATGGGCTGGATGATGGGGCCGTTTTTAATATTTGGCGGCTTGATCAATGGAGCGGCCATTTTGCTGTATGACGGGGCGCCTGATCACCCGGAGCCGGACCGGATCTGGAAGCTTGTCAGCCGCCACGGGGTCACACATCTCGGCATCTCTCCGACGCTCATTCGTTCGTTGATGCAGCATGGGGAGGGGTTTCTGCAAACGTGCGATCTTTCCAGCCTGAAAGTGATCGGCTCAACAGGCGAGCCGTGGAATGAAGAACCGTGGATGTGGCTGTTCCGCCACATTGGAAAAGAGAAGGTGCCCATTTTCAACTATTCGGGAGGAACGGAAATTGCCGGCGGCATTTTGGGCAACGTGCTCCTTCGGCCGATAGCGCCGGCAGCTTTCAACTCGCCTTTACCGGGAATGGCCGCCAATGTCTTCAATGAAGTAGGGGCAGAGGTCACAAACGAGGTCGGAGAGCTTGTCCTGACAAAACCGTGGGTCGGCATGACGAACGGTTTTTGGAAGGAGGCGGACAGGTATGAACAAACATACTGGAGCCGCTGGAAAGATGTTTGGGTGCACGGCGACTGGGCGAAAAAAGATGAGGAAGGGTTCTGGACGATCAGCGGACGGTCGGATGACGTCATCAATGTCGCTGGCAAAAGAATCGGTCCCGCGGAGATCGAATCGGTTTTGGTGGCGCATCCCGCCATCGCGGAAGCCGGAGTTATCGGCGTTCCCGATGATATGAAAGGGCAGGCTGTTGTATGCTTTGTCGTTCCCGCGAAAACAGAGCCGCCTTCTGAGACATTGAAGGAAGACTTGCTGGAGCTCGCATGCCGCGCGATCGGAAAAGCGGTCAAGCCGAAAGATGTTCATTTCGTCAGCGGACTGCCAAAGACGAGAAATGCAAAAGTAATGAGAAGACTGATACGTGCCGCCTATTTAAACGAGCCTTCGGGAGATTTGTCCGCCTTGGAAAACCCCGAAGTTTACGATGAAATCGCCCGGCTTTCGGAGCGAAAACTTCTATAGTATACTGATGGAGGCGCAAAAATAAAGAAGAAGGGTGATGGCCTTCTTCTTTATTTTGAGATAAGCGAGTCGCTGACTTACATTCGGACAATAACCGAACCGCCGCCGGACGTACATACACGGTTTTGCTGTTCCTCAATTGAGCGCAGGAGCTGGTTGTTGCTTTCCATCAGCTTAATCAGCATCCCCATTTGATCCTCCAGATGTTTTAACCTTTCTGTCATCTGTTGGGCAGATGGCTGACCCGGCGGGATTTGTGAGGCAGCAGGCGGATAGGGCGCTTCAGAATTCCATTTTGAATACATCGTGAATGTGCCTCCATCATCTAAACTGATATACCTTATCTTATGATCTGTAAAATGGCAGCGTTCGCCTAAAATCGGGACGAAAGGGATCCAAAAATGTACTTAACGATAAAAGAGACCGCAGAATATTTATCACTTCCAGAATCATATATCGAACAGCTCGTCAGACAAAGGAAAATCCGGGCGATCCATGACGGACAGCAATATTTGCTGAATAAAGAACAATTTCATACACATTTGGAGCAGATGGAAAAGTATAAGGAAATGGTTGAGGCGATTTTAAACGAACCGCTTCCGGAGGACCCGGATGTAAAAGATGAAGATTGACAATAAATATATTATGTAAACAAAGGTTTTTTCAGCATCTTCATTTGTGCATCTTTTGTCTCAGGGGAGGGGAATTGGATCACGAAGACACAATATAGGAAATGAAAGGAATGAAACAACCCTTTCAGATCAAGTTTTCTATGTTTTTCTTTCATTTCCGACACAATCGCGTTCATTTTTTGTTCAAAAAATGTTATCATTTAATAGTAAAATATACATTGTGTTTTAGATTGCAAGTTTTTGGTTTGTGCTTCAAAAGGACACCGCTGAAAACGCAAAACAAACACACCGGGGAGCGCTTTTTTCTGGACTTGTTTGTGCATAAATTCACAAACTGTAATTGGAAGGGCTTCCATCAAAAAACAGCACATCGCTTATTGTAAAGGAGAATTGGTTATGCCGGAAACAATCGATCAAACGAATGATCAAACAAACGAATCTGTAAGTCAAAGCCAACGCGATCTTATTGATCAACTGTTAAAACCTGAAGTGCAGGAATCTTTGACTGTCCTGGTCGACCAGCTTCCAAAGCTGACAGAACTGGTCAACATTTTGACGAAGTCTTACGATTTCGCCCAATCCGTGGCAACTGATGAAGTGTTGAAAAGCGACACTGTAGGTGCCATTACAGAAATTTTGGAGCCTGTGAAAGAAACGGCGAAAGAAATCGCGTCGACGGCCATTGAAGCAAAAGACCGCGCTGAGGAAAGCAACGAAGTCATCGGCCTGTTCGGTCTTCTGAGAATGCTCAAGGATCCGCAGGCGCAGAAGCTGTTCCGCTTTGCTCAAAGCTATCTGCAAATCATGTCAGAACGCGAAAAACAAAAATAACAACCTTCAGAATATATTTAGAATAAGGACGGAGGATTTACGATGTCAAAACATATTGTCATTTTAGGCGCTGGTTACGGCGGATTACTGTCCGCTTTAACAGTACGCAAACATTACAGTAAAGAAGAAGCAACAGTTACAGTGGTTAACCAATACCCAACACACCAAATCATCACAGAACTGCATCGCCTGGCAGCGGGCAACGTTTCTGAACAAGCGATCGCCATGCCGCTTACAAAGCTTTTCAAAGGAAAAGACATCGATCTTAAAATCGCGAAAGTCAATTCTTTCTCAGTCGACAAAAAAGAAGTCGCCCTTTCTGACGGCTCAACTTTAACGTATGATGCGCTTGTTGTCGGTCTTGGATCTGTCACAGCCTACTTCGGCATCCCTGGACTTGAAGAAAACAGCATGGTGCTGAAATCCGCAAACGATGCGAACAAAATCTTCAAGCATGTTGAAGAACGAGTGGCGGAATACGCCAAAACAAAAAATGAAGCTGACGCGACAATCTTAATCGGCGGCGGCGGACTGACCGGTGTTGAACTTGTCGGCGAACTGGCTGACATCATGCCGAACCTTGCCAAAAGCTACGGTGTAGATCCTAAAGAAATCAAGCTGAAATTGGTCGAAGCCGGTCCGAAAATCCTGCCTGTGCTTCCTGACGAGCTGATCGAACGCGCGACAAAAAGCCTTGAAAAACGCGGCGTTGAATTTTTAACAGGTCTTCCTGTCACAAATGTGGAAGGAAACGTCGTTGATTTGAAAGACGGTCAAAAAATCGTCACAAACACATTCGTCTGGACCGGCGGTGTTCAAGGTAATCCGCTTATCGGCGAATCAGGACTTGAAGTCAACCGCGGACGCGCGACTGTCAACGACTTCCTTCAATCTACATCCCACGAAGATGTATTTGTTGCAGGAGACAGTGCCGTTGTCTTTGGTCCGGATGGCCGTCCATACCCTCCGACAGCGCAAATCGCTTGGCAAATGGGCGAGCTGATCGGCTACAACTTATATGCATACTTAGAAAACAAATCAATGGAAACATTCAGCCCTGTAAACTCAGGGACGCTTGCAAGCCTTGGCCGCAAAGACGCGGTTGCCGTGATCGGCGCAAACAGCACGTCTCTTAAAGGCCTGCCTGCTTCATTGATGAAAGAAGCGAGCAATGTCCGTTACCTGAGCCATATTAAAGGTCTGTTCAGCTTAGCTTATTAATGTAAAGGAAGCGCTACTTATAGTTTAAACTATAAGTGGCGCTTTTTTTGCTTCAAATTTGACGGGTAAATGAAAATGTTGTGAAAACTATGACACAAAAAATGCCGCACAGATTTTACTGACGGGAAGGCCTTGATGATTTTTTTCAGGCAACATAGACATGTACCGAAAGAATGAGAACTAGGAGGTAAAACACATGAAAATGCTGAAAGTACCTGCTCCTCTTCATGAATTGTTCGGCAAGAGAATTGCTGTATCTGAGTTATGTTTAACACTTTTGTTTGCCATGGGGATGTCCTCGCTTCTGTTAACTGCTTCATATTCAGGGTGGCAGCATTTTCACATATGGCAAAGCTTGCTGCTGGCGGCATTAACCATTGATATCACAGGCGGAGTGATCGCCAATTTTTCTTCTTCCACAAACCGCTATTACAAAGAAAATGCGAAAGCCCGGCTCGTATTTATTTTGATTCATATCCAGCCGATCGTTCTTGGATGGTTATTTACTCCATATATGCGGATCTGCTTTTCTGCATGGGGCTACACCGTCATATCAGCGTTGTTTATCAATGCTTTAACCAGACATCCAAGACAAAGGATCACAGGGGCATTTTTTGCGATGTCCGGCATTTGTCTGCTCCTTTTATTTTCAAATTTGCTTCCGAACATTCTCACGATCCTTTTGTCCTTATATATCTTTAAAGTCATTTTTGCATTTGCAGTTGACCATGACGGACGAAATTCCCTTTCATAGCGCTGGAACATGCGCTCCCCGACTATTCAGCTCCCACTTCCTTTTGCAATAAAAAGGGATTGACACATGAAAAGAAAAAGCGCATTATTATGAATATAAAATAAAAATATTCATATGTTTTTAAAATAAGGAGAGAGCACGATGCCGAAGTTTAGCGAAAAAGAAAAAGAAACCATCCGTTTAAAGCTGTTACAAGCCGGAAGAGAGCAGTTTGCACAATGGGGGCTGAAAAAAACGAGCGTCAGTGATTTGACAAAAGCTGCGGGCATCGCCCAAGGGTCGTTCTATTTATTTTTCGCCTCAAAAGAGGAGCTGTATTTTGAGATTTTGCAGGAGGAGGAACGAAAGCTTCGCTCTAAAATTGAAGCGTCTTTCGCGAAAACGGGGCAGACATTTGCACAGTTCTTGCGGGAAGCGCTCGCACTATTGGAAGACAATCCATACATTCGGCAAATGTATGATGAAGAATTAATGGAAGCTCTCTTCCGCAAGCTTCCGGAAGAGAAGCTGAAGGAGCATTTCACAAGTGATGAAGATTTTTTTAAACCGTTGATCATCAACGCCCAGGAAAACGGCTGGCTCATCAGAAAAAAGCCGGAAACGATCATCAGCCTGATCCGTTCCCTTGTTCTTTTATCCTTTCAAAAAAGAACGATCGGAGCAGAACATTACGAGGAAACGATGGACTTATTCATCGAATTAATCGGACAGGGACTTTCAGGCAAGGGGGCAGAACAGCGTGATTGAAGTCAGCGGGCTTTGTTTCACATACCCCGGACAAACAAAACCGGTCTTGAAAGACATCGACTTTTCGATCCGGAAGGGTGAAATTTTCGGATTTCTCGGACCGTCCGGCGCCGGAAAAAGCACGATACAAAAAATACTGATCGGCATTTTAAAACGATATGACGGGCGCGTCAGTGTCATGGGGGAGGAACTTCACCGCGCCGGCAGCTCGTTTTACGAAAAAATCGGCGTCGCCTTTGAATTTCCCAATTTCTATAATCGATTGACGGCGCTGGAAAATCTCAGCCTTTTTCGTTCCCTTTATGCTTCTGAAACAGAAGATCTTGAGGCTCTGCTCAAAATGACCGGCCTTCAAAATGACGGCAGGACGAAGGTATCCGATTTCTCAAAAGGCATGAAAATGAGACTTAACTTTTGCAGGGCGCTCCTCAATAAGCCGGAACTTTTGTTTTTAGACGAACCGACTTCAGGGCTTGATCCCGTTCACGCCAAGCAACTCAAAAATCTGATCCTGATGAAAAAAGCGGAAGGGAAGACGATTCTGATCACGACGCACCATATGAATGTCGCTGAAGAAATCTGCGACCGTGTGGCGTTTATCGTAGACGGAAGAGTAGCGCTGATTGATTCCCCGCGCACTCTGAAAGTCCAAAAAGGGAAACGGCTGGTCAAAGTCGAGTACCGCAGGCGGGAACAACTGCAGACCGCCCATTTTGAACTCGATCAAATCGGGGACAATTCACAGTTTTTGAACTTGATCCAAAGCCATCCGGTCGAGACGATTCATTCACAGGAAGCTTCGCTTGAAGATATTTTTATTGATGTGACGGGGAGGCGTTTAAAGTGAGGCTTATGTCCGCCTTTCGGCATGATGTCAAGCTGCAGGCGAAGCACGGATTTTATTATGCTTACTTGCTGATCAGCGCGGCATACATCGTGTTCCTGCAATTTCTTCCGAAGGGGCATCAGGAATCGGTCAATGTCGTACTGACTTTTTCTGATCCGAGTGTATTGGGCTTTTTCTTCATCGGCGGTCTCGTTTTATTGGAAAAAGGGCAAAACATTTTGGACAGTCTGTTTGTGACACCGCTGAGACCTGAGGAATACATCCTGTCGAAAACGGCATCGCTGTCCTTATTGTCGCTTGTATCAAGCTATTTGATCCACAGCAGTGTTTTTGGTTTCGGCACAAACGCCGTGTTGTTTTTGTCAGGCGTTCTTTTAACATCATTTTTTTTCACACAGATCGGTTTGGGATTGGCTGTCCGGTGTGTGACATTGAATGGATTTTTCTTTTTGTCCACTCTCTGCACACTGGTGTTCATTCTCCCATTGTTTGAGACAGTCGGGTTATGGAAGAGTCCGCTTTTTTACCTTCTGCCGTCAAAAGCGTCTTTGCTGCTTTTAGAAGCCGCATTTCACCCGCTCGGCAAATGGGAGCTGGCCTACTGTTTGTTCCTCCTGTTGCTTTGGAATGGTGCCGCCTTTTTATGGACGCGGCATTCTGTGAGAACGTTCATCACATTCAAGCTTGGCGGAGGTGAGAAGCGATGATGAAAATCATCCAGCTGATCCGCGGAGATATGAAACAGATTTGCCGCGACTCAATGCTTGCTTTTTATGGACTGGCGCCGCTGCTGTTGATCATCGTCATACGTTTCGGCGAACCGGTGGCGGCGAAAATGACGGGAGTGGATGCCGCTGTATGCCACCGGCTGGTCATAAGCTTTGCCATGCTCTTGATTCCGCTGATTCTCGGCATCATGTCAGGATTTATCCTGCTGGATGAACGCGACGACAATCTAATCCAGTATTTTGCCGTCACACCGCTTTCAAAGCGCGGTTATTTAATGATCCGGCTTGCCTTCCCGATGTTAGTGACCCTCTGCTATGGCATGATTCTCTTGTTGTGGGAGAGCGGACACCCGCTTCATCTCTTTTTCGCGCTTTCGATGATCACACTCGAAGCTCCGCTGTATACGCTGCTTTTGGCGGCTTATGCTTCCAATAAAGTCGAAGGATTGGCTTTGATGAAAGGGTTCAGCCTTATGGCATTTACACCAGCGTTCGCCTTTTTCATTCCAGAACCATGGCAGTTTTTCGGGATCATCACACCGACTTATTGGACAGCCAATACCTATCTCGCCGGGTCGCATGTTCTCTTGTTCGGCGGATTGGGAATCGTTTTTCATTTATTGATGCTGTATGGCTTATATCGAAGGTTTATATTGAAAACAGATCATTAAATCGTATATCCCGCCCGTTTTTGCAATAAAGTATTAAACAGAATGGGAGGCGGGAACAAGGATGAAAACATATGTAAAACTTGTCTTATGCATCGTGATGATATTGGCGCCGGGTTTAAACATTCGCGGGGAAGAACCGGCCGTCATTGCCGCAGAAGATGGCGGCGGAATCCAGCATGCCATTGACCGGCTGTTAGAACAGGACCCGGATTTACAAGGCGCCCTCGCAGGGATCAGTGTCAGATCTCTGTCCACCGGCAAAATCCTCTACGGCCACATGGGGGATATTCGCCTCAGACCTGCTTCCAATTTGAAGCTTTTAACAGCGGCGGCCGCGCTCTCTGTGCTTGGTGAAGACTATTCCTTCAAGACAGAGGTTTTGACAGACGGCGTTCAGCGCGGCAAAACACTGAAAGGAAACCTGTATCTAAAAGGAAAAGGTGATCCGACATTGTTAACAAAAGACTTTGAGGAGATGGCTGAAAACATTCGCAAAAAAGGGATCACTTCAATTCGCGGACACCTTGTCGGAGATGACACCTGGTATAATGATGTCCGCTATTCCAGCGACCTGGCCTGGAGCGATGAAGATCAGTATTACGGCGCCCAGGTGTCTGCTTTAACAGCCTCGCCAAACGAAGATTATGATGCAGGCACAGTCATTCTCGAGGTGACCCCGGGCAGCAAAGCCGGAAAAAAACCAGCGGTGGCCGTTTCCCCCAAGACAAACGTTGTCAACGTCGTTAATCATGCCAAAACTGTCCCCGAGGGCAAAAAGAAGGACATCGAAGTGAAAAGGGACCACGGTACAAACACGATCTATATTCAAGGAACCATTCCGCAGGGAGCATCAAAAGTCAGGCAATGGGTTGCTGTTTGGGAGACTTCCCGTTATGCGCTCGATTTATTTAAAAAGGCGCTTCACCGCCAAGACATTCACATCCTCGGAGACGCAAAAATCGGTGAAACACCGAAGAATGCGGAGCTCATGACGGTTCATCAATCCATGCCGCTGTCAGAACTGATGATCCCTTTTATGAAGCTGAGCAACAACGGCCATGCCGAAACATTGGTCAAGGAAATGGGGAGAACGGTGAAAAAAGAAGGCAGCTGGGAAAAGGGACTTGAAGTGATGAGAACAGAGCTTGAAGCGCTTGGTGTTGATACAGATGCATTGCTGCTTAGAGACGGTTCGGGAATTTCTCATATCAATCTCCTTTCCGCTCATCAGATCACCAAGCTTTTGTATTCCGTCCAACATGAAGAATGGTTTTCCTCTTACATCCGTTCACTGCCCGTAAGCGGGGCAAGCGACAGAATGGTCGGCGGAACGCTTCGGAACCGATTGACAAACCCTTCGGTCAAAGGCAAAGTCAGAGCCAAAACAGGATCGCTTTCAACTGTGAGCTCATTATCGGGCTATATCGACACCAAAAGCGGAGACACATTGATCTTCTCCATCCTTTTAAACCAGCTGCTGGATGATGAAAAAGGGCAAGAGATCGAAGACAGGATCGCCGAAATATTAGCCGCTTCATAAACAACACCCATTTCCCAATCGGAAAAGGGTGTTTTCGGTGTTTATTGCGTACTTTTTTCGCTTTCGGCCATATAATGCTATGGGAGTGGGTTCCGATAAATTTAACAACAGATAGGGGGAAACATATGAAAATATTGCTTGCTTATTATCGGTATTCTCCACACACAAACGGCCCATCCACCTATATTGATACACTTCGAAAAAGCTTAGAAGAAAAAGGACACACCGTCGATCTTATGTCACATGATAAAAGCTGGCTGAACATTCAAATCACAGATCAGCAGTCAGCAGATAAACACAGCATGAAACGCGAGCTCATCCGCCGCTTTCAAACATCCTACACAGCAAAATATCCGCTGTGGATCTATTGGAGGGAAATGGAGCGCTACAGCCTGGAACAAGCTATTAAGCAGTTTGACATGAGCGGCTACGATGTCATCCACTGTCACGATTTTATGACGGCCAGAGCGATGGCCCGTTCCAAGCCCCCGCATATTCCGCTGATCGTATCGCTTCATAATTTTAAATATCACGAGGCAAAAGTAACCGGTGAATTTTACAATAAAACGGAACGTGAACAGCAGTATATGAAAATGGAAGAATGCCTGGGGGCGATGTCAGGCGACATTGTTGCCGTTCCCTGCCAGTGGCTGAAAAAACAGCTGATCCAAATCGGTGTCACCCCGTCCAAAATTCAAGTCATTCCATACGGCATCGTCAAGGAACCCTTTATCGAAAATGAACATCCGGCGAAAAAAAGCCGAGATGAAGGCAAAAAAACCATCCTCTGCCCGGCCCGGCTGGTACCGGTAAAAGGGCACCGCTACCTGATTGAAGCCCTTTCCAAACTCAGCCGAGAACGGAAGGATTTTCACTGCCTGCTGGCGGGGGAGGGGCCGGAATTGGAAGCTTTGCAGCGTACAGCCGAACAGCTCGACATCGGGGCAGCCATTTCCTTTCTCGGAAAACGGCATGACATACCTCACTTAATGAACGGCAGCGATATCATTGTTTTGCCTTCACTGCATGATACTTTTCCGCTTGTGATCCTGGAAGGCCAATTTTCCGCAAAACCGATCCTGGCCGCAGAAGCAGGCGGCATAAAAGAAATCATCAAAGACGGCGCTGACGGATTGCTCGTTCCCACAGGCAACAGTGATGCACTTGCGGAAAAGCTGCGGCATTTGCTGGACGATGACGCCTTCCGCTCACAATTGGGAAGACGGGCGCGAGAAAAAGCCATGAAATATTGGGATATCAGCGTCCACATGGCATCGATGGAAAGGCTGTACCTAAAGTGCCAAGTCGGACAGCCTGCCTCCCATGAACCTTCATCCGGAACAGAGCCTGATGTGGAGATCCTAAAGCAAATTGACCCGGGCATAACCGATCAACCCGGTTTTATTCTATCAGGAGAAATCCCGACGGACTTGAAAAGCCAGCTCAGGGAGCGGCAGCATTACATTCATGTCTATGACCTGTCAGGTGTTCTGCTGCAAACAAAGGCAGTCGAGCCGGAAGGAGTTTATGAGTTTCACCATCTCCCCGCCGGCAGCTATGTATTGAAAAGTACGCTTGAATCGTTCGGCAACCAAACGATCTCTGTCGGTTGCCGATAAGGCTCGCCTCCCGAATAAGCCGGCCATTCAGTCACCGGCTTATTTGTGTGATCCAAACAGAGCTATACATATTTTATATAACAGTTTAGTGGAAAAGCTACTTATTATAGTACATTGTCATTCTGTAAACCAACGCTCTAACACGTTAAATAGTAGATGTTCAAAGAACTTTCGCAAACTTGTTAAGTATTTCACAAGATTTTGTGACTTTTTTCACATTCAAGTCTGTTATATTAACCATAAGATATAGAGGTAACAGCTGTTATATTAAATTGATTCAAAAAGAGGTGGATGAAAATGGAACAATGGAAGGGTTTCACTGAAAATGTGTGGCAAAAAGAAGTCAATGTCCGGGACTTTATCCTCAGTAATATCGAGCCTTATCAGGGTGACGAATCGTTTCTCGAATCTCCAACAGAAGCCACAACAAGATTATGGGACCAAATCATGGATTTAAGCAAACAAGAGCGGGACAACGGCGGAGTCCTTGATATGGATACGGAAATCGTCTCCACGATCACATCTCACAATCCAGGATATTTGGACAAAGATTTAGAAAAAGTAGTCGGCGTCCAAACAGATGCACCGTTTAAGCGCTCGCTCCAGCCTTTCGGCGGCATCCGCATGGCGAAGCAGGCATGCGAGTCATACGGATTTAAGCTGGATGATGAAGTGGAAAGAATCTTTACAGATTATCGGAAAACCCATAACCAAGGTGTTTTTGACGCTTACACGGATGAAATGAAGCTTGCGCGAAAAGTCGGGATTATCACCGGGCTTCCTGATGCATACGGACGCGGACGCATCATTGGTGATTACCGCAGAGTCGCACTTTACGGCGTAGACTTTTTAATCAATGAAAAGAAGAAAGATGCAAAGGAAACCAGCCCGCTCATGTCGGAGGAAAATATCCGCCTGCGCGAAGAACTGTCTGAGCAGCTCCGTGCCTTGAATGAATTGAAGGCCATGGCATCAAGCTACGGCTATGATATTTCCCGCCCGGCCGCCGATGCAAAAGAGGCTTTTCAATGGCTCTACTTCGCGTACCTGGCAGCCATCAAAGAGCAAAATGGAGCCGCGATGAGCCTTGGCCGCGTATCGACTTTCCTTGATATTTACATCGAAAGAGATCTTAAAAACGGTGTGTTGACAGAACAGGAGGCCCAGGAGCTCGTCGACCACTTCGTCATGAAGCTGCGCCTGGTCAAATTCGCCCGCACACCTGAGTACAATGAATTGTTCAGCGGAGATCCGACCTGGGTGACAGAATCGATCGGAGGGATCGCACATGACGGACGGGCTCTTGTTACGAAAAACTCGTTCCGCTTTCTTCATACGCTTGATAACTTGGGGCCTGCACCTGAACCGAATTTGACCGTGCTTTGGTCTGTCAGGCTTCCTGAAAACTTTAAACACTACTGTGCGAAAATGTCGATTAAAACAAGCTCCATTCAATATGAAAATGATGATATCATGCGACCTGAATATGGCGATGATTACGGTATCGCCTGCTGTGTATCCGCAATGGAAATCGGCAAGCAAATGCAATTTTTCGGTGCCCGCGCCAACCTCGCGAAAGCGCTTCTTTACGCGATTAACGGCGGAAAAGATGAAAAACACAAGGTTCAAGTCGCACCTGAAATGCCGCCGGTCGCTTCAGATGTACTCGATTATGAAGAAGTCATGCACAAGTTTGATCAGACAATGGAATGGCTTGCCGCTCTGTACATCAACACGCTGAACATCATCCATTACATGCATGATAAGTACTCTTACGAAAGAATTGAAATGGCTCTGCATGATACAAACATTCTGCGGACAATGGCAACCGGTGTCGCGGGACTAAGCGTTGTGGCCGACTCGTTAAGCGCTATCAAATATGCCAAAGTAAAAGTGCTTCGCGATGAAAATGGCCTCGCTGTTGACTTTGAAACAGAAGGTGATTTCCCGAAATACGGTAACAATGATGATCGTGTGGACAGCATAGCTGTCGACATTGTCGAACGGTTTATGAAAAAGCTCCGCAAGCACCAAACGTACCGCGGGTCGCTTCATACGATATCGATTTTAACGATCACATCAAACGTTGTTTACGGCAAGAAAACGGGAAATACACCGGACGGACGGCGGGCCGGCGAACCGTTCGCCCCTGGTGCAAATCCGATGCACGGCCGCGATTCAAAAGGAACGCTCGCCTCTCTGTCTTCCGTGGCGAAATTGCCTTACAACTATGCAATGGACGGTATATCCAACACATTTTCCATCGTCCCGAAAGCGCTCGGCAAAGATGAAGAAACCCGCGCCGTTAATTTATCAAGCATTCTTGACGGCTATGCTGCAAAAACAGGACATCACTTAAATGTGAACGTCTTCAACAGAGAGACATTGCTTGATGCGATGGAACACCCTGAAAAATACCCGCAGCTGACCATCCGTGTATCAGGTTACGCGGTCAACTTCATTAAACTGACGAAAGAGCAGCAATTGGACGTGATCAGCAGAACATTCCATGAATCAATGTAAGCAATTGGGGCGAAGCTTTCCTGCTTCGCTCCCGGAAAAGAGGCGATCTTCACATGTTGGGAAACATTCATTCGATTGAGACCTTTGGTACGGTCGATGGCCCCGGGATTCGATACGTCATCTTTACACAAGGCTGTCTTTTACGCTGTCAATTTTGCCATAATGCAGATACTTGGGAGATTGGATCAGGAAAACAAATGTCGGTTTCTGAAATCGTCCGCGACATCCAATCGTACCTCCCGTTCATCCAATCATCGGGCGGCGGGATCACGGTCAGCGGAGGCGAGCCGCTGCTGCAGCTTCCCTTTATAACAGAGCTGTTCAAATCGTGTAAAAAGCACGGCATTCACACGGCTCTTGACTCTTCCGGCGGATGCTATTCAACAGCGTCCTCATTTCAAAAGCAGATCGCGGAATTGATGACATACACCGACCTTGTCCTGCTTGATATAAAACATATCGATCGAAAAAAGCATATCAAGCTGACAGGGATGGCGAACGACCACATTTTGGATTTCGCCGGCTTCTTAAACGACCATCAAGTTCCTGTCTGGATTCGTCATGTATTGGTTCCCGGCATCTCGGATATTGATGAAGATTTAATCGCGCTTGGCCGCTTTATCGGCACCCTGTCGAATGTTCAAAAAGTGGAAGTTCTGCCGTATCATAAGCTCGGCGTTTATAAATGGGAAGCGCTCGGAATCGAATACCCATTAAAAGGTATTGATCCCCCGGCTGAAGAGCGTGTCGAAAACGCCTACAGACTCTTAACCGCCCAAATCACATAACAGAGTATAAAACCGCTGCATTTTTACAATAGTAAAACAGATATCAGCTAAGAAAAGACGCCCGTCTCCAACAGGAGAATACAGGGCGAAAAAATAAGCAAGGTGGGCGGCAGCATGTACCATTTGTATTCTCATAATGATTTGGACGGAGTCGGCTGCGGAATCATCGCGAAAGTGGCGTTTGGCGAACAGGTGGAGGTCCGCTATAACTCTGTCACCGGGCTGGATATGCAAGTCGAACGGTTTTTGGACAGAGCGAAAGAAAAAGGGAAGCATCATGACGGATTATGGATAACCGATTTGTCCGTCCATCAGGAAAACGAAAAAAAGCTGAGCGAGTATTCGGAAGCCGGAGGAAAGGTCAAACTGATCGACCACCACAAAACGGCGCTCCATTTGAATGAGCACCCATGGGGCATGGTCAAAGTTCAATATGAAGACGGCCGGCTCGCTTCAGCCACATCGCTTTTTTATGAATATCTGCTGGACAACGGTCTCATCCCGCAATCAAAAGCTTTGGATCAATTTGTCGAACTGGTCCGTCAATACGACACCTGGGAATGGGAACAGGCGGGCAACCAGCAGGCGAAGCGTCTGAATGACTTGTTTTTTCTTGTGTCCATTGATGAATTTGAAGATAAAATGGTCCATCGTCTTAAGGAAAATGATGAGTTTTCTTTTGACGAATTCGAAGAAAAAATATTGGATATGGAAGAGGGAAAAATCGAACGATATATCCGCAGGAAGAGGCGGGAAATCGTGCAAACCTTCATCAATGCCCACTGTGTCGGCATCGTTCACGCTGAGGCTTACCATTCAGAGGTGGGAAACGAACTTGGTAAAACATACCCGCATCTCGACTACATTGCCATCTTAAATATGGGCGGCAAAAAGGTGAGCCTCCGCACGATTCACGATGATACCGATGTATCAGAAATCGCCGCCAGATTTGGCGGAGGAGGGCATGCTAAAGCGGCCGGCTGCCCGTTGACAGACGACGTGTTCAGACTGTATGTGACAGAGCCGTTCCCGATAGAGCCTTTGAGAGCGGACGCCTTCAAAAACATCTACAACCTGAAAGAGTCCGAATACGGATCACTTTATACAAACAGAGAAGAGGATCAATTTTTTCTTTTTCCGAGCGGCCGCGGGTGGAGGATCCAATTAAACGGTGTGACGCAAAATGAAACATTTGCTTCGTTTCAGGAAGCCGAACGGTTTATGAAAAGGAATTATGCGGCATGGCTCGTCAGGGATGAGGCCTATATCCGGTTTCTCATGCAGCAAATTCAACAGTTCATCAAACAAACAGACTAAGGCAGACGTTTTGCCTTAGTCTGTTTTTATATACAAATCGAACGGTTTGGCATATAATAGCAGAAAGTTCCGAATTTTCCGAAAGGGGAGATGTGCATGAAAGCGATGTGCGGCACAAGTCAAGCGAGAGAGCTGCGTGCGGTATGGATCGCCACCGTCACAAACATTGATTGGCCTTCAAAAAAAGGACTCACAGTGAGCCAGCAAAAAGAAGAATACATCAAATTGTTAAATGACGTTCAGGACATGGGAATGAACGCTGTCGTCGTCCAAATCAAGCCGACAGCCGACGCTTTTTATCCTTCGTCTTACGGTCCGTGGTCGGAATATTTGACTGGTATCCAAGGGAAAGACCCAGGATATGATCCGCTCTGTTTTTTGCTGGATGAAACACATCGAAGAAAGCTTGAATTTCATGCATGGTTCAACCCCTACCGGATCACGATGAATCATACGGATGTAAACAGGCTTTCCGCAGATCATCCGGCCAGAAAACATCCGGAATGGGTCGTCGCCTATGGCAGCCAGCTGTACTATAATCCCGGCATCCCCGAAGCACAGACCTTCATTGTAAAAGGTATTGAAGAAGTCGTCAAAAACTATGATATTGACGCCGTTCATATGGACGACTATTTTTATCCTTATAAAATCGCAGGTAAAGAATTTCCTGATCAGGACACATATGAGAAATACGGCAAGGACCGCTTTGCAAATATCGATGATTGGCGGCGGGACAACGTCAACCAGCTTGTCAAACAGATCAATGCCGCCATTAAGAAAGAAAAACCATGCGTCAAATTTGGCATCAGTCCATTCGGTGTGTGGAGAAACAAGGCGGATGATCCGACCGGTTCGAATACGACGGCCGGAATGACAAACTATGACGACCTTTATGCAGACACACGGGAATGGATCAAGCAGGGCTATCTTGATTATATTGCCCCGCAAATCTATTGGAGCATCGGTTTTGCACCAGCCAGCTATGACATATTGGTCGATTGGTGGAAACATGAAACGGAAGGTCGCCCCATTCATTTATATATTGGACAAGCGGCCTATAAGATCAACCAAAACGCTGATCCAGCATGGTCAGACCCTGAAGAATACCCAAGACAGATCGCATTAAACCGCTCTTCTGACATCCCGGGAAGCATTCATTTCAGCCTGAAGGATTTAAATCGAAACCCGCTCGGCATAAAGGACAGGTTGATCAATGACCTTTACCATCACCCGGCTCTCATTCCCGAGATGCCGTGGCTTGCCAGCTCCGCAAACCATGATCAATAAAAATCGATCTTCTTAAAACAAAAAATCCATTTTGATTTAATTCAAAGTGGATTTTTTGTTTTAAAATTCCCCTTTATGGCGCACCTTAATACATAAAGACTCTAAAGGAAAGGTTTTAATCAGATGGACATTTTCTTAGCAATTTTACCAGCAGTCTTCTGGGGAAGCATTGTTCTCTTCAATGTAAAACTCGGGGGAGGCCCTTACAGCCAAGTCCTCGGAACGACAATCGGAGCCTTAATCTTTTCAATCGGGGTCTATTTTGTCGTACAGCCTGAATTATCGCCGCGCATATTTGCCGTAGGCATTGTGTCCGGAGTGTTTTGGGCGCTCGGCCAAACCAATCAGCTGAGAAGCATTAAATTAATCGGCGTTTCCAAAACGATGCCGATTTCAACCGGGATGCAACTCGTATCCACATCGCTGTTCGGTGTTCTTGTATTTCATGAGTGGGCGACAACGATCTCCATCATCCTCGGCGTATTAGCGCTGATATTTATCATCGTCGGGATCATCTTGACATCGCTCGAAGACCGCAGCCGAAAAACAGAGGAAGCCACAGGCAACATGAAAAAAGGGATCATCATTTTGCTGATCTCCACTTTAGGCTACCTCGTCTATGTCGTTGTTGTCCGGTTCTTTGATGTCAGCGGCTGGGCCGCTCTGTTCCCACAGGCCATCGGTATGGTGGCCGGGGGCTTGATTTTAACATTCAGACACAAACCTTTTAATTTTTACGTGATCAAAAATATTATCCCCGGCTTAATCTGGGCGGCGGGAAACTTGTTTTTATTCATTTCTCAGCCGCGGGTCGGCGTGGCGACCAGCTTTTCATTGTCGCAAATGGGGATCGTCATTTCGACGCTCGGCGGCATTATTATACTCGGTGAAAAGAAGACGAAGCGGCAGCTGATCGGAATCGTCATCGGCATTATTTTGATTGTGACGGCCGGAGTCTTTTTAGGAATAGCCAAAGCATAAGCAGGACGGCTGATAATCAGCCGTCTTTTAAATGTCAATCCGTCCTAAGAGCGGCAGATGGTCGGATGCAGCCGGATCATTCGCCGCAACTTCAGCGGCTGACGCGTGAAGGGAGGGACTGATAAAGAGATAGTCCAGGCGCTTATTTGGACGATGCGACGGATAGGTGGATCCTTGGCCGTCTCCGGCTTCTTTCCAAACATCGCGTAGCTCTCCGGTGATTTTGTTCCAATCTCTTGAATGGGGTTTCATATTAAAGTCACCCATCACCACCGCCGGCTGTTCCCGTTTTCGGATTCTTTGCAGCAAAAAGTCTGTTTGCTTCCGGTGCAGAAATGGATTCAAACTCAAATGCGTCACAAAGATCCGTAAAATCCGTCCCCCGATTTCCACATCCGCTTCAAGCAGGGACCTTCCCTCGATGAGCCCCGCGATCAAGTTAAACAAATGATGCTGTTGTTGAACAATCGGAAAACGCGTCAACAAGGCATTGCCATACCGCCTTTTAGGTGTGGAGGGACCTGTGCTCAAGGAAAGTGACGGGCTGAACGCATGGTGCATCTTTAATTGCGATGCAAGCCAGCCGATTTGATCTTCGTAATGGCTTCTTTTGGAAAAATGTTGATCCACTTCATTCAATCCGACAATATCGGCATCGCTTTCAGCGATCACTTGAGCGATCCGTTCCAAATCCAACCTTTTATCAGAGCCTTTTCCATGATGGATATTAAATGTCATAATGGTGATGTTCATAAAATCCCGCCTGTTCTTTGTCATCTTAAAAGTATTTTGTCTCCGGATAAGGCAAAATATTCCACGAACTCTTCCTTATGGACAAGAAAAAACCCGACACGGATTTCTGTCGGGCGGCGGTGATGACAAATTGACGGCGATCTTCCAATGCCGATCAAAAGCTACACGTATAATACTGGAGTCGACACCTTCAAAATCTCACCATCGCGAATATAAATTCGAGGGACGCGGCGGCTTATAGTAGATACAACTTCATAATTAATCGTGTCAAGCATTTCGGCAACTTCATCAACGGTAATCTCAGCTCCCTTTTGCCGGCCGTAAATCACGACTTCCTCTCCTTGTTTACCTTCACTCTCTCCTAAACTAACCATGATCATGTCCATTGTCACTCTTCCTGCAACCGGCACTCGTCTTCCGCGATGAAGAACAACCCCTCGATTGGACAGTTCACGGGAATAACCGTCAGCATAGCCGACCGGGAGTGTAGCAATGACCTCCCCGGGGTCTGCAATGTATGTAGCACCATAGCTGACGGTCCGCGGTTCTGTCAACATTTTTTTCACATAAGCGATACGCGCCTTCAAACTTAAGGCAGGTGTAAGCTTCACGAGATCCAGCTGCTCGATATAGGCTGAAGGATATAATCCATACATACCTATACCTAAACGAATCATATCAGCACTAAATTCCGGGAAAGCGATAGATGCAGCCGTGTTATTCATATGAACTGCGGGCAGCTCAAAGCCTTGATCTTTTAGAAAACGAAGAAAACTGATAAATTTATCGTGCTGTACTCTTGTGAGTGTCGTATCCGGCTCATCGGCTGTGGAAAAATGTGTAAAAATCCCTTTCCATCTAAGGAATTTACTTGCCGTAAGTGCTTTCACGATTTCTAAAAGCTTTTCTTTTGTCCGTACACCTAATCGCCCCATGCCAGTATCCACATTAATATGGATATTCAACCTGTTCGTCTCCGCTTCATTTTCCAATATCTCGTTCGCTTCTTTAATCCAACCAACCTGAAATGCCGATAACGTAATATTCCAAGCTGCTGACTCTTTCACACATCTAAGGGGTGTAAAACCGAGCACAAGGATCGGTGCTTTAATCCCCGCTTTTCGTATTTCGATTCCTTCCTCCAGGCTGGCAACAGCGAGCTCACTCGCTCCATATTCCAGTGCATGGCGCGCCACTTCTACCGCCCCATGACCATAAGCGTTCGCTTTTACGACAGCCATAATGTTGCTCTTCTTTGGAATATGACGGCGAATGGCACGTAAATTTTTCTTAATGGCATCAAGATCGACTTCCACCCAAACTTCTCGGCAAAGCTTTTTCATCAACGCTTCCTTCCTTCTTAATAGAGTAGTATCAAGCGCATTTGTCCGTTTGATAAATTCCCTGACATCAATGGTTGGGTGCTTCCATCTCATTTTTATTCAACTTCACCTGAAATCATTCGACAGCAAACCTTTGAAATAGCAGGCAAGGCTGCATAGTGATACGTGAATTTAAACACGCATTAAGGAAAAAATGGCTTCCGGAAGTGTTGCAATACTAATGAGGGAAGCAGTCAATTGATCGGGCAAAAGCCGTAAACAGACTTCGGAAACATTCCAGTTAACAGGGCGATTATCACATCATTTCCTTCGGAGGGGATCTTATTGCCGCATATTAAACCGATCTTCACGGTGCCTTTGATCGTCATCATTCATGCAGGTGTTCTCTTTTTTTTGGCTTTTTTTACACAAACGGCTTCATCATATGGGGATGTTCAACGATATGTGGAATCATCATCTGCTTGACAAGTCATAAAACAGCTGGATATAACTTCTACTTTGAAGACGATGATTTTAGCCGTATTATGATCGCCAGCTCGATGCCATGATGAGTGAACACAAATGGAGAAGGAAAAATATTTTTCATCAACTCTTGATTATATAAACGATTAATTATATAATACTGACTGAAATCATCAGGCAAACATGAGGAGGACCATTGCTATGGCTGTACAAACAAAGCTTGATTCTTTAAGCACTGTCAACTGCATGAAGATGTTAAGCGATCCAACCAGGCTGCTCATGCTGAAGCTGCTGCAGGAGAAATCGTATTGCGTCTGCCAGCTTGTCGACATGTTCGAAACGAGCCAGCCCGCGATCAGCCAGCATTTGCGAAAGTTGAAGAAAGCAAACATGATCAAGGAAGAAAGAAGGGAGCAATGGCGGTTCTATTCTCTCAATGACGATTTTCCCGCACGGGAATTAGTGCTTAGCATTGTGGAACAGCTTGATGACGGTGATGAAGTTTTTCAAGCCGTTAAATCGAAAGAAAAACCTGTTTCGTGCAGTTAATAGGAGGGAAAGCATTCAATGTCCGGTTGGCCTCCTGTATTCTCAATATAAACATCCCTTTATATAATCAATTTATTATATACGGACCATCAATAGGCAAGGGAGGATTACAATTGACGTCTGCGGTTTTAGCCATCATCATTTTTTTGCTGACGCTTATATTCGTCATTTGGCAGCCGAAAAATTTATCCATCGGCTGGTCGGCCTGCGGGGGAGCTGTTTTGGCCTTCATCGCGGGAGTTGTTAATGTTCAGGATGTTCTAGATGTGACAAGTATTGTCTGGAACGCAACTTTAGCCTTCGTGGCGATTATCATTATTTCTCTAATACTGGATGAAATCGGATTTTTTGAGTGGGCTGCCTTACATATGGCAAAGGCAGCAAAAGGAAACGGCATTCGGATGTTTATCTATATTTCCGTCTTGGGTGCCGTTGTCGCCGCACTGTTTGCCAATGATGGAGCTGCTTTAATATTGACTCCGATCGTTCTCGCCATGGTGCGCGCCCTGAACTTTGAGGAGAAGCTGGTGTTTCCTTTTATCATCGCAAGCGGTTTTATCGCCGACTCCACATCACTGCCGCTTGTCGTCAGCAACCTTGTTAACATCGTCTCGGCCGATTTCTTTCATATCGGCTTTATCGAATACGCGGGACGGATGATCGTTCCAAATCTGTTTTCCCTTGTTGCAAGCATGATCGTCCTTTATTTGTTTTTCCGGAAGAGCATCCCGCGTCATTATGATATGACATATGTGAAACAGCCGGGGGAGGCCATTAAAGACGGGAAGATGTTCCGCTTGTCATGGTTCATATTGGCCGTCCTTTTAGCGGGTTATTTCGTCAGTGAGCTCTTCTCCATACCCGTATCCATCATTGCGGGGGTGATTGCCGTCATCTTCTTAATGGCTGCGAAAAACAGTCCGGCTGTTGAAACGAAAAAAGTGCTGAAAGGCGCTCCTTGGGCGATCGTCTTTTTCTCGATTGGCATGTATGTCGTCGTATACGGACTGAAAAACGCGGGTTTAACAGCTGTCCTTTCACAGGTGATAGAAGCTGCCGCTGATCACGGACTGTTTGCGGGGACGATTGCCATGGGCTTCATCGCAGCCATACTGTCTGCTGTCATGAACAACATGCCGACGGTTATGATCGATGCGCTTGCGATTCAGCACACGGATACCCACGGCATCATGAGGGAAGCCTTGATCTATGCCAATGTGATCGGTTCCGACCTCGGTCCGAAAATCACGCCGATCGGCTCCCTGGCGACGCTTTTATGGCTTTATGTCCTTTCATTGAAAGGCGTGAGGATTTCTTGGGGAACCTATTTTAAAACAGGCGTCATTTTAACGATTCCTACACTTTTTATCACACTTGTCGGACTTTATGTCTGGCTGCTTTTCATCCATTAAAAAAGGAGACGATGAACTATGTCAAAGAAAACCATTTATTTTTTATGCACAGGCAACTCCTGCCGCAGTCAAATGGCTGAAGGCTGGGCGAAACAATACCTTGGAAACGAATGGAACGTCCACAGCGCGGGCATTGAAGCGCACGGATTAAATCCGAATGCCGTAAAAGCCATGAAGGAAGCCGGCATCGATATTTCCGGACAGACATCAGATATCATTGATCCAAATATTTTAAACAATGCGGATCTTGTCGTTACACTGTGCGGAGACGCGGCTGACAAATGCCCGATGACACCGCCGCACGTCAAGCGCGAACACTGGGGGTTTGACGATCCGGCAAAAGCTGAGGGAACCGAAGAAGAAAAATGGGCATTTTTCCAGCGGGTGCGCGATGAAATCGGCGAACGGATCAAGCGTTTTGCACAAGACGGCGAATAATTCACAGACAGGGCTCAGATTGAAATCAATCTGGGCTTTTTTTATTTCAACCGGAAACAAGCATGCCCATGTTATAATCTTACGTAATGACTTGATAGGAGTGGACAAGTATGATCATCAGAAAAGCTAAAGCGGAGGACGCCGACCAAATCGCAAACGTTCATGTGGAAACCTGGAGAGCGGCATATCAAGGAATTCTGCCGGACGATACATTATCAACACTTTCACTCAAAAAACAGGCAGACCTTTGGAAAACATCTTTAAGCGATCCCAACGATCAAGAGGTTGTCTTTGTTGCAGAGGAGACAGGCGGCAGCATCGCAGGCTTTGCCTCAGGAGGGCCGAGCCGCCTGCAGCACAGCGCATATCAAGGTGAAGTGTCCGCGATTTATCTTTTACCGCGGTATCACAAGCAGGGAATCGGCCGGCGGATGATGCAGACTGTGGCAAGGGAGCTCAAAAAGCAAAACATGAATTCCTTGATGGTTTGGGTATTGGCCGATAATCCATCAGCCGCCTTTTATGAAAGATTAGGGGGAAGGACATTCGCCTCCCAAAAAATCCGCTACGGCAACATGCATGTGAAAGCTATCGCCATAGGCTGGGCGGATATTAAGGACGTTTTACAATGAGATGTCCCTGATTACTTCGATTTGACTAGGGGATCTTAGTTGAAAAAGGCGGACAACATTCAGTTCAGCGTTTAAGATAAAAACCGGCAAGATATATGAGGAAAGAAACAAAAGCGATCATGCATGATCTGATGAATGAAGGCTTCGGAGTTCAACCCTGCTTAAAGATTGGGTAAAAAATCGTGAGGGCACGTCCTTAAAAGAAGTCAAGGCAGACTTTATTTGCCGCTCTAAAACCACTATTAAGAGTGCAGGGGAAGAGCGAACCAGTGTGCTCCGGAAAAGTACCGAAACACACTGGTTGCATAGTCTTTTTCACGGGGGAAAACTATGATGAACGACTGTTTCGATTTTAAAAAAAGACGCAGAACCCTATCTTTTGTTTACTTGACAGCCGCTGGAGGGGCACAAGACATGCGGATGTTGATTTCAGGGTCCATTTTTTGTGTTAAAGGGATTGAATTGGGCTCACGAATCAGAGACAGCAAAGAATCGACCATTTTGTGCGCCAATTGATCGATGGGAACGCCTACGCTAGTCAACGGGGTTTCAAGGCTTGCCATTTGCGGAATATTATCATAGGAAATTAAAGATAAATCTTTGGGAATGTTTAAGCGCTGCTCTTTTACGGCTCGTAAAACCCCTACGCTGATATCATAGCTTCCGCTAATAATCGCTGTTGGTTTTTGAGATTGCTGCAAAAGTTTTTTGGCGGCCGAATAACCGTCATACCAACTTAACCCATTCGTGTTTGCCATACTGTTTTGATTTAATTTCAAACCGGTCGCCAATATGACCTCTTCAAAACCTTTATATTTTTCGCTTTGACGCTTGTCATCAGGGGATAGGTCACCGACATAACTAATGTTTTTGTGGCCTAATTGATACAGGTACGTAACCGCTTTGAAAATCGCTTTTTTATGGTTTACATCGACAATCGGATGTGTGTTGCCACCAGACACCCCATAGGATAAGATGGGGATGGTTAAAGTTGCATCAGTGCCCAGTTGAGTTTCACCGCCTTCTTCAAAAATCATGATTCCATCCACACGAAAACTCTTAAACAATTCCACAGCTTCTTTCGCATTGTTCACAGACAAAATCATTGAATAATTGTTTTTTTCCACGACTTCATTTATTTTTGTAACAAGAGCTGATAAAGCGATCCTTTCAATTGTGGGCCAGACAAGGCCGATCGTTTGACTTTTTTTAGATGCCAAGCTTCTCGCTGCAAAATTTGGAGTATATCCTAATTGTTCGGCAAATTGCAGGACTCTTTTCTTTGTCTCTGGCTTAACAAGAGGACTGTCTCTCAAAGCTTTTGAGACAGTTGAATAACTTACACCGGAAGCCCGTGCGATGTCTTTAATTGTTACATTCATTTTGGATCCTCCAAAAGATTTAAAAATATAATATTGAAAATTTTCAAAAAGAACTTTATCATTTATAATAACAACGTTGTTATTATAAATGATACTTCATGAAATAACAATCACATAAATTTGACACCTAAAATAACAACGTTGTTAAAATGTTTTTCCAGATAATGCGGCTTATTTTTAACAACGTTGTTAAAGCAACGGGAAGGAGGTTGATTTAAAATAACACAACCCAATGATTGGAGGGTAAACCTTAAGACGCTTTCATTTGAGGCGCCCCATTCGCCATTTAAGAAAGAATGTAAACGCTATCAAAACCGATCAGACTGTAAGACAATGCAAGAAAATCTGAAACATTATGCCATTTAAGGAGGGGAGATCATGAGAAAAATCCTATCTGTGTTTTTCGTATGCGCTTTAGTTTCAGGAATGCTTACGGGATGTAAAAGCATTGATTCAAAAGGAGCTGATAAAACGGTCATGTTGCGGCTCGCCCATAATCATAATGAGGCGCATCCCACCCACAAGTCTTTAGTTGAATTTTCAAAAGAAGTGGAAAAGAAAACAAATGGCGCCGTTAAAGTGCAATTGTATCCTAATGCTCAGCTCGGTTCAGAACGTGAAGTGATCGAAATGACACAAACAGGGGCAGTCGACATTGCAAAAGTAAGTGCAAGCGCTTTGGAAAGCTTCTCCGACGTTTACTCACTCTTCAGCCTGCCGTATTTATTTGACACCAAGGATCATTTCTACGAAGTAATGGACAGTGATATTGCAAAAGACATTTACCAAACAACAAAAAGCCTGGGATTCATCGGGTTAACCTACTATGATGCCGGATCACGAAACTTTTATACAAAGAACAAGCCGATCATGCATCCAGACGACCTTCAAGGTTTAAAAATTCGGGTGCAGCCGAGCGCCACCGCGATCCGGATGGTTGAATTAATGGGGGGAGCACCTACCCCAATGGCTTACGGTGAGGTTTATACGGCATTGCAGTCAAATGTCATTGACGGCACCGAAAACAATGAAATGGCTTTAACAAGCAGCAATCATGGGGAGGTGGCCAAGGAATACTCCTACACAGAGCATGCGATGGTGCCGGATATATTAATCATGAACTTGAACAAGATGAATCAATTAAAAAAAGAGCAAAAGAATGCGGTGATGGAAGCTGCGAAAACATCTACGGCGTTTCATAAAATCGTCTGGGCTGAGGAAACCGAAAAAGCGGTAAAAAAAGCAAAGAAGATGGGTGTAACATTTCACAAGCCGGACAAAGCACAATTCCGGAAAGCGGTAAGTCCGCTCCATAATCAGTTTGCCAATAAAAAATCGACTGGAACATACTACAGGAACATTCGCGCGAAAGTTAAAAATTTAAAATGACGCTGCAGGTATGAGGGATTTCGGATCATTTTTCATAAGGCAGGGATATAAATGCACACTTTAAAAAAAGCAGTGGATAAAACGATTGAATGTTTGACAGTTACATTGATGGCAGTGATGGTTCTGGTCGCGATATGGCAAGTATTTACGAGATATGTGCTGAATACTCCTAGTACGTTTTCAGAAGAATTTTTGCGTTATTCGTTAATATGGGTGTCGATGCTGGGCGGTGCCTATGCATTTTCGAAAAAAAAGCACTTGGCCATTGAATGGCTCGTTCGAAAACTCCCAGCTAGAACAAAGGTTTTCGTTCATCTTATCATTCAGATTCTTTTGGTTGCTTTTGCTCTGATTGTGATGGTGTTGGGAGGTTTGAAAGCGGTATTCATCACAATGGGGCAATCTTCAGCGGCATTAGGAATTCCGGTTGGGTATGTTTATCTTTCACTTCCTGTGGCAGGCGTCCTCATCATGGGGTACAGCTTGGCCGATTTATATGAACATTTATATAGAAAACAAAAATCAGGTGAATATGTAGAAAGAGCAGAAAAGATGTGACGAAATCTTTTTCAGACCAAAAGGGGGGAAACGTTATGGCCATTGAAGCAAGCCTCATTTTAGCGGCGGTATTCTTCATTTTGTTGTTTCTCGGTGTACCGATCTCTGTCAGTATTGCGGCGGCGTCGATTGTGACGATGCTTGCCATTTTTCCTTTTGATGTCGCCATTTTCACAGCGGCCCAAAAAATGGTCACAGGGATTGACAATTTTTCTTTATTAGCGGTACCGTTCTTCATTTTATCAGGCATTATGATGAATAATGGCGGGATCGCGATCCGGCTCATTCACTTTGCAAAGCTGCTCAGCGGCAGATTGCCCGGCTCGCTGGCGCATACAAACGTCGTCGGGAATATGCTTTTCGGTTCCATTTCCGGTTCGTCCGTGGCTAGTGCGGCGGCCATCGGCGGGGTCATGTCACCGCTTCAGGAAAAAGAAGGATATGACCGGGCTTATTCTGCTGCAGTCAATATTGCTTCAGCGCCGACGGGTTTGCTTATTCCGCCAAGCGGTCTTTTGATCATTTTCTCACTCGTTAGCGGCGGAACGTCTGTAGCCGCTTTGTTTGTAGCTGGCTACTTGCCCGGAATTTTATGGGGAATGGCTACAATGGCCGTCGCCTGCTTGATTGCAAAAAAGAAGAAATATCCTGCAGCCTCAAAAATTCCGATCAGCCAAGGTTTTAAAGTGTTTTTGGAAGCGATTCCAAGCCTGCTGCTTATTGTGATCGTAATCGGCGGTATTATCGCCGGTGTATTTACGGCAACCGAAGGAGCAGCAATAGCGGTTGTTTATTCCTTATTGTTGTCGCTCTTTTATCGGACATTTCAATTGAAACAGCTTCCCAAAATGCTGCTGGAAACGGTTGAAATCACGGCTGTAATTATGTTCTTGGTCGGGACTTCAACGATGCTGTCATTGGTGCTGGCTTTTACAGGGATACCGGCAGCCATCAGCAGCGGCATGTTAGGATTGACCGATAATCCAATCATCATCCTGCTGATGATGAATATCATTCTGCTCATCATCGGCACATTTATGGACATCACTCCGGCCGTATTAATATTTACTCCAATCTTTCTGCCAGTTGTTCAAAGCTTCGGTATGGATCCTGTTCATTTTGGGATCATGCTCGTTTTTAACCTTTGTATCGGCAATATCACGCCACCTGTGGGGAGTGCGCTGTTTGTCGGGTGCGGCATAGGAAATGTTGAGATTGAACAAGTGGTTAAACCGATTCTGCCATTTTATGCCGCCATCATCATCGTCCTTTTACTCGTGACTTATGTTCCGCAAATCAGCTTAATGCTGCCTCAATTATTTGGACTTTAAAACGCAAAAAAAAGAGGGAGGCATCGGTTTCATGGCAATTAAAGAAGCCTATATGTTTACATTTGTAAAAGAAGAAAATAATGTACTGCATTTTCATTTAAATGAAGGGGATACCCAAGCGAAAATCTTCATTCTTGAAGAAGATGTGATTCGGATTTGGTTGACGGAGGAAGGAGCGCCAACCCTTGAAAAAACGTGGAGCGTTGCACCCGGGCAAACCGACGTGCCGGTGGAGGGCCGCCATCGTTTAGACACGAGAGGATTCACATTACCCCAATACGAATCCCGGCAAATCGAAGACGTTTTTATCGTGAAAACCGGCAAGCTAAAGCTTCATATTCAATTGAACGGGTTCAAGATCAACTGGTTTTTTCACAATGGCTCTGAATGGATCAATGCTGCAAACGATCGGCAAACACAAGCATATAACTTTGGCGGTGCTTTGGGAAAAGGTATACACCATTATTTACAACGCGATCTTCAAGACCAATACTTTGGATTTGGCGAAAAAACCGGCAATCTCGATAAACACGGCAAGCGCTACCGGATGTTAAATATAGATGCGATGGGTTACGATGCGGAGTGGTCAGATCCGCTATACAAACATATCCCATTTTATATGACGAGAAATAAGCTGACAGGTATTTCCTATGGCATATTCTATGACAATCTATCAGCCTCTATTTTTGATATGGGCGCCGAGCTTGATAACTATCATGGACTGTATCGTTATTATCAAGCGGAAAGAGGAGACTTAGACTACTATTTCATAGCAGGACCGAAAATAAAAGATGTTGTTGAGAAGTTCTCCTGGATAACAGGCAAAACCGTTTTGCCTCCGAAATGGAGTTTGGGCTACTCGGGCTCAACGATGAGCTACACCGATGCGCCAAACGCTCAGGAACAATTAAAACGTTTCGTTCGTCTTTGTGAAAAACATGATATATTATGCGACTCGTTCCAATTATCGTCAGGATACACTTCGATCGGTGACAAACGTTATGTTTTTACCTGGGACGATTCCAAAATCCCGGATCCAAAAGAGATGGTTCAACACTTTCATGAGAAGGGCTTACGCTTAGTCGCAAACATTAAACCGTGTTTGCTAAAGGATCATCCGTACTTTGATGAACTACAGGAAAAAGAGATGGTCATCATCAACAATGAAACGCAAAAGCCTGAAACAGCCCAATTTTGGGATGATATCGGAGCTTATTTAGACTTTACGAACCCGGAAACGTTCGACTGGTGGAAAGCCCAAGTAAAAGAAAGGCTGCTTGAATATGGTGTTGATTCGACTTGGAATGACAATAACGAGTTTGAAATATGGAGCGAAAATGCCAAGTGCCACGGCTTCGGCAAAGAAATGGATTTTGAACTGATACGCGCGCTTCACCCGCTTCTGATGATGAAAGCGTCTTTCGAGGCGCAGCTGGAATACAATCCGAAATTGCGCCCGTACCTTATCTCAAGATCCGGCTGCTGCGGCATGCACCGTTATGCACAAACATGGACAGGTGACAACCGCACAAGCTGGAAAACATTAAAATATAACATCAAAACAGGCATCGGCTTAAGCCTATCAGGCATATACAATTTTGGCCATGATGTCGGCGGATTCTCAGGCTCTGCCCCGGAACCGGAATTATTCGTACGATGGGTGCAAAACGGCATCATGCATCCGAGATTTACGATTCATTCGTGGAACGATGACGGAACGGTGAATGAACCGTGGATGTATCCGGAAGCAACCGATGCCGTCAGAGAATTGATCAAGTTCAGACATAGGATCATCCCATACCTTTACACAGCACTGTATGAAGCCCACCAAAACGATCAGCCGATCATTCGTCCGACATTTTATGATTTCGAACATGACGAAAGAACATTTGCAGAAAACGACGATTTTATCCTGGGTGAATCACTGCTTGTTGCATCCGTTGTCGAGAAAGGAATGACGGAGCGGGAGGTGTATTTACCAGTGCATGAACAAGGCTGGTACGATTTCCATACTGGAACATGGTATGAAGGAGGAAAAACAGTCGTACTGCCGGCACCGTTACACCATACTCCGCTTTTAGCAAAAGCAGGGGCGATTATACCGGTAAATGATGCAGAAGCGACATTCCAAACAAAGAACAAGGATGAGAGAGGCTTTATTTTATTCCCCTGCCAAGGAAATGGAAAATCATTTTACCGGCTGTATGAAGATGATGGGATATCGAATGAATACCGGCACGTATTCGCGTTGATTCATGTGGGCATGGAGACAACAGAAGACGAAATCAGACTGTCTGTTCGAAAGGAAGGCACATATGAGCTTCCGTATGATCAACTCACTTTTCATATGCCAAAGGCAGAAAACAGAAAGCTGATGATCAATGGCAGCACGCCGAATAATGAAAACAAGCAGGTTTCGTACAGTTTGCCGTTAGATAATTGCTGGTGAAATTCAAAAACGAGGATGTGCAAAAGATATGAAAATGACGTTTCGATGGTATGGAGACAGCGATCCGGTCACGTTGGAAAACATTCGTCAAATTCCCGGGGTCACCGGCATTGTTTCGGCGATTTATGATATTCCCGCAGGGGAAGCATGGCCGTATAAAAAAATTGCGGAGCTCAAAGAAAAAATTGAAAAGCACGGTTTAACGCTAAGTGTGATCGAAAGTATACCCGTTCATGAAGATATCAAATTAGGTCTGCCGACAAGAAATCAATATATTGAAAACTATAAAACAACGATACGCAATTTGGCAAAAGCGAGTGTTAAAATGGTTTGCTATAATTTTATGCCTGTCTTTGACTGGACTCGTTCTTCTCTAGATTATCCATTAGAAGACGGTTCGACAGCACTCATATATGAAGACGAAAAAGTAAAGCAAATGAATCCGTTAAATGGCGGTCTTAAACTTCCCGGCTGGGACACAAGCTATGCAGATGGACAGTTACGCAGCCTGTTTCAACAATATCAACGAGTTACAGAGGGGGACTTATGGAAAAACCTTTCGCATTTCATTCAAGAAATTATACCGGTAGCTGCAGAAGAAGAAGTAAGAATGGCAATTCACCCGGACGATCCGCCATGGTCCATTTTTGGATTACCGCGAATCATGACGAATAAAGAACATTTGGAGCGGTTTGTAAACCTTTATGACAGCCCATTTAACGGGTTGTGTATATGCAGCGGCTCACTCGGTGCAAATCCAACCAATGACATTCCAGAATTCATTCATTATTTCGGAAAAAAAGGAAGAGTCAATTTTGTACATCTTAGAAATATTAAAAGAATCGGAGAAAAGTCATTTCAGGAATCCTCTCATCGTTCGGAAGACGGTTCTCTCGATATGTATGAAATCGTAAGGGCTTTAAGAGACATAGACTTTGCCGGACCGGTGAAGCCGGATCACGGAAGAATGATTTGGAATGAGACCGGAAAGCCGGGTTACGGATTATATGATCGGGCGCTGGGCGCGACATACTTAAATGGAATATGGGAAGAATTGGCAAAAGAAAGAAATCGGTTCTCCTATAAACGCGGAACACTAACAGCAAACAGAAACGAGGGATGATCATGGAAATTCCTTTTCATGTCAACTTGAAAGATAAGGTGGCTGTAGTAACAGGCGGAGGCGGAATGTTATGCAGCTGTTTTGCAAAAGCATTGGCTCAATGCGGTGTAAAAGTAGCGGTAATGAGCCGAAGACAAACTTCTGCAGCAAAGGTAGCGAAAGAGATTCAGGAAAACGGGGGCGAAGCGATCGCCATTGCTGCAAACGTCCTTGATAAACAAAGCCTGGAACAAGCAAAACAACAGATTAGCGGGACATTTGGCAAATGCAACATTCTCATTAACGGAGCAGGCGGCAACCATCCAAAGGGAACGACAGATAAAGAATATTTGTATAAGGAAGATTTGAATTGTGAACAATTAACAACGTTTTTTGATTTGGATTTGGAAGGTGTCAGATCTGTCTTTGACTTGAATTTTCTAGGTACACTGTTAACCACCCAAGTATTTGCAAAAGACATGGCAGGTCAAGACGGAAATGTGATCGTTAATATCTCTTCCATGAACGCATATACGCCTCTGACAAAAATCCCGGCCTACAGCGGCGCAAAAGCCGCTGTCAGCAATTTCACCAGATGGCTTGCTGTGCATATGTCAAAAGCCGGGATTCGCGTCAACGCTATTGCCCCAGGCTTTTTCCTGACCGCACAAAATAAGCGGTTATTGTGTAGGGAAGACGGAACATATACAGAGAGAGCGCAAAAAATATTGGAGCAAACACCCCTGGATCGATTCGGCGACCCGGAAGATCTAATCGGAACATTACTGTGGTTGGTAAGCGACCAAGCCTCTCGGTTTGTTACCGGCACTGTCATACCGGTTGACGGAGGATTCTCCGCCTATTCTGGAGTATAGGCCGTTAACTTGAGATCAACGGCATTTCAAATCCCAATTTCTCTAAGTGTCTTAACTTAGAGAAATTGGGATTTTATGATTTGGCGCCGCCTGAAAGAAATAACGTTTCAGTGTTAAGCCTGGCACATCTCCAGCTTAAAAGAGACAATTGACAAAGGTGTTATTACTGTTTATATTGTATATATACAGTAATAACGAATTGAGGGATGTCATGCTTTGAACATTATTATTTCAAACGCTTCAGACGAACCGATCTATCTTCAGATCGTCAACCAATTAAAGGAGCAGATCGTCAAAGGAGCGCTCTCGGAAACACAGCCGCTCCCATCGATCAGAAACTTGGCCAAAGAGCTGAAAATCAGTGTGATTACAACGAAAAGAGCCTATGATGAGCTTGAGAAAGAAGGGTTCATTGTCACCGTTGCCGGAAAGGGCTCATATGTGGCAGCCATCAATAAAGACATGCTCCGTGAAACAAAAATAAAAATGATTGAAGAAAAAATGGCAGAAGCCGTCAGTGAAGCCAAGCTCGTCGGCCTGACATATGAAGAGCTCGAAGAGATGCTCAAACTGTTGTATGAAGGGTGGTAAAGATGAACAACATTCTGGAAATAAACAATCTATCGAAACATTATCAGGATTTCTCACTACAAAATATCAACTTCACTCTTGAAAAAGGGTATATCATGGGGTTTATCGGTCCAAACGGAGCAGGGAAAAGCACGACAATTAAGCTGATCATGAACCTGATCAAAAAAGATGAAGGCGAAATCAATATTTTCGGCCTTGACAGCGAAAAGCACAACATCGAGATCAAGCAAAGAATCGGCTTTGTCTACGATGAAAATCACTATTATGAAGAACTGACGCTCAGCGAAATGAAGGGCATCATCAGCCCGTTTTACAAAAGGTGGGATGAAGCCGTTTTTCAACGGTATGCAAAAGACTTTCAGCTTCCTTTGAAAAAACAGATTAAACACTTGTCAAAAGGAATGAAAATGAAATTCTCGCTGGCGATCGCCCTTTCCCATCATGCTGAACTGTTGATCATGGATGAACCGACTTCCGGATTAGACCCTCTTGTCAGGTCTGAACTGTTGGATGTTTTGCAAACACTGCTTGAAGACGAAAACAAATCGATCTTCTTTTCAACTCATATTACATCCGATTTAGAGAAAGTCGCTGACTTTATTACACTCATCGATAACGGACAGATGATATTAAGCAAAACAAAAGACGAACTGCTGGAGGGGTACTGCATTGTCAAAGGAAGCAAAGAAATCTTGAACTCGCGCCAGCCAAACACATTTATCGGTCTGAAAGAAAATCACTTTGGTTTTGAAGCGCTGTCGGACAATCGAAAAGACGTCCTGCAGCAATTCGGGGATTCCGTCATGATCGAAAAGCCTACATTGGAGGATATCATGGTATTTTCAACCAACAGGAGTGATCATCGTGTATCATCTTATTAAAAAAGATATCTTAATGCAGAAAAAAACAATCAAATTATCGCTCTTTTTGATGATCTTTTTCACATTTACGTTTTCTCAGCTTGAGCATATCGGCTATACGCTCGCCGTGTTGGCCATCACGTATCAGCTGACTCTCGGTGCAAGCTCATTGGAGGACAAAAACAACAGCGACAAAATCCTGATCAGCCTACCTATCAAACGAAATATCATCGTCATGTCCAAGTATGTTTCAGTCTATGTGTATGCAGCCTACGCGATTCTTGTCTACTTCTTGCTGAATATGATCTGTCAGTTGCTACACGTACCGCTTGAGTTTCCATTCACAGCGATAGGGGCAATGGGCGCCGTTGTGGCTGTCACTTTGTTTAGCGCCATCTCGTTTCCGTTAATTTTTAAGTACGGCTATCTGAAATCGAAAATGGCGAACCTTATCATTTTTTTCGTCTTTATATTTGGCGGAACAGCAGTTGTTAAATTTTTGAGCGAGGATGAGCATTTCGCTTTTAACAAGAAGCTCACGGAATGGATTGGAAGCACCTCAAACGCGGGAAGCTTCATTCTGTTGATTGTTGCTTTATTTGCCATCATCATTTGTTCATATGGTCTTTCTCTTAAGTTTTATCAAAAAAGAGAGTTTTAATCTAAAGGATCAGAAGGGAGCATGGCTCTTTTTGATCCTTTTTTATTTTTTGCTTTTGATAAACATCATTTTTCCGGAAGCTTCGGTAAAAAATCAAACTTTTGCCTCTTTTATTTCATTATATAATGTAAACGGTTTCGTATGTAGTATACTTATACTATAATTTTAGGCATTAAGGGAAATTGACAGGAAGGATAGAAAACAGGTGAAATCCACATGAATACGAGGCAAAAAGACATTTTATATCTGTTATTATCTGAACCTGATGATTATTTAATCGTGCAAGATGTCGCTGACAGAGTAAAGTGTTCCGAAAAAACGATCCGAAACGACCTTAAAGCGATCGAAGATTATTTAAATGAACATGCTGATGCAGAACTGATTCGCAAACCGGGGGTGGGCGTTTACTTACAAATAGAAGATGATGAGAGGGTCCGCCTGACCCATCAACTATTTCGTGAACACAGCGGCCATAAGCAGAAAACCGATGAGGAAAGAATGCTGGACATCGCTTACCACTTATTAATGAATCCAAAGCCCGCTTCTGCAAAAGACATTGCTGCGCGATATTTTTTAAATAAATCGGCCATCAAAAAAGATTTAACCAAAATAGGAGGGTGGCTGAAGCGGTTTGACCTCACATTGGTGTCAAAGCAACGGCTCGGCTTAACCATTAAAGGGAGCGAAAAAAATAAAAGAAAAGCGATGGCCAGGCTATCGGATTTAATCGACCATCCACAATTTACAAGTCAATTTATCAAAAACAAATTTTTAAGCCATGAAATCGAATGTGTGATGAATGAAATCAAATCAATGCAAAAGCGGCATTCTTTATACTTCACGGATGAAACGAGTGAAAATTTGCTGCTGCATATTTTATTGATGATCCGCCGGATCAAAATGAAGCAGCCGATTTCCATTGCTCAAAAAGACATCTCCCTTGTCGAAGAGAAAAAAGAATATCAATGGACACTATCATTGTTAAAACGGCTGGAGGCCCCTTTTGCCATCCTCTTTCCCAAAGAGGAAATCGTCTATTTGACATTGCATATCCTGGGCGGGAAAGTTCGGTATCCGGGTCATCAGGAAGAGAAAAACCTGGAAAATCCTTTGCTTCATCAGGTTGTCCGGCACCTGATCGACCGCGTATCAGAGCTGAAAATGCAGGATTTCCGCCAGGATCAGGTGTTGATGGGCGGCTTGAACATTCATCTCAACACAGTGTTAAATCGCCTAAACTATGGTCTTTCGGTATCCAATCCAATGCTTAGAGACATCAAAACAATGTATCCTTATTTGTTTCATATTGTCATCGATGCGCTGGAAGACATCAATCAAGCGTTCGCGCTTGCGATTCCGGAGGAAGAAGCCGCATATCTGACATTGCATTTTCAAGCGGCGGTCGAACGTTTTAACCGCGGCGGCCATGCAAGAAAAAAAGCCGTCATTGTCTGCCATATGGGAATCGGGATGTCGCAATTATTGCGAACAAAGATCGAGCGGAAATGCCGGCAAATCGATGTGCTCGACTGTATCGCCAAAGCCGACTTGCCGGATTATTTAGCCAGGCACAGTGATGCAGAGCTCGTCATTTCCACAGTATCCCTGGAAGATATGAAGCTTCCCCATGTTGTCGTATCACCGCTGTTAGAGTCCGGTGATGAAGAAAAGCTGAACGTGTTTGTCGAGCAAATGGATGATCGCAAAAAACAAACATTTAAAATGTTAAACAATACGACGCCATTTTTAGTATTTCTGCAGCAAGAATCAGAGCATCGCTACAAACTGATTGAAAAATTGGCAGCGGCTTTGTATGAAAAAGGCTATGTCGAAAAGGATTACGCCGCACATGCCGTCATGCGTGAAAAAATGTCGGCGACAAACATCGGTGCCGGAATTGCGATTCCCCATGCAAACGCGAAATGGATTAAACAATCGGCCATCGCTATCGCCACCTTAAAAGAGCCGCTTGACTGGGGGGCTGAAAAGGTGTCGCTCGTCTTTATGCTGGCTGTGAAACACGAGGATCAAAACATGACGCGGCAATTGTTTCACGAGCTGTCATACCTTAGCGAACAGCCGGCTTTCATTCGCATGCTGACACAGGAAACAAATGTGATGAAATTTTTATCTTATTTGGACTATGAAAGGCAGGGCTAAGCCCTGTTTTTTAATTTGATAGGGAAAAAAGCCGATTTTTCCGGAAACAACGGTAAAAACAAGCGCTTTTAACATCCTGATTTTGATATACAGTAGTGACAAGCCCTACTAAACATACTTTATTCTAAGGGGAGGACGAGCATGAAACTGTTAGCGATTACATCATGTCCAAACGGAATTGCCCACACATACATGGCCGCGGAAAATCTGCAAAAAGCGGCCGACAGGCTGGGCGTTCAACTGAAAGTCGAAACCCAAGGCGGCATCGGAGTAGAAAACGAGCTGACCGAACAAGACATTCGCGAAGCAGACGCGATTATTATTGCTGCGGACCGGTCGGTCAATAAAGACCGCTTTATCGGAAAGAAATTGTTGGCTGTCGGTGTTCAAGACGGCATCCGCAAGCCGGAAGAACTGATTAAGAGAGCGGTAAACGGCGACATCCCGACCCATCAATCAGATTCAAAATCGGCCCCGGACAGTCAGCGGGAGAAAAAACAAAACCCGATTTACCGTCATCTGATGAACGGTGTTTCCTTCATGGTTCCATTCATCGTCGTCGGCGGACTGCTGATAGCGGTTGCCCTGACGCTCGGCGGTGAGAAAACGCCGAAAGGCCTGGTGATTCCGGATGATTCTTTCTGGAAAACGATTGAACAGATCGGAAGCGCTTCATTCTCATTCATGATCCCGATTTTAGCCGGATATATCGCCTACAGCATCGCCGATAAACCAGGGCTTGTTCCAGGTATGATCGGCGGCTATATCGCGGCGACGGGAAGCTTTTACGGCAGCGTGAGCGGCGCGGGTTTCCTCGGCGGGATTATCGCCGGTTTTTTAGCGGGCTATGCGGCGCTGGCCATCAAAAAATTAAAAGTCCCAAAAGCGCTACAGCCGATTATGCCGATTATTGTCATACCGGTGGTTGCATCACTGATTGTAGGTTTGGCATTTGTACTATTGATCGGCGCGCCTGTCGCGCAAATCTTTGAATCATTGACGGTCTGGCTGGCTGGGATGAAGGGATCAAGCTCCATCCTTCTGGCTTTGATACTGGGCGCGATGATTTCGTTTGATATGGGCGGTCCCGTCAACAAAGTGGCCTTTCTGTTTGGATCTGCCATGATCGGTGAAGGAAACTACGAAATCATGGGCCCGATTGCAGTTGCCATCTGTATACCGCCAATCGGGCTCGGTATTGCGACGTTTTTAGGAAAAAGAAAATTCCAGACGGCAGAAAGAGAAATGGGAAAAGCGGCATTTACGATGGGATTGTTCGGCATTACTGAAGGCGCCATTCCATTTGCAGCGCAAGATCCGCTTCGCGTGATTCCGAGTATCATGGCTGGTTCGATGACAGGTTCTGTCATCGCGATGATCGGAAACGTCGGGGACAGAGTGGCACACGGGGGACCAATCGTTGCGGTGCTTGGAGCGGTGGATCATGTCCTGATGTTTTTTATCGCTGTCATTGCCGGATCACTTGTCACTGCCTTTTTGGTCAATGTCTTAAAAAAAGATATTGCTGAAGCACCGCAGCCAACTCGGCCCGAAACAGTCAAAGACGCACCGATGGAAGCCAAAAAGCACATCAACATGCCGGAAATCAACAAGCTGACCGACATCACCGATATCGAGCTGATCGAGCCTGCATTATCAGGGGAAACAAGAGACGAGATTATCGATGAAATGATCGAAAAATTAGCCAGCGCCGGCGCACTTTATTCAGCAAGCGGATTTAAAGAAGCGATTATGGCTCGCGAACAAGAAAGCACAACAGCGATCGGAATGAATATTGCGATTCCGCACGGAAAATCTGATGCAGTGAAACGGCCAAGCGTCGCATTTGGGATGAAAAGATCGGGTGTCGATTGGAAAAGCCTTGATGGAACAAAGGCGAAATTAATCTTTATGATCGCCGTACCGAAAGAAAGCGAAGGAAACGAGCATTTAAAACTCCTGCAAATGCTGTCGCGAAAACTAATGGATGACAGCTACCGTCAAAGACTGCTGTCTGTGGAAACAAAAGAAGAAGCATACAAGCTTTTGGACGAAATCATATAAACGGGGGAATGATGAGGATGACTGAACCGTTGTTTTTTGCACCCGTTTTCAAAGAAAGAATTTGGGGCGGCACCGCTTTAGCCGCCTTCAGCTATGACATTCCGTCAGAACAAACGGGAGAGTGCTGGGCTTTTGCCGCTCATCAAAATGGACAAAGCGTCGTTTTAAACGGAGAATATAAAGGACTCACACTCGGCGGGCTTTGGGAAAATCATCGGCATTTATTCGGACATCTGGAGGGGGATCGCTTCCCTCTGTTGACGAAGATTTTAGACGCTGATCAAGACCTATCCGTTCAGGTCCACCCAAATGACGTGTATGCGAAGGCACGCGAAAACGGGGAGCTCGGAAAAACAGAATGCTGGTATATCATAGACTGTGAAGAGGGCGCAGAAATCATTTACGGCCATCACGCCAAAACAAAGAATGAGCTGATCTCCATGATAGAAAAGGGAGAATGGGACAAGCTTTTACGGCGGGTAAAGGTGAAGCCGGGAGATTTCTTTTATGTGCCAAGCGGGACCGTGCATGCCATCGGAAAAGGTATTTTGATTTTGGAGACGCAGCAAAATTCCGATACAACCTACAGATTATATGATTATGACAGAAAGGATGCAGCTGGCAACCTTCGCGATCTCCATCTGGAAAAAAGCATTGACGTCATCAACGTTCCATTTTTGCCGGAAGAGCGAACGGTTCAATATGAACAAACAGATGACCTGGCTAGCGCCACTTTAATTGAAGGCCCTTATTTTTCAGTGGCAAAGTGGGAATTAAAAGGAACAGCCTGCTTAAAACAGGAAAAACCTTTTCTTCTCATCAGCATCATCGAAGGACAGGGGCGCGTGATCTCCGGCGAGCGCGAATACGGCTTTCAAAAGGGAGATCACATGCTGCTGCCAAATGGATTTGGTGAATTTGAACTTAACGGGCATACAAAGTGTATTGTATCGAGCATCTAAACATACATCCGTTCACCTTTTTAGAACACCTGTCTTCATACAGGTGTTCTTTTTGTATTCCATCAACTTCTTCCCCAGACCTCCGTTCAATAGCCGCCGTTTTCAGCCGTTGGGACACATCAAAGATGGCATGAACCTTAGGACGTCCGCATATGATTAGAACAATCGTTCTTTTCTTCAAACGGGAAGTGAGCACGGTTCGGGAAAAGAAAAAACGCTTCCTTCCTGAAGAACATCAACCGTAAAAAACACACCAAGAAAAGAAGGCGATGATTCGGTTAAGAAAGATAATGTAAGCGAATTCATCGCCTTTTTATCACAGTTCATATTCATGAATGGAAAGCGAGGAGGAACGTGATGGAAAAAGCAGAACTCCGGTGGAATGAACCCTTGATTTTTCATCATGAAATTGCCGCTGGCCTATTTACACCTGAGGATTTTACTGAGGAAGAGCAACTCATGGCCAAAACGACAGAATCATTTGTCAAAAACGACGTCATGCCCCTTCTTGAATCGATTGATCAGCATGATCACGTAAACGTTAAAAAATTGTTTCAAGAAGCTGGAGAGCTCGGCCTTCTCGGGATCGAGGTGCCGGAAGAATACGGCGGCCTCTCTCTCAACAAAAAGCTGTCAGGGCTTGTGGCCGAGAAAATGGGAGCCGGCGGGTCGTTCAGCGTCTCCTTTAATATTCATGCGGGTGTAGGGACTTTGCCATACGTTTATTATGGAACCGAAGAACAAAAACAAAAATACCTGCCGAAGCTCGCATCGGGAGAATGGATCGGAGCGTATGCCCTGACAGAGCCCAGTGCAGGATCAGACGCTTTAAATGCAAAAACGACGGCTGTTTTGAACAAAGAAGGAACAGCCTGGATTTTAAATGGCGAAAAACAGTGGATTACGAACGCGCAAGTGGCTGATGTCTATGTTGTCTTTGCAAAAACGGCTGAAGGCATGACCGCGTTTATCGTGGAGCGCTCGTTTAAAGGGGTTTCGGTCGGCCCTGAAGAAAAGAAAATGGGGATCAAAGGGTCTTCGACAGCGACCTTGATCTTGGATGATGTCACAGTACCCATCGGGAATGTTATCGGAAAAGCCGGAAAAGGGCATCATGTCGCCTTGAATATTTTAAACATGGCGCGCTTGAAACTCGCCTTTTCAAACATCGGAACTGCAAAACAAGCATTGAAGCTTGCCGTAAGCTACGCCAAACAACGGAAACAGTTTGACAGGCCGATCATCGATTTTTCCATGATTCAAGAAAAGATCGCCGATATGGCGATTTCGATTTACGGAGCGGAAAGTGCTGCCTACAGGACGGCGGGAAACTTAGACAATGTGTTTGAGACTGCCGGTTCACTGGGCGAAAGTTTAAGAGAACTGGCAAACTATGCATCTGAATGTGCGATCAATAAAGTAAACTGCTCCGAAGTGCTCGGCCGGATCGCAGACGAGGCGGTTCAGATTCATGGCGGCTACGGATACATGCAGGAGTATGAAGTGGAACGTTTGTACCGGGATGCGCGGATCAGCCGGATTTTCGAAGGCACAAACGAAATCAACCGCCTGACGATCGCCAAACTTTTGCTGAAAATGGTGCACCAAAACGTTGGCACAAACTTTGAAATCCCGTTAAAAAAGCAGGAAAAACGAAACAGGCAATTCATCTATCAGTCTAACCGGCTTCTCAACAAATCTTTGAATACACTGGCACACGCCAACATTAACATTCAAGAGGAGCAGGAATACTCGCGGCTTATCGCCGACATGAAGAAAGAAATCTATGTGATGGAATCCGCTGTCATACGGACGGAAAAAGCGGTACAAAAAAGCGGGAAAGCTAAAGAACGGCTGAAAGAAATCATGACAAACGTCATTTGTGAAGAAGGCTTCCGCAACATTGAAGAGATGGCGGTGTCTGTCTTAACAGGGCTGAAATCAGATGAAGCCGAAAGAAAGCTCATATTGCAAGAGATTCGCAGCCTGCCTGTCCCCCTCTTCAGCAACCTGTTTATCCAAAAGCGCGAAATCGCAGAAAGAATAGCCGAACATGAGAAATATATTGTGTGAACGGAGTGAAACTTTTGAAAAAAATCGGGTTTATCGGTTTGGGCAACATGGGTCTTCCGATGTCAAAAAATTTGCTTCTGGCAAACTTCATTGTCTATGGTATGGATCTCAACAAGGAAGCGGAGCTGTCCTTTCAGCAAGCAGGCGGAACCATCGGTATCCCGCTTGAGAAGATGGTTGAACAGTGTGACGCGATTTTGACAAGCCTTCCTTCATCAAACGCAGCAGAGGAGGTTTTTTTAGGGGAAAAGGGGCTTGTACACCTGGCTGAACCCGGCATCCTGCTGATCGACACGAGTACGGTCGCTCCCGAATTGAATCAGAGAATTGAAGAGGCGGCCGGAAATAAAGGTGTCGATTTTCTGGCGGCGCCCGTCAGCGGCGGTGTGATAGGGGCGGTAAACCGGACACTCACCTTTATGGCAGGGGGCGCAAAGTCCGCTTTCGAAAAGGCAATGCCTGTATTTAACGCTATGGGCGAAAATATCTTTCATGTGAACGAGAATATCGACAGCGGGACGAACACGAAGCTGATCAACAACCTCTTGATCGGATTTTATACAGCCGGGGTCAGTGAGGCGCTGCACCTTGCAAAAAACAGCAACCTCGATCTTGATCAATTGTTTGACATGCTGAATGTAAGCTATGGCCAAAGCCGCATCTATGAGCGCAACTATAAAAGTTTCATAGCGGATGATCACTATGAGCCGGGCTTTTCTTTGAAGCTTCTATTAAAGGACCTTGGCTTCGCCCTGGATTTGGCTCACAAAAACAACGTGGAACTGCCGGTGAGCAACATCCTCTTTGAGCTTTATCAAGAAGCGGATAAGGGTGGATACGGCGAAAAGGATATGTCTGTCTTATACAAAAAAATCAGTGAGCAAAATAGAGGTGGGAAAACGAATCATGAAAAGCAACATTAAAAAAATGCGGAACAACATCAATGGGGAATGGGTGGATTCTCTTGCTGCCGAAGTCGAAGAAGTGGTTAATCCTGCCAACGGAAAAACAATCGCCTATGTCCCCCTGTCTGTAAGAGAAGATGTGGAGCGCGCCGTACGGGCCGCACAACACGCTTACGAGACATGGTCATCGGTGCCTGTGCCCAACAGGACAAGACGTTTATACAAATACCTGCAGCTTCTTGAAGAACAAAAAGAACAGCTGGCTGACATCATTACGATGGAAAACGGAAAAACGCTCAAGGACGCCCGCGGGGAAGTGCAGCGGGGAATTGAAGTCGTGGAGCTGGCGACCGCGGCACCTACGCTCATGATGGGAGAAGCCCTGCCCGGGATAGCAGACGGCATCGACGGCTCGATCTGGCGCTATCCATTGGGAGTAGTCGCCGGCATTACGCCGTTTAACTTTCCGATGATGGTTCCCCTCTGGATGTTTCCGCTCGCCATCGCCTGCGGAAACACGTTCGTCTTGAAAGCTTCAGAACGGACGCCTCTTCTTGCAGAGAAACTAGTCGAACTGTTCTATGAATCAGGCTTTCCAAAAGGGGTTCTCAACCTCGTCCATGGCGGAAAAGACGTCGTGAACGGTTTATTGGAGAATGAAGAAATCAAAGCGATTTCCTTCGTTGGATCAGAACCTGTCGCAAAATATGTGTACCAAACAGGCACAGCAAACGGAAAACGCGTTCAAGCGCTTGCCGGCGCTAAAAACCATGCGATTGTTATGCCGGATTGCCATCTTGAAAAGTCGGTTCAAGGGATCATCGGAGCGGCATTCGGCAGCAGCGGGGAACGCTGTATGGCCTGCTCCGTTGCGGCGGTTGCCACCGACATCGCCGATGACTTCATGGAAATGCTCGTTTCTGAAACACAAAAGCTGAAGACGGGAGACGGCAGATTCGATGATCACTTTGTCGGCCCGCTGATCCGTGAAGTCCACAAAAACCGCGTCCTTGATTATATTGACAGCGGCATAAAAGAAGGAGCCGCACTAACGGTGGACGGACGCAATCCGGGTGTTCAGGAAGGATACTTTGTGGGAGCCACCATTTTCGATCATGTGAAACCGAATATGAAAATCTGGCAGGATGAAATCTTCGCGCCGGTTTTAAGTGTTGTGCGAATCAAAGACCTTGATGAGGGAATCGCACTCGCCAACAAGTCCAAATTTGCCAACGGCGCTGTCATTTATACGTCAAACGGCAAAAGCGTTCAAAAATTCCGCGACAACATTGACGCCGGCATGATCGGTGTCAATGTCAATGTCCCGGCTCCAATGGCGTTCTTTTCCTTCGCAGGAAACAAAGCCTCTTTCTATGGAGACCTTGGGACAAACGGAAAAGACGGTGTCCAGTTTTACACACGGAAAAAGGTCGTCACCGAACGCTGGTTCTAGCCTTACATTGACAAAGCAGGATCCCTCTAATTCCAGGATAAAGACTTGAGAGGGATCTTTCTATTTAAACTGGAGGGATCAATCATGAAATACGTGACACTGAAAAAAGAACATGGTATCACAACCGTCACATTGAACAATCCGCCGGCAAATGTACTGTCTTCTTCATGCATCGCTGAATTGCGCTCCCTGATTCGAGAACTGGCCCGTGACGAAGATACAAAAGCGCTCATCATCACGGGAGAGGGCCGCTTCTTTGCGGCCGGAGCGGACATCAAAGAATTCGTTTCGAAATTAGGGGATCAAAAACAAGGATTGGCGCTCGCAGAAGATGGCCAGGCGCTCTGTGATGAAATCGAAGCTTTGAAAAAACCCGTCATTGCCGCAATCAACGGACCGGCTCTTGGCGGAGGTCTTGAACTGGCGATGAGCTGCCACTTCAGAGTCATATCTGACGAGGCGACAGTCGGTCTTCCGGAATTGAAGCTCGGCCTGATTCCTGCATTTGGCGGTACTCAGCGGCTCCGCAAGATCACGGATACAGCCGCTGCGCTCGATCTTATCCTCACAAGCCGGACGCTTTCAGCTGATGAAGCAGTAGAGATGAAGATTGCCCAGCTGGCCGTGAAAGGTGAGGAGCTGTTGAAGACGGCAACAGCTATCGCCTCGTCATTTGTAAAAGGAAAAAGCATGACGAGTGTCATGCGTGCAGTGGAATGCATTATCCAGGGCGCAAACGAAAGCATGGAAAAAGCGCTGGAAAGGGAGCGAAAAAGGTTTGCCGAGCTGTTTTTAACCGCTGATGCCAAAGAAGGAATTCACGCGTTCGTGGAGAAGCGTAAACCAGAGTTTCATCATTCATAAAAGGAGTGGATCCAGATGTCAGATGACGTTTTGTGTTCCGTTAATCAAAACGGCGCAGCAACGATCGTTCTCAACCGTCCGAAAGCGCTCAACTCGCTTTCTTATGACATGGTTCGTGTGATAAGTGATCAATTAAAAGAATGGGAGAGAGAGCAAAACGTTTCTGTCGTCGTCATCAAAGGAAGCGGACCAAAAGGGCTTTGTGCCGGCGGTGATATTAAGGCACTTTATGAAGCTCGGTCATCAAAACAAGCTTTGCAAGAGGCAGAGCGTTTTTTTGAAAAAGAATATGAAGTCGACATGGCCGTCTATCGATTTTCAAAGCCGATCATCGCCTGCATGGACGGTATCGTCATGGGCGGAGGGGTAGGCCTGACATACGGGGCCAGCCACCGGATTGTGACGGAGAGAACAAAATGGTCGATGCCCGAAATGAATATCGGTTTCTTTCCGGATGTCGGCGCAGCCTACTTTTTAAACAAAGCGCCCGGGTACTTAGGACGCTATCTTGCATTAACAGCGTCTGTCATCCATGCCGCTGATGTGCTGTATATGAACGGCGCAGACATCTATATGACGAGTGTTGATTTAGAGCGCTTTATTCAAAAAGTGGAGCAGACGAATTGGAGGCATGTCAATATCGAGGAAAAGCTGGAACAGCTAATCGGCGAATTTCAAGCGAAACCGCCCCAGGAGAGCAAGCTCGCTCCTGAACAAAACGCGATTGATCATCATTTTAAGCATGATACATTGGAAAAAATTATTCAGTCTCTCGAAAGCGAGGGGAGCGTTTTTAGTCTGAATGTGAAAAAACAGCTTCTCTCCAAGTCTCCATTTTCATTGAAAATCACCTTGAAACAACTGGCAGACGGCAAACAAAAAAAGCTGGAGGAATGCTTTGCCACAGATCTTGTGCTGGCCCAGAACTTTTTGAAGCATCACGATTTCTTCGAAGGTGTGCGGTCCGTGCTGATCGATCGCGATCAATCACCGAACTATCAGTACAGGCACATTTCAGATGTAACCGATGATGCCGTGAATCAGTTTTTTCACCCCCGAGCTGACCTTTAGATGTCAGCTCTTTTTTTGCGGAAATATTCTCCAATGCAAGACATCGTTCATTGCTGGACGCTGAACAAGGGCGAGATCTGGAACGGTGATTCATTAACGCCGATTGTCGAATAAAGCTTTAGATACATGATTTCAGCTCTATTGCAATGTAAATGGCGATTCTCAATTTCCATTGAGTAAGCATAGAAACCTTGATGGGCCGTGCGCCTTTCAAATTTTTTTGTGGTGAAGGCACTGTTGTTGGCGCCATACTTCATTCACCTAAAAAAACCCCTTGCGTTAAAGCGGACTTTAAGATTTATCCTGTAAATGAAACTGCCTTTATCAAAATAGAAATAAGGTGAAATATAATGTTGGTCACAAAGCCTGCCGTTCGGCTTCCCCGGGGTCTTCAAGCCAGGCATACAACTCTATTTGTCCGCAAAGCTGCAGCATTTACGAGTGAGATCGTACTCGCTAAAAACGGCCAGACTGCAAACGGGAAAGACCTGATGGAAATCATAAATTTAGCGGTTCAAGAAGGAGATAAAATCACGTTAATCATAAATGGAGCGGATGAGCGAGCCGTAAAAGAGACTTTGGAAAAATTTCTTTTAAACTTGTAATGCAAAAGAAAAAAGCTGATGAATCCATTTCACCATCAGCTTTTCATTTCATTTTTTGTCTGGTACTCTTTTTCTAAGCTGTCATAGTAGATGATTTTCTCATCGATTTTTATAAAGGCTCGATCCAAGTCCCTTTGTTTTTCAAGCATTTTTTCTTTATGTTGTTCAAGGATTTGTTTGCGTTTTGGTACGGTCCAATCTCCTTCTCTAGTTAAATTGACAATGTCACGCAATTCCGAAAGCGCAATATCGGTTTTTCGCAAGCATATCACAAGCTCCAACCATGACAAATCTTTTTCTTCAAAAATACGATTTCCATTGGCATCTCTTTTAATAAAGGGGAGAAGACCCTCTTTTTCATAATATCGGAGTGTATGCGTAGGCAAACCTACTTTTTCCGCAACTTCTTTTATCGAATACCCCATCTGATAACCTCCAACTCAACAAAATACACATTGGCTGCGTCAGCAAGCAATATTGTAATCTCCATCATGATTATAGACCTTAAAGTTCACTTTAAAGCAAGCCCTCTAGAAGACCAAAAAGCAAAAGGGACAAAGGACCCTTATGATGAATGGGGAAGATGAATCTTTCCGCGATGGTTAAGGGACAGGAAATTGCGGCAACTCGGACGGCAAATGTGAATACTGCCCTACGGGAGGAAATACGAAAGGGGGATGTGCGGACGTATCATTCATTGGACTGCGACTTGAAAATTTCCAAATTATAGATTATTATAATATTTGTACACATTAACAAAATATGTATTTAGGAGGTTGATAACATGAAATCTGGAAGATTAAGCAAGTATGTCTTGTCACTGTTTATGACCTTCGCAATGGTTCTATCCTTTCATGCCACATCCGCAAACGCTGCATCAGACGGCGCCATAACACCAAGTGAGTGCCCAACATTCATCGTACCCGATGATCACCAACCAACAGTTAAGGTTGGCGAATCCGGCCATTGGAATCTCTATTGTGGCAGTACGAGCGGTGCTCCAATTGATTTTTCAAATGAAGATTTATATGTTTCTGTTGATGATTCGAGTGCTCTAAATGTGTATGCTAATCCAGACAGAAACACACTGGACTACGAAGGACTGGGTAAAGGGAATGTAGAGGTCATGGTTTACTGGGCAAACAAACAACCGGGCACAACATATACATTTTTATTGGTGGAAGTAAAATAATTGCCGCGGCCCGTCATTTTTTCTGAATATCATATGGAACACTCTTATCGAAACCTTGATTGGCTATAGTCGTTCAAGGTTTTTTTGTCATGGCAGGGACTCTCCGCGGGGAAAGCCGCCGCACACCGGATACGCCTCGCTTTATCCGGCAATGTCCGCCGATTCAAACATACCGTTTCGATGGCCGCTCACGATGATCGAGTGTCCCCAAAACATATCGCCGGCAATCCATCAACATATGCGCCTCTAAAATATGCCTCGTTAAAAGGGATTTTGCTTCGTTTTATACTGACTAATTCTTTGACAATGCCGGCAACAGCTACTATAGTGGGATAGTATTGCTGTTTTTTTAATATTTACTGACTATTCAGGACATTTATTTTGAAAGCTATTAACTACTAAATGATCTAACAGTTGCACGTACTAAAAATCGGAGGACTTATGATGGCAAAAAAAATCCCTTATTCTTTTATTATCATTATCGGATTAATGCTGTTTGCATTATTTTTTGGTGCGGGAAATTTAATTTTTCCGCCTATGCTTGGTCAAATGGCCGGAGAGAAGGTATGGACAGCCAATGCTGGATTTTTAGTGACCGGAGTCGGCTTGCCGCTATTAGCAATCACAGCTTTTGTTTTTTCAGGCAAAAATGATTTGCAATCATTGGCCAGCCGTGTACATCCGTTCTTTGGCATAGCATTTACAACCATCCTTTATTTAGCAATCGGCCCTTTTTACGCGATTCCCAGATCCGGTAATGTATCGTTTGAAATCGGAGTCAAACCTTTTTTATCAAATGATGCAGGCCCTGCGGCATTAATCATATTTTCAATTTTGTTTTTCACGGTTGCATGCTTGCTATCCCTGAATCCAAGCAAAATTATTGATGTCATTGGAAAATTTCTGACACCTATTAAATTAACATTTATCGGATTGCTCGTCGCGATCGCTATTATTCAGCCAATCGGAAGCTTTCAAGCGCCGTCTGAAGGATATACATCCAATGTATTTTTTAAAGGCTTCAAAGAAGGCTATTTTACATTGGATGCTCTTGTCGCGTTTGTGTTTGGAATTATTATTGTGAATGCAATGAAAGAGAAGGGAGCCACCTCTAAAAAACAGCTCATGATCGTTTGTGCAAAAGCGACAGCCATTGCTGCCGCACTCCTGGCTCTTATTTATTCCGCCCTTTCATATATGGGGGCATCCAGCGTTGAAAAACTGGGTCTTTTAGAAAATGGAGCCGCGGTTTTGGCTAAGGTTTCATCCTATTATTTCGGCAGCTATGGTGCAGTGTTTTTGGGCTTGATGATTACGGTAGCCTGTCTAACAACGAGTGTAGGGCTGATCACAGCGTGCTCTTCATTTTTTCATGGATTGTTCCCAAACATCTCCTATAAAAAAATGGCGGTCACTTTATCTATATTCAGCACCCTTGTAGCAAATATAGGGTTAACACAGCTCATTAATGTTTCAATGCCTGTATTAACGACTTTGTATCCTATCGCGATTTCTTTAATATTTTTAACATTTTTGCACCCTTTATTTAAAGGGCGGAGGGAAGTATATCAAGGCAGTTTGATATTAACCTTTATCATCAGCCTTTTTGACGGCTTGAATGCTGCCGGCATAAAAATCGATGCTATCAATCAAGTGTTCAATCGGTTTCTCCCGATGTATAACATAGGATTAGGATGGCTGCTCCCGGCGCTTGCGGGAGGAATAGGCGGTTACCTCATTCATTTGCTCCGTAAGAAAAATCACCCTGTGGGAAAATTCAATTAAATCGATGAACAAATGGTCGTAATTTGCGATATTTATAAAAGCCTCTGCTGCGCAGCAGAGGCTTTTTTTGTTCAGTTGCAGCACTCATCGCTGAAGTCCGAGGGATCCTTTCATATTTTTGCGATGGTTTTCCATAAATGGATATTCTATAATTGTGATAGTCATCCATATTATTAAAGAGAAAAGAGTGCTGAAAATGAGAATATGGTATTTTATTTTATCAGCAGGTATTTTATCAGCTATCATCGCTTTAGCTTACGATAAGACAGGAGCGAAAGAAGCGGAACCGGCAAACTGCTTATATGTTTCTCCAGATGGAAATGATCAAAATGAAGGCACGAAAGAAAAGCCGTTTCGTACATTGGCACATGCCGCAAAAGAGGCTGTCCCCGGCACAACCGTCATGATTCGGGAAGGCACATATCATGAAACACTTGATGTGAAGCACAGCGGGACGGACGAAAACCCCGTCACATTCCGAAACTATGAGAATGAAAAAGTCGTGATCAGCGGAGAAGCAGTTACAGACGCAGAATATGAAACACCGCTCGTTCATATTCATGATAAACATAACATTACAATCAGCGGGTTCACGATTCAGGATCTGTCTGTATCATCTGAAGAAGCAACCGCCATGGGAATTTATGTATCAGGCTCCAGCAGTCATATAACCATGAAGAACAATCATATTCGGGATATAAAGACAACAGCAGATGACGGAAATGCCCACGGAATTGCCGTCTATGGCTCGGGCAGCATGAAAGACATTAAGATCGAAGACAATACGGTTGAAAAGCTGACACTCGGAGCGAGTGAAGCGGTCGTGCTGAACGGAAACATTGACGGTTTCACGATCAGCGGCAATGTCGTCCGTGACAATAACAACATCGGAATTGATCTGATCGGTTATGAAGGAACGGCCGATCAAAACGATTTTGTGCGCAACGGTGTCGTAGAAAACAATACAGTTTATCATAACTCGACTTACGGAAATCCCGCATATGGAGATGATTACTCAGCGGGCGGAATCTATGTCGATGGAGGACAAAGGATTGACATTAAGAAAAACATCGTCTACGAAAACGATATCGGCATTGAAGCAACGTCTGAACATAGAGGGAAATATGCTGACGATGTTCAAATAACCGACAACACAGTGTATGAGAACGCGTATACCGGTATTTCAATCGGCGGATACGACAACAAGCGGGGAGGCACCAGCAACTCCGTCATTGCGCACAATATTATGTACCGTAATGATACAAAGGGTCTCTATGGCGGACAGCTTTTGCTGCAATATGATGCAAAAAATAACAACATCGAAAAAAACATCATGACAGCAAGTCATTCGCGAATATTTATTGCAAACGATTTTACGAAGAATGACGAAAATATAGTGAACCATAACGTGTACCATAAGGAAGCCGGTAAAGATGGCTTATGGATTTGGAAAAAGAATGAATACGACTCGTTTTCATCATATCAAAAGGCAACAAATCAAGATCAAGAATCGATTTATGCCGATCCGATGTATCGTGATGAGAAGTCTTATGACTTTACATTGGATCCAGATTCACCTGCTTGGTCAGTCATGAAGTAAAGCGCAATAATTGAATTGCTGAATCCCCCTTTATGGGGGCTTTTTTATTTATGGATAACATTGAATTCACCGGCAGCTGCCTGGTGTTTGTTTTTTAGTCATGATGTATTGACAAATCGGAAGGGAAATTTTATTATATCTATAAATGATATATCAATAATTGATATAATAAATGGGGTGACCACTTGCCTAAGCAGCGTCCGCAAGAAATGGATCAGTTCACCGATCCAGCGTATTACATCGTTTTAACATTACTGGAACCAAAACACGGATATTCCATTATGCAGGAAATAGAGGAGATGACCGACCATTCCTTTATCATCGGTCCGGCTACACTATACACCCTGTTGAAGAAATTACTTCAAGAAGAGATGATTGAACTTGTAAACAATGAAAACCCGCGCCGCAAAGTGTATCGAACAACCTTGCACGGCCGAGAACTGCTAAAGAAAGAAATTCAACGCAGAAGAGTGATGGCTGAACACGGGGAGCTCGCTTTTCAACAATTGAAAGGGGATTAACATGATACAAAAAAAATATATTATGTCCGAAGGCTTGGCTTTTTCAGAGGAAAAAGATATGAAGAAACTCAAATATATGGCCAGCAAAGGCTGGCTGCTCGACTCATTTGCATTTATGGGCTATAAACTTAAAAAAGCCAAGCCGCAAAATGTAACATACAGCATTGACTATCAGGATATTGATGATGACAGCTTTGAGGAATATACAGAAACGTTTGAAGCCGGAGGGTGGACACATGTATGCTCTTCTCATGGAATGCATATCTTCGCTGCAGAGCCCGGGACTGCTCCGATATATACAGATCGATCAACCCTGATTGAAAAGTATAAGAGAAGCGAAACTTCTGTTCGACATGTCACTATTGTCTTGATTTGCTTAACTCTCTTAGCAACAATCCTTCATTACATAACAGGCATATCAAAGTGGGTGCCTTTGACATGCTTCCTCGTGACCTTGCCGTCTGTCCTGACGTTAGCTGCAGCGAAAGGAAGGGTGCTTGGAATATGGGGAAAATCAGTGTGACAATTAGATGATGATGCAGTAACGGAGCCGCTCGAACAATGGTAGCGGGAAATGAAGAAAGAACCTGGTCAAACTATCCAGGTTCTTTTTAGATTGCATAAAAACATACGTGATGATATAATCAGATGATGTGCGTTTCTGATTATATGTTATAGATATCCCATTTTATATTTTAATTGTATCACGTCGCAAAGCTCATGTCAAATTTTTTTTAGAAGGAGAGATGCAGAATGAGTTCTTTGGTTCTCGGTTTTCACGAAATGGAAAAAACACAGCTTTTACTCGTTGGGGCAAAAGGGTTAAATTTAGGGGAATTATCAAAAATTCAAGGACTACAAGTACCAGAAGGATTTTGTGTCACAACAGCGGGATATCAAAAAGCGGTCGAACAAAACGAAACGTTCCAAGCGTTGGTGGATCAATTAACAATGCTCAAAGCGGAAGATCGAGATCAAATTGGTGAAATCAGCAGGAAGATTCGACGACTCATTATGGAAACAGAAATCCCAGCCGATGTGGTGAAAGCAGTTGCCCACTATCTCTCCCAATTTGGCGATGAACATGCTTATGCCGTGCGTTCCAGTGCAACGGCTGAAGATTTACCACATGCCTCTTTTGCCGGTCAACAAGACACCTATTTAAATATCATCGGAAAAGAAGCCATCTTGCAGCATATCAGCAAATGTTGGGCTTCCCTATTTACAGATCGCGCAATCATCTATCGTATGCAAAATGGATTTGACCACAGTCAAGTTTATTTATCTGTTATCGTTCAAAGGATGGTTTTCCCACAGGCATCAGGAGTCTTATTTACCGCTGACCCGATAACTTCCAACCGTAAGCTGCTGTCGATTGATGCCTGTTTTGGACTCGGAGAAGCGCTGGTCTCCGGCTTGGTATCTTCCGATGGTTATAAAGTACAGGAAGGAGAAATCACGGGTAAGCGGATAGCAACCAAAAAATTGGCGATCTATGGACGAAAAGAAGGCGGAACAGAAACACGGCAGATCGCTCCTGATCAACAAAAGACGCAAATACTGACTGATGAACAAATTTTACAACTGGCACGCATCGGAAGACAGATCGAAGCTCATTTCGGCCAGCCGCAAGATATCGAATGGTGTTTGGTCCACGATACATTTTATATTGTCCAGAGTCGGCCAATAACGACTTTATATCCCATCCCTGAAGCGAGCGATCAAGACAATCACGTCTATATCTCTGTCGGTCATCAACAAATGATGACGGATCCCATAAAACCACTGGGATTGTCTTTTTTTCTGCTGACGACTTCTGCACCCATGCGTAAAGCTGGTGGAAGGTTATTTGTTGATGTTACACATCATCTGGCATCACCTGACAGCAGACAATTTTTATTAAATAGCATGGGACAACACGATCCGCTCTTAAAAGACGCACTTACGACCATAATTGAGCGACGAGATTTCATTAAGTCGATACCAAATGATAACACAACACCGAATCCCAGCAGAAGCAATGCAGATATGCCGGCTCCAGCTGAAAACGATCCGACAATCGTTTCTGATTTGATGAAGAGCAGTCAAACATCGATAGAAGAGTTAAAACAAAACATCCAAACGAAATCAGGGTCGGATTTATTTAGTTTTATTCTGGAAGATATCCAGGAATTAAAGAAGATTTTATTTCACCCAAAAAGTTCGGTTGTGATTCAAGCTGCTATGAATGCTTCATCATGGATTAACGAAAAAATGAACGAGTGGTTAGGTGAAAAAAACGCAGCAGATACGCTTTCTCAATCTGTACCCCATAATATTACTTCAGAAATGGGTCTTGCGCTGCTGGACGTCGCAGATGTGATACGTCCTTATCCAGAAGTAATTGCTTATTTACAGCATGTAAAAGATGATCACTTTTTGGATGAGCTGGTTCAGTTTGAAGGTGGACAGGAAATCCAAGACGCTATCTCCGCTTATCTCAACAAATACGGAATGCGATGTGCCGGAGAAATTGATATCACTAGAACTCGATGGAGCGAAAAACCAACTACACTTGTCCCTATGATTCTTAATCATGTCAAAAACTTTGAGCCTAATGCCAGCCATCGGAAATTTGAGCAAGGACGGCAGGAAGCTTTGAAGAAAGAACAAGAATTATTAGATCGGTTGAAGCAATTGCCGGATGGTGAACAAAAAGCCAAAGAAACAAAACGAATGATCGACCTCATCCGGAATTTCAGCGGGTATCGGGAATATCCAAAATACGGCATGGTGAATCGCTACTTCGTTTATAAGCAGGCTTTGCTGAAAGAAGCCGAACAACTTGTAGAAGTAGGCGCTATTCATGAAAAAGAAGATATATACTATCTCACTTTTGAAGAACTTCACGAAGTCGTACGCACAAAAAAATTAGATGACCAGCTCATCAGCAAACGAAAAGACGAGTACAAATTATATGAAAAACTAACTCCGCCGCGTGTAATCACGTCTGATGGCGAAATCATTACAGGCGAGTACAAACGAGAACATCTCCCGTCCGGAGCGATTGCAGGTCTGCCTGTTTCCTCCGGAGTGATAGAGGGGCGAGCCCGTGTCATTTTAAACATGGAAGATGCTGATCTGGAAGCTGGAGATATATTAGTCACCTCTTTTACCGATCCTAGCTGGACACCATTGTTTGTATCCATAAAAGGCCTGATCACCGAAGTCGGTGGATTGATGACCCATGGAGCCGTTATCGCCCGCGAATATGGGTTACCGGCAGTAGTCGGAGTAGAGAATGCCACCCAGCTGATAAAGGATGGGCAACGAATTCGCGTTCATGGAACAGAAGGGTATATCGAAATATTGTAATGGCTGTCTATTGCAGCTAAGGAAAACGAGAGTAAAAAATTCACTTTACTCGCAGGAATCCTGCTTGAAAAAAAGCTCAGACATTTTCAAACAATATTTCTCCCCGAAAGTCTAGATTTGAAATCGTCGAAAACTTTCTTTGTCGTTATTAGTGTTAAGAACCATCTAATTCGTTTCCATATTTATGGAGTTTTTTAATTTTTGGATAAACAACTCTGTCACTAAAAATGACAGAATTATATATCCATGATGTGCGATTGACAGAATTTTATGTACATGATGATCGGTAACGCCGTATTACCTAAAATTTGAGATTCACGGTCATTTTTACTTTAATATAGCGGTTGGCTGGTCGGCTAAAGTAAGTCAGCCAAGGTATGCGTGTAGCATATAAGAAACAACAAGCCCGCAGAGATCATACACCGAATAATCTTTTTTCAAATTATATTTTTGGTGGAGTAAGGGAGGTAATTAGATGGTTCATCTTGAAATTGTAAGTTATGCCAGAACAACACGCCGCAAATGAAGTTTTGACCAAAGGGATTATCTACTGAAGGGACTAAATTTGGAGGGAATAGAAAATGGATGTAAAGACACTTTTGTCACAGCAATGGGCAAGCTGCTTAGATGAAGAAGACTGGTTTCCACCACTTGAAAAAGTGCTAGAGGATATCACTTTTGAACAGGCAATTTGGAAACCAGCTGATGGGGCAATGAATTCCATTTGGGAATTAGTTTGTCATTTACTTTTCTATGAAAAGAGATTTCTGATGCGGTTTCTTGGTGAAACAGCGAATGAACCACAGGCAGAAAATAATGAATCTACATTTCGATTACCAACTGAGACGTTAGAAAATTGGAAGGAAACAAAACAAGAATACTTTTATGTTCATCGTGAACTTGGAAAAATACTAGCAAAATCAGAACATGAAGATTTGTATAGACAGATCCCAGGAGAAGATAATTCATTAGTGCTTGAACTGAAGAGTTTAGCAATGCACGACGCATATCATATTGGGCAAATTGTATTCCTTAGTAAAATGCAAGGAGCTTGGGCAGCGAAACGCAGCTTTTAAAATAAAGCTTCATTAGCTTTACAGTTATTCAATTATAAGGCGCGAGTGTTGAGCAACATGGGTAGAAAATGATCAAACTTTTTTATAAAAACCAAACTTAAATCTGCTAAAGAAGAATCCTTTTTGATCAATCTTTTTTCAAAATGGATTCTTCTTATTTATCGTAAAACAAGGACCTATGAGGGATTTTTGCTCAAACTTTATTTCAAAGCTACAAAAAGAGCTCACCCAGAGCACTATACCAGAGCACTATAATAGAAGAGCCGCAGCCACCCGGCTGGTCGATACGAAGTCGGAGCAGGAAGAGCTCGCCAACAAAAGCTACTCTTTGAGAGTAGCTTTTTTATTTATTGGAAGATACCCTTTGTGACTCAACTTCTATCTGTCAACAGTCAGTTTAATCAAGTTTTATTTTTTAAATTCTGCTTATTAATAGCTTAAATTCTATAAAATTATATTTACAAACTGACCTTGGTCAGTTAAAGTCAATGCGTGAGAAGAAAAATAAAAACAGTGAGTGAGAGGTAGCCATGGAATTGAATGTAGAAAAAATACATACTGCAAAAATGTGGTCATTGTCATTTGTTTTTGTGACGCTTGCAAATGCTTTCTTGTTTATGGTATTTGAAATGTTATTGCCGACTTTGCCTTTGTTTGTGACGGCTATTGGAGGAGGGGCAAAACAAGTCGGCTATGTCACGGGTATTTTTATGATCTCTGCAATTGCTGTTCGTCCTTTTGCAGGGGCACTGGCTTTAAGGTTCAATAAAAAATATTTGCTCATTTTAGGAATTGTGATCAGCGCTTTCTCAACAGGAGCCTATTACCTGGCGCCTGATGTCAGCGTTTTATTATTGATTCGCTTAATACATGGGGCCGGGTTTGGATTGGCGACGACCTATTTTGCGACAATCGCAGCCGAAATTATCCCTAAAGAGCGAAGAGGGGAAGGAATTGGATATTTTGGAGTAGGTGAGACAATTGCAGTTTCCGTTGGACCGATGATCGGTATCGCGGCTCTGGAGCTTTATGATTTTCAAAGGCTTTTTTTAGGCGGGATGTCCGTTCTTTTGCTGGCGGTACTTATGGCTGTTTTCGTGCGCAGACAGCCGGAAACAACTGGCACTGGCGGAAAGGGAACTGTAAAGTTAAAAGTATTGGAAAAACGTGTACTGTTTCCGTCAATTCTTATTTTATTCGTTGGTATTGCTGCATCTGGAATTATGTCTTTCTTTTCGCTCTATGCAATTGAAAAGGGGTTTCATAGTGTCGGGATGTTTTTCTTTTTGATTGCAGGAGCCAGTTTTTTTATACGGCTCATTTCCGGCAGAACATTTGACCGATACGGAGCTGCCGCCATCCTTATTCCCGCCTCGCTATTTTCAATAGCAGGGCTGTCAATATTATATTTCGCACAAACAAATGCAATGTTTTTTACAGCGGCTATATGCTACGGTTTTGGATTCGGCTCAATTTTTCCCGCCATCCAAACATGGTGTATAAACCTTGTGGAAGAGCATGAACATGAGGATGCAATGGGAACGTTCTTTAACTTTTTCGATATGGGAATTGGCGGAGGCTCCTTATTATTAGGTTTGGTTGCAACGGTTTATTCCTATCGTGAGATCTATATTGCCGCTATTTTCATGTACCTGCTGTTTGTTTTATTATATATTTTATATATCTTCTTGAAGAGAAAAACAGCCTGAAAATGGAGGGGAGGACGCTATATTGACCAGAGAGAATATAAAGCGTACAGCGGTTCGCCAATTTAATGAATTGGGCTATGAGGGAGTCAAAATGTCGCATATTGCAAAAGAATTGGGAATCAGAAAACAATCTCTCGCTTATCATTTTTCATCAAAAAAAGAATTGCTGATGGAAATATACCCCGAGATTGTTGGAGAGGAAATTTCATTTATCAATGAATACTTCGATTCCCGAAAACATACATCCGCAAAGAGTCAAATGTATGACTTTTTAAAAGAAAACCAAGTCCGTTTTCATGCATTGCCAAATGTAGCTTTTTTGCAGGCAATGTCCTTTAAAGCACCTGCTGAAGTAAGTGATTTTATTTCAGCCCAATACCTTTTATATTTGCATACTTTAAAAGAACGGATAGCGAATGTTTTCAAGGAATCGGATGTGAACTGTCCGCCGGAGAAGTGCGCGATAGGATTTATTACGCTTTATGACGGGCTTAACATTCAACTGGTGTACGAAAACAAACAATCATTTGAACGGTCTTTAGAGATCTCATTTGATATTTTTTGGCGCGGACTGTTGTAGGTGCATCTGTTACCGGAATCATGGTCAAAGGTATTCATTTATGGAGAAATTCTTGAAGATGTACAGAGATGATCCAAAGCGACGGTAAGTTCAAATTTGATTATGAGGACTTATCTGAAGCCAACGACCATATCAGTAAGGAAAATCATTTGGAAATATAAAAATTTAGGACTCCAACCAGAATAACGTTTGCCCCCTATGGTATTGAGTAGGGGGTTTTGTTACAGCTAAATTAAACGATGATTCTGTTTCTTAGTTTACATAATATATATTCTCGGAAGTTATTGAATTTAATGAGATTCTGTCTCAATACCAAAGTATACTTATGTTAGTGAGACAGAATGAAAAATTTAGCGATAAACCGTATAAAAAGCAATTTCTTTTCCCCATTTATATATGTTCTTTTCAAGCGTCATGCCGATTCGTTCGGCAACTTTTCTGGACGGCAGATTTTTCGCATCAGGCAAAGAAACGATCTTTTTCAGGTTAAGTGACTCAAATCCGTAGCATTTGCATGCTGCGGCAGCTTCGGTTGCATAGCCGTTGCCCCACACGGGCCTTTTAAATAAATAGCCGATTTCCATTTCGCTTGCTCCTTCAACTTCCTGAGGAACGATTCCGCATTGGCCTAAAAATTCGCCTGTTTGTTTATGTTCTGCGATCCATAGGCCGACTCCGTGATTTTCATAGTTTCCCAGCGTCCAGTCGATCCATTGTAATGTCTGTTTTTCATTTTTTGTTGACGGATAATATTCCATCGCTTTCGGATCTGCAAAGATTTCAAGCAGGTTGTCGGCATCATCAATGGCCATTTTCCGCAAAATGAGCCGTTCTGTACGTAAGACAATTTGTGTCATGAGTCTCCTCTCCCTTATCCAAATTTATCTAGTAAGTTCATGATAAACCGTTTCTAATTCTTCCATTGTGATGTCCCCGTATGCGCATTTAATGACGGCATCGGCAAATTCATCATAGTCATCATCTGTTGAAAAGCCTTGCTGCAGTTTTTTGGCATAAAGCTTGATTTGCTCCTTGCGTTTTTCAATATCTTGATCTTTGCCTGTGTAGTCTGGTCCATTGATGATGTCGCGGTTTTCCTTCACAAGCATCATATAATGCTGCAATGTTTCATCCATGCATCCACCCCCTTTCATGTTTTCAAAAAAATTCCTCATGCTTTATATTATAATATACATGAAAACGGACACCAAGTACCGGTGTCCGTCAAGAATGCCGTTATTTAGGTTCAGTGCCCCAAATCAGCTTTCCGTTTTCATATAATGTGATCTTTTTTGTATCTTTAAACGTGTTTGAATTTAAGAATGAATAGTCGCCGCTTTGCGCATAATTGCTCCAATCATCGTTGTGGAGGCGAATCTGGATTTCCCCGGTGCTTGCTCCTGGAGACAGTGTACCGTTTGTAAAGCCAAGTTCGAGGTATGTGTCTGCTCCTTTTACAGATTTGTTCAATTTCACGAATTTGTGCTTGATGCTGCTGCAGCCGATCTGTGCGTAGTCGCAGTCGTAATTTTGTCCTTTGTTGTTCGCTTTATACCAGTAGCGGACGGTCAAATTTTTGAGCGACACCGTTTTTTTGCTGTTGTTTTTAATATTGAGCTGCGGACGGATCTGATTTCCGTTCACATTGCCGTCCCCCGCTCTGTACTGTACAGCGATTGCATTTTTCTCGGTGCTGCTGCCTTGATCTGTTTGGTCACGGTCTGAATTTTTCTGATCAGAACCTTTTGAGCCTGAATCAGAATCGGTATCTTCAGATGAATTGTCTGGATTGCTTGTGCTGCGGATGTTTTCCCTTACAAATTTTCCGGATTCGGATAAATCAGACATTGACCAGCCTCCGGTTTTAGATGCGCCCGGATTTAAAGCGGCTGACGACTCCTGTTTATCCGACAGATTCCAGTTGACCCAGCTGATCTTCTTGCTGTCCAAGAATTTTAGCCATTCGCGTGACTGGTCAAGATATACCCCGCCATTGCCGGAAGCATCGCTTGTTCCCCATTCGGTTACAAAAATCGGCGCTCCTTTGCTCAGCGCATAGTTTGCTTTATCCCGCAGCGATTGACCGTGCGTACCTGCGTAAAAATGGAGCGCATACATGACATTGTCGTCTTTCAGCTGGTTGTCTGCCGCATCGTTGACATCCTGGCTCCAAGTACCTGTCCCGACGATGACGATGTTATTGGGATCATTTTTGCGAATGACCGAAATCACGTCTTCCGCGTAAGGTTTGATGTCGCTGTTCCAGTTCACACCGCCGTTCGGCTCGTTTGCGATTTCATAAATGACATTTGGTGTATTGCCGTAAAGACTAGACATTTCTTTGAAAAATTCTTTTGCTTTCGCTTTGTTTTGGTTCGGATTGCCATCGCTTAAAATATGCCAGTCGATGATGACATATATTCCAAGCTCTTTTGCCGCTTCAACGGCTTCTTTCACTTTATTTTTAACAGACGGATTATCAATATATCCTCCCTCTGCCGTGTACATTGCCGCGCGGAACACATTGATGCCCCAGTCGTCTCTCAGCCATTTTAACGTATCTTTGTTGACATAATCGCCGTACCACTGCAGACCATGGGAGCTGATGCCTTTCAGCTGCACCGCTTTTCCATTTTGGTTGACGAGTTGTGTCCCTTTCAGCTTAAGCTGGCCGTTGACAGAAACAGGCGTTTTCGCTGCTGCTGATGCCGCTGGAACAAATGCACCGCTGATGACAAGCGCCGCCATCATGAAGCATGTGACAAAAACAGAAACAGAACGTTTGATTGATGACATTCTTTTTCCTCCATTTGATTTAGAATATGCTTTTTCTGCGAGCGTTTCTCACCTCTCTTCTCACTTTAAGCACGAACTGATTGTAAAAAACCTCTGGATGGATTGTCTATCAACCATATTTCTTGTTTTTGAATCCTTAAAAATCTATCTATTTCCTCTTTTCGTATTTATTGGGAGGCCGTAATGCTAGAAAACGGCATTCATCACTGCTAACCTTCAGGACTTTACACATCCTTTATCTATTAATTCCCAATTATAAGAATCAGAATAATAAAAATGTTTGGTTTCAAAAAAAACTATTCGGGAGAAAAGCGCTATAAAAAGATCAAACCATCGCCGCATGTCTCAAAAAATAAACCCTCCTCTTCTAAGCCCTGAAAGAAAAGGAAAGTTTACTTTTTGAAATCGGATAAAAAACCGACCAGTTTTGTGCCGACACCTACAAACGTTTCAAGAATCGCCTGTGCCCCGGCTACCGACAAAATCAAAATGAACGGAATGCTCGCTTTCGGCATCAGCATATAGCCGATTCCGATGATGATGGCGCACCAAATGCCGGCGCACCAATAGCAATTCAACAAATAGCCGAAGTTTGATTTCGGCACCTTTTTTGTGTCGACATGCCCCTGTTCATCGATCGTTTTCTTTTTCTTCATAAACGGTTTCCGGATGAACTCCGTGATTTTATCGAAGACAATCAAATGGGTCAGTCGGTAGCTGGCAAGGATCAGCATGATATACGTTAGCCAGGATATATCCTCCATCTTGGGCCTCCAAATCCGTAAGTTATCTATAGCTATTCCCGAATCCTCCCCGCTTCTATCCCGATTTTTTGAAAATGTGATATACATCACGATTTTCTCCTGGAAAACACGTTACATTGAACCTGTAACATCAATCTAGCTCCAGGAGGTTTTTTACGATGGACACAGTATTTGACCAAAACACCAAAACCGGCGAGATTGTCACCCGTTTTCCAAGAGCGAGCCGGATTCTGAAGGAATACCGCATCGATTTTTGCTGCGGAGGAAACCGCCCGATTGCAGAAGCGATTCAGGAACAAAACCTAAATGAAGAAGAGATCTTAACGAAAATCAACACCTTATACGAAGAGACAAAAGCTCTCAATGAACAAGAAACGAACTGGAGCGAAGCCCCTTATTCCCGGCTGATTGACTACGTGGTCCAGACCCATCATGCCTATCTGTACGACGTGCTGCCTGAGTTGTCGGGATTTGTTACAAAGGTATACCGCGTTCATGGGATCCATCATCCTGAGCTCGGCCGGGTTCATCAATTGTTCCATCAGCTGAAAGCTGAATTGGAGCACCATTTGATCCAGGAAGAAGAACAGATTTTCCCGAAAATCACCGCTTTCGAAGAGACAAACGATAAAGCCTATTTAACCGAGGCCGTCGAAGCGATCGACACCCTGGAACAAGAGCATGCATCATGCGGCAACATTTTAAAGGAACTGCGGAAAGTGACCAGCGACTATACACTTCCTGAAGGCGCGTGCACCACATACACACTGACTTACTTAAAGCTCGATGAATTGGAAACAGACCTTTTTCAGCACATTCATTTAGAAAATAACATTTTATTCCCTCGTTTAGCGGCCGAAGCCAAACGATAAGAAAAAAGACAGGGCATCCTGTCTTTTTTTCATTCTCTATACACGTGAAAAAGGACAGAGGATTTGATGATCCTCTGTCCTTTCTTTTTAATCCTCTGAGGCAATGTCTTTAACCGGCAGTTCTTCTCCTTCCCCATGTGTTGGTTTGCGGAGATGAAACAATGCTTTGACGCTGAAAACGACGAGCAGGACAATCCCGATTAAAAAGATGGTGTCGGGAACAGCCCGCCATGTCAATAGCCCCTGCACGGCATCCTGCTGCAAAAATGCGGACGCCCGTGAGCTCCAATAGCCGTCGCTAAATGCTTTTTTCAATTGGAGGAAACCGACGGGAAGCAGGCTGATAAAGACCATGCCGAACAGGCCAATGTTAAGCGTCCAGCAGGCGATTTTCAGCCATTTATCATTCCAGCGCTCAGGCTTGACGATATTGCGCAATGTGTACAGCCATACGGCAATCGCGAACATGCCGTAAACCCCCATCATCGCTCCGTGTCCATGGGCCGGTGTTAAAAACTGGCCGTGCTCAAAATAGCTGACGGCGGGCAGGTTGATCAAAAAGCCCAATACCCCCGCACCGACAAGATTCCAAATCGCGGTTGAAATCAAAAACCAGAATGTCGCTTTATACGGGAAGTGATGTCCTCCATCCCGCATCATTTTATATTGTTCATACGCTTCCAAAACAAGCAGGGTCAGCGGGATCACTTCCAGGCATGAGAAGACAGACCCGAGACCGATCCATACTTCTGATGATCCATTGTAATAGTAATGATGGCCGATGCCGATCACACCGCTGCCGAGCAGAAGTATCAGCTGAAAATAGAGCGCTCTTACGGTTGACTTTTTCGTCACCAAATTCATCTGCACCAACAAAAAGCCGATAACGACGACGGCGAAGACTTCAAAAATCCCTTCCACCCATAAATGGATGATCCACCAGCGCCAAAAATCGGACATGGTGATGCTTGTGCCCGGGTTGAACATAAAGGCGGCGCCGTAAAACAGCGGAATGGCGATGGCCGAATAAAACAGCAAATGAATCAAGCCGCCTTTATCAGATTCTCTTTTTAAACCGCGCTTAATGCCCCTGAAAACGATAAACAGCCAGATCAGCATGCCGAGCGCAAGAATGATCTGCCAAAAACGGCCGAGCTCGATATACTCCATTCCTTGATGGCCGAATAAGAACCAATTGTTCCCTAGATAGCCTTTTGCTCCGAGCCATTCACCGGCCATGCTTCCGCCGACAAGAACAATCAGCGCCCAAAACAGAATGTCGACAAACAAGCCTTGCCGCTTCGGCTCCCGGCCGCCGACAAGCGGAGCCACAAAAATGCCCATGCCAAGCCATGATGTCGCAATCCAAAAGATCGCCAGCTGCAGGTGGAATCCCTTTGATATGTTGAAAGGTAAAAGCTCTCTGATCCAATCGATGCCAAAGAAGCTGTCCGGCTCGATATAATAGTGGGCAAGTAATGCGCCGAGCATCGCCTGAACAAAAAACAGCACGGAAACGACGGCGAAATATTTCCCGGTTTTAACCTGTGACGCCGTAAGCGGCTGCTTTTCCAAATCAAAAACCGGAAACGCCCCTTCCTGATAAGCTTCCTTCATCCCAAGCTTATAACGGTAAAACACGAATAAAATGATGCCGATAAATAAAATGAGAATCGTGACGCTGGCGCCGCTCCACCAAACCGCGGCGAAAGACATCGTATTGCCGGCCTCTTCATCATACGGCCAGTTGTTCGTATACGTTATGTCATCGCCGGGCCTTAACGTGCTGGACAGCCATGCCGTCCAAAAGATAAAATCGGAAACCTGTGTGATCTGGTCCTCACTGTCGATCCATGCTCTAGCATGACTCGGCATATGGCTTTCCTTGATCAGCCCGGGCTCAAGCCCCCAGCCGTCGCCTTCTGTGAACACTTTACGGTAATGGGCGCGGACCTGCTCTAAACCATAGACTTGCGCCTCTGTCAGCTGCAGCTTGTCGGAAGCTGAATCATAGCGGTTTTTTCTCATTTCGCGAATGACTTGATCACGGATCACGTTTTGTTTTTCTTCAGACAGCTGTTTAAAGCTCTTTCCGTACCGCTTCTCCGCCTTAAAATTCTGCATCCCTTCCGTATAGATTTTCAGCGCTTCTGCTGTATAATCAGGCCCCATGTATGATCCGTGCCCTAAAATCGTTCCGTAATCCATCAGCGCATATTTTTGAAAAACGGCCTGCCCGCCTTTGATGGACGATTTTGTCATCAGCACCTCTCCGTTTGGGGCTGATGTTTCAAGCGGTCTTGGCGCAAGGGTCTTGAATATCCAATAGCCCCCTAATAACAGCACCGAAAAACTCACAATCAGCGTAAACACGAGAACAGATTTCAAAAAGCCGTTCTTTGCCGTCTTCTTCTCGGGTACCGTCTCCCTTTGAATTTCCATGATGGTTCACTCCTTTCTCAATTTGCATGTCCTAAGATACTGGATATTGAGAGTACCGGTTGTGAACCAGATCACTTAAAAGATGGCAGATTTGTGAATTCAAAAAATCAGGCTCCCCTTATCAAAGGAAAGCCTGATGGTGCGGTGCGGCAAAGGCATACAACTAGAGCCTTTTCAGCCAATCTGAATCATGTATCAGAATCCCGCTTCTGTCGGCGGACAGCAGCTTTTTCTTTTTCATTTCATTCAATGTGCGGTTGATCGTTTCCCTTGATGTTCCGACCATATTGGCAAAATCCTGATTGGTGATCGGCAAATTGATATAGACGTCTTTTCCTTTTCGCACCCCGTGTTCAGCCGCTAACTTCTCTAAGGCGTGCATCAGCCGGTGCTGCACATCTTTGGAAATAAATCCTTGAATGCGTTCCTGCAGGTCAAGGATTTTTTTGCCCATCAGGTTCATAACCTTTATCGTCATCTCCGGATATGTCATGAGCAGATGATTAAAATCGTCAATCCGGATCACGATTAATTCGGTTTCCTGAACCGCTTCAGCCGTTGCCGGGTATGGGGAGCGGTCAAAAAAACCGACGTGCGGGAACATCTCTCCGCTTTGCAGAAGGGAAATGACTTGCTCATTGCCGTCTTCATCAATCTTATACGCTTTCACTAGCCCCGATTTGATGAAAAAAACGGCCTCCCGCTCTTCCCCTTCCATGAAAACAAACATTCTCGGCTGATATTTGCGCTTTGATGCGATCTGTTCAATCTGTTTGAACTCTTCGTCATTCAAATCGCTGAAAATCAGGAACTGCTTCAAAAATTCCATCGCAAACTTCAATCCCTTCAAATGACTGCCTTTAAGCCCCCTGTCAAAGGCGCCTTTCCAGTGCAAAAAGCTCCTCTTCTATCGCCGCCGCTTTTTCTTCCACGACCTTGCGACTGTCTTTTAACGCCTGATTGTAAAAGTAAGGACCAAGCTTTTCCTTGATAAATTCAAACGTCTGAATCGCCGCAATATCTCCGACGTCTTCTCCCCTCTCTTCAAGGTAAAAACGTTTGATCTCATTCATCATCGCCTGTTTTTCTTCCTGTGTCAGCTGTAAAAACACGCCTAGCACTCCTTTTTCTTTTCATGATAAACGAAAATGTTCATCAATGAACGACCTATTTTTGTGATTTTCTCATTTCTTTTGCCTGACCGCCTATTCAACACCATCTTATCATCTTGAACGTGTGATGTTGTTCACATTGTTTTTGAAAGACATTTTGTAAGATAAAAACATGCCAATGAAATATTTCATTTTTCTCTTTGAAAGGAGTATTCCCTAATGGTAAAACGTCAAAAAATGCAATTGCCGCTGCAGTCAATTAGTTTGGTGGCAGGATTTATGGTTTGGGTGTTGATTTCTTCCCTCATGCCTCACATTAAACAAGATATCGCTCTGACTGAAAGCCAAATCTCCCTCGTTACCGCGATCCCGGTCATCCTTGGATCCCTGCTCCGGGTTCCGCTTGGGTACTACACAAACAAATTTGGAGCAAGAATGACGTTTATGATCAGTTTTTTGCTGCTTCTATTCCCGATCTTTTGGATCAGCACTGCAGATTCTTTGTCCGATTTAATCATCGGCGGTTTTTTCCTTGGGATCAGCGGAGCGGTCTTCTCTATCGGTGTGACATCGCTGCCGAAGTATTATCCTAAAGAAAAACACGGTTTTGTAAACGGCATCTATGGTGCCGGAAACATCGGAACGGCGATTACCACATTTTCCGCTCCCGTGATCGCCAAAGCGATAGGATGGTCGAATACGGTCCGGATGTTTCTGATTTTAGTCGCCGCATTTGCCTTGCTGAACTTTTTATTTGGAGATCCAAAAGAAAAGCGGATCACCGTTTCTGTCAAGGATCAAATGAAGGCCGTCTACCGCAATCAAAAGCTTTGGTTTTTAAGCTTGTTTTACTTTATCACATTCGGTTCCTTTGTAGCTTTCACCGTCTATCTGCCGAACTTTCTTGTCAACAACTTCGGACTGGATCCCGTCGATTCGGGAATTAGAACCGCCGGCTTCATCGCCGTCGCCACTTTTCTCAGACCTGTCGGCGGCTGGCTTGCGGATAAGTTCAATCCGCTGAAACTCTTAATGTATGTATTCGCAGGATGCACATTATCAGGTGTTTTACTGGCCTTTTCTCCAGACCTGACGCTTTACGGTTTCGGTGTTTTGACCGTTGCCGTATGCGCGGGAATCGGCAATGGTGTCGTCTTTAAATTGGTCCCGTTCTACTTTCCGACAAACCAGGCGGGAATTGTCAATGGCATCGTCTCAGCGATGGGCGGTTTAGGAGGCTTTTTCCCGCCGCTCATCCTATCGAGCGTATTTCAGGCGACAGGCCAGTATGCGATCGGCTTCATGGCGCTGTCTGAAGCGGCGCTTGCCAGCTTTGTGATTGTGGCATGGATGTACTTTCAGGACATGAGAAATTCGGCATCGAAAACAAACACAAACAATATATAAAAGCCGGAATATGAAGAACCTGAGACTATTGGTCTCAGGTTTTTTCAGGACTTTAGATTCACGTTCACAAGATTGTTATTTTTAAAAGGCTGAACGGGCTCAAGTTAACGTTACAATAGAACTGCAAAAGGGGTGACACTCAATGAACATGTCTATTCGAAAATCCGACACAGATTTGCTCTCAGCCGATCTGTATCATTTATTGGAATCGATCAGTACGAAAAGAAAAATCCGGCAGGATACATTCCTTTTTCAAGAAGGCATGGATGCTGAAGAACTGTATCTCATTCAGTCAGGACTCGTCCAAATCGGTAAATTAACGTCTGACGGAAAAGAACTGACACTGAGAATGTGCAAAAAAAATGATATTGTCGGGGAGCTGACGCTTTTTTCTGATGAAGCGAAATATATGCTGAGCGCTAAAGTCCTCTTGGATGGAGAAGTATTGGTCATCAATAAAGAAAAGCTCGAAAAAGAACTGATTCAAAATGGTGCCTTAACCTTTGAATTCATGAAATGGATGAGCACTCATTTGCGAAAAATCCAATCCAAAATCCGCGACCTTCTTCTCAATGGCAAGAAAGGCGCGCTGTACTCCACCTTGATCCGCCTTGCGAACAGCTACGGCATCACGCGAAGCGACGGCATTCTCATCAACATCGTGCTGACAAATCAGGAGCTGGCGAAATTTTGTGCGGCCGCTAGAGAAAGCATCAACCGCATGCTGAGCGATCTTAGAAAAACCGGTGTCATTTCAATTGAAGATTCCGGAAAAATCGTCATCCACCAGCTCAACCATTTAAAGCGTGAAATCGACTGTGAAAACTGCCCTCTCGAAATATGTAACATCGACTAAAAACAGAGAATAAACAAGGACAGAGCAACGAATTGTCCTTGTTTTTATATTCTCAGCAAAAAGACGCTGACCACTGTCAAAAACACGCAGGCATTCACCAATTCAAAGATCCCGATTTTCTTCACCGACAGTTTCCGCCCGTAAAAAAGCCAAGCTCTGATGCTGCTCGGAATCAATCCGACAACAGCCCACCCGGCTCCAAACCCCAACGACAAAATCGGCAGGACCGTATGATAGCCCCAAGAATACCATTTAAACCGCTTGTTTTTCTTTTCGCGGATCATCGATTTGACGTAAAAGGCGCTGCCGGTGAAAAACAGGATCGATTGAATGAAAATGAACCATGCCCAGCCGTCCAGCATCCCGGCACCGATCCAATAGCTTGCTACTCCTCCCGCGCTGAACACGCCGATCGCCGCGATATCGTTCAACAGCGCCCTGTCGTTGTTTGTTTTCGCATAATAAAGATTGATGAGAAACAGCGGAAACAGAGAGACTCCCAAGAGCACGAGTCCCGGTTCCATCCATACGGCAATAACCAGAAACGAGACGGCCGGAATGCTGTAGACCCCCGCCCATTTTTGATAATAAGCAGTTTTCTTCTTTTTCACCATCATCGTCACAGGAAAAGCAGCCAGGTACAAAAACAGCCAACCGATAAACAGCGGTACATGCCGGCCATCCGCTCCGCCGCCAACCACACCGAGAATAAAAGGAACCGCAAGCATCGCCCAGGCGCCGTGCTGCTTCGGTATCAACACTTTCATCAGACATCCTCCCTTCTATTCCATTATAAAAAGTTTCACTCTATCACAAAGTGACATTTTGCATACAGAAGTGTGAATTATATCACTGCCATTTATAGCCTGTCACTCTATACTTGAGCTAACATATAGAAGGAGGATGTTCTATGGACCGGTTTGACTATTTATTATTCTTGAAAAATCTTCCGATGTTTTTCGGGGTGCCCCTCCCCATCGTCAAAAAACTGCTGAAAAACGGAAAGGTGATTGATATCGCCTCATCCCGCCCTTCCCGGTCGTTCCTTCATGCACAAGCCGTCTATTTTGTGTTAAAAGGAGAAGTTCAATTTTCGGACAGAAGGCTTCCGGAGGAAGCCCGCACCATCGCCGAATGGGAAAAGGGCGATGTTTTTCCCATCGACCAAAAGGGAGAGCCGTTTTTATCTCCGTTTATTTCGGTCAAAACCACCGCAGAAACCGCTGTTCTTGAAATTCCTTTTCATATATTCAAAAAAATGATGACCTACAATAAACAGCTGCAAGTGAACTTTCTCATTCTGCTTCAGCAAAATTTATTTTGTTCCTATCAGCTGTTTTTACGCTATCTCCACTCCTCTTCAGAAGGCGACGATTGAGAAGGGCGGCCCCCCTTCTCTTCTTTTTTTGAAATGTGATCTACTTAACTTTTTTTCTCCTCTATTTCCGCTACGCTACAGATGAATGCTCTTTAGGAAAGGACAGATCAACCATGATACATTGTGATTTTCAGAAAGCTCCGTTTATCGTCATCTGGGAACTGACAAGAGCTTGTGAGCTGAAGTGCCTTCATTGCCGGGCATCTGCGCAAAATATGCGGGATCCGCGGGAGCTCTCCCTTCAGGAAGGAAAAGAATTGATCGATCAAATCCATGCCATGAACAACCCTCTTTTGGTCCTGACCGGAGGCGACCCATTAATGAGAGAAGATGTTTTCGACATCATTGAGTATGCCGTCCAAAAAGGGGTCCGGATATCCATGACACCGAGCGCGACACCGAATGTCACGAAGGAAGCGATCAAAACCGCCAAAGATCTCGGCTTATCGCGCTGGGCTTTCAGCCTGGACGGACCGAACCGCGAGATCCATGATCATTTTAGGGGGACAGACGGATCTTTTGATTTAACGATGGACGCCATTCGGCACATCCATGCGTTCGGTTTGCCCCTGCAGATCAACACCGTCATTTCAACATATAACATCGATTATTTGGAGGAAATGGCACAGCTGATTGAAGGATTGGATTGCGTGCTGTGGAGCGTCTTTTTCCTTGTTCCGACCGGGCGCGCCAAACGGGAAGACATGATTTCTCCCGTCCAACACGAAAAAGCATTTTTGTGGCTCAGCCGCTTGGCCAAAGAAGCGCCTTTCGATATTAAAACAACAGCGGCTCAGCACTATAGACGGGTCGTGATTCAGCAAAAAATGCGTGAAGCGAAAGATCCCCACATGCAGATCCGCTACGAGCACGCTTTAGAAAAAGGCAAAATCGATGTGATCGGCGGCTTGGGACGCGCTCCTAAGGGCGTGAATGACGGAAATGGCTTTATGTTCATCTCCCATATCGGTGATGTGTATCCGAGCGGACTCCTGCCGGTTCAAGCCGGAAACGTCCGTGAGCAGCCGCTGGCCGATATTTATTGCGAGTCAGCGATCTTTAAAGATCTAAGAAATCCGGACATATTGAAAGGAAAATGCGGTGTCTGCGAATTCCGCCATGTTTGCGGAGGTTCTCGCTCACGGGCATATGCTCTGACAGGTGACTATTTGGAAAGCGACCCGAGCTGCATTTATATTCCGAAAGCATTGCGCTAATCTTTGTGATCTGCGTCACAATTTTCTCCGCCGCCCTGTATTATCGTAAAGACAGTGAGAGATCATCAATTTCAAAGGATGTGATCCATTCTGAAGAAAACCATTGATCTGAATGAGTCTGTTTATGAACTTTGCACACAGCATCCTGAAATCAAAACCTTGATGAAGGCCGTCGGCTTTGAACATATCACAAAGCCGGGAATACTTGAAACCGCCGGGCGCATCATGACAATACCTAAGGGCGCGCGGATGAAACAAATTGACCTGACGCTTGTCTTAGACAAATTAAAAGCGCACGGATTTGACCCCGTTTGGAAAGGAGACAAACAATGAGCGAATTCATCAACAACCGGGAAGAACATCGGGAAATGTCAAGCGAAAAAAAACAGCAGCTCAAAGACATCATCATTGACCTTCATAAAGGAAAATCTCTTGAAGTGGTAAAAGAGCGGTTTAAAAAAGCTTTCGGATCTGTCACTGCCGAGGAAATCGCCCAATTGGAGCAGGCGTTAATGACGGAAGAAGGCATCAAGCCTGAAGAAATCCGGGAGCTCTGTTCCGTCCACGCTTCCGTTTTCAAAGGTTCGATTGACGATATTCACAAACCGGAGGCTGACAAAGAGCCGGGCCATCCTGTTCATACGTTTATAAAGGAAAATAAAGAACTCGATCTTCTGTTGAATTTTAAGATCCAGCTCCATCTCGATCGTTTTGAAAAGGAAGACAATCAGGAAAACATACACAAGCTGATCGGAGACTTACATTTGCTGGCCGATGTCGACAAACATTACAGCAGAAAAGAAAACCTCCTTTTCCCCTACTTAGAAAAGTACGGGATCAACGGGCCGAGTCAAGTGATGTGGGCTGTTGATGATTTCATCCGCAAAAGCATCAAAGAAGCCAAGCGCTTATTGGAACACTACACATCTGATAAAAAAGATGACGTCATTCGCGAGATCGGCTTTATCATCAATGAAGGCACAGAAATGATCTACAAAGAAGAGAATATTCTTCTGCCGATGGCCCTCCGGACATTGACCGAGGATGAATGGCTGAAAATCGCGGCGGAAAGCGATGAAATCGGCTACTGTCTGACAGCCCCCGAAGCCGTCTGGCAGCCTGAACGGCACCAGATCAACATAAATGAAGAAACAGCCAGCGGATATGTCAGACTTCCAACAGGTATTTTATCTGTAACACAGCTTGAACATATGCTGAATCACCTTCCTGTTGACCTCACCTTTATCGATGAAAACGATGTGGTCCGCTACTTTTCCCACGGTAAAGAACGGATTTTTGCAAGGACAAAAGCAGTGATCGGGCGCACCGTCCAAAACTGCCATCCACCGGCAAGCGTTCATATTGTCAACAAGCTTCTCGACGATTTTAAATCGGGCAAAAAAGATGTCGAAGATTTTTGGATCAAGTTTAAAGATAAATATGTTTTCATCCGTTACTTTGCCGTACGCGATGAAAACAACAACTACATCGGCACTTTGGAATTCACGCAAAACATCGCCCCGATCCAGGAGATAACCGGGGAAAAAAGAATTTTAGATACAGGCGAATGAAAACGGCGCCCCAGCCTGCTTTCTTTTCTTAAAGAAGCAGGCTTTTTTAATTCCTCAGTCCCCGCCCCATTTTCACAGGCCGTCCTGAAATTGTGACGAATTCGTGAAATGAAGCAACATTGTGACAAAGTTAACAAGGTGCCGCTTCTCCTCCGTATATAGTGAGGGTAGCAGCACCGACAAAGGAGTGAAACAGTCATGAAAAAAAAGAAAACAAGTCCACTTTTCAGGAGATTAAACTATTTCTCTCCTATAGAACATCATTCTGATCATCACAGCCAAACCACTTATGAAGACCGGGATTGGGAAAATGTATACAGAAATAGATGGCAGCATGATAAAGTGATCCGCTCCACCCACGGGGTGAACTGCACCGGATCCTGCAGCTGGAATATCTACGTTAAAAACGGCATTGTCACATGGGAAGGACAGCGCCTTGATTACCCTTCGACAGGCCCTGATATGCCTGACTTTGAGCCTCGCGGCTGTCCGCGCGGAGCCAGCTTTTCCTGGTATATTTACAGTCCGCTCCGCGTCAAATATCCATATGTCCGCGGTGTGCTGATCCAAATGTGGCGCGAGGCGCTAAAAACTTACAAAAACCCGTTGGAAGCCTGGAAATCGATTGTCGAAAATCCTGAAAAAGCGAAAGCCTATAAACAGGCGCGCGGAAAAGGCGGCTTTGTCCGCGCCGAATGGAGCGAAGTCTTAAAGCTGATTTCCGCTTCCCTTCTATATACAGTCATGAAATACGGACCTGACCGCAATGTCGGATTCTCGCCGATACCAGCTATGTCCATGCTCAGCCATGCGGCAGGGTCACGCTTTATGTCCCTGATCGGCGGCCCGATGCTGAGCTTCTATGACTGGTATGCCGACCTTCCCCCTGCTTCACCGCAGATTTGGGGAGATCAAACCGACGTTCCCGAAAGCAGCGACTGGTACAACTCCGGCTACATCATGACTTGGGGTTCCAACGTACCGCTGACAAGAACACCTGATGCACACTTTTTGGCCGAAGCCCGCTATAAAGGAGCAAAAGTGATTTCGATCAGCCCGGATTTCGCTGAGTCATCTAAGTTTTCCGATGATTGGCTGAGCATCAGACAAGGAACCGACGGAGCACTGGCCATGGCGATGGGCCATGTCATTCTGCAAGACTTTTATGTCAACCAGAAGACGGAACGTTTTATTGATTATGCAAAACAATATACCGATTTCCCGTTTTTGGTGACTTTGAAAGAGGAAAACGGAACGTTCACAGCAGGCCGCTTCCTCCATGCTAAAGATATCGGGCGTGCGACAGAGCATGATGAATGGAAGCCTGCCGTTTGGGACGAAGACACAGATGGATTTGCGATTCCGCAGGGCACGATGGGCTCCCGCTGGGACGGCCAAGGAAAATGGAACTTGCGCATGGTTGATGAGGATTCAGAAAAACCGATCACACCTCGGCTTTCCATGCTTGGACATGAAGATATGATCGGCACGGTCAACATTCCTTACTTCTCACATGAAGGCAATAAGGTGATCGAAAGACCGATTCCGATCAAAAAAGTCATCCTGGACGGCGAGGAAGTCTTTGTTTCCACCGTTTTCGACCTGACTCTCGCCAACTATGGCGTCAACCGCGGAATCGGCGGACAGACCCCGGCATCATTTGATGATCCTGAACCATTTACACCGGCTTGGCAAGAGCCGATTACTGGCATTAAAAGTGAAATGGTGATCAAGATCGCAAGGGAATTCGCGCAAAATGCGATTGACACAGAGGGCCGCTCAATGATCATTGTCGGCGCCGGGATTAACCATTGGTTCAATTCAGACACCATTTACAGAGCTGTGCTGAACCTTGTGCTTCTCGTCGGAGCCCAAGGGGTTAACGGAGGCGGCTGGGCCCACTATGTCGGCCAGGAAAAACTCCGTCCGGCCGAAGGATGGCAGACGATCGCGATGGCCAAAGACTGGGGAGGCCCTGCCAAACTGCAAAACGGCACATCCTTCTTCTATTTCGCTACCGACCAGTGGCGCTATGAAGATCAGGAAATCAGCGGGCTCGCTTCCCCAATCGCAAAAACATCGCGCTACAAGCACCATGCTGATTACAATGTGCTGGCGGCAAGACTCGGCTGGCTTCCATCGTATCCGACGTTTGAGAAAAACGGCATCGACTTGTATAAAGAAGCAGAAAAAGCAGGCGCTGAAAACGCTCAGCAAGTCGGAAGCTATATTGCCAGACAGCTTGAAGAGAAAAAGCTCAAGTTTTCGATTGAAGATCCTGACAATGAAAAGAACTTCCCGAGAAATCTATTTGTCTGGAGAGCCAACTTAATCTCGAGCTCCGGCAAAGGTCATGAATATTTTCTGAAGCACTTGCTCGGTACGACAAACGGACTGATGAACGATGATCAGGACAGCATCCGTCCTGAAGAAATCAAATGGCGCGACGAAGCGCCTGAAGGCAAGCTCGACTTATTGATCAATCTCGACTTCAGGATGGCGGGTACCGCTCTGTACTCCGACATTGTGCTCCCTGCGGCCACCTGGTACGAAAAACACGATCTCAGCAGCACGGATATGCATCCTTTCATCCATCCGTTTAACCCGGCCATTTCAGCGCCGTGGGAATCAAAGTCTGACTGGGATATTTTCAAAGCATTAGCAAAAGCGGTTTCCGATCTGGCTGAAGAAGTTGACATGGAACCTGTCAAAGAGGCTGTTGCGACTCCTCTTCTCCATGACACTCCACAAGAAATGGCGCAGCCGCTCGGGAAAATCAAAGACTGGAGCAAAGATGACTGCCCTGCCGTTCCAGGGAAAACAATGCCGCAAATTCACGTCGTGGAACGGGATTACAAGCAGATTTACAATAAGATGACATCGCTCGGGCCGAATGTTGCCAAACAGCCGTTTGGTACGAAAGGTATGAACTGGTCCGTTGAAGCAGAATATGATTCTCTCAAAAAAACGCTCGGCGTCGTAAAAGAAGACACGATCGCCAAAGGCTGTCCTGACATCAGTGATGCAAGACAAGCTGCTGAAGCGGTATTGACCCTCTCTTCCACTTCAAACGGGAAAGTAGCCGTTAAAGCGTGGGAATCGCTTGAAAAAATAACGAATCTTGAGTTGAAAGATTTAGCTGAAGAACGGGAAGAGGAATGCTTCACATTTGAGCAAATTTCAGCTCAGCCGAAAACGGTGATCACCTCCCCTGCTTTCAGCGGTTCTGAAAAAGGCGGACGGCGCTATTCTCCGTTTACGACGAACGTTGAAAAACTGATTCCGTGGAGAACGCTGACCGGCAGACAGTCTTTTTACCTTGATCATGAAATGATGACAGAATTCGGGGAAAACATGGCGACATTCAAACCGATTCTGATCCACCGCCCTTTCGTAAATAAACGGCCTGAGCAAGAAGGGAAAGAAATCGTGTTGAACTATTTAACACCGCATAATAAATGGTCGGTGCACAGCATGTATTTTGATTCCCTGCCGATGCTCACCCTTTTCAGAGGCGGACCGACGGTCTGGATGAATAAAGACGATGCGGAAGAAACCGACATTCAGGACAACGACTGGATCGAGTGTTTTAACCGAAATGGAGTCGTCGTCGCACGGGCCGTGACATCACACCGGATTCCAAAAGGAATGGCGTTTATGCACCATGCCCAAGACCGGCATATCAACGTGCCGGGAACAAAGCTGACGAATAACCGCGGAGGAACCCATAACAGCCCGACCCGCATTCATGTCAAGCCGACGCAGATGATCGGAGGCTACGGACAGCTCAGCTACGGATTCAACTACTACGGGCCGACAGGAAATCAGCGCGACCTCAATGTCGTGATCAGAAAATTGAAGGAGGTCGATTGGCTTGAAGATTAAAGCGCAGATCGGGATGGTCATGAACCTTGACAAATGCATCGGCTGTCATACATGCAGCGTCACATGCAAAAACACTTGGACAAACCGTTCCGGAGCAGAATATATGTACTTCAACAACGTCGAAACAAAACCGGGCATCGGCTACCCGAAACAATGGGAGAACCAGGATAAATACCGAGGCGGCTGGGAGCTGAAAAAAGGCAAGCTGCAGCTCAAATCAGGCGCCAAAACAACACGGCTCATGAATTTATTCTACAACCCGTATCAGCCGACGATCGATGACTACTATGAACCTTGGAATTATGATTATGAAACACTGACAAACAGTCCGGAGAAAAAACACCAGCCTGTTGCACGGCCGAAGTCTTCCATTACGGGAGACTTCATGAACCTTGAATGGGGCCCGAACTGGGAAGATGACCTTGCCGGCGGCCACATTACAGGCCTCCAAGATCCAAACGTCAAAAAAATGGAAGAATCGATCAAGACTGAATTTGAAGACGTCTTTATGATGTATCTGCCAAGGATATGCGAACACTGCATCAATCCGTCGTGCGTCTCCTCCTGTCCGTCAGGCGCGATGTACAAACGCGAAGAAGACGGGATCGTTCTCGTCGATCAAAATGCATGCCGCTCATGGAGGCACTGTGTATCATCATGTCCTTATAAAAAAGTGTATTTCAACTGGCAGACAAACAAGGCGGAAAAATGCACACTGTGCTTCCCTCGTCTCGAAGCCGGACTGCCGACAATCTGCTCTGAGACATGTGTCGGCAGAATCCGCTATCTCGGTGTCATGCTTTATGACGCAGATAAAGTCGAGGAAGCAGCTTCAGCCGAAAATGAAAAAGATTTGTATCACTCACAGCTGGAGATTTTCCTGGATCCGAATGATCCTGCTGTCGCAGAAGAAGCAAAAGCCCAAGGCATTCCGCTGGAGTGGATCGAAGCCGCGCAAAAATCGCCAATCTACAAAATGATCATCGATTGGAAAATCGCCCTGCCGCTGCATCCGGAATACCGGACATTGCCGATGGTATGGTACATTCCTCCGCTCAGTCCGATTATGAATATGTTTGAAGGAAAAGGAACGGCCCAATCAGCTGAGGATATCTTCCCGGCCATTGATGAAATGCGGATTCCGATCGAATATTTGGCCAATCTGCTGACGGCCGGTGATACACACCATATTAGAACGACATTAAAGAAAATGTCTGTGATGCGTATGTACATGCGGGCGACCCAAACGAACAAACAGATCGATTCAGCTCTGATACAAGATACCGGATTGACTGAAGAACAGATTGAAGATATGTACCGTCTGCTTGCAATCGCCAAATACGATGACCGATTTGTCATTCCGCAAACCCATCGCGAAGAAGTCGCAGATCTGTACATGGAACAAGGAAGCTGCGGGTTATCATTTGCCGGAGGACCCGGTTCTTGCCAAACCCTATAAGACTGGAGTGAAGCACAATGGATGCAACAGATAAACAAGCCGTTTTCGCCGCACTTTCCTATCTCCTCTCCTACCCTGATGAACAGTGGAGAAAAGAACGCTCTGAATGGCAAACCATGATCAATCAGATACAGCATCAGCAATTGAAAGAGAAATTGCTTTCATTTATGGAGGAGGCGGCTCTCTATTCTCCGGAAGAGTTGATCGAAACATATGTATACACATTTGATTTCGGCAAAAAAACGAACCTTTATGTCACCTACTTCAATTCCGGAGAACAGCGGGAACGCGGGATTGAGCTCTTGCAGCTGAAAGATTTATATCAGCAATCAGGTTTTCAGCCGACAGAAAAAGAGCTTCCTGACTACCTTCCGCTCATGCTGGAGTTCGCCGCATTGGCCAACCGCGATCAAGCGGCGGCTGTCTTTCAAAAGTATGCGGGGAATCTTGAAGAGCTGAGATTGCAGCTAAGCGAAAATGAAAGCATCTATGCCGCGCTGTTGGACGGATTGTTTATAGGATTGGCGGAAATCGGTGTTGAAAGGACTGTACAGCCATGATCGAACAAATTCTTTGGGTCATTCTCCCCTATATTGTCCTGACGATCTTTATCGGCGGTCATATTTACCGCTACCAGCATGATCAGTTTGGCTGGACGGCCAAATCAAGCGAAATGCTCGAAAAGAAAAAGCTGGCGCTTGGCAGCAGCCTCTTTCATTGGGGAATCTTCTTTGTCATCGGCGGACATGTGATGGGGATTTTAATTCCGGAAAGCTTTTATGAGACAATCGGCGTCTCAGAACATCTTTATCATAAAGTCGCCATCGGTTTCGGACTGCCGGCAGGAATTGCTGCACTATCGGGACTCATCATTCTTGCTTACCGGAGAGTGACTGACAAACGAATCCGGAAAACGAGTTCAGCCGGCGATTTGATCACGTTAGCGGCCTTATTGTTCATGATGATAACCGGCCTTGCGTCAACTTTCCTCAACATCGATTCAAAAGGATTCGACTACAGAACGACAATCGGACCTTGGTTCCGCGGAATCTTCATGTTTAAACCGGATCCCTCGCTTATGGCAAGTGTACCGATCTGGTTTAAAATTCATATCGTCATGGGCTATGTCATATTCATTGTCTGGCCGTTTACGCGGCTTGTCCATGTTTTCAGCATGCCGCTGAAATATTTGACAAGAAGCTATGTCGTCTACAGGAAACGGGCGCCGCGCAAAAGCATGTAAACCATCTCCCTAAAGCCAAAATGGCTTTAGGGATTTTTTTCTCTATAAGGCAAGCTACCCATCTTTTCAGCAAATCATACGATAAAGCAAACAGTTAGAAAGGAGCGTTTTTGCTTGTATCCATACGATTATATATATGACCCGTACCGTCAGCAGTTCCCGCCCGGTCCTCCTCCTGGAGCAGGAGGACCGCAGCAGCAGGTTTTGCCTCCTCCCCCAAGCCAGCTTCCTCAAGACACCGGCGGCCCTTCGGTTTTTGCCGTTGACCCTGGAGGAATCAGAAGATGCCTGTTCAGATTTACGTACATCCGTTTAAGGAACGGCGCCCGCTTTTGGTTTTACCCGGTTTTTCTCGGTAGGCGTTCGATCGCAGGCTACCGCTGGAGGCCGCGGCAGTTCCGCTGGGTGTACTTCGGGATTGACCTGAATGAAATCACATCTTTCAGCTGCCAATAAGAAAAAGGCGTCATCTACAAGACGCCTTTTTCATCTTTTATTTTGATTTAAGTGTTTCCTTCTCATCTTCCCAAGCCTCTGTATTCTTCAGCCCCGGTATAGAGCTCGCTTTAAAGACCGGATTCTTCCCTTCTTTACGCTGTGCTGTATAATCCTTGAGCACTTTGGCCGCGATTCCTGACAGGAGGAGAATCGCGATCAGGTTGATGATGGCCATTAAGCCCATGAATAAATCGGCCATGTCCCATACGAGCTGAAAGCCGGAGACGGATCCGAAAATCACCATTGCGACAACTGCCGCGCGATAAACGGCAAGCGCCGTTTTGCTCTTTTTAATAAATTCGATATTTGTTTCACCATAGTAGTAGTTCCCGACGATTGAGCTGAAAGCGAACAGGAAAATCGCCACGGCGACAAACGCAGGCGCCCAGCTTCCGATATGATGCTGCATCGCTGCTTGTGTAATCTGAATGCCGTCAAGCTCTTTGCCCGGCGTCAAATTGAACAAAAGGATCATAAAGGCTGTCGCACTGCAGATGACAATCGTATCAAAGAATACACCGAGCGTTTGGATAAAGCCTTGTTTTGCGGGGTGAGACACATTGGCAGTCGCCGCCGCGTTCGGCGCGCTTCCCATTCCGGCTTCATTTGAAAATAAACCGCGCTTGGCACCGATGATGATGAGCGATCCCAAGGTACCCCCTGCGATCTGTTCGATGCCAAACGCATCCTTCACGATCATGGCAAAGACAGCCGGCAGCTGCGAAATGTTCGTCAGTACGACGTAAAGAGCCAAGGCAAGATAAATGATGGCCATGACGGGAACAATTAATTGCGTGACTGTTACAACCCGTTTCAAGCCGCCGAAAATAATAAATCCGGTCAATACCGCAAGAACAATTCCGACCGTTGTTTTATCAAGGTTGAAAGCCCCTTCCATGGAGCCGACGATCGTATTGGCTTGCACCGCATTAAAGATCAAGCCGAATGTAATCGTAATTAAAACGGCAAAGATAATGCCCATCCATCTGGCGCCGAGCGCTTTTTCCATGTAATAAGCCGGACCGCCGCGGAAATGATCGCCGTCCTTTACTTTATAGACTTGGGCCAATGTGCTCTCGACAAAGCTTGATGCCATCCCTACAAGAGCGACAACCCACATCCAAAAGACCGCTCCGGGTCCGCCGGTCGCAACAGCCAGCGCCACACCGGTCAGGTTTCCCGTTCCTACCCGCGAAGCTGCTGAGATAAAGAAAGCCTGCAAAGACGAAACGCCTTGCCCTTTCTCTTCCTTTTGGCCGACAATACGAAACATCTCAAAGAAATAACGAAATTGGACAAATCTCAGTTTAAAAGTAAAATACAGTCCTATACCTATTAATATATAGACTAAATAAGTCCAAATAAAACCGCTTGGGACATTAATAATTTCGCTTAAAATTTCTTCCATAGCACCCTCCTGCAACAAACTGATTTTGATGTTAAGTTTCCTAACATGATAGGATTATATCATAATCATGACGCAAGCAAAACTAGATAGAATTTTCTGTTTTTTAATCCTGTATATTTATGGCGTCATCATTACTTTAGTCCCGATTCTCATTATAACAGAGATACACGTGTAATCATATATAAAAAAGCGCTTTCATTGTGATGGTCCTCGAAAAACCAAGGAATTTGTCAACAAATAAAGCAAAACTGTCACAAAAAAATCATCTTTTATTATCTAATAAAATATGTTAAGATTATGAGACGTTAAGGGGATGAGATCTGATGAAAAAGACATTGTTACTGCAATTGTCTATGTTCTTTTTAGTCATTGCGAGCCTTCATTCGTTCTCAATGCCCCAGATGCCGGCAAATCATCATGTACAAAAAGCCGCAGTTTCAGGCGATGAGCTTCACGAACTGTCAATCGGCAAGCATGGTGAGGAAAAGGCTAAATCATTATGGAATTCACTCGGGTTTCGAATTGAATTCATACTGCTCTTAATCTTAGCTGCCGCTACCAGTCAAGTTTACATTCTGAACCGGCGGAAAGAACATCTGAAGGCATTTATGCTCGCAGTTTTCTATCACTCTTCTTATTTCGATAAAGCGCATGTTCTAAAACCATAACCATACTAAAACAGGAGGTTTTTAAACATGTTATTTATCATAAGAATGGTGATTATCGGGCTCTTTTCATTGACAGCTTTAAACTTGTTTGTATTTCAAGGAATTGAATTCATGCACGCGATTACAGATCTGTTTAATCGCCAGGACAGCTGAATGATATTTGCAGTGCCCCAAAAAGTTAGACAATAAAATTTCATGAAACAGTTTGATTGGCATGAGTCCGGCATTGCACGGATTCATGCCTTTTCATTTGCTCTTCATCCGTTTAGTGATTGAACTGAATCGCTGTTTTATAGTGGAACATCCCTTTTATAGTCTGACACACAGTTTTTCGCCTCCTTTAAAAACTATTAAATTTTTTCGAAAAATTTTAAACATCTTTTCGACAAATGCCGCGGCTTTACTTCAAATCTACACATATAAGATATAATACTCCTGTACCAATTACTTATAGAAAGAAGATGTTCATATGAGTAAAGTATCTGAAAAAATTGCTTTTGTTACCGGCGGCGGCCAAGGAATTGGTGAAGCAATCTGCAAACGCTTGGCAGAGGACGGATTCGCTGTTGCAGTTGCTGATTATAATGAAGAAACTGCAACACAAGTTGCTGAGGACATTAACAAGCTTAACGGCAAAGCAATCGCGGTTAAAGTAGATGTTGCTGATCGTGATGATGTTTTTAAAGCTGTCGATGAAACAGTAAAACGTCTTGGCGGTCTTGATGTGGTGATCAATAATGCAGGTCTTGGACCAACCACCCCTATTGAAAGCATTACATATGAAGATTATCGGAAAGTCTATGATGTTAATGTTGGCGGTACTTATTGGGGAATACAAGCAGCTGTAAAAGCCTTCAAAGAACTTGGACACGGCGGGAAAATCATTAATGCTTCTTCTCAAGCCGGTCAAGTCGGCAATCCGGGCTTAGCCGTTTACGGCGGAACAAAGTTCGCTGTTCGCGGTATCACCCAAACGGCAGCAAAAGATCTAGCTGAATTAGGCATTACTGTAAACGCCTTTTGTCCGGGTATCGTAAAAACGCCGATGATGATGGACATTGCACAGCAAACCGCTCATGAAGCAGGCAAGCCATTTGAATGGGGATTGGAGCAATTCTCTCAAAATATTGCATTAAAACGCTTATCCAAACCGGAAGATGTAGCGGCATGCGTTTCCTACCTTGCAGGACCAGATTCAGATTATATGACTGGTCAAGCACTTATCATCGATGGCGGGATGGTGTTCAATTAAGGTTAAAACAACCTGCACGGATCAGCTGAACGAATGTCTTCACTCTGAACCATATATTAAGTAATAACGTAAAAAGAGGCTGGGACATAACCAGCCTGAAATACTCAAAAAGAGTCGGATGATCAAAAAACGATCTCCGGCTCTTTTTGATGGTTGATTTTATTTTTTAAATTCCTCACTAAAATGCCAAGGAGGCAATGTTGTAAATCCGCGTTTTGCTGGTGATCCCCCTAGACCTTGTCTGACAATTGGAGTGCAGTTTTATCTCACTCCTGTTCATGTTTGCTAAGCCAGACATCTGTTACTTTTCCGGCTTCATCTTCGTCGATGATGAATGAACCGTTGCTGTACCGGTCATGCAGTTTGATTTCTTTGACAAGCATCTCCTCTGCGGAGCCTTTTTCAGTTTGAATCATGATCTGGTCATGATATGAGCAGGCAAGCAGTCCGGCGATGCGGTGAGGTTTTTTCTTCAGTTCCCGCAGCATGAGAACGCCTCGTTTGGCCCGCGAGGTTTTTTCGAATTCGCTGCGGTTCATTCGCTTGACTGAGCCGCGCTGTGTGACGAGGACGAGCACATCTGATTCCTCTAAAATCTGTCCTGAGACGACAAAATCGCCTTCTTTTAAGTTCACGCCTTTAACACCGGCCGCTCTGGCGCCGACAACACTGATTTCTTCCTCTGTGAACCATAAGCCATAGCCTGTATGTGTAGCGATGAATACGTCTTTCGTCCCGTCTGTGACATGGACATCGACCACTTCGTCATCGCCTTTTAAATTAAGCGCGACCAAGGCTTTTGAATAACGCTGTGCTTTATATTGAAGAAGCTGCGTTCTTTTCGTCATTCCGTTTTTCGTGAAAAACAGAAGATATTCCGACTCGGTAAATTCCCTGACAGGAATCGCTTTGACGACAGACTCATCACTGTCAATGGAAATGATGTTCGTAATATGCTGACCAAGGTCTTTCCACCTGATATCCGGCAGCTGGTGAACCGGACAATACACATAGCTTCCTTTGTTCGTAAACAAAAGCAGCACATCTGTCGTGTTCATTTCCAGTTGGCAAAGCAGACGGTCGGTATCCTTCATGCCGAAATCCTGTCCGTTTGAAGCGGCAAACGATCTTTGGCTTGTACGTTTGATATAGCCGTCTTTCGTTACGGTTACATAGACGTCCTCTGAGGCTACCATTACTTCAAGGTTGATTTTGATCTCTTCGATCTTTTCTTCGATCACAGAGAGCCTCTCGCCTGCATAGGTTTTTTTCAACTTTTGCAAGTTGTCTTTGATGACCTTCAAAAGCTTCCGATCATTAGAAAGGATCGCTTCCAGCTCCTGTATTTTCCGATTCAGCTCTTTCGCTTCTTCCTGCAAAGCGGTTATATCGGTGTTTGTCAATCTGTACAGCTGCAAGGAAACGATGGCTTCCGCCTGCGGTTCTGTGAATGCGAACTTTGCAATCAAGTTGTTTTTGGCGTCCCGCTTATCATTTGAAGAGCGGATCGTCGAGATGACTTCATCGAGGATCGACAGTGCTTTCATCAATCCTTCGACGATATGATGCCTTTCCTTCGCCTTTCTCAGCTCATACTGAGAACGATTGGTGATCACTTCTTTCTGATGCTCGATATAGGCATCTAAAATAGAAGTGAGATTCATCAGCATCGGTCTTCTGTTATGGATGGCGACCATGTTGAAGTTGTATGGAATTTGCAGATCCGCATTTTTATACAAGAAATTCAAAATACCTTGTGCATCCGCTTCTTTTTTCAGTTCGATCACGATTCTGAGACCTGTGCGATCGGTCTCATCGCGGACTTCGGAAATTCCTTCAACTTTGCGCTCAATCCGGAATTCGTCGATTTTTTTCACTAAATTTGCTTTATTGACTTCAAACGGAATTTCCGTGATAACAATTTGCTGGCGGCCGCCTCTAATCGTTTCGATCTCGGCTTTTCCTCTGATGATGATTTTGCCTTTTCCGGTTTCATAGGCCTTTTTAATGCCTTCTTTCCCCTGGATGATGCCGCCTGTCGGAAAATCGGGCCCTTTGACAAGCTCCATGAGTTCATCAACACTGCAGTTGGGCGAATCGATTCGTTTAATGACGGCGTCGATCACTTCTCCTAGGTTGTGAGGCGGGATGTCTGTCGCATATCCCGCGGATATTCCCGTCGATCCGTTCACAAGCAAATTCGGGAACATCGCCGGCAGAACAACAGGCTCCTTGCTTGTATCATCAAAGTTCGGCACAAACTCGACCGTTTCTTTATCGATGTCCCGCAAAAGCTCTGAAGCAATCGCCGAAAGCCTCGCTTCTGTATAACGCATCGCAGCGGGCGGATCGCCGTCGATGCTTCCGTTGTTTCCGTGCATTTCAATCAGCACGTTGCGAACCTTCCAATCCTGGCTCATCCTCACCATCGCTTCGTACACGGAACTGTCCCCATGCGGATGGTAGTTCCCGATCACATTCCCGACCGTTTTCGCGGCTTTGCGGAAGTTTTTGTCATGCGTGTTTCCTTCCGCGTGCATGGCGTACAGAATTCTCCTTTGCACCGGCTTCAGTCCATCGCGCGCATCAGGAAGCGCCCGGTCTTGAATGATGTATTTGCTGTATCGGCCGAAACGGTCGCCGATCACGTCTTCCAATGGTAAATCATGAAAAATCTCTGGCTGTGCCATTTATTTAAACCTCCTCAGCGACCGATAAGTTCTCATTTTCCAAAATATTGCTTTCTTCATCAAGTCCGAAAGCGACATTTTTCTCAATCCACTTTCTCCTCGGTTCAACTTTGTCCCCCATCAATGTCGTTACGCGCCGTTCAACGCGGGCCGCATCATCGATTTTGACCCTGACGAGCGTCCTTGATTCAGGGTTCATCGTCGTTTCCCAAAGCTGATCTGCATTCATTTCTCCGAGACCTTTATAGCGCTGTATCGTATATCCTTTTCCGACTTTTTTCAGAACATCGTCCATTTCTTCATCAGACCAGGCGTACTCAACGATTTCTTTTTTGCCTGAGCCCTTGCTGACCTTATAGAGCGGCGGCAGCGCGATAAACACTTTTCCGTGCTCGATCAGCGGTTTCATATAGCGGTAGAAAAAGGTTAACAGAAGCACCTGGATATGCGCACCGTCTGTATCGGCATCCGTCATGATGATGACTTTGTCATAGTTGATGTCTTCAATATCAAAATCGACGCCGACGCCCCCGCCTATCGCATGAATGATCGTATTAATTTCTTCATTTTTGAAGATATCGGCAAGCTTTGCTTTTTCTGTATTGATGACCTTTCCGCGGAGCGGCAGAACCGCCTGGAATTTCCGGTCTCTTCCCTGCTTGGCTGAACCGCCTGCAGAATCACCCTCAACAAGATACAGTTCGTTTTTAGCCGGGTTTCTTGATTGGGCAGGCGTCAGTTTACCGCTTAATGTCGCTTCCGATTTTTTTCTCTTTTTGCCGCTTCTCGCTTCTTCTCTTGCTTTTCGGGCTGCTTCCCTTGCCTGTGAAGCTTTGATGGCCTTTTTCACAAGCAAAGTCGCGGTTTCTCTATTTTCTTCAAGGAAATAGGCGAGCTGCTCGGAAACGATAGCGTCAACCGCTGATCTTGCTTCACTTGTGCCGAGCTTGCCTTTTGTCTGTCCTTCAAACTGAAGAAGCTCTTCCGGTATGCGCACAGAAACGATCGCAGACAATCCTTCTCTGATATCCGTTCCTTCCAGATTTTTGTCCTTTTCTTTTAACAGCGCAACCTTTCTCGCATACTCGTTGAATGCTCTCGTCATCGCTGTTTTGGCTCCGGACTCATGGGTCCCGCCGTCCTTCGTCCTGACATTGTTGACAAAGGACAGTATGTTTTCGGAATAGCCGTCATTAAACTGGAACGCGAAATCGACTTCGATCCCGTTATGTTCGCCTTCAAAGGAAACCACTTCGCAAAGCGCGTCTTTTTCTTCGTTCAAATAAGCGACGAAAGCTTCGATGCCGGTTTCATACAAAAAAGTTTCTTTCGTTTGATGGCGTTCATCAATCAGCTCAATTTTTAATCCTTTTAATAAAAAGGCTGATTCTCTCAGCCGTTCTGAAAGCGTTTCAAAGTTATAGGTCGTCGTGCTGAACATCTTGGGGTCCGGCTTAAAATGAATCAGGGTGCCGGTTTTTTTAGTCGTTCCGATTTTCTCAAGGGATGTTACCGGTTTACCGCCGTTTTCAAACCGCTGTTTGTAGACATTTCCGTCCCGTTCGATCGTCACCGTCAGCCATTCGGACAGAGCGTTGACGACGGATGCACCGACACCGTGCAGACCTCCGCTCGTTTTATAGCCGCCTTGGCCGAATTTACCTCCTGCGTGAAGGACGGTTAAAATAATTTCCGGAGTCGGTTTGCCGAGCTTATGCATTCCTGTTGGCATTCCCCGGCCTCTGTCTTGCACCGATATGCTGTTATCTTTATGTATTTTCACTATAATGTGATCCCCGTGGCCCGCCAGAACTTCGTCAACGGAATTATCGACGATTTCATAAACGAGATGGTGCAAGCCGCGGCTGTCCGTTGAACCGATGTACATGCCGGGGCGTTTTCTGACCGCTTCAAGGCCTTCGAGCACCTGTATGGAATCATCATTATAGTCAACCTGCTGTTTTTTAACCAAATGCATAAACCCCTTTCAAAAATCAAACATTGCTTATAAAGAATAATACACACTCTGACATGCAAATCAAAGCGATATCCGATTTTCTTTCGACCGCTTCAAAGATTTGTCATGATTTCGTTAACCTTTAGCCGATTGAATGACAGACGTCATTTTACACGAATCTTTCGGCACAATACAAGGCTGTTTAAAAGTATTTGGAAAATCATTCTTAAAAAAACTGTCCAAGACTTATTGTATCTGTTTCACAATAAATCGCAAACATAATCTCGTATAAAAAAGACAAAAACCCTTGTTTTTTCAAGGATTTTTGTCTTTTTTATGCCGATTTGGTCAGCGCATGGGCCACTTTTATGCACAAATCCATAACGACTGTATAGCCCTTTTCACTCAGCAGCTGATATGCGTCTTCATTGACAAGTCCCTGCTGCGCCCAAAACACGTCGGCATCGATCTCCAAAAACTCCTCAGCGACATCTAAAAGATGCTCAGATCTTCTAAACACATTAACGATATCCACATGTCCTTCAATATCCTTTAAAGACGCCACAGCCTTCACTCCGAGCGCTTCATCGATAGTCGGATTGACGGGGATAATATCATAGCCCGCTTCCTGCATCGCTTTTGAAACCATGTACGACGTTCTCTCCGGATTGTTTGAGAGGCCGACGACCGCGATTCGCTTGCTGTTTTCAAGAATCTTTTTAATTTCCTGTTTAGATGGGTTTTCCATACCGCTCACTCCTTTATTTATTAGTTTACACGAAAACAATCGCCGCAATCAAAATTTTCATATGATTGCATCGCATTATCCTGTATGATATATACGGGTACATACCAATAAAAATCCTCAGAGAAGGTGCCTCTCATGTTAAAATAAAGAGAAGGGATCATCTAAAAAGGAGAAATGAAATGTTTATTGCTTTATTATTTTTGTTAGCCTATCTACTCGGCAGCATTCCGTCCGGCTTGATTGTCGGAAAAGCTGCCAAAGGAATTGATATCAGAGAACACGGCAGCGGCAATCTCGGAGCCACCAACGCATTCAGGACGCTCGGCGTTAAAGCGGGCTCGATTGTCATCGCCGCGGATATCTTAAAAGGGACGCTTGCCGCTTTTTTGCCGGCCATCCTGCACGTCGGCGTTCACCCTTTATTTGCGGGAGTGGCCGCGGTGATCGGGCACATGTTCCCTGTTTTCGCAAAGTTTAAAGGCGGAAAAGCTGTCGCTACCTCAGGAGGCGTATTATTGTGCTATCAGCCTCTATTGTTTCTTACCATGGTCGCTGTGTTTTTCCTGTTTTTGTATATGACAAAGTATGTATCGCTTTCATCCATTTTAACCGGCCTGTATACCACCATCTACAGCCTGTTCACAAAAGACCTCTTTTTGGTGGCGGTCGTCGTCGTTCTTACGGTGTTTGTCATATACAGACACAGAATGAACATTAAGCGGATTATCGATAAAACCGAACCGAAAATAAAATGGATGTCCGGTAAAAGGTAGATGCCTTTCATCAATCGGTTCAATCATTATATACTATAAAGGCAGCACATATTTGAAATGAATGATAAAGGAGAGTGCTTGCTCGTGAATTTGAAAATTAATGAAGATGCGCTGATTTGGTATAAGGACGAGCTTGATTTGAAAAAAGGGGATCAGGTTCGCTTCTTTGTCCGTTACGGCGGTTGCAGCAATGTTCAAAAAGGCTTCTCCCTCGGTGTTTCAAAAGATGAGCCTCAGCAAATCGGGGCGAGCGCAGAAGCAGATGGGATTACGTTTTTTATCGAAGAAAGCGATGTCTGGTATTTCGACGGCCACGATTTGCTCGTCACGTACAATGAATCATCTGAAGAACCGGTTTTTGAATATCAGTAAAAAAAGAACGCTTAAATGCGTTCTTTTTTTATCGTTTTTCAAGCCGAAAGCGTTCGATATGGCTGAAGAGCTGTTCTTTTTTTAAAATGTCGATTTGCTTTTTCCCCAGCAAATCAAAATGGGGAAATTCGCCTCTTTTGTGAATCCACTCTTCTTTCAAACCGTACTTTTTGCCCCATGCGGCAAGCTTTTCAATGTTTTGGCAGCCCGCTTTTGTCACGGTGCGGGCCTCAGGAAACCTGTCATCGATCCAATAATGCGTCAGAAAGGCGATTTCCCCGTTTAATACCGCTTGTTTCCATTTGTTCAGCTCGCGCCTGGTGATTCCAAAGGCCATTTATTTTTTCGCCTCTTCGTACGCCTGATGCCATTTTGGATAAAGTTTACGGAATTGAAGCGGCTTGAAGCTGTCCTGGTCGACGCAAATATGGGAAGACGTTCCTTTCACAGCCGTTTCTCCGGCAGAGTTTAAAATCTCATACCCATAGACCGTTTTAAATCCATTGTAATCTTCAATCCATGTATGTACCATCGCGGTTTCTCCATAGCGCAGCGGTTTGACGTAGCGGACATTGACATCCACGACAGGAGAAAGCACACCGTCTTTTTCCATTTCGGCATAGGAAAAACCGAGTTCTTTTATTAAAGCCGTCCGGCCCACCTCCATCCAAATCAGGTAGTTGGCGTGATACACAATACCCATTTGATCTGTTTCAGCATAGCGTACTTCTATTTCTTTTTTTGAGACGTACAAATTCCTTCTACTCCCTTATCAGCAATGTATAACTCTATTTTAGCATAAGGTATAACCAAACACACGGCAGGCGGCTTATGTATGAGCCGTGCAAAAAAACCAGGTTGCCCTGGTTTATTGATCATATTCTTGTTTTTGGCTTTTAGCCTCGTCATGAATTTCATTGCGCATAGCTTCAATGCTTTCATTTCGGCGTTCGTTTTTCTCACGGATTTGCTGCTTCTCTTCACCGCTTGCAAAAGACAGCTGTTCTTCGGATTCCTCGATGTTTTCAATCGTATTCTGTACCATGTCTTGAAGCTTTTCCACGTTGTCTGATCTGTCATCCGGATGATGCTGCTGTTTTTCCATCATGCTGTATACGCCTCCTTTTCCAACATTATTCGCCTTTTGTCTGCATAATAATCGGCGTTTCTCCCGATTTATCATGCATTTTTTTGCCTTTGTTCCGCTTGTATTCAACCGGCTTTGTCCCGAGGTGGCTCGGGGCAAATTTCGCCTGTTTGTCATGCTCTCTCGGCATGTCCATCCCTCCTTTTAAGAATTAGGATTCTCAAAAAGAAGAAAAAACATGAACGTTTTCTATCGTCACTTCAGCTTGAATTTCTCTTCAAGCCTGTCCTCCAGCCGATCGAGGAACTCCTGGTTGCTTAAAAGCTCCTTCTTATTTTCTGAGACAAGTTCTTCAAATGTCCGACGTTTTGTTTTTTTCATCAGAATCACCTCCAGCTTGTATTCATTTTCGCCATTTTTAGCCCAATATAAGCAAAAAAAGCCGGGATTTTTTATAAACCCAGCTTTTCTTTCATTATTTTTTTTGTCATGGTTCCTAAAACGATGTCTTGGATGATGCCGTTTTCATCAATAATGTAGGTCGTCGGATAGGAAAAAATCTCGTACTTGGCATTGATGCCCTCTCGATCTAGAACGATCGGAAACGTTAAGCCAAGCTTTTCGGCAAATGATTCAACCGTCTCGCGGTTTTTCTCGGCTGATGTGAAATTGACGGCTAAAACGGTGATGTCTTGATGTTCGTTTTGAAGCTCTTCCATCGCAGGCATTTCCGTCTGACAAGGTTTGCACCATGTCGCCCAAAAATTGAGGATCACTTTCCGACCCTTGAAATCGGACAATGAGACGTTTTTTTCGCCTTTTAACGATGGAAGTGTAAAATCCGGTGCTTGATCCCCTTTTTCAATCCCGATTTCCGCTTTTTTTTGCATTGTGAAATTCCAGATGGCAGCACCGGCCAAGACAAGCAGGATCAGTACAGCAAGCGTTTTTTTAACCATCGACATCCTCCACATTTCCGCGTTTTACTGACAAAAAGAAGAGAAGCGCTAAGGTGCGCTCTCTTCCCCGGATATCTACTGTTTCATTTTATCGCGAAGCACCATTTGCAGAATTCCGCCGTGGCGGTAGTAGTCGATTTCCACTTCGCTGTCAAAACGGACAACGGCTTCAAACGATTTGACTGTGCCATCTTCGCCAATCGCTCTCACTTGAACAAGATCGCGAGGACGGACGGATTCGCTGACGTCGACTTCAATCGTTTCTTTGCCAGTCAAGCCCAGCGTTTCGGCGTTTTCTCCTTCTTTGAATTGCAGCGGAAGAACACCCATCAGCACAAGGTTGCTTCTGTGAATCCGTTCAAAGCTTTCGGCAATGACCGTTTTAATGCCGAGCAGGTTGGTCCCTTTGGCCGCCCAGTCACGTGAAGATCCCATTCCGTAGTCTTTTCCGGCAATGACGATGAGGCCTGTGCCGTTTTCTTTGTATTTCATGCAGGCATCATAGATCGACATGACCTCTCCGGTTGGCCAGTAGGTTGTATAGCCGCCTTCTGTGTCAGGAGCGATTTGGTTCTTGATTCTGATGTTGGCGAATGTTCCTCTCATCATGACTTCATGATTTCCGCGTCTTGAACCGTATGAGTTGAAGTCTCTTGGAGAAACGCCTTTTTCCTGAAGATATTTTCCGGCCGGTGTATCTTTGCCGATCGCTCCCGCTGGAGAAATATGGTCTGTTGTGACAGAATCTCCGAATTTGCCGACAACGCGCAAGCCTTTTAACGGTTCAACGGTTCCAGGCTCCACCGACATGTTCTCAAAGAACGGCGGATTTTGGATGTAAGTTGACTCCTCATCCCATTTATAAAGAGCTTCATCTGTTGTTTCGATCGCATTCCAGCGCTCGTTGTCATCAAAGACGCGCTCGTATTCTTTTCTGAACAGCTCAGGTGTCACCGTTTGCTTCACGACGGAGTTGATTTCGTCCATAGACGGCCAAATGTCGTTAAAGTATACGTTTTGTCCGTCTTTGCCGACACCGATCGGTTCGTTTTTCAAGTCGATGTCGACCGTACCAGCCAATGCATATGCAACGACAAGCGGCGGAGACGCCAGATAGTTTCCTTTAACAAGCGGGTGAATCCGGCCTTCAAAGTTACGGTTTCCTGAAAGGACAGACGTAATCAGGAGATCGTTTTCAGCAACCGCTTTTTCGATTTCAGGCGCAAGCGGGCCGGAGTTTCCGATACAAGTGGTACATCCGTAGCCGACAATGTTGAAGCCAAGCTTGCGCATATATGGAAGCAGTCCGGAATTGACCAGGTAGCCTGTTACGACTTTGGAACCCGGCGCCAGTGATGTTTTCACATAGTTCGGCACTTTCAAGCCCAGTTCCACCGCTTTTTTCGCGACGAGACCTGCTCCGATCAAGACATACGGATTTGATGTGTTCGTACAGCTTGTAATGGCAGCGATCGCGATCGCACCTGTTTTCATAACCGCTTCTTCGCCGTTTTCAAGTTTAAACTTGATTTCTTTGTCAGCTTCGGAGGCGTCCATGCCAAATCCCTGGTTGCCTGCAGGGCTTGTCAAATGCTTATGGAACGTATCTTTCATTTCCGTCAGCGGAATCAAGTCCTGTGGACGCTTCGGTCCGGAAAGATTCGCTTCAACTTTTGACAAGTCGATTTCAACGATATCCGTAAATACAGGATCATCCTGATCAGGCGTGTAGAACAGTCCGTTTTGACGGCAATATTCTTTGACAACCGCGATTTGCTCATCATCACGGCCTGTTAAGCGCATGTATTCCAATGCTTCTTCATCTACAGGGAAGAAGCCGCAAGTCGCACCGTATTCCGGAGCCATGTTGGCGATTGTCGCCCGGTCGGCCAGTGGAAGCTCGGCAACACCAGGTCCGAAGAATTCAACAAATTTGCCGACAACGCCTTTTTCGCGAAGCACCTGTGTCACTTTCAGCGCAAGGTCTGTCGCTGTCGTCCCGTTCGGAAGCTTTCCGACAAGCTTGGCGCCGATGACTTCCGGAACCGGGAAGTAAGAAGGCTGTCCGAGCATTCCCGCTTCAGCTTCAATTCCTCCGACACCCCAGCCGAGAACGCCGATGCCGTTGATCATCGTTGTATGAGAGTCTGTTCCGACAAGCGTATCCGGATATGTGACGATCTCGCCGTCTTCTTCAACGGCATGAACGACATTAGCCAAATACTCAAGGTTTACCTGGTGGACAATTCCGGTTGCAGGCGGAACAGCCTGGTAGTTATTAAACGCTTTCTTTGCCCAGCTTAAAAATTTATAACGCTCTGCGTTTCGTTGGAATTCAAGGTCCATGTTAACGGTCAGCGCATCTTCTGTTCCGGCTTTATCAACCTGTACGGAGTGGTCGATGACAAGGTCAACCGGAATTTCAGGATTGATTTTATCTGGATCACCGCCGACTGAAGCCATCGCTTTTCTTAATGAAGCAAGGTCGACGACGGCAGGAACACCGGTGAAATCCTGCAAAATAACTCGGGAAGGTTTAAAAGGAACATCGATATCTTTTAATTCAGCAGTGCCCCATTTTGCCAAATTTTCGACATGCTCCTCTGTAATGACTCTTCCGTCGACTTGACGAAGTACGGATTCCAGCAGGACTTTAATGGAATAAGGCAGCTTTGACACTTTTCCGATTCCTTGATCCTCTAATGCTTTTAAAGAATAATAGCTGTACGTTTTGCCTTGTACAGTAAACGTTTTTCTTGATTGAAAAGCGTCTTTTTTTGCGACTTGTTGCTGTTTCGCCATTTCTCCAAAATCCCCCTTTAAAGATCAAGATCATACGCCTGAAAATCCGGCATATTTCACCACAATTTTCTCACAATTTAATCTTAAAACAATTTTAAACATAAGTAAATATCAATGTTTTTATTAAATTCAATAAGAATGGCTTATGCACGAAAAAAAGTTTATTTTACTGGAAATACATTTTTTTATACAACTCACTGACCGGGGATATACTACAGTCTGAGGTGATCGAGATTGGCAAAACAAAAAGCAAATCATGTGATAAACGGAATGAACAATGCGAAGCGCCAAGGGAATGGAGCGGGCTATATCGAAGATGATCAACACATTCTTACAGAAGCGGAACGTCAAAACAACAAAAAACGCAAAACGAATCAATAATCCTGCTTGACAATAAGGAGGGCTTAACTTTGACAAATAAAAATGATGGCAAAGATATGCGCAAAAATGCGCCGAAGGGTGCTCAGCCTGGACAGCCTGAACCCTTAAGCGGAAGCAAAAAAGTGAAAAACCGAAACCATACAAGACAAAAGCATAATTCAAATCACGATATGTAAAGCATTGGAGCCTGCGTTCTTTGACGCAGGTTTTTCTCATTGCCCCCCCTTCCTGTCAGCGGAATCTCTTCACACGTCTTCAAAGCCTTGCATAACTTATCGTAAGGCTAAAGGTATGGAGGAATGCTTCAATGACAAATGCCAAACGGTCCGATTACCCGGAGTTCGACGAGGAATGGATGAAGCAGTTTTTTGATGATCCTTTTGCCCTTTATGACGAGACAATTCCGATTGATTTATACGAGACGAGCACCGACTATATAATTGAAGCAGATTTATCCCATTTAAATTGCGAACATCTGCACATGACATTTTCGGGCTATGATTTCAAGCTGAAAGTGAGAACCGATGAACAGCATTACGAAAAAACGCTGATGCTTCCTTTTTTTCTGAATGACAAACAGATTGAAACCAAATGCCAAAATAAAATCCTTTCCGTTAAAATAAACAAGGAAGCTAATCAAGATGAAGCTTCTGTTTCTCTCAACATTCCTTTCCTGTAATTCTTAAAGCCTTAACGAGAAACCCGGGTAAAAGCTTGCAGTCATAAGCCAATACCCGGGTTTTTTCCGTTCATTCGTCAAATATCCTCTAGCATTTCTCCATGGCCGAATAGAGAATTGCTATACGATAGAATATGTTCTAGCATCTCTTTTGACCAGGTGAATGTCCTTACCATTTCATATTATTTTTTCTATGTTCTTCTAATACGGCTTCATGTACAATAGTCTGTAGACAAAGGAGTGATGAGAGATGCTGGAAGGATGGTTTTTATGGCTGATAATCGCTTGGATCATGATCATGATCGTCCTTTTATCCATCGGCGGCTTTTTCATGTTCCGCAAATTTTTGAAGCGCCTTCCGAAAGAGGATGGAAAATCAGAGCTTGACTGGCAGGATTATTATATCGAACAGACTAAGCATTTATGGAAAGAAGAAGAAAAAGCTTTGCTAGAAGAGCTTGTTTCTCCCGTTCCCGAGCTGTTTCGCGACACAGCCAAAGCCAAAATAGCCGGAAAGATCGGCGAGCTGGCACTACAGGAAAAAGCCCGCACAATCGATCAGGATTTAATCGTCAGAGGCTACATTATGGCCACGCCGAAAAAAGATTATAAATTTCTCCTCAAGCGCCTGAGAGAAAAAAACATTGACCACTCCCCATACCAGGAGCTTTTTAAATAAAACAAAACCTTTCCGGAATGATGGAAAGGTTTTGTTTTAATTCACCTGAATATGATTTGACGCATCAAGCTGATTGGAAAGCTTTCTGAAAGAGAGATACATGGCGATTCGCCAAGGAACAATCATTCCAAAAGCCAGAATCCAAAACATTCCGCTCAAAGCTCCATAATCAATCGTTGTGCTCAATATACTCTTCATCACGATGCGAATGATGAGAAGAGCGATTAAAATAAACACAAAAGATTTCGAACGTTTAATGTAAATTTTATCATCTTTAATTTCAAATTTTGATGTTTTAATCAAGAAAATGGAAAAGATCATTCCGACCGTAATCGCTTCTAAAAATTCTGCTCCAGTCACATGGAACGCCGGAAATAGAAACATTAAGGCGCCGGTGCTCATAAAGATCGGCGGCAGTATAATTTTTTTTGCCGTAGCCGGTTTTTCCGATGACTTAATTCTGACAGCCATGACAATGACGGCCATCACAACGGCAAGTATAGATGAAATGATAATCATCATACGTATCATCCCTTTATTCAGCGAATTTTCTCTATATGTTACTATACTCTAAAACGGAGAAAAAAACCATTCTTCCGGGTTTTTGCTTCTGTTTATGCGTTTCCGAGAACGATCCGAACCGCTTCAACCACCTTGGTTTCTTCAAATGGCTTGACGATAAAGTCTTTGGCTCCGGCTTCAATTGCCTCGACGACGATCCGCTGCTGGCGCATAGCCGTGCACATGATGACCTTCACCTTTGGATCGGCCGCAATCATTTCCTTTAAAGCCTCTATCCCGTTTTTCACTGGCATTGTAATATCCATGATCACCAAATCCGGTTTCAGCTTTTGATATAAGGAGACGGCCTCTTCACCATTCTCGGCTTCCCCTGCGACTTGAACATTCTCCGTTTCAAGTATTTCCCTCAATTTATCTCTCATAAATTTTGCATCATCAACAATTAAAACCCTTGCCATACTCCCCTCCAACATCACGATTCAATTTAGCTGTGAATAAGTTCTATTTTAACAAAAAACTGAACAGAGCAGATCAAAAGTTTTTAAAAACCTTTGAAATCACCAAACAGCCCTGATAGAACGATAATGATCTTCGTCATCCAGTCAAAGAACAGGAGGATGCCGACTACAATCATGACAGCGCCGCCGATTTTCATGATCAGCAGCTGATGTTTCCGGAACCATTTCATCTTGGAAATGAAAAAAGACAGCAGCAGAAACGGCAGGCTGAACCCAAGCGCATACAGCAGCATATACGGGACAGCGGACATCGGATTGGTCCCCGCCAGTGCAATGACCGCCGCTAAAATCGGCCCGGTGCACGGCGTCCAGCCTGCAGCAAACGCCATTCCGATCCCGACAGACCCGAGCAAACCGCCCGGCCGGCTTTTCAATTGGAGGCGCCTTTCCTTCATTAGAAATTCGGGTTTAAAAACACCTAAAGTGACAAACCCGAAAAAGACAATGAAGATCGCTCCGAGCTGTCTGATGAGATTGTGGTAATCCTTAAAAAACGTGCCGATCAGCGATGTGCTGTAGCCTAAGGCGATAAAGATAATCGAAAAGCCGATCAGGAAAAAAACCGTGTGCAGCAGGCTTCTCTTTTGAAGCAGCAGTCTGTCCGAATTGATTTCACTCATACTGACGCCTGTAATGTAGGATAAAAAAGCCGGATACAGCGGAAGACAACAGGGTGAAATAAAAGATAGAAATCCGGCGCCGAAAGCCAGAATATAATTAATATCCGTCATTCTCTCTTTCTCCCTTCTATTTTTTGGGATGATATGAAGAAAATTCATCGGTTATGACAATGGCATTTCAATTTCCTTACATATCACCAAAAAAAGTGTTGGTTTCCCGAATTTCTTTATATAATCAATTTTGACAATTTCCCCTTATCACCTTCACAATTGAAAAGAAACCTATATATGGATATAATAGCATTTAGTAGGCAACAAAAAGATGATTTTTACAGAAGAAAGGATAAATTCCTGTGATGAAAGAGAACCTGCTTCATGAAATTGAGGAAAAAAGAAAAGAGCTGGTGAAAATCGTCATGACAAACGGCATGACCTCCCATGTCACGTTACAGCACAGCCAGCAGCTGGACATCCTTCTCTTGGAATATCAAAAACGATCTCTCGGCGGCAGCACACAATAATCATAAATCAAAATAAAAAACCCAGAAAACGGGTTTTTTATTTATAACCATGTTCCTTCTATGTCATAATCGCATTCGTATTATTTCGTTTGATTTTCCATGGCTTTCATCATTTGGTTGATTTTCTTTTGGGATGGTTTCATTCCCATCTGCATCATCATCATGCGTAACATTTGTTCATTAATTGGCGGATTTTTTTTCAGATAGTTCATCATATATTTACGAGCAATAAAAAATCCGAGTGCAACACCTGCGAGCAATGCCAAAATGCCCACTAGGATGACAACCCATAAATCCATTTAATTTCCTCCTTCATGTTGTCTCGTAATAAAGTGTACTAAACCAAACGCTATTATACAACATTTACACTCTAAATTCTTTTTTTTATACAAAATTTCTTTCTTTCACAGGGTTCAGCCAGCCGTACCGCTCCATGCCGAAGTCCATCGCAAGAAAACAAGGACTTACCTTCCGCAAGACTTCAAAGAAGACGGTTTCCGCATCAAATTGCCCGTTTGCTAAAATTTCGATATAGCGGTCTTTGATAATGAAAGAAGCGCTTCCCTTTGGAACGTATAATCTGTATATGCAGTCTACCTGTGTGTAATCCTCACGGTTCAGGTTCGTTTTCAGCCTGTTGTGTATATGGGCAACCGGAATCGGCTTCGTAATATATTCGATTTGTCTGGCCGCTAATTGAGACTTTTTGTTTTCGGGGCTTGTCCAATGGTAATCGTAAAAAAGCTTGAACATGACAGATTCTCTTCCAAAATAATGACTGGCAAATTCCTCTTCTATCAGATACGTATAATAATGACGTTCCATCACTGTCTCATCCCCCTTAGGATATCGATTCTGATGAATGTATGCTTTCAATTATACAAAAGGGGAATAGAAATAATTGTCTGATGGTGATAAAAGAAGCGACTAATTTTGTCGAAACGAAAAAAAGAGAATGATTCAAAGATCATTCTCTTAGATTGTTGATAAAATCCTATGACATCTTTATTGATTTAAAAGCTTTTTCACACGGGCAGCTACATTCTCAGCTGTAAAGCCGTATTCTTTCATAATTTTTTCTCCAGGAGCGGAGGCGCCAAATTGGTCGATTGCGAGAATGTCGCCTTCTGTTCCTGTATATCTGTCCCATCCCAGCGGTGAACCCATTTCAATGGCAAGGCGCTTCGTCACATCTGAAGGCAGGACGGCGTTTTTATATTCGGCCGGCTGCTTTTCAAAGCGGTCCCAAGACGGAACGCTGACGACTGATACGTCAATGCCTTCTTTCGCGAGTTCACTCTGTGCGTCGATCGCAAGTCCGACCTCTGATCCGCTTGCGAGAAGAAGCGCGGCCGGCTTTTCGCTTTGGCTCTTGGACACGACGTATGCACCTTTTTCAACACCTTCATACGCCGCCTCAGCAGACTGGTCAATTGTCGGCAAGTTTTGGCGCGTCAGTACAAGCGCTGTCGGCTGGTTTGTCGATTGAAGGGCAAGTTTCCAAGCGGCAGCCGTTTCATTTCCGTCGGCAGGTCTGATGACAGACAGGTTTGGAAGGGCGCGCAGCGATGCGAGCTGTTCAATCGGCTCATGTGTCGGTCCGTCTTCTCCCACTGCGATGCTGTCATGTGTAAACACATATGTGACCGGAAGCCCCATTAAGGCTGCAAGACGGATCGCAGGTCTCAAATAGTCAGAAAAGACGAAGAATGTGCCGCCAAATACGCGAAGGCCGCCGTGAAGAGCCATTCCGTTTAAAGCCGCTCCCATCGCAAATTCGCGGACTCCGAACCAGATGTTTCTGCCGGCATAGTCTTTCGCAGAAAAGTCTCCGCCGTCTTTGATCGTCGTCTTATTGGAACCGGCCAAATCAGCTGATCCGCCAAAGAAATATGGCACTTTTTTGGCGATTCCGTTCAGGACTTCGCCGGAAGATGCGCGTGAAGCCAGGCTGCTTCCTTTCTCATAAACGGGAACTTCCTTATCCCAACCTGCAGGAAGCTCTCCTTTCATTGCCAGTTCAAGCTGTTCTGCAAGATCCGGATGGGCTTTCTTGTATGCGGCGAACAGCTCGTTCCATTCCTGTTCTTTGCGTTTGCCGGCTTCCTTGACCGTTTCTTTAAAATGATCGTAGACTTCGGAAGGAACGTAGAAATCCTCTTCATATGTCCACTTATATGCTTCTTTTGTCAGACCGGCTTCTTCTGCACCGAGAGGAGCGCCGTGAACACCGGAAGTTCCAGCCCGGTTTGGAGAACCGTAACCGATCGTTGTTTTGACTTCAATTAGTGTCGGCTGATCTACATTCTGCTTTGCTTTTTCGATCGCAGCTGTAATTTCTTCAATGTTATTCCCGTCCTCAACATACAGCACTTCCCATTTCATCGCTTCAAAGCGCTGTTTCACATTTTCAGAGAAGGAACGGTCCAGATCTCCGTCAAGAGAAATATCGTTGGAATCATAAAGAACGATTAAACGGCCAAGCTTCAGATGTCCGGCAAGTGAAGCCGCTTCTGAGGAAATTCCTTCCATTAAATCTCCGTCACCGCAAATACTGTATGTATAATGGTCAACGACACGATATTCGTTACGGTTGTAGGTTTCCGCAAGATGGCGTTCTGCAAGCGCCATACCGACAGCCATTGCGATTCCTTGGCCAAGCGGCCCTGTCGTCGCGTCGACCCCTGGAGTATGACCGAATTCAGGATGTCCGGGAGTTTTGCTTCCCCATTGGCGGAAATTCTTCAGATCTTCCATTGATACGTCATATCCGCTTAAATGCAGCATGCTGTAAAGCAGCATTGAACCGTGTCCGGCAGATAACACAAACCGGTCTCTGTTAAACCAATTTGGGTTTTCCGGGTTCACGTTCATCATTTTTGTCCAAAGCGTATAAGCCATCGGAGCTGTACCCATTGGCATGCCCGGGTGGCCGGATTTTGCTTTTTCAATCGCATCTATGGATAGAGTCCGGATCGTTGCGACAGATTTTGATTCAATCGTTTTCATTTTAATCCCCTTCCTGTATGTACTCTACTTCCTTATCATAAATCTACCCATCAGTTTTCACAACCATTTCGTCTCAAAAGACGGCTGAAAAATGATGATTTGCAGTTATTTTAAACAACAGTAGTATATACAAAAAAGGAATACGATATTGACGTATTCCCTAAAATTAATGGAGCCCGCGCTTGTTTTTTTCTTGTTTGAGTTTTTCCGGCGTCACATCGTTGCCTTCCGGGTCAACAATGGTTACATTTTTCAGCGTGTTTTTCATAGAAGCGCGGACACCTTGCAGGTATTCCTGGCGGAGCTTCTGCTGTTCCGCTTTTTCTTTGTCTGTTAAAGAGCCGGTTTTTGATTTTTTCGCAAGCTCATTAATCCTGGCTATTTTTTCTTTGGAAATCATAACATGCTCCTTTGGTTTATTTCTCATTCATACTACTAAATTCGCTTCCATTTGACAACAAATGAACCTGTCCCTCTTTATACTCCTGATAGCGGCGGTGCACTGTTGCCTTTGAAATGCTGTAGCCGAAGCCTCTCAGCACGGCTGCAATCTCTGCAAACGTCAGCTTGTTTTCCCTGAGCCGGATGATTTCCGAAAGCGGTGCTTCGATCCGTTCTCTTCCGCTTCCCTCATGCCGGTTTTTCAAATTTCTTTCCGGACGGTAGCCGTTTTCGACCGCCTTTTTCATGCCTCTTTTAATTTTCAGGTTATGTATTTTCCGCTGATATTCCTCAACGATGCTGACAATTTCCAACACCATCGAGTCCGCCTCGGAAAGTTCCAGCCGGCCCCTGTGAGCAAGCGTATAAATTTGAACGCCTTCTTTATATAAGCAGTGAAGGAGGGCAATTTTTGCATTTCCCCTGCCAAGCCTTGTGTCATCCTGGATTAAGACCGCATCTACTCTTGAGCTTTTGAGTTCTTCCAGCAGTTCGAATACGCCGTCGCGGTCCATCTCATATCCGCTCGCCTGTTCTGAAATGACCTTTACAACGGTCATGCCGTGTTCGGCGGCAAGCGCTGCAAGCTCCTCTTCCTGCCGTTTTAAGGAGGTTTCCTGCTGCTCTTTTGACGTGCTCACCCTGGTGTATATAATCGCGTTCATAGAAATCCCCTCATCCTTATTATTCTACGACTGCAAGCTGATACCGGTGGGAGTGCTGCTTGGTTACCGGAAGGATCAAAACGTCGCCCGGCCTGATGACGGACGTCGAAAGGCCGTTTTTGTCGGCAACCCACTCAATGAACTTTTGTTTATCAGCGTTTTTCCCGCCTTCGATGCGATCGGCAAGCTCCCATAACGTATCGCCTTCCTGCACCTCTATTTTAACATATTGCTTGTTTTCCTCCATTTTCCCGGCAAGAGACAAAAACAGAATACAGCAGCTGATCACAGCAGTAAGCAGACCGACGAAAACCAACGATTCCCTTTTCAAATCCATCACCCCAAACAGAATATTTGTTCGCTTTTTGTGTTTTCAGTATACATACGAACACACGTTTCTGTCAAACGTTTTTTCGAACCTATGTTTGTACTTGGAGGTAAAACATGCTATAATCTACCTAAAATCGACGTTTTGAGGTGCAGAACATGACGAAGCTATCAAAAAGACAACTTGATATTTTGCGTTTCATTAAGGAAGAAGTGAAACGCAAAGGTTACCCGCCTTCCGTCAGGGAAATCGGCGAAGCGGTCGGCCTTGCATCAAGTTCAACCGTACACGGCCACTTGGCAAGGCTTGAAACAAAGGGACTGATCAGAAGAGACCCGACAAAGCCGAGAGCCATCGAAATACTGGATACCGAAGAAGACATTCACATTCCGCAAAACCAGGTGGTCAACGTTCCCGTTATTGGAAAGGTGACAGCCGGGACGCCGATTACAGCTGTGGAAAATATCGAGGAGTACTTTCCCCTTCCCGACCGCCTGGCACCGCCGGACGAGCATGTTTTCATGCTTGAGATCATGGGGGAAAGCATGATTGATGCGGGAATACTTGATAAAGACTATGTGATTGTCAAACAGCAGAACACAGCCAACAACGGGGATATCGTCGTGGCCATGACCGAAGAAGATGAAGCGACCGTCAAGCGGTTTTTCAAAGAAAAGACTCACATCCGCCTGCAGCCTGAAAATCCCACGATGGAGCCTATCATTCTGCAAAATGTGACCATTCTCGGAAAAGTGATCGGCGTCTTCAGAACCGTTCACTAATGATGCAGCGGCTGCCGGTTTACCGGCGGCCTTTTTGATATCAAAAAAAATCAGGTTCATCCCTTCCCGCTGTTTTGGGGGGCGAACCTGAAAAAGAGGAATTCATAATATGCTTACAAGTCCATTATCTATGATGATTTATTGATAGTCAACAAAATTTTTGCACACAGGAAACTTTCATGCATCTTCATGTTTAAAATGTTTTTCTCCTGACCGTTTTTATGGCGCCCGCTATTTGATCAAGGCGAGAGCGATTCCGTATCCTTTTTCAGGAGTGTACGGAGAAGTTATTTTGATCACCTTCCAAGAACCTTCAGTTGCTTTTGTCCCTATGCCGTCAATCGCTCCTAAATAATCTCCTTGCCGCACTGTGCCGTCAATACGTACATACTGTCTGCCCAAAAGCCCGACGACATGCCATTCATCTCTGACATCGCGTGACAGATAGCTCCCTTCCAAAGACTCGTTATAGTCCGGATTTTGTTTCGGGAGGCGAATCAGCTCCCCTGTCTCATGATCGGTTACCTCTTCATCAATCAATCCGCCGAACTCATTTGTCAAATAGCGGCGCTGCCAGACAAAGCTGGATGCCCCAGAAACAAAAGCTGTCGTTTCTGACACAACCCCCAGCAAATCATTTCCGCTTTGGGCAGGGGCTATTTTTTCTCCTTTTAAAGTGACGATGGTGCCTGTATCGATCAACTGCCCGCTTTCACTCTCAAAATACTCTCCATAGCCGGTTAATGAAGAGGTTACCGCCCCCGCAAATGCTCCATTTCCATAACGGGAGTCAAGGAGCCATTTGATTGACTGGTGACCTCCGGCCACAGTGTACGGCTCTTCAAGTGTAATGCTTTCTGATGAAAGTATCGTTCTGGATACGCCGTTGCCTGTAATATGAGAGTTGTTTGAAGCTGTGACAAATGCGCGGGAGCCCTCTGTGCTGGAACCGCCCGAAGCTCCGATGACCGCATTTCTTTCACCTTTTGCCGTAATATCCCCGGTTCCGGCAATAACGGCGCTTGTTTGATTAAATGCAAAACCGGAGGTGGTTGCAATCTGGGCTCCGCCCTTTAAATTGACGGGCATCTGCTGGTAGGTTTGACCTTTAATGGATGCAGCGGCGCTGTACCCTTCCGCCAAAACGCCGATGATGACAGCCTGACTATTCGGAGACTGGATCCCTGCTGTCCCGCCTTCTGTTATCATGGTTCCGTTCATAATATTCACGTTATAGAGTCCGCCTCCGATCGATATTCCGATTGGAGCTGAATGATAAAAATCAAAGTTTGATATTTTGATATGATCGGTTTGATTTGCCCCTCCCAATAAACGAATATCGATGCCGGCCTTTTTAAATCCGCGAATCTTAATCCCATTGATCGTAATGTTTTGACTTCGGTACTGCAATGCTACTACAGGATAGCCGCCATAGTCGTAATCCGGATTTCCGATCGCTGTGAATCCGCTTATATAAACATTTTTATAGGCTGAAACAACGAGTGCTCTTGGGGTCACACTCTCATACAGAGAATTGAAGACTGGCTCGACCGCTGTACAATCAATAAGCGTTACATCGTATGCTGTGGTGCTTTCCGGATCTGATGCCTGGTGGTGGCCGATATGCCGAAGGTCAAACGCGCGGACATCCCGGTAGGATATATGGCCGATAATATGGACATTTTGAGAAGCCGGCCACATTTCATGGGCTTTCACTTCTACCCCGCGAATGTTTCCGCTTGTCACGTTGTTTAAAAGCCAGACATGCTTTGACCCATCATCAATCTCGATACCGTTGGAGTTGGCCATGCCTTCGGCGTGCTCTGTGCCGCGAGGGGCTGCAGAATAGCAGTTTGAAATAAAGATGTATTCGCTGTAATGCGTAGTGATGCCGTCATCGCCGGCGCCATATGCGACACAGTTATCAATCCAAATATATTTGGAGCCGTCTTTTGTCCAGTCTGTATCAGGCAAATGATCATATGTCGGGGATGTAATATCAATTCCGTGGAGACCTGCATTGACGGCTTCAATATCTTTGATCCAGCCAAATTCGACTTTTGCAAACGTTAAACAGCTGGAAAACTGCCCTCCAGGATTTCTCACCCCGCATTGTCTGTCAGGATTCCAGTCTAAAGTCATTCCCTGGACAAAAATATGACGGTTTCCATTTTCATAATCGTCATTCGTGATGACCCACTCATGTGCCGGGGTATCCTCATGAAGTTTAATGACAGTGACGCCTTTGCCTTGTCCGACAAGATATGTCCAAGACGGAAGCTTGATTCCTTGAACAAAATATTCGCCCGCCGGAATGTTCACTTTAACTCGTCCATTTCCGATCGCATTGCGGAAAGCTTCAGTATTATCCCTTCCATCAGGAACAGCCCCGAAATCTGCAACATTCACTTCGCGAGTGATTTTGCCAAGCAATTTGTGATACTCCTTATCAAGCCGCTCCTTCAACAGTGAGGCCGCCTCTCCTTCGGCCGTCACCCTTGCATCTGTCACCTCAACGCTTTGAGAGGTTTCGACATGCTGAATGAGATTTTGCATCCTTGCTTTCAGTTGCTCGATTTCCGTCAAACGGTTTTGATGCTTTAAAAATTGACCTTTAGCGGTGGATCTCAATTCGGCATTTAGAGACACATCAGAAGGTTTTTGTGAATGAACCATTCTAAGGACACCTCTTTCTTTTTAATATGGGCGTTGAAATGCGGATGGGAAGGCCTGTCTCAAATTTCGAAAACGGAGCGGCCAAATCATCCATTTTACATCTATGTTATAAATTGGATATACATCACTGTAATCCTTCTAACCCCTGCAAAAAAAGGACGGATGATCAGTATTTCCGATCCCTCCATCCTTTTAAAGCCGGCTTATTATAGCTTTGTATTTTCTGCGATCAAGTGCCGCCTCTCTAATTGCAGCAAAGCTGCCACATGGCGCTCTAGCGGTTCGAGCGGATTGATGATCATTTCAGATGATGAACTTTCCGCTGCTTCAGCTGCATCAACCATGGATAACTGAGCAACGGAGAGCAGCCTGTTTTCGGTATTTGCGATTCGCTTTATATGTTTCTCAATCTCGGCATCGTACATTTCCTTATATCCACGCATGATGAGATCGAAAGTATGTTTAAGGATCATACACTCTACATTCGGGGATTTTTGTCGTTGACGCGCATATTCTTTCAGACGCTCCATTGTACTTTCAACAGTTGCAGGATTAGAAAAAAGCATCAATTGCCGCTTCTCGGTTTGACAGATCTGTTCAAAAAATGGTTCATCAATGTTAATGACCGGCACGGAAATGGAAAGTTCCGCTTTCTGTAAAACCGCAATATAATTTGTGCAGGTGATCAAGATCGCCCCTGGGCTGCAGCGTGCCATCCATTCTATTTGCTCTTTTGCTTTTTGTCCGGCATTAAAGGTTGATTCTGCCGTTAATTCATGCATCAAGCCGGGATCGACAAAGTGAATAAGCTCTATTTCATATTGAGAAAACACACGTTCAATATATCCAATATTTGAGTGGTGGGCATGAAGACAGGCCAACTTTTTCACCGGTTCGATTCCCCCTTTTTAAGAAAAACAGGCGGATTTTCCGCCTGTTTTTATACTGCTACTTCAAATGTGAGCTTGTCTCCGTGCTGATAATCAATCAATTGAAAATCGTCGATCGTGAAATCATAAAAATCTTTAATTTCCGGATTGATCCAAAGCTTCGGCGCCTCATACTGCTCCCGCGACATCTGAATGTTCAAATTGTCGATGTGGCGGGTGTAGATATGGCAATCTCCGATATTGAAGATATATTCGCCCAGTTCATAGCCAAGAACTTGGGCGATCATGCGCTGCAGCACATTATATTGAAACACATTGAACGGATTGCCCAATGCCATATCATTGCTTCTCGCCCTTACTTCCAAAGACAGTTTTCCTTCCTTGACATACCATTGCGTTTCATAAACGCAAGGCGTCAGCGCCATCTCATCCAAGTCATCGGGATTCCACAGCATTGTAATATGCCTGCGGGAAGCCGGGTTATGCTTTAATTGATGAAGCAGGTAGTCAACCTGATCGACTTTTTCGCCGTTGATCGTTCTGTTTTTCTTTGCCAGCTGATAGCCGTATGCTGAACCGATCGTTCCGTCTTTAAGCTTCCATTGGTCCCAAATGTGAACACCCATGTTCTGAAGAACCTGAACATCGTTCGATTTCAGCTGCCAAATCCAAAGCAGCTCTTTAATCGCTGTCTTCCATGCTACTTTTTTGGTTGTTAAAATCGGCACTTCAGAATTATCAAAGCGCATTTTTTCGCTCATGATGCTCAAAGTATGAGCAGCTGTACCGTCTGACTCCCATTTCGTTCGGACGCGATACTCTTCATCTGAAATCCCGGATTCAATAATTTTTTGAATAATAGCGTTGTATTGTTGATCGCAGTGGCTCATCATATCCTCTCCTATCCTCTTTCCAAATGATATGTATAAAACGAGTTTTTTTCAATAGATAAGAGAAGATATTTCTTTATCGGGATTGATAAGTCGTCAATGCACTGAGCAAAACATGTTTGTCATAGCCGGTCATTTGCTGGATTTTGTCAGCCCAGCCTTCAATCGATTTCGGCTTTGATTCCTGATCCAATCCATTGCTTGTGCTCAGATGACTGCTCCATCCGCTGAATTCCCAGTGCGCCGTTTCATTTTGATAGGGAACCCGGCATTCCACCAGCGGCTCAGGCTTCAATCTGCGCTGTGAATATTCAGCCGCCTCTAAAAATATGTTTTCGTCGACCGGCTCAGGATCGTAGGCTTGTGTCACGATTTTACCACTCGGCCGATGGTAAGTGATTTCGATTTGGTGTTGCGACGGCTTGACCTGAACTTTTGCGGCCGGAAAAAAACCGCTCAGCTTTTCCTCTGTATAGTCTTCACAGCCTGAATCTATTAAAATCGGATTCAACCATTGGTCGCCTAAATCACATAAAAATCGTCTTCCCCTCTCATCAAGTGCGATCACTGCCGCATGCGCCCTGTCTGTTTTGAAATGATGGCCAATCGGATAGGCCTCAACCCCGGCTTTTTTCAATTCGGCCAGCAGCCAAATCGCAAGATCAAAACAATTGCCTGAAATGCCGTATTGTTGATGATGCTCTTGCATTAAGGATATGTCGCGCTGCTTCCGATCACCAGCTTGGTCGTAAAACCAAGCCTTTGTCAACGTTTCCATCGGGAATTCGTCAAACTTTCTCCATACAGAAAGGATCTCGTCCGGTGCAAACATGATCTTCCTCCTTTTCTTGCGTGCATTCATCTTTCTGATAGATTTGAATCATCTGGCATTCATTAATCATGATACTCGGCAACACCGGAGACTCCTTCTTTTTGGCAAATCTCCGAATGCCGTATGAGGGGGATTTTCCATAAATATGAAGTCCGGGACACCTGGCTGATATGATGCATGTCGATTTTAGGATTGAATGGACGTCATCCGGTAAATCTAGTTTTTTAAAAAAACGTTGTTCAAAGATTTTAACCGTTCCTCAAAACGTGCTTTTGCCTGATGATACAGCTGGATATCAAGCTGGTTCGTTTTTTTGATTTCTTCAATCGTTTCCTCAGGAATCAATCTCTGCTGTTTTTGACCTTCTCTTGTTGATATTTACTTTAGAGTACTGAATGTTTTGCCCCCCTTCTGAAAGGGGGATTCGCTTAAAAACCCCCTTAATGCTAAGGGAGTTTTTAAGTGATATGTTTATTTCTGGTCTTCGTCGATCGGCAGCTGTATAAATGAATTGGATCCCGTAGCTTTTGGCATTTTTCCGTCCCATTTTTGAATCCATTGATATTTGATCATTTGATCTGACATAGACTTTTTGATGATTTCGTTGTATTCGGCAATCCCTTCAGCTTCGATCTTTTTCTTTTTCGCTTCCGCTTCGGCGATTTTAAGTTCTGTCTGTTTTCGTTCCAGTTCCTGCGAGGACTTCACGCGCGCGTCGATCGCTTCCTGTGTGGCTTTATCCGGTTTCGGAACTCCCAGGGTCAAGTCATCTATCACAAAGCCGAGCTTCTTCATATCATCGGCAAAGGCTTTTTGCACTTCTGCAGCCGCCTCCGATGACTTTTGACCGTAAGTGTCTATAACGGAATATTTGGAAATCGATTTTCTTGCAGCATCCCATAATCTCGTTTTCAGATAGCTGTTTTCAATCGATTCAATCTCAACCGCTCCGAATTTATTAAACAACTCTACGACTTTATCAGGCTGAACGACATAGTTGTAGGCGATATCCATTGAGATGTTTTTTCCGTCAGAGGTGGCCACTTGAATATCTTGATTGTTTACAGTCTGCATCCGAACCGGATATCTTGTGACTTTATCAAACAGACCGACCAAGTGCCAGCCCTGATCAAGCGTTTCCGATTTTACGCCGCCATTTGGCGAATAGACGACACCGACATAGCCGTTCGGGATTTTTTCTATGAACAGGGAAGCTGTGAATCCCCCTACGATTAAAGCGGCGGCGACAATAATTCCGCCAAGCAGTGTTTTGTTTCTGCCTTTTTTTGTTTGTTGCTCATTCATCTTGATCATCCTCCAGCGTTTTCTTGATTTTGCTTGCTCCGCTGCCGACTTTTTTAAAAAGCGGGCTTAACATCAGCCATACTCCAAACCCGATAATCAATAGAAGTATGATGGAGCCGATCATCACTTTCACTTGTTCCTGCCTCCTTATGTGTTGAAGATTCAGTATGACTTAAAAATCATTTCACTAATGTTTACGTTCATATGAACTTAAAGTTTCATTTTTCTGGGGAAATCATGATTTTGGAAGAAATTCGACGGCAGCCGAGAGAAGAACACTCAAGATTAAAGGGTTCAATATAAACTCATACGGCGTTAGGAGGGTTCTTATACCAAAAGGAAGTGATAAGTCGTTAAAAAAAAGGAATTTATATTCTGACAGGACACTCATGGCCTCTGGAAAATCGACGATTGCTCAGATGTTGTCCGAGCCATTTGAAGAAAGTGTGCATGTGCGGGGCGATCTATTTCGAAAGATGATTGTAAAAGGAAACATCGACATGTCTCCCGATGACGCGACAGGTGCAGAAGAACAACTGCAGCTCCGCTACGCTATCGCGGCAAATGTTGCAGAAATGTATGACAGAGCGGGATTCGCGTTGTCTTGCAGAACCATCTATTTGGGAAAAGCGGTCCATCCCTTTCTTAAAAGGTTTACGGAGAAGCCTCTTTATTTGATTACACTGAATCCGAACTCTGCGGCGATGGCAGGCGAAGCAAAACAGGCTAGGCTACTCCATTTGGGAAATCGAACCTCTCTTTGATATCCTGAAAAATGAAAATCCAAGAACAGGGCTTTGGATCGACTCATCTGATTTGACTCCTGAAGAGACATTAGCTGAAATCATAAAACGGGCAGAATCGGAAGCGCGCCTTGTATAAGTACGCGAAAAAAATTGGGGAGCTGCCGGTCGGCCGGCAGCTTTTTACATGATTATGTACTGATGATTTTGTGTTTGATTTTGGAATAGATTTTCGGATTGAGCAAAAAAATGATGGATTGAAGCTGTTCTTGTTTATTAATCGAGGGATCTGCAAAATGCTGGTGATTATATCCATTAAAGATCGAAATCAAGGTCGTCGCCATGACTCTTGGGTGAAGCTCGTTTTGAACGATTCCTTCATCTTGGAGCTGTTCAATCAAAATGACAAAAAACTCTCTCCACCTATCATACAGCAAGGCCACTTTCCTCTGAATTTCAGGGTATCTGTGACTATTTGCCATGAACTCCAAAAACAGAGCTGTCGAGTGCTCTTTATTTGATGTTTGAATCAGATGTTCGATACCTGTCAGCAGTCCACTTAAATTCTTCTTTCGAAAACATTTTATGCTCGTTTGAAACCGCTCTTCCATCTGCTCATTCATAATATGGAGAAACAGCATCTCCTTGGATTTGAAGTATAGGTAAAATGTAGCTTTGGAATAGCCGGCTTTTCTCATGATTTCGTCTACAGAGGTGGCCGAATATCCATATTGGGCAAACAGATGATATCCGGCGTCTACGATTTTTTGAATCGTATTCTGTGTGTTCTTTTTCATTAAGCTGTCCTGTCCTCTCTTCTCTCATTAAAATGGATCGGTATGTATTTAGAAAATTTGAAACGCCAAGGACTATTACATGTTAAAGAAAATTGGAAAAGGCGCTTAAACCCTTCAATAAGAATCCGCCAACAAAAAGGTTGGCTCTCTCACAAGCATAGCAGTGACAAGCAAATCGCGCCAAGTGACATAAGGCCGGTAACGATCAAGAATTCAACAAGGTCAAACGTTATGTAAATTTCTGCTTTGATATGTATGTACCTTCCTTTACGCAAAATGTCCAACATATATTCTAGCATTTACTGCTAAAAACTTCATATATTGAATTTATTTAATCGGATTTTTTCAGTTTTTTATAACTTTTGATAAAATGCGCCGGATCAGCATCTACTTCAAATGCGAAAACCCCTTGGTTTGTATGGAGGTAAAGCAGTCCCGCATTGGAAAAAGGCCTGAATGATACATCGTGAACATTGTCCAAAGAAAATTGACGCTTGTCCGCTAAAATCTTGTCATGATATAAATACATCTCATACCGTCTTTTCGTATAATGCTGTTGATTGAAATCGATCGTGCGCTCGGTTTTATAAAAGCTGACAGCGGACATCATCTCACCGTTTCCGTCCTTCATATGTTTCACCTCTTTTAGATCAATTTGGCCATGAAATATTCGTCAACATATGTACCATTGACCATCATCGCATGCTTTCTCGTTCCTTCTATGCTAAAGCCGATTTTTTGATATAATTTCACGGCAGTTTGGTTATGGCTCATAACAGTCAGCTCAAGCCTGTGCAGTTTTTCTTCACAGGCCCATTTCTCCAAAGCCAGAAACAGGTGCGTGCCTATCCCCTGTCCTCTATAAGCTTTGCGGATTCCGATGACAATATGGGCGCGGTGCCGTGTCCGGTTAGCTTGTCCTCTGACTGCCGTAATGTGGCCGATCAAGCTTCCGCCTGCACTCGCAACTAAGATCTGAGATGAACCGGCCAACATGGATCTGATCTGTTCCCTTTGGCGCTCTATTGTTGTCAGCCGCTCCCCTGGTTCATACATCATGAATTCGGATTCTTCATCTAAAGTTTGACACAGCTTTAGAAATTGTTCTGCATCTGATATATTGATTTTTCTAATTTCCATAAAACCCCTCTTTTCTTGCGAAATCACCGTAAGCTCTCGAATGCTCTGTGTATTCTGAATATGATAACAAAAAAACGCCGCAGTTTTCCAGCTTCACAGAAATGGTTTGTTTTAAGGGCAAAAAATAAAGCAAAACCGATGGTTTTACTTTTCTTGCAGCCTTGGCTTTGCCGGGTCGCATGCAGGCTTTTGCGTATTTGTCGATTCGGCGATTTTCATTAAATAATAGCATTCTTCCCTCATCATATGATCTGCCATAAGCGCTGAGAAAGTGCCGAGCATCTGCTCTGTCAATTCCAATTCTTCGATTTCATTTAAAAAGGTGCGGAATAATTCGATTTCAAGCTTGACATCTTTGTTCATTCTTCTAAGAGCCGGAAAGGATTCCACATTTGCTCTAAGATAACCTGTCAATTCCACAGATTTAAGGTAAAACTGTTCAAAATGCTTGACAAATCCCCTGCTTTTTTCTTTCAGCCGTTTTTCGACCGCATCAAGCTCATCAGCGATCGCTCCAGCATGCCCGGCTGCATCCATCAGCCATAGCATATGGTGGTGCAATTCATGGAAAACGGGCGGCGTCTCCCGCTTTTTCAAATATTTGATGATCAGAAGATATTCTTCAAGCTCGTTCACCATATGGTTGATAAAAGTCGGGGAAAGATGGATTTTAATATCGCTTGTAATATGCCGTTTAATAATGGACAGTTTAAATTTTCTAAACTGAAGGACGTATTCCTCCGCCTCCAATGTTAAGGAATATAAATCAGCCGATGTATTCACTTTTTTCAGCAAAACGTCAAATATTTGCTTAAACCGCTTCGCTTTCTGTATGTCTTCCCTTTCTTTTTCAGCCAAAGAATCCAAGATAAAACGGGCGTGATCCCCCATCACTTGCAGCCAAAATTTGTGTTCAAAGACCGCCGTTTCCCGATATGTTTTCAAATTTGCGCCTCCCTTTCATAACCATTCTTTAACATGGCTATTCGCTTTCAGTCCGAAATATGATTCAGGAGGCATGGAACATAAGAAACCAAAGGAAGATTACCGGGAAGTCATCCGAGAGTACGCCCGGGAAGGGTGGCGATTTGTGCAAATCTTCGCTCCTGCGACTTCAGGATATGGAATTGCATCTTATTTTGAGTTGATCTTTGAAAGAGATGCATGACGGCAAAAAGGGGCTCTGCCCCTTTTTTAAATGATCCTCCTATCATCAGGGTCTTCATAAATAAAAACCCCGCGCAGCCGGTTTCCTCCATACGATAAAAGTCCACATAAAACCTTACAAAAGTGTAATGTTCTTGTTATATGATTCAATTTTTTCTTTCAAGAAAGAAGCTTACAATCAGGACAGAACAAAAAAGAGGTGAACAACATGAAACGACATTTCGCATTGATCAGTCTCATGATCGCATTTGCTGCCGTATTGACAGGCTGCAACCTGAATCGTCTGGGAACAGACCAATATTATGTCCAGATTGCAGGTGATGGAAAAGAGGAGATTTCAAAGGCGGATGACGGCAAGGAATATCGAATATTCAACTATCAATTAGCCGGCTTTGACGAAGAAGGCAAGGAAAAAACAATGACGTTTACCGCAGACAAAAATCTCAAGAAAGGCGCATTTTTGCGCGTATACGATTCCAAGAAAAAGGGCGTAACATCCTGGGAAGAAGTTGACAAAGAGGACATCCCGGATTTGGCGAAAGAGCGATTGGATGTAAAAAAATGAACGGCAGAAATGACGGCGGCGGCCGGACAGGACGTCCGCGCATTTCACCGCCGCTTCTTTAGCACAAGGGCTGTGCTGTTTTTATTTTGTTCCATCCTGTTTGATTTTTAAAAATTCCTTCTGAAAAATACACATTCTGATGGCGTTATGGTAAAAACCGTCGACGAAAAATTCATCCTGAAGCTCGCTCTCGATAGAAAAACCGGCTTTTTTATATAGATGAATGGCTTTTTGATTATCTTCATCGACAATTAAATAAAGCTTATGCAAATTCAATACGGAAAACGCGTAGTTCATGGCCAGATAAGTCGCGATTGACGAATAGCCATTGCCTTGATGCGCCGGATCAATAATAATTTGAAACTCGGCCCTGCGGTGAATATAATCAATTTCCACCAACTCAACCAATCCGATCATCTCTGTCTCTTTTTCAACAATAAATCGACGTTCACTTTGATCGTGAATGTGTTTATCAAATAAATCCTGCAATTCCACAAACGTTTCGTAAGGCTCTTCAAACCAATAGGACATGATTTTTGCATCGTTGTTGAGACGGTGGACAAATGGCAAATCTTCTCTTTCCAACGGACGCAATTTAAGCTGATTCGACATGTAAACATCCTCCAATGTAAATCAAATATTAAGATGTAAGCCGCAGGCCGACAACTCCGACAATGATCAGGAAAAGGGATATCAGCTGCGGGAGTTGAAAGCGATCTTTAAACCAAAAAAAGCTGACGGCCGTTATGCCGATGATCCCTATCCCGGTCCAGACTGCATACGCGACTCCGGCGGAGAGAACCTGCATTGCTTTTGAAAGGCAGTAAAATGACAAAGCAAATCCAACAACCATCACAATGATCGGCCACTTCTTTTTCGTGCCGTCCACATATTTCATCGCAATGGCAGCGATCATTTCTTCAATTCCTGAAACGACAAGCAAAAACCATGCCATCAATGTTCACCTCTTGAATGTGTCTCACGTTCTTTTGTGAAAAGCTTCATGCCGATAATTCCGGCTAAGAGCACGGTTAAAAAGAAAATTTGGCCTCCTGAAAAGGGTTCCCCCAAAACAATTCCAGTAACATAAGTTCCGACGGTTCCGATGCCGACAAATACAGTGTAAGCAGACGCCATCGGAATTTTCCGGTAAGAACGAATAAGCAAAATAAAACTGACAGCGATCAATATAAAGATGACCGTCCAATCTAACAATGTCTCTGCACCTTTAAGCGCCGTGGCCCACACCACTTCCAAAAAGCCTGCAATCAAAACAAACAGCCAATACATATGCAGCATCCTTCCTATTATGAATGAATGTCAGTCATTTTTGTGGCGATAAAAAATGAACGGCATAGGCCAGTCATTTTTCACCTGACGCTTAAGCTTCTTTTCAGAAATGTGAAAATTTCCTTCTTGAACACTTCGATATCCTCTTCTTTTTCAGCGCCGATATAGTAACGTTCAGCTGTATTTTCAACAAAATTGATAATCGTTCTGGCCGTCCATCTTACATTGATATCGCGAATAATTTCATTGTTTTCCGCGGCTTTTTCAATGATTCCCTCCAGCCAGGAATAATACGGCTGATAAATGGCTTCCCATTTTTCCATGGAGTGGTCGATGGCAAGCCCTGAGTAACAAAGCACAATAATATCCTTATGAAGGCTAGTAATGTTGAATGTCTCATCGATCAGAATTTTCATGACCGTCCAAAAGGGCTCTGTTCCGTCCATTTTGCCTTTGATTTCATTCAGTGTATGTGTTAAAAGATTCTCTGCTATCGCAGGAATTAACGCATTTTTCGAGGAAAAATACAAATAAAAAGTGCCTTGCGCCGTCCCGGCCCTTTTCACAATATCTGAAATGGAAGCCTTATCAAGCCCTTTTTCAGAAATGACTTCAATGGCCGCATGCAAAATTTTTTCATATTTCCCTGAAGTTTGTTTAGGCATAAATAAAGACCTCCTTGAAAATGAATGACTATCAGTCATTTTAACGGATCGATGCATTTGTGTCAACGGTGCCGATCTCTCTTTCAGCTTAACATTCCTTTAAAATCCGAAGCATTCGCTGACATGGTGATTGCTGTCCTATATACTTTATATAACAGCAACATTGCAAACTTGCGCTCGTTTGTTTATTTATCTTGGGCCAATTGCCGCTTTTCTTTGTCTTGCCTACCGTTCAATGAACCAACGGGAAGAAAAAAGCGGCGGCCTCATGAAACGCTTATTGAAGAAGGGAGCAGCACTTGAACAATGAGGAAGGGAGAATGGCCCTTTAGAAAATTTAGTGTACTCACAGGAATCGGCCTCATGCTTTTGATCGCGCTGGCGCTTATTGCTTTTTTCATTTTCTTTCTCATCACGGGGTTTTTTAAACTCTTTGGCGTATCATATGAATCACATACATCCATCCTGCTTTTTATGTTGGGTTGTTTTTTGATCGGCGGGATCTTTGAGTTCATCGGAAAAGTCTTAAACACGATGTCCTTTCTGACTTTCGAAAACAGAAAGATATATTTATTTTTGAAGTTTATGATCGACTTTCTCATGAACCTGGTCACCTTTCGTATCGTCGATCAACTTATGACCAGTATTTTCATACCTTCAAACACTCTTTTCATAGCGGCGGCTTTTATTGCTGTTATTGAAGTTGTGTTTGATGAAACAAATTCAAAAAGCCGCAAATAGCAAAAAATGAAGGAGTGAATCCCCTCTCCTTCACATTTACCTGACATCAAATACTGCTTGCCTTTTCCGCCCACAGGGGATGTCGTCGTTAGTTTATGTATAGTTGAGAATTTCACACCATAATTTTAATGTAAAAGCACACCTCTTTGAATTTGTCTTTTTGCATCAATAGTTGCTCGATAAAATTCTAAAGCATCATGAACTTGATCCTTCGCTTCCAGAAATTGAGCTGCAATTAAACCGTATTCCTCCAAATCTGCATACTTTCCCGTTTCTTTAAAGAACTTGAAGGATTCTCTAACCATATCTAAATCGTTTAAAAAATAGAGTCCCTTAACCATGTTCAGCTTTGACAACATATCTATATCCTTATTCTTTTCTGCTAGTTCTGTTCCTTCAAGATATAAATTATAAGCCGATGAATATTCTTTTAATTTTGCTTTAACGTATGCAAGATTGAAGATTGCTTTCGGCAAATAACTGTGATTTTCCTCTTTATACAATCCTATCGCATTTTGAAAATAATCTTTTGATGTTTCGAATTCTCCTAATTGATCATAGCAAAGTCCAATGTTTAAAAGTGAAGACCCTATTAGATGGGCAGCACTTATTTGCCGGGCCTCATTTAATGCTTTATTGAAGAAGGGCATTGCTTTTTCTGGGCACATCTGATCCAGACAGTTACCAGCTAATATGAACTGGCATTGAATAATCCGCTCGCCATAAGTAGGATAATGTTTGTATATGTTATATGCTTTACTGGCATAATTCATTGAAAGTATCGTTTGTTTCATATGGTAATATACTTCAGACACTTTGAAATAAAACTCCGCTTTCTCCACTTCATCACATTCCATAGAACGAAGCTGAAATTCGGCGTTCTTATAGTAAGTTAATGCATGTAATAATTCTTTTTGTCGAAAGTGGTACATGCCAGCAAAGAAATGATAATAATATTCAAGCATCCCTTCTAAATCATTGGTCGTTCTAATTTCCCTAAACTTTTTATAACGGCTGTCCAGGTCACCTTCAGCTCCTGATCTTAAATAATCAAATTGCAGTCTATGTCGGAACTCTAGTAAAGAGTAATAAATAAGAACCTCTTGATTTTGTTCCATTTGATCTATCAATTTTTCAATTTCCTTTTTTGTTTCTTCAGCTTCATGCGGCCAATTTTGTTTTAATGTCTTATACCAAAAATTCATTTTTATTGCAACTAGATCGTATGGTATTACACTTTCATTATCCAAAAACAAAAACTCCTTCCCGCTTATTTTCGTGTAAATTTATTTTATCTTACCATATCTTTGGGATATCCAGAACCAAAAATGCAAATTTTATACAAGTATAATTGCTTAATTGGAGGAAGTTGAAAGGAAAAGAATACAGAAAGAGTTTTTTAAAAAACTTGATACGCAAGCTTTCTGAAGTTGAATCCCCGCTGTCGAAAGTATGCACTTTCCAAGAGACAGAATATGGCCTCAGGCGTCTCATTTCGTTAAATGATTCACTTCATACGCCACGCGTACCCCCGACTCAATCGCTCCTTGCATCCAGCCGTGTGTCAGTGAGGTGTGTTCTCCGGCGAAATGGACTCTTCCCTCAGGGGTTGGAATATAAGGATACAGTTCGATTTCCTGTCCGGGTTCAAAAGCGGTGAATCCCCCGACAGAATAGGGGTTCTGACTCCAGCTGAAAGAAGCGCCTGAGACAAATTCAGAATAGACGATATTTCCGTAGATTTCTGCTAAATTCCTTAACGTATAGCGGATTCTCTCTCCTTCAGGCTGACTGTCCCATGTCAGCGCCTCATCCGCCCATGTATAGCTCGCTAACATGAGAGCAGGTCCAGCCGAGCCAATTCCGTAGCTTGGATAGTACGAAAATCGAATCGGCAGGTCGGTTATCGATTTGCCGCCAAGCTGTCCAACTTTTTCCCAAAACCGGCTTTTAAACTCGATACCGATTTTGGTTGCGGCTATATAGTTGAGTTCACGGATTGCCCTTCGCTTGTAATAGGAAAAAGAATGGAACGGTTCAACCTTTACAAATCGCATGGCTGAAAAAGGAATGGTTACGATAGCGAGGTCGCCTGTCAGCGCTACATGTTCTGCTGATTGCTGATGAATGCAGTGGATCGTTACACTGTTTTGCTTTTGGGAAATTTCCACCATTTTTTGCTGAAACAGAATATGATCTTTTAATTGCGGAAGAAATGCATGCGGCAGCCGGTCCATGCCGCCGGTTATCTCATAGAACCTGGCCGGTGATGTAAAAAAAATTGATTCCCTCAAGACTTCAATAAGGGATATCCCCATATACGCTTCCATATCCAGAAGTACGCCAATCATGTCGATCGCACCCGCTGAATAATAAGCGCTTAAGAAAGAGCCTAACGAATGAAACCTGTATTTCTGCTCTACAATCCGCCAATTTCTCTCCGGGTTCTGCTCTATAAAGTTGAGGATCGGCTGCAAAACATTGAGCATCAGCTCTTCAGCCGTTTTTCCCTGTTCATGTGGGGCAACCGGGTAACACAAAATTTGCGGATTTTTTTCGAACAAGTGCAGCCGTGTTGTGATGCCATTTGCATAAATGATATCCTGATCCGTTCGGTTTATAAATACATTTATAGGCAGATTAAATTTTTTAATATATTCTAAAGTTAAAGAATGGGTGTCCGGAATGCGCATTGGTCCGGTATTGAAAAATAACCCATTGCTAAAGGGAGACCGCAAAGTGAAAACGCGCCCGCCCACTCTATCATTCGCTTCCAGAATCGTCACTTTATGCCCGGCATCTTTCAATAAAGATGCCGCAACGAGCCCGGACAAACCGGCTCCTACAATTAGAATATGCTTGGGATGCTGCGATGTTTTAAGCCCATGTTTAATGATCGTCATCATGTCTTCGCTCTTTAATTGGGAATTCAATTGTTCAGGCACCCTCTTTAATGATTTATTGCATTATATTCATTAAAAAGGACGCCTATCACCATCTCATGGATATTTTGCAGCCTTTCAAATTTACAAAAGCATTCGTACGTTTGACGGGCACTTCAAAATTTACTACTAAAAAGCTTGTCAATAAAGCCGACAAGCTGTAAAGAGTCGTTTACAGAAATCATTTTACAGGTATAAGCTTAATCTGGGCTTCGGTCCTCATGATATCCCCTTCTGAAGTATAGAAGACATACTCAGGTTCATTTCCATCTGCACTGGAGCCCAGAATCGTATTGACAGTTGCACTGCCGTCACTTCCGTAAATAAAGAAGTTGCTTCCCTGCCCAACAGGCACCGCTTTGTATCTACCCTCAGGAAAGTCTTGGCCAACAATATATTGGCCGGCCGAAAACACTTTAGGAGCTTCTTTCTTTTCTTGAATCTGTCCTGTTACTGAAGACAATTCTTTGTTTTTATCATTGATTTCGTTTTTAACCTCTTTTAATTCTTCTTTCTTGGTGCTAATTTCATTGGTTAGCTCTTCTTTTTCATTCTGGGCATCGTCTCTTTGTGCAATCATTTTTTTCGCATCTTGATACGCCTTTGATTTTTCATCTAATTTGGCAGCAGTCTCTCTTAATTTTTTATCCAATAGATCCAATTCTTTTTTCTTTTTAGAAACCTTATCAGTCATTTCTTCGTATTTCACTTTTTCTTTGCCTAGTTCTGTTGAAGCATTTGCAGAACCCCAGCTGTATGATGCCCCAACAACGCCGACTGCTGCAACAGCTCCAATTATAATCTTTTTCCTGTTTTTCTTTTCTAACACCATCAAACGCCCCTCTCAGTACGAATCATCCCATAAAAGCGAGTGATCTACACTTGCTGTCACCTTATATGTATAATATCGGCCATCTCTTTATATATTTGATGATCGCTAATGTTTTCAAACAAAGACCCGACAATAGCGGGTCGGGTCTTATGTCTAAAATAGATTTTTCAGCCTCAAAAGGTGATTATTTAAGCTGTTATTTTTCTGACGCAAAAGAGGCACGGGTGTGTTATGCTAAAATTCCTTGATCGCTAAATTTAAAACAATCGCCAGCACGATGATGCCCACTATGATCACTACTTCTATTGTATATGTTTTCTCATCTTCCTTTCCCTGTCGCTGTCTTTTCATTTCCTCTCTATATTTTTCTTGTATCGCTTTCTTTTTCTCATTCATTTTCATGACATAACTCCCCCGTCTTTTTGCGATAATGCCGCTCCAGAAAGTACATTTATCTCTTCTCCTGCTAAAACCCTTGCAGCGTGTAAAAGAAATAAATAAACAACACAATCAATGTCACGACAATGATGACTTCTTTTGTATAATGTTTTTCATCTTTTGTGAATAAGCAGGCCTTTACTCAAATTTTCTTCTGTCATACTTCATCAAAAGCAGACGCTGGAAAATGGGAAACTCCCTCGTTTGTGCAGATGTTTCCTTATTCCTCTTATAAAAAAAATACTTCAATAATGGACTTATCCTTTGCTCCTTCAACAATTTATAGAACTAATTGGGTTAAAAATAGGGAAATCTAAAGAATCAAGTGATTTTATAGAGAATTCCTGTTTCTCACCGATGCCAATCACACTGTGTGTGCTGCATTGGCTACAAATGAAATCCTCCATCCACTCAAACGAAATTGGGCTTCTTCAGTGAGAACACAGATTTACTATAGGGGCATTTAAAAAGACTTTTGTTGGAAGAATTCAGAAATTCGAGGAGGGTGTTCAAATAATACCTTGACTGTACATCATGATGAAGACAGCCAAGGCTTGCTCTTTTATTTAGTCCCTGTAGAACCATGGCCGCCACGATTCTCATTTCCTAGATGATCAACCTCGACCAGTTCAACTGCAGGCATCTTCTTCATGATTCTGAACTGGCAAATGCGGTCGCCTTTCTTGATTTCAGTGTCTCTGAGCGCATAAGCCGGGAAGAACCAGAAATCATCATCCCCTTTGTATGATTCATCAATCACACCCATTGAATTTGTCTGAATGATTCCGAAATGTTTATATGTACTTGAACGAGGAACTACATGGGCTTCATAATCTTCAGGTAATTCCATCGCTACACCGAGTGGAATCAATTTAAACTCCCCTTTTTGAATGGACACATCTTCGGCAGATCGCAAATCAATCCAATCCCCTTGTTCAATTTTTGAGATGCGTGTTTGTGTTTGATCTAAATATTTGATTTTAATTTGCAGTGGCATTTGTGCTGGCTCCTTTTTTCTTTATTGTCATTCCTTCATGATATACTCAAACCTATTGAAAGTATAACAGCTGAAGCTTTGAAAGTCAGTCACCCGTTCTGAACTTCACTCTTGTCATACCATGTCTCAATTCTGTCTGGTTTAAATCCGGTACTGCACTCGTTTTACGTGAGTTTCCTCCTTTATCCAAAGCGAGCAATCGCTAGGTGCATTTATTTCATCCGCTCTTATTCTAAGAACCACTGCCATAACAATGTCAGCTCATTCCTTAAAAGTATGTATGGGAAATCCCTTAGTGATGGTGACTGCTCTTTCGATATGATTTTTGGCTGCTACTGCTTCTTTTCCGATATGATTTTTGGTTCGAATGATAATTCTTGTGACTGCTGTTATAATATTTATGGCTGTGAAGTTCATCTTCCTCTTTATCTTTCCCGGCTCCAGGCAGGAATAGCACTCCCAAAATTAATATAGCGAAAATCATGGAGACAATTGCATATATTATTTTTTTTAAGGTTTTGAAAAGCTTCACTATCAGATTTTCTTGCTTTTTCTTTTCTAATCGCGATTTCATTTAGGATCAATTCTCTTTCATTGTTTTTGGTAATGTGACTGAGCTGCCTTTGCAAGGGTTATCAATCTTGAGACAGTTTATCAAAATTGCTTTCTTTCATATTAGGGAGCGTTTCATTAATTCCTAATATATTTAAAATTTCCTGAACATAATGACGAATAGCAAGCATATCAAAAGGAAAATCAAAATCAAATTCTTCCTCAACTTTTAACAAATTCATGTAGTGAGTACGCTTATACTTCATACCTAAAAGATCATCATTAAAGCTAACAACATCCTGATAAGAATCATCATCTAGTTCCTGAGTATAAATCAAATAAACATCGATACAATCTTGATCTGTTTGGTCATCGTGTATTAAAAGATGGGCTATGTAGTCATTCTCCGCAGATACCACCTGAAAGAATTCAAAATGACGCAGTCTTAATAAACGTTTAAATCTTGTATTCAAGGTTCTCATTATCCTTCCTTAAGCTAAATCCTGATTCAACTGAGAATTTTTTATAAAAGACTGGCTTAGTTAAATGAAAGCAAACACTCCACAGCTGATTATAATTGTAGAACAATTCATCCACACTAAGTGCATTTTCAATGGCGAGAAATTTCACCTTTTTGAATTTTCCAGCTGTAATAACATAAGCTCTAAAGGTCGTTTATTCCTGCTCAGACCCCTATCCGAAAAATTTTTCCTATGTAGCAGTCTGTATAATCGGCTTCAGTGATCAAATCAGCTTCATAAAACAAGCACAACAAAAAAGTCCTATTGAAAGGACTTAAGGAGATAACGACCGCGCCCTGGTTTTTCGATTTCAGGATAATGCTTCATCAAGCCATTCATGAAAGTCGTCATATTCTTAACCGGGAAACCCGTTTCTTTTTCAATTTCCGTACGAAGGCTTGTCCCTCTCATACCGTCTTTATGCTCATTCAATATTTTCAATGCTGCTTCCCGCTGAATTGATGTTTTAGACCTATGACGTTCTTCGGCTTCTGAGTCCAACGGGGATGTGCCGTCATCAGAAAAAGAATGTTGAGACAGATTTTTGGATTGTTTCAACTCTTGGGCCGCCGCACTTGCCAGTTCAATCAATGAAGAGTTTTTGTCAGCCTTAGGAAGCTGATTTCCTCTATCCAACTCGCGGAGCTTAATATAAATACTCTCTCGTTCTTCTCGAAGTTCCCGCATGACATGAATCTCTTTATCATTAAGCTGCTCAAGTCTCAAACGTAAAGCTTCTCTTTCATTGAACATAAGCCCCAGCTCCTAAATCAATTGTTTAATTATAGTTTATAGGACTTTTTTAACTTTCACAATTGATTTATAAGTTATTTGAAGCAAAAACAGGTTTACAAAGTGCTTGCAGCAGCATCCACTTCCCCAACTTCATCAAAGTAAAATTCTAATATCTCTGCAATCTTATTGATTTCTGTTAATTCATCAGCAGAAAATTCAACGGCTTGAGCTTTTGCTAAACCCATTGTACTTAAGGATAGTTAAGATAAAAATCAATGGTTTAAATAAATTGTTTTCTATTTTTCTCAATTCACTCAATCTCCCCTTTTATTTATATAACAAATATCCCTAAATTGGAAGTATCACTAGCTCAAATGCTACTAAAATTAACAAAAAGGTGTCCGCTTTATCATACTCAGCCGTTCGATCTTTTTGATACCGCCTTATGATAAAAAACGCCGATATCAAAATAATAATTCCGATCACGATTTTTAAAATAGTTAAAATATCGATCAAAAACTCCTTCTTTCATTTTCCATGTGGCATTTTATCCAGGTATACAAATGATTGAAATGCTAATTTTTTCTTATTTTTCTTTATGTCGTAATTAAGCCTTATCTCCTTTATTTTGGATGACAGGGAGCCGTTAAACATTAGCGGTACACCAGATTACTGTGTAATTGAATTGGGAAACGGTTTCCACAAAATAGTGTTAATAATACGACTTCCTTTCCGGGCTTAACAATACGGATGAATAACAGAACGATTAAAGCCTGAAGAGGACGGAAAACGTTCATTTGAAGGGCATTTTTAGGATTGAACCAAAATGAAGAATGGGTGCTTTTTAATCTTTGGAACAGTTACTTAAATGATATTGAGGTGTCTGAAGGAAACTTGGAAAAGAAAAGCCGGAGACAAAAAGCCATGGAGGATGCCAGTATATAATCCCTCACTGAACTACACTCCCCCATGCCGGGCGGGATTTATGTACGTTTAATATCATTTTGCCGGTAAAGATAAATTAAAGAGCTTTGATAAACTGATTTACCTCATCTATATTAAATCATCACTTATTAATATTGAGAGCATCATACAACCGAATAAAACGATTTTTAAAACCTCAAATTGGCTTACAGAGAATGATCCCTGAAATGTAAAATAAACGTCCCAAACACCAACATCTAGTCGCTTTACGGAACATTGAGTTACATTTGTAGTGAGGATCGTGATGATCTTGAAAGGAGAGAAAAATTGTTTAGACGGTGTTTTGTTGAGGGATTGAATTCTCTCCTTTCAAATCATACAAGATATGAATTTGCAGACTAAGACAACCCCTGTTCCAATGCTAAAAATCATTAAATTTTTGTTTATTTTCCACTAATCTAGAAAGGAGCTGCCTTTACTTTGTCCGTTATGCTGAAAATAAAATGATTTCCGGCTATACTCACTGTGGAATTGTTACAGCGAACAACAAAAGTAATTTTTCTTTTGAATACTCGACGGTATAATGAAAACCAGCATAACGCTTTTCTCTGCTGAAATCATCATGTGTTATTACTTGATTGGCTTCTAAGTCATCAAACAATAGTTTTCCTCTATCTTTTTTTGTCATCTCTGGATGAAAAGTATTCATTATGACGGCAGCATTTTTATAAAATTCCGTTAATCCTTCCGCCTCTATCTCACCACTTCTAAACAGCACTACATTGATCACTTTGTTTGATTTTTTCTCAATGACTGCAGTTAATGCAAGGTTATGATTAAAGTGATAGACTGCTAACTCTTTCTTTTTTCCTTCCTGGACCTTTAAACGTATGTTTTCAGAACTTACTTCCAGCTTTTTCGCTTCGTCATTGAATCGTTGTTCAAATTGTGCAAGCGTAAAATTCTTTTCATCACGTTTTTTCGTGTCTTCCGATTCTTCTGAAGCAATACTTCTCTTATTCGTATGTAACTCTTTAATCATTTCTCGTTTTACATCATGACTTATTTCCTCGTGATCATTGTTATGTATTCCATTAAAAACGATAAATCCTACCGTCACTGCTCCAATGATCCCTAAAATAATTAAATACTTCACTAATGCTTTCATGACTTTCCTCCTCGGCATTACATTTAACCATTATACTATATTTTTTGCACATTTTTACCGGTATTTCTGTTTAATGTGTGTTTCTATCGTTTTTTGGTAAATGGATGCACATCCGAGGGCTAAGATTGTTTTACAAATAAAAACGGTATAGCAGTTCAATAAATGTAACTTTGGGGAAACGCAAAAAATCAATCTGATTAATGAATATTCATAATATCAATGAGCTTTATCACTTTTACATCATCGCCGGGGTCTACGTGAACAAGCTTTTTATTTTCAATTATTCCTTTTGTGTATTCGTGCATGAAGTTTTTATCTACATCAGCAGAACGATCCCAACGTAAAGGAACATTGTATACCTTAATCGTGCCATCCCCGTTTCCACTGTAAGTTACTGATCCATCTACTAATCGAGAACCCGCTAATTGGATAACATCTTCTGGATATCTAGCACTGGTGTCATCATTAGGATTGATTGGTTCGCCAGCCGAAATATGTCGAACATTCAATTCATCTAGCTCTTGATTTGGTCCAAGTTGCAACCAAACTCTAGCGTATTCGATTTCCTCAGCAGAATATCCAGATAATGCATCGTCTTTTTCACTTTTAGATGGATGTTTTGTCTCTCTGGTTTTTGTTTCTTTGTCCTTTGAATCGTCTATTGCAGATTCTTCTGATCCCTTTTTGGCCACCGATTCATTTTCCTTCTTGTCTGTTGAATTGCTGTCTTGTTTTTCGCTGGGTGCTTCTTGAGATTCTAAAACAGAGTCATTATTTGAATGAGCTGTTTTTGCTTCTTTCGTACCGCCTGTACATCCTGCGAGCACCAGCAGAGCCAGAGCAGCATTACAATAAAAAATCTTTGTTCGTTTCTTCATCCAACCATTCCTTTCATCTATCATAAAATATCATACTGGTATTTCATGTCAAGGAACAAACGCAAAAGAGTGTATCCCCCTAGATTATCATGGTAACAGTAAAAGATTCTGCAAATCAGAAGCGAAGAGTTGAAGCCGGAAGAGAACCAGGTGAAAAATTGAAGAGACCCCACTTTTTGTGGGGGTTGCGTTTATATTTCATCTAAGAATTAATTTTTGTCGGATGAAAGAAAGCGTATCTAAAGCCAGCTTTCTGCGACAAAGAACAATCCCGGCATGGCCGCAATTGTAGAGATATCTTTCGGGTTTCCCCCAACTTTCCCACAAATCATCTGCATCTTCTAAGTGAATATACTGATCATGTTTAGCGGAAATCAGCAGAATGTTTTCTTTGTTTATTTTCGGTGTGGCTTGGCTAGGATCGGTGATGTTCCAGTATCTTACTACATCTTTATAAGTCACACCATGCTGTTCTAATTCTTCTCTTATGAATTGACCCGGAATTGTATTCCATATCGAATAGGAAAGGCGGTTGGCATAAAATATTGATACCATTACATCAATTTGAGATTCAAGGGCAGCCATTAGATTCGTAATCCATCCCCCTAAACTCACGCCCACGATAACAACTGGGCCGGTTTTATTTTCTTTTATCCAGTGTATTAATCCACGTAAATCTACAACAGCTTGTCTCGTTGATTCAACTGTACGATCAAGATTCGCACTGATCATCAATTCTCCACTATAAAGTGAATAATCCGGCTCTCTTTCAATGTGATATGGAAGGGGAAAGTAGTACATGTTCCATCCTAAATCATTCATGACGCGGTGATGAAATATCTTTTTGATTCGATCGTATGAATCCATTCGCCAGCCGTGGACAAAAATAACATTCGGTTTATCTGTATCATTTTTGTTAAAAAAAACCTCTCCTTTTAACGTATCATTGACGCGATCGCCGGATGGAATTAAGGATTGATAGCTGAATGTCCCAATCCTATAATGTTTTCTTGATTCATTCAGTCTAATTGAGACATCAGCTATATTTGATTTATAGAATTGATCTCTAGCCGTTGTATCCAACGAAAAAGCAGAAAAATGTTTATTCTTGCTTCTTTTTCTGTGTAAATCATATAAGGCCAAACGATCTATCATCTTTGGAAAAAACACGTTATGCCCTCCCGAACTTTGAAATGAGTCTGATCAAACCCTTTTATTTTATCACTTAACGGAAATGGATTGGCGGATAAGGGCAATCAACTAAAAAGACAGCCCATTCTGACTGTCTTCTTCATCACCGTATCTCATTTTCTGCTGATCTATAGAAATTCAAGCCACGCTAATGCTGCAGCAGATATCACCACATGATCATCTGCAAAATTGAATCGGCACATCATCCGTACATATCCTCCAAATCATATGGTCAGCCCCTTTTCCCCAATAATCTTTCAACAAATAATCCGGTTCACCAAATTTCTTTTTCCATATCTTCTGAGCGCTCTGATAGCCGCTGTCCAAACAAAATTCCTCGATTCCTCTGCTCAGCAGGGTGAGAAGCATTGCGTTTAAAAGCAACGTCCCTACCCCGCGATTTTGGACATCCGGATGGACAAATACAGTACCGACCTCATACTGCTCTTGCAGCACTCGATCTGTATGACGAATCAATTCACTTGCAGGTCCAAATTCAATTGTTCCGATCACTTGATTGCCATTTTTATCTGAAGCGATCAAAAAATAGCGGCCCTCCCCGCTCGTGTTCAAGTCACTTTGCAAGTACTGCTTTTTATTTTCGATTTCACTTTCGATATCCTGAATGAGCTCTGACAGACCTTCTTTGGCAAATGTATCTGTAACCACTGTTCTAAAAAATTGATTAAGCTCGTTTTGGTCCTCGAGTCGCGGTCTTCTTATCTCGATGTTATGCACTCAGGCTCACTCCTTTGTTAGTACTTTACCTTTTTTCAAATCTATCAATCGTTGCTTGAGGAGGGTTTGATTCTTTCAAATGGTTGAACCATACTTTTACTTTCTGTCTCTGTTTCAGCTCTTCTTTGTTTTTTAGTTTGCTGAGCCCTAACAAAATCACTTTGTTCCGGTATTTTTTTATGATCTCTCTTTCTGTTAGTTTGTAATCCTCATCATTTGGTTTTTGTTGACTCTCAATAAAGATTGCACTATCCTCCTTCTTGAAGAAAATGTACCCTACACTACTTTGTCCATTCTCTGAAGCAGGCATCTCTTCATTTGCTTGACAGCCGCCCCCAGCTAAAACAGCCAAAAGCGAAACAAGCCACAACACTTTTTGCAATACATCGTCCCCTTTCCTAAAAATTCGTTTTCCCGAATTTGAATCGGGGATTTTCTTTTATGTTGGAAAGAATGTCGGGGATATCTATGTTGGTTATATCATAAAGAAAACGTTCATCTATTCCTTTACGTTTGAACTCATCCGCTAATGCCAAACATCTTGCTCCCATCTGGTATTCTTTCATTCTTAAAGCGTCTCTCCGCAACAATTCATCTTTTTCAACCCATAAAACAACATAAAAAATGTCAGCATCCTTCACCGCGCCATAAACCTTTTCAGAAAGGGTTTCCACTTCCTCCGGAAAAGCGACATAATCAATTACAGTTGTCTTATTGGCCTGTATAAAATTAATGCTGACATCAGCGATATTTTCCCAAGTTAATGCCAATGATTCTTCGCTTTCCCAGGGCGGATGGTAGCCGCTGATCACCATATCACTGATGAGGTCTCCTTCAATATAAGCGCTCCCGTCAAACTGTTCAGCAAGCCTCTTTGAAATCGTGGATTTACCTGCCCCTGCCGGCCCGGATATGATATACATTTTTTTCATCGTTCCACCTGCTTTATATATGCTTTTTCATTTCGGCACAAGTGATCATGATCCTCCCGAATAATCAGAAAAAAGCCGGCATTTCACACGAAAGCGTGAAACGAACCGGCCGATAAAAAGCGTAACTCTACCCTCTTTTTTGTCCGATAAATTGAATAACATGAGACAAGCCATGATGGAATTCCCCTTCATGACGAACCACTTCCCCCATGAAAAAGTGAACAATACGCCAATCAGAGAAAATTTGTAAAAATTCTTCCGGAGAATATAAAAGTTCCAAATCCTGCGGTCCTCCGCTTTTATACGGAATTTGGTGAGTGGAATAAACCTCTGTAACAAAAAACCCGCCCGGTTTCACCGCTTCTTTCACTCCTAAAAGTGTTTGATGTCGTAATTCTTTTGGAAAATGCCCGAAAATACATACGATCTCGTCCCACTGATCTTTTATCCATGTCGCTTCATTTAAGTCAACAAGCTCAGTATGAACTGCTACGTTTCGGGATTCGGCAAGCTTTTCAGTTTTTCTCAATCCGGATTCCGCATAATCCCATGAAGTGACATTCATTCCTTGTTCGGCCAAAAAAACGGCATTGCGCCCTTCCCCTTCCGCAATCGCCAATGCGTCTCCCGTTAATTGAAGTTTCTTCTGCGAGTCGGCTAAAAACGCATTCGGTTCAGTTCCATACACATATTTCTCATCTTGAAAACGGGTATTCCAAAAAGAATTCATGATCACAGCTCTCCCTTTTCTAAAGATGGTTCCACATGAACATTTCACCTACATCAGTTTAGGCAGCTAACGGTTCACGCTTAACAATTTATTTCAAGACCCTAGATACTTCAACGTATAAGCAGATGTTTTATCAAACCATTCAGGTCAAATCTGATTTGCCTCGGATAGTACTTTTTTAAATGTTGTCTTAGAGCTGCCCCCGAAAAACACATTGATTCCCTTCCTTTCTTATCCATCGTTTGGTAAAATATTCTCAGTCATGAACCGGGAAGGAATGATCTCTTTTGCCTGTTTATAAATATAATCCTAATTTTGTGAAAGAAGTCGTAGAATGCAAAACAGAAAGGTTAACAGCTTCAATTGAAGCTAGGTACTGCTTATCAATCAAATTAAATAACAGTTTAGACTCATCCTATGTTTTTATCATGTTAAACCCAAGTAAGGCAGACAAGAAAATCTCTGACTTGACTATAGGAAAGCTGTGCAAGTTTAGTCACTCATTGAATGAAGTGGGTGCTATACATGTCGTTAACCTTTATCCTTTTTATGAAACAGATTCTAAACTGTTATCATCTTTGATTAGCTATTTACAAAATGAGAATAGTGATTTATTTAGGCAAGCAACGGAAAACAATCTCCAGATTATAAGATCGCTAGCTAAAGGTGCCAAAAAAGTCATATTAGCTTGGGGTGAATACCCAAAAAAATTCAATAAACAAGCATATAGGAAACAATGCGAGGATTGCATTGCTCTTCTTCAAGAAATAGAACAAGATCAGATTTATGCCATTAAAACTCAGCATGAAAATCTTTTAACATTAACCCGCTTCCCACGACATCCATCTAAAAATAGGCTTGTAAATCTTGAGTTATACCCTTTATCCACTTAATTTTTTCATCAAAGGGGAAATAACGGGTATCCCCTTTAGGCCAGCCAAGCTCAGTAACAATCATATCATCGTGCAACTGTACTTAACTCTACATGTAGATAAAATTGTTTACTTTCAAATTTCTCATCAATTAGTTCCCCCACGCCTTTAACAACTGTTGTAAAATCAGGTGATTTTATGTGGCCTTTTCTTTTTTTAAGTGGAGAATCAGGTAAAGACAGTTTGTTTTTCAACGTGAGATCATACGCTTTTGTAGTTACTTCTCCAACAAATACATACCATTTTTCTTCTTCAAACGATGCTTCCTTTTAGGTTATGTAAAAATGACTTGCCCTCGCGAGAGCCTGGGGTCTTTTTAAAAGAATAAGCTTGGAATATTGTTTTTGTAACCACTGCTGCAAACCTACATCCCGAAAATGAATTAACCCTAAATTATTCAGTAAATAAAAACCGTGGAATAGTTGTCTTTCTTCCCCCTGCTTATTTAAAGTCTAATCCTGAAATGTCATTTTTAGGTGAACCTGAAACTTTTTACGGGAAACAGTGAAAAGACATTGAATATATCTTTGCTTATTTTGCTAACACCTTAGCTGGGGGAAGGGTAATAGCATATGCCCTACATCTCAATAAAAAATAGACCTACCTCTTTAGTAAACACTTGAAATGGTAGATCTATATTCAATGGTAATACCTTCATTTATCAATTCCCATTTTAAATTAGCTGCGCTTGATTATCATAATGATCAAGTTTCTGCTCTAATAGCAACATTATAGCTGTCATGTTCCTGATGCAGAAAAGAAACACTAGCTACTCCTGTAAGTCCCAACACTAAAATTCCACAAATTAAAAGTTTAGCTTTCATCTAGAATCTCTCCCCTTTGAATTTGTTTTCGTGCTTCAATTGCCTTGCGATAAAATTCATTAGCAGCCAAGATTTCTCCTCTTTGGCTCAACGAGTCACCAATAGCAATTCCATACCACTCCATATCGGGATACATCTTTTTTTCCTCGAAGAACTTAAAAGCATCCCTTACAATTTCCAAATCATCTTTTAGATATACTCCCTTAATTATCTTCAGTGTTTCAAAAGTGTCCCTTATGTTGTTTTTCTTGGCGATTTCCAATGATTTTTTATAAAAAACTCTTGACGATTTTAAATCGTTTGACTTTGCTTTCACAAATGCTAAAACACATAATGTCTTTGCTTCAAAAGTAGGGTTTTTTGGTTCAGTTATATGAAGTGCTTTTAAATAAAAATCGGATGCTTTGTCAAGTTCTTCAAGATGAGTATAACATAGGCCGATGTTAAAAAGTGCTTTTCTTATCAAATAACTTTCGCCAAATTTCTCAGCATCTTCTAACGCTTGATTTGCATGTTTCAATGCCTTTGCAGTTTGCATGTTGTCAAGCCAATTACCTGTGATAACAAGCTGGCAATGTACACGTTTGTTGCCATAGGCGGGTTGATTTCGATATATGGCATAAGCACGTTTAGCATAATTCATCGAGAAGTATGTTTGTTTCATGTGATAATAAACTTCAGCCATTTTAAAATAAAATTCAGCTCTCTCTGCTTCCTCACAATCAATCGATTCTATTTCTAGTTCTGCCTTTCTGTAACAATTCAATGAGAATATAAGCTCTTTTTGTCTGAAGTAGTACATCCCCATAAAAAAATGATAATAATATTCAAGCATTCCATTGAGGTCTTGACTCCCCCGTGTTTCCTTCAACTTTTCGTATTGCAGCATAATTTTTTCGCGAGTATTTGGATAAAACTCTTCCAACATAAGCTGATGACGGAACTCTAATAACGAAAAATAAACAAGAACATCTTGATTTTCTTCCATTATTTTTATTTCTTGCTTAACTTCAGCTTTCGCCTTCTCAGCCGCAGTTCTCCTATTATTCTTTATACAGTTATACCAATAGTTCATCTTCGTTGCCACTAGATCATACGGAATCACACTTTCAGTAGACATTACTTAAACCCCTCTCATTAAGCTAAGGCAAAGCCAATTAAGTGGATATCTTATCTCTTCCACACTAAAGTTTCTCTTTGACAAGCAAAATTGACATTATCTTCGCTAAACATTGAAAAATTCCCACAAATGACAGAATATAATCTATTATATCAAATAGTCTGAATGTTTAGAATGCAAATGTGACACACTCATATTGTTACAGCTCTAAGCTATCTTCTTTGGCATTTGATAAATCTGATCGTTGAGATTTTCCGAGTTTTGTGAAAGCTAAGATACCGAGTCCTGCAAGTATTTCGACTATCCCTCCAAAAGCGATGACTTTTCCTGCCCCAAAAACAGTCGCAGCATACCCAGCCATTAAAGCACCAATAGGAATCATTACATATGAAATCATACTGATAACAGCATAGACCTGGGGCTGGTCCTCATCATCAACCGATATTTGTATGATCGTATGCTCTGGGACATTTATTGCGCTAATCGTTGCTCCTAAGACAAAGGCTGCAACAAACACCAACAGTAAAAGTGAATTCATACCTGTAATGAAGAAAGCTGTTCCTTCTACAATGCCAGCAGCAACAAACAACAACCCATAACGATTTACTTTCACTCTAGTCAAAATAAAGCCCATCAAAAAAGCCCCGCCTGTGGTTAAAACCCTCACTATAGAATGAATAATTGCCCCCTGGTTTAAATCCTCGGCTATGTAGACTGCTGCAAGCGCCTCCCATGGTGCAGATCCTAAGTTTAAAAACACACAAAAAATGGCTAATGGAAACAATATATGATGACGCCTTACAAGCATGAATCCCCTTCTTAACTTCTTTAAATATGGCTCTCGTGGTTTGGCTGCTTTCGCATTTCTCACCTCACTCACACTATACTTTATGAATAAGACTAAAATAGCTGATATTACATAGAGAGGTAATATCAGCAGCATTGTATGAGCTGCACCAATCAATACAATTAAAACACCACAGAGTGAAACCGCTCCTAATTTGATTGCTTGGCCTACAGATTGTATTGTCGCATTCGCCTTTTGAATCATTTCCTGCTTCACAATTTTCGGAATTAAAGAAACAGAAGCAGGATCATATGAAGCCCCTGTAGCAGAATGCACAAGCATAAGCAAAATAATAAACGGCAAAGGTGAAAAGCCATTGAAGTAGCAAATTGGAATAATTAACATGATTAATGCCCTCGTTAAGTCTGAAAAGAACATCCAAAACTTCAATGTACTTGTTTTCATCAAAGGAGTAATGATTGACCCCAATATAGCCTGAGGAAGAAAACTTACAGCTATTAAAAAGGCTGTTCCAACAGCCCCTTTTCCATCCAAAATAAGAAACCACAGGATTGTGTTAAATGCCAAAGAATCGGCCGTTATCTTCACCATCTTAGAGCAAAAAAGAAAGGTGAAATTTCTTTGCCACACTGTATCATTATTCATTTAAGTTCCCCCTTACAAAAATTCCTCAATTTTACAGTGTCTATTCATTAAGCATATTCTATTTTTCGTTTATGTCAATGTTGACCTGGAATAATTAAGGTAATTTTTATAAAGTGGAAAGGGCTTTTTTAAACTTTCCAACTTTCTTTTCATATGAAGCTTTAAGGCAGCCGAAAAAGGACCAAGGAAAAAACACATAAGAAACCCCACTTTTTGTGGGGTTTGCTTTTATATTTCATCTAAGAATGCTAAAAGTTCTGGGTCATTGATTTTAAAAACCATAAATTGAATGTAGTCAATTTTGTTTGTGTCAGGAAAAAGGAAGTTTGTTATCGTAAAGGTCGTGGCGGTTTTTCCTAAATGACCAGCAATGCGCAAAGCAATCTCCACATTTTCAGAATCAATATCAAAGGCTACAAACTCTTGATTCACGTAATAATTCTTTATTTTTGTATCCTTTGGATTTGCTGGGTTTGTCGCAGAATCAAGGAGTTTCTTCAATTTTTCAGGATCAAAGTTAACCAATGTTCAAGCCTCCGATATTTTGGTATATAAAGTATAGCATATTGCAGGCTTCAACAACTCCGTCTCCTTTTTGAACCTTCACCTCTGTCCCTTTAAGGTGAAGATGGCATGTGGTTGATCGAAAGATTCTGCTTTGATGGCTGTTTTCTCACATCTTGACTTTGATCCAAACCGTACTAGCTCCAATCCCCATGGCGCTTATCCCTAAACATTTGTTCAAATCTCATGTCTTTTACGAATGTTCCTTCTGTTATCCGGGCCACGCGGAGAGCTATTGATTTAACGCTTGAGCAGCTGGATCACTTGTTCTTATTTTAATGACAATATAAACAATAGCTGATATCCAAACTGCAATGATTCCAACATAAACCATCGGATATAATGCTGTTTGATCGAACCACGAATTGATCAGCGTTCTTGCGTTGACGAGGATGATCAACCCGCCGACCAGAACGCCCATTAATCGGGTGTGAACCTTTTGTACCAGCCAGGCGGCAATCGGAGCCGCAATGATTCCGCCAATCATCAACGCGCCGACCCACAGCCAATTCACTTCTTCCCAGCCGAGGGAAATGAAAAATCCTAACGTTGCCGAAACGGCAATGGCAAACTCGCTTGTATCAACAGTTCCCACCACTTTTCGGGCACTGGCTCCTTTTTTGGATAACAGGACCGGGGTGGCAATCGGTCCCCAGCCTCCCCCTCCGGTCGCATCGGCAAAACCGGCAATTAGCCCTAAAGGAACGGCTTTCCCTCTCGAAAGACTGACACCGCTTTTTTGCTCTCCCATTTTAAACATGAACAGAAAGCGAATGAGCACATACACACCAAGGACGAGCAAAAACATTGAAATATAAGGTTTTGCAAGTTCTCCGGGGATGTTACTTAAAAATGCAGCGCCGAGAAATGCCCCGATTGATCCAGGGATGACAAGGCGTTTGAGCGTTTGTTTATCGACGTTTCCAAACTTAATATGCGACACACCTGACGCAGCGGTTGTGACGACTTCCGCCAGGTGGACGGATGCTGAGGCAACCGCCGGTGCGATTCCAAAAGCAAGCAGCAGCGAGGATGAAGTCACCCCGTACGCCATTCCTAAGGCACCGTCTATCAGCTGTGCAAATAATCCAATAAAGACAAACACAATTAACTTTTTCATTTTTCCCCCTCAGTTCGTTGGCTTATTTTATTGTTAAATATCATAATTCATATTATTCCCACCTGTAAAGTGTGAATTTAAAAAATAAAAAATCTTCACTCATTTTAAATGGAAAATCCTCAGATCATCTGTTGGTAAAATGTGATCATCCCGTTGAGAGAAAGTGAGCAAATGGAGATGTTAAGGACGGACGCCGCTTTGAATTACTACAGGAAAAGTGTCAAGGGGAAGCGAAAGAACGGGCAAGGACAAAACTACACGAAATGTAAAGCTTGTTCAAGAAGAAGCAACGGTGCGTGTTCTAGGGTCGATATGTACCATGATCTCCACATACTCCTTAGTATTTGTTTTCATGTTTAATTCCTCTAATTAAATCTAAAACATGAATAACCTTAGTATACTTAAAATGAAAAATCACCTTCTTCTTTTCATTCCATTATTCTTCTTACCTATCGACTTAAAAGCTCGTTTAATAACATCAAAGAAACTTAAGGACCGTACCATGTGATCGGGATTTACATATTCTCGTATGACCCGAAGAACTTTCTTAGGTTCCTTAGAAGAAAAAATGAAGGTCCCATTTTTCTTCGTTTCAATCGCATAACGCGGAATCCATTTCCCCTTAAACATCACAGAGGCTATCACATAGTCTACTTCCTCCCATGGAATTTGAATAAATTTACGAGGATCACGGGAGTTATAAAATTCAAACCCTTGATCACCAATCATAATTTTCCCATAGTCCGTCAATCCCGTAAAAGCGGTGGCATCCATTACTAAATCGACCTTTGTATTAATTGATTGAACCATGATATCCACTCCATTTCATTTATCTGATTTATTCATTTCAACCCAATACAAAAAATGGCTCAGACAATCATTTTCCAGCCACTTTTTGTATGCGAACTATTATCGATTCACAGACGACAGAAGTGTGCTACTACACTATACTTCAATCAATAATCCTCACTTTAATTATAAAAGCCCAATAACGTGACCAACTACCCCAAATACGAATAAGCCAAGAATAATGACAATTGGGCTGACTTTTTTCTTAAGCAACCACATACATAAGAATGTCAGAAGCAATGCAGCCAAACCAGGAATTAATTGATCCAAGTTATCTTGTAAGGTTGTTACTTTCGTAGATGAAAGTGCCAGTCCCGAGTTTACTTGTTCAAAAGCTTGACGAATCCCTTCTCCGCCTCCAGGAAGTTTGTCCCATTCAATATACGCGCTTTTATCTAACTTAACTTCAGAAACGACTGGCAAGAATTTAATCGATACCCACCGTTGCACTAAGGCAGCAAGAACAAACATACCAAGGATTGATGCACCTTTTGTAACATCTTGCAATAATCCGCCTGAAAGATTATCGGTGATTTTAGAACCGGCTTTATATCCAAATTCTTGTGTATACCACATAAATCCCCAACGAATCAGGTTCCAAGCCAAGAAGAAAAGGATTGGCCCAAGGATGCTTCCACCCATTGCTAATGATGCCCCTAAAGCACCTAACATCGGACGTAATGTAAACCAAAATACTGGATCACCAACACCGGCTAAAGGACCCATCATCCCAACTTTAACTCCTTGAATGGCCACATCATCAACTTTTGAACCATTAGCACGTTCTTCTTCAAGTGCTAGTGTAACTCCCAGAATCGGTGAAGCTATATAAGGATGCGTATTAAAAAATTCCAAGTGACGTTTTAACGCTGCTACACGTTCTTCTTTTGATTGATATAATTTTTTGATTGCCGGAATCATTGAGAAGGCCCAGCCGCCATTCTGCATGCGTTCATAGTTCCAAGAACCCTGAATAAATGTAGAACGCCATGCAACGGTTAAGCGATCCCTTTTTGTTAGTTTTATTTTTTCTGCCATTTCTCTTCTCCTCCTTTTAGAATTAATAATCGTTTAAGATATCACCAAGCGGGTCGCCGGAATTGCCTCCGCCGCCATTTGAAGAACCGCCCATTTTAGAAAGATTCAAGTAAATAAGAGCTAACGCTACACCCAATGCACCAAGTGCAATAAGTGTTAATTCAGAAATTGCAGCTATTACGAAACCAATAATGAAGAACGGCCATACTTCTTTTGTTGCCATCATATTAATAACTAGTGCATACCCAACAGCGACCACCATTCCACCACCAATAGCCATTCCGTCTGTTAGCCATGCAGGCATTGACTCCAAGAATGATTGAACGCTTTCTGCCGGGATGAATAAAAGTGCTCCTGCAGGAATCGCAATTCTGATACCTTGTAAACACACCGCAACGATATGCAAAATTTCGATCCTTCTGAAATTTCCTTCTTCAGCTGCGGCATCCATCATATGTACGATAGGAACAGCAATTGTACGAACGATCATTGTTAAGAAAAGACCCGCTACTGCAAGTGGAACCGCTACTGCGATTGCCGATGCGACACCGTCAACACCTTGTCCGCCCAATACTAAAATAATTGCTGATGCAACTGACGCAAATGCAGCATCCGGCGCTACGGCTGCTCCGATATTCGCCCATCCAAGTGCAATCATCTGAAGTGTACCGCCAAGAACAATACCGGCCTCCAAGTTACCTGTTACTAAACCGATTAATGTACATGCCACTAGTGGTTGATGGAATTGAAATTCATCTAATATCCCTTCCATACCAGCTAGAAAAGCAATTAAAATGATGAAAACAATTGCTATAATAGACATCATATGCCCTCCTTTTTATATAAATTTTGTTATATCGCTATGCTAATTCATCCTTCGCTTTGTTTAGAATGTCATCCATGTCTACACGAGAATCACTGGGTACTTTCCGTACATCAAACTGGATGCCTTTTTCTTTCATTTTCTCGAAAGCCTCAACATCTTCTCGTCCCATAGAAAGTACATTGCTAACGGCCACTTTACCGGTTGAATGAGCCATAGATCCAACGTTCACTTCTTTAATATCCACGCCCTCCTCAATAACTCTTAGGACATCTAATGGGTTTTCAAATAATAACAGTGCTTTTGTGTCACCAAAACGGGGATCTTTTGCAACTTCCAGTATTTTGCTGATTGGAACAACATTTGCCTTAACCCCTGGCGGTGCGGCCTGCTCGATCAATTTCTTTCGAAGGTCATCTCTAGACACTGCATCTGAAACTACGATAATACGATTTGGTTTTGTAGCCTTTGTCCATGCAGTCGCCACCTGACCATGCAATAAACGAGAATCCACGCGGACTAAAACGAACTGAATCTTCCCGTCACCAACTACTTTACCAGGAGGAAGCACACCTTTTGCTTGTCCACCTTCAGCAACTTGAGCCACAGTATTGTCTTTAGGTTCTAGCTCTACAGGCTTCATTCTAACCCCTTCTTTTGCTGTTTTGATGATGTGTGCTGCGATTTCTTGAGCAGACGTCATTGAAAAACGGGATGCATAAGCTTCAATCAACATTGGCAAACTCATACCAGCAACGATTGCCCATTTGTCTTTGTGTTCTTCATACAAGCGGTTAGCTTGATTGAATGGTGTACCTCCCCATAGATCGACTAGGAATAATACTTCATCTTGATTATCAAAAGATGCAATTGCTGCTTCCATTTTTGCTCTCAAATCGTCTGGACCTTCGCTTGGCATTAAGGTGACAGCCTTAACGTTTTCTTGTTCTCCCAAAATCATTGTGCCAGATTGTAAGATGCCTTCAGCAAATCCTCCATGGCTTGCCAGGATAATCCCTACCATCTCTCTGCCTCCTAATATTCCATCCTTCTTTTTTTGAATAGACACAACCAACACAACTATTTATACTTCAGTTTCGTCAGTCTTTGTCATTTAAAAGGATTTTTCTCCTCTTAAGACCCTCTCATTCTGTATCACCATTTCTATAAACCGCTTTCATTTTACTGTTTTTAAGCCTCGTTGATTCTTAATCGTCACTTATAAATACATTAAAAAACTACCAGTTTATTTATTTATACTATACTGATCGCTTCATCTCCCTATCGGATTATTTGTTCAATTATTACAATAACACAGGAAAAAGGTTGCAGATCGACTCCTCTATGACATTTTTATGAAAAATCAAGACGATAAAATAAGTCGTTTAATTGTAAATATTGTGATAGATCACAATATTTTTATCATTCTCATCGAATAGCTTGCGAACTCTGCAAGTACAAGTCGCAAAACGAAAAGAGTCTGCACAACTCAGTCATTTTATCGTCAGGATCAAAGTTGACTATGTATACTTATACTTCCCAATCATCCCTAATTGCAAAGAAAAAATAGGGCCGAAATATAAATGTCAATGCCGATTTGAAGCATACAGAGATAGAGTCAGATATGACCTGTGGTTGATGGTCACCTGTCACCAGACTAAGATGCTAAATGGAACTGACAACGTTTAACAGCTTCCAATTTTACGGATACAACTTGGAAAGTTTCACTCTATACTCTGTTGCTTTGAGCAAGACGCTGGTAAAGCTGTCGAGAGAATTCGACTGCTCTGCGTTCATAGTCTGCCATTTATCTAAAAAATTCATATTTATGTTGATTTTCCAAGAAGAATATTGTGCTAAATTACCAGTGTAGGTTTTATGCCCTAACATAAATTGGAAATGGTGTTACTTAGATGAAAGCAGTAGTAGCAACGAAAGACAAAAATGTAGAAATAGTAAAAAAAGAATTGCGTCCTATAAAACATGGTGAAGCTAAAGTGAAGATGGAATACTGTGATATATGTCATACTGACTTACATGTGAAGAATGCTGATTTTGGTGATGTTGCAGGTGTCACTTTAGGTCATGAAGGAAAAGGCATTGTAACCGAGATTGGTGAAGGCGTAATCGGCTTAAAAGAGGGAGACCGCGTCTCTATTGCATGGATGTTTGAAAGTTGTGGCCGCTGCGAGTACTGCTTAACAGGTCGAGAAACACTTCGTTAGTATGCGATTCATCCATTTTGAAAATCAGGATTCTCTTCTTGCAGATTGGTATACAATTATAAAGGGTTTGATTATTTAACCTTGAATTAAACATATTTCCGCAAAGGCTAAATCCAGACATCATTTTCGGCAAAAGGCATCCCAATGAATGTCTCTTTTATTTTGAAACTGAAGGAGAAAATTGACACCGGAAAAAATCAGCCGAGATGGAACGAAAAGAGCAGGTCGACCACCTGCTTAATCTGTCTTAGCTTTCTTCCATCTACTCTTAATAATCACCATGAACAAAATGTGAATCAATACAACGATGATATTATACTTAGGATCAATTTTTAAAAAGACAGTATTAAAAGTCATCACTAGAACCATGAGAATTGTTGCAATCCACCATATAAACTCATATTTTTTATCACCCTGCTCTTGGCTCCTCTTACCTTTAACTAGGTCAAAAACAAAACAAGCAGCCACAAGAACCACTAAAACAGTTGTTGTGACAGCAGACGAAAAAATTTCTTGAATAGTATTCATTATTATTCCAATCAGAGCGGCAGCCAAAAAAAACCAAAAAATTCTCATGAAATATCATACCCTTCTAAAAACATATCCGGAGCTTTACAAAAAAGGCCTTGATTAGTCTCTTTCCTTCTCTTCTGCTCAAGATACATATTGCTATGCTGTGTTTATTCTTTCTCAGCTTACTATAAAGCTCCCTCATAACGAGGGAGCTTAAATTAGAGAGCTTTATTTAACTCATGTTTAATCCAAAGTTCGAAGTATTGAGTCGCCTCATCTTCACTTAAATCTTTACTTGTTATTGAAAATATCTTACAACCGAATGGATCGATTTTTGAAAACCTCATAGTTGGTTCATTTATGTTATGATCCTGAAAGTTAAAATAAACGTCCCAAACATCAACATCTAGTCGCTTTAATCCTACTGCTTCAAGATCTAATCCCTTTTTATTGTAACTAAAATGTAGATGTTGTGTTTCATCATAATTCATTTGGAAACCCTCCCTTTAGAAAATGATATGATGTTTTTTCATGTTAGGCGGCACATGGTAATGAAGTTTATAGGGGCCTCCTGTTTTAACTGGATAGTAATCTAATCTGAAAATTGGTTTTCCGGTAGATTTTAAACGAACCTGAATAATTCTGCCACCACCACCGGGGCCATCGATCTTGTATTTGCTCGGCGCTTTTAAAGCTTTTTGGACATGCGGCCTCGCAATCGCCCAACCTTTTTTCATTCCAGATCTGCCAACTTTGCTCATTAAGACCCTTAAAGCAGCAGCAACTACTGGTATCCACATCTGCTTTATTTCAGCGTCCTTAACTTCTTGTTTGGCTAGCACCTGTTCTAACAGCTGAAATATTGGGTCTTCTATTAAAAAATCAAATTCTTTTTCAAACTCTTCATTATTAAAACTTTGAATATCTTTTTTATTGAGGGATGAAATTGAAGATGTTCCATCAATGTTTTTTGGAAAAATATCATATGTATTGAGAGTTGAGTTGAAATCAATGCTTTCATCCTCTTTTCCCTCTTCAATTGCTTGAGATAATGGACTCAGAACATTCATAACCAACACAAAGACCAAAAGTGAGACAATAGTTTTAATAAACTTTTTCGCCACATTTGACCTCCTAGTTAATTATTTACATTCCAAATATATCAATATAAGGTATGGGAATCAACAGTTAATTCAGTCAATTTCACTTTAATCAGTCAAATATTGCGTTGATGGTGTTTCCCTTCTGCTCAAGATAAACATTCCTGAGAAAGAAAATTGTGGCATACTGGTGAATAATAAGGTTTTATTTTATATTTTATATGGAGTATTGACAGTCTTCTTCTATTTTATGGACGGGTGGAAAGTTTTTGCTGTGATACTCTCCGTATTAGGAATATTACTTTTGGTAACCGAGCCGTATAGAATACGAAATAAACAATTAGCCAAAAAGATTAGAAATAATGTTGAAATGCTTAAAGAATTCGATTCAGACTTTAAAACTGATGGTTCTTTTACTAATTACAATAAAAAAATTTCTTTCAACGAGTCCAAGAAGATTTTTAAAATTTACAAACGAAATGAACACAATGAAATAGTGTCCACAGCTTCTAGAGGTAAGCAGACTTCTGGTGCAGCAATCGGTGGGGTTTTTGCAGGAGGTGTAGGAGCAATAATTGGCGGACTTTCTTCTGGCTCAAAGCAGGTTACGATAATTAAGTTAATTACCATGAAAATAACGGTGGATGATTTTAAAAACCCTGTTCACTATATTGATTTCCTACCTATCCATGATTCTCCTGGTTATAATCCTGTTGGCTATAAGAAAGACAGTGACATAATTAAAACTGCTCTTAAGAAAGCTGATTATTGGCAAGGAGTTATGGACTTAGCCATAAGAAAAGCAAATCAAGTCGCTCATTAATTGGACTACTTATTTATTTGCATCTGCAGTTTCATCTTCAACAAACTCTACTACTTCTTCAATATTGCACTCTAAGTATTCGCAGATTTTCAGAATGACTGCCAATGACCTTTTAGACATTTTAACTAAGGTTGATGATGATATCCCTAAGCCCTTTTTTAAATCAAACATTTCTATGTATCGGAGAATCTGAAAACAAATCAGTGGACAGTTATGAAAGTTATTTCAACTCAATCATGAGGTAATTTTTTTATAAAATTTGGTGGTCAAAAAGTGGTCAAACCTATCAATTAAGGTCTTACCATTCATTTTGACCACCATCTTATTTTACTAATACTCTTTTAAATCAATGATTTACCCATTAATACTGAGACATATACTGCTCGCGCTCCCAAGGGTGGACTTGTGTGCGGATTATAACCTATATTACCTTTATATATCATATTGGGTCATGAACGTTGATATATAAGGGTTTCATTTTTTTATGTAGGATAAAATATCAAGAAATATTTTTTGATTGTGGGTGTTTTGTGGGTGCATTTGTGGGTGTTCACTTAACTGTTAACACATTGGATAATCCCCTCTTTTGTTTTAAAATGAAAATGTTCGTTTTACACAAGAGGGGGATCATTATGAAAAAGATATTACTGGTTTTATTTTTGGTGTTGGCAGGATGCAGCAGTGCACCAGAAAATAAAGCGGACAACCAGACAGCTACAGCTGAAGAAAAGACAGAAGTTGCTGAAACAAAGAGCACATTCAATTTTACCCTAGATGAATTTATTGATGAATATAATAAATACATTGATAATGGTATCTATGACGGTAAGGAAAAAATCCCTTCCCACCTTCAAAAAGATGAGGACTTTTTCAAGATTGATGGTGGGAGCTATGTTCACATTTTAGCCAAAGAAGCTGATAATGATGAAAAGCATAAAGGTTATATCTTATCAAGCATACATAATAAAGATAAAGAGCTTGCAGGTATTGACCTTCGCGTATACACCACTGTTGATAAAGACAAAGTTATGAATTGGTCAAGTACGGGAACTCTCGCAGTGTATAGATTACTGGATACTTTAAATTTTGAAGAAGAGACTTTAGAGGCTGCTCTCAAGGAGGCTAATCCAAATTACACAACCTCCAATAAAATTTGTAAACTTACACTTAAAATCCAGCTTAATAAAAATTCTATTTTGATTGAAATTCGCCCACCAAAATAAAAAGCCTTCTTTTTAAAGAGGGCTTTACTTTGGATGGGTTATTTTTCTTGTTGAGAACAGAACAAACGTTCCCTTATAATCATCTCAAGGAGATGAACACCATGAAAGATGACAACTTGAAAGATCGGGGATCAATCAAATGGACGGCCATGATGCTGCCCGAGCATGTCAGCCTGCTTCGCGAGTTAGAAAGCAACCAGGACAAAGTAAAAAGGCCGGTTCTTGACATGTCTCAGATCGAGGATATGGAAATGGCCATAAGTGAAGCAATGGAGTTTAATCATCCAGTTCAGTTTTCTGTATTTAAGCCGCTGCCAATGCTTAACGGACCCGAAACCGGGGAGATCGTTCAAATAGAGGGCCATATCCATTACATAAATCAACTTCGCAAGCTGTTCCATGTTGTGGATTCAAAAGGAGACACCAATCTCATTAAATTTGAGGATGTCGTCGGTGTAGAAATTAAATAGTCTTTTAAAAAGGAAGGTTAGACTGCCAGATTTTCCTTGGCAGCCTTTTGGGTTGTTTCAATCTCTTTTAATCACTCTCTTTTACTTCTTTTTTCAAAAGAAAAACAAAAATTATACTGGTAAATATATAGTACAATCCAATAATAGATGTACAGTTTGAAAGAACATCCCATAAATATTTAGTTTTAATCAGATACATCCAGATAAAATAAATTAACATAAAAGTTAACGGAAAAAAAATAAAATATCCAAGGAAGTACAACTTTAATTTGTTGGTCATACAAAATACTCCTTAATTCAGACGTTTATTCACAGATGCAGTAATTGATAATCAGTTTTTTAATTAACAATTAGGAATTACTTTTTTATTATTATTTGGCCCAAGGCCCCCGTCCTTCTAAACATTTAGCAGAATACCAAGTAAGAAACGCTACCAGACCAATAACATTCCCTCCTATTCCGATTTTTAACAAAAGTTTAGCGGCCTCTTTATAAGCTTTTTGTTCTAAATAAGTCCATAAACCTCCAGTTAAAGCAACTTCTATTAACGCAACACCAAAGTGATCCTTTAATGCATCTATCATACAGTCTCCCCAAGTACCCTTGGCAGCTAGTACTTGAAATTCACTAGTTTCCTTAGGTTCACAAGTGCCTTCTTTTATTTCTTTTTCAAGTATCTGTAATTCTTCAATTTCACCAAACCTTTCTGTCAATTTATCAAAATTAAATCCCACTAATTTGTTGTTTGAATCATAGATACTAGCTTCTTCCATTAGAAATTCTAAATCTTCAGCCAACGATTCTATCTCTTGGTCATTTGAATTTGATTTTGCGCTCGAAACCGGTGATCCAACTACTGAAAAAATTAAAAGAAAAGCTAAGAAAGAAATCAATATCTTTTTGTACACATTTTTCATTTTGCAATCTCCTTTAAAGTGAATTTTTTGCTAAGACAAGATTTTTTAATCAATTTCCAGCATTTGATTTTGGAGTTAATGTTACAATACCAGATCCCCTCCTGACTGCTAGCTAAAGAATGCGGGAAAAGGAAAGCTCCCCCCAATACCCGCTTAACTTTTACATAAATTAGCATATATTATATTTATTGTAAGTTCAATGATAACTATGAAATTTAAGCTTTTTTTTACTAACTTGTATATTATATGAATACCTTCACACTATAACATTATTTAAAAATTCAGTGAATGAGATAAAAGGAGTATTCCTGTATTTTTTCCTTAAGACTCATTCAAAGGAAAGTGGTAAACTCTATACTGATTGTAACCATTAGTATTAGAGGAGAATGCCATGAAGACCTTAGATGTTCAGGCGTTGCACAATGCAATTGACCAAACGCTCGAACAATTAAAAAGGCAATCAGAAGAAATCGCCAACGTCAAAAAAAGCATGGATGGAATCACGTCTCTTGACGATGCTTTAAAAGGAAAAGGCGGTGACGCGATTCGTTCTTTTTATGAGGAATGTCATACCCCATTCTTGAAGTTCTATGAATCCTTTATTCTTAAAAAAGATAGTTCAATGGAGAATGGATATAATTGTGACAGGTTTTCCTGTTGTAAAGTCAGGTGAGAAGGTTTGAGCAAAGAATTCACATTAGAAAAATTCAAATATTTTTTGGAATGTTATTTTAATCCTAGTATGGATTTCTCTGATATTAGAGATTTAGCAGAGGATTACAGAAAGGATGAAAGTGATAATAATATAAAGATGTTCCTTTATGAACTTCATGAGATAAAAAATAATGAGCAATGGAATGCAGCCAATAATTTTATAAGAGAACATGGAATGAGAAATCTAAATCAAAAGCAAATAAAGCAAATGGTTGATACGCTAATTAAAGTTCTAAACAGAGATTAATAAGGATCTATCCCCCCTTTTAGGGGGGATTTTTTACTTACTTCAATAGTGCTTCAAGTTTTGCCTTTGTCTTCGGCCCGTAAATGCCATCAGCAGACAGCCCGTGCATCAGCTGGAACCGTTTGACCGCGTTTGCCGTTTTCGGGCCGTAATAGCCGTCAATGCCGTTATTCTTGGCACCCTTGTCAGGGTAATAATAAAGAGCAGACAGCGCCTCCTGAATCTGCCGGACAGCTGTTCCTTTCATCATCGGGCTTTTCACTTTATAGATGCCGGACGGCAGCTTGTAAGATGATTTTTTTCCGCTTGAAGATGACTTTTTCTTTTCAATGGCAGACAGTGCTTTTTCTGTTGCTGGTCCGTAAATGCAATCTACTGATTCCCGCCTTCTTTTGAAGGGATTTTACAGCTTGCACAGTTTCATTACCGTAAGAACCATCAGCCCCATACTTCGGCAGCGAAAAACCTGCAGCAATCAAACGCTTTTGTAAGGCCTTGACTTTGGAGCCTGATGATCCTTTTTTCAAGATCGTTCCAGTGGATTTGCTCGGCTTGCTTGTGGGTGCAGTCGTTTTAGATACAGTTTTATTTCCGAGCAGGCTGTCGACTATTTTGCGAAATGCCGCCAGCTGACTTGCATCACTGCCCCAAGGTGCTGGGCAATTTTTGTTTGATGCATCGTAATGGCGAACGATTTTGTCAATTGAAAGACCATATCGTTTGCACAGATCGGTTAATGATCTGCATGAGGGAAAGAACACGTCAAAATGACGATAAGCTCGTTCTTCAAAACAGAATCAAAGATTACGAGGATTATGTCTCAGCGATTATGGAGTTAGATTAATAACTTCATATTTTTTTGGTCATATTTTGGCCAAAGACCAAAAAGAAGACCCCTTACATTCTTTTGACCAAAATTCAAAAACCCCCTGACACCAACGGTGCCAAGGGGTTTCAAAATTAATACTGAGACATATACTGCTCGCGCTCCCAAGGATGAACTTGTGTGCGGAACATATCCCATTCGATTTCTTTTGCTTCGACGAAGTGTTCGAAAAGGTGGTCGCCGAGGGCTTTGACCATGACTTCGTTTGATTTGAATTCTTCCAAGGCGTCTGAAAGAGTTGCCGGAAGGTCGACGATTCCGTTTTCGAGGCGCTCTTCTTTCGTCATCACATAGATGTTGCGGTCGATCGGAGCCGGCGCGTCCAGTTTGTTTTTGATGCCGTCAAGGCCTGCTGCTAGCAGTACGCTGAGTGCAAGGTACGGGTTTGCAGAAGGATCAACGCTTCTTACTTCTACACGCGTGCTGATGCCGCGGGAAGCCGGGATGCGGATAAGCGGGCTTCTGTTTTGCGCGCTCCATGCGACATAGCAAGGTGCTTCATAGCCTGGAACAAGACGTTTGTAAGAGTTGACCGTCGGGTTCGTCACGGCAGTAAAGCTTGTAGCGTGTTTCACGATGCCTGCGATAAATTGTTTCGCTGTTTCACTCAATTGAAGATCGGCGTCTTGGTCAAAGAACGCGTTGGCGCCGTTTTTGAAGAGTGATAGATTGCAGTGCATCCCTGATCCGTTCACACCGAATAATGGTTTTGGCATAAATGTTGCGTGCAGGCCGTGTTTACGCGCGATTGTTTTGACAACGAGTTTAAACGTTTGAATGTCGTCACAAGCGCGGATCGCTCCGGCGTATTTAAAATCGATTTCGTGCTGTCCAGGTGCAACTTCGTGGTGAGACGCTTCGATTTCAAAGCCCATTTCTTCAAGTTCAAGAACGATGTCGCGGCGGCAGTTTTCGCCAAGATCGGTCGGCGCAAGGTCAAAGTATCCGCCTTTGTCGTTCAGCTCAAGCGTCGGCTCGCCTTTTTCGTCAAGCTTGAACAGGAAGAATTCCGGTTCAGGTCCAAGATTGAAATCAGAGAAGCCCATGTCTTCCATTTCTTTCAAGATGCGTTTCAAGTTGTTGCGCGGGTCACCTTCGAACGGTGTGCCGTCCGGATTGTAGATGTCGCAGATGAAACGGGCTACTTTACCTTTTTCGGCTGTCCATGGGAAAATGACAAATGTATCTAAGTCAGGGTATAGGTACATATCTGATTCTTCAATGCGGACGAAGCCTTCGATTGAAGAGCCGTCAAACATGACTTTATTATCAAGTGCTTTTTCCAGCTGGCTCACAGGAATTTCAACGTTTTTAATCGTTCCAAGAATGTCTGTAAACTGAAGGCGGATGTATTTGACATTCTCCTCGTTTACTAGTTTAACAATGTCGTCTCTTGTATACTTTGCCATTCGTAAAACTCCTCCTCTAAAAGGTAAATGTATATAGCAATGCAGTTGCTAACCAATTAATGAAAAAACCTGGACATGTCTCCCTGGCGGAATGTTGTCCCTCTTTGGAAACGGCCTGCTTGAATGAGCTCGTTTTTCAGCAGCTTTCTCAGCTCTTCATCTGACAGGTTGTGTTTCTCGGCCTTTTTCGGTTTGTCTTGTTTCTCTTCTTTTTGTTCTTGTTCTGACTTCGCGAAAATTTGTTTAATTCCCGCCATGTTTACACCTTGTTCAATCAAGTCTTTAATCTCAAGCAGCTTATCGACATCATGGAACGAAAACAGCCGTCTGTTCCCCTCGCTTCTCGCAGGAAATACCAGTCCATTTTCCTCATAATAGCGAATTTGCCTTGCTGACAATTCGGTCAGCTGCATGACGATTCCTATTGGAAATAAGGGCATTGAGCGGCGAATTTTATCACTCATCTCAATTTCCTCCTTTTCTTATATAAATTTATTATATGTTATGTTATAAAATGTGTCAACATGATGTGAGGATTCTTTACATCATTTTTTAATTTCTTTTTCTAAATTAATTGCCGTTCCATCAATGCATCGGCCGCGCTGATGATCGCATTTTTCACATGGGCATAGGTTAATCCGCCTTGTACATAAGCTACATAAGGCGGTCTTATAGGGCCATCAGCTGATAATTCAATGCTCGCCCCTTGGACGAATGTACCGGCAGCCATAATGACGTCGTCTTCATAGCCCGGCATATAGCTTGGGTAAGGCGTCACATGGGAATTGACCGGAGAAGCGTACTGGATCGCCTGGCAAAAAGCGATCATCTGCTCGGAGCCGGAGAACTCGACAGACTGAATCAAATCGGTGCGTCTGCTGTCCCATGAAGGGTTCGGACGAAAGCCCAGCTTCTCTAGAAACCGCGCCGTGAAAACAGCCCCTTTTAATGCCTGTGCTACGACATGCGGCGCCAGGAAGAAACCTTGATACATCTCCTGAAGGGAATAAAGGGATGCGCCTGCTTCCCTGCCGATGCCCGGTGATGTCATCCGGTAGGAGCAAGCTTTCACCCATTCTTCTTTTCCGACGATATAGCCTCCAGTTTTCGCCAGTCCGCCGCCAGGATTTTTAATGAGTGATCCAGCCATCAGGTCGGCGCCGACATGGCAGGGCTCGCGTTCTTCAACAAACTCTCCGTAGCAGTTGTCTACGAAAACGATGATGTTTTCATTGATTTCCTTAACAAACCGAATCATGTTTTCAATCTCATCTATTGTAAAAGAAGGACGGTTGGCATACCCTTTGGAACGCTGGATGCCGACCACCTTTGTCCGCGGAGTGATGGAAGACGCAACCCGTTCGAAATCAACTGTTCCTTCTTCAGTCAAGGCGACATCGCTGTAGTGAATGTTAAAATCCTTTAAAGAACCTGCGTTTTCTTCACCTCTGACACCGATGATTTCTTCAAGTGTATCGTACGGTTTCCCTGTGATATAGAGAAGTTCGTCACCCGGCCGGAGAACGCCGAATAATGAGATTGAAATCGCGTGTGTTCCCGAGATGATCTGCGGCCTGACTAGACCGGCTTCACCGCCGAAGACATCTGCGTAAATCGCCTCAAGCGTATCCCGGCCGATATCATCATAGCCATACCCTGTCGAAGGTGTGAAATGAGTGTCTGAAACTTTATGCTTGCGGTAGCTTTCAAGCACCTTCCATTCATTTCGTTCACTGACTTCATCAATTTTTCTATGAATGTCTCGGATGTCGTGTTCTGTTTCAAATGCCGTTTTTTTTAATAAATCTCCATGCTTTAATGTCTCAAACATTCTTACAAGTATCCTTTCCTACATAAACTTCTTCAGTTCTCCCAATATGTTCTGTTCGGGCATGATGTACCCTTTCACCTCATATGCTTCCCGATCTTCATTAAACACACTGCTTTTCGTCATGGCTTCGGATTTGACTCTTGATAAAAGCCTTCCATCTGAAGCGGGAATTTCCACCTCGAATGGTACAAGCAGCTCGTGTTTGATATATTCTTCGACTGCCTGCTTAAATAAAAGCAGGTCTCCGTCTATTTTGGCGCTTGTCATGATATGCTCCCTTCCTGCTGATGGGATGAAATCGGCCCTCTTTTGATCCCGTTTGTTGTAGACTGTCAACACGGGAATATCATCGGCCTCCAGCTCTTCGAGAAGGCGCTTGACAGTGGCTTCGTGCCCCGCATAATCTTCATGTGAGGAATCGATCATGTGCAGGATCAAATCAGCCTCCTTCACTTCCTCCAAAGTCGATCTGAATGCCGCAATTAAAGTCGTCGGCAGATCCTGGATAAATCCGACCGTATCGGATAACAGCACACTGTAGCCGCTCGGCAGCGTCATTTTGCGGGTCATCGGATCAAGCGTGGCAAACAGAAGATTTTCTTCATAGCTGTCCGCGTCTGTCAGGCGGTTGAACCATGTGGATTTTCCCGCATTCGTATAGCCGACAAGGGCAATTTGCAAGACGCCGTTTTTCTTTCTTCTTTCTCTGTATCTGTTTCGATGGCGAATAACGGCCGAAAGCTGTACATTGATTTCATGTATCCGGTTTCTAATGTGGCGCCGGTCGCTTTCAAGCTTTGTTTCCCCGGGGCCTCTCGTTCCGATTCCGCCTCCTTGTCTCGACAGGTTAATCCCTTGTCCGCTTAAGCGCGGGAGTGCATATTGCAGCTGGGCCAGCTCGACTTGCAGCTTCCCTTCCCGCGTCCGCGCCCGTTTCGCGAAAATGTCGAGGATCAATTGCGTCCGGTCAATGATTTTCACGTCAAGATAAGTAACAAGCGCTTTCAGCTGACTCGGCGATAGCTCGTCGTTGAAAATCAGCACATCAGGCGTTAACTCTTCGCAAAGCACCGCCAGTTCATCTACTTTTCCTTTTCCGATATATGTAGCGCTGTCCGCACGGTTCCGCTTCTGTGTCACAGTGGAAACAACCGTTCCGTCAGCGGTTTTCGTCAAAGCGGCGAGCTCTTCCATCGAATATGAAAAACGCTCGTCGGTTACATGCGGCAGCTGGCATCCAACCAATATCACTTTTTCTTTTATGACTTCCTGTTTATTCAAATGATCATGTTCCTTTCTAAACAATAGTCAGGCAAGCAGTACTATCATAACAAACGGAGGGAGCACTTGCCAGAAATCCTTGAAAATAAAAAAAGACGCCCCATCATACGTGTGGCGCGTCTTCTTTCACATCAAGATCCTGGCTTTTGATGGTCATCAAATCATTCTTCAAGTAGCAGTCTCCCATCAAGAGTCTCATCGCCTGCGAACGAATCGATTTTTCGATTAAGTTGCGGACGTAGCGGCCGTTGCTGAACTTGGCCGGGCTGACCGTGCTTTTGACGGCCATCAAATGGTCTTTCAGCTTCCATTCGGCTTCAGGGCTGAACTGGTATTCCCTTTCCGCCATCATCCGTTTCGCAATATCCATCAGCTGGCTAACGGAGTAGTCGGGAAAATCGATGCTGATCGGAAATCTGGACTGCAGGCCGGGATTTAACGAAAGAAAATGATCCATTTCCCGTGAATAGCCGGCGAGGATTAAAATAAATTCATTGCGCTTATCCTCCATATGTTTGACTAATGTATCGATTGCCTCCTTGCCGAAGTCTTTTTCTCCGCCTCTGGCAAGGGAATAGGCTTCATCGATGAACAGGATTCCGCCCATCGCTTTTTTGATTAAATCCCTCGTTTTTTGCGCCGTATGGCCGATGTACTCACCGACGAGATCGGCGCGCTCCGCCTCGATCAGATGGCCTTTTGAGAGAACATTCATTTCGTAAAAAAGCCTGCCGATCAGCCTGGCGACGGTCGTTTTTCCGGTTCCCGGATTTCCTTTGAACATCATGTGAAGCGCCTGTTTTCCGGCCTTAAGGCCTTGTTCTTCGCGCTTTTTATTGACGAAAATCCAGGCGTAGATTTCTTTGATATTGCGCTTCATTTCCTCCATTCCGACCAGCGTGTTCATTTCCCTTTCAATTTCCTTCAGAATGCTGTGCTTGGCTTCATTTTTTTGCAGTGCCGCCTGATATTCGGCTTCAGCCTCTGAATTGGCCAAAACCTGCTTTTGACCGTTCAGTATGATATTGATTTGTCCGTTGTTTTTATAAGTAACAGCCCTTTCCAACACACTCACCTCACCATTCTCTCTTTATATCCTATTCATGGCGCGCTTAAGCCGTGACAGACGCCCAAATGACTGCACAATCCGATGCTTTTTGACAAGAACGGGTCAGGTCTTGTTGAAACCTGCGCTTTCCCGAGAAATACTTTATTTCTTATTGTATTCAGGTAAGCTGTGCGGACAAACCAATTTTTTATTTCTGTTTGCCTTTTCGGTAATTGCTTAACGGGGGTGACATGGTAAATCAGAAGAAAATGATGATTGATGAGGTCCTTAGGGGAATGGAACAGTCAGTCTGAAGATGTGCTGCGGCCGCTGCTCAGCTCTCCCCTGTTTCACAGCGGGATCTTCACAAAATCTGTGCTTTTTGATTTGAATAAAAAGAAATTCACTTTTGTTTTCTCAAATAATCATTGGTTTGTTTCATTAGCACGAACAGCTTTTTAAATTTGCTTTCATCGTGTATTGTTTTCCAACAGGCTGACCTTTGTCTGAATCTGCGTCTTATTCTTGATTTTCAATTCGTGCACGATCTCTTTCATAGGCATGCTTGCTAATCTCATTTTTACAGCCTTCTGTTTTCTACGGATAACCCACTCTTGATCCCATAGAAAAAACACCCCCAAGCCTATCCGATTTCAAACTTGAAGGTGTTTTTTATTTGTCTTATCTTATGGGGCAGTTCCCTCGTTTGTTTAACAATAATGACATGTTTCGTTTTTGAACGCATAGTGCTAATATGCGGTTTTCTCCCTGTGTTATATTTGTGGCTCCTTATCTTATGTACGTGACATTCGTTTTTCTGTCTAGATAAGTATAGACGCTCCCTTTATTCCTTCTACACTGACATAACACAGAAAGGGAAAATTGAATTTCTTATCTTTTATTAGATTTAAAACCTTTTGACACCATGTTTTTTCCTCTTTGGCCAGTCTGAATTTGCGATCAATCAAGATATAACGGCCAAAGTTTTTTGACATGCTTTCTGCTTCCTTGCTTTTTTCCAGCTCCGCCATTTTTTTTAATTGGGTATCCATTGTTTTTTCTAAATTTCCGATTCGATCCTGAATCAATTTTAGAGAATCTTCCTCTTCCAACAACCAAATCGAATATACTTTAATCAGAAATTCGTCCCTATTTATGGGATCTGAAGGAGATACGGCGATCCAACCTTCCAACGCTTCTTTCCCTTTTTCTGTAATTGAATATATTTTTTTATCAGGTTTCCCTATTTGTTCTACATGCTCATATTCAAGAAGTTCCTCTTGCTCCATTTTATTTAGCATAGGATATATTTGACTATGTTTTGCTGGCCACACTGCCTCCAGGTACTGAACTAACTCATATCCGGAACAAGGTTTTCTGCCGAGAACACTCAGAATGGCATATCCTAAAGTAGTTATATCATTCACCTCAATCTTTAAATGGCGGTTACTTTATACTATTTTTAAATCCAAAGGTTAAATAAACCCTCATTAATACCCAAGTTATACATGTAGTATACACCAAAAACAGCACTTATTACACCTGTCGTCATCCCTAGTGTTCCACTGATTGCTCCCCGCTTCTTACTCAGCACAAAAGGAATTCCAATGATTGTTGTAAAAAAAAGCATACCAATAACTGTTCCTGCACCGAATATAAGAATATATAGGGCTGCTTCCTCCACATTCTTTACAGTACTCATCGTTAATAAGACCATAGCTCCACTTCCTGCAAGACCATGAACTAAACCGATGAATGTCGATCTTAAGTATGTGACCTTTTTATGGCGGTGCTTATGGTCACCGCCGCTTTGATGGGAGTGGAGATGTTGATGCGTATGTACATGGTTATTCTTGAAAGAAAGAATCGTTTTAACCCCTAAATAAACAAGCATAATTCCTACTAAAAATTCTAAGGACATCGACCACTCTTCTGATATTTGACCCTTCATTACAATAACAATGATTCCAACTATAAATAATGTTGCCGTATGACCTATCCCCCAAAATATGCCTGCTAAAGAAGCTTGCCATAACTTTTTACTTTGACTTGCAATTGTCGATACCGCAATAACATGGTCAGGTTCAATTGCATGCTTGATTCCAAAAATTAAAGCCAACATTAAAACTGAAAATAATGTACCTTCCATAAAAATGCAGCTCCTTTTTATCTTGAATTCTTGAATGTGTTGCTGTTTTTTTAACCGTTAATATTTTCTTAAAAAACTCGGGGTTTTGTTAAACCATTCTTGGTTGAGGATATAATGAATTTCGGAAAATAGACTTTCGATGACCTGTGTTTGATTTGCTAATACCCGTACGGAAAACCCGGGGATAGGCAATAAAGATAAGCCTATTTTGTATGCTTTTGTCTGAGTATCAACGGCCTGATATAACCGATCAAGAAGGTCGTGATCTACCTTTTCGTTGATCACAATCATGGAACCTAAATGAGAATAGCCTTCCATTAAACCGAGACGATCGATATTTTGTTTAGCCGGGCATAGTTTGATATGGTCATAGACTGCCAGCTCATTTTCCAAATAGATTTCATTAATGAATTGAAGCATATCATAGGTGAATTTTTCTCCGCTGGGAGACCATCCAGGAGTCACAATATCTGAATAAAGGAGTGTACATCCTTTTTCAATATACACCACATTTTTTTGTTTATACCGTGCATCTTGATAGCCGATAAGCGGATCGGGAATGTACTCCAGATAACTGCCTTCCCTCAGGTTAAATTCGGTTTCCTGATATGCATGTGTATGAGGTGTCTTATATATTTTAGTTGCCGATTGGGTTGTTAATGTTAATCTTGCTTGTTTCTCCAGTGAAATCTTCATTTGATAGCGATCACCGTCTAGATAACCGCCGCCAGGATTTAAAATGTAATAACAGGCTTGTCCTGATTCATCATGATAAATAGGACGCATGACTTTATACGCCCCCTGAAAATACACATTTTTCGCAATGGTCTTTCCATTTTTTTCTTCAGCGCCCAAACGCAAAACGCCTGTCCAGTCCCCCATCTTACTCCAGTCCTTTTAACAGTGCATTTTTCTTAATCCAGTCAATGACTTGATCAAGACCTTCATTCGTTTTTAAATTTGTAAAAGCGAATGGCTTGTCTCCGCGGAAAACCTTCGTATCAGATGCCATAACATCCAGGTTTGCACCAACGAAAGGCGCCAAATCTGTTTTATTGATGATAAATAAATCGGATTTAATCATTCCTTGCCCGCCTTTACGCGGTATTTTCTCCCCTTGGGCAACATCAATAATATAGATTGAAAAGTCAACAAGTTCAGGGCTGAAGGTAGCTGCCAGATTATCCCCGCCGCTTTCAACGAAAATGAGTTCAACGTCTGGATTCTTCTTGACCAGCTCATCAATGGCCGCAAAGTTCATTGAAGCGTCTTCGCGAATTGCCGTATGAGGGCAGCCGCCTGTTTCCACACCTATAATGCGATCTGCGGGAAGCACCCCGTTGTTCATTAAAAACTTGGCATCTTCTTTTGTATAAATGTCGTTTGTCACAACTGCCATACTCATTTCAGCTTGTAAATGTCGGGTTAATTTTTCGACTAACATTGTTTTCCCTGCTCCTACAGGTCCTCCTACACCGATCTTAACTGGATTCATAACGAACACTTCCTTTTTTTATTAAGACATGAAAATACGAATATTTACACGTTCGTGCATCATCTGAGATAATTCTAAACCGGGGGAAACAATCCCAAATTCCTCTTCATTTAAATTTTCAATTTTTTCTGTTGCTTCGATTAAGACAGTCTGAAATTCTTGAATTGTCTTTTGACCTGCCACTTGCCCCAGAGGGACAGCCCGTACCGCATTTTGCACAAGATTTGAAACTGCAGAATACAAATAGTACAAAGTAGTCGTTGATGAAGGGACACCAAGATGATGACCTACAATCGTAAATACAATGGAAGGATGTCCAAACGATTGCTTTTGATCTATACGCTCCCGATATGTTAAAAGAATTGGTATATCATATAGGGATTCAATAAGATTTAACATCCGTTCACCCATCCTTTGGGTTCCTTCTCTTGTTTCACGCGGCAAATTTTGAACAGTCAACATACGATCTAATTTCCATACTGTTTGTAAATCTTCCTTCTCTAACGCTTCATATACAAGGCGAGAAGCAATCCCATCTGAATAGATGAGCTGCTCGTTTACATACGTATGAAGCCATTGTACGAACGTTGCCTGATCATGGACTTTATCTTCTTGGATATAGGTCTCAAGACCATACGAATGACTGAAAGCCCCTATAGGAAAATTTGAATCGCATAGTTGGAGTAAAGATAGAATATTATTCATGGCTATGGCCGATATGGCGAAAGGCCTGTTTTACTTTTCGGTCTTCACGTTTATAAGGAATCTGCAGGTCTTGAAGTAATTCTTCTACAAGATAATCATATTGAACAAGCATTTCGTCCTCTTCAAACTGGGCCGGCAGGTGGCGGTTTCCTAATTGATGAGCGATTGTTCCCATTTCATTCAAGGTGCGCGGTTTGATGACTAATAAATCATCGGATAGTACATCGATAACGATCATATTTTTATCATTCATATACAAAACATCACCAGCGACAAGGTCACGCGGTTCTTTTAAACGTATTCCAATTTCATTGCCATGATCTGTTTTCACCCGTTGGATTCGTTTTACTAAATTAGCACTTTCGAGGTACACTTTTTCAATATGGCGTTTTTCAATTTCCTCCTTTTCCATGTTTTCAATATTTGTTACGATTTGTTCAATTATCATGACTCTCACCTCAGAATAGGAAATATCGTTGACCCATTGGCACCTCATCAACAGGGTCACATGTAATGAATTGGCCATTTACTTTTACTTCATATGTTTGTGGATCGACCGTTATTTCAGGAGTTTCGCAATTCAGCTTCATATCTTTTTTCGTTAAATTGCGAATGCCCCGAACCGGAAGAATGATTTTTTGCAATCCAAGCTTCTCATGCACTTTGTCATCGAAAGCTGCCTGAGAAATAAACGTAATGGAAGTGCTGGACAGCGCGCTGCCAAATTGCCCATACATCGGACGGTAAATAACCGGCTGCGGTGTCGGGATAGAGGCGTTAGCATCTCCCATTAAGCTCTCGGCAACAAAGCCGCTTTTCATCACCATTTCAGGCTTCACACCGAAAAATGCTGGCTTCCAAACAACGAGATCGGCCATTTTCCCTATCTCGATTGAACCGACATATTCGGAAATACCATGAGTAATGGCAGGATTAATGGTATATTTGGCAATATAACGTTTCACGCGGTTGTTATCCGAAAGCTCGCTGTCGCCCGCGATTGTTCCTCTTTGTTTTTTCATCTTATCGGCTACTTGCCAAGTACGTAAAATGACTTCTCCAATCCGTCCCATCGCTTGGGCATCCGAACTAGTCATACTGAATACACCCATATCCTGGAGAATATCCTCAGCCGCAATCGTTTCACGTCTGATACGTGAGTCAGCAAACGCCAAATCTTCTGGAATAGATGGATTCAAGTGGTGACAGACCATTAACATATCTAAATGCTCGTCTACTGTATTGACTGTATAAGGGAGTGTCGGGTTCGTAGATGACGGCAGAACATTGTTAAAGCTGGCCGATTTAATTAAATCAGGGGCATGTCCTCCCCCTGCACCCTCTGTATGATACATGTGAATGACGCGATTTTTAATAGCTGCCATTGTATTTTCCATAAATCCGCCTTCATTTAATGTATCCGCATGAAGGGCAACCTGTACATCATATTTGTCAGCCACACTTAGGGCATGGTCGATAGCTGAAGCTGTAGCGCCCCAGTCCTCATGAACTTTCAGTCCGATGGCACCAGCGCGTATTTGCTCTCCAAGCGGTTCTTCTGAAGCAGCTTGTCCTTTTCCTGTAAACCCGACATTAACCGGCATGCCTTCTGCTGCTTCAAGCATGCGGTGCATATGCCACTCACCCGGTGTAACTGTAGTAGCCTTTGATCCTGCAGCAGGTCCTGTTCCTCCTCCAATTAAGGTGGTAAGACCTGAAGCTAATGCTGTTCTGATTTGCTCCGGATTTATAAAATGAACGTGAGCATCAATTCCACCTGGAGTGACGATCATACCTTCAGCAGCAATAATTTCTGTACCGGCGCCAATCACAATATCCACATTGTCCATGATTAGCGGATTACCCGCTTTTCCGATTCCAGCAATTTTGCCATCACGAATTCCAATGTCTGCTTTATAAATACCAGTGTAATCTAAGATAACAGCATTCGTCATGACAACATCTGCTATTCCCTCCCCACGTGTAGCTAGAGGGTGTTGTCCCATTCCATCACGAATAACTTTACCGCCGCCGAATACAACTTCATCGCCATATGTTGTATAGTCTTTCTCAATTTGAATGAGCAAATCTGTATCTGCCAGACGAATAGAATCCCCTGTCGTCGGACCGTACATTTCAGCGTATTGCTTTCTTGGCATCTTGAAACTCATGATTGGTTCCCCTCTTTTTCTAATGGTCCGTCCACTTTATTATTAAATCCATATACCCGACGTTCGCCGGCGTAAGGCACTAATTCCACTTCTTTTTCATCACCGGGCTCAAAACGCACAGCTGCTCCTGCCGGAATGTTGAGTCGCTTCCCAAACGCTTCTTCTCGTTTGAATTGAAGCGCTTCATTCACTTCATAAAAATGAAAATGTGAACCTACTTGAACTGGGCGGTCACCTGTATTCGTTACAGTCAATTTAGACGCCGTTCTTCCGACATTACAAATGATATCTTTTTCTTTCAAAAATAGTTGTCCCGGTTGCATTTGAACAGCCCCCTATCCATTTTATTTAATCGGACTATGTACTGTTACAAGCTTTGTGCCGTCTGGAAATGTAGCTTCTACCTGGATATCTTCAATCATTTCCGGAATACCTTCCATTACATCTTCCCTCGACAAAATGGTTGTTCCATATTCCATCAGCTCCGCAACTGTTTTTCCATCCCGTGCTCCCTCCAACACTTCATACGTTATAAGCGCTACTGCTTCCGGGTGGTTCAATTTCAATCCTCGTTCTTTACGTCGCTTCGCAAGATCTGCAGCAACAACAATCATAAGTTTGTCTACCTCACGCGGTAATAGTTGCATCATGAAACCTCCCTTTTTCGGCAAAAAAAGTCTGTTAAATCAAAATGAACAAACGGGGATTATTCTCTCCTTTTTTCTTATAGGGGGAGCCAATTCATGAACATTCCGACCTGACAGCGCCTAAAAATCAAGTGTTTCCTGCCTGTTGTGCAAAGAGACAACTGCCAAAAAACCATGCTGGAAACCATTGGATTTACCTTCACAAATACAGGATAAGATTGGCCACCTGTTATTCAAACTGAAAATATACTTGATTCCCCGCTTCCATTTGAAATGAGTATATCATTTATTACATATATGTCAATTTATATATTTAAAAATTTACATATGATATACTGTAGATATTTAAGTTGAAAAGAAGGAGATGATACATGATGCAAAAAAACAAGCATCATTTATTAAGCGAGGGGGTGTTTTTCCCTTTAATAACAGCTTCTCTCAAAGGCATCTCTCAAGTCATCCTGATTGAGAATGTAATGACCGGCTTTCTAATTCTGATAGCCATCACTGTTTCTTCTTATTATTTAGGCATAATTGCTCTGTTGTCCGCTATTATCGGCACCTTAGCAGGGAAATTGGGGGCGGCAGATGAAAAGAATATAAATCAGGGTTTGTTAGGATATAATTCTGTGTTAACTGGAATGGCATTGGCATCATTCTTAACTGGCCCTTACATGTGGCTTATCGCTTTAATTGGGGCAGCCGCAGCAGCCATCTTCACAGCCGCCATGATGCATTTTACGAAAAGAACCGAAGTTCCAATTCTTACATTCCCCTTTGTTATCCTGACATGGTTTATATTATTAGCTTCATACAAATTAAAAGGGATTAGATTAAGTTCTGCCCTGGTACCTCAGGATTTAACACACTGGGAACTAAAGACAGCAGGTGAAGTCAATTTAATAGACGGGGTCTTTCATGGAATTGGACAAGTATTTTTTCTTAGTAACACAGTATCTGGGATTTTAGTATTCCTCGCCGTATGTTGGGCAGGAAGAAAACTAGGACTATATACAGTTATCGGAAATGCAGTTGCTATCATCATTGCATTCCTTTTAGGAGGGGAGCATTCTCTCATCACATTGGGTCTTTACGGGTATAACGCAATTTTAACTATTCTGGCCGTATCTTCTGTTTTTAAAAGTGAACATAACCGGTTTGCATTTTTATCAGGGATCATTTCAGCTTGTCTGACAGTGCCTATCACAGCAGGCCTCAGCACGTATCTTTTGCCATATGGACTCCCTGCCCTAACAATGCCGTTTGTTCTTTGCTCCTGGCTGTTTCTGGGTGCAAGAAAGGTTCTGCCAAACTTGTAGCATTGCCAATTGATAATGTAAGATCAATCAATTTTTTCTGCAATTAACTTAGCGACGAAAATGAATCATTTGTATATAGACAGAATCAAAGAATCGCGACAAGAAGTTACGCAAAAAGTTCTGGAAGAAATCAAGATGTTTCACTATAGTAAGAGTTTAGGGATAAATTATTGTTCATGAATATGTATCTTTCATACAAAAAGTTGACAATCTCCCTTTATCACTATAGGGAAGCAGAGAAATGCCTGAACCCAGTGGGCACTTCACAAAAGTCTGGGCTTTTTTAATTGTTGCATAAAAAGAAATTCATATTTTATTTTCGTGATTCTGTTACAGCACTGATTGGAGTAATGATAAATCCATATTAACGCATTGAATATTCTGAGGATCGCTGAAATGTAGATGTATGAGTTACCTCGTAACCTGCTGCAGTTTAGTTTGGCAATGGTGGAAATAAACCATCGAGAGGAGCTTAAATGAAAGAAAATAAAGTGAGAAATTGGCTGATCTACGTTTCGTATGATTGAGTAAAGCAAGGACCTTCTATTATGAATATTGGGAATTGACTGTAATCACACAAGTGAATCATGTAGCATTTCTTTTCCTTGTAGAAGTTTGTCCACGATGACTCCATACTCTTTTATGTCTGCATACATACCTTTTTCACTGAAGAACTCAAAGGTTTCTCGAACTGCGTCAAGGTCAAATGATAAGTACAACCCGTAAATCATTTTCTGCTTTGTAAGGAATTCTTGGTCCTCAAACTTTTTAAGTCCACTCCTTACCCTCGAAGTACCGATCTTCTGCTTCAATCCATTTCTCTTGCTTCGCTTTAACGTGCGAAATATTAAAGAGGGCTTTTGGCAAAAAGCTGTTCTTTTCATATTTATAAAGTTCAGCAGCCATTTGAAAATGATTTTCTGCTTTGTGAAGTTCTTCAAGTTGATTACAACATACTCCTATATTCAAAATATGATGATTTCAAACAAGTACAAAACCTCTTTTTAGCTTTTTGAAATATGCGCCTTTTGATTTCTATCCCTGAGATCCTTCTTCTTTTAAGCTGTATTTAATACAGAGAACTAAACAGGCTGAAGCGATGTAAAATGGAAATTAGGAGAGGAATAATTTAAAAAGGGAGTTCACAATCAATTGTTTCCCTTCTAAAACAAAAACCCCACCCTTTTTAAAGGTGGAGTTTTAAATCTTGATTTCTCCGTTCCAGGTTACTTTTCCTTACCAGTTATCTATTGCTTCTTGAAAACTGTCTTGTAAATACTCATCAAAACTAGAATATCTTTCAATCTCCTTTTTGCTTATATCGTCCCACCTTATTACACAGTGATTTTCTTCAGTATTGAGGCAATAAACAAATTCGTCCACATTTTCAACAACTAAGTATTTATCAGGCAAACCAAAATTTCTAAATCTCTCAGTAGCATCAACTACTGAAGAATACCCATTTCCCTCTACTCCTAAAACTTCAACTCCACATATTCCACCTGAGCCATATGCTTTAACAAACTCTTTATATTGCCTTGGAAATTTGCACCCTAGTTTTTCTTCAGCCCTGGAAATATCTTCTTCGGATACTGCTCCGAAAAAATCACCTTTTTCTATATATTCATTTATCATCTTTGCAATTTTAACATTCATTTTCAATTCTCACCTCAATCTAAATTTTCCGATCTCCAACTCCAATATTTTCTTCTAAAGTTATTGAATTGTTTGTCTAAAATTTTATCATTTCTAAAACTGTCTCCATTTTTTATCAATCCATGTAAAATCTTTTTGTACTCATCGTGTGTAGTGGCTATGATTTCAACCATATCGCCCGCTTCTTTTTGAATAATGTGGTGAAGCTCGATTTGAGATTCTATTCCATTCTTATCAACTGCGTATGGAGCTCTTCCTTTTGCAACAAGTTCTTTATTTGAAAGTCCCTTTGCTTTCGGGTTTTTAGGTGTGTAGTTCCAGTCAATGTCTACTTTCTGGTATACACGTCTTGAAATGTCTCTTTCTTTTCCGCCTACTTTAACAGTACCTTCAATTTCAACTGCCTTATAATTATCTCCTAGCCAATCAAGTTTAATTTCCTTACCAACTAGCTTTGTTGATTTTTTTCTGCTTCCACTTATGCCATCCGAAACTTTCTTTGCAAACTGAATAAACTTTTCTTTTATCTTCTCACCATTGAGTACATTATATGGAACTTTCCCTATGCCCGCAAATTCAACTTGCGGCTCAAAAGGGTTGTGTATTTGAATCCCTTTTATTTTTGAAGCGACCCTTTGCATCGATTGTTTGAAAGACGCTACGCTTTTTTCTAAAGCTTCCTTTGAAACCTTCATCGTTTTGCTTGTGGCTTTCTTTGTAACTGCCTTTACTTTAGCTCCAGCTTTTCCGATTTTTCCGGCTTTCGAGACTTTGCTTAATTTGTCTGCACCTTTTGAGCCTACTAGCGATGTTCCCACCGTTGTAAGGGCATAGCCGAACCAATGGCTTCTGCTGTAGGCATCACCATTGATCACATCCCGCTCGAAGGATTCTTCAATATCCTTTTTTATGATGTTAAAGGTATCTACGGGGTGAATGATCACATGGCCGATGCCCTCCAGTGTTTCCTTCGGGTGGGTTGCAGCGTCCCACAACCCAATGCCCGCATCGACTAGATTATCTTTTACTCCCCCAAGAAATCCAATTGGATCAAAGAACTCATCACGCTTCATCTTCTGCAGTGCCTGAACATATTGTTTCTGCTCTGAGTCTAGATTGTCATACCCAATCTCTTTGGCCATTTCAAGATATTCATCAGGATCAGATACTTTGGCAAGCTTTTCTTTTAACTCTTCAATCCTGCGTTTTTCAGCTTCTTCTTTTTTAATTGTAAGGTATTCCTCTGTTTTCTTATGTATTTCATCTTTATACTTGAATACTTTTGTGTCGTAATATGCTTTTGCATTGAAGTTGATCGGTTGTGCGTTTTTTCCTTTTCCTGTAGCGTCTAGTAAAGCTTTGATTCTTTTATCGATGTAGTCTTGATTCAATTCCGATTTCTCATATTCGTTTTTTAATTTCCAATCGGTTTCATGAATTTTGTCAACTGTGTTGTCTTTAATTACTTTTGAATTAGAGATATGTTCTTTAAAGTCGAATGTTGAAAAGACTCCTAACGGAACGATGTCTTTTATGTCTTCTAAGATAGCTTTAATCGCTTGCTTTTGTTCGGCAACCATTTCATTTGATTTTCTATAAGCAATCTCTAATTCGTTTTCCAGAAAGGAAGTGTCAACGAATGTGTTGCCCGCCAGATCTGCTTCTTCTAACGCTCCGGCAATGCTGTCCAGAAAAGCGATTTGCATGTCAAACATACCAAGCCATTCATCAACATTTCTGGCATGTTCTTTATAAAAGGACTTGATATTGTCAGCGCCTCTTCCCTGAAACTCATCGCCTAAGTCAGCCATCCCCATAAAAGCCCTTTGCAGATTGACAAACTGTTCTCTGGCTTTCTTGTATTCATGTGATCGTGCTTCCATGGCGGATTTTAGTGATTTTGCTTCATATACTTTCATGAATCCAAACCCTTCCTAAGTCATGGTCAATAGAAAGTTTACCACTAAACGGAAAAGAATTGGTGAATAAATCCTGTCTGTCCATGAAAATGAATCGAATAGATCATGACAATAAACCTAATCAAAAAAGACAGCCAGATTGATATTCCCCCTTCTAAGTAGACAGTGGAAAAAGCCAACTATTAGAACGTTAACTTGGACTTAAGGATTATACCTAACAATATGAAGGGTATGTTCTTCCCCTCCGACTACACAGATAAGCAATCAGGATTAAATATATTAGCCCACTTAATGCGTTTATTAAATGGGTGCCAAAAGAGTAAAATGGGGAACTAAAGAACGCCAAGCGTATAGGGATTGGTACAATAAAAAATATGGAAAAAACTTGGGCAAAATTTGATGTTCATCATCAACTACCTAGGGAGTATGGCGGAGGTAATCAGACAAGTAATTTAATTCCAATCGATGTGAATTTTCATAGGAAGAAGTAAATCCATCGTGGGCTTCTTATTCTGAAACCAGTTTATAATACTCCTGGATATTCGGACTCACTTCCCAATATTTCGTCCCGTTAGAAGACACTAACATATCAAACCATATCTCAAAATTAGAATCTAAGTTAACCGCATCTTCTATAGCATCAATTGAATCTAGATATAACATATAACCTAATCCGTTTCTTGATTTGTTTGTGTCTATGACATATCTTCCGTCAAAATGATATCCAATTAGGACGTATCCCTCGGGGAAATCTTGAACTTCGTTATATTCAATGATTCCTTCTATGTTAAGTATTTCAACACCATCAAACATTTTCATCCCATTGTGTTGCAACAAAAACTCTTTATAATCATTAGGGAAAGTAACACCTAACTTCTTTTCTAAGTCGCTAATTGCTTGAGGACTTGCTGGATCTTCAAAATAAAAAGCAGCATCTTCCATGACATACCCCCCATGATGGAACATAGGGAATGTACCATATTTAGAAACTGCTTTCTTGATACCATTTAGAGTCATGTGTACTAACTTTCCTTCTTCCATAAAAGCTCCTCCTTTGTAAGGATCTCACTAAAGTTCACTACACAGAAACATACAACAGCGAAATTTTAAATGGACACCATCTTTTTATTAAGACATTGGTAACTACCAACTGATCATTAAGGTTTCATTTGATTTTTCAACTCTCCCCATTCACCTGGACATGACGATTTTTTGCCAGACCGAAAATAAGCTGCTTCTTTTCGCTGCATGGCAATTCGTTTCTAATCGAAAAACAGGCTTTTCATGTAAATGTCTGGGGATCACATGAAAATGAACGTGCTTTATATCTTGCTGAGCGTGCTCTCCATTATCAGAAAGGATCGTGTAATCTTCACAAATTCCTGACTGAATTAAAATTTGAGGAATTTTGATTAAGGCGTTCATGAATGCGCTTGCCAGGATGGGATCGTCCAATTCATCCAGCCTTTCAATATGTTGATTGGGAATGATCAGTGTATGACCATTTGTGATAGGATTAAGATCGAGAAATGATGTGATATGTTCATTTTTATACACTTCATAGCAATGAACGTTCTGTTTCGCGATATCGCAAAATATACATGTGCACATGTTCCGCTTCACACCTACAAGTTTGATTTAGTTATCATTATACACTTTAAATGGAATGTTCGAATATTAAAAATAATGATAGTTTACATAAAATTATTATCGTCAACTATTTGGGTGCAAAATAAAAAAGCCATTTTAAATAAAATGACTTAGGTGCTGCAATTGCCGTATGCAAGTAAGAAAGTTTTAAACCACACTCCTCAAAGTGGGTGTCTGCAGAAACTTTCCTGCCGTCCTTTCTCAGAAGGCTTGACATTCCAGGTTCGATATAAAACTCCCTATTACAGCTTAAAGGTTAAAACTTAATTATCATTACGTACAATGCAGCGTATTTAGATTATAGTATAGATAAAACAAAAAAGCAACCATTGATTGCCGAAGGTCAATAATAAGCCGAATATTGACAAAATTCTGTTAGTTGGTGATGATCGCACAACCCTTTCTTACAAGGTGATCATAGATTATGTAGTGAGGTGATGTTTAGTGGTTAAAATTTTCATCGATCCGGGCCATGGCGGTACAGACCCAGGTGCAACCGGCAACGGCTTGCAGGAAAAGAATATCACATTGCAAATCGCCTTGGCTCTCAGAAACCTGTTGCTTGATGAATATCAAAATGTTTCTGTGCAGCTGAGTAGGACAAGCGACCAGACTGTCAGTCTGACGCAAAGGACGAACGCCGCAAACAGCTGGGGTGCTGATTTTTACCTGTCAATCCACATTAACGCCGGAGGCGGTACAGGCTATGAAGACTATATTTATCCTGGTGTCGGCGCTCCTACCACCACCTACCAGAATATTATGCATGAAGAGATTTTAAAAGCGGTCGATTTTAATGACCGCGGTAAGAAAACGGCCGATTTCCATGTTTTGCGCGAGTCGAATATGCCGGCGCTGCTCACGGAAAATGGTTTTGTGGATAATGCAAACGACGCCAATAAACTGAAATCACCAACTTTTATCCAATCCATCGTCAGAGGCCATGCCAATGGACTGGCGAGGGCATTCAGTCTGTCGAAAAAAACGACAGCTCTCTATAAAGTTCAAATCGGCGCCTTCGAGAAGAAGGCAAACGCCGATGATCTTGCGGCGAGGGCGAAAGCCAAAGGATTTGACGCCATCGTCATTTACAGAGACAGCCTTTATAAGGTGCAAATCGGGGCATTTTCCTCTAAAGCGAATGCTGAAGCACTGGCCCAGGAGGCAAAAAACGCCGGATTTGATGCTTTTGTTTATCAAGAATAGAAAAAAGCCTGCGGTCTTCACAGATCGCAGGTTTTTCATGCTTTGACAGCTTCGCTTTCGACCGCCGTTTTTTTGTTCGATACATAGCTGTTTAACATCATCCCTACGACGACCAGGACCATGCCGGCCCAGGATACGGCTCCGGGCAGCGGGCTTGAAAGGATGACAATTTCTCCTGCTGCCGCAAACAAAACTTCAAATGATTGCGTCGCTTCGACAGCGGCCAGTTTCTGCATATTCCCTTTGACAATATCAGTTGCGGCAAAGAACAAAATCGTCGCGCATATTCCGGAAAACACAGCGACCAAAGCGGATTGGACAAGCTGACCGGCGCTTGGCGGACCTGCTTGCCAAAAGCCGAATAGAGAAAGGAACAGCCAAAACGGAAGACTTGCCAGCGTCATTCCGAGTACGCGCTGATATGCGTCAAGACGACCGCCGCAAAGCTCCATCATTTTCCTGTTTCCGAGCGGATAGGCAAAAGAAGCTAAGATGACCGGAGCAACACATAAGACCATCTCCTTTAATGAAAGCTGTGCCGCATGTTCCGCCTGCATCAGCACAACCCCCGCCAAAATCAAAAGCGACATCATCAACCCCTTATAAGGGATTTGTCCCCTGATTTGCACAAGCCCTGCTTTTGTTTGGACAGTCTCATAAAAAAACGGCGCCAATAGCGAGCCTGAGATGATGGTGACCTGCCATGTTCCCGCAATCAGCCAGCCCGGTCCGAAAACGGCGGCAAAACACAGCGGCGCATAAAAAAAGCCGAACCCGACGATGCTCCATTTCATCCAGCCGAGCGGCGCTTTTTTGATTTCCTGAAAGACCTGTGCCGCATTTCCTCTCATACAAACGATGGCAAAGAGGAGCGGCGCCATGAATAGAAACCGGAGAGAAGCGCTCCAGATCCAGCTTCCCCCGCCGAGCTCCATCGCTCTGTTGAGGACAAATGTGAAAGCGAAAAAGAAAGCGGCGCAAATGCCAAGTATAATCGGCCTCAAACCCATCACTCCTTTTCTTGATGTCCGGCCAATCGATTTCCAAGACTCAGCCAGTTCTCCTCGGCAAGCCTCGCCGCCGTTTCAGCATTTCTCTTTTGAGCGGCTTCGATGATCTTTCGATGCTGTTCAACTGATTTCATGCTGCTGACTGAAGAAAACTGGGACATTTCCAGCCGGAAAATCTTGGCGGTGATTCTGTCCAGTGCACGGATAATTTCCGGATTTTTGGCCGTGTTTAAAAATACGCGGTGAAATGCTTCATCTGCTTCAATGGCGGCGATGATGTCCTCTTTTTCAATCGCATGCTGGAGACGATTGTTATGCTCCTCCAGCTCTTTTATATCCTCCTCTGTTAAGGAAGGGATTGAAAGCCGGACGGCCAAAGCGTGCAATGCAGCCGTTACGGGAAAGGCATGCTCTGCCTCTTCACGGTTCAGCGGGGCTACACGTGTTGCCGATCCTGGTACCGCTTCGACAAGTCCTTCATCCTCCAGTCGTTTGAATGCCTCTCTGACAGGGGTGCGGCTGATGCCGAATTGCTCAGCAAGCTCCTGATCATGAAGGCGCTCTCCAGGCTTCAACTGTAAATGGACGATTTCGCGTTTAAGCGCTTGGTAGACTTCTTCACGGAATGAAATCCGCTTAATCGGTTTAATGTTATTGTTCATCATAAAACCAATATATCGCATTTTGGTTTTATGTTCAATATAAAAAGAGGTTCGGCTGTAAAGCCGAACCTCTTATGCTTATACTAAAATATCAACAACAAACTGCGACCATGATTCCAGCCTGTCATAGACGCTTTTCTCTTTCAGATCTGACGCTTTCATCCAGCGGCCGGCAATCTGATCCTGTTCTTTCACTTCAACATGTGCGCCCTTTTTTAGCTCAAGCGCGGAGAGGATACCGATATGGACTTTGCCAACGCTGTTTTCATCATCGTTAATCAGTCCGAGCGTCACCATTTTTTCTTTATCTGCTTCCTGGATCAAAAGCTCTTCGTCAAGCTCCCGATCTGTATTCAGCTTCAAAATATCAGAAAAGCCAAGGCCGCTAGTAAAGTTCATATGTCCGCCGAAGCCGAGCGACAGCTTATTGTGAAGCCGCGCTTCCCCGCCGCCTTCAAGCCGTTCATAAACGAAGATTTCATCATCCCTTTTCATGACAACATAAGGGATCGGCTGTTTAAAGGCAGGGTTTTCCTCGGCGTCCCCCCTTCTCATCTCACTGAAATGACGTTCGATGTGCGCCATGATCTGTTCGATCGTTTTCCGATCACTATTTACACCTTGAAAGGTCAGCGTTTCCTTTGCAAATACTTCTTCCCGCGGCGCCACGAGAATCATTTCATCCATTTTCCCCATCGATCAAGTTCCTCCTCAAGATAAAAGAGCAGATCGATTCTGCTCTTGTTTTGCCATGCTATTTGTTTTTCAGCCGTTAGGCCGGCGGTGCGGACAGATGTTTCTTCCGCACCGTCCGTCTTAGTTTTCGTCAAAATAAAAGTCGTCGTCTTTCAGCGGTTCAACGGTTGCTTTTTTGTAGCCGTTCCCTTTCATGGAGAAGAAGTCGTGCGATTTCGTTTTCGTATTCAAGCCGTTCAAGACGATCGGGTTGATCTCTTCTTCTTCGAAATAGGCCTCAAAGCCAAGGTTCATCAGCGCCTTGTTTGCATTGTAGCGAATGAACTTTTTGACATCGTGTGACAGGCCGACCTGATCATACAAGTCTTCTGTATATTCAAGCTCGTTTTCATAAAGCTCTTTCAATAGATCGATCGCAAAGGCATATAGCTCCTCTTTCTTCTCCGGTGTCTGCTGATTGTAAATCTCCTGGGCGAGCAGACCGACATAAACGCCGTGAATCGCTTCATCCCGGAGGATCAGGTTGATGATTTCACCGCTCTGCATGAGCTTGCCTTGTCCGTAAAAATAAAGGGGATAGTAGAAGCCGCTGTAAAACAGGAAGCTTTCCAGATAGACCGACGCGACCATCGCCTTAAACAGCGATATTTTGTCGCCCCCGCGGATTTCTTCATAGATCCCGACAATCGTCCGCGCTTTCTTTTGCAGGTATTTATTTTGTTTCACCCATTCAAAGACTTCGTTGATCGTCTCTGTCGGGGCAAGGGTCATGAAAATGTTGGAATAGGACTTGGCGTGAACCGCGTTCTCCATCATCGCCATGAAGTTGAGCACCGCTTTGCGCTGGTGGCCTTCAACATGCTCTGCGACAAGAGGCATTCCGGTGTTGCCCTGCTCCGTATCGAGAAGGGTCAGCCCTGCGAGCACTTTCATGTATGTGTCCTGTTCGTTTTTGCCCAAGTACTTCCATGTGAGAAGATCGCCGTTTAAGGCGATTTCTTCCGGAAGCCAAAACTGCTTTACATTTTGGTTGTAAAACATCTGGGTAAAATCATCTTCATGCTTTGACCAGTTTGCTGCATCATATATTTTCGTCACTTTCGCATACTCTCCTTTAATCAAACGACACAAGAAAGGCAGCCTTCTTGCCCTGTATCCTTCGTTCTTGCATAGTAAAGTGTTTTGATTCCTTTATGATGGGCATAGAGGTCGATCCGGTTCAGATCGCGTGTCGTCATTGTATCTTTCAGGAACAATGTAAAGCTTATGCCTTGGTCAACGTGCTGCTGGATCGTTGCGATCATATCCACGACTCTAAACATGTCCATATCATACGCCTCTTTATAGAAGAACCAGTTGCTTGGCGCAAGGCCCGGCATCGGATAGTATGTTTTGGAATTGCCGTATGTTCTTTCTTCAATCCGCTCCATAATCGGCATCACGGATGCTGTGCTTGACTGCACATATGAAATAGATCCCGTCGGTGCGATGCACAATCTGTAGCTGTGGTACAGCCCGTGCTCTTTGACGTATTCTTTCAGCTGTTTCCAATCTTCTTTCGTCGGAATGTGCATGCCTTCAAATAGCTTGGCAATCTTCTCAAATTTAGGCGAAAAGTCTTGTGTGATGTACTTTTCAAAGTACTCTCCTGTCGCGTATGAAGAGCCTTCATACTGATAGAACGTCTCCCCTTTTTGCTCGGCGATCTCTGCGGACCGTTGTATGGAGTAGAAGTTCATCATCATAAAGAACGTATTAGCGAAGTCTCGCGCTTCTTCGCTTTCATAGGCGATACCGTTTTGCGCCAAATATCCGTGCAGGTTCATCGCTCCGAGGCCGATCGATTTCATCGCTTTGTTTGCCTTTCTGACAGCCGGCGCGTTTGTGATGTTTGTTGTTTCCGATACGTGCGTCAGCGAGTCGGTCGCAAGCTTCACCGTCTGCTCAAGCGATTTGTTTTTCATGACATTCAGGATGTTCAAAGAACCCAGGTTGCAGGAGATATCCAGACCGATTTCATCTTCCTCGCCGTAATCCGTATAGGATGATACTTGGGATGCCTGAAGGACCTCTGAGCAAAGGTTGGAAAATTTAACCTTGGACACATGGTTATTGGCATGCGCCTTATTGACGTTGTCCTGGAACATGATGTACGGATAACCGGATTCAGACCTTAACATCGCCAGCTTCTCAAGCATTTTGCGCGGGTTGATTTTTTCCTTTTTGACCCTCGGGTCTTCAACGAGGCGGTCGTACATTTCATTCATGTCCATTTCGTCCATATGCTCGCCGTATGCTTTATAAATGGTGTGCGGATAGAATACATATGCCGCTTTATCTTCCCTGGCAAGCTCGACGAATTTATCGGGAATCACCACCCCGATGGACAGTGTTTTCACCCTGACATCCTCATCGGCTGAGATTTTCTTTGTATCAAGAAAATCGTTGATATCGCGGTGGAAAATGTTTAAGTACGCCGCTCCGGAGCCTTGTCTCTGACCCATTTGGTCAGCGTAGCGGAACGCGTTGTCGAGAAGCTTCATTACGCCGACGACGCCTTTTGTCGCATTTTCAACGTCTTTGATCGCTTCGCCTTTCGCACGGAGCTTCGAAAGGTTTAGCGACACGCCTCCCCCCAGCTTTGAAAGCTGCATGGAAATATCAACGGCTCTGGAGATGTCGTTTAAGGAATCATTGACTTCCAAGAGGAAGCAGCTGACCAGCTCGCCGCGGCGTTTCCGTCCGGCATTGAGGAATGTCGGCGTGCTCGGCTGGTATTCCTGGTTGATCATCATTCTGACAAATTCCTTCGCCTTCTCCTTATCACCGTTTGCAAAAAATAAAGCAACGATGGAGATCCGGTCTTCGTAGCGCTCAAGAATTTTTTTCTTGTCATTCGTTTTCAGCGCATAGTCGTTGTAAAACTTAAAAGCGCTCATAAAGGACGGGAATCTGAATTTTTTTGCGTAAGCCTCTTTGAATACTTCTTTGATTTCTTCAAATGTGTACTGGCTTAAGAACTCTTCTTCATAGTAGTCGTTCTCTATTAAGTAATCGATTTTTTCTTTCAGATCATGGAAAAATACCGTATTTTGGTTGATGTAGTCGACAAAATAACTATGTACAGCTTCTTTATCTTTATCAAACTGGAATTTCCCGTCTTTTTGAATCATGATCTCATTGTTTAACTGGATCCATTTTGGCACTTGATTTTGTGACAACTCTTTCTACCTCCCGAGTAAACAGTTCAACGTCTTTGGCCGTCCCGCTGAGCTCGAATTTGCAGAGAATCGGAACTTGATACTGTTTCGATATTTTTTCTGCGCTTCTTGCAAAATTATCTCCCCAAACTCTGTTTCCGCTTGCCGCCACACCCAATAAAAGGTGGGCGTTCTTCTCAAGAAACATCTCGGTTGTTTTCGGAACTTCCCCAAACCCTGTCGTGTACGTGATTAAAATAAACGGTTCGTCTAGATATTCCGCTGCAGCGACCTTCCGCTTATGATGAAAAGGCGTTTTTTCCACAAAGCGCTGAACGTTTCCCGTTTTTGAATCAAATACGATCTGAATCATCATTATCACGACCTATTAAAATTGTTTCAGAGTCTCTCAACTCGTCCTTACACAATATATAGTATACCATCATTCGAAAAAACACAATATATTGATACGCGAGTTGAAAAAGTTCACAATTCGCTTCAGCTCTGGGAGGCCTAAAGGCCAAAGAAATATGAGTAGAATGAGAGCCGTCGCTCACCCTACTCATGAAACCGAAATCTATCATAACACGAAAAAAATTGAGTTAGAAGACTAGACTTTTTCACTTATTTTTTGTAAGCGTCGCAACACTTGTTCTCACATACCTCTTTAATATCGGCTTCAATGCCGAGTTCCTTAAGGACGGATTGAACGGCGGTGAGGATCGAAGCTTCCCTGATAAGCTCTTTGCCATTTACGAGAATGCTTGTGCCGTATTCATAGCATGAATCATCTTCACATGTTTCTTCCCAGTGATTGATGACTATTTTAGGTTTCATTGTCAACTCATTCCTTTGCATTTGAAACTGATTTGGTTAAACAATACTTAGTTTAGCGATTGGACGCCGCTTTGTAAATTTGAAAGCACCGAGATTTTATTTTTGTTATGACCGAAACATCAAAAAGACCATGCCGGGCATGGTCTAAAGCGTGTCGACAAATCCCCCCGCATCGCTGTCAGACCTGCAAAGGTGTCGAGTCACGCTGAAAGATGACAAAGTCCTGAAGGAGTAAACCGTGTCAGGACTTTGTCAACAATCTCGGTCTAGTGTGGCCGAATCTCGCTATTCGAGTTCAAGCTGAACGTTTTTTTGCGGGGCGAATGTGGAAATGGCGTGTTTGTATATAAGCTGCTGCTTTCCTTCCGATTCAATCAATACGGTGAAGTTGTCAAATCCTTTTACTTGACCGCGCAGCTGAAATCCGTTGAGCAAAAAGACCGTGACAAATGTATTTTCTTTCCGAATCTGATTCAAAAACTGATCTTGAATATTTATCGATTTCATATTTCTGGTCCTCCTTGTTTCTCTATATCATATTGTTTCGATTAAAGTTCGAGCTTTCCTGCTATGCAACTGAAAATTTCCTGTTTTTTCTGCTCGATTTTGACAGGTGGCGTCATATCAAACCAGGAAACGTCCATTTTGTTCCTGAACCATGTCAGCTGCCGTTTGGCATAGCGCCTCGAGTTGCGTTTCAGCGTCTCGACCGCCTCCTCCAGCGATACCCTGCCTTCAAGATAGGCGTAAAGCTCTTTGTATCCGATCGCCTGAACAGACTGACAATCTCTCACGTTTTCACGGTAAAGCTGCTTTACCTCTTCCAAAAGCCCTTCATCCATCATCTGGTCGACACGCTTGTTGATTCTGTCATACAGCACCTCTCGATCCATCGTCAAACCGATGAGAGCGGTGTTGTACATCAGCTCTTTTTGCTGTCGCTCCATATGTTCAGACATGGTTTTTCCCGTCGTATGTAAAATTTCGAGCGCTCTGATGACCCTGCGCATGTTGTTCGGATGAATGGCCCTGGCCGCTTCGGAATCGCGTTCTTCGAGAAGGCTGTGGACATATCCGGCTCCCTTCTCCATATAGAGCGCCTCCATCTCCGTCCGAAACCCGGGGTCGCCCGCCTCTTCGGTAAATGAGTAGTCATACAGGACGGACTGGATATAAAGCCCGGTTCCTCCGACGATCATCGGCAGCTTCCCGCGCCTTTCGATTTCCGCCATTTTCTTTCTTACAATCTCTTGATATTCGGCGACGGAAAAGGATTCCGTCGGCTCTTTTATATCAAGAAGATGGTGCGGGATCCCGTTCATTTCCCAAGGTTTAATCTTCGCTGTGCCGATATCCATTCGTTTATAGATCTGCATCGAATCGCCGCTGATAATCTCGGCGTTTAGACTTTCAGCCAGCATGATGCTTAATTGTGTTTTTCCGACAGCGGTCGGTCCGATCAGAACGACGACCGGCGGCTTCTTTTTATTCAATCATGATCACTCTCTTTAAACAAGCTCCATCCATTATACCATTTTGCGTTCGAAAACACCCATTTCATTTTACCCGTTTTCTCGAAGTGGTAAACATTTCCTTATTCACCAGCCGAGCGGCTCATTTCCAACGATTTCTCTGGTGGCCCCTTTAAATGAATGTCTGTGCCTTCTCCTGACGCTGTCGCTTACGTAAACAACACCTCCGAATCGAATCGGCGGAGCGGCTGAGTAAGCCAAATAAGTGGTGTCTTCGATTTCATGGTAGTGCGTCCCGTCCGCCCGCGGAATCGCAGGTCCGGTAATGCCGTAGTATCTGTGGTAATGCTCGTTTTCAAATGATGTAATTCCTGAATAAAAATGAACGTGCCCATCTGTATTACTCCCGTTTGCAGGCTGTGAAAACCCTTCAATTAAATGGTAGTGGCCATTGGCTCTGGAAGTTCGCGCCATGTACGCATGGGCATGAGCTGGGGACTTTGCCCAATCTGACTGATACAGCGGCATCTATAGCTCACTCCTTTTTTGGCCGACTGCCCAGGCAAAAACGGCTGGGCAGAATACATTGATGTTAGTCAGGTTTCATTTTATTATAGGAGGGGTTTTTTTATGAATCATTTCGGCCACAATCCGGCGTTTTATGACGGAGATCAGCGAATCATCGGCAGACCTTTTTTTGGCAGACCTTTTTTCGGCGGGCCTTTCGGTCGCCCGTTTTTCGGACCGGGACCGTTTTTTGGAGGATTCTTGGGCGGCCTGACAGCTGGAGCGCTTCTCAGTCCGCTGGCGTACCCTTATCCACCGTATCCTTACTATCCTTATTACTATTGACAAATAAAGGCTCTTTTTCGGGGCCTTTATACATAAATTTTTTCTTGACTTAAAACTTTAGGATCAATTATGATGGATTTTACCAACCGGTTCGTAAGCGGGGTTTTTTTTATGTCTAAAAAGATGAAATCTTTGAAGCGGCCGCTATAACACCTGATGCTTCATTCGGTCGAGAGAAGAAGCGAACTCCTGGCCATTTCCTCGGAGGTACCAGGCACTGTGCCAGGGAGCTTACGTAAAACCGTTTCTTTACGCTTGACGATATAAAAATGAACAATACGATTCAGCTGTGTACAAGCGTTCTTGCTGCAACAGCTTATAATGAAGGGCTTCTTTCAACCATGGCGGGCGTTTTATGCGGAGTTCAAACCAAGAGCTCTTTAGAGGAGCTGTCCAATCCGGCTCTGGCTCACATGATCAGGCTGGTTTGCGATTGGCACCCGGTTTTCGGAAATGGCTGATGAAGGGAAAGCCCTCCTTTTGAATCATGCAATGAAAAGGATAAAGGGGGATTTTATATGATGTCAGGCTACATTTTCCTTCTGATTGCAATCCTGTCGGAAGCAGCCGCAGCAGCCATGCTGAAAGTATCCGACGGTTTTGCGCGCTGGCAGCCCGGGATTCTCGTTGTAATAGGCTACGGCCTCGCTTTTTACATGATGTCTTTGACATTGAAATTCATTCCGCTCAGCCTCTCATATGCGACATGGAGCGGAGCGGGCACTATCTTAACAGCCGTCATCGGTGTCATGTGGTTCCAGGAAAGGTTGAATCGCCGGGCGATCGCCGGCATCATCTGCCTTGTATCAGGCGTTGTTCTGATCAATCTGTCATAAGGAGGAGATTTCCGTGAAAGGCATTTTATTTTTGGCGGCAGCCATACTTTCAGAAGTATTCGGAAGCACGATGCTGAAGTTATCGGAAGGTTTCAGCGCCCCCGGACCCACAGCCGGAGTCGTGATCGGCTTTGCGGCTTCTTTTACGTTCCTGAGCTTTTCTTTAAAAACGCTGTCCCTGTCCGCCGCCTATGCGACATGGGCAGGAACAGGGACAGCCTTGACTGCGGCCATCGGATATTTTATGTTCAATGAACCGTTCAGCATCAAAACGATGTTCGGCCTGATCCTCATTATCGGCGGCGTCGTTTTGCTCAATTCAAAGCATGCGGAAACAGCTGACAGCGAGCGGCAGATCACAATCGAACCATCTTCAGGCCAAACATGACCGCTCGGCCTGGTTAAGGTGTCTTTCCAACGATAATCTCAGGCTCAAGTTCGATCGCAACATTTCCTTGGACGGCCCGGGAAATCATACATGAGGTCTCCGCTTTTTCAGCAAGTTTTCGGGCAAGCGTCACCTCTTTTTCGGAAGCGCCTTTTTGCAGGCGGATCAGCGGCCTGTGAATGATTTTTTCATATGTAAACACACCGTTTGTGACATCGACTACGGCTTCAGACTCCATTGTCAGCTCCTCTTTTTCGAGGCCGCTCCTTTCCATCATTGCCGCAAGTGTAATGATATAGCATGTTGCAGCTGCACCGAGCAGCATCTCATCCGGATTTGTTCCGGCACCGGGACCGTCCATTTCATTCGGTATGGAAATGTCGGTTTTTAGATTTCCGCTTTCAATCCTTCCGACATCGTTTCTTTTTCCCGGCCAGTCGGCCTGTAAATAAAAATGATGTTTTGCCATTTAACAGCAGCCTCCTTCTTTCATCTTATATTTAGTCTACCGTTGTTTGATCGTCTTTGTCCTTTTATTTGCTTGTATGTGTCGTGACAATGGCCTAACACACAGGACACGAGCGGAGCATACGATACAGCGAATATTACCGAGAAAGGACGAAATCAATGGAAAACAAAGAAAATGTGATGGGAACCGTCCAACAGCCGCAACCGAACGTTCACTTTCCGCAGTACCCGCAGTCTGAGGCCCTCGCACACCAGATCAAATGCCCGTTATTTCCTCATCTAAAACCGGTCACATTATGCACGGTCGCTCCCTTTGTTCATTACGGGCTGCAAGAAGCGCAAGCGACTTCATATCACCATGCCATGGAAGAAGTGGCGGCGATGGCCTATTTAATGGGCATGGGGATGGATCCTCATACAGCTTACTGTACAGTCGAATCGTGGGAAATCAATGAAAAGTTTTATTGAAACAAATTCAAGACTGAACGGTCAAAAAAAGCGCTAAATGACCGTTCAGCCCGGCTTTTACAGTCTTCTGTTAAGCGTGCTTCCACAAGCTGGCATATCAGTCGGCAATCAATACGGCATTGTCACCCCAAAGTTCAATCCATTGCTTCATATCCTTTTTCAGCACTAAGCTAAACATTCGTTCATGAAATCAGGAGTGCTGCGAGTCATTGATCTCACCTCATCATTTTTCGACTGATCAATCTAAATTGGTTAGAACGGAGCAAAGTGATCGTCTCTATTTACCAAAAAATGGCTAATGATCACTCCAGCACGGACAGGCTGACATCGATCATATCCTGCAAAATGGCGAAATCCGATGTCAATTTGGCTTGAAAAGTCAGCGACAGCCGCGTTTGCGTTAAAAAACGGGCAGTTGACCGGAGATCCCGCTCATTCTTCAGCTCCCCCTCTGCCACAACCTTGACGAGCGCTTTGTAAAAAGCGATTCAAGCTCCCTTGTCTGCTTATGAAAATAATCGGCAATATCCGGATCATGAGGGATATGTTCAATCGCACTGTTGATGATGCAGCACGCTTTTGAACGGTCACGATCTTTCAAAGCATCTAAGCTGTCCTGAAAGAGCTGCCGGATCGCTTGCTTAACCAGGGCTTTCAAGGCGGGCGATGACTTTGGCGTTTTTGTCTTCAAGTGCCGAAAGCAGTGTCCAACTTTGCCGAGCAATTCCTGTAGCTTTGAGCAGATCCTGAAGGGATGCTCCTTCATAGCCGTATTGCCCGAATACCTTCATCGCTTTATGGAGGACAAGGGCTGCATCAAATTCTTTGTACCTCCCCAATCACTCATCATCTCCTTTAATAGAAGGAATAAATTTTTTTAGCCTAGTCGTGCAATTTTGGAAATCGGCTCATGATCCTTCCGGGCAAGTCATAGACATAAGCATTAGGATCACACTGTCAAAGCCAGAAGAGCAAAGGAAGTGTAACAGTTGTTTATTTATACGGTTCAGCCTGGAGATTCTTTATTTGTCATCGGGACCAACTTCGGTATTGCGGTCGATCAAATCCGATTAGCAAACGGGCTGGCGGAGACAAATCTCGTTCCCGGACAGGCTCTCCTGATTCCGCTGTTTACATACACCGTTCAGCCCGGAGACAGCTTTTACTCGATCGCCCGCCAGGCATTTGTATCCTCGGAAAGCCTGCAAAGAGCAAACCGGTCGGTTACACCCGGAAATATGAGACCCGGCATGAAATTAACGATTCCCGACATACCGAAAAAGCCGATTACAGGTTTAGGCTATTACACATTAAGAAATCCACAATTAGACCGGGAGCTGATCAACAATTTTGCACCCTATACAACATATTTGGCGTTTTTTGAATACCATTTTTCAAGCGATGGATCATTAAGCGACCTCAACGATCCGCCGGCTGTTCAAACCGCATGGAGGCGCCGCGTTCCTCCTCTCATGACCGTCACCAATTTAACGGAAACGGGATTTAGCCCGTCATTGGCTCATCAAGTATTAAATCAGCCCGAGGCCAGAAACAATCTCATTGAAAATATTTTCGCGACGATTTCGAGAAAAGGCTATGCCGGCGTCAATATTGACTTTGAACAAATTATGGAAGAAGACCGAGATTTATTTTCGGGTTTTCTGCGCCGATTAAAAAATCGCCTGCAGCCGGCCGGCTATGTCCTGACGGTCGCTGTTCCGCCAAAAACAAACGAGAATATCGCCTGGTTAAAAGGCTATGATTACGGAGGTATCGGTTCGGCCAGCGATCTCATGTTTATCATGGCATATGACTGGCACCACGGGGCGAGCGAGCCGGGACCTGTAGCCCCGATTGACGAAGTGCGGCAAACGATCCAGTTTGCCCTCACCAAGGTTCCGAAACAAAAAATCATTCTCGGTTTTCCGCTTTACGGTTATAATTGGACGCTTCCTTACCAGCCCGGAACCGTTTCCCCGGGAATCGCCAATCAAGATGCCGTTCAGCTTGCCATGAAACATCAGGCTCCGATCCAATACGACAAACGATATGAATCCCCATTTTTTGAATATACCGATGAACAAGGTAAAAAGCATATCGTCTGGTTTGAAGACTCCCGAAGCATCGGTAAAAAAATGCAGCTGATGCGCGAATTCGATCTTGACGGCGGAGGTGTATGGCAGTTAACCCTCAGCTTTCCGCAAGGCCCGTGGCTGCTGACAAAATTCTTTCGCGTCAGAAGGGTGTAACCCTCGATTAATTGTTAAAAATTGGATCGGATAAACTTTCAAGAAAACATGATAATAATTGACGATAACTAAACCTGAAAGGGATGTTGAATGTTGAATAATGGGATTCATGAAACATTGGAGCTCCATGAGCTTCTGATGTTTAAAAATCTTTGTCTGACGAAATCTTCGACCATGACAAGACTGGTGAAGGATCAGGAGCTTCGGGATATCCTTGAACGGGATGCATCACAAACAAAGCATCAGATTGAACATTTGCAGGGACTCTTGTCGATGAGAGGTGAATCTCTATGAATGAATTCATCCAAAATATGACGGGAATGGGCGCTATGACTGAGCAGGTCATCGCCACCGATTTTTTGATTACAGCGAAAACAGGTGTTAAAAACATTGCAACAGCCATTACGGAAACCTCTTCCCCTGACGTTCGGGAAACACTGAAGCAATATTTAAACGATGCCATTGAAACACATGAGCAAATCACCAATTACATGATTTCCAAAGGCTATTACAATCCAAGCAATTTACCTAAACAGATTCAAATTGACACACAAGCCGCAGAAGTGGCCAAAGACCTTCCTCAAATGTAGAGATATGAAAAGAACCTGCCGCCTGAGGGCAGGTTCTTTTATGATTTTAAACCGTTTGTTCTTTTTTCTCGTCATAGTCAATCACGGCTTTTGGCAGAGCCGTATATTTCGCCCAGTAAAAGATTCCGAGCGAACCGATTGCGATTACAATCAAATCAAGCGGTGTGTCCAATAAGCCCAGCCCGTTTCCGAAAGACCCGAAGTATGAAAAAATCAAAAGCATCACATAGTATCCGACGATCCACCATGCGGACCTTAGCTGCTGTGCGAATGGAACATCGTCCTTCGGAACGTACTTTTGACAGGCCCAGTAAATCGCAAACATGACCAGCTGGGAGCCGAGCAGCCATGAGACGGTATTCCAGCCTGACCAGTAGACGATGAATGAGGCGAAGATGAATGAGATCGGCGCTATCACTGCCATTCCCTTGATGCGGAGCGGTTTTTTCAAATGTTTTGCATTGAGATCTAAGGCCGCTGCGGATACCGGGGCAATCGCGTACGAAAGAATCAGGGCAACCGAACAGACATTGACAAGCGCATCCCAAGATGGAAATGGAAGCGTCCAGAATACAGCCAGTCCGAATGACAGCCATAAAGACGGACGGGGAATGCCAGTCGGCTTATCGACCTTTGAAAACACACGAAACAATGTGCCGTTCCGCGCCCATGCATACACAAGGCGGGAAGTCGTATTCATAAAAATATTTCCGTTTCCGCCCGGGGATAAAATCGCGTCAAGTACAACCAATGTTGCAAGCCATCCCATGCCGAGCAAAACGGCGATATCTTTAAACGGAAGAGAAAATTCGCGGCCGATCGCTTTCCAGCCGTCAGCAAGCATGTTTGTCGGAATCGCGCCGATGAACAGCACTTGCAGAATCGTATAAATACATGCTGAAACAATGATGCATATGATCAGGGCAATCGGAATATTCCGCTGCGGATTCCTGACTTCCCCGGCAACCGAAACGATCGGGTGAAGTCCAAGATAGGCAAACATGACCCCGCCTGTCGAAATCGATGCCTGCACACCGCCAAAACCAAACGGTGAAAATTCCGCTGTCGTAAAGTTGACTCCTTTAAAATGAAACATGAGAGCGACAATAATGGTCAGCGGCACAAAGTATTTAAAAACGGAAATGATCAAATTGGACTTGGCGAATGCCTTCACACTCCAAAAATTCAACAGAAAGAATAAGCATAATAAAGCAAACTGCAAAAGCCAGCCGATGATAGTCGGTGATTCTGATCCTTCTATTGTCAAGCCGGGAAACCAATACGCCACATATTGCCGGACCGCCGTCACTTCGATTGAAATCAGACTCGTGTAGGCGACGATCGTAATAAATGAGATGATATAGCCGACAAGATGGCCGTGCGTATACACCGGATAGCGGATGATTCCTCCCGTTCGCGGCAAAGCGGCGCCGAGCTCGGCATACACAAGCCCGATTAAAAGGATGATGATCCCTCCGATTACCCAGGAAAAGCTTCCCGCGGGACCGGCTTTTGAAGCGACATTGCTGACGGCAAATAACCACGCTGACCCAAATATCGCGCCCATCCCGATCAAAATCAGATCCAACAGAGAAATCGTCTTTTTGAAATTGCCCTGTTTAGCCATTACACTACCTCCTAGTCTAAAAAGTCCCGTGAATAGAAGGTAGTATGTTCAAAACATGCCATCCTTATGAGTCTGTAACGGCGAAAGAGCCCGGGAAACATTTGCGGTCCCCCGAGCGTCACAATTATTTTACAGCGGCCGGCGCCAGAAACGCCTCAATTTCATCGGCGGCTTTTTCCGCGCCTCCTGCTTCTTTGATGTTTTTTTGCATATCTTGAACCCGTTTCATCAGCTCCGCATCTCCATCAACTTCTGAAACGGCTTCCTGTAATATAGCAACAGTTGTTTCTTCAGGCTTCAGGTGTATTCCAAGACCAAGCTCATTAACGCGCTCTGCTGTCATTTCCTGTTCAGCCATTTGCGGAATGACGATCAAAGGAACACCTGCATTCAGTCCTTCCATCGTGCTGTTCATGCCTCCGTGGGTGATGAACAGACTGGCTTTTTTAAGGATTTCAAGCTGTGGAACACGCTGATGAATTGAAAAATTTTCCGGCATGTTCGCAAAGCTTTCTGGATCAATCGTGGTGCCCACCGCCATGATGACGCGCCATTTTGAACCGCCGAAAGCATCAATGCACATTTGATAGAACTCCGGCCAGGCGTTGAATGCCGTTCCTAAAGAAATCAGCATGACGGGACGGTCATCGCCATGCAAAAGCGCCGTGCTTTCTTTTTCCTGAAACTTGCGTTTGCTCAGAGAAGGTCCGACAAAACAGAACCGTTCATCAAAAGTATCCCCATAGGGCTGGAAAGCGCGCGGCATAAAGACGATGTTCAGATCGGCCGGCTTGAATACCTCCTCAAAAAATGACGGAAGATTCGAATTTTTCAAAGCCTCTTTTTGCTCATCCGTCAGCTCAGCCTGATACTTTTCCCTGGAAAGATAGCTGAATTGAAAATGGTCGTTTTGCGCATATGTCGAGCAAAGCCGAACCGCTTTTATACCAAGCTTTTCCGCTAATATTTTCCCCGTCATCGCCATAAAGTCAAAAATGATGAGGTCAGGCTTGTCATGCTCATAAATCGCTTCAAGCTGAGGAAGCACCTCTTCAACCTCTTTCTTGAACATCAGCGGACCTTCGGACATATCCTTGGTTTTCATCATTTCCCTTATTTGGCGGGGATCCATATTTAAGGTTGAACGGTAGCGGAGCGGTTTGGCACCTGTTTCTTCAATCGCTTCCACAAATTCATCTGTCACCGGATATGTGACTCTGTAGCCGCGTTTGACGAGATTTGCCGTTAAAGCAAGCGTAGGGTTGATATGCCCGTGAGCCGGTATATTAAAGATGGCGATATGTCTTTGTTCCATTTTCTAAAAACCTCCCATTATTTTTTTAAAAGAACATTGCCGTATAGCATAGCCGTCTTATGTTCAGACATCATCTTTCATATATGGTAAAGAATATATTATAGATCATAAAGGAAAAACCCTTCAAAATTAAAGTAAAATTGAAAAATACTAATATAGTCCTTTTCTTCACAGCCGAATCGAGACCTTTAGCCCCATCTTGAAGATCAACCTCGACCTTTTTCTCATTTTATGATCCCGAGTCTATCTGCCAATCGTTTTCTATATCAAAAAAACACCGGAAAAACAGCTGATTTTTCCGATGTCAAAAATTTGCCTTATTTTAAATTTAGTTTAAATTATATTGTGAATGATGGAAAACAAAAGAAAATTTTTATAATGTTATTTTGTCACGTCGCGTGCAACATATAAGTCCGGCACGTTCATTCCACAATATGATGAGAGGACTGGTTTAATTGGTGTATACAACTGAACATCTTGATGATTATCTAATGGAACAGGCAGCAAAAAATCATTTCCACGGCAGCATTCTGCTGGCGGATCGACATGGAGTGATTTTATCGAAAGGATACGGGTTTTCCGACTGCAAGGATAAAATAAAAAACGAATCGGATTCGCGGTATCAAATCGCTTCTTTGACAAAGCAGTTTACAGCGATAGCGGTCATGCAGCTCCATGAAAAAGGACTGCTCTCTACAGCCGATCCCGTTCAACACTATGTAAACGGCTATCCAAATGGGGACAAGATCACCATCAAGCATTTATTAAGCCATACGTCAGGAATTCCGGATTTTTTAGAGGACGAATTGCTTGATGTGGAATTGGAGCTGGCACCGCTTGACGAATACATATCCCGTTTTATTGATAAGCCGCTCGAATTCAAACCGGGACAAAGATTCAACTATAGCAATTCCGGGTACATACTGCTCGCCAAAATCATTGAAGAGGTCATGGGTGATACTTACGCAAACGTCATTCAACAGTTGATATTTGAACCTTTAGGCATGAAAAACTCCGGCTTTTTCACTTCACCGGCAGATATTTCCCCAACGATCGGATATTTAAACATCAATCGGGAAATGATCAAGGCGCCGACTGTTTACGGCTATGGAGAAAGCGGACTCTACTCAACCGTTGAGGACCTGTATTTATGGGACAGGGCGCTTTACACCGAAAAGCTGGTCTCAAAAACCGCACTGAAAGAAGCGCTTTACAGCTGTGTTAAAAAGCCTGCATTTCCAACAGAGGGCCCTTCTCCGGCTCTTGTTCAAAACAATTCGATCGGATACGGATGGTTTATTAATAAAGAAAACAAGTATAAAATATGGCATGATGGCGAGATTCACGGCTTTTTCAGCTCAATCAACCGATACATGGATCAAAAGAAGGTCCTCATCATGCTCAGCAACTGCAATCTATCAAAAACAGACGAAATCCTGGCTGAATTAGAACAGGCTTTGTTAACGATGTAAACGAAAGGCGGCGGACAAGATCAAAAAGCTATTCACTATGATCGCGGTCATGATCATCATTGCAATCGGTTTGACACACAAAGATGCCTGGCTTGAATTGATCAAAGCGGGCGGCGTTTATTCCGTTTTGTTCAGCACCCTGCTTGTGGCAGCCTGCGTCTTTTTCCCGGTCGTTCCATTTGCACTTATCGCCGGGCTGAACGGCGCTTTATTTGGAATCGGAAACGGCGTCTTGATTACACTGTCCGGTTCAATGCTTGGCACGATGCTCTTGTTTTTTCTAGCTCGCTACGGCTTCAGGGATTGGGCGGTTTCAAAGATAGCGAAATATCCGAGAATCAATGAGTATGAAGCCTATTTCAACCGCAACGCTTTCACCGCCGTGCTGTTGGGCAGGCTCCTACCCGTTGTGCCTTCCGTTGTCATGAACATTGTCTGCGGTCTCAGCAAAATCAAATGGACGGTCTTTTTCGCGGCTTCAACGCTCGGAAAAATTCCGAATGTTCTCGTTATCTCCATTGCCGGCGCCAATTTCACCGAGCATAAGCTGATCGCGTTCGGCATCTATGGCGTATACATGCTGATCATCGTCATGGTGATCTATAAAAAATATCCTCACCTTATCAGCAAACAGAAGAAAACAAAGCAGCAGGAGAAAACGCCTTAGCATGTTGAAGGCGGCCGCAGATCCACAAGCGGCCGCACGCTGCAAAAAGCTGTTAATCGATGACGGCGGCAGTGCCGTAGCCGATTAATTCAGAAGTGCCCTGACCAGCCGACAGTTCAAATCTCAAGCCGACGATCGCGTTTGCCCCCTTCTCTTCAGCTTGTTCAATTAAACGCTCGATGACGGCTTTTTTCGAGTCTTCGAGCATTTGCGTATAATTTTTTAATTCTCCGCCAATCACCGACTTCAATCCGGAAAGAATGTCTTTTCCGATATTCCTCGACTGAACGATGCTTGCGGTGACGATCCCCTTGACTTCGCGAATGTTTTGATTCGCGACTGTATCTGTTGTGGCGATGAGCATGATCCTTTCCTCCTGTTCGTCAGCCTGCCAGCTGCCTTATTTCTTTTTTCGCGCATTCATCTATAAATCTTATCGGCCGGATCGCTTACATGTTAAGTCTTATTTAATATTTTCCCAAAAGCGGGCACCGACGAATCAAACCACATTCTCTTTTATTGTATGCCGGAAGCCTTCTGCGCTATTCTTCAAGAGGTTGCTGGTGACGCGTGCAGCTGCACGACACGACTGAACCGTATAGGTAAAATCATAATGGCTTGTTGTGCTGCAGTCACCGTCATGCGATGTAAACCTAACATACACTTTCCCCCGGCAGAACCGCAGCCGCGCCAATCGAATCCGTTTTCCCCGGTCCACGATCCTTCACCTGTATCACGACTGTTGTTTCCGTTTCCGGGGTCACATCGTGCGCTTCCAAAGCGAAGTTTTTTCCGCTTGGAGAGGTTAATGAAGCTGATACGTAATGTGGGCCTGCCGTTTTATATTGCCCAAACCGGTCTGAACTTCCATCTATATTCACTTCAAGTACGGAACTTTTATCATCGGCAAAACCGGTGATCGTCAAAGTGAATGGTGTTGTTAGAAGCAGTCCCGACAACACGGCTGTGACCGGCAAACATTTCACGAACTTGAATGTCCTCCTCGTCACACCTTGTCCAAATTCCTAAAGAACCGGCGGATTCTCTCAACCATAATATAACGCCGAGGGTTGACATTGTAAATCATATCTAGGTGTTCTTTAGAAATGTTAATATAATCTACATCTTTTTCTAACACTTTTGTAAAAATAGACTCCCATGCTTTTTAACGCTGCAAAAAGGTGATGACCTTGCGCGATACGGTCTCGGCTCCTTTTCCAAGCCAAATTAAATGCCCCCATGCATCGACCTCATACAGCTCTGATGAAGGGATATGCTCCTGCGCGTGATACGCATGCTGATTCGAGACGAGCCGATCATACTGACAATGCATGATTAACACCGGACAAGACACCGTTTTTAAGTGGTGAACGGATAAGTCGTTCATGTTTTTTAAATCGATTAGAAACCCGTGTCCTGAGCGCTGTCTGTTGTTCATTTTTCTCATTTCTTCGATATCTCCCTCTTGTATTTTCAGCATTGCCTCATCGGCAGTAAGCGTTGTGAAGGAAGACATCATTTTCTTAAAGACCATCTGCGGAAATCGGTTATTCAGCGCTGAAATAAGTTTCCATACAGTCTTTTCAACAGGCGGGCGAAACATAAGATTTCCAATTTTATATTCAAGATCATCCGGTGTCAGCCACTGCTTTGTGACCGCACTTTGCAAAATCAAAGATTCCACCCTGTCTGGATATGCTGCTGCAAAGTAAATGGCGCTCGGGCCGCCGGCTGACATTGCCAGCACATGAACCTTTTCAATCTTTAGTTCATCAAGCAGTTTCATATAGTAATAACAGGCACGCTCCAAAGTCTCCCCGATTTCTTTGGATGTCCCGCCATATCCGGCGCGGGAAGGCGTAATAATTGAAAATCCATTTTCATAGAGGCTTTGATAGCCAAACTCTTCCTGACAATTCGAATGTCCGCCGTGCATGACAAGAATCGGTGCGCCTTTACCTAGAAGCGAATACTCAATTGTCATTCCGTCAATTTCAAAGATGTCGATTGTTCTATCCATGTCTTGTCATCCTCTCAGGAAGCTTTTTATGTTATACGGTTTTCGTTTTGAATTGGTTTCATCGGGATGCCCCTAAAAGGAGGACGCATACAAGCCTTTCCTCTGTGTATCCGAATCTCAGAAAAAAAGACCAATTAAGCATAACTTAATTGGCCGCTGCTGGTATAAGTGATGTTCTGAGCAATCGACGGCTCAGAGATTATTCAAATTCCCTGTTCAAGTATTTTTTCAGTTCTTTTTTCCTTTTCTTTGAGACGAGAATATAAAGAATATCTCCTGATTGAATTTTCGTTTCTCCGTGCGGCGTGACTAAATCGCCGTCCCGGATAATCGCATTGATGAGGGCGCCTTTCGGAAAACTGATCTCTTTCAATGCCTGCCCCCTGATGACGTTGTCATCATCAACTTCAAATTCAATCATTTCCGCATTTGCCTTCCCGATGGATACAAGCTCTAAAGAATGGGGAGCTTCCACTTTCTTCGGACCGTTCAACCCTAACTTTTCCGCGACAAAAGCGATGGTTGAACCTTGGATTAAAGCGGATGTCAACACGACAAAAAAGACGACATTAAAGAATAGCTGGCTGTTTTCCAGCCCCATCGTCATCGGAAACGTAGCCAGTACGATCGGAACAGCCCCTTTCAACCCCGCCCAAGATAAAAAGATCTTTTCATTAAAATGAAATCCCATTTTGACGGCCGATAAAAATACAGCAACAGGACGGGCAACGAAGATTAAAATGAGAGAGAGCAGAAACCCTTTAAAAATAATGTCAAAGGATAAAAATTGCGAAGGGAACACCAAGAGCCCAAGAATGATAAACATCAGAATCTGCATCATCCACGCAAATCCTTCATTAAACCTGAAGATCGAGTGACGGTATGTTAAATCCTGATTCCCGATGACAAGGGCCGCAATATAAACGGCAAGCAATCCGCTCGCTCCGATTAAATCGGTCAGACTATAGGTCAGAAGTGCAAACGCAAGGGTAAAGATCGGATAAAGGCCGCTTGAATCTAAATTGATGGTATTGATCGCAAAGCTGGCAATGCGACCTAAAAGATACCCCAGCAAAAGTCCGATTCCCATCTGCCAAAAAAACGAACCGATCAGCAATAAATAGCTTGAGCCGTTGGACGTCATCAATTCTATCAAGGATAAGGTTAAAAACATCGCCATCGGGTCGTTCGTACCCGATTCCGCCTCAAGTGTGGCACTAAGCCTGTCGTGGATGTTCTGCCCTTTTAAGACGGCGAAAATGGCAGCCGCATCTGTTGAACCGACAATGGCCCCGAACAAAAACCCTTCCATCCAGGATACATCAAATATGAGTTTGGCGGCGACGGCAATCACGATCGTTGTGAGCAGCACGCCGATGGTTGCGAGCGATAATGAAGGAGCAGCCACCGACTTAACGGATGACCATTTTGTCTGCAGCCCGCCTTCAAAAAGAATGACCACCAGAGCGATGATCCCGATCAATTGAGCAAGCCCGGGATTATCAAAATAAATGATGCCAAGCCCGTCGCTTCCCATAATCATTCCGACAATAAGGAACAGTACAAGAGCGGGCACCCCCAACCGCGTGGAAAACTTTGTCGTCAATACTCCGATGATGAGCAACAATGCCGCAAGTAAAACAAATTGTTCAATATTCATATGTTCCAACCATATATCCTCCTCCCAGGAATGACAATATGCTTTGCAATGTAAATCTGGTCCCCCTCGATCAGCAAAACCCTCACCCGTGTTTTACCCGCACAACGTCACGGCAAACGGATGACGTTAGTTAGTCCGTGCGTCTGGTCTCAGCTTTTTCATTTGTCTTGTGAAACCGTGCGGCGGCAAAAATGATGATCCCGATGATCATCACAATGGGAAGCCAGATCACAGCGAACGGGTATACCGGTTCGGCCACTGCGGCGATCACGGCGCCGAGGCAATATAACACGATCGTTAAGGCGCGGAGAAGCGCATCTGTGTGAAGAATTGTTTTGGTGTTGATGCTGAGGATCCGTTTGGTGACATCTTCGAAAAAATTGGCGAGCGTGCCGGTCAAAACGGTCGTGGAAATACCTGCGATCGCGAGCTTTCTTGCTGCGGTTGTCTGAAGGCCCATCGCCATACTGAGCAGAATGATCATAAGGTGTGCTGAACATTCAAACAAAGACAGGAAGGCAAACAATAGTAAAATGAATGCTTCAACAGCAAGCGTGACGGTGACGCCGGGAGGCCAGAATGATTTTTCCTGTTTTCCGACGATGAATGATGCGATGACCACTCCGATGACAAACCCCAGCAGTGCGGTCAGTGAATACAGAACGGTCTTGCGGAGGGAGCTGCCGATGGCCAATCCTAAAAGGACAATGTTTCCGGTCATATTGGCGGTAAACACGTGACCGATGCTTAAATACCCTATCACATCCACAATGCCAGCTGTCAGACATAAAAGCAAAAGCATGATGTTTCGATATTGAGCAGCTTTCAATGTGATTCAAATCCTTTCTTGCTACATAAATCCGGAGGAATTGCAGCACATTTCCATCCGGTATCATGTTAAAACAAATGGGGACAGCAGGATCTCCTCTTCTCATATGTATGATGTCCTTTGCCAGAAAAAATCCGCTTCAATCAAACGATGTCCCCTCCTTTTTCAATTGTATCATAAACACAGCAAATGTTTATGATACACACCTCCAAAAACCCCTTGGAAACGGGATTTTCGATTTATTTTTCTCCGTCGGACAATGAAGAACCCCGAAGTTTTCGCCCTGTCAAAAATAAAACAGACCATAAAGGTCCGAGCGGACTTTTATGGTCTGTTTTTGGTCAGAGATCATTCTCCTTACTAATAGCACTTTCCGTAGTCAGAATGTTTATCATATCCTCTGCATGGCTTTCCGCAGTAATAATGGTCATGCGAAACCTTCTTATCATAAGAATAAGTGTGCGGATAGTAATGAACATGCTCATATTTGTGATGATCTACTTTTCTTGTATGCTGCGGATGAATATGGGGAACGATGGTTTTTTTGCAGCGATGGTCCTCACAATAGTTTGTAGGGTAAACATGCGGCTTCTCTTCATATGATTTGCAACAACGATCCATGGATAAACCCCCTTCCTTCGTCTTCTCGTTCTCTCTATTAAACTATGATGACCACTGATAGTATGACTGCAATAAAAACCTATCCTTCGTCCTATTTTTCTCATTGGGCTACCTTGCCTTGGCTTTAGCCTTACCGAATTCCCAAGACAGTCTATTTCATGAACTTATTTTTAGATTGAATAAAGAAACACTGCATGATGAAGTGCTCATGGGAATTTTGAGAACGCCGGCTGCATAACCATCCGCAGCTTTTACACTTACTCCACAACAACAAGAAAGGCGGCAAAATAAAAAAAGCCTTCAAGCTAAATAGCTTGAAGGACGGCCGCTTAAAAAGCGGTTTCCGGAGAGCGCGATAAGATATGATCTCTTGCTTTAACCGCTTTCTTTCTTATATCATCAAGATTAACATCAACCAATGTTCCATTTCGCTTCAGCGCTTTTCCGGCCACATAAACGGAGTCTACATTACCGGGATGAGTGCACTGAACGATGGCTCCAACCGGATCAGTCAAGGGCAGCAAATTGAGGCTGTCCGATTTGACCATGATAAAATCAGCTTCCTTGCCAGGTGTCAGTGAACCGATTTTATGATCCAGCTTTAACGCCCGCGCGCCGTCAATCGTAGCTGCTTTAAGGATTTGTTCGGCGGAAATCCCTAGTTCCGGCCCCGGCATGATCCCTTTTTCGAGCTGTGCTTCATTCTGTTTGGCACGCTCTGCCTGAAGGGCGAATTTCATTTGTGCGAAAAGGTCGCCGCCCGTTGATGTGACAACATCAACGCCAAGCGTTGGGCAGACCCCTTGTTCGAGGGCAAGCCCTGTGACCGGATAACCATGCCCCATCATCATCTCAATTTCCGGCGTCACAGAAATCGAGCTTCCATGCGCCGCCAGCATTTTCATTTCTTCCCCGCTGATCGCATTGACATGCACCATGTTCAAATCGGGACCGAGCAGACCTGCTTGGTGAAGCTTTTCAATTGAACGGTCTTGCGCTCCCCAATTGCCAAACGCAATATGCATGCTGCACAAAGCATCGAGCTCTCGGGCTGTGTTGATTTCAAAGACAGACGTATCCCATGATGAAAACTCAGGACCGCGAATCGCAAGCCCCATCGAGAGAAGCTGATCATCTGACTGAAAATAGGCTTTTTTGACCCTTCTGGCTTCCTCCATATTGGAAAGTTCGCTTTCTCTGTTCCAATAAGCGGCATCGCCTGATGTTCCAAAAGCAAACACCCCGCGGATTCCTGCATCCTGCAGACCGGCAATCAGCTGATCCGTATGATCGGGCGATTCGATCATCGTCCAATCCAACAATGTCGTCACGCCTGCATCGAGCGCCTCGAGCGCTCCTAAATAATTGGCAATCCAACTATCCTCGGGCCTCAGCATCGCGCCGTAATTCCCATAATAAATCCGGTTCAAATACGTTTGCAGCGACCAATCCGCACCGATCCCCCGGATCACGGACTCCCATACATGACGGTGCGTATCGACAAACCCCGGCATGATCACCATATTTTCGGCATCCACAACGAGAGCGTCCGAAGCTTCGATCGACCTCCCAACATCCACAATCGTTGAACCCTCAATCAGCATGTCCCCTTTTTCAATATTGTTCAGGCTCGGGTCAAGAGTGACGATCACAGCTCCTCGAAAAAGCGTTTTTTGCATGATAATTCTCCTTTCATAAGGATTAGAACCAAATCAATCATTGCACACATTCTCATAACCAGTAACATTTTCCATCTTCAAAACCATTGTAGAATAAAATTGCCTGGGATTCTATTGATAAGGTTTGTAAAAACTCAATTCGACAAATTTCACGACTAAAGTAATGAGGAAAGTCGGTTAATAAATCCTGCTTATTTATGAAAGCGATTCATATTCTCTAGATCAAAACACCCGAATGCAGGAAAGAACAAACGGCTGTTGACTCGAAATAATTGTAAAAAAATAATCTATTTTGTAAAATAAAAGAAAAAGAAATCACCTGGGAAGGGGTTATGGACTTGAGTCAAAAGATCTCGTCAGCTGCGGTCGGGGTTAAAATCAATGAATGGTATAACATGATCCGCCAATTTAGCGTGCCTGATGCAGAAATTTTGAAAGCGGAAGTTGAACGGGAAATCGAACAGATGGAAGAGGATCAATATTTACTTGTCTATTATTCTCTTATGTGTTTTCGTCACCAGTTGATGCTGGATTCTTTAAAACCGTCAGAAAAACAGAAAAAACGTCCAACCATTCCAGATCTTCTGGAGAAAATCGAGAGCCCTCAAAGGAAACTTACCGGCCTTCTGAAGTATTATTCATTGTTTTTTCGTGGGATGTATGAATTTAACCAAAAGGGATACGTCGAGGCTATTCATTATTACCGCAAAGCTGAAAAAGAGTTAAGTGTGGTTACCGATGAAATGGAAAAAGCCGAATTCCATTACAAGTTAGCGGATGCTTATTACCAAATCAATCAATACTATGTTTCTTTAAACCATCTGACAATAGCTAAAAGATTATTTGAGAGCAATAGCTTTTATAAAGTGAAGACCATTGGATGCAATATGATGTTCGGAGCCAATATGTATGATATGAACCGCTTAACTGAGGCCGAATCTTATTACCGGGAAGCCTTAAGCCTAGCTGAACAACTCAATGAGAAAAACATAAAAAGGATTATTGGTGTCATATATCATAATTTAGGTCTTGTATCTGAAAGAGAGCAGCAATTAAATAAAGCCGAGTCGCTTTTCAGAAAAGCACTTGATATGAAAGAACATGCCGATACGATTTACGGTATTAGATCACAATACATGCTTTCAAGAGTTCTATATCAAACTGACAAATCAGAAGAAGCAAGATCATTTTATTATATCGCTTTACATCGGGCGTTAAAATGTCATGAGGAAGAATACAAATCCAAATTAAAAATCATTTATTCAATTTATGAAGAGTATGATCATAAAGATGTTGAACAAAGTCTTCACTATCTTGAAAAGAAACGTTTGTGGTCAGAATATGCAGAATTGACTGAAATATTGGGAGATTATCATTTTGAAAAAGGAAATTTTGCAGAAGGAAGGAAATTCTTAAAGAGGGCAATAACTGCCCAAACAAAAAAATTTAAAGTAACGGAGGCGTTGTAATGAAAAAATTTATTGTCAGTTCCACAGTAATCGGATTGCTTTTTGCAGGTTTCCTAAGTGTAGATGCAGCATACTCTAAATACGAGTCTGGAACGATGAAAATTGCGGAAAAAGCAATCAATATTTAACGCTTACAAAGGAGCAGGTTCACAAGAGCCTGCTTCTTTTGTTTTCCATAAGTCTCATATAGAGAACTTTTTCTATATCGGTAAAACTTTAATGTGCCCTTCAGCAAATTGTTCACTCAGCACTTCCTCCCTACAGCTTCCAACATCCGAATGAATATGCAGCTCCGCTTCCGTACAACGCTGATCAACTGCTTTCTACAAGCATACCTATTTGAATGAATGGTAATTGATTGCCCTCATCCCATTCCCTCTCCATCCCTATGGGAAAAATTCAACTCTTTCTTCCTAAGAATCACATAGGCATAAAAACCTAAATCAAATGATTCATTTTCATGGATAGACAGGATTTATTCACCAATTTCTTTCTATAAAGTGGTAAACTCTTTACTGTTATGTCACTTTCGTATTAGAGGAGAATGCCATGAAGACCTTGGACGTTCAGGCGTTGCACGATGGAATTGATGAAACGCTGGAACAATTAAAAAAACAATCAGATGAAATCACAAACCTCAAAAAAAGCGTTGATGGCATCACATCGCTTGACGATGCTTTAAAAGGAAAAGGGGGCGATGCGATCCGCGCCTTTTACGAAGAATGCCACACCCCTTTCCTGAGATTCTACGAATCCTTTATTGACGAATATCAGTCAGCATTGAAAAAACTAAAACATGCGTTAAAATCGCTTGAACCGAATCACAATGGTTATATTTCGCAAGCCTTTCTTGAAAACGATCTGGAACAAGGCTTGAACACGGCCGATCGAACAACGAAACATTTGGTTTCAAAAGCTAACGCCACGATCGCGAAAGTCAGCCATATTGCCGATCTGCCGGACTTGAATGACAATGATTTTCATGAACAGAATCGAAAAGCGTTGAAAGAGATCAATCAGACGATTGAAAAGCTGCATACATTTGACCGCGAACAGACAAGCGCTTTTAAAACCGCTGAAAACGATCTTGAAACGATGCAAAAATATATTACTAGGCTTGAAAAAATGTATACAGGGCCTAAAATTGAGATTACCGGCTACCAAAAAGGTTCGATTTTAAAGCCGGATGAGATGGATGATTTGAGCGGGAATCAAGAGACAGCGATGGAAGTCATGTTGGATAAGCTTGATAAGAGATCCGAACTTGAAAAAGAAGTGAGTGAAGTTGATGAACGGGATGTTGAAATTTATAAGTTGAAGAAAAAGCTTGAAAACGTCTCCAGTTCAGAGGAATATATTAAGATTGCGAAAGAGATTGGGTATGAAAATCTGGATTCAGATCAGAAGCTATATGTATGGCTGTTGGAGAAAAAGAAGTACATAGAGTTCGATTCGGCTGGATTTGTTGGGGGAGTAAAAGAGAATCTCGTCGATGCGGGTAGTGATTTGTGGGACGCTGCAACCCATCCTATAGAAACACTTGAGGGCATTGGAAACGCGATTATTCATCCCGTAGATACTTTTAACATTATAAAAAAGGATATTGAAGAATCATTTGTGCGGGATGTGATCAATGGCGATTCCTACAGTAGAAGTCATTGGTTCGGATATGCCCTTACAACGGTAGGAACATCGATAGTAGGCTCAAAAGGTGCAGACAAATTAAACAAAGTCTCGAAAGCCGGAAAAGTCGGATCTAAAGTAAAGGCAGCTACTAAAAAAGCAACGAGCAAAACGATTAAGGTTTCGAAGGAAACTTTAGAAAAAAGTATAGCGTATTTCAATAAGTCGATGCATAGGGTTGCTTCAAAAATAAAAGGGATACAAATACATAATCCTTTTGAACCACAAGTTGAATTTGCGGGCGTAGGGAAAGTCCCTTATTATAATGTGCTGAATGGCGAGAAGGTAAAGGAAAAGTTCATTCAGTTTGCAAAGAAAGTTTCTGATTTAACCAAAGGTGACCGCAAATACAATTCAGGCACTTTGAAACACATTTATCATGGAGAAATAAATAAACGTGGAAAAGCTGTAGGTTATCATCATGAAAGTATGATGGGTGGCGGAAAGATTATTCCTGGGACTGAAACCAAGCCTGATAAAAATGGTGTTTATAGAGCAAAAGTTGAAGTTAATGGTGTTACTAAAAAGGCCAAATCAAGCTTTTTCCCGAAAGATTGGAATCGTGCTGATGTATTAAAGGCCATTAATGAAGCTTACCAATCTAAAAAACAAGTTGATATATACAAATATATAGGCAAAAGTTCATCAGGAATTGAAATTGAAATGTATTTAAATAAAGATGGCTCAATCGCTACGGCATATCCTTTATATAAAAAATAAGTTTAAAAGGATGAAAGGTAATGAAATATTTGTACGATTTTAAAAGAGACCCGTTCGGATATCTACGAATCAGTTTACCAAAAGAAATTAATATTTTTTCAGATTTTCTTGAAGATATTCCGACACCGGAAGAAGCAGACGAGTATCTTGAGGACCTTGAAAATGTTTTGAACGGGACATACGAGGATTTTGAAATTCAGCTAAATGCGACTAGCGTTTTCATGAAAAAAGATGTGACAATTGCTGAACATTTTTTTAGATATGAACCGCCCTTTAAAAACACAATAGAAACCGAGGAATTTAAAAAGTTGCTATTAATTTGGAGAGAGAAGATATCAAAAGAGTGATTACTATGGACCATAGATTGTCCGTCGAGGTTCTTTTATGTAAAAAGAAAACCTTTGATTAGAACTTGAGTTCCGATTTACTTCAATCCGACTTCTCGCTGTGTCAGGTATTTTTGCCTTTCATCAACAGCAAATTAACCGGTTATCTTGGTCTGGCCATCCCCTCACCTCCTTCCGAAATTTCATTTAGGGAATTTTTCAAAATTGAGGGGAGTGCGGCCTTCGCGGGGATCTCCATTTCCTCCTGCAGCTGCAGCATGGCCGTCTCCAGTTCTTTTCGAGCTTGCGTTTATTTTTGTTTGTATACGTCAATTCCCTTTTGCGCTTGTGCATTAAAACGCAGCACAGTCAGCTTCTTTACCTTCCCGGGTGAGAATCGGACAGCTTGGCTCATTACAGGACTTTAAAGATTTATTCATCACCCAATCAATCCGCCTAGATTAAGTGCGACAGAATGGATTACATTTATTGTACTGATCTAAGAAATATACCATTTCATCTTCCAAATAAGGTATCATTTAACTAGGAGGTGATAAAAATGTCTGATAACCCAGTCACTATTCAACGCAACAGGTTAGATGTTGCTATGGAACTGACTCAGTTGCATATAAAACAGTTTCATATCCTTGAGGAAGAGGAGATACCTGGAATATACGCCCAATATTATGCGTTGGCTCACTGCTTGCAAAAGGACTCACAAAAATTACATGAGTTCCTCCCTCAAGAAATACGTAACAAATTATATAAGTAAGATTGGGCCATCCACTGTTATGTGTGGATGGCTTTTGATTTTATAAGTCTGTCCCTCCTATAGATTCTTTCTAAACCGAGCCCAAACTCGAGAGGCCCTTGGCCGCCGATCGTCTATTCTGAGATTCACTGAACCCGTTTTACAGAGAATATAAAAAGCACCCCGGGGGATGCTTTTTAATCACTTTTATCTTTTTTTCACATCAAATTGTGTTACAAGTCGCATATTAACATTTACAATACGCTTCCCCTCTTCAAACTCATACCAATGCTCACATTCTTGCAATTCTTTTATAAGTGCTTTCTCAGATTGTGCCATTACTTTAGCTGTTCTAATATTTTCATTGTCAAACCAAAAAACAACTTCAAATTTCATAATCTTTCACCTCTTGCTTTATTATCGAACAAGAGGTCTAGAAATGGAACAATTCACGAAATTTGTCGAACGAATTTCTAGTTCTTAATGTTTACTTTATTTTAATCACCTAATCAGGACAATATGAAGTTGTTGGGCCACGAGGGTTTAAGAAACAGAGAAATCACTTCTGTAAAAGGAAAACCTTTACCTCCAACTCAAAACCCAAATGAAAGTGATATCTTTTTTTACTCACTCCTTACGCTAAACGCTCATTAATATCGCCTTATACACACTTCGGGAGGAAGCCAAGTATTTTAAATGGTATATCCAAAAAACATCTGCTTACAAATCTCCCACAAGACTGCGCGACCCGGAGCTTAAGAATGTTCCTCCTATTAGGCTTCATTCTTCTTACCTTCAATGGTATCCGAACCATAAAAAGTCGCCCTTCTGTTTTGGAAAGCGCCTTTTTCAATTTGACCTAATATCATATTAACCGATCTAAAACAAAACAGAGTACCAACGTTGTGCCATTTTTAATAACTTCATTCCAATCACCTCCTTTAACGAACACCGCGCTCTTAGCCAGTAAGTCGTTTTTCATCACCAATAAAAAACCTGACGGCATTTATCAAAGATCTATAGGAATCACCCACAACGGCTTCATTTCAAATCATTCCGCATCACTGTCCGCGGCAGCCAATGAACAATTACATCATCCGAATGAATATGCAGCTCTGTCTCCGTGTCAAAGTGAACGACAAAACCGCTGATTAAGCCGGAAAATTTGTTTTTTTCCGTAATTTTCGTAACCGTTGCCCCTTTTTTAAATCCTGGCGGGTGACACGCTTTTCCTACAGTATAGGTATTTGAATGAACGGTAATTGATTGGATTGCCTTCATCTCATTCCCTCTCCATCCCAGCGGGGAAAAGACCCCCTTATTACATCAATACTTCCGCATGGCGATGATTTTTCCTTTGCGGATTTTTTACATAAAAATGTCATTTTGAGAAAGCCCAGCTGCATTCCTTCCCGGTTTTTAAAGGATATGCGCCGGCTTCCGCTAACTCTCCCAGATCACATCCGCGGCTTTTCATACAAAAAGCGCGAAACCGAGAGCGTTTCGCGCCTTGAAAAATAACTGATATTCAACTCGGGAACGTTTCAATCCTTAAAACTGATCATGTTCTGCGCAAAATCAGGGTCTTCCAGCAGCGGGCGGCCGACTGCGACGGCATCTGCCAGCCCGTCCCCGATGATCCGGTCCGCAAAACTGCGGGTATAGATTTTGCCGACGGCAATAACAGGTACTTGTAGATGCTGCTTAATGACGGCGGCATCAGGCAATTGGTAGCCTGGGTGGGTATCGGCCGGCTGGATGGGCAGCAGGCCGCCGGATGATACGTCCACTGCGTCAAGCAGTCCGTCCGCTTCAAGTGGTTTGAGCATCATCGCCAGTTCTTGCGGATTGAGACCGCCGTCGATGTAATCGGTTGAAGAAATCCGCACGATCAGCGGATAATTGCGGCCGGTTTCGGAGCGAATGGCGGCCAGCGTGTCTTTCAAAAATTTCATCCTGCCGTGGCGTGTTCCTCCGTATTCATCACTTCGGAGATTGGAGATCGGTGATAAAAATTGATGAATCAAAAATCCGTGGGCCGCATGCACCTCTATTCCGTCAAAGCCCGCCCGAATGCTGCGCCTGGCGGCCATTCGGTATTCTTCAATAAGCATTTCGATTTCGGAAACCGATAATTCCGCAGGTTTTCCGTATGAGTCATCATACGGAATTGCACTTGGCGCCATCAGCCGCTCCGTCACTTCCGGCGCCGACTTTCTTCCTCCATGGGATAATTGAACGAATATCGGAGTCCCATGAGCATGAACACTGTCGGTCACTTTCTTTAGCTCATCGGTGTGTCGGTCAGAATAAATGCCGATGTCGTTAGGCCATAGTCTGCCGTTTGCGGATACAGCCGTCGACTCGACGATCATCAAGCCGATCCCTTTTGCTCTTCTTGTGTAGTGCTGAATGTGATGTTCTGTCGCATAACCTTCCGGCGTGCCTTTGTACTGCTGCATAGGCGCCATGATGAATCGGTTGCGAAGCTCGATCGCGCCAATCGTTAGAGGGCTGTCAAGGGTAAGTGATGCTGTCATCAAATGGAATCCACTCCTTCAATTTGTCTTCGAATTACATTTTATAAGGCCTGAATTCAGATTTACATATATAAATCATGTTATAATGGATAAGAAAATTTCATATTAAAGATAAAAAAACGGTTTTGTTATATAAAATAAAGGAGGATCTTCTATGGACAGCATCGACAGTCAAATCCTATCACTGCTTCATGAGAACGCGCGAATGCCGATTGCTGAAATCGGCCGCAAGATAGCGATGACCCAGCCGGCCGTAACCGAACGGATCCGCAAGCTTGAGGAAAAGGGAATCATCGCCGGCTACAAGGCGATTCTCTCACCTCAGAAACTTGGTAAAGACGTCACCGCATTCGTCCTATTTAAGACAAACAATTGTCTGGACTTTCAGGAATTTTGCTCGCATTCTCCGGATGTCATCGAATTGTATCGTATCAGCGGAGAGTATAATTTCATGATGAAAGTCATCACCGCATCAATGGAGTCATTAACCGCTTTTCTTGACTCATGCAGCCCGTACGGTTTTTCTTCAACCCTTATCGTGCTTTCGAATGCGATTGAAAATAAGCTCATGATCGATGATAATGGCGAATAACAGCCATGTCTTACCGTTAAAAGAGAGCTGAAAATCCCATCCCAAAAAAAGCAGGTGTGAAGCCCGCTTTTTTAGGATAAGGTCGGAACTTTTCATTTCCTCTTCCTTCTCTTTAAAAAAAAGCAGCATTTCCCCGCCGAATGGGGTATCAACAAGTCCGAACGAGATTTTCAAAAACATTATTTTACACGGATATGCTTCAGCTTCACATGCAGTCTGTCGATGAATCTTTTCATGCTTCCTCTCGTGTCAGGTTCAATTGCCAAGTGTGCTTTGGCAGCAATCATTTCCGCGACATTTTGGATTGACATATGATCCGTATGGATATGCTCTTCAAAGGTTTTGTCTGACAAGCCCTTGATGCATCGGTCTATTTGTTTGGCCGCCCAGGAATTTTTCCCTTCAGCTCTGGAGCGAAGACGTTTGTGTAAACTCTCCTTTGAAGCCACTAATGTAAAGTGATAAACCGTACGGTCGTCTTGTCTGAGCCTGCCGATGATTTCTTCAAAATAACCGGGATTCACAATCGTCATCGGCACGATGATAATGCCGCTGTATGTATCGGCTAAGTAGGAGAGCATGCTGTAATTGAAATCTCTCCACAAGCTATAATGTTGAAAATCATCTTCAGCGATTTCTGAAGGTATCAGCGAACGCATCGCAAATCCCATCTTTTCAGGATCGTATACGTAAGACTTTTTCAGCCTTTTATGCAGCTCAAACGCCGTCTGTGTTTTCCCGGAACCGAAAGCTCCGTTTATCCGAATAATCATCGTTAACCTCCTCCATCTAAAAAAGCCCTCGGCTTGTTGAAAAGGAAAACCATTTTTCTCTAACATATACCGCCTTTACACGCAGAATACCCCTGCTTTTCATGTCTTACTGATACAAAAAATCAGTGTTGGAGTTTGTTTATCAGAATGAATTGTCGTGTTTTGATGTTGTGTTTGCATTAAAAAATACCTCCTAAGCGGATAAACAAAGGAGGTATTTTGAACAGAGATTAATCCCATAATTCAAATTTAATGGTACCGATGATATCGCGTGTCGTTGTCACAACAAATTCGGCATCGTTGTCAGACCCGTCTACATATGGATCTACGTCAAATGAAACACAATGCCCATTTCCCCAGAATGATGTTGATTTGATTACAGGCCGTGAACTTCCATCATTATCATAGATTGTTACGTTGGCACCTCCAAAAGCGTCTTTTAAACAAATCTTGGCATTACCACCTTCGGCTCCGTTAAGATAACCCGTTACTCCGTCGCCAATATAAGTCGTATCTATTAATTGCCAACCTGGCGGGTCTGCTGCATAACTAGTTCCAGCTCCCCACATGAAACCTCCGCATACTAGTGTTGTAATGAACAACCCCTTTAAAAATGTTCTCATCCAATCCCCTCCCATTTGATTAGTATTTCCATATTCATCTATACCATATCGACTAACGAATATCCTGCATTTTTATAAAATATGTTACAAAATAATTAAATTGTGGAATATAGAAGTACGAATAGCAATTTATTCTCACCGGAATTACTCCAAAGTTGATCGAAAAATTAAAACGTTATCTTTTGGAAACAAGGAATCAAAAAACATATAGATTCAAAAAGTGCTTCATTCAGAACGGGTATATCTCAATCTTTTGCTTTGCGATGGGACAGACGAAATTCTGTCGGAACACGCGTTTCCATCGTGGCCCGCATTTCACTGAAGGCATTTCCAGTCGCATCCCTCCTCTAAAACATCACCCATTTAAACCTCGTTTAAAGTAAAAGGCTTCCACCGCATTTATCCAACAAATAGTTTTCGCCGATCATAGGCAAAGATGATCATTGTCATCCCTAAAATCGCACAAATCATATACATGAATGAGTAGGATGAAAAATCAGCTATCGGTCCCATGATGACGCCTCCAAGTGAGACACCTAAATCAGCCATCGCAATAAATAAACCCAGCAGCACATTTCGGTTGGCTTGCGGCAAAACAAAAGTTAAATAGGTTGTTAATGTTGGGTAGAGAAGCGCCTGAGCTGTGCCCATTAAAATGGCGCCGGAATAGAAAAAGAAAGCGCCGCCGGTGATCGAAAAGCTTACACACTGTGCAGCTGCAGTTAAAATAAGCATCGTTCCCATCATAAAAAATGAATGCCATTTGCCGTCCGACGGAATTTTGCTTTTTAAAGCAAAACGGGCAAAGACAACGGTGCCCGCCTGAATCATGAGAAAAATCCCGGCATTGCCGCTTTTTAAGTGTGCAGCATACAATGGGATAAAGGTTGCCGTAGCGCCAAATACAACCGATGCTGTGAGCATTAATACACTGCATTTAAATAAGAACGGATTTTGGACTAACTGACGAAATGATGAAAACATTCTTCCTCCAGGCCGAGGATGATTGGTATCTGGCTGAGCTTCTGTTTTGTCGATTTTGGCACTATAGCCGAACACCCCTGTAACGACGGCAATGGTTATCATCACCGCTGTAAAATAATCCGTTCCCCCTTGCCAAATGCCTAATGCCAATAAGGGGCCGATCATTCCCGGTATGTATGAAAACAAAGAATAAAGTGAAATGCCTTGAGATCGCTCCTTCTCAGGCAGTGAATCAATAATCCCAATTTGCAATGCCATTGAAAAAAAGGCTGTTGACACCCCTTGTAACATACGGGCGATAAAATAGCCCCCAAGCCCGGTAAACGTATATAATATTAAAGCAATCCCATTTATAATCAGAATGGTTCGCAACACTTTAATCGGCCCATGCTTTTGAATCATATGACCTGCCCATGGACGAAAGAACATGGTTGTAAACAGATAGGCGCCCATGATCAAGCCAATCGTTGTGTTGGCGGCCCCCAATGCTTCCCCTTGTAATGGAATGATCACATTCAAGATCGAATTGGCGCTAAAATATAGAAGCACCAGCAAGTACAAACGTAATAAAGGCCAAGACATAGCTCCACTCAAAACCTTTTCCTCCTCTACATTCAGTCACACTGCCTTCTATTAAAAAGTAATGAGCTTTTGCAATAAGTTTCTTGCATATTCTGTTTGAACATCCTTCAATTGGTTAATGTTTTTGATTTCTTCGATTTGACCATCTTTAAAAATAATGACTCTGTCACAAATGTAAGCAGCTGCTTGAATATCATGAGTAATAAAGATGTAGCTCATATTGTAAATCGTCTTTAATTTCTTCAATAATCCAAGGATTTGGATTTGAACCGATACATCTAAAGAGCTGATCGCTTCATCTAGTAAAATACATGTTGGTTCTGTGGAGACGGCTCTTGCAATACACACCCTCTGAACCTCTCCGCCTGATAGCTCATGAGGGTATTTGTTTTTATAAGATGGATTCAGCCCTACTTGATGGAGCAGCTGATGAACCGTGCGGTCATCTGGCTTTTTGCCTTTGTTCTGTGCTTTTATCGGTTCCATTATCGCTTCTTCCACCGTAAAGAATGGATTAATGGAAGATTTATAGTCTTGAAACACGACGCTGATGTTTCCTTGGCGCACTTGCCGCTTTTCGACATTCTGCCCTTCAAATCGAACAGTTCCTTTATCAGGCTTTTCAATGCCTGTTAATAAGCGCCCTAGTGTGGACTTTCCGCTTCCGCTTTCACCGATAATGCCGAGGCACTCACCCCGCTTACATTCAAAACTGATATTTTTCAAGATTTTTTGTCTTTTCCTCGAAAAGATACCGCCTGTTTGATATGATTTCTCCAACCGATTAACTTTCAACAATGTTAAGCTCTCCCCATGATTTTGTTAAAATTTTCGCTCAGCGATAATCGAGCGGATACCAAATACTTCGTATACTCATGCTGCGCCTCTGAGAAAATGGACGGCGTGCTTCCTCTTTCGATGATGTCTCCATTCTTCATCACCAACACGTCATCGGCAATTTTTTTGACAACCCCTAAATCGTGAGAAACAAAGATCATCGAACAGCCCATTTTTTCACGTAATTGAATAAACTGTTCCACCACCTCAAATTGTGAAATGGTGTCTAAAGCCGTCGTCGGCTCATCTGCAATGATCATGTCAGGCTCCAAGGCGAACGCCAGGGCAATCATCACCCGCTGCAGCATTCCGCCGGACAGCTGATGCGGGTATTTGTTCATCAGCTCAGTTGGATTTTTCAGCATGACGCTTTCCATTGCTCGAATCATTTTTTGTTCAATTTCGTTTCGGCTTAAGCCGAAATGTTCAGACAGCGTTTCTCTGATATGAACGCCAATCACACATGAAGGGTCGAATGCACTCATCCCATTTTGTAAAATCATGCAAAGGTTTTTTCCCCGTTTTTTTCTCATTTCTTTTTCAGAAATGTGATGAAGGTTTTCTCCTTTCAATAAAATGTCTCCCGATTGACGAAGAGAGGCCTTGTTCAATCTCATCAACGCCCTGCAAGTGACAGACTTGCCGCTTCCGCTTTCTCCTACAATGGCGAGGCAGCTGCCTTTTTTCAACTCAAATGAACTATTATGGACGATGACATGACCTGAATGGACATCCCATACTTTTAAATGCTTAACCTCCAATATATTCATGGCCTTACTTTGCCACCTCTTTTTCCCGAAGCTTCACACCAGAAAGCGCTGCATGATGTTGCCGTTTGCCGTAAGACCGGGTTAACCGGGGATCTAACGCCACCTGAAGTGAATCAGACAAAAAATTAAAGGCAGATACAATGATGATGATGGCGATTCCCGGGGCAAACATTAATTCAGGCCGTGTAAACATCACTTCTCTCGCCTCGTTTAACATCATTCCCCATTCGGCATTTGGCGCTTTGATTCCTAAGCCGAGGAATGAAAGGCCTGACATTTGCAAAATCATAGAGGCGATCGAACTGCTTGAAACAACAGCGATGTCAGAAAATGTAACAGGTATGATATGTCGATAAATAATGTTTGTATGACGCATACCACAGGCTTTGGAGAATTTGACATATTCCAATTCCGCGTATTGCCTGACAGATGTCCGGATGATGCGCGCAAACCATGCCCATTTCATTAAAATGAACGCAATCAGGATATTGACCATGCCAACGCCTAAAACCCCGACTATGGCCAATGCCACCACATATACCGGAAAAGACAGCATCACATCACAAATCCTCATGATGACGGCATCAACAGCTCCTCTAAAGTAGCCGGCCATAAAACCTAAAACGGCGCCAATGAAAATCGAAACCATCAATGCCGCAAGAACCCATAACACACTGGGACGAATACCGTAAATCAGCCGTGACAACACACATCTCCCTAAGTGATCGTTACCTAATACATACTCCCAGGACGGAGCGGCGTAGCTAAGCTTCATGTTGACTTCCAAAGGGTCATGAGGCGCAACGAAAGGAGCGAATATCCCCATCACAAGCGTCACCGAAATGATGATGAATGAGGCCATTCCCACCTTATCTTTGCGCAAATTTTTTAAGATTCTCATCTACATATCATTCCTCACTTTAGGGTTCAGTACAGCACTCAAAATATCCGAAATCGTATTAAACAACACAAAAGCCGCGGCGACGATCAGAACATATGCCTGAATAATCGGATAATCCCTGTTGAAGATCGCCTCAACACTCAGACTGCCTAGTCCCGGCCATGCAAAAACATTTTCAATGACGACTGTCCCTCCTAAAATGATAGGGAATGCCATACAAAACATCGAAATGGCCACTTGCAGGGAGTTTCTTAAAATATGCATCGTGATTTTCCTTTCCGGTAAGCCTGATGCCCTTCCATACAAGACATAGTCTTCATTCAAATGACTCAAAATGGAGCTTCTGACCGTTCTAAAATAAATACCGATATAACCAAGGGATAGGACGGAAACGGGTAAAATATAGCTTTTATAGGAATCCATTCCGCTTGTTGGCAGCAAATCAAGCTTCACAGAAAAATACCAAATCATCACCGCTCCAAGCCAGTAAGCAGGAACTGCGGTAAAGAAAAATAAAACGCCTCTTACCGATTGATCAACGGCTTTTCCTTCCCTCAGCGCACAAAGAACCCCCAGCAATATCGAAAAGAGAATGATCACAACGGATGAGATTGACGTCAGCTTTAATGTATTTACAAAAGCCGGGCCCAGTAAAGACCACACAGGTTCTCCCTTGACATAGGACTCCCCAAAGTCCAACTGCAAAGAGGCCACAAGCCAGTCAGCATAGCGGAGCATAAACGGTTGATCCAGCCCCAATTCTTCATTTGTTTGTTCAATTAATTCTTCCGTAATTACGGGAACATCTTGTCCCCGCAAGACCAATTCAGCCGGCTCTACGGGAGAAAAGCTGATCAATACAAACGTCAAAAACGAAATCGCTAAAAGTAAAGGAATTGAGATGAGGAATCTCTTAAAGATATAAGCCCCCATAAAATATCTCCTTTCATCACAATAAAAAGGGGGGGATCTCCCCTCTTTTATTTAAAATCCATTTTCTCAAACGGAAGTTCAAATTGTGTTTGCTTAAATGAAATGCCTTTAAGGTTTTTCGGAGCAACGACTGTCACATTCCCATTGGTAATCGGAATAAAAACGGCTTCATCGTGAACGATGGTCAATATATCCGCATATAACGATTGTCTTGTTTTCTCATCAACTGATCCTAAGACTTGATCAATTTTTTCGTAAAGCTGATCGGCTTTTGCAATCCCCTTTGTATTATGCAGCCATGAGGATTCAGACGTAAAAGCAGCGACTGTATTTTGCGGATCGTATGCCAGTCCCCATGTTTGGCTGAACAGCAAGTCGTAGTCACCGGTTGATCTTCGATTCATCATCGATGTTGATTTCTCACCAATAATCTCTAGCTCCATGCCGATTTCCTGGAGCGAACTTTGAATAAACTCGGCCTGTTTCTTTTGCGAAGGAGAATGATTGTCATAATAAAGCTTCAGCGCTAATTTTTTTCCGTTTTTCTCCCTGACGGCTGAGCCCTTGTTCAATGTCCAGCCCGCTTCCTCTAAGAGCTCCTTTGCTTTGTCAATGTCGTAATCCCGTTTCTTCAAGTCAACATCTGCATCATGAACGTTAGATGAAAAAAGCCTATCGGCCGGCGTTTCTGTATCATTTAAAATGTCCTTGCTGATCGTTTCTCGATCAATTGCGAACCAAATGGCTTCACGCACACTCTTGTCACCTACCGGACGATCCTTTTTACTGCTATTGGCTGCCAACATTTTTGTGTTCATTTGTTTACTTCTGACAAGCTGATAATCACCTGAATCAACCAGCTGGTTGATCGCTTCAATATTGATACTGTCTGCCCCCCGATCATCTGTGAAGACAAAATTGACTTCCCCTTTTTGTAACGCTAAAAATGTCGTTTCTCCCGCTGGAAGAACTTTCGCTGTGATTTTCTTAATCTTAGGCACGCCGCCCCAATAGTTTTCATTTGCTGCAAATGTTGCATATTTATCGACTTTATGTTCAGTCAGCTTATAAGGGCCTGTACCGTGATAGCCTGTGACACCATCTTTTGTTTCTCCGTTTTTAAAATCTTTCGGTGAAATGAAGACATAAGGTCTCGTCATAGACAATTCCACTAATGTCGGATCATATGCTTCTGAAAGCACCAGTTCAACCGTATAGTCATCGATGACATTGACACGGACAATTTTGGTTGCGAGTTTAATCCAAGAATGCTTTTCTTGATTGTGCTGGACAGCCTCAATGTTTTTCTTCACCGCTTCTGCGTTAAATGGTTCCCCGTCATGGAATGACACATCTTTTCTTAAATGAAATGTGTATACCCTTTTATCTTCGGAAATGTCCCATGATTCGGCAAGCAAAGGCTTAATTCCATCTGCGGTATTCTCAACTAACGATTCATAAACCATCCCTTGCGCTGACATTGAACCTTGATACAGATGGGGGTTCATGTCATTAATATCCTGGGGGACGGCATATACCAACTCTTTTTGACTGGTGGCTGTGCTCTCCGAACTTTGAGAACAAGCAGCTAATATCGATAAGATCAATAAAGCCAGCGCTGCCAGCTTCACTTTTTTAGTTACCATGTCGGTCTCTCCCTGTTCTAAAATGAAATACCTCTTTTTATGCGTCATATATGAATGACGCCTATTTTTTGAAAATCGTAAAAATAACTATTTTCATTAGTTAAATGAACAATTCCGATATCCCGCCTCTATTCTGACAAAGAATGATCATGTCTTTGCCTTTGCTTCTGATTTTTTCTCAGTTCGCCGCAGATCATCTTCAAATCTTCAGCAAAATGTTGAACGACAAATGCGCCAGATAACAAATCGCCTTGACGGGCTTGAGCCACCTCTTCAATTTTGCGCTCATAGGTTTGAATCAATTGATTGATGGTTGGACAATCAACATCTAAATCTTTTGCAATTCCTTGTATAATTTTAATGCGATAATAGTCTTCCTTCGGCATTCTTGGAATATCTAAATATCCTTCCCAGTTGATAAATGTCTTTCGAATCGGCACCGCAGAAAAATCAAAGTACCTGCCATCCTGATCCGGCTCTGAAAAAGGATCAATCAACAGGGAGGCATAACGTACATACAATAAATATTCTTGATGAATCGGCTCTAAATCATTGAAGTGTTCAATATCATGGCGCGATAAGCTTTCTAACCTTAACGGATAATTATCATCTACCATAAACTTGAGTAGGTTTATCGTTTTGATGTTGATTTTCTGTAAAATCGCCATGATTTCTTTCCATTGGGCCAGCATATCACGAATTAACTGTTGTGTTATCGGCCCTTCAGGAAACAGTTTATACACATATGTCTGACGATCGGTGTCTCCAAATATCGCCTGTAATGAAAAATCGTTCATAAACAGCGGAGGATGAACATATAAAGAAATATTTCTCGTTTCCGCCTCAATGGGAGATTTCATCACCTCGAGCACAATGCCTAATTTTTCAAAAAGCTTACACATTGTATCGATATGTTCAGACGGATAGCGTGACGAGCCTATAAAGACTTTTTTCTTAACACCGGTTGTCAGCACTTCATGAGATGGTTCATCGCGCATCCACCTTGTGTCACCATAGTATGTCGAGAAACTGATCACTTCGGCTTTTGAGCGGATGGAATCTAAATAATGAGTTAGTAAACTGTTAGATCCAAAGGTCGGGGAAACCAAAACAATACATTTGACTTGTTTGAGCACATGTTCATCGATTTGTTTTAATACGCTCATATAGGCATCTGTTGTCACAGAAAAAATAATCGTGTCCCATTCTCCTTCAATCGTTTCATAGCCTTTAAATACCCGTTGAACGACGCATTCTCCTTTTAAAGGTTGATGCTGATCATTTTGGATGCTTGCGTGAATTTGATGATGGCTTTGCCGCAACGCTTCAAAGAACCGTTCTGAACGGGCAGACTCCCTTCCCGCAAGCCCCACATCACAATTCAAATCGTTTTTAAAATTGACAGCAAGCTGGACAGAAATAGGGCCAGTCCCCAATATTAACACCCGCTGAAAATGATTCATAAAAGCCTCCCTTTCTACGCTTTTTGATATAAGGCAATGTCAAATATATGACCTGCCCGCAACACTTGGTCCATCATTTTCCATTTTTGTCTGTCCACTTCTTTGATTGGATAATTGAACAACGACTTTAGCCCGTTTCCATATCTCATCGCAACCACGACATGTTCATTCGTTATGTCATACAGCTGCTCTAAGATGTCATACTTGCTTTCAACCGTTGAACTGAAAATAATATGTGTGACATCTTTGATCAGACTAAGCTCTTGGACCGGAACATGATCTAAATGAATATTTAATTCATCACCTAATGTCTTGACGACGTTTCGTCCAAGTTCAATCGCTTCCTCGTCAATATCAATCCCCACAACCTCTGCCCCTGTTCGCTTCGAAATCAATAATAGTGTCATCGGGAAGGAACCTGAACCTACTAACAGCACCTTTGATTCAGCAGTGATTTGAAAACTGCCGAATTCTTTTTCAATGCATGATTCGATGTTTTGGAAGTAATCGGCTATTTCTGTGTCTCCCTTCAACAGCTTCAATGCGCGATATTTCTCCATAATGGCTACACATTGTGCCGATTTCTTTCTTAAATTCTTCACCAGCTGCTGAAGATCTTTGGATATTTGGAAGTCCAGTTGTTCCCAAGCTGCTTTATTTCTCTCGTTTGTGATAAATGCACAATAATCATCAATTAAAACTTCTAATTCTGAACAATGGCTGGTGGTCTGATCATATTTTTCAACTAAATCATCAAACTTTTCGGAAAACTCAAGCAAACATTCTTGAAACGTTTTTAGCGCCTGCATCCATCCCACTCCCATATTAAGTCGTCACTAAATATTGATAAATGCTTTTCCTTCTGCCACAATACTGACCGATCCTTCAATAATAAGATTTGTTAGCTCTTCTTTTTCAACATCCGCAAATACTCGAATCGTGCCGCCGGGTTGTTTGATGTTTGCACGAATCCCCCTCTTATTCTTCCATGCCAGATAGGCTCCTATCGAAGCTGTACCTGAACCGCACCCCCTTTCCCATACCATGCTGTCTAGATGCGGGACGTAAATGAGCGGAGCCAACTCATCAGATTTCGGTTGATACAATAAAACGCCAATCAAGTTAGCGTCTAAAGTGACCCCGAGCAGCTTTGCTAATGATTGTGCTTTCTCTCTTACCGTCTCACTACATTCCTTCACTTCTATCACAATATGTAGAAACCCGTGATATCTCACGATGATTAAATTCAAATCGCTGCCATCATATTTGACTGTTTTCTGTTCAATTTTTTCAGGAATGGGCATAGCAACTCGACAGTTATATTCATCTACATTTTTTTTCACTTGACACATGATTAATTGATCTGCACCTGAAACTTCCAGCAGCACTTCCGTCCAATCATGTTGCTTGAGGTCTTTCTCCGATGCGATGAAGGCAGCCAGTGCCATGCAAGCATTACCGCAAAACTCGCCGCCGGCCATCTGCAGATGTGCGGCAGCCCGTTCATTCAACGGTTTTTCAATAAAGCCCACTTGTTCAGCATAAACGCTGTCATAGGACATCATTTTTGCTGCGATGTGCTTATACTCATCAGCTGGATAATTCGTTTTCACGAGAATTGTCATATTTTGTGTTGGATTACATTTGATAAAATCGATTCCCTGTTTCATCACAACGATCCTTTTCACTTATATTTTTCATCTATTGAAAATCGAAATTATTACGATTTACTTTGCGTAATGGTACCATCCAAAAATCCGTGGATACTGGAAAATGAACCTGCGGTTTCTCTGCTTGTTGCTTAACGGACTTTCTTGAAGTGAGTTTCAGATCGCTTAGAGCTTATTATCCAGCTGCCGTCATTCCCCTTCTTTTCGTTGTGGCGATACCTCAAATCGTAATTGTTTCGATAATCTTTTTTGATCATACAGCTTCATTCTTTTTTATGTCAAGCTATTTTTTCCAAGTTTGCCAAACTAAAAAATAAATCATTTTCTCCGTGGCAATCGACCTTTCTGCAGCGGCCGTCCTGATGATCGGTCTGAAACAGACTGCAACCGTAAAAATAAAAACGGCTGCCCGAGGGCAGCGTGTGCGTTTAAAACAAAAAATAACGCTCCATGGCTGACAGGCTGGCATGAAAGCTCCTCACCATCAGCAAACACCTGATATGTCTTATGGTCGACGTCGACTTTCGGCAGTGCGTGATTTAATTTCATGTCCAGTTTGCTCAATCCGCATATGGCGCACGGATGCAACCATTTTTGTCAGCCCTAATGATTGAGGCACACCGCGCTCTATACTCCGCGTGAGAGATGTTGACTGATTGGCTTTGCCGTAACCCGCGTACATTTTTCGCATGAACACTGATTCAGATGTCGGAATTGAAGCGTTCGGATCACCCATTTGAGCACGGGCGATCATACCGCCTTTTAAACTTGACGCCAAAAAAAGCCGGGGCCCAAAGGACGAGATCAGCTTCTCCTGCCAGCGGGCCGCGCTGCTTTTTCATTTTATCGGCGGTTTGCCATGTCCTGATGATGACCTCACCGACTCTGCCCATCGCCTGCGAGTCAGAGGAAGTCATACTGATCGCGCCGATATCGTGCAAAATATCCTCCGTGGCAATCGCCGCTCGAATTCGCGAATGGCTGAAAGTCACATCCTCAGGCACATTGGCATCAAGCTGGTGGCAAACCATCATCATATCCAGATGCTCGTCCATTGTATTTACTGTATATGGAAGCGCCGCAGTTGTTGAAGACGGCAGGATCGTCTTGGGATTCATCCTTTTTTTATTGTTGATGTTTGTTGCTCATAAATTACCTTGCCTTTTTAAGTAATATAACTTATTATAACAATGTACTTAATGATTTTAAGTAATCTGATGGAGGTTTTCAATTTGAATAAAGAAATGCTGAAAGGAAATATTGATCTTCTCATTCTTTCAGTTTTGAAGGAAAAAGAGAATTACGGCTATGAAATTTCAAAGACGATTAAAGAAAAGACGGAAGGAACGTTTGAAATACAGGAAGCCACTTTGTATTTATCCTTAAAAAGACTGGAAAAACAAGGAGCCGTCAATTCATATTGGGGAAATGAAAGTCATGGAGGACGCCGTAAATATTACGCCATTACAGAAGATGGTATCCGGCTGCACGAAAATATGGTGTCGGATTGGAAAAAGATGAATGAAATGGTCAAGCGATTTATTTGAAGGAGGAATTCATGTGAGACATATTTTCAAAAAAATGTTCAGTTTAAACGATATTCAATTCTTTTGGGTTTTAATAGCATCTTCGATTCTGTTTGCGTTTTCGTTCTATTTCGATCGGATTCATTCTCATGATCCCTTTTGGATCGTGATTTGTTATTATATTTCATTTGCTATTGCGGTTGTTTGGGGCGCGGTAAATTATATCAGCCACATCCGGATGAACGCCATGTATAACAAACAAAACGACATACGCGCCTATGTCAATCAGTTAGCTATGAATGAAGAGGAAAAACTGGAATTGCAAACCTATTTGGAAGACTATGTTGAGGACCTCATCAGCCAAGGCAAAACAAAAGATGAAGCGGCAGCAGAAGCTATCAACCAATTTAAAGTGAAGGAATTTTTATCTTTATCCAAAAGCACGTCATTCTTCAATCTGCATGCACACCACTATTTATTTGGCTGGTCGCTCATATTAATGACTGCCTTTTTCCTTCTCTGGCTGTTCGGAATATGGTTAGGCGTTCTCCCATTGATGTTTCTCGTGATTGAAGCGACTCTTTTTGCTTATGGATTCGGTCTCTTTGGAATGTTTTTTGTGTATAAGCTTGTGGACGCAGCCATTTATAAGAAGTTTAAAGAGTTGTTATCTTAACGAAAAGGACGTGTAAAAATGGAGAATTGGATCATTGATACGATGGAAAAGTTCGGTTATTGGGGTATTCTTTTTCTCATTGCCGTGGAAAATATATTTCCCCCTATTCCATCTGAGATCATTCTTACTTTTGGGGGATTTATGACCACCAAGACGAGTATGAGCATTTCAGGAGTTGTCGCGTTTTCCACCATCGGCTCTGTGCTCGGGGCCGTCGTTCTTTATGGTGTCGGCATGCTGATAGACATCCATAAGATTGAAAAACTTGCAGACAGATGGGGACACATCATCAGAATCACCCGGAAAGACATTCATAAAGCGAATCAGTGGTTCGATCAATATGGTCTCTGGACAGTATTTTTTTGCCGGCTTATTCCTCTAGTCAGAAGCTTAATTTCAATCCCCGCCGGAATGGCTCACATGAAGTTTGCTTCATTTGTTTTACTGACGACATTGGGGACCTTGATTTGGAATGTACTGCTTGTAAATATCGGTGCGGCCGTAGGATCTTCATGGGAAACGATTGTAGGATATATGGATCTTTACTCAAGTATTGTTTATGGATTTCTATTGTTGATTTTCGCCATATTTGCCGGCTTGTACCTTAAAAAAAGAGTTTTTGCAAAAAAATAACACCGTTTAACTCAGGAAGTCTGAACTTATGCCAATCCCACGGCCATCTCCATTCAAATGTTCTTGATGAACTGACGCGGAAATGAAACACTGGATGAAAACATTAGACAGCTTAGCCCTGTATTCCGGTGGGCTGAAGCTGTCTCGTTTTCGTATGTACACACCTAGAGGAATCGGAAAAAGTTCATATTATATGTCATTTTCCTCTGATCGTTTTTTCATCATATAGTGAACAAAAGAGAAAGGGATGAGAAAACAAACAAAGACCACACTTCCTACAAGTAAGGCTTCACTGTTATCACTATGATCTGGACCGAACTTTGCCAAAAGCGCCAGGATTATGCCAATCAATGCAGAAAGGATGACGACTCGATAATAGGGTCCTGGCTTCTTCTGTTCTTTTGCATCATCATACACATCAACAGAAATTTTGAGATTCAGCCAACCTAAAACAACTGAAGTAAGAATAAATAATAACCATAATGGATTGTCTTTAGCTTCCATAATCCCCTTTGTTATCACCTCATAAAGTAAAATGGCCAATATTCCTACTGTTTGAACCATAAAGGCAATCCGTATATTTTTCAAATTTTGTATTTGCAAGCGTTCATCTTTAATCATCTTCATGTAACTGGTCCTCCCTGCTAATCCAAAATACTTCATCCAAAGACTTATTCACTGCGTAGCATATCTCCAGGCACAATTTTAGCGTGGGATTATACTTACCTTTCTCAATCAAGCTAATCGTTTGCCGAGTAACACCCACTTTTTCTGCTAATTGCTGCTGTGTTAAGTCGACTTGAACACGAGCGATCTTCACTTTATTCTTCACCTATATAATTCCTCCTCAAATGAATTGTAACATATAAATTACATTATTCAATATATATATTACAAAACAAAAAAATACTCCTTCTTAGCATTATCATATCTCTATGTCATTTTATACTTCCTTGAATTCATGAAGTTCGACACGATAGCAGAAAATTCGCGCTTCGGTTTGACCGGAGTAGATCTGATTTGTATTTGAAATGACCGATACTTATCATAGTTTATGCTTAGCAACATTCAATGTGTACTCCTTGTTTCACTAACAATGCAGGCTTTCCTACATTTAAATTGATATAATGAATCTATGAAAAGGAGGATTTATGATGGATAATAATAATCTTGTACAAATCGAACAAATACTTAAAGCATTGTCTGAATCCTGGTCTTTAGACTCAAGTTCAAAATGGAGCAAGGATAACCCTGCAAAGGGACAATGTGGCGTAACCACCTTAGTCGTAAACGATATATTAGACGGAGAAATAATGAAAACAAAACAACCTGATGGATGGCATTTTTATAATGTCATCCATAGAGAAAGATATGATTTTACGGCTTCTCAATTTAAAGAAGACATCCTGTATATGGATATCCCCTCAAATAGAAACGAAGCCTATTCAGATACCAACGAGAAACAGTATCGCTACTTAAAACAAAGTGTGATGAATCAGTTATCTTTTTCAAATATTGAGTTGCATTAGCTTTATAATTGGGGCTCCTCCTTATAAAATTTAACAGATATTAAATCGCTACAGCCGTTCCTTCTTGGAAGCTGACGACCATTATCATTCGATACATCCGAGTTCACATTTGCTAAGGGTAAGATGCGTCTCCCCTTCCGGCCACGGCCGCCGATCAACTGCACAACATCCGTGTGCAAAAGATCAGTGTCCGCAGGCTCTCCGTCTTGGACTTATTGTTTTTTTTCTGTAGCTCTTCTCAGAACCTCCTTTTTGTTCACAAACAGTTAACATTTATTTACAAGGAAAATAATTACTTATATTGAATTGTTATAATGTACTACCAAAAATCTTAAAGGAGTGCTTTAAAATGAAATTGAAAAAAAGTGTTGTTTCTGCATTGTCGATTTCTGCTTTAGCATTGTCATTAACTAGTGTTGCCTCAGCCGAAGAAATCAACTCTTCACCAGCTGAAGTACAAAAAAGTCCTATTAATCCATCACAAATTATCAATGTCCAAGCTAAAACTATACCATTAAGAGTAGGAGAAACTGTTAATATCGCTGTACCAGGAGCTACCCGTTATTGGACAGACAATATAAATGTTGCAGATGTTGATCAAGCTGGAAATGTCACTGGAATATCACGTGGAACAGCAAAAATCACAATGTATAAGGGACTCAATGTACTTGGAGCCGTTACGGTTAAAGTTTATTAAATTTTTGAGGGAGCAAAAGCTCCCTTTTTATTTGAATAAACAGTAATTGATTTTATTGACTTCATATTATTCCCTCTCATCCAGAAGCGAAGAAGCTCCCCCCTTTTTAAAATCCCTTCCGTAATCCGAATCTTTACAGAATTAAGGCTTCTGATCTACGTTTTCTTTTTAGAAACCTTATAACAGAACACCTGAACGGTATAGGTTCCGATCCCTAACTTCCTTCCTACTGAAGGCACACAAAAATTTTTAATAGGGGTGGAAGATTTAAAATAACTCGGCACTCTCCACTATTTAATCCGGTGTTTCGTCCATTTATAAGTATAGGTTTTGTAATGAAGCTTCGAACTACCTTTATCCCTTCAAGACAACTGATTAAGTCCTTGAATTGTAAGTGTTGGTATCCATTTAAACTTGCGCATTGATAGCTTGCTAACGAAACCATATGATCCCGATCTTCCGCGTTGATATAAGTTCTTCTCTTCCAACAATAACCCATGACATAAATAAAAGGTGAGACACATAGAATATTAAGTACCCCGGGAACAAGCTTTTTTCATCCCTCATTCCCCTTCTCGGCTCCCACTGCCTAACTAATATTTTCAAGAATACAACGTTCATAAATATTTAACATATTTTTACAAGGTTTTTTATTACAAAAACCGAATCTAATTAGTGTATTAAATCTAAACAAGGAGTGTTTAAAATGAAATTGAAAAAAAGTGTTGTTTCTGCATTATCGATCTCTGCTTTAACATTGTCATTAACTGGCGTTGCCTCAGCCAAAGAAATCAACTCTTCACCAACTGAAGTAAAAAACAGTCCTATTTCTTCATTACAAAATAACAATGTCCAATTTAAAAGCACTGTATATATAAAATCGGGAGAAACTATTAATATCGCTGTACCAGGAGCTACTCGTTATTGGACAAATAAACAAAGTGTTGCATATGTTGATCAATACGGAAATGTCAGAGGTATATCACGTGGACAAGCAGTAATCACAATATATAAGGGACTCAATGTACTTGGAGCCGTTACAGTTTATGTTGATCTTTATTGAGGGAGTAAAAGCTCCCTTGAAAATTCGCTTTGATAATCCTTCATTTCCAGCAGTAAGTAGCGGGCATCTTCCCTGCGGGAAGTGCCCCTTTTTAAATCCCTTCCGTAATCCGAACCTTTTTAGAATCAAAGCTTCCCCCAACTTTTTCTTTTTAGAATCCTTATAACAGAACACCCGTACGAAATAGGTTCAGCTCCCTAACTTTTTTCTTATCGACGGCACGCTAAATGTGGAAAATTTAAACACTTTATTACACTCTACTATTTAAACCGGTGGTTGGCCATTTATAAATATGGGGCTATTTAATAAAACTTCGAGCTGCCTGCCTCTTTAATTTTCCATACAACTAATGCAGTGCTTATAAGTATTGGTATCCGTATAAACTGGCGCAGTACATCCATTGATAGCCTGCTAACAAGACCCCGGCCTTCCCCGTTGATTAAAAACTCTTGTAAAACGTTATTTCAACAATAATTCATGACATAAATAAAAAAAGGTGAGACACATAGTGCCTCACACTTAAAAACGTAATACTCGAAACTTATTCCCTACATCACCCGCTTAAACATCTTCTCCATCTCATACGTCGAATAATGAATGATAATCGGGCGGCCGTGCGGGCATGTGAATGGATCTTCGGTCCGGCGCAGTTCGTCGAGCAAAGCGGTGATTTCGTCGTCGCGCAGGTGGTGGTTGGCTTTGATCGATCCCTTGCAGCTCATCATGATCGCGGCTTCTTCGCGCAGTTTTTTGATGTCGATGTTTCGGTTGTCAAGGACCTGCTGGATGATGTCTTCGATGATCATCGCTTCCTCGCCTTTTGGAAACCATGTCGGATGGCTCCGGACGATATAGCTGCCTGCACCGAACGACTCGAGAAAAACGCCGACTTTGGCCAAGTCTTCCAAGTGATCGTCAATGATCATCGCTTCATTTCTTGAATAATGGAAGGTCAGCGGAACAAGCATGTCCTGCACTTCCGGTTCGATTTCACCGACTTTTTCGCGGAAGTACTCATATTTAATCCGCTCCTGTGCGGCGTGCTGATCAATGATATACAGCCCGTTCTCATTTTGGGCGAGAATGTAGGTGCCGTGCATCTGGCCGATCGGATACATGATCGGCACCCTTTCTTTTGGCGCCGGCGTCTCTTCTTTCCGCTCTGGTATGTGTTCCGGAGTCGCTTCAAATGACTCATCCGGCAAGTCTTCCACAACCGGCGGTTCGGGAGGCGTTTCCTGCTGCGGGAAGCTGTCCTCTTCCTCAGGCGGCAGAGGCGCTTCCTTTACGAGCGAACTTAATTTCATCGCTGAAAAAGATGGCGAGGCTGCCGGTGCTGTTTCAGGCACGGCCTTCGGCTCAGGCGGACTGTCGAAATTCAAGATTTGCTGCTCCGGCTTTACGGGCGGTGGCGCTGTTTTTTTCGGAATTTCCGCGCTTGGGATGAGCTGCTGCTGTTTGAAGACGTCTTTGATCGCATCGCGGATCAGCTCGTGGAGCTCGGTCTCTTTGCTCAGTCTCACCTCAAGTTTGGACGGATGCACATTCACATCGACGAGCAGCGGATCCATGTTGATTTCCAGAAATGTGATCGGATGCCGGCCGATCGGAAGCAGCGTATGGTAGCCCTCATGAATCGCTTTGACAAGGGGGAAATTTTTAATGTATCTGCCGTTGACGACAGATGACATGTAATTTCGCGATGCCCTGGTCACTTCCGGGAGGGCGATATAGCCCTTCACTTCAAAGTCAAGGGAACTGGCGTGAAGCGGAAGCATTTTTCTCGCAACCGCCGTTCCGTAAATCGCCGCCAGCACATGGCGGACATCCCCATTTCCGTTTGTTTGCAACAAGGTTTTCCCTTGATGGCGCAGCCTGATCGAGACTTCCGGATGCGCGAGGGCGATTCTGTTGACAACATCGGTAATATTGCCGAGCTCGGTATGAATCGTCTTCATATATTTCAGCCTTGCCGGCGTATTGAAAAACAAATTTGAAACCGTAATTTCCGTTCCTCTCCGGCTCGACGATTTCTGCTCGGAAATGATTCTTCCTCCTTGAAGCGTCAGCTGGGTTCCCGCTTCCTCGCCCGTGCTCGTTTTGATCGTTAAATGTGAGACGGACGCGATACTTGGCAAAGCTTCTCCGCGAAAGCCGAGCGTCCTGACGCGGAACAGGTCGTTTTCGTCTTTGATTTTGCTTGTCGCATGGCGCAGAAAAGCCGTTTTACAGTCTTCGGCATCCATCCCTTCGCCATCGTCAAGCACTTTAATGGAAGAAAGTCCGGCCTCTTCAACATCGACTTCAATGACTGAGCTGTTTGCATCGATCGCATTTTCGACAAGCTCTTTTACGACCGACGCCGGTCTTTCCACTACTTCGCCCGCCGCGATCTTGTTTGATAAATCATCGGGGAGCTGGACGATTTTTGCCAAGTTTGGTCACCTCTCTTATTTTAATTTTTTTTGCAGCTTGTACAGTTCGTTCATGACTTCCAAAGGCGTCATATCCAACAGGTTGATGGCTTTCAATTCCTCTAACACGCCCTGTTCCTTCTTGGAGAGCTTCGCCTGTTTGTCCTTTGGCTTTTCCGTTTCAAAGAAAGACAGCTGGGCGGGCTCTTCGGCCGGTGTCGTCTGAATCTGAGCGGCCGGCTCTTTCACAGCCTCGGGAACGGTTGAAACAGCCGGTTCTGTGGAGCCTGCTTCAAGCTCTTGTAAAATCGTTTTGGCCCGGCTGATTAAATCATCCGGAAGCTCGGCAAGCTGGGCGACATGAATCCCGTAGCTTTTGTCTGCCGCCCCTTCTTTTATCTGATGAAGGAACACGACTTTCCCCTCGTATTCTTCAGCGCGGACATGGACGTTTTTCAAGTCGCTGAGCTTGTCCTCAAGCGCTGTCAGCTCATGATAGTGGGTGGAAAACAGCGTTTTTGCGCCGATATGGTCATGAACGTATTCGATGATCGCCTGAGCAAGCGCCATTCCGTCATATGTGGATGTGCCGCGGCCGATCTCATCAAAGAGAATCAGGCTGTTTTTCGTGGCGTGGACGATCGCGTTTTTCGCTTCAAGCATTTCCACCATGAAGGTGCTTTGGCCGGAGATCAAATCATCCGCGGCGCCGATTCTCGTGAAAATTTGATCAAAGATCGGCAGTACCGCTTTTTTGGCCGGAACGAAGCAGCCGATTTGCGCCAGAATCGAAATCAGCGCCATCTGTCTCATATAGGTGCTTTTACCAGACATATTCGGCCCTGTAATCAACAGCATTTGTCTGCCGCTGCCCATTTCACAGCTGTTCGGTACATAAGACTGGCTGTCCATCACTTTTTCGACGACCGGATGGCGTCCGTCTTCAACCTCAACGGTGTCTTTTGAAAACTCAGGCTTAATGTAATGGCGGTTTTCGCTGATTGTCGCAAAGCATTGCAACACATCAAGCTCACTCATCATTTTCGCCAGCTGCTGAAGGCGGGGAATATAAGCTTTTACCTGATCGCGGAGCTCGGAAAACAGCTCGTATTCAAGCTCTGATATATTGTTTTCCGCTTCCAGAATCAACGCTTCTTTTTCTTTCAGCTCCGGCGTGATATAGCGTTCCGCATTGGTTAATGTCTGCTTACGTTCATAGCGGCCTTCTTCAAGCAGATGGATGTTTGCTTTCGTCACTTCAATATAATAGCCGAACACTTTGTTGAAGCCGACTTTTAAAGAGCGGATGCCCGTGTATTCCCGCTCCTGCTGCTCAAGCCTTGCAATCCAGTCTTTGCCGTTCTTGCTCGCATCCCTGTATTCATCCAGTTTCGCGTTGTACCCGTCTTTGATTAAATTCCCTTCCTTTAACGAAAGAGGGGGATTTTCATAGAGTGCATCTTCCAGAAGCTCGAGCAAATCGCCGCACGGGTCGATTCGTTCAGCACGCTCTTTTGCTTTTGGATGCTGAAGGGAAGCGACAAGCTCTTTAATCGCCGGCACTTGTTTCAGCGATTCCTTCAGCTGGATCAAGTCCCTTGCGTTGACATTTCCGTAGGCGACGCGGCCGGCAAGCCGCTCCAGGTCGTACACTTCCTTGAGGCGCTCGCGCAAATCCTCCCGTTCAAATAAATGGTTCATGAGCGTTTCCACGATTTCCTGTCGCTCTATGATCTGCCCCTTCCTGATCAGCGGTCTGTCAATCCATTGTTTTAAGAGGCGTCCGCCCATGGCCGTTTTCGTTTCATCCAAGAGCCAGAGAAGCGATCCTTTTTTATGTTTTGAACGGATCGTTTCTGTCAGTTCAAGGTTGCGCTTGGAGTACAGATCGATTTTCATCGCTTCTTCCAATTCATAAGACTGTACAGGCTGGAGATGGTCAAGGCTTCTTTTCTGGGTTCGTTGTAAATAGGTGTAGAGCCTTAAAAACGTGCCGGCAAGCTCCTGGGACGGCAGATCTTTCACAATGTCCGGCATCTCTCCAGCCAGTTCGTCTTCGAAGGAAATCGTGGCGCCGCAGCGCTCTTTTAAAATCGTGATTTCCTTCTCGCTGAGATTGCGGCTGACGACGATTTCACGCGCGCCGACGGAGTAGATTTCTGAAACGACATCATCAAACCGCTCGATCGCCGTCACTAAGTTTTCTCCTGTCGTCAAGTCTGAAAAAGCGAGGCCATATGTATGCTGAAAGTCGCTGACAGAGGCGATAAAGTTGTTTTCATTTTCATGAATGCCCTTTCCGTCCATGACAGTGCCGGGGGTGATCAGCTGAACGACTTCCCTTTTGACGACACCTTTAGCTGATTTGGGATCTTCCACTTGTTCACAGATCGCCACTTTATAGCCTTTTTTGATCAGCTGCTCGATATAGGAAGAACACGAATGGTAGGGAACACCGCACATCGGGATGCGTTCGCTCGAGCCCCCGTCTCTGCTCGTTAACGTGATTTCCAGTTCCTGAGATGCTTTTTTGGCATCTTCGAAAAACATCTCATAAAAGTCTCCTAAACGAAAAAATAAAAAGGCATCCTGGTATTCTGCCTTAATCTTTAAATATTGCTGTATCATTGGCGTGTAGCCTGCCATATTATAATCCCTCACTATGTATTAACGTTTCTATGATCCACTACTCATTATACCACAAAGATTACCGGTGAAAAAAAAGAAACTAGGGCGATGCTTCCCTAGCTTCCTTTTTATTCTTCAGGATCTCCGACCAAAAATTCCGGATTAATATCTTCCAGCTCTTCGTCAAGCTCTTCTTCCCACGCTTCATCATCGCTTTCCGTCCAATCGGAATTGACCTCGACGACGACTTTCGTCTCGCCGACTACCTCTGATAAAAATTCCCTTTCCGCCTGAACCACCACTTTGTTTCCGTTTGGCGAAATGGTGACTTCGAGGCAGTTCGGCTGCTGAAGCACTTTCGCGATGACTTCGTGCTCATCATCCAAATAGTTTTTGTCGCGGTAGCGGAGCTTGATGACATCAACATAGGAAACGCGTTCAGTCACAACTTCGGTTTTTGTGTTGTCGGCATAGGAATACCATACATTGATGTCATATGTCCCTTCAATTTCAACCGTTTTGCCGATTTTTTCGGCGTCATACTTATGATTGATAATCCAACCGCCTAAAATACTGGTTGGCTTTTGCGAAGGGGAGATGGTGTGGGTGCACTGCGTGAATTTCCGGCCTTTCGCGACCACCGCTTTTGTAATAATTTCCCTGTATTCAGACATTCGGTCATGCCTCCTTGTTTTTCCTCGTATTATCTTATGCTGGGCATTCGTCTAATGTGCGTTCATGGAGAAATCAAAATAAAATTCCCATTTAATGAATCTGTTTAAGTGTATGCAGTTGAATGGATAAACTTGACTTAAATCATAAAAGAAAAAGACAGACCGAAAGCTGAATCTTTTAAATAAGCCGCCGCGTCGGGAATTTAGAGGCCCAGAACTTCCTTTAAAGCAGGCTTTACAGCTGTGATCCTGAAGTGATGTTGATTTGATTGCCAAAAACAAAAAAAACGGCGCCTCGGAAAGGCGCCGCCTGATTATAGTGAACAGCTCGGTGATGAATTTTTCACTTTTGAACCGGTTTCCCCTGTCAGCAGGTTTCCTCCGGTTGATGATATGATCTCATTTGTCACTTGGTTTGATATTGTATGGGCGACGAGCTGAAGAAGATCGTTGACTTCCATTTGAGAGTCCCTGAACTCTTGGATGATCGGAATTCCGTCGAGCTCTTCCTGGAGCGCGTCGATCTTTGCTTCCGTTTGCTTCAGCGCTTCGTGTTTTTCGTAGTGCTTAAAGTTGACGGCCTGCTTTTGCAGGGCTTTGATTTGATTGATGAGCCCCGAAATCTTGGCATTTTCATTAATCTGCGCTTCCGCCTTTTTGAAGAATTCGACTTCTTCGGTTTCGGCAATCATTTTTGCAAGCTCGCGCGCTTTGGCGACAATATCTTTTTTCGTGTACAGCGTCATCCTATTTCACCTCGATTGCTTCTCCTACCATTTCTCCGTCAAGCGACCATGTTTTCGCCTGATGGATTTTCACGTTGACAAGCTGGCCGATCGCTTCCTTTGGCCCTTTGAAGTTGACAAGCTTGTTTTTCCGTGTATAGCCGGCAAGAATTTCAGGGTTGTTTTTACTTTCACCCTCTACTAATACTTCGACAACCTGACCCTCGTATTCCTTCATTTTCTTGGCGGAAATTTCGTTGACAACATCATTCAGGCGCTGAAGACGTTCTTTTTTCACCCTCATCGGGACGTTGTCTTTCATTTTCGCCGCAGGTGTTCCTTCACGAGGTGAATAAATGAAGGTATAGGCGCTGTCAAACTCGACTTCTCTGTATAAAGAGAGCGTTTCTTCAAACTGTTCGTCCGTTTCATTCGGGAAGCCGACGATAATATCCGTTGTAAGAGAAGCGTTTGGCATCGCTTTTTTAATTTTAGCGACAAGCTCAAGATAGCGTTCCCGATCGTATTTTCTCGCCATCAGCTTCAATACTTGAGAGCTTCCGGACTGAACAGGCAGATGGATATGGTCCAAAAGGTTACCGCCTTTTGCAAGCACTTCGATCAAGTGATCGTCAAAGTCGCGAGGATGGCTTGTAGTGAAGCGGATTCTCGGGATATCGATTTTGTGAAGTTCATCCATCAAATGGCCGAGCCCGTATTCCATGTCCTCAAAATCTTTGCCATAGGCATTGACGTTCTGTCCGAGGAGCGTGATTTCTTTGTAGCCTTCAGCCGCAAGCCTTCTCACTTCCTGAATGATATCCTCCGGACGCCTGCTTCGCTCTTTTCCCCTTGTGTAAGGGACGATGCAGTATGTGCAGAACTTGTCGCAGCCATACATGATGTTGACCCACGCTTTAATTTTGCCGTGGCGGACTTTCGGAAGGTTTTCAATAACATCTCCTTCTTTAGACCACACTTCAATGACCATTTCTTTTGACAGATAGGCTTCTGACAAGAGCTCCGGAAGGCGGTGGATATTGTGTGTCCCAAAAATCAAATCGACAAACGGATGTTTCTTCAAAATCCGGTTGACGACTGATTCTTCCTGTGACATACAGCCGCAGACGCCGAGAATCAGGTCGGGATTATCCTTTTTTAACGCCTTTAAGTGGCCGATTTCGCCGAACACTTTGTTTTCCGCGTTTTCCCGGATCGCGCATGTGTTGAGCAGGATGACGTTGGCGTCTTCCGTCGAGTCGGTCGGTTCATAGCCGAGCGCCATGAAAATCCCCGCCATGACTTCGGTATCATGTTCATTCATCTGGCAGCCGTATGTGCGGATGTAAAACTTCCGTCCTTCTCCCATGCCTCTGTACTGCTCTGAAATTTTAAAATCGTTATGGTATTTCACGGATTCTTTACCGCGTTTTTTTGCATCTTTTAATGAAGGCGGAACATAAACAGCTTCAAAATACTTGCTGTAATCCTTCTCGGATTTTTTGTCCGATGGATTAACCTGTCCGCTTTCTGTTCGCTGTTTCTCATTCATGTTTTATTCTCCTTTCAAACAAAGCTCCACACTTCAGTATAAAGGTTCTCGGCTGTCAGCACAACCGAGAACCCATTATTGTACACTAAATGAAAATGATTATCAATGGAAATTTACTTTGTTTTAAGGAAGAATATTAAATCAGCCCCGATTTTCGGGCGCCGGTTTCGATGATGTCAAGCGCTTTGTCAAGCTCTTCTTTCGTGTGCTGCGCGGTCATGATCGTTCTGATTCGCGCTTTGCCCTTTGGAACGGTCGGAAAAACGATCGCCTGCGCAAAAACACCCAGCTCAAACAGCGTGTTGGAAAACCGGCACGTTTCGGCTTCATCCCCGATTAAAATCGGTGTGATCGGCGTCTCACTCTTGATCAGCGGGAGACCGATATTTTCGAGGCCTTGTTTGAAATACGCCGTATTATCCCACAGCTTTTTGATCAATGAAGGCTCTTCCATCAGCACATTGACCGCTTCAATACAAGCTGCGGTAACAGCCGGCGGATGAGACGTGCTGAACAAAAACGGACGGCCTTTATGTTTTAAATAGTCGATCAGCACTTTTGAGCCGGCGGCATATCCTCCTAACACACCGATCGCTTTGCTGAGGGTGCCGACTTGAATATGGACTTTTCCGTCGAGGCCGAAATGATGTACCGTGCCGCGTCCGTTTTCACCGAGAACACCGGAAGCATGCGCATCATCGACCATGACAAAGGCATCATACTGTTCGGCAAGCTTTACAATCTCAGGAAGCGGAGCGATGTCTCCGTCCATCGAAAAGACGCCGTCTGTGACGATCAGCCGTGTTCTGTAATTCATCGATTTTTTCAAAATCTTTTCCAAGTCTTCCATATTCGCATGTTCATAGACTTTTTTGCCGGCCTTGGTGAGCCTGATGCCGTCTATGATTGAAGCGTGGTTTAATTCATCTGAAATCACGATGTCGTCTTTTGTGAGAATACTGGAAAGAATGCCCTGATTTGCTGTGAAACCGGACTGAAACACGAGAGCCGCTTCCGTGTTCTTAAATGCTGCAAGCTTTTTCTCAAGCTCGTCATGCATGGTGAACGTTCCGGCGATGGTCCGGACTGAGCCGGTTCCTGCGCCATATTGCTTCACGGCGTCTTCAGCCGCCTTTTGCATCCGCGGATGTGATGTCAATCCTAAATAATTATTGGAAGAAAGCTGTATGATATCTCTTCCTTTCATTCTGACAGTTGACCCTTGAAGCGATTCGATGACCGGCAGCTCTTGAAATGTGCCGTTTTTCTTCATTGCTTCAAGCTCTGAAGCTAAAAAGTGAAACTCTTTCATATCAATCTCTCCTTTCTATGGTTTCAGCACAACTTTGCCGCATTGCCCTTTCCTCATCAGCTCAAAACCTGTTTCATAGTCTTCAAGTGAAAAATGATGGGTAATGACAGGTTTAATCCGGATTGCACCGGCATTCAGCAGCTCGCTTGTCTGCCTCCATGTTTCAAACATCTTACGCCCGGTGATTCCCTGGACTGTCAGGCCCTTAAAGACGATGTCATTTGTCATATCAATGCAGACGGGGTGCTCCGGCAAGCTTAAGATATGAACCTTCCCGCCGTTTGCCGCCATCTTTAGGCTTTGGCGGATGGCTGTCGGATGGCCCGACATCTCACAAACTAAATCAACGCCCTCCCGATTTGTTAAAGCGCTTACATTTTTGAGCGGGTCTTCTTTTTCAATGGAGATGGTTTCCGTTGCGCCCATCTGCACAGCCAAGTCGAGCCTGTACTCGTTTTTATCGATCGCGATCACCTGTGAGGCCCCGGCTGCTTTCGCCACCGCCACAGCCATTAATCCGATCGGACCGCAGCCGACAATCGCCGTCTTATCCCCTGCTGTTATCCCTGAGAGAACGGTATGCACGGCGTTGCCGAGCGGCTCTTGGATCGAAGCGAGGTCCTCGGGCATACCGGACGGATTTTTCCAGATGTTTTCCGCCGGCACCTTCACATACTCGGCGAAACACCCTTCTGTATCCACGCCGAGGATTTGCGTATTTCGGCAGACGTGTTTTTTTCCGGTCAGACAAGGAATGCATTTCCCGCAGACGATATGCGTTTCCGCTGAGACGTACTCCCCCTCCTTGACTGATGTGACATTCTCCCCGGCCTGAACGACCTCTCCGGAAAATTCGTGACCAAACACATAGGGCGGTTTTATTCTGTTTTTCGCCCATTCATCCCAATTATAAATATGAACATCGGTTCCGCAAATCGATGCAGCTTTCACTTTGATGAGCACTTCATGTTGATCGATTTGCGGAATCGGAACGAGCTCAAGGACAGCGCCGGGTTCCCCGGGATTCTTGATAAGCGCTTTCATTTTTCCGTTCAAGACGAACAGCCCCCTTTCGAAAAATCGCTTTACACAAGGATTGTAGCACGATTTTCCATCTTGGTAAACACCACTGTCCGTATGATGTGGACATATGAACACACTCTGAAAAAAAGCGGAAATTTTTTTAAAACGGGATGCGGCTGACGAAGTTTTCAAAGAGAAAACGGCACACTTGACTGGATGAAAACGAGCGTTCCAATGCTTCAATTAGATTGTCATAATCCTTGTGGCATTCCAAATCCGGAATCACTCTGTCGATGCCGTCAAAATCCGAACCAAAGCCGATATGCCGTTCACCGCCGAGAGAACAAATATGGTCAATGTGTGTAAGGATGTCTTTCAGCCGCGGCGTCCCCTCGCGTTTCACAAATTCAGGGACAAATGTCAGACCGATGACACCGTTTTGATCAATGAGTGCTTTGATTTGATCATCCTTTAAATTCCTTGGATGCGGACAAAGGCTGTAGGCATTGGAATGGGAGGCGATCGGATATTTTGCGGCCGCCAGCGCATCCCAAAAGCTGCTTTCCGACAAATGGGAAACGTCTGTCCAGGCCCGGTTTTTGTTGGCGATGCGGATCAATTTGTTTCCCCAGGATGAAAGTCCCGCATTTCTTTTTTCCAAAGCTCCGTCAGCGAAGGCGTTCGCCCAGTTCCATGTCAGACCGAAGCTTCGGACGCCGAGCCGGAAAAAAACATCAAACAGCCTTAAATTTTTGGATATCGGCTCACAGCCTTCCATCGTTAAGATAACGCCTGTTTCATCCGCTTTCAGCGAGTGGATGTCTGCTTTGCTTCTGATTAGTTTGATCCGTTCATATTTGGCGATTTTTTCGTAAAACAGCTGTATTTGAACAAGCGCCATTTCCAGGCGCATCGCGGCCGGAACAGAAGCCGGCAGAAAAATCGCCAGGCATTGCACTTTCGTCTTCCCGTTTAAAAGCGCTTTGACCGGTGTTTGCAGTGTTGGATCGTTGTATTCATTAAGCTTCGGATTTTTCCAGAGCTTGAATAGCAGATCGGAATGGGCATCAAAAATGTTCATATTTCATCCGCTCCCAGCTCTACATTTTGGCCAAACCAAAAACAACCCGCTTGCCTTAAGCAAGCAGGTTGAAGCATTGATTCGACTTATCTTTCTATCAGCGAGGTTCAACAATTAATTTAATCGCTGTTCGCTCTTCACCGTCAATTTGAATGTCCGTAAACGCCGGAATGCAAATCAGATCCACTCCGCTTGGCGCTACAAATCCCCTGGCAATCGCCACCGCTTTCACAGCCTGGTTCAATGCACCGGCTCCGATTGCTTGAATTTCCGCAGCTCCTCGTTCTCTCAAGACTCCCGCGAGCGCACCTGCGACCGAGTTTGGATTTGATTTTGCTGAAACTTTTAATATTTCCATTCCTGCTCCCCCTTAAGTTTCAATGGATAAGTGAGTGTTCATTAGAACAATCATTATTAGATGTTGCTATTTTCAAAGCCATCCCCTTTTAATTGCTTTTCAAAAATAGCAGGGTACCTTCCATTTTTACTATATTCACTAAAAGACCGGGATATTCCTGCTTTCCTTTTAATATTTTTCTAAAATGATTTTATTCAAAAAACATGTGGTCGTCATTGATTAAGATCCGTTCAATTTTAACGGCTTTTTTGCTTTGATCATCGATGTCTATGACAACTCCGCTTAAGGTTGTGCGGCCTTCGGCAATCTCAAACCTGACGGGCAGGCTTGTTTTAAAGCGTTTGATAATCGTCTCCCGGTCAACGCCGAGAATCCCGTCATACGGACCGGTCATCCCGACATCGGTGATGTAGGCCGTGCCTTTGGGGAGCACGCGGTTGTCCGCCGTCTGCACATGTGTATGGGTTCCGACAACGGCTGACACCCGGCCGTCCGTATACCAGCCGATCGCTTGTTTTTCACTTGTTGCTTCAGCGTGAAAATCGATAAAGATAAACGGCGTTCTTTTTGAAGCTTCATCAATCAGTTCGTCCGCTTTGCGGAACGGACAGTCAATCGGCGGAAGAAATGTCCGGCCCTGCAGATTGATCACAGCAAGCTCTTTGTTGCCGTTTGTTTTGATGTATGTGATCCCTTTCCCCGGGGTGCCTTCGGGAAAGTTGGCCGGTCTGATGATCTGCGGTGCTTCATCAATAAAATCAAATATTTCCCTTTTATCCCATGTGTGGTTTCCCATGGTGAGGACATCGGCTCCCGCTTGAATGAGCTGATGGTATATTTTTTCGGTAATGCCTTTCCCGTGTGCGGCGTTTTCTCCATTAACGATAACGGCGTGGGGTTTATATTTCAGCTTCAGTTTCGGCAAATAATTTTTGATCATCTCTCTGCCCGGCGAACCGACGACATCTCCAATAAATAAAATTCTCATCATTTGACCCTTTCTTTTTTTAAATAGGTTTTTCTAATAGTGTTACACAAGGTTACAAAAAAATAAAGTGGCGCTTATGCACCACTTTATTCAGCGTGTTGACAAACCCTCGCATTCGTTGTCAGGCCTGCGCTTCAGTGCTCACGAATCCAACATTCGCTCCGCTCCAATGCTCGGCCTTCCTAGACTGCAAAGGTTTTCAATCACGCTGAAAGGATGACAAAATCCTAAAACATTAAACCGTTTTAGGATTTCGTCAAAAATCTGAAATAAAGTGGCGCTTATGCACCACTTTATTTTGCGTACTCAACGGCTCTCGTTTCCCTAATCACAGTTACTTTAATATGTCCAGGGTAGTCAAGCTCGTCCTCAATTCGTTTTCGAATATCCCGCGCCAAACGATGGGCTTCAAGATCGTTGATCGAGTCTGGTTTGACCATGATCCGAACTTCCCGTCCGGCCTGTATCGCAAATGATTTTTCGACACCTTCGTACGACTCAGAAATCTCTTCCAGCTTTTCAAGCCTGCGAATATAATTTTCGAGGGTTTCGCTTCTTGCACCAGGTCTTGCGGCTGACAATGCATCAGCTGCGGCCACGAGCACTGCGATGATGGAAGTCGGTTCCTGATCACCGTGGTGTGATGCGATGCTGTTGATGACGACTGGATGCTCCTTATACTTGGTGGCAAGCTCTACGCCGATTTCGACATGGCTTCCTTCCACCTCATGGTCAATCGCTTTCCCGATATCGTGAAGAAGTCCTGCTCTTTTGGCAAGTGTGACGTCTTCACCGAGTTCTGCAGCCATAAGACCGGTCAGAAACGCTACTTCCATTGAATGCTTCAGCACGTTCTGTCCATAGCTTGTTCTGAACTTCAGACGGCCGAGAATTTTGATAAGATCGGGATGAAGACCGTGGACTCCCACTTCAAATGTCGTCTGTTCACCCATTTCGCGAATATAATCATCCACTTCACGGCGGGATTTCTCAACCATTTCTTCGATTCTGGCAGGATGAATGCGGCCATCCTGAACGAGTTTATCAAGAGCGATCCTGGCTGTCTCACGCCTGATCGGATCAAATCCTGAAAGGATAACGGCTTCCGGCGTATCGTCAATGATAAGATCGATTCCCGTCAATGTTTCCAATGTACGGATATTTCGTCCCTCACGTCCGATAATACGGCCTTTCATCTCATCATTTGGAAGGTTGACAACTGATACCGTTGTCTCGGCCACATGATCAGCGGCACAGCGCTGTAAAGCCAATGAAAGAATATTTTTCGCTTTTTTATCCGCCTCTTCTTTCGCACGATTTTCCGATTCTTTCGTCATGATCGCGATGTCATGGGAAAGCTCATTTTCAACTCGCTCCAGAATGATTTGCTTCGCTTCATCACGAGTCAGACTTGAAATACGCTCCAATTCCGACTGCTGCATACGAATCATTTCATCCACTTTGCTTTCCATCTCTTCAATATGTTGTTGTCGTTCATTCAGAGAATGATCTTTCTTCTCCAACATCGCTTCCCGTTTATCTAATGATTCGTCTTTTCGGTCAAGGTTCTCTTCCTTTTGAAGTAAACGGTTTTCTTGTTTTTGAAGCTCATTTCGTCTTTCACGAACTTCTTGTTCAGCTTCTATCCGAAGCGTGTGAATCTCGTCCTTTGCTTCAAGAAGGGCTTCTTTTTTCAACGCTTCAGCATCCCGCTTTGCGTCTCCAAGAATTTGTTCGGCTGCATTACGCGCACCTGAAATTTTTGCTTCGGCAATGATTTTACGAACATAGTAGCCAACAACTAAACAGAATAGGCTCAGCAAAATGGAGATGAGAATGGTTAAAGGACTCATACTTTCACCTCCTCTTGCTATGAACTTGTTTCTTGCTAAAAGTAAGTGTCGGCATGTACATTGTACTTTCTTCTCAACATACAGAACCTTCACAGGGAATGAAGAAGCTTCACTGCCCTTGTCAAGTTTAAATGTTTATCAATCATGTTAAGAAAAACAAGTGATACAATTTCATTGTAATTGTGTGGGAAATACTTGTCAAGCTTACGGTCTTAACGTTTGGAAAGATATTCGCCTTTTTCAAATTCCCCCGGGAAAAATGAAGGGGGATTCGCCGGGGAGATCAAAAGCAAAAGGCTGCCTGACACGGGGCCAGCAGCCTTTTCACATATGGTTGATGATTAAAATTCGAGCTCTTCCTGAACTTCTTCATCTTTAGGAGCCGAGGCGCCGGTATCCAATCCGTAGTGCTCCCTGATCTGCTCTTGGATCGTCAGAAGCACGTCCTTGTTTTCTTTCAGGAACTGCTTGGCGTTTTCACGGCCCTGTCCAAGGCGTTCATCCTCATAAGAGTACCATGCTCCACTTTTCTGCACGATATCAAGCTCTGTGCCGAGGTCAATGATTTCCCCTTCTTTTGAAATCCCTTCACCGTACATAATGTCCACTTCAGCTGTCCGGAATGGAGGCGCCACTTTGTTTTTGACGACTTTAATTTTCGTCTTGTTCCCCATGACGTCATTCCCCTGTTTCAGCTGTTCGGCGCGGCGAACTTCAAGGCGTACGGAAGAATAGAATTTCAGCGCTCTTCCGCCCGGAGTCGTCTCCGGATTGCCGAACATCACACCGACTTTTTCACGGATCTGGTTAATGAAGATCGCGATGGTCTTCGATTTATTGATCGCGCCGGAAAGCTTCCGAAGCGCTTGGGACATCAGCCTCGCCTGTAAGCCGACATGGGAGTCTCCCATATCTCCTTCGATTTCCGCTTTCGGGACAAGAGCTGCGACAGAGTCAATGACAACGATGTCCACTGCTCCGCTTCTGACAAGGGCTTCGGCGATTTCCAGCGCCTGCTCCCCTGTGTCAGGCTGTGACAGCAGGAGCTCGTCAATGTTGACGCCGAGCTTTTGAGCGTAAACCGGGTCAAGCGCGTGTTCCGCATCTATGAACGCCGCCTGTCCGCCCTGCTGCTGGACTTCGGCAATCGCATGAAGCGCCACCGTCGTTTTACCGGAACTTTCCGGGCCGTATACTTCAATAATCCGTCCGCGCGGATATCCGCCCACTCCAAGAGCCGCATCGAGCGCTAAAGAGCCGCTCGGAACAGTTGAAATTCTTGTTTCGGTTTGTTCACCGAGCTTCATAATCGAACCTTTACCAAACTGTTTTTCTATTTGTTTAAGCGCCATGTCTAAGGCTGCCTGACGATCACTCATTCTATTTTTTCCTCCTTTATCGCTTCCGCTATATCTACTATACCTTGTTTCCGTGGATTTGCCAAGAAAAAAGCGAACGCATATTCGATTTTTTTAGAAATGAAAAATGCTTTTCCGAAAAGCGGAATGTTCTTTTTTAAAAGGAAGATCTTCCGAAAAAACTGTTGTCGGTTATTTTTCCAGCATTTTCAGCAAAAGGTGGCAGCCGTATTTGGCGGACCGTTTCCGGACGCCGGACCGGGAACCGGCGAACATGAATTCAAAGGCCTCTTCTGTTTTGCCTTTTTGAGAGATGCCGATATATACTTTTCCGGCCGGGTGGCCTTCCTGGGTGTTAGGTCCGGCCACTCCCGTAAAGCTGATGCCGATATCGCTTCCGGTTTTCGCTCTGATGCCTTTTGCAAGCTCTTTTGCGCACTGCGCGCTGACAGCGCCAAAGCGGTTCAGCGTATCTTCGGAGACGCCGGCGGCTGAAACCTTCAATTCGTTCGTATAGCAGACAGCACCGCCTTTGAAATATTCACTGGCACCGCTTATTTCCGTCAGCCAGCTGGAAAAGAGCCCTCCAGTAAAGCTTTCCGCAGCCGCCAGAGTCACCCCTTTTCGGGTGCAGGCCTTCGCAAGCTCTTCCACGAGCGATGTATCATCATACCCGTAAAAGAATTCGCCGACGCGCTCTAAAATGCGGTCTTCCGTTTCTTTCAGCAGACGGCTTGTTTCATCCGGATCGGCATGCTTTGCCGTCAGCCGGAGGGTGACTTCCCCGTCTGCCGCCAAAGGGGCGATCGTCGGATTTGTCTGCGCATCGATGAGATCTTCCAAATCCGTTTCAAGCTGGGATTCACCGATTCCAAAGAACCGCAGCACCCTTGAAACGATTTTTTCTTTTGAGCCGAGCTTTTCCAAAATCAGCGGCTTCGCTTCATGTTCAAACATCGGTTCAAGCTCTTTCGGCGGACCGGGAAGAAGCATGTAAAAACGGGACTCATGCTCCAAAAGCATCCCCGGCGCCATGCCGAACCGGTTCGGCAGGACGTCCGATCCCTTCAAAATCAGCGCCTGTTTGCGATTATTCGGCGACATCGTCCGGTTCGTTTTTTTAAAGTAATCCTCAATCGATTGAAAGGCCTTCTCATCAAGCTCAAGGGGACGCCCGACAACCTCTGCGATCGTTTCTTTTGTCAAATCGTCTTTCGTCGGTCCAAGCCCGCCTGAGAAAATAATAAAATCAGATCTTTCCTGTGCGGTTTGAATGACTTGCTTGAGACGCTCGGGGTTGTCACCGACCGCTGTGTGATAAAAGACATTAATGCCGATTTCGGCCAGCTGTTTGCTGATAAACTGCGCGTTCGTATTGGCGATTTGTCCGAGCAGAAGCTCAGATCCGACAGCGATGATTTCCGCTTTTCTTTCCAATTTCATGTTCTCCACTTCCCCATGTTCAGTCTGATGTTTTTAAAGCATCCCAGTTTTTGGCGAAATAATCCCAGCCTGATACGACGGTGAAAAAGACAGCGACCCATAGCGCAAGGGAGCCGAACGGGAATGATACGAGCTCGAATGGAAGATTGTGAAGCAAGAGAGCCGAAATGGCAATGATCTGCGCCCACGTTTTCACTTTTCCAAGCATGTTTGCCGCCACGACTTCTCCCGTTCCCGCAAGCACGAGGCGGAGTCCCGTCACGGCAAATTCGCGGCTGATGATGATGATCGCCATCCATGCCGGTGCGAGATGATACTGAACCAAAATAATCAATGCCGATGAAACGAGGAGCTTGTCCGCAAGCGGATCAAGAAACTTCCCAAAATTCGTCACAAGGTTCAGCTTTCTCGCGTAATAGCCGTCAACCCAATCGGTAACAGAGGCGAAGATGAACAAAAGGGCGCCGACCAAATGGGCGACCGGAATCGATTCGCTTCCAAACGAGATGGATCCCCATGGAAACGGGACAAGCATGATGATCATGAAAATGGGAATTAATGCGATTCTTGAAAGCGTGATTTTATTCGGTAAGTTAAACATAAAGGTTCCTCCATATGTATCGTTTTGCAAATGATGGACGCAAGAAAAAGTCATCCGGCATTTAAGATGACTTTTCCTCCTTTTTATTTTGAATCGTTATGTTTTGCGTCATCACCGATTTAGGATCAAGTTCGTAGGAAAGAGCTTCTCCGTTGATTTTTATTTCAACGCCTGGCGCATATCCGATCCGCAGATCAACCTGTTCCTGATCGGTTATATTTTTCTTAAAGGTTTCCCCTTTTTTCATCATTCCTTCTTTAAGGGAGCTTCCTTTCGCATCCCGCACCCTTACCCAGGAATCCGCCGTTGCTTTGACCTCAAGCTCAAGCTTGTCGGCGCCGGATACTTCATATGTTGTGGAAGATCCTTCACTGCCTGCGGCTTTAATGCTCAGCTCATTCTTTTCGTCTGACGCTGAATCGTTTTTTTTCTCCCCGCTGTTTTGCTGAGCATCTTCATCTTTCTGATTTTCTTTTGTCAGCGGCGAATCCTTGGAGACGTCGTACTTGCTTTGCGACTCTTCTGTTTTTGGCTGTTCGGCGGACTGCTGATTGCCGCCGCCGTTTACGGCCTGGATGATGACGTAAATGATCACAACGACAACGATAACCCCGGCCGAGACAAGCAGTGTGGGCAGAAGTTCAAGCGCTTTTGACGCAGACTTCGGAAGTTCCCTCTGCGGCTTGATCGAAGATAGCTTATCAGAAACCTCATCATTGTAGGAATTGGGGATATCCTTTTTATACTCTTCAAATAAGAGCTCTGAATTCAGTCCGACAGCTTCCGCATACTGTTTAATAAAGGCTCTTACATAAAATTTCCCCGGAATAACGTCATAGTTTCCTTCTTCAAGCGCTGTTAAATATCGTTTTTGGATTTTTGTCGCCGCCTGAAGATCGTCCAATGACATCCCTTTTTCCTCTCTGGCTTCTTTCAGCCGATTTCCTAGTTCAGTCACAACAAACACCTTCCATTTTAAAAATCAAAACCGGAAAAACCAGAATGGTCAAACATTTGCGGTTCCTCGGCATGTTCATATGTAATAACCTCGTCAGGGCTGTTACGCAATTCGATAATGTAATCAAAATCATCCATCGTATATTCCGTATTCTGCACGAAAATATCCGGATGCTCGACAACTTTGGTCGCGGGAAGCCGCATAATTTCGCTGACGAGCTGCAGATGGCGCTCAGATCCCCTTCTGGTCGAGACAATGCCGTCCAGTATAAACACATTCTCCGGACTGTACTCATCGGCAATCAGCTGGCTTCTGATCGTTTGCTTCAAAAGTGTAGATGATACGAAAAGCCATCTTTTGCTCGCACATACGCTTGAAGCGACGATCGACTCCGTCTTGCCGACGCGGGGCATCCCGCGGATCCCGATCAGCTTGTGCCCGTCTTTTTTAAACAATTCGGCCATAAAATCGACGAGCAGGCCGAGCTCGGCGCGTTCAAAACGGAACGTTTTTTTATCATCGGCATCCCGCTGAATATAGCGGCCGTGTCTGACAGCGAGACGGTCTCTTAATTTCGGTTCTCTCAGCTTCGTCACTTTAATCGTTTCCATCGTGTTCAAAATGGATTCCAGGCGCTTAATCTGATCTATATGACGGCATTTTAACAAAAGGCCCCTTCTTGAAGTATCAACGCCGTTAATGGTCACAATATTGATTGAAAGCATCCCCAATAAAGAGGATATATCTCCCAGAAGTCCGGGACGGTTGACTTGGATTTCATATTCTAAGTACCATTCGAGCTTTGCCAAATGATAACCTCCCTATCCATCATCGTGGCAAAAATTTACCTTCCTTTATCATAAAGCATTTTGTCTTAATTAGAAAGCAGAATGTTGTGATTAAATAAGAAAAACGTCCGTTTCCCAAAATCGGGAAACACGGCGTCGCGGTTGCTTTGAATCCAAGTATAACGGCAAAGCCGTTCGAACCTATAAAAAAGAGAGAGTGAACACACTCTCTCCTTAATGTGAGCTGTTGTTTTCAACAAGCTTGACCATAACGTTCGCAATGGCGCGCTGCTCTTCTTCTGAAGCTACGCTCCACAGATCGGCGAGCACTCTTTCCTGATGGTTTTTTGAATCGACCTCACCGGCTAAGTAATCGCCGATCTCATAAGCAAGATCCGAGATGGTTTCGTTTGACATTCCTTTTGCTTGGGCGTAGTTGAGACGGTCGCCCAAAAAGTTTTTCCACTGATCCCAATTATCCAGTACGGACATATCAGGCCCCTCCATTCTCTTAAAGTTACAGGCTTATTATTCTCGGAGGGATGAGAAACTATACATGTTTTTAACAATGCCAGCCGCCGTTCACCGATAAGATCTGACCGGTGATATAGGACGCTTTTTCTGAAAGAAGAAAGAGAACGGCGTCCGCCACCTCTTCCGGGGCTGCAAGCCTGCCCATCGGGATGTCTTCTGCAATCATCTCTTCCTCCTCTTGGGAGAAAGCCCCCATCATTTTTGTCTTGACCGCTCCCGGTGAAACGGCGTTGACCCTGATCCCGCTTGGGGCAAGCTCTTTTGCGAGGGCTTTGACAAACAGGTTTTGCGCCCCCTTTGTCATGCTGTATAACACCTCACAGGATGCTCCGGTTTCGCCCCAGATGGAGCTGATCGCAACGATTGCGCCCGCTTTTTTGCGAAGCATGGCCGGCAGAAGGTTTCTCGTCAAAAGAAACGGACTTGATACATGAAGCTGCACCATGTCCTGGACAGCTTCGTCGGACATGTCTGTGACAAGTCCGTGAAAGCTTTGCCCGCTGTTTAAGACGACGGCGTCAAGCGCCCGTCCGCCGATTGAGGCGGAAACAGCCTGTACACCGTCAGGCGCGGACAGATCACCTTGAATGATTTCCGTGTGAACACCGTATGTATCAGCGAGTTTTTCGCTTAAGGAAACGGCCGCCTGTTTGTTCGCGTTGTAATGAAGGAGCAAATCGAAGCCGCTCTCGGCCAGCTTTTCGCTGATGCTTTGGCCGATTCCCCCGCTTGAGCCGGTGACAAGAGCTAATTTTGACAATGGTTCCACCCTTTCCGTTCAAAAAAGAAAGGTTCAGCACAAAGACTTTCCATGCTGAACTTTCCGGTGTGTATTATGATTTCGGAACGACTTTGCAGACGGTGATCCTGTCCTCTTCTATTTCTTCCTCTATTGCCTTGTGGACGTCTTCGAGCGTGATCGACTCGAGAACGGTGACAATATCGAACAGACTCGTCTCCAAAAATGCGTACCGTGTAAACTGATTGGCGATGTATTCAGGCGAGTTCATCGATTTTAGGAATGTACCGATTTTTTTCTTTCTCGCCAAATCGAGTTTTTCAGCCGTGATCGTCTCTTTGGCTTTGAAGAACACCTGTTTCAGTTCTTCTGCAAGCTGATCGGGCTCAGGGGTGTCGCCGCCGACAGAGGCGAAGCCAAAGCCGTGCTCTTCCGTGTAGTCGTAGCTGAATGTCTCGTCAATATAGCCTTTTTCATAAATTTTTTCATAATCGGCAGAGCTTTTGCCAAACAGACATTCAAGAATCAAGTTCATGGTCAGTTCATGTTTTAAGAGGTCGTCTCCAGTATTTCGGGGATTGACGCTTTTTAAGCCGACCATGCATTTCGAGCTTTGAACATTCATTTTGATTTCCTGCTCTTTTCGGTATACTGCGGCGGGCTCATCCACTTCTTTGCGGACGATTTCAGGCTGATCCGTATACGGTTTGTTTTCCTGGTTTTTGCGGACCTGACCGATGATCGCTTCCGCGTCGACCGGTCCGACGACAAACAAGAGCATATTGCTCGGGTGATAGAACGTCTCATAGCATTCATACAAGAGATCCTTCGTAATGTGTGAAATGCTTTCGATCGTGCCGGCGATGTCAATCCGGACGGGATGTTCTTTATACATGTTTTCGATCAGGCCGAAGAAAAGACGCCAATCCGGGTTATCATCGTACATATTGATTTCCTGGCCGATGATGCCTTTTTCTTTTTCAACCGTTTTTTCCGTGAAATAAGGGTCCTGCACAAAATTGACGAGTGTTTCAAGATTATCTGCAACCTTTGAAGTGCTTGAAAAAAGATACGCCGTTCTCGTGAAGGAGGTAAAAGCGTTGGCTGAAGCCCCCTGTTTGCTGAAATGCTGAAAGACATCGCCGTCTTCTTTTTCAAACAGCTTATGCTCGAGGAAATGGGCGATGCCGTCAGGCACACGGACCATTTCTTCTTTTCCGAGCGGGACAAACTGATTGTCAATTGAGCCGTACTTTGTCGTAAATACAGCGTATGTCTTGTTAAATCCTTCTTTTGGGAGTACGTATACATCAAGTCCGCCGGGCATTTTTTCATAGTATAGCGTTTCCTTCAGCTGTTCAAATTCAATCGTTTTCGTCAAGATGCTCCCTCCGTCCCTTTCAGAAAGTACGTTGTATCCAATTCGATTTTCTGACCGACCTCAACAATCTCGTCCTTGGTGACATTGTCAATCCGGTCAAGCCATTCCTCCAAAGAAAATTCGGTTTGGGCGGCAGCCTGCTGATAAATGAATTCGACTAAGCCGTAAGGTGTATCAAGGGTTTCAAGAATCTGATTTTTAATGACCGCTTTCGTCTGGCTGATCGCCTCTTCCGTAAAGCTGCCTTTTTTCATCTCCTGGAACTGTTCCTTGATGATGTCGACGGCTTTTTGATAATTGGCGACTTCAATACCTGACATGACCATTAAAAGCCCTTTGAAGCTTTCGATTCTGGAGGCCGCATAATAGGCAAGGCTCGCTTTTTCTCTGACATTCATAAACAGCTTGGAATGGGAGAAGCCGCCGAACAGGCCGTTGAAAAGCTGCAGTGCCGGATAGTCATCGTCTGTAAAAAACGTGTTGGTCCGAAAGCCCATGTTCAGCTTGCCCTGTTTGACATCCGCATCCTCAACAACTTCCCTTGGCTCCGGCGTGTGATTGCGCTCGATCTGGGCGGCTGCCGGTGCACTTCGCTCTTTCGTTTTGAAATAGTTTGCAATGTACTGATCGGCTTGGTTTTCGTCAACATCCCCTACGACGTAAATGTCGAGCTGATCTTCCGCAATTGCCTTAGTATACGCTTGATACAGGCTCTCTGGCGTGATGCCGTCCACATCATCAAGCTCTCCGTTCACATGCAGGGAGTAAGGCTCATCTTTGCACATTTCCTGAATAAGCCTCAGGTTCGAGTAGCGCATTTTATCATTGTAGACGGCCTGAATTCTTTGTTTTAATGTGCGTTTCTCCTGGGAGACATAATCAGGTTTAAAAACCCCTCCCTCAAGCGCCGGCGAAAAAATAATGTCGGACAAAAGCTCCATTCCTTTTTCCAAAAGCGGCGTCTGGTCCTTTAAATATTTTTCATTGGCGATATCCAGGCGGAACGTAATGACGTGCTGTTCCCCTTTTTTGGAGAGGTCAGCCGATACAGAAGTGCCGTAAAGCTCGTCAAGGTACGTCCTGAGGTCAGCCGTTTTCGGATGCCTGCTTGTTCCCCGCAGGAGCACATGCGGAAAAAGAGCCCGGTTAGTCACGTCTACTTTTGTTAAAGGGGCGAGCATTTTAAAAGTAATGGAAACGGTTTTAAACTTTTCCGTCTTCACGATATGGCTTGTGACCCCGCGATGTTTTCCTTTTATTTCATTCAGATATGTCATGAAGAACCTCCTTCGTCCTTTTTATATTATGTATTATGACCCGATTCGACCATATGCTTCTCAGGCCGTTTGGTTGTAATTATATCAACTGGAGGAGATTTAAGGAAACTAAAAACCTCGCCAAAAAAAGAACGGTGCAGATTTACACCGTTTTGACCGCTTCATTCTCATCTTTCTTCGGATCAATGTTAAAGAGCACGAGAGCGACAGCGGCGAGGCTGCAAAGAAGAGACACAATGAAAATCAACCGGTCGGCATTCGTCATCATGTAAGCAAATACCGGCGGTCCGAGTGCCACTCCGATAAACCGCATGCTGTTGTAAAATGACGAAATCGTTCCGCGTTCTTCTTTTTCAATCCCCTCTGTTATCAAAGCATCAAGCGAAGGAAGGGCGACCCCGATGCCGATGCCTCCGACCGTCATAAATAAAAACAGCGGATAAAAGCTGTGGTTCCACCACAATCCCCCGAAAGACAGGGCAAGCAGGATCATCCCGATGAGAACGCATATTTTCATTCTGATTTTATTGTTTCCGATCAGCTTTCCGGCAAGGTAAGAGCTGACGGAGAGAAACAGCAGCGGAATGCTGAGCAGCGCTCCTTTTATGATCCCGTCAATCTGATATTTTTTCTCCAGATTGTCGGAGAGGTAAAACAGCACCCCGAATAAAAGAAACATGATGATCCCGCCGATCAAAAAGATGGACACCAGCCAGCGCCCTTCCCGTTTGAAAATCTGCTGAACATTTTTTGAGAAATCTATAAAAGATTTCGAATCGGCGCCTTTTTCCTTCGGCTTCGGGACAAAAAACAGCACGAGAAAAAAGCTGGCGAGCGACACGACGGGAATAAACCAAAACGGCATAAACCAGACCCATGATGCTAAAAAAGCCCCTAAGATCGGGCTCAATACTTTTCCGGCGGTGTTTGCCGTCTCGATGTCGCCAAGTCCCGCACTGATGTCTTCATCGTTTTGAAACAAATCGCCGATAAACGGCATGACGACCGGAGCGGCACCTGCCGAACCGATGCCTTGCAGCACCCGCCCAGCCAAAATCATCGCATACGGCTCTTTGAAAAAAGGTGCAGCAAAGCCTGCGAGAGCGCCTCCCGCTCCGGCAATGACAAGACATGGAAGCATGACCTTTTTTCTGCCAAACCTATCGGACAAATAGCCTGTTATCGGTATACATATAATCGCAACAATAGAATAAACCGTGATGATCAAAGACACTTGAAACGAAGAAATGTTTAGTTTTTTTTCAATCACCGGCAGAACCGGGATCAGCATCGAGTTGCCGAGCGTCATGACAAGCGGGACAGACGACAGCGCGACAATGCTTTTAACACCTTTTTTTTTGCTCACCTTTTTTCACCCAATTCATTAGGATTTCCATCCATTAGTATGGGTTGCTGCAGGTAAGTTTATGTAGGCACAGCAAAAAACAGCCGCCTATCTTTAGCGCCTGTCTTTATCAAAAACGTTTTCTGACGACGTGAAACCTGAATTTATCAGCCCTGAAATAGTTTAATGAATATAGTACCGGCCTGTCATTTTGATCATAATGAATCTGCTTCAACAATAAAAGAGCGGTTTCCGGATCACACTCAAGGATTTGCGAGACCGTATCATGGTAGCCGATTGGCACAATGTCGGCAACCGCATAGCTGATGACTGCTCCCGATTTGTTCTCCAGCCATTCAAACATCGATTCCTGTTCATGTGAAAAGCCTTTCGGCAAAATCGACGTCGGAATTTTATCTAGACAGTAGACAACAGGTGATCCATTTGCCGTTCTCACCCGCTCAAGCAAAAATATGTCGCTATCTTCAGGGTGCTGAAAGCAGAGCATATCTTCTTCCGTCGGGTCTGTCACCTGTGAGGACATAAAAATGGTTCCGGGTGTCATGTTTGCCTGTTCGATCATTTTCGTCACGCTGTTCAGCTGCTCAATACCTGAGAGAAACAAAGGTTTGGCGTTCACAAAAGTGCCGACGCCATGCCTTCTGATGAGGACGTTTTCTTCTTCGAGGATTCTGAGCGCTTCTTTGAGAGCCGCTCTCGTGACGCCCAACATTTTAGACAGCTCGAATTCAGAGGGGAGCTGTTCATTTTCGCGGTAGACGCCATTTTGAATATCATCTTTTATCCGATCAATCACTTTTAGACATAAATGTTGATTGTCAGCTTTAATCGACATGTTTTCCCTCCGTCTGACCAGATCAGATTCAAAATACCTTTAATTGAGGATAACTATATCATGTTTTGTCAAATAAATAAATAGACGTTTTATCATGCACTAGTTTACATAATGTTTTTATTTTAAACAGAGCTCTCTTCCACCTAGGAAGAGAGCTCTTCATATTGTTCTTTAGACATGAGGACTTCCCGGGGCTTTGATCCTTCATAAGGACCAACGACTCCCCTTTCCTCCATCGCGTCAATCAGTCGGGCGGCCCGTGTGTAGCCGATGCGGAATCTTCTTTGCAGCATGGAGACCGATGCCGTCTGCATGCTGACGACAAGAGCGACCGCTTCATCGTAAAGATCGTCCGTCACTTCGCTGAGCGTCTCTGACGTTTCTTCAGGAATCATTTCCTCCTGGTATTGAGCTTTTTGCTGTGTAATGACATGGTCAACGACTTTTTCGACCTCTTCATCGGATAAGAAGGCCCCTTGTACGCGAAGCGGCTTGTTGGCTCCGACAGGCAGAAACAGCATGTCCCCTCTTCCGAGAAGCTTCTCAGCTCCTCCCATATCCAAAATCGTTCTCGAGTCTGTCTGCGAAGAAACGCTAAAGGCAATCCTTGACGGAATATTGGCTTTAATGACACCGGTGATGACATCGACTGACGGACGCTGCGTCGCAATGATCAGATGAATTCCGGCAGCGCGGGCCATCTGCGACAGCCTTGTGATGGAGTCTTCAACATCGGAGGAAGCGACCATCATCAAATCGGCAAGCTCGTCCACAATCACAATAATGTATGGAAGCTCCGGCTGTTTTGCTTCTTCTGATGCATTCATCCGTTTAATATAATCATTGTACCCTTCAATGTTTCTCGTTCCCGTGTGAGAAAACAGCTCATAGCGCCGTTCCATCTCATTGACGACCTTTTTCAAAGCCTGAGAAGCTTTTTTCGGGTCTGTCACAACAGGCGCGAGCAAATGGGGAATCCCGTTATACACATTCAGTTCGACCATTTTCGGGTCGATCATCATCATCTTCACTTCATGCGGTTTGGCCCTCATTAAAATGCTTGTGATGATGCCGTTGACACAGACGCTTTTTCCGCTTCCCGTCGCACCTGCGACTAAAAGGTGCGGCATCTTATTTAATTCAGCCAACACCGCTTCTCCCGATATATTGCGGCCAAGGCCGATCATCAGCTTTGCATCGGGACGGTCATTGAGCTTGGATTCAAGCACTTCCTTCAACGAAACCATCGCGACCTCGGCATTCGGCACTTCGATTCCGATCGCCGATTTTCCGGGTATCGGCGCTTCGATGCGGATATCCTTGGCGGCTAAGGCGAGCGCCAAGTCATCACTTAAATTGACAATCTTGCTCACTTTGACGCCGACGTCCGGATAGACTTCATACTTTGTCACGGCCGGACCGAGGTGGACCTGTGTCACCTTCGCCTTGACTCCGAAGCTTTGGAACGTTCTCTCAAGCTTTCTGGCGTTATCATAGATGTTTTTTTTGTCGGTTTGCTGGCCGGTATGTTTCGGATCATCCAATAAACTGATGGATGGCAGCTGATAGTCTTTGTTTTCAAGCTCTGTAAACGCAATCTCCGGAGCGGTTTCAAGGCTCTCTGAAGGCATCGGTTCAGGATCCGCCTCCGCAGGCTCGGGTGCTTCATAAGCCTGCACCTCCGGTTGTTCATCACGGTCGGAAAAGCTTGAGATGATCGGTTCCGATTGAATCACCGGATCGGGATCAGCTGCGGGTTCAGGCTCCAGGCCGGACTCCTCAGCAGTGTTTCGCTTCCGCTGCGTTTTTCGTTTTTTTCCTGATTTCTTTTTCGCTGTATGGCTTTTTAATTGCTTCAGATCGGCCAGAAATGCGCGCCATTGATCTTTAATGAATGACGCCGCCGGGGCCGTCCATTTGATCAGCGTCTCTTGCAGCGAACGGTCGGTGATCAATAAAAGACCGATCAGAATCAGAAAGATGGCGATGATTTTGGATCCGGCAGATGCGAACAGAAAATATGATGCCGCAAACAGCACCGCTCCAATCATGCCGCCGCCGAGATCAGGAGAGCCCGCCTTGCCTTCCACATCCATCATAAACAGCTCCCACGTGTTCTGGATCACGCTTGGAGACTGGATCATGCCCCTTTCCGCCAAATGCTGAAACAGCTGTACATGGGAAAGAAGCAAAAGGCTTGCAATGATGCAATAAAGCCCCGCTTTCCTTCTCGTCAGAAAGCTAGGCGTTTTTTTCTTCCAAAACAGTGAAACGCCTGTTAGAAAGAGAGCAAGCAGACAGAGAATAAACCACTCGCCCGCCAAAAAACGGAACATGTAAATGAACGTTTGACCTGCTACGCCAAGCTGCAGAATCGCAATAATCGAGATGGCGATGCAAATTAAACCGTACAATTCAAATTTGAGATTTATCCGTTTGACCTGTTTTTGTTTCTTTTTCGATTTTCGTTTTCTTTTTGCCATGCTCCATCACCTTACTGCTTTGTAAAAAATGTTAAAACAAAGAGAAAGCAGCCTGTTTCCGGCTGCAATTTTACCTCTGGATTCCCCTATTATAGCATATTTATCCTTGCGACACTTCAGCTATTTATAAAATGTCAGCTTCAGCGTTTGTCCGGGCGCCGTTTCCTGTTTTAAAAAATCCATCGGATTTGTGCTGAGTACCTGAACCACCCGGGCTTCTTCTCCGTTCAATTCGACGAGGAGCGGGATGCCGTTAACTTCTATATGCTTTAAGTTCGTCCCTTCCGACTGTCCGGCGAAAATGATTTCCTGCGGCATGGTCGTGTATAGGATCATTGAATCATCCTTTCTTCGCCGCCGCTGTTTTGTTCAATCAATTCATTGAGCTTGTTGATCGCCTGTCCGACGCCGCCCGCTTCGTCGATCAACCCGTATTCGACCGCATCTTTTCCGACGACATTTGTTCCGATGTCACGCGTCAGATTGCCTTTGGAAAACATCAATTCCTTAAACTTGTCTTCGGAAATATTTGAATGGCTTGTGACAAAGTTGACGACCCGCTCCTGCATTTTATCAAGGTACTCAAATGTTTGCGGAACACCGATGACTAGTCCTGTCAGTCTGACCGGATGGATCGTCATCGTCGCGGTCTCAGCGATATAGCTGTGATCACAGGAAACCGCGATTGGAACACCGATCGAATGGCCGCCGCCGAGCACGATTGACACGGTCGGTTTTGACAGGGACGCCAGCATTTCCGCTATCGCCAATCCCGCTTCAACATCACCGCCCACAGTATTTAAGATGATGAGGAGCCCTTCGATTTTAGGATTTTGTTCAACTGCGACAATCTGGGGAATCACGTGTTCATACTTTGTTGTTTTATTTTGGGGAGGAAGCTGAACATGACCTTCAATTTGCCCGATGATGGTCAGGCAGTGGATGTTTGAGTCCTGTCCCATTTGCGGAAGCGACGTTTGGCCAAGCTGCTGAATTTTGTTGACGAGATTGTCTTTTCCGTCCTGTTTGGCCGGCTGCTCCCCTTGGCCGTCCCCGTTTTGTATCGGGTTTGAGTCCATCTGGTTCACCTCTTTCTCGAGTTTCTTTTGTATTATGGACAGTGGCGGTTTTTTCATACAATGTAAAAAAACCAAGAGGGATCCTCTTGGTTTTATACTTCCATGATGATTGGGATGATCATTGGTTTTCGTTTCGTTCTTTCATATAAGAATTGATTCAATGCGTCGCGCATCGTCTGTTTTAGCGCAGACCATTCGACGACTGCGTTTTCCGTGCTTTCTTTCACGATTTCCCTGACAAGCTCTGTCGCTTCAACGATCAGCTCTTCTGATTCCCTGACATAGACAAAACCTCTCGTGATAATTTCGGGTCCTGATACAAGATGTTTTTTCTTTTTATCAAGGGTAATGACAACGATTAAGATTCCGTCCTGGGAAAGAAGGCGCCGGTCTCTGAGCACGATGTTGCCGATATCGCCGACACCGAGTCCGTCGATCAGGATGTTGCCTGATTGCACCTTATCGCCGATTTTGACGTTTTGGCCGCGGAACTCAACAACATCGCCTTTTTCGACAAGGAAAATGTCGCTTCTCTTCATCCCGATTTCTTCAGCCAGCTTGGAGTGTGCTTTTTGCATTCTGTATTCGCCGTTTACAGGGATTAAATACTTCGGCTTCAGCAGGTTCAGCATCAGCTTCAGCTCTTCCTGGCAGCCGTGGCCTGATACATGGACGCGCTTTTGTGCGAACACGACTTGTGCGCCCGCTCTTGTCAATAGATCGACGGCTTTGGAATAGACCAATTCCTGGCCCGGCACCGGAGAGGAGGCGATTAAAACCGTATCTCCTTCTTCAATATCAAGCTGTTTATGCCCTTGTTTTGCGATTCTTGTCAATGCAGCCAGCGGTTCTCCATGATTGTCTCCTGTCAAAATGGCGACTTCTTTTTTCGGATGTTTTTTGACTTCCTGGACAGGAATGAACATATCCTCGTCAGCCGTTACATAGCCAAGCTTGATGGCAAGCTGCAAAATGGAGGAGATGTTTTTTCCGGAAACCGCAAGCTTTCTGCCGTTTTGCAGCGCCGCATCAATCACCTGCTGAATGCGGTTGAAGTTTGATGCGAATGCAGCAATGATCACACGGTTTTCAGCGTTATACATCACATCGGAAATCTCGCCGCCGACAACGGCCTCTGAAGGCGTATAGCCCGGTTTTTCCGCATTGGCGCTGTCAGAAAGCAGACACAGGACACCGCTGTTGCCGATTTTGGCGATTTCGCCGATATCACTGGTCTGATTTAAAACCGGTGTTTGGTCAAATTTGAAATCCCCAGTGCACACGATGGATCCGAGAGATGTTTTAAAACTGACACCGACGGAATCCGGGATGCTGTGGTTTGTCCTGAAAAATGATACTTTCGTTGATTCAAATGTAATCACCGACTTGGAGTGGACTTCTCTTAAATCGGCTTTTTTATTGGAGCCGTACTGCTTTAACGTTTCTTTTAAAAGGGCAAGTGTCAGCTTCGTTCCGTAAACAGGCACAGATAGTTTGTTCAGGCAGTAAAAAACGCCCCCGATGTTTTCTTCGTGTCCGTGTGTCAGAAAAATCGCCTTCACGCGGTCAGCTCGTTCGATTAAATATGAAATGTCCGGGATGACCACATCGATTCCCAGCATTTCATTTTCTGGATGCATGAGTCCGGCGTCAACCACGAATATGTCAGAGTCGATTTCAATGACATAAAGGTTTTTTCCGATCTCCCCGACGCCACCTAAGGCGATGATTCTAATAGCTTCTGTATTTTTTTTCAAATTGTAATCCTCCTAATCTAAGTACCCGTCCATCATCACTTGTCCCTATTATACCTGAATCTAATTTTAGAAAACAAGAACCATTATGTATATGACAAACGGCCATCCCCTCCAAAAGAGAATGACCGTTTTCGTCCGTACTCCTTTTACAAACTGTTCATCAGGCTGCTTAAATGGAGTCGCTCTTCTTCATTTAGCGGAATTAATGGGAGTCTGACAGAACCGACGTCAAGACCCTTCAGCTGAAGAGCCGTCTTTAAAGGAGACGGATTCGGAGCGGCGAAAAGACCTTTCATCAGCGGAAGCAGCTTTTGATGGAGCAAGGCTGCCTCTTTCGCATTCCCGTCTATATAATGTTTCATCATCTCCTGCATTTCCGGTCCGATGATGTGTGATGCAACGGAAACAATTCCCCACGCTCCCACGGACAAAGCCGGCAAAGTCAAGCTGTCGTCGCCTGAATACACGGCAAAATCGTCTGGCGTTTCCGCAACGATTTTCGTGATCGCATCAAGGTCGCCGCTCGCTTCTTTAATCGCAACGATATTCGGAATTTCCGCCAGACGGATCGTTGTTTCGGGCGCCAGTGAAGCCATCGTTCTGCCCGGAACATTATAAAGCATGACCGGAAGCGATGTTTCTTCAGCGATCGCTTTGAAGTGGCGGTACATTCCTTCCTGGGAAGGTTTATTATAGTACGGGACAACGAGCATCACGGCGTCTACTCCGGCTTCCTCCGCTTTTTTTGTCAGTTTGATGGAAGCCTTCGTATTGTTGCTCCCCGTACCGGCGATAATAGGTGCGCGGCCGGCTGCTTCCTTAACCGAATGTTGAAAGAGCGCGACTTTTTCTTCTTCAGACAGTGTCGGCGATTCCCCGGTTGTTCCTGCGACAACAAGGGAATCCGTCCCGTTGTTCAATAAATAATCAATCAGCTTTGACAATTTCTGAAAATCGACGTTTTCATTTTTGTCAAAAGGCGTAACCATTGCGGTTGCAATATTTCCGAAATTCATTTTTTTCACCTCATCATGATTCAATCACATTTATTTTGATAGTTCAAACACTTCGTGCAAAGCGTTTACGGCCGTTGCCATATTTTCCTCGTGAACGAGCACCCAGATCGTCGTATGGCTGTCAGCGGACTGCAGGATCGGAATGCCTTTTTCCGACAAGGCGGTAACGATTTTTGAGGTGACGCCCGGCACTCCCATAATACCGGCACCGACTGCTGAGACCTTCGCACAGTTTTTCGTCACGACAGGTTCATAGCCCAAATCTTTCAGTATCCCGAGCGCCTTGTCTGTCATGCTTCCGGCGACCGTATATACAATTTCACTTGGTGTAATATTAAAGAAGTCAACGCTGATCCCAGCATTGGCCATCGCTTTAAACACTTCGGTCTGTACATTATATTGTCCTTCTTTTGCCGGAACCTTAAACTGGGTCACATCTTTTACATGGGCGATTCCCGTGATGAGCCGCTCAAACACATCGCTTCCGGCCTTAGAGGTATGGTGGCTGGTTACAAGTGTTCCGGGTTCTTTTGAATATGTCGACCGAACACGAATCGGCACCTTTGCCTGCATGGCAATTTCTACCGCTCTCGGATGGATCACCTTCGCACCCTGGTAGGCCAAATTGCAGATTTCCGTATAGGTAATGACAGGCAGCGGCTTTGCTTTTTCAACGATTCGCGGATCTGCGGTCATGACGCCTTCGACATCTGTGAAGATATCGATGAATTCCGCATCCAATGCCGCTCCGAGCGCGGCGGCCGAAGTATCGCTTCCGCCTCTGCCGATCGTTGTGATGTCGCCTTTTGCAGTTGCCCCTTGAAAACCGGCGACGACAACCGCATCATGTTCGGCCAGCATGCTGACAAGACGCTCCGGTTTCATTTCGAGAATTTTGGCGTTCGTATGCTGGTTATCCGTTAAAAACCCGGCCTGTGCACCTGTTAAAGCCGCGGCTTTAATTCCGTTTTCCAAAAGCATGCTCGCAAATACAACAGAAGAGATCGTTTCACCGCATGACAAGAGCATATCCTGCTCCCGCTCGGTAATCGCATCCTGACCGCCGTATAGCAGCTCAAGCAATGAATCGGTTGCATACGGGTCGCCTTTCCGGCCCATCGCCGATACGACAACAACCGCTTTGTATCCTTCATTGACCGCACCTTGGATATGGCTTAAAGCGAGTTTTCTGCCTCGGTCGTCCTTTACAGACGTTCCTCCAAATTTTTGAACGATGATTTTCAATTTATTTCACTCCAAGTTGATTTCGGACGTAACAGAAGAGAGTAGGCTGTTTAAAGCCTTACTCTCTTCTTCCAATGTCCCGTTAGAAATCTTTACATTAAACTAAGTTTAAAGCTTTTAAGCTTTCTGCGATTTGAACAGAATTCCAAGCCGCGCCTTTGAGCAGGTTGTCGGAAACAACCCAGAGATGAAAGCCGTTTGGCCGGTCGAGGTCTTTGCGCACCCGTCCGACAAACACATCTCGTTTTCCCACTGCATCGGCAGGCATTGGATATACCTGTTCTGCCGGGTCGTCTTGAAGGATGACGCCAGGAGCTTCTTTTAACAGGTTTTTGATATCTTCTGCCGTTACATCGTCACGGTCTGTTTCGATATAGACGGATTCCGAATGTCCTGTTGCAATCGGCAGTCTGACACATGTCGCTGAGACTTGAAGTTCAGGCATGTGCATAATCTTTTTCGTTTCATTTATCATTTTCATTTCCTCAAACGTAAACCCGTTCTCCTGGAACTTATCGATTTGAGGAATAGCGTTAAATGCGATTTGATAGTGTTTTTCATCGCTTTTGACCGGCATGATTTCAGGCTCGAACGGCTTTTCGTTTAAAATTGCTTCCGTTTGGCCGTAGAGCTCTTTTATCGCTTCATTTCCGGCACCTGACACAGCCTGGTAGGTTGAGACGATGACTTTATTCAAGCCGAAAGCCTTGCGGATCGGCTCAAGCGCAACGACCATTTGGATCGTCGAACAGTTCGGGTTTGCGATGATGCCGTTATGCTGATGCAAATCTTCCTCATTAACCTCAGGCACGACGAGCGGAGTGTTTTCATCCATTCGAAACGCGCTCGTGTTGTCAATGACGATCGCCCCGCGTTTGACCGCTTCATGGGCAAGCACCTTTGAAACGCCTCCCCCGGCGCTGAACAGCGCGATGTTTACGCCTTCAAAGCTTTCCGGTTTAGCTTCTTCTACAATATGCTCTTCACCTTTGAATGTCAGCTTCGTACCTGCCGAACGCTTTGAGGATAATAAAGTCAGTTTATCCAGTTCAAAGTTTCTGTCTTCTAGCGTTTTTAGCATTTGCTGTCCTACAGCGCCTGTCGCACCAACTACTGCTACATGTAATCCTCTGCCCAATTGTAAAACTCCTTCCACCTTAATCGTCGTAACGATTGGTTGACTATGCATTTTACATTTTATTTTAACATAGAAGTGAGCCGGGGTGATTGATATTTTTTGTTACATCTTTAAATTATTGCTCATGATTGACAAGAACGGGCTGAATTTGTTTATGGGACAGCGCTTCTTCGACCGCCGGCAGCAAAAGGTCCATTTTGGCGACGAGGGAATTCGGCTTTTTGTAAGGGTCATCCTGCCCGAATGGGATGAAGAAGATGTTTTTTGTCGTCATCAGCCTCATCAGGTTGACGCCGTTGAGGCCGAGGGCATCATTTGTGGAAATGCCAAGGACGACCGGACGCGAGTTTCGAACCGTCGCCTTCGCCGCCATCAGCACCGGAGAGTCCGTCATCGCGTTTGCGAGCTTGCTCATCGAGTTACCCGTTAAAGGCGCGATCACCATGCAGTCAAGCGGTGTTTTGGGGCCGAGGGGCTCAGCTTTCGGAATGGAATCAATACAATCAAAACCTGTCAGTTCTTCGATTTTCCTTACCCACTCCTGCCCTTCTCCAAAGCGTGTGTCCGTCGATCTGACAGTATGCGTCACGATCGGTCTGACTTCCGCCCCTTTGTTGACAAGCTCTTCGATTTGCGGAAATACGGCATCATACGTACAGTGTGAGCCTGTAAGGCCAAATCCGATTCTTTTCCCTTTGATCGACATTATGACAGCCCCTTTCGGTCGGTTGTTGTTTGTGATAAAAGGTTGCACAAAACATTGGCGATGATCTGACCAGCCGTTTTCGGCGCGACAATCCCGGGAAGTCCGGGAGCGAGCAGGGCTTTAATGCCCTGTTTTTCGGCAAAGTCAAAATCTGTGCCTCCGGGACGGGTTGCTAAATCGAGAATTAATGTTCTCGGCGTCATTCGCGCGAGCGCTTTTTGATCAAGGATGAGACTTGGAACGGTGTTGATGCAGATGTCAGTATCCTCCACATGCTCTGCAAGATCTTTTGTATGGAAAGGCTCAAGTCCCATTTCCATAATTCTGGCCAGATGTGCGGAGTCGCGGGCGCCGACTTTAACATTTGCTCCAAGAGCCGAAAAAGCGCGGCTGATGCTCATTCCCGTTCGCCCGAGTCCGAGGACCATGACGTTTGAACCGTGGATCGTATAATCGGTATGCTGTATGGCCATCATGATGGCCCCTTCAACTGTAGGTATCGAGTTGTAAATCGCGATATCGTCTCTTTCAAAAAGCTTGATCAGACGGCGGTTCGCCCCTTTTGCCATTCCGTCTAAATAACGATTTGAAATTCCTGTATAAATGTCGCAGTGAGGCTTTGTTTTTTCCAAATGCTCCTGCTTTAATATCACTTCTTCATTTGAGAAAACGGTCGCAACCGCTCCTGCTGCGGATGTTCCAGATACAGGCAGGATGATGCTGTCTATTGCTCCAAAATCCAGTTCATTTAATTTTAATTTCGTAGCTCCGGTAAACCCGTGGTCAAGCTGATCAAATCCGACCAGAAATACCTTCGCGTCCTGTTCCGTCAGCTTGCGGATGATTTCAAGCTGCCTCGCATCACCGCCGATGATGGCAATCGTCAATCCGGTTAACATGGCTTTAACATTCACCTTCTTTTTGACAAGGATCTAATTCCATAAGCTAATTTCATCATATGATAAAAAGGAAATAGCGGTGAATTGAAATACATCCCGTGAAATAGATGAAAGCCCGGCCTTTCCTGAGGGCGGAACAGCCTTGAAAAGGCAATAAAAAAAACCGGCTGCCGCCGGCTATTCTTCTTTTATTCCGCTGTCTTCAGGAACATCGAGAATAATCATGTCTGTTCCGATTTTTTGAATCTGCGTCCATGGCACCCTGATGTCATTCCCCTGCTTTCTGCCAAGTCCGAACCATTTCACCGAAGGGATGATGAGGGCGGTGATCTGTCCGTCCTGTTCATTGATCTCAAGGTCGGTCTGCCCAAGCACGCCGAGGCGCTCAGCCCGCTTGATATCGACGATCTCTTTTCCCGAAAGCTCGCTCAGCCTCATAAAAAAACCCCCTTTTGTTATGATGTATGTACGAACAGCAAAAAACATGCCTGCCGATCAAGACAAGCATGTTTTTTCTCATTTATTTCGGAAGTTCTCCGGTCGGACTGATCAAGGCTTGAGAATAGTCGTCCGTAAACATCCGGTTGGCGAGATTGTTGACGCGGTCGAGATTGACGGCGTTCAGTTTTTCGATAATCTCATCCAGCGTCCGGTGCTTTCCGAGCAGCAGCTCATTTTTTCCGTTGCGGCTCATTTTGCTGTTCGTGCTTTCAAGACTGAGCATCAGGCTGCCTTTCATTTGCTCTTTGCTGTTTTCCAATTCTTTCGGGGTGATGCCATCCGCTTTTAACACGCGAAGCGTTTCATGGATCGTTTCTGACAGAAGCTGCAGCTGGCTGGCGCCGGTTCCCGCATAAATCGTCATCATTCCGCTGTCTTCATATGAGCTGTGGTAGCTGAATACGGAATAAGCGAGTCCTTTATCTTCGCGAACATCCTGAAAAAGGCGGCTGCTCATGCTTCCTCCCAAAATGTTGTTGAGTACGATCAGGTCGTAAATTTCGGGGTGGCCGACTTCAAGTCCATTGAACCCGAGGCAGAGATGAGCCTGTTCAGTATCTTTTTTGCGCGTCATTTGTTGATGATGAAATTCCGGTTTTGCCATTCCTGTTCTTTTTCCGTTCGCTTCATATGAACCGAAATGCTTTTCCGCTTCTTTGATAAAGCTTTCAGGAACATTTCCGGCAATCGAAATCACGACCCGGTCCGGTGTATAGTATTCGTCCATATAGCGGCGCAGGGCATCTCCGTCAAAGCTCGCCAGCGTTTCCTCTGTTCCGAGAATCGGATAGCCCAGGGAATGGCCGCCGTATGACGCCTTGCTTAAAAGATCGTGGACGATATCATCAGGCGTGTCTTCATACATTTTAATTTCTTCAAAGACGACGTTTTTTTCTTTTTTTAATTCTTCCTCGTCAAATGATGAATGGAAGAACATATCCGAGAGCACTTCCAAAGCGAAGCTTGCATGTTCATCAAGAACTTTGGCATAGTAGCACGTATACTCCTTTGAGGTAAACGCATTGACCTGGCCGCCTATTCTGTCAAAAGACTCCGCAATGTCTCTGGCCGTGCGCGTTTTTGTCCCTTTAAAAAACATGTGCTCCAGAAAATGCGAAATGCCGTTGATCTCCGGTGTTTCGTGTCTTGACCCGGTTCCAATCCAAACGCCGATAGCTACCGACCGGACAGTGGGATTGTTTTCAAATACGATTCTTACCCCGTTTTGACAAGTATATCGTTTAATCAAATCTGTTCCTCCTATTCAACGAACGGGCCTTGCATCTATTTGACCAAAAGCCTTTTTTCATTCAGCAGCTGTGAGACAGTTCCGATGTGATAGCCTTTTTCATGAAGGTTTTGAATCAAAGCATCAAGGCTTTTGGCAGTTGGATCTGTTGGATGCATCAATATCATGGCACCGCTGTGTACTTTGCTTAATACCCGTTGCTGCAGAACGGCCGGCTGCGGCTTCTGCCAGTCGATTGTATCGACTGTCCACATCACCGTACCCATTCCCATTTGGTGAGCCTGATCGACGACTTCTTTGCGGAAGCTGCCGCTCGGCGGCGCAAACCACTTTGGTTTGACCCCGAGGGTTTCTTTAATTTGTTCATTTGTCATCCGCAGCTGTTCTGAGATTCGTTCTCTCGTCAGTCTGCTCATATCCGGGTGATTGTATGAATGGTTTCCAATTTCATGGCCGCCCTTTACGATGGATTTTGCCAGATCCGGATGGTTTTTCACCCATTTGCCCTCCAGAAAGAATGTGGCTTTCACATGATGTTTGTTCAATATGGGAAGCATTTTTTCCAAATGCTCATTCCCCCAGGCGACATTGATAAGAAACGATACCATCGGTTTATCGGGATGTCCGCGGTAAATCGGCTCAGGCTTTAAAGACTCCAGATGGACTTTTGGTCTCACTTGGTCGTAAACAAGAAGCTTTTCATTGAATTCGCCAGCCTCTTTTATTTTTTTGTAAGACTTTTCGATGTTCACCTTTATACCGTTATACCCCGGCATCGCTTTCCAAATCTTATCGATTTTTGCGTTTTGCGGTTTCGCTTCGTACTCAGGCGCTTTTTGCACCAGCTCCTGATACAGTTCGTCCTTTTGAGCGGCGACGGTCACCGCATCCTTTTTCATCGCATCTATGTAATCGAGTGAGTATGGATGATTCATCATCTGATATGAAATAACCAAAAGAAAGAAAAAAACGGACAACCGAACCAATGTTCTTTTCAACCTATCCTTCCTCCCTTCCCCACAAAATATGTGAGATAAGGACAAGATAGAACTGATCGGTTTCAAACGGCTGTATCCGCTTAAAGCAAAGAAGCCGGGTCTCCCAGGCTTCCTTTTTCCTTTTGATGGTTAAGACAGAAGCAAGACAGACACCGTTTTACGATTTTTGTTCTTCTTTTTCCTTCTGTTCACGCAATACTGCTTTTCTTGATAAATTGACGCGTCCTTGCTTATCGATTTCCGTTACTTTGACAAGGATTTCGTCACCGATTTTCACGACATCTTCCACTTTGCCGACGCGTTCAAGCGCAAGCTCTGAAATGTGGACCAAACCGTCTTTTCCGCTGAACAGTTCAACGAAAGCGCCGAATTTTTCAATCCGTTTGACTTTACCTAGGTAAAGCTGTCCGACTTCCACTTCTCTGACAAGGTCTTCAATGATTTTCTTCGCTTTTTGGTTCATGCTTTCGTCAGTGGAAGCAATAAAGATTGTGCCGTCTTGTTCGATATCAATTTTAACGCCTGTGTCTTCAATGATTTTATTAATTTGTTTTCCGCTTGGTCCGATAACGTCGCGGATTTTATCCGGATTAATCGTCATTGTCAAGATCTTCGGCGCATACGGCGACAGCTCTTTTCTTGATTCAGCCAATGTGCTCAGCATGCTGTCAAGGATCTCCATTCTGCCTTTTTTCGCCTGCTGGAGCGCTTCTTCCAAAATCTCTCTTGATAGACCGGCAATTTTAATATCCATTTGCAGCGCGGTTACGCCTTTTGACGTTCCTGCTACTTTAAAGTCCATATCTCCAAGGGCATCTTCCATTCCTTGAATATCTGTCAGAACAGTGTAATGTTCGCCAGATTTGACAAGGCCCATTGCAATTCCGGCGACAGGCGCTTTAATCGGCACCCCGGCATCCATCATGGCAAGTGTGCTGGCACAAATGCTCGCTTGAGAAGTGGAACCGTTTGATTCGAGCACTTCAGAGACAAGGCGGATCGTGTATGGAAAGTCTTTTTCAGACGGAACAATCGGTTCAAGCGCACGCTCTCCAAGTGCACCGTGCCCGATCTCGCGGCGTCCCGGTCCGCGCATTGGTCCTGTTTCCCCGACGCTGAATTGCGGGAAATTATAGTGGTGCATAAAGCGTTTTGATTCTTCCACACCGAGACCGTCCAGAATTTGAACATCGCCGAGCGCACCGAGTGTACAGATGCTGAGCGCCTGCGTCTGGCCTCTTGTAAAGAGCCCTGAACCGTGTGTTCTCGGCAGCAGTCCGACTTCTGAAGAAAGCGGGCGAATCTCATCGACCGCACGTCCGTCAGGGCGAACCTTTTCTTCGGTGATCAGACGGCGCACTTCGTTTTTCACAAGCTGTGATAAAATATCCTTTACTTGTTTAAGCGTTTCTTCATCATGTTCTTCTTCCTCAAATTTCGCTAAAACTTGATTTTTCATTTCGCTGATCGCGTCTTCGCGGGCATGCTTTTCATGGACCTGGATCGCTTTTAACAAATCGCTTTCCGCCATCCCCCGCACTTTTTCTTTCAGATCAGCATCGATCTCATACAGCGCCACTTCTGTTTTTTCTTTTCCGACAGCAGCGACGATCTCTTCCTGGAAGGCGATTAAACGCTTAATCTCTTCATGACCGAACATGATCGCTTCAAGCATGATTTGTTCGGGAACTTCTTCGGCACCCGCTTCCACCATGTTGATGGCGTCTTTCGTCCCTGCTACAACTAAGTGGATATCGCTTTTTTCAAGCTGATCAAGCGTCGGGTTGATGATAAACTCGTTGTCGACCCGGCCGACTGTGACACCGGCAATCGGACCTTCAAACGGAATATCGGATACGCAGAGCGCAAGGGATGAACCGAACATCGCGGCCATTTCTGACGAACAATCCTGATCAACACTCATGACAATGCTGACAACTTGAACTTCATTCCGGAAACCGTCTGCGAACAGCGGGCGGATCGGCCGGTCGATTAAACGGCTGGCGAGAATCGCTTTTTCACTAGGTCTGCCCTCTCTTTTAATAAAGCCGCCTGGAATTTTCCCGACTGCATAAAGCCTTTCTTCGTAGTTCACGGTTAAAGGAAAGAAATCGACGGTTTTAGGTTCTTTTGAAGCTGTCGCCGTGCTGAGTACAGCCGTATCTCCGTAACGCACCATGACAGCCCCGTTTGCTTGTTTTGCAAGCTGGCCGGTTTCAACTGTGAGCTTGCGGCCGGCCCAATCTATGGAAAAGACGTGTTTCTCTTGTCCCATTCTTATATGAACTCCTCTCTTCGGATAGTTTTTCGTTACTCCTATTATGAACGAAATGAATTAAACATATCAATGGCAAAGTGCTATGTAAAGACCTGAAACAGGTGATTTAAGATCATGTATATGAAAAACGTGTTTTGGAGTTGCCGGATATTCGTTCTTATACGATAAAAAAGCGGGAATCCTCCCGCTTTTTACGATTATCGACGTAATCCTAGCTTGTTGATCAACTCACGGTAACGAGTTACGTCTTTGTTACGAAGATACGTAAGAAGATTACGACGTTTACCTACCATTTTAAGAAGACCGCGACGTGAGTGATGGTCTTTCTTGTGAACGCGCAAATGCTCGTTCAAGTTGTTGATTTGATCTGTTAGGATAGCGATCTGAACTTCCGGTGATCCCGTGTCAGATTCGTGTGTTTTGAACTCGCTGATGAGTTGGTTTTTACGCTCTTGAGTAATTGCCATCCTGTTTCACCTCCATATAATATTAGCCCCGTTTACCTAGCAAACGCCGGTGATTCGATTTGCCAAGTGAACGGTTTTTAAAGCTACAGACAATATGATACTAGAAAGACGGTCCATATGCAACTATTTATTATAAACTTTGAGAAGCCCGGCCATTTATCACCCATTGTTGACAGGGATTCACTTTTCAATACGTATTTTGATCATCTTTTGCCGGCTAAAAGCTCTTCAAAAAAACGGATCGCTTCTTCTTTGTCCTTTGTGATCTGTTCAACCAGCTCATCGACACCGGCGAATTTTTTTTCGCTTCTCAGCCGTTTATACCATTCAATTTTCATTTCGCTGCCGTATATTTCCCGATTAAAATCAAATAAGTTCACTTCTATGGAAGGCTGGCCTGGCCGCTTCTCGTAAAAAGTCGGCTTGTATCCGACATTGCAGACTCCGTTGTATAATGCGCCGGCTATTTCCGCTTTAACGGCATAGACACCGGTCGGCGGGACAATGTATGTGTCGGAAAGACCGATATTGGCAGTCGGGAAGCCGATCGTCCTTCCTCTTTTATCACCGTGAATCACGACGCCTTTTACATAGTACGGCCTGCCGAGCAGTTCCGCGGCATATTCGACATCGCCCGCTCCAAGGACACTGCGGATCCTTGTTGAGCTTACCTTTTGATCATGGCTTGAGTATTTGGCGACAGACGTGCTTTTAACACGACCTCTCGCATACTCCTGAAAATTTTCCATCGTGCCTTTTCCAAATTTCCCGAAGGTAAAGTCAAATCCCGCGACAACATGGGATACATGAAGCCCGAGAATATACTGCTCGATAAAGTCCTCAGGCGAAAGGGCGGCAAATTCGGGGCTGAATTCCACGATGTATAGAAAGTCGGCTCCCAAATCTTCAATGATTTTTACTTTTTCGCTCAAAGGTGTGATTAAATCCTTGGGCTCCCGGCCTTTTTTCAGAACGGCTGACGGATGGGGATGAAAGGTCATCACAGACGTTTTGACCCCTTCTCTCTCCGCCGCGGCTTTGGCCGTGAGAATGACTTGCTGATGTCCCAGGTGAACACCGTCAAAATAACCTAATGCCATAACTGATGTTGGAACATCCTCACGCTTCAGATCGTGTGGATGGGAAATATGTATCGTCTTCAAGAACGGTCACCTTTTCTTATTGTTCGCTTTTTTGCACGAGTACTTTTGCCGGCTTCAACAAGCCGGGTTTTGTTGGATGCGGATAATAGATGGCTGTACACCGGCCTTCTTCTGTAAAAACGGCAAGACGGGCGTCTGCATCCATTTCAGAAAAACGCTCAGGTGTTTCAAGCAATGCTCCATTTTCCACTTTCTTAGCTAATGTATCACTAATTATCCATTTCGGCAAATGATCAAGCGCACGCTCAATTGTAACGAGCTGTTCAGACAATGTGCCGTTTTCCATATGTTCATTCAGCTGCTCAAAGCTCAGACATTCATCAAGGGAGAATGATCCAGACGCCGTTCTGATTAAATGGGACATATGGGCGGGGAATCCGAGCTTTTCCCCTATCGCAACCGCCAATGTCCTGACGTATGTGCCCTTTGAACAAGTCACACGAAACCTGAAGCTGACCGTATCATCATCAGAGCGGATGTCAGAAGTCAGCTCGATACGGTGAATGGTGATCGTCCGCTTCGGCCTTTCCACCTCGATTCCCGCCCTTGCGTATTCATACAGCTTTTTGCCGCCTACTTTGACTGCGGAGTACATAGGCGGAACTTGTTCGATCGTTCCTTCAAGGCTTTGAAGAACGCTCCTCACGGCTTCTTCATCAGGCGGGGTGCTGACTGGCCGCTTTTCTACGATTTCCCCCGTCTGATCTTCTGTCGTCGTTGAAAAGCCGAGCGTTATTTCAGCATCATATGTTTTTGATTTTTCGGTCAGATACTCGACGATTTTGGTCGCCCTTCCGACACAAATTGGGAGTACGCCTGACACTTCAGGATCAAGCGTCCCTGTGTGTCCGACTTTTTTTGTTTTGAGCAGCTTGCGGATCTTCATAACACAGTCATGGGATGTCATACCGACCGGTTTATGTAAAAGCAGGACTCCGTTATACACGCCTTTTCCCCCTTTCTTATGTCAGCTAAAAAGGACAGACGGTAAGTCCGCCTATCCTGGATAGCTTTTATTCTTTATTTGAATTGAGCTCGTGAATCAATGTTTCGATACGGTTTCCGTAATCGATGGATTCATCGAATTCAAACTGGATTTCAGGTGTTTTGCGAAGCCTGATTCGGTTTCCAAGTTCGGAACGAATGAAGCCCTTCGCTTTTGCCAAGCCTTTCAGCGTCTCTTCCCTCTTCTTTTCATCTCCAAGAACGGAAATATACACTTTGGCGATTTGCAGATCACCTGAAACTCTGACATCGGTCACTGTTAAGAATCCGATTCGCGGATCCTTCAGCTTTCTTCCGATAATGTCACCTAGTTCTTTTTTCATCTGCTCACCCACACGGGTAGCTCTCATCGTCATGACTATACCACCTCTATGTTAAAACCACTCTGTTCTCGTGATCGTCCGTTCGATTTCCGGAAAAGAGTCGATAAAGCTAAGAACGCGCTGCAGCTCTTTTTCCGTTTGCACGCGAGAGGAAGAAACGGCGGCAATGCCGAAGCTCGTGCGCTGCCAAGTATCCTGGTAGTCGATTTCTGAGATAGAAACGTTAAATTTCGCCCGGATTCTTGTGATCACCCGCTTCAGCACCGCCCGTTTTTCCTTGAGTGACGATGCATCGTAAATGATGCATTCGCATTCAACGAACCCGATCACTTTCTTTCAATTTCTTGCATGACATACGCTTCGATCATATCGCCTTCGCGTATGTCGTTGTATTTCTTAATGGTGATACCACATTCATACCCTTGTGAAACCTCTTTTACATCATCTTTAAAGCGTTTAAGAACATCCACTTCCCCTTCAAAGATGACGACGCCGTCGCGGATTAAGCGGATTCCGCTGTCCCGCGTGATCGTTCCTTCCGTCACATAGCCTCCGGCAATCGTTCCGATTTTGGAGACTTTGAATGTTTGACGGACTTCAACCATTCCGATCACTTTTTCTTCGTATTCAGGGTCAAGCATCCCTTTCATGGCTGCTTCGATTTCGTCGATCACTTTATATATGATGCGGTGAAGACGGATATCCACATTTTCGACTTCGGCTGTACTCTTAGCATTTCCGTCAGGTCGGACATTAAACCCGATGACAATCGCGTTTGAGGCCGAAGCTAAAATAATGTCTGATTCGGTAATCGCACCGACACCTGTGTGAATGATTTTCACTCTGACGCCTTCGACTTCGATTTTTTGCAGAGCGGCGGCGAGCGCTTCAACAGACCCTTGAACATCAGCTTTGACGACGAGGTTGATCTCTTTGACATCGCCTTGTTTAATCTGTTCAAATAAATCGTCAAGGCTGAGCTTCGCTTTATCGCTGCGCTGTTCTTCAAGCTGTTTTGTCGCGCGGGCTTCACCGACAGAACGGGCTGTTTTTTCATCTTTGAAGACAAGGAACTGATCCCCTGCATTCGGAACTTCATTCAAGCCTGTGATTTCTACAGGCGTTGACGGGCCGGCTGATTTGACGCGTCTGCCGATATCGTTGACCATCGCGCGCACGCGGCCAAATGTGTTTCCGACAACGATCGGATCGCCGACGTGAAGCGTTCCGTTTTGAACGAGCAGTGTCGCAACAGATCCTTTTCCTTTGTCAAGCTCGGCTTCGATGACCGTTCCTTTTGCTCTGCGGTTCGGATTTGCCTTGAGCTCTTCGACTTCGCTGACTAAGAGAATCATCTCGATGAGTTCGTCGATCCCTTCACCTGAAAGCGCTGAAAGCGGAACGAAAATCGTCTCGCCTCCCCATGCTTCAGGAACAAGGCCGTGCTCTGTCAGCTCTTGCATAACGCGGTCCGGATTTGACGTTGGTTTGTCGATTTTGTTGACGGCGACGATAATCGGCACCTCAGCCGCTTTGGCATGGTTGATGGCTTCAACCGTCTGAGGCATCACACCGTCATCTGCGGCGACGACGAGAATCGTGATATCCGTTACTTCCGCTCCGCGCGCGCGCATCGTTGTGAATGCAGCATGCCCAGGTGTATCAAGGAAGGTGATTTTCTTGCCGTTTTCCTCAATTTGATAAGCGCCGATATGCTGTGTGATGCCTCCGGCTTCGCCTTCGACGACTTTCGTTTTTCTGATGCTGTCAAGAAGCGTTGTTTTTCCGTGGTCGACGTGGCCCATGATCGTGACAACCGGCGGACGGATTTCGAGATCTTCTTCGTTGTCCGGTTCTTCGTACTTTTCAAATTCGGTTTCTTCGTGGACGATGACTTCTTCGACTTCGACGCCGTACTCCGCAGCGATCAGTTCAACCGTGTCTTTGTCAAGATCCTGGTTGATCGTCGCCATGGTGCCGAGCAGCATCAGCTTCTTAATGATTTCTGACGGCTCTTTTCCGAGCTCTTCGGCAAGTGCGCCGACCGTCATTGAATTTGTAAATTCAATTTTTTCCGGCAGCTCTTTTTTCGGCTTGAATTGTTTTTCCTGCGGAGCTTGATGTTTGTTGTTGCGCTTGTTCTTTTTGTTGTTGTTGTTTTTCTTTTTGTTTTTATTGTTAAATTGAGTATTCTGCACGTTATTCTTCTTTCCGTCTCGATTTTTGTTTGGCTTATTTCCGGCATTCTGTTTTGCGGCTTCTTGCTGCGGCTTTTTTTGGCCGCTTTGATCGGCGTTCTTTTTGCTTGCGCCCTGCTTGCTTCCGCCGGACTGACCGCCTTTTTTGAATTTTTGGTCAAGCTGTCTGATTGCATTTTCTTCAATCATCGCCATATGGTTATTGACTTCGATATTCATATCTTTCAATGCCGCGATAATATCCTTACTTGAAACATTGATGGCTTTCGCATATTCATAAACTCTCATTTTAGCCATTCGTTCACCCCCAAAAAGATTAATCGAGCTTTCGGAGCAACGTATTCGCAAAACCTTGATCAGTTACGGCGACAACCACACGGGATTCTTTGCCGATTGCGCGGCCCAAAAGCGTCCGGTCGCTGACTGTTCTGACCGGTACGCCGTAGTGCCTGCATTTGTCGGTTACCTTTTTCTCCGTGTTAGCTGCAGCGTCGTCTGCAAGCAAAACAAGCTTTGCGCGTGAATGCCTGATTTCTTTTATAACCAGGTCTTCTCCGGACACGACTTTTCGAGCTCGATTCGCCAGACCCAGCAAGGAAAACCACTCCGATTCCGACATTTATCTGTTCTCCTTTTCCGCCAGTTCCAGCAATTCATCAAAAATCTGATCATCAATTTGTGCTTGAAGCTGATTTGCTAAGCTGTTTTTCTTTTTTGCAGTTAAGATGACGTCTTTATCAAGCGTAAGGTAAGCTCCCCGGCCGTTCTTTTTGCCGGTCGGGTCTACGGAAACTTCCCCTTCCTTCGAACGGACGACGCGGATGAGCTCCTTTTTCGGCTTCATTTCCCCTGTCACGACGCATTTTCTAAGCGGGATCTTTTTTCGGCTGTTCACCAAAGGTCACCTCTTATTCATCCGATTCCGGAGTTTCGCTTTCCAAGAAAAGCTCTTCAGGCTCCTCTTCCTCAAGCTCTCTTGGATAAATGCCAAGCTCTCTTGCATCTGTTTCGCTTTTAATGTCGATTTTCCAGCTTGTCAATTTTGCCGCCAGGCGGGCGTTTTGCCCTCTTTTGCCGATGGCAAGCGACAGCTGGTAGTCTGGAACGACCACGGTTGTTGCCTTATCTTCTTCATTGACGATGACATCAAGCACTTTAGAAGGGCTCAATGCATTGGCGACAAATTCAACCGGATCGTTTGACCAGTGGACAATGTCGATTTTCTCGCCCTTCAGTTCATTGACGATCGCCTGAACGCGCTGCCCCTTCGGACCGACGCAGGCACCGACCGGATCGATATCCGGATCATCCGTCCGGACGGAAATTTTGGAGCGGTCCCCCGCTTCCCTCGCCACAGATTTAAGCTCGACCGTTCCATCGTAAATTTCAGGGACCTCGATTTCAAAGAGCCTTTTTAATAAGCCTGGATGAGTTCTTGAAACGTAAATCTGCGGACCCTTCGTCGTTTTTTCGACTTTTGTAATGAACACTTTGATCCGATCATGAGGCTTGTAGACTTCGTTCGGCATCTGTTCTGAAACCGGCAGAAGCGCCTCGATTTTCCCTAAAGAAACATAGATAAACTTGTTGTCGATTCGCTGGACGATACCTGTCATGATATCTTCTTCGCGGTCGATGAATTCAGAATAGATGACGCCGCGCTCCGCTTCACGGACGCGCTGAGTGACAACCTGCTTCGCCGTCTGGGCAGCGATGCGGCCGAAATCTTTCGGCGTCACTTCAATTTCCACGACATCTCCGACAATATAGTTCGGGTTGATGTTCCTCGCGTCTTCAATCGAGATTTCCAGCCGCGGATCATAGACTTCATCCACGACGTCTTTGCGGGCGAAAACGCGGATTGAACCGGTGTCGCGATTCAAATCTACCCTGACGTTCTGCGCCTGGTTAAAGTTCCGCTTATAAGCGGAAATGAGCGCAGCCTCAATAGCTTCAATAATAATGTCCTTACTGATTCCCTTTTCTTTTTCAAGAACGGTCAGGGCATCTAACAACTCACTACTCATGTTTATGGTTTCCCCCTTAAACAGTCAAAAATAATTAATTGAACGAAACAGCCAGCCTTGCTTTGGCTATCTTTTCATATGGAATGTTGATTCTTTTTTGCCGCGTTTTGATTGTGACTGTAATTTCCGCGATTTCACCGTCAAATGCAGTAAGCTTGCCTTCAAACTCTTTATTTCCTTCAATAGGTTCGTACGTTTTAATATATACGTTTTTTCCGAGCGCTTTCATGAAATCGGCTTCTTTCTTCAAGGGCCGTTCAGCTCCGGGAGATGATACTTCGAGGAAGTAATTTTGCTTGATAGGATCAGCCTCGTCAAGCTTTTCGCTAAGAGCTTCGCTAACCTTGGCACACTCTTCGATGTCAACGCCGTCATCAGAATCAATAAACACGCGAAGGAACCAGTTTTGACCTTCCTTGACAAATTCGATGTCAACGAGTTCAAGCTGAAGATTGTCTAATATAGGCTGGACCATTTCGCTGGCGATATCGATCACTTTGTTACTCATTCTTTTCCTCCTTGTGCAGGCTCCAATTCATCAGCTCTCTCGTAAAAACCCTGCTTCATGAGCAGGGATCAGAAAAGACGATGAACATGTCGAGACAAAATTGCCTGTTCAATACAAAAGAGCGGGTTTCCCCACTCTTCGCCTCGGCTATCGTTAGCATTTCCAATAAAACTATACCATAACCATATTTTTATTGCAAATCATGACAGTGTTCAGTTTAGACTAGTGCCTGCGCGGTTTTGATGGAGCGCGGCCGATTTTTCATTGATTCGTTTTGGCATGCTCGGAAATGACGGAGGCAGTTTGGAAACTGGCTGCCTCTGTCATTGCCCTCTTATTAGATCAGGTCAAGACATGTTCTGCAGCCATCATTTTCGCATTGACTGATTCTACATCCGTATTCTCCCCGCAGCAAAAAAGGATGTAATCAGCGGCGTTCGGGAAATGTTACGCCGTTTTTTGCTTCACTCTGTAAATTTCACCTTCACCTTCACATCCACATCGACACCTTTTGGCCACATTTCAAATGTGAAGGTGGAATCGCTTTTCAAATAGTGTAAAACACGCTCCCGCAAATACAGATCCCCGTCTTTTTCATAAAAATCTTCGTCATGGTTCATGTACGGTGTCCATGACCAGACTTCTTCCAGGACGGGTCTGCCGGTGGAATCGACGGTTCCTTTCACAGTAGCCAGCTTCGTTCCGTTTAATGACGCGGGGATTTTGAGATCGCCGGTGATGGCCGACTTGCTGACGGTAAATTCGTTTTTTTCAAGTTTTGGCTGATCATAAACAATGACATCCAAGACCTGATCTGAGCCTTTATGAAACGCAAAAGTGAGCTGTGCTTTCATCCCCGGCTGTCCTGATTCTGAGATCAGCTTTTTCAGCCAGGATGCATTGATCACGACCGTTTTTCCGTCATCATCAACCGTATAGTCGTATCCTTCTTGAAGCTCTTCAGTTTGCCGGTAGATTCCGGTCAGCGTATTGCCGGCCAGCTGAATGTCCACCGTTTGATCGGTGATAGTCTCTCCCTTTTTTAGAAAAAGATCTGCCGGTTTGATGATCGCATTGGAGACGCCCTTTCCAGCCTGAACGACAATATCCTTTACGACCGGATCACGCCACTGCCTTGCGAACCGGTCAAACTGGTCGTTCCCGTTATCCCACCACATCGGAATCATATCGTATTTGCGGGCGAGACGGACAAGTGTATCATGGTACAGCCACTTTGAATGTTTCTCATTGGCGCCCAAAGTACCGTATTCACCAATGATGACCGGGTACCCTTTGCTGACAAATTTGTCATAAACGGGCCTGATGTCCCGCTCCATCTCTGCGATCTCCTGTGCCGATCCCCAGGTCGTCCGCCCCCACCAATTTGACACATAGTCCCATGGCGAATAGTAGTGATAGGTGAGGACGATCCGGTCGTCATCAGGCAGTTCGAATGAATTGAGCAATTCATCCTTGTTATCTTCAAGCCCGCCGATGATCACAAGCCGATGATCATTATGCCCGCCGGTCATGCGGATTTTGCTGAGCATTTCCCTGTTCAGCAGGTTCAATTGATCAGCGTCCATCCCCGTCGGTTCATTGACGATTTCAAACAGCAGGCGTTCGTTTTTGTTCTTGAAGCGCTCGGCAATCTGCGTCCACACTTTCCCCAATTTGTCTAATGTCTCCTGCTGGCTTTCTCCCATGCGGTTAATCCAAAGCCAGGAATCATGGTGAATATTCAACACCACATAAAAGTCTCTTTCCAAAGCCCAGTCCGTCACTTTTTCGACACGATTCATCCACCCGGAGTCAATCTTATATCCGGGAGCGCTTCCGATGTGCGAGTCCCAAGTTACAGGAATGCGGACGCTTTTAAAACCCGCGTCGCGAATATCATCAAATGTGTGCTCCTCGACCGGCGGATTGTTCCAGGAGCCCTCCGTCGGGATCGCATCAAGCGTATTGCCCAAGTTCCATCCGGGGCTCATTTTTTCCAAAAGCTGTTTCGGCCGGACACTGCTCTGCTCTTTTGTCTTTGGCTGTCCTTCTGTTCCTAAAGCTCGCGGAATTGAAGCTGAAAATGCTGATCCAATGAGCAGGCAGAACAGAATGATCGATTTGACGCATAAGCCTTTTGCTTTCAATCTTGTAATCTCCTTTTCATTTCATTATTCAACATATACAGGCGGCCGGGTACAGGTGTTTTGCCTGAAAGGCCGCCTTTAAAATCAAGCAGGATGTTTAAGCATTGCCGATTAAACGGTCATACTCGGCATAAGCTGTCGCCATGTCGACTTGAGACCAAAAGCGATGATACACAAAAGTCGGCAGACCGTTTTCCCATTTGCCCGTATTCGGGTTCCAGGAGTCTTGGTATTTATTTTCCAAATAAGGCCACATCACATCGTTTTTAATGTTCGGGCGAAGATCGGTATGACTGATATAGACGCCGTTTCCGCCTTTTGCCGGATCGGACGGCACCGTATTCGGGCCCGGAATGGTGTTGCCCTGTCCGTATCTGCCGCTCCACCCGTTTGGAAAGTAGATTTCTTTCGTAAAATAGCGGATATAGTCTTCGTGTTCTTCTTCTGCAGCGATTCCAATTCCGTCGTTTTTGTTCCATGCCGCATCAAGCAGTTCTTTTGCCATGTTTTTCGCCCGGTTTCCAAGAGCTGTGAAGCTGCCGGTTTCCGCTTTTGTTCCGGCGGCAAAAAAGACAAGCGTCTTGATATAGCTGCCGAGAACGCCGACATCTTGTGACGGGTTCTTTGTCGTGACATGCAAATTCGGATTTCCGGTAAATGAATGAAACCCTTGCCATGGATCAGGCTGACCGCTCCATTCAAGGTTCGAAGGAATCCAAAATTCCCCCGGATCCGATTGTGTGGCGATTTGCGGGTTTTGACCGCCGAGTACGCGTTCTCCCGCTTCATTTAAAAAATAGCCTTCTTCATCCGAAAGCGGCCGTTCGTTCACAAACACATAATCCAATGAATAAGCGACCCATTTTTCAATGACTTTCTTTGCCATTTTGAACTGTTCTGATGATGTTTCACCTTTCTGCGCAAAAATATCATACAGTTCCGCCACCCTTTCCATCGGCCAGACTTGCATGCCGAACCAATTGTTTGAAGGCGGATCATGATAGACGGGCGCTTCCGTATAAGCCATGCCGTAAAATGTGCTGACATTTTGCGGATATGCGCTGTAATCGCCGTTCCAGCTGTTTGTGGCGCCTCCGGCAATTGCTCCTTCTGAAGACAGCAGCCATGTGTAAAATTCAAGCTGCCTTTCCAGTGTGGTTTCCCAATCGCTTCGTGCTGAAGGGGAATTTGGAATCAGGCCCCCTTCAGATGTGGATAAAGCGTAAGAGGCAACGGGATTTTGATAGCCTTGATGGATATGGCTCGCACCGATCCGCCATGCCCAGTTGGCATACTGACCTAATCCGCCGCCCCAAGCGGTGTACCAAGCCATTAAAAAATGACAGGCATTTTTTCCGGAACCGCGGGAAGGCGATCCGTCAGCGGCGCTTCCAATCTCTTGAAAGTATTTATCATACATGCCATAGCGGAGAAAATCCCCCATCTTCTTGGCTTTATTTAAATACGTTGTATTGCTGTAGCCCCACTCTTTTGCCCAGTACATCGCCTGAATGGCGCGGGCATCGGCGTCTGTCGCATTCGTATAGCGCCATTGCGGTGCAGGCGCCTGATTTTCTTTTGTAAACAGGCTCATAAAGCCTTCATTCGGTTTCCCGAATGTCTGATCATCCTGAGACGGATGCGGAACCGTTTCCCATACCGACTCCTGTTCACCGCGCTGGTACGTGTTGACATATGCGGCGGTATGCGCAGGATTCAACAGGTTTCCGAAGCCATACCAGTTATCAACATCCAGCAGCCAGTGCATTAAATACGTTTCATTGCTTCCATAAGTGGATCTGAGCTCTCCGTCAAGCGGATCGTTTCCGGCAGGATATTGTCCGGTCAGCTGTGAAGGGTAAAGGTCCGGGTAGGCATGTTCAGCGGCATATGTGGCAGGGCTTGAGGGGTTATAGTAGCTCATCGTCGGCTGTTCTTCTTTTCCATCGCCTTCATTCACCGGAATGATATATTTCTCCATGTTATCCCAAGCGGCTTCAAGTCTTGACCAATCTTGCGTATAGCGCCCATACATCGCTTCAAGCCAGATCCAATAGCTGTATGCTTCAGATGTCGTCATGTGGCCGTAGTCAGGCGCTTCACATATGAGCGTTTCTACGGAGTGATAAGGAATGCCTTCAGGTGAGAAATAACGGTTTTGCGGATTTTTGATTTGCTCATACAGTTGCATAAAACGAGTTTGATTGTCCATGATACGTCCTCCTTTTGAAGTCAAGGAATCACAATCCTTCAGGTTCTTTTCCGAAAACAAGCCGTCCTTCATCATAAACAGGCATATATCGGGTTTTCACTAGCGTGTGTGACAACCCTTGATATGAGTGGTCATTTTCCGGATTCCAGAAAGAAGTCCCTCCAGGCGCCGAAATACGGAACTGAACTTCTTTTTTATGGGCCGATTGACCGCCCGGATAAATCATCACCCCGCTGAAGCTGACCTCCGTAAAGTAAACATGACTTCCGCTCTGATCAGGCTTGAGCTGAGACACAGACGCACCTTCGTTGTATCCCCCGATCGTGACCTTGATATCTTCCGCGGAATATCCGGCTTTCACCGCCTCAGACAGATCAACATAGTAACGGAAAGACAATTGATCGGTTTTCCTTGCCGGCCATCCCGACCGGTTATTGAGCTGCGCCCGGATTTCTGTATAATTGTTTCCTGAACTGTTGATGGAGGCCTCTACAAAAAATTCGTCATCAGGGGTTTCTTTTTCCGGAAAATGAGGCAGCGGCGATTGTCCCGCTCCATACAGCTGAAACATTTTGGCGATATTGCCGGTAAATGCAGCATTATAATCGATCGCTACTTCGTTTGACACATAGTCATCGATTTCATCCTTGTACGAATCATCCCTTCCCGGTCCGCCGACCAATGCACCGTAAAGCGTATGGCGATGATGGTCAGGCACATGCATTTGATCAGCCCATGAACCGTGGGCGGTACGGTGATGCGGATGCTTTGGCGGATTGGCTCCGTATCCGACGACAAAGCTGCGGTTATGAGGGTTGTCACCGAGCATATATTTGATTTGCCGAATGGCAAAATCCCGGTATCGGTTAGCTTTTTCCGCATCTTTTACCCAATCGGAATAAACAAATGCAAGAAAAGCGGCGTTTGAAGCATATCGGAGCGCCCCCCACTGCTCAAGCCAGGCGAGTCCTCCCGGGGTATACGTGATGCGCTCATTCCTGTATCCTGTCGACCAGTAATCTAGATTCCGTTCGACAGATTGGGTAAAGCGCGAATCGTTTGTCAGACGAGCCAATAACAGCTGTGCCCCGTATGAGACGTCATCCCAGGAAAGCGTCCAGCGGTATGGCCAGTTTGCGGGCTCTCCCCAGTCAGAAACCGAAACAAGCGCTTTATCCAAATATGTTGGGTCATCAGTCGCCAAATAAAGCCATACGGCTCCCCATGTCAGTTCGTCTTCATATCCGCTCCAGGAATTGTAGTATTGCCGGGCGTCTGTAATGCAGTCTGAATATTTGCCGCGGTAGCGGTCGGCAAAATCATAGAGCTGCTTGGCATGGGTTAAGAGTTGATTGGAATAAGAAGGGTCTGTCGGCTTGAAGATGATCGATGCAGAAGCAAGAGCTGCTGCCGTGCCGCCGGCCAGATCTGAACCAGGGCAGCTCGCATCAATCTTATAGGCCGGGCGCTCCATCGGCATCGCTTCTGCCGGGCCCCACCAGGCGTGGTCAAGGGCTCCATTGCCGACCTGGCCCCAAAATTCGTTAGGTGCTGTATGCGCTTTAATAAAGTAGTCCGTCGCCCATTTAATGTTGTCTAATACCGCTTCAAGCTGTCCGGCCTCTTCATAGGCATCGCGAAACTCATAGACGGACCAGGACAGGACTGTTGCAGAATAAGCCATTGGCAGGCCGAACTTCACATGGTCCCCGGCGTCATACCATCCTCCTGTCAAATCGCGGCCGACATCTTTTCCATCCTTGAGAGCTGAGTCCCCCCTCCAATTGAGCCGACTGTTTTCCGGAAGCTTTCCAGAGCGCTGCGCCTCATAGAAAAGAATCGATTTTTGCAGCAATTCCGCATAATTTTGCCGAGTCTCTGTCGCATATGTCATACCCGTCTTGTCGGCAGCCGGCATGAAGATGATGCCAAACCCCAGCATTAAAACACATGAAAACGCTTTCATTTTTAAAGAAGCTTTCTGTCGCAACTGACTCCTTCCTCCTCATTTTCATTTTCCTTTGGATCAGAAATAGTCCGCTGTTTACATCACACTCACCTCCTTTTAGTGAAAACATACGGTGTCTTTCGGTAAGCGTCGAATGTGAATTAAAATTTTCCGAGGAAAGAATCACTGTTTACTAGATTGATAGTCATATTTTACAAGGTCAATCTTTTGGAAAGTTAACTTCGTTTGTTTACTAAATAAACTAAGTCGAGGGGACTGGTTGCCCCCATTCGTCAATCCGGCAGCGTTTTGAAAATATTAACATCACTGTATAATTATTGTCAATGGATCTGACAGCCCGTTATGCAATTGCGGCAGTCACCCAGTTTATCTTCACTAAAAAGAGACTGGCCGAAAATAGGCCGTACCGCCACCAAAGAAATCAGATCCCTATGAATGACCGCTATCATCACTTTGAAATGACGTACCAGTAGTATCCTTCTGTCCTTAATGGAGTGAAGGGAGCTATATCTCTCCATCCGCTAGGACATTCATTGTGCTAAAAATTAACGAGGGATTTAAAATGAAAAACACCTTGTTAGGGAGGTCGTATAAACGATAGTTGAAGAAGCTCAAAACACAAATGGACTTCCAATGATACGGAAGTCCATTTGTTCTATTGAAAATCAACATTTAGCATTAACAGAGCCTTAAAATAAAGAAAGCTGATTTTGGTCTGGAAGCGACTCTAAACAGCCATGGCGCTCCAAATATTCCATAATCGTTTTTGATACTTTTCCTCTTTTTTGCAAGTCTTCTTTTGACAGAAATTCTCCTTCCCCTCTTGCCTTGACAATATTCAAGGCGGCGTTTGTGCCTAATCCCGGGATGGAGTTAAAAGGTGGAATCAAACTGTTTCCGTCGATGATGAACTCAGATGCGCTCGAGCGGTACAGATCAACCTTTTGGAAGGAGAAGCCCCTCTCACACATTTCAAGCGCCAGTTCGAGCACGGTTAATAAACTCTTCTCTTTCGGAGAAGCGTCAAGCCCTTTAGAGTTGATGTCATCCATGACGGCTCTGATCGCTGTTGAGCCTTTGATCATCGTATCAATGTCAAAATCATCGGCCCGCACAGTAAAGTATGCTGCATAATAAAGCAAAGGATGATGGACCTTAAAGTAGGCGATCCGGACAGCCATTAAAACATACGCCGTGGCGTGGGCTTTCGGGAACATGTATTTAATTTTTTTGCAGGAATCAATATACCAGTCCGGCACATTGTTATTTTTCATTTCCTCTTCCCACTCAGGTGTCAATCCCTTTCCTTTCCGGACGAATTCCATGATCTTAAAGGCAAGGGACGGCTCAAGCCCCTGGTAGATTAAATACACCATAATGTCGTCACGGCAGCCGATGACTTCACTCAGCTCACAAATATTGTTGTGGATCAGTTCCTGTGCGTTGCCGAGCCAGACATCGGTACCGTGGGAAAGACCGGAAATCTGCACGAGCTCTGAAAAGGTCGTCGGTTTGGTATCTTCTAACATCTGTCTGACAAAACGCGTACCGAACTCAGGAATTCCAAGCGTTCCTGTCTTACAGCCGATCTGCTCTTCTGTTACGCCTAAAGATTCGGTTCCCTGAAATATTTTCATCACTTCGGGATCGTCGGTCGGAATCGTCTTCGGATCAATTCCGCTTAAATCCTGAAGCATACGGATCACCGTCGGATCATCGTGTCCGAGGATATCGAGCTTCAACAGGTTGTCATGGATGGAGTGGAAATCAAAGTGCGTCGTCTTCCACTCCGAGTCCGTGGCGTCAGCCGGGAACTGGATCGGTGAAAAATCATAAATATCCATATAATCGGGAACAACGATAATTCCGCCAGGGTGCTGACCTGTCGTCCGCTTGACACCGGTACAGCCCTGTACAAGGCGGTCGATTTCCGCGCCGCGCATATGCAAGTTGTTGTCGTTTGCATATCCTTTCACATACCCGTATGCCGTTTTTTCTGCTACCGTACCGATCGTTCCCGCACGGTATACGTTATCTTCCCCGAATAATACTTTCGTATAGTTATGTGCATGCGGCTGGTATTCCCCGGAGAAGTTCAAATCGATATCCGGAACCTTGTCCCCTTTAAAGCCGAGGAACGTTTCAAACGGAATATCATGGCCGTCTTTTTTATAAGCGGCACCGCATTTCGGACAGTCTTTGTCGGGAAGGTCGAAACCTGAGCCGACGGAACCGTCGTTGAAAAACTCGGAATGACGGCACTCCGGGCAGACATAGTGCGGCGGCAGAGGATTGACCTCGGTAATCTCCGTGAATGTCGCAACGAGTGAAGAACCGACAGATCCCCTGGAACCGACGAGATAGCCATCGTCCAGAGAGCGTTTGACGAGTTTGTGAGAAATGAGGTAGATGACGGCGAAGCCATGGCCGATAATGCTTTTCAGTTCTTTTTCGATCCGCGCTTCGACGATTTCGGGAAGGTCGTCCCCATAAATGCTTCTCGCTTTCTCATAGCTCATGCGGCGGATTTCTTCGTCCGCCCCGTCGATTTTCGGGGTGTACAGCTCATCTTTGATCGGTTTGATTTCTTCGATCTGCTCGCTGATCTTCCGGGTGTTGGCGACAACGATTTCTTTCGCTTTTTCCTCGCCCAGAAATGAAAAGGCATCAAGCATTTCATCTGTCGAGCGGAAGTGCACATTCGGCAGCTTATGTCTGTTGAGCGGGTTTGCGCCGCCCTGTGAAGAAACCAGGATCTTCCTGTAGATCTTATCCTCGGGATTTAGGTAATGGACATTGCCCGTCGCCACAACAGGGATATCCAGTTTTTCGCCGAGCTTTGTGATGTTTGTGATGATTTCTTTCAGCGCCTTTTCATCCCTGACCAGTTCGAGCTGGATGAGATGGCGGTAAACCTCCGGCGGCATCACTTCCAGATAATCGTAGAATGAGGCGATCTCTTCGACTTCTTCCGGCGATTTTTGCATCATGCCTTCAAACACTTCGCCTTTGTCGCACGCCGAACCGATTAAAAGGCCTTCTCTATACTTTTCCAGCTGCGATCTGGGGATCCTCGGCACTCTGTAAAAATAATGGATATGCGACATTGACACGAGCTTGAAAAGGTTTTTCAGGCCTGTCTCATTGACCGCCAAAAGGGTCGCATGATACGGTCTAGAGCGCTGGTAAGCGTTGGACTGCCCCATGTTTTCATTGAGCTGGTCATGATACAAAATATTTTTTTCAGCCGCGTCTTTCAGCATTTTCACAAGAAGATAGCCCGTCGCTTCTGTATCGTATATCGCCCTGTGGTGCTGTGTGAGTTCGATGTCAAACTTTTTACAGAGCGTATTCAGTCTGTGGTTTTTGAACTCCGGATAAAGAAAACGTCCCAGCTCAAGCGTGTCTATAACGGGGTTTTGCACTTTATCCGTTTGCAGCAGACGCTTATAGGCGACATTGATGAACCCGATATCAAAGCTCGCATTGTGGGCGACTAATGTGTGATCCCCGGCCCATTCCTTAAATTCCCTGATGACCTCTTCAACGTCAGGGGCATCTTTGAGCATATCGTCGGTAATTCCCGTCAGCTCAATGATCGTCGCTGATAAAGGGCGGTGCGGATTCGCGAACCGTTCAAAACGTTCAATGATTTCCCCGCCTTTTACTTTCACGGCAGCCAGCTCGATGATCGTATCATAGACAGCCGAAAGCCCCGTCGTTTCAACGTCGAATACGACATATGTTTCTTCTTCGAGAAGGCGGTGGACGGGATTGTAGGCAATCGGCACACCGTCATCGACAAGGTTGGCTTCAAGACCGTAAATCATTTTCACACCGTGCTTTTTGCTTGCAGCGTAAGCGTCGGGAAACGACTGGACAACGGCATGGTCTGTGAGCGCGATGGCGGAATGCCCCCATTTTTTCGCCTGTTCGACAAGCTTGCCAATACCTGATACAGCATCCATCTGACTCATCGGTGAATGGAGGTGAAGCTCGACCCGCTTTTCTTCTTCAGGTGCTGAATCTTCCCGTGTTTTCGCTTTGATTTCATTGACATCATTGGCGATCATCACCAAGTCGCGGACGAATGTATCGTTCTGGATGCTTCCCCTCGCTTTTACCCACATGCCTTTCTTCAAAGATTTCATCAGGACGGCATCTTCTTTTTCGCGGGCAAACATTTTCACGAGGATGCTGTTTGTGTAATCTGTTATTTTGAAAATGCAAAGCGTTCTGCCGCTTTTCAGCTCTCTCGTTTCCGCATCAAACACATAGCCTTGCACCGTGATTCTCCGCTCTTCATCCATAATGCTGTCGAGCGTTCTGATTTCCTCGGAGTCTTTGATTTGGTAGCCGATTTGAAGAGGGCCTTGCGGCGCGTCATCATCAGCGGCTTCTTTATCCTGCTTCTCCATTTCGATCAAAGCTTGAAGAGCTCTTTCCTGATCTTCAGCGAGCTTTTGCTCTCTGAATTTCTGAATCTCTTGATCTGACACGAAAATTTCGGTATCAAGCTGAAGCTCCGGAAAGCCGAACGTCCGGTAGCTGGATTGGATAAGTGAGCCGTATTTTTTCTTTAAAGCGGCCGCTTCCGTATCTGTTTTCGTCTTTAGCAATATTTTATTTCCTGTAAGCGACGGCTTCTGTTCATTCAAAAGTGCTAAAATCGGCGGTGAAATGCCGTCCAATTCTTGGATGCAGCGCGTCCAGTAGTCTTGGACCAGCTGTTCATCTATGGATTGGTCTTCGGCTGTAATTGAACAGGTCACTTGTGCGATATGGGAAAAAGCAGTCGTCAGCTGGCGGTGAAACCGTTCGAAGATCTGATAAGGCAGTACCGTTTTCAGTTTAAAGTGAAAATGCCAAGACTTCTTATTTTTATGAACGGTCAGCTTCATGATTTGTCCGCCTTCAAGATGGCGGATGAATGGATCTTCCGTTAAATTCAGCTGCTGCAGAAGAATTTGAAACTGTCTTCTGTTGACAGAAAGCTGGTCTTCCAAGACAGATTCCTCCCTAAAAATAATCATAACCTAAAGGTACCTCGGAGAGGGATTTCCGAGGTACCTTCCTTTAGACTAGTTTAACATGTTTACGCTTGAGAAGATAAGCTCTTGATTTGCTTTTCGATGAAGTCTGAAAGCTCATCGGAAGCGACTTCAAAGGATTCTCCGGTTTTGCGAATTTTCACTTCCACGATTCCTTCATCGGCTCTTTTTCCGACAGTAACGCGAATCGGCAGCCCGATCAAATCGGAGTCCGCAAATTTCACGCCGGCCCGTTCCGCACGGTCGTCAAGCAAAACGTCATAGCCTTTGTCTTTTAGATTCACATACAGTTTCTCGGCCAGCTGAACTTGCGCTTCATTTTTCATGTTGAGCGCGAGAATGTGAAGATCATACGGAGTGACATTCAACGGCCAAATCAAGCCTTTGTCATCATGGTGCTGTTCAACAATGGCTGAAAGGGTCCGGGAAATTCCGATTCCGTAGCAGCCCATCAGCATCGGCTGGGCTCGTCCGTTTTCATCAAGGTATGTCGCATCCATCGCTTCAGAATAGCGGGTGCCAAGCTTAAACACCTGTCCGACTTCGATCCCTTTGGCAAAACGAATCGTTCCTTTGCCGTCAGGCGACGGATCCCCTTCCTGAATAAAGCGGAGATCGGCGTATGTCACATTGTCTGCGTCACGGCTGACATTGACGTTTTGATAATGGTAATCGGTTTTATTCGCTCCCGCTACGGCATTTGCCATCGCCTTCACGGCATAATCAGCGAAGATGTCGATTTCGGCGTTTAATCCGACAGGACCGACAAAGCCAGGCTCAGTGCCAACGAGCTCTGTCACCTCTTCAGCGCTGGCAAGTTCGATGATTTCCGCATTCAGCAGATTTTTCACTTTAATCTCGTTTACTTCATGATCCCCTCTTGTCAAAACGAGCACGAAGCGGCCGTCCGCTTTGAGAAGAATCGATTTAATGCAGTTTTGCGGAGATACATCCAGGAATTGAGCCACATCCTCTATCGATTTGACGGAAGGGGTATGGACTTCCTGCAATTCTTTCATCCCTGCTGTTGGCGCCTCACCGGCTTCCGCCACTTCAGCCATTTCGATATTCGCTGCGTATGTGGACTGATCGGAGTAGGCAATCGTATCTTCGCCGATGTCAGACAGCGCCATAAATTCGTGGGTGTCCTTTCCGCCCATCGCGCCTGAATCTGCGATGACCGGTCTGAAATTCAAGCCGCAGCGCGTAAATACATTCGTATAAGCCTGGTACATGTCTTTGTATGTTTCATCAAGGCTTTCTGCGGAGGAATGGAACGAATACGCATCCTTCATGATGAATTCGCGGCCTCTCAGCAAGCCGAAGCGCGGGCGCTTTTCATCGCGGAATTTGGATTGAATTTGGTAAAGGGTCAAAGGAAGCCGTTTGTACGATTTGACTTCGTCCCGCACGATGCTCGTGATCACTTCTTCATGTGTGGCACCAAGGGCAAATTCACGGCCGTGGCGGTCTTTCAGCCTCATCAGCTCAGGACCGTACGTATACCATCTTCCTGATTCCTGCCATGTTTCCGCTTGCTGCAGCGCCGGCATCAGCATTTCGACGGCGTTGATTTTTTCCATTTCTTCGCGGACAATGCCCTGGATCTTTTGAATGACTTTATTGGCAAGAGGCATATAGCTGTATACACCGCTCGTGTTTTGTCTGATAAATCCTGCTCTGAGAAGAAGCTGATGGCTTTTCGCATCAGCATCAGCCGGCACTTCCCTGAGCGTAGGTATTAGAGTCCTGCTCTGTCTCATTTCGTTCGCACCTCATTTTATTCAGTTGGTCTATCAAGTGTGGGAGTGGCGCTCCCTAAAAGAGCCTTTTAAAAAGCGGAGCCGCTCTTTAAAAAGGCAAAGACGATCATAAGAATAAGCGCTGGATGTCGTTCCAGGTGACGACAAGCATCAAAAGCATCAGGAATGCGACGCCGATAAACACGACAAACGCTTCTTTTTCGCGGTTGATCGGCTTCCCGCGGATCGCTTCAATAAACAGAAACAACAGTCTCCCGCCGTCCAAAGCAGGGATGGGCAAGAGGTTGACAATCCCGAGGTTGATGCTCAAAAATGCAGCCAGCTTCAACAGATTGATGACGCCTGTCTTCGCCACTTGATCTGTCATATCATAAATGCCGACAGGACCGGCCAGCATATCAATCGAAAATTGTCCCGTCACAAGCTTGCCGAGGTTGGTAAAAATACTTTGCGCAACGGTTACCGTTTCGGTCGCACCGTATGAAATCGATGTGAATATGCCTTTTTCCACCGGATTGTAGGCGCCGAAGCGGCCGATCGTTTCATCTCCCGATTTCACCGCCTCAGGCGTCACATATTTGGTCAGTTTGACATTGTCACGCGTGAGAACGATCTTCAATTCCTTTTCCGGGTTTTCTCTGACCGTGTTCACAATATCAGTCCATGATTTCATCTTCTCATCGTTGATGGTCATAATGCGGTCGCCTTCATGAAGCCCGGCTTCCACTGCCCGCCCGTTGTCAATCAGTTTGCCGAGCACGGGCTCGTCTGACGGCACACCTTGAATCAGTCCGAGCGCGACGAGAATGACATAAGCTAAAATAAAGTTCATGATCGGACCCGCCGCAATCGCTTTGATGCGCTGCCAAACCGTTTTTGAATGAAACTGGCGGTTGTACGGGGCAATCTGCACTTCTTCACCGTCTACGATGAAAAAGGAGGTTTCACTGACTGAAAAAGAAGAGAGATGGTCTTCATTGCCGTACTCGAAGCCCGTGATTCTCATCTCATGCTCAAGATCAGCCTGTTCGACTTCGATGACCAATGCATCAGGGTATTTTTCTTTTTGGTTCATAATGATCTTTTCGACTTTGTTTTCCTTGTCAAACAAAAGCCCAACCGTATACCCCGGCTTCACTTCGATCATCTCCGGGTCTTCCCCTGCCATTCTGACAAAGCCGCCGATCGGCAACAGCCTGATGGTATAAACGGTCTCATTTTTCTTGAATGAAAAGATTTTCGGACCGAACCCGATGGCAAATTCCCGGCACAGTATTCCGGCTCTTTGAGCAAGGATCAAATGCCCCAGCTCATGGAAAAAAACGAGCGTTCCAAAAATAATAATAAACGCGATCACAGTATTCACGAACATACCACCTTATGTGAGTAATGTTTGGACAAATCTTCTGGCCTCTTTGTCCACTTCACGGATCTCCTGAAGGCTCGGCTTTGATATCACCTGATGGCGTTCCAAAGCTTTTTCGATGATGTCTTCGATTCCAAGAAACGTTATGTTGCCCGCCAAAAACGCTGCGACTGCTTCTTCATTGGCCGCATTTAAAACAGTCGGCATTGTACCGCCTATTTTTCCTGATTCATATGCGAACCGCAGGCAGCGGAACCGTTCAAAATCGGCTTGGGCAAAATGCAGCTGGCCGATTTCCCAGAGCTCAAGGGACTTCGCCTCTTCAAACGGAAGTCGCTCAGGATAGCTTAGCGCATATTGGATCGGCACCCTCATATCAGGTGTGCCAAGCTGGGCGATGACACTTCTGTCGTGGAATTCGACCATCGAATGGATGATGCTTTCTTTGTGGAGCAGCACATCGATCCGGTCGTAAGGCAGATCAAAAAGCCAGTGCGCTTCAATGACCTCAAGCCCTTTATTCATCATTGTAGCCGAATCGATCGTAATTTTTGCACCCATCGACCAATTCGGGTGATTGAGGGCTTCCTCCACCGTCACGCCTTCAAGCTCTTTTCTCGTTCTGTCCCTGAAGCTGCCGCCTGATGCGGTCACGATCAGCCGTTTGATGTGCTTCGGATTTTCACCCTGGAGAGATTGAAAAATCGCAGAATGTTCACTATCGACAGGCAGTAGTGGAACATTGTATTTTTTCGCGTGTTCTTTCACTATATGTCCGGCCGTCACAAGAGTTTCCTTATTTGCCAGGGCAATTGTTTTTCGCTGCTCAATCGCCTTCAGCGTTGGAAGAAGGCCGATGCTTCCGACGAGAGCGTTGACGACGATATCCGCATCAGGATGAACCGCCGCCTCGATCAGTGCTTCTTCCCCTATTCCCGTTTGAAACGAGTGGGAAAAAGAATATTGTTTTAATGTTTCATATGTATGCTCATCTCCGACGGCTACATACTTCGGTTTAAATGTTTGAATGATTTCAGCCGCTTTTTCCGCATTTTTTCCGAAAGCCATAGCTGTAAGCCGAAACCGGTCGCCATGGGCCTTGATCACTTCAAGCGTCTGTTCTCCAATGGAGCCTGTTGCTCCCAATAGACATATGTTCTTCAAATTTGCCGCACCTCTGTTTCTTTCTAGCTACATGCACACTTCTTATCATAGCCCGAACGGCTGAAAAAGAACAAGCAAGAAGTATAGAACCGGCATGACAAATAGAAAGCTGTCAAAGCGGTCCAGCATCCCCCCGTGACCGGGAAGGATCCGTCCCGAATCTTTCACATCGTAATGCCGCTTAAACGCCGATTCGGCCAAATCGCCGATCTGTCCGACGATCGACAATAGCACGGTAAGCAGCAGCACAAATAAATACGCATGTGGAAAGCCGGTGACTGCTTGAAAGATCGAAGAAAAGACGACCGCTGTCAAAATGCCGCCCCAAAACCCTTCGACCGTTTTGTTGGGGCTGATTTCAGGCCAAAGCTTTCGCTTGCCGATCGCTTTTCCGATAAAATAAGCGCCGGAATCCGTCGACCAGACGACACCGATCGCAAAAAAGACATAGCTGAGGCCGATGTTTCTGATTTCAATGAAATAATAAAAGCCAAATCCGATATAAACAGCCGCTAAAGCGATAAATCCGGCCTCATCAAAAGTGAATGCATTTTTGCTGAGCACCGTGTATGCCAACAGGAGCAGAACGGCTAAAAACACGGTTTCTCCCTTGGAAATGCCAAGGTTAACGCCTCCGCCCAGCCGGCCCGGATACAGCAAGACACCCAAAAGCAAGAGGCTGATCACGCCCGGGACGCTTAAAAGCTTCATGCCTTTCATTCTCAAAAGTTCAAAAAGAGCGATTATGCCCATTGCATAGACCAATAAGGTGAACGGCAGCTCGCCGAAAATGACAAGCGGTAAAAAAATCGCTGCCGCTATGACACCCGTCAATATTCTCTGTTTCATCTGCACCATCCTCTAAATTCCGCCAAACCTTCTCCCGCGACGCTGATATTCTCCGATAGCCTGCAGGAAGTGAGCCTCTTTAAAATCAGGCCATAATACATCAGTGAATAAAAATTCACTGTAGGCAAGCTGCCAAAGCATAAAATTGCTCAGTCTGATCTCGCCGCTTGTTCGAATCAGCAAATCCGGATCTTGCAAAGCTTCTGTCATCAAATATTCAGAAAAGAGCTTTTCATCAATCTCCTCCGTATTCAATGCGCCTTTTTTTGCTTCTTCGGCGATTTTCTTTGCAGCATTCGCAATCTCTGCCCGGCCTCCGTAATTCAATGCAAAATTAAGTATAAGTCCGTCATTGTTTTCCGTGTCGCGAATTGCTCGTTCAACCGCGCGAATCGTATGCGGAGGCAGACCTTCCTTATCACCGGTAATGCGCACTCGAACATTCTCCTCGACCAGCTCCGGCAGATACGTGCCCAGAAACTCTTCAGGCAGTTTCATCAGAAAATCAACCTCAAGCTTCGGACGCTTCCAATTTTCCGTGGAAAAAGCATACAAAGTCAACGCTTTGACACCGAGCTCATTTGCAAGCTTCGTTGTCTCTCTGACCACCTTCATGCCTTCATGATGCCCAGCGATGCGGGGCATCGCGCGTTTTTTTGCCCATCGGCCATTTCCGTCCATTATGATGGCAATATGTTCTGGAATTTCTCCCTTTAAAATATTTTCTTTTGTGTAACTTTCCATGTTGGAAGCCGCTGAATGCTGATTCTTCCAATTTTTGAGTATATTGAGCATGAGATTCCTCCATCACCCAAAAGGTTGCTTTCCTGTTTGATCCTGCTAGATAACAACAGTATTAACAAAAAAACCCCCTGTAAACATGAGAGGGTCTTTTCACTATTATCTATTGTACAGAGTTTTTGGTTAAACTTCCATGATTTCTTTCTCTTTATCTTTTGTGATCTCATCGATTTTTGACACGTATTCATCTGTCAGCTTTTGCACGTCTTCAGTTGAAGAGCGCAATTCATCTTCAGTCATTTCACCATTCTTCTCTAATTTTTTCAGGTCGTCATTTGCGTCACGGCGAATGTTGCGGACGGCGACTTTCGCTTCTTCAGAGTATTTCTTGACAAGCTTGACAAGCTCTTTTCTCCGCTCCTCTGTTAAAGGAGGAATCGTGATCCGGATAATGCTGCCGTCGTTTGTCGGAGTTACGCCTAAATCGGCTTTCTGAATCGCTTTTTCGATGTCTCCGAGTGCCGTTTTATCATATGGTGTGATGACAAGCATGCGCGCTTCTGGAACATTGATGGACGCAAGCTGGTTTAAAGGTGTTTGCGCTCCGTAGTATTCGACTGTGACTTTGTCCAAGAGCGCCGGATTTGCACGTCCTGCACGGACGGTGGCCAACTCGCGCTGGTATGCTGTTACCGCTTTTTCCATCCGTTCTTTTGTTTCATTCATCACTTGATTTGACACATTATTTCCCCCTTACAATTGTTCCGATTGGTTCGCCGATAACGGCTCTTTTAATGTTTCCTTCTTCCATGATGGAAAAGACGATCAGCGGGATGTCGTTATCCATGCATAGGGAAGAAGCGGTTGAGTCCATGACGGCCAAGCCGTCTTTTAAAACGTCCAGATAAGACAATTTTTCATATTTTACGGCCGTTTCATCCGTTCTCGGGTCGGCGTTGTAGACACCGTCGACATTGTTTTTGGCCATCAAAATGACATCGGCCTCAATTTCGGCTGCTCTGAGCGCCGCTGTCGTGTCCGTTGAGAAATATGGATTGCCTGTACCGGCGGCGAAGATGACGACGCGCTTCTTTTCAAGATGGCGAATCGCTTTTCTTCTTATGTATGGCTCAGCGACCTGCCGCATTTCGATCGATGTCTGAACTCTCGATTGAATTCCGAGCGTTTCCAGGCTGTCCTGAAGCGCCAGCGAATTCATGACGGTTGCAAGCATTCCCATGTAATCCGCTGTCGCGCGGTCCATTCCGAGATCGCTGCCTGTCTTGCCGCGCCACAGGTTGCCGCCACCGACGACGACCGCCACTTCAACATCGAGCTCAGCAATTTCCTTCACCTGTTTGGCAATCGATTGGATCACCGTCGGGTTGATGCCGTTGCCCTGTTCGCCAGCAAGCGCTTCTCCGCTAAGCTTTAATACAATACGATTATACTTTGGTTTTTCCATAATAACCTCCAAGTGCATGCTTGCCGTTATTTATTATGCAAGAGAAAAAAAGGTTTGTAAACTGTTTTAAAAATAGGGACACAAATTGTGTCCCCTATTTCTTTGAAAAGATCCGCCTTGTCTTAGGCAAGCGGCTTTTCAATCTTATTTTTTCACTTGGTTCATAACTTCTTCAGCAAAGTTTTCTTGGCGTTTTTCGATTCCTTCTCCAACTTCATAGCGGACATATGTTTCAACTGTTGCGTTTTTCGCAGCCACGACTTGCTTCACTTTTTCATCCGGGTTTTTAACGAATGATTGGTCAAGCAGGCAGATTTCTTCGAAGTATTTGTTCAAACGGCCTTCAACCATTTTAGCGACGATGTTTTCAGGTTTTCCTTCTTGAAGAGCCTGTTGAGTCAAGACTTCGCGCTCGCGGCTCACTTCTTCTTCAGATACCTGGTCGCGGTTAATGTAGCGAGGGTTTACAGCCGCAACGTGCATTGCGATGTCCTTCGCAGTTTCTTCGTCTGTCGTGCCGTTTAGAACGGTCAACACGCCGATTTTTCCGCCCATGTGCAAGTATGCGCCGAATGCGGCGTCATCGCCTTTTGTCAAGACAGCGAAGCGGCGAAGCGTGATTTTTTCTCCGATTTTGGCAACCGCGCTTGTGATGTATTCTTCAACAGTTGAACCGTTTGCCATTTTTTGGCTCATAGCAGTTTCAAGGTTTTCAGGCTTTTCGGCAAGAAGATGATCAGCCAGGTCATTTAAAAGCGTTTTGAAGCCTTCATTTTTCGCAACGAAGTCAGTTTCTGAGTTCACTTCCAAAATCACGCCTGTGTTGCCGTTTGTTTTCACGAGAGTCAGACCTTCAGCAGCGACGCGGTCAGCTTTTTTCGCAGCTTTTGCAATACCTTTTTCTCTGAGAAGGTCGATTGCTTTTTCCATGTCTCCGTCAGTTTCAGTTAACGCTTTCTTGCAGTCCATCATGCCTGCACCGGTTTTTTGACGAAGCTCTTTTACCATTTGTGCACTAATTGCCATAGTGATTTTCCTCCTTATAATCCAAACAAAATATGTAAATGTTTATCTGGTGAAAAAAAAGGTGATAAAAGGCAGTTCCCCCTTATCACCTTTTGATCAGGTTAAGCAGTTGTTGTTTCAGTTGTTTCTGCTTCTGTCTCTTCTGTTTCAGCTGTTTCTTCACCTTGTTTTGCTTCCAGAATCGCATCTGCCATTTTTGAAGTCAGCAGTTTAACAGCGCGGATCGCGTCGTCGTTCGCAGGGATGACAACGTCGATTTCATCCGGATCGCAGTTTGTGTCAACGATTCCGATGATCGGAATGTTCAATTTGCGCGCTTCTGCAACAGCGATGCGCTCTTTGCGAGGATCGATGATGAACAGTGCGTCAGGAAGCTCTTTCATCTCTTTGATTCCGCCGAGGAATTTTTCAAGACGCTCAAGTTCTTTTTTCAATTGAACGACTTCTTTTTTAGGAAGCACGTCAAATGTGCCGTTTTCTTGCATTTTTTCGATATCTTTAAGGCGTTTGATACGCTTTTGGATCGTTTCAAAGTTGGTTAATGTACCGCCGAGCCAGCGTTGGTTGACATAGTACATTCCAGAACGTTCCGCTTCTTCTTTAACGGAGTCTTGAGCTTGCTTTTTCGTACCGACAAAAAGGATTTTTCCTCCGTCAGCTGCAAGGTTTTTCGTGAAGTTGTAAGCTTCCTCAACTTTTTTGACCGTTTTTTGAAGGTCGATGATGTAGATGCCGTTACGCTCCGTGAAGATGTAGCGCTTCATTTTTGGGTTCCAGCGGCGCGTTTGGTGGCCGAAGTGAACACCAGCTTCAAGCAATTGCTTCATAGAAATGACTGACATGTGTTATTTCCTCCTAATATAATGGTTTTTTTCCTCCGCTTAGGTCATCTTTATGCAGGACTGCACGGAGACCGCACAGCACCGCTTGCATAAATCGTTAAGCGTGTGTAATTAACACCAAGAAATAATATAACATAAGCTCACCCGACAATCAAGAATCGTTTTTCAGCTTTCCGCGAAATTTTAAGAAAAGCTCCACTTCTGTTTTGCCGCTTTTTAATTGTCTTGCAATCTCTTCTGGCGACAAGCCCTCATCATGCAAGGCGAGAGCCTGTTTTTCAAAGGATGCGGCAGAATCTTCGTACTCCTCTTGATTCAGCTCATCCTCCTTTCTTTCCACTTCACCGATCATCGATTCAATGTGAAGCGGCAAACTCGCGTCTTCTTCCGTTTCCGGGATGCCGGCTGCAGCTTCAGCGGGAGCTTCCGCCTGCGGCTCGGCTTTTTGAATCCCGATTTCATCATCTTTCTCAAGCGTGCGGACTAATCTTTCATTTTCGTCTTTCAGCTCCATCAGAAAGGCGGTCAGTGTGTTCTCGGTTTCTTCAAGAAGCTGCTTCTGTTCCATTTCCGCAGCCTTAAAGGCGCTGAGCCTCGCATTGAGAATGATGACAAAATAGATCAATATTCCGTGGAGTGTGAAGCTCACAAGCCATAATATTGTTGACATATTTTTCACCCGCTAACCATGAATTTTTAAAAATACCTTTTTTAAAAGCAGCCTAAAAAATGCTGCCGGCAAGGCCAGCAGCTAAATCATGATTGTACCGCTTTATCAAGAAGGTGCTTCAATTTAAAAAGCGCCTTGGAGTGGATCTGGGAAATGCGGGAGGTGGACAAATTCAAAACCTGGCCAATTTCCGTCAGCGTCAGCTCTTCTTTATAGAATAAGCTGATCACAATCTGCTCTTTTTCGGAAAGCTCGTTTATTTTTTCTGCAAGCTGCGAGATCAGCTCGTCTTTGAGCATTTTTTCCTCGGGTGTGCTCGTTTTGTCATCCCTTATCATGACCTGAACATTCTCTCCGTCTTCATGGTCGTGAAGCTTTTCATCGATTGAAAGGAGATTTGCAAAAAATCCTTCGTTGATGGTTGTGACGACATCTTGTTCAGTCATTCCCAGTTCCTCTGCGATTTCGCTTGGCGATACATTGCGCAAGTAGCGCTGTTCAAGCTTTTCAATCGCAGCCTCCACCTTTTTCGTTTTTTCCCGGGATGTTCTCGGAAGCCAATCCTCTTTTCTGAGACCGTCGATAATAGCGCCCCTGATTCTGAAAGAAGCGTATGTATCAAACTTCAGATCCCTCCCCGGGTCAAATTTTTCAAGGGCATCATACAAACCCAGCATGCCGAGGCTGACCAAATCGTCTTTGTGAACGGATTTGGGCAAGCCGACGGCTATCCGGCCGACATGATAAGTGACAAGCGGCATATAGCGGCGGATTAAATCATCGCCGGCCTGAGGATCTTTCCATTCTTTCCACCGCGACCAAAGCATCTGATCTTCATAGTTCAAGGATTGCATCATTATCCCCCTATATTGCATATTAAATCGTTGTTACACCTTGTTTTACTGTCCGGATGACAAGCTCGGCCGACTGCGGATCAAACTCGATCGTCCTTCCGCTGTTTCCGCCTGTATCCTCGCTTATAATCGGGATATTCAAGAGAGATAGATGTTTTTTAATCGCCAGTACATTTCTTGGCCCGACTTTCATCAGATCATTTGTCATCTTAAATTTAAACATTTCCGCTCCCCCGGCCATCTTCGCTTTCAGGGCAAACTTTCGGCAGCCTGCTTCCAGCAGCATGTTGACCGTTGCACTGACAGCGGTGTCCGCATATTTTGCCAGATTGATATCCGCTGTCTTTGAAAGGGAAGAATCGGGAAGCATGACGTGGACGAGCCCCGCCGTCTTTTGTTCGAGATCATAAATGACAAGCCCGACGCAGGAACCGAGGCCAGATGTCCGGATCCTGTCGGGGCTGTGGGCGATTTTCACATCGGCAATGCCCACTCTGATAATAGCAGTCTCTTTTTCTATCATTTTCATAGCGCTGCACCCAACGAATGAAAGAGCTTTTCAAACGAATCGTAGTCGGGCAAAAGGAACAAATGCGCTTTTACCTTCCGGTTGTTCTCTTCGTCAAATATGGAGTTGTCAATGACAATGACCTGGTCTCCGACTTGGCTGAGCTCGATCAGGCCTTCGCTGATGACGGCTCCGAACATGTCAAGCGTCAGCTCCGGGACGCTCGGATACATCTGCCGGTTTGTCAAATTTGCTAAAGCTGTCAAATACGAACCCGCCATAATATTCCCCAGTTCGTGCAGAGCGGAGGCGCCCATATCGTCCGGTGTCATTTGATCGATTTTAAATTCGGGGTTGGAAACAAGCTCCCTGACCAGTTGTTCAGCCTCTGAAAAAGGCATAATAACGAACATTGAGCCCGGAAAATCCCCTTCCATGCGCAAAAAGATGCTGGCTACGGGAAGGTCTGCACCGCCGAACAGATTCACAAGCTCATCAAACGACATCAGTTTGACGAACGGCACTTCCATCTCGATTTTTCTGTTCAGCAAATTCGCTAAAGCAGAGGCAGAGTGGCCCGCTCCAATATTTCCGACTTCACGCAAAATATCAAGATGCTCTTCTTTAATTCCGTTAAAAATGCTCATCTCCAGGCTCCTTATTTCTTCGCATTTTCGGAAGCTGCAGCAAGGCTTGACTTCCTGTTTAACACGGCTTCAGAGTCGATCAGGTTCAGAAGTCTGGAGCCTTGTTTGACAATCCCTTTAATCCATTGTCTGCCATCTTTTCTGGAAGTTTCCGGAGCTGATTCGATTTCCCCTTCTTCAACGGTGATAACGTCATTGGCTTCATCTACCACCCAGCCGACTTCAATGTCCTGATGGGTGATGATGATAATTCTCGTTTCATCCGTGATCGTGTCTCCAGGCGCCCCGATCCGCTTCCTTAAATCAATGACAGGTGTGACGACACCTCTTAAATTGATGACACCGCAAATATAAGATTCAACTCCTGGCACCCTTGTAGGCTGCTGCCACTTTTCAATCGACATGACTTCTGAAACAGATATGGCATATTCTTTATGATTCACTTTGAATACGATCATTTTTTCACCGGTGGTTGTCTGTGTGGTCAAGAGGATCGCTCTCCTTTCGCTTTCTATTTAATAAGGGCGTTGCAATCGATGATCAGGGCAACTTGTCCGTCTCCCAAAATCGTCGCACCAGAAATGGCAAAGACATTTGTTAAATAATCACCCAGTGATTTTAATACGACTTCCTGCTGGCCGATAAAGGAGTCGACAACAAAGGCCGTCAGCTTGTCTCCTTTCTTCACGACGATGACATGAAGCTGATCAAGATCATCTGAAGAATCCTCGACTTTAAACTGCTCTTTCAGGTAAACCACCGGCACGATATGGCCCCTGAAATCAATGACTTCGCGGTCATGCGTCTGAAGGATGTCCTTCTTGTCGATGACAGCCGTTTCTATAATAGAAGAAATCGGGATCGCGAACGTTTCTTTTTCAAGCTTGACTAACAGCACGGATATGATGGATAGTGTCAGCGGCAACTGAATCGAAAAGAGCGATCCTTCGCCTTCGCTAGATTTGATGCTGACAGATCCGCCAAGTGATTCAAGCTTGCTCTTGACAACGTCCAATCCGACGCCGCGTCCGGAAATATCGGAGATTTGATCGGCCGTTGAAAATCCCGGCGCAAAAATCAGCGCATCGATCTCGTGGTCTTCGATGGTTTCCGCTTCACGTTCAGTAATGACATTGCGCTCAAGCGCTTTTTCCAGCACTTTTTTACGGTTGATGCCCGCACCGTCATCCTCTACTTCGATGAAGACATGGTTTCCGCTATGGTAGGCTTTCAGGCGGACTTGGCCTGTTTCAGGCTTTCCGTTTTTGACCCTGACTTCAGGCGCTTCAATCCCGTGGTCAAGGCTGTTTCTCAACAGATGGACGAGCGGGTCGCCGATTTCATCGATAACTGTACGGTCAAGTTCTGTTTCCGCTCCGAAAATGGTAAGTTCAATCTTTTTGTTTAATTCCTTCGTCAGCTGGCGGACCATGCGCGGGAATCGGTTGAACACCGTTTCGACCGGCACCATTCTCATATTGAGAATGATCGACTGCAAATCTCCGGAAATTCTTGTCATCCGTTCGACGGTTTCCGTTAATTCGCCGTGTTCCAGCTCTTTGGCGATTTGCTCTAAGCGCCCCCTGTCAATGACAAGTTCTTCGAACAGGTTCATTAAAGAATCGAGGCGGTCAATGTTGACGCGGATCGTTTTCGTTCCGCCGCCTGCGGCCGGTTTTGCCGCTTCTTTTTTGTCTTGCGCCTGTTTTGCTTTTTTCGGCTTTTCTACCTTCTCTTTGGGAGCGTCTGCTTTATCAGGAGCGGGATTCTGTTGTTCTGCTGCCGAAAAGTCGTTTTTCAGCTCCGTTACTTCTATTTTCTCGATTTCGGAAACGCTGTTTATTTTGCTGAAAATCTCGTCTGCTTTTTGTTTGCTTAAAAAGCAGATGTTGAATTCTGAATCGAAATCTTCGGCTTCAAGGACTTCCGTCTCCGGAATCGTTTTGACGACCTCGCCGATTTCATTCAGCTGCTCGAACACCATATACACGCGCACACCTTTTAAGAGGCAGTCCTCTTTAAGGGAAACGGCAATTTCATAGCATGTAAAGCCCTGCTCTTCCGCTTCGGCTATGACTGTTCGCTGAAATTCGTCATAAGTCCATTTCGCGCCGGAGGATTCGGCAGCGGCTGTTTCAACCGCTGCTGCTGTTTCTTTGTTAGCCCCGGTTACATCGAGCTTGGCGCAGACTTCGGAGACATCCCTTTTGCCGTCGCCGCCGTCAATGATCGAAAGGACGATTGCTTCCAGATCATCGAGCGCTTCAAACATGACATCCATCCAGTCTGAGGTAATGGTCATCTCCTCGTTGCGGATGGCGTCCAGCACATTTTCAAGGCTGTGTGTTAAATGAGCCATATCTTCATAGCCCATTGTCGCGCTCATTCCTTTTAAGGTGTGAGCCGCTCGGAAAATATCGTTGACAAGCTGCAGATCTGATGGATTTTTTTCGAGTTCGAGCAATTTTTCATTACAGGTTTGCAAATGTTCTTTACTTTCTTCAATAAAGACGTCTAAATATTGGTTCATCTCCATATGAGTCACGCCCTCTCTTTTTTCATATAAGTCATAATAGCTGCAGCAATTTCATCAACATGTTTGATCTCATCCGCAAGTCCGGTGTTGATGACTGCCTTTGGCATCCCGAATACGACGGACGATTCGGCAGATTCGGCAATCACCTTTCCTCCTCCGTGCGTCAAAAGGCCTTTGACGCCTTCCGTCCCGTCGCTTCCCATTCCAGTCATGATGACGGCGATTTTTTCAAAGTCTCTGAGCGATGCCAGCGAGTTGAACAGATAGTCGACAGATGGTTTATGGCGGCTGGCTGTATCGCGGTTATCGAGGGAAATCACCAATTCGCCCATATCAAGACGCACGGACATGTTTTTCCCTCCGGGGGCAATATAGACCCAGCCGTTTTTCGCTCTCTCACCGTCTTCAGCCTCCTTCACGGTTACTTCAGAGAGGTGGTTCAGCCTGTTTGCCAATGAGGCCGTAAACCCCGCGGGCATATGCTGAACAACAAAAACAGGCGCCTTCATGGTTTTGGGAAGCCTAGGAAGCACTCTTTGCAGCGCTTTCGGTCCCCCTGTTGATGTACCGATGCAAACAAGCTGCTTTGCAGCGGGCGAACGTGTCGGATTATTGATATTCATCGAACCTGACGCGGGCTCTGCCTTCATTGGCAGCGGTGCAGGGCGGGCTTTCACCTTCGCCCGTCCGGCCGTCACCACCTTTTCAATCATGGTGTCCCTTACTTTGTACAGGTCGATGGAAATGGATCCTGAAGGCTTCGCGACAAAATCAACCGCCCCGAGCTCAAGACATTCAATCGTGATTTCCGCCCCCTGCTGCGTCAGGCTCGATACCATGACGACGGGTAGAGGGTCGTCAGCCATGATCCTTTTCAATGTTTCTTTTCCGTTCATCACAGGCATTTCCATGTCTAGCGTAACCACATCCGGACGGAGCTCCTTTATTTTTTGGAGCGCTTCCTCTCCGTTTCTTGCCGTTCCTGCCACAGCAATCTGATGATTGGTTGTTAAAAACTTGGTGATCATTTTTCTCATAAAAGCAGAGTCATCAACGACAAGAACACGAATCATGTTGCATTGCCCCTCCTCAAAAATGAAGATAATTTATCGATAAACGACCGAGTTTCACCGGGATCCTTGTTGTCGTCCTCAAGCAGCGAATCTGCCAAAAGGTAAACCGCCCTGCTCGGTTTTGAGCGCGGATTCTTCATCAGAAACGGAAGCTGCTCCACAACGGCTTTTGAGACGATCGAATCCTCAGGAATCGGTCCTGCGTATGCCAGGTTTTCCTGCAAAAACGCGTTTACTGTTTTGGAAAGGCGCAGAAAAGCGGATATTCCGTCCTTTTGGCTTGTGCAGCGGTTGACAACGACCTTCATCTGCAGCTTCTGCCGGGTCAGCGCCAGATGCTTGATTGCACTGTAGGCATCCATAATGGATGTCGGCTCAGGCGTGGTGACAACCAGGATTTCGTCGGCTGCAAGGACGAAGGGCAGCTGGTCTTTTGACAATCCCGCTCCCATGTCAAACAGCACATGGTCAAAATCCCCCATAACAGCTGACAGTTCCTGAAGAAAAAACGACCATTTCTCACGGCTTAATTCGAACAGCGTGTTCAGCCCCGTCCCGCCCGCAATATATCGAACCCCCTTCGGACCTGTAGAGACAGCGCGGTCAAAAGGCATTTTTTGATTCAATACATCCATCATGGTGTAAAGAGACTGCCGGCCGATCAGGATGTCGATGTTCCCCATTCCGACATCAAGATCGATCAAAAGGACGTTTTTTCCTTTTTCTGAAAGTGCCAGCGCCGTATTCAGCGATAGATTGGACTTTCCCACGCCTCCCTTGCCGCTGATCACAGCCAGTGTTTTCGCTTTTTTTCGATACACGGCGGGCGGCTCGAAAAGGCGCTCTTCCATTCGTTTTCGTAAGCTTTCTGCCTGATCCATATTCAACACCCCGTAAGCAGTCTGACAAAAGATGCGTTTGACAAGCAGCGGATATCTTCCGGAACGTTTTGGCCGTTTGTCATATAGCCGAGACCGATTCTCGATTCAGCCAGCAGATTCATGACGCTCCCCAATGAATCGGTTTCATCCACTTTCGTGAAAATCAAATGGTCGATTGGGACGCTGGAAAACTGTCTGATCAGTTCTTTCATATCCTCATATTTGCTTGTTGCAGACAGGACGAGAAACGCCTGAATCTTCCGTTCAAACGGAATGGTCTCCTGCAGCTCCCTGACGTATTGTCCATCTTTGAAATTGCGGCCCGCTGTATCGATGAACACATGATCGAAATCGGCAAATTTTTGCTGTGCTGCTTGAAATTCCTCTTTCGTATAGCACACTTCAAGCGGAGCATTCAGAAGCTCGGCATACGTTTTCAACTGGTCGACGGCCGCAATCCTGTATGTATCTGTCGTAATAAAGGCGATTCTTTTTTGTTCTTCCAGTACAGATGTAGCGGCAAGCTTGGCCAATGTCGTCGTTTTGCCGACCCCGGTCGGGCCGAACAGGACGACATACTGTGAACGAATGATCATATCTTTCTCAGGATTTTCAGGCAGAAGCTCGGCTAAAGCGTCTGTCAAGCGGTGAAGCACCTGTTCTTCCGTCCACTGTTCACCGTTTTTTAAAGGGGTGCTGATTAAATCACCCAACGCTTTCGTGCGGATGGCGGTTGATACACCTTGCTTTGCGAGAAGCCGGTCCGCTTTTTTCAGCGGCTCTGGCAACACATCAACTGGTTCGTCATGCCGATGCACTTCAAGCAGTTGTTTTAGCTCTTTGACCTGGTCTGCCAAATCAGACTTTACAGGTGTAAAGCTTTGTTCTGGGAAAGCAGCTTTCGGTTTCTCGAGCGGTTTTGGCGAATCGGAAAAGTCTTGGTCAACAACAGCGATCACTTCAACGCCCGGCTTTTTGACCAGACCGAGAAACTTTCTCGTTTGGATCTTTTTGGAGTTGAGGATCACGGCGTCATTTCCGAGCTCTTGTCTTATTTGCTTTGTGGCTTCCTGCATGGAACCAGCTACAAACTTTTTGATTTTCATTGAATATCCACCACCCCGATACTTTGAACTTCAACATTGGCCTCCAGTTCGTTATATGAAAGAACCGGCAGATCAGGGAAATATCGCTCCAAGAGCTGTTTGACATACATTCTGACTGGCGGCGAGCATAGCAGAATCGGCATTTCCTGTCTTAATGAAAGCTGTTCGATTTCCCTTGCGACAGATTGAATGATATTTTCGGATACTGCCGGTTCAAGAGACAGATAGTTGCCGTGTTCGGTCTGCTGGATACCTTCGGCGACGGCCTTTTCAACCCGTCCCGAGCAGGTCACCACTTTCAGTGTCTCGTTTTCCTTTGCATATTGGGCTGTGATCTGCTTGGCAAGAGACTGCCTTGCATACTCTGTCAGCATGTCTGAATCTGTCGTCAGCTTTCCATAGTCCGCCAAGGTTTCAAAAATCGTCACCAGATTGCGGATGGACACTTTTTCTTTGAGCAGTTTAGCCAGTACTTTTTGAATATCACCGACAGACAGCGGGTTCGGCGTCACTTCTTCGACCAAAACAGGATACGACTCTTTCAAATGGTCGATCAGCTGCTTTGTTTCCTGTCTGCCAATCAGTTCATGGGCGTGCTTTTTCACTTGTTCGGTAATATGTGTCGACACGACTGAAGCCGGATCAACGACCGTGTACCCGAGCATTTCAGCCTGATCTTTTTGAGATTCGGAAATCCACTTAGCCGGAAGCCCAAAGGATGGCTCAACCGTATCAATCCCTTCGATTTGATCATCCTCACCAGTCGGCGACATCGCCAAAAAGTGATCGAGGAGAAGCTCGCCTTTGGCTGCTTCGTTTCCTTTGATTTTCAGCCTGTACTCATTCGGCTGCAGGGCGATGTTATCCCTGATCCTGACGACCGGAATCACGAGACCGAGCTCGATGGCGAGCTGCCGCCTGATCATCACGATTCGGTCCAAAAGATCCCCGCCTTGATTCGTATCTGCGAGAGGGATCAGTCCGTAGCCGAATTCAAATTCGATCGGATCGATATCAAGCAGATGAACGACGCTTTCCGGACTTTTCAATTCATCCACTTCCGCTTCTTCCTCTAAGATATCTTCCTCTTTTTCCTTTTCATCTCCGGCTTTAGAAAGCATGTAGGCGCCAAACGCGAGGAGGAGTGCCAAAGGCCCGGTCAGCAGAATGCCGATCGGTGTGAACAGACCCAATAAGAAAATCGTTCCGGCTGTGACATACAAGAGCTTCGGATAAGCAAACAGCTGGCCTGTAATATCGTGGCCAAGATTCCCTTCTGATGCAGCCCTTGTGACGACGATACCCGTCGCTGTTGAGATCAGAAGCGCGGGGAGCTGTGATACGATTCCATCCCCAACGGACAAGAGCGTAAAATGTGATGCAGCATCCTGTATGCTCATCTGTTTCTGCAGCATGCCGATGATGATCCCGAAAAGGACGTTGATGAGAACGATGATGATCCCGGCGATCGCATCCCCTTTGACGAATTTGCTGGCACCGTCCATCGCTCCGTAGAAATCCGCTTCCCGGGCCACTTTTTCCCGGCGGACTTTCGCTTCCTGTTCGGTCACCATACCGGCGTTCAGATCGGCATCGATGCTCATCTGTTTTCCCGGCATGGCATCGAGCGTAAATCTCGCAGCAACTTCGGAAACCCGCTCGGCCCCTTTTGTAATGACGATGAATTGGATGATGATCAAGATGATGAAAACGACGAGACCGACTAAAACATTGCCGCCGACGACGAAAGACCCGAATGTTTCGACGACTTTCCCGGCATCACCGTTCGACAAAATCGAACGGGTTGTCGATACGTTCAGCCCTAAACGAAACAGGGTAAGCAGCAGCAATAAAGAAGGAAAAATCGAAAATTGCAGCGGTTCTTGCATGTTCATTGTGGTGAGAAGCACGATTAACGCAAGAGAAATATTAACGATAATTAAAATGCTTAACATCCATGTTGGAAAGGGAATGATAAGCATTGCCACGATGAGGACAACGCCGGATAAAATAGATAAATCTCTTGCAGACATGCTGTTTCTCTCCTTTTAAAACTAAAAAATTCACTAGATTTTTTGCTTTGTTTTATATACATAGGCCAGGATTTCAGCAACGGCCTTAAAAAATTCCTCGGGAACGGCCTGATCAATTTCCACCTGATCATAGAGGGCTCTCGCCAGCGGTCTGTTCTCGACCATCATGACGTCATGCTCTTTGGCAATCTGCTTGATTTTCTGCGCCATGAGGTCGACGCCTTTTGCGATGATAAACGGCGCATCCATTTTGCCTTCGTCATATTTAAGGGCGATGGCGTAGTGGGTCGGGTTCGTAATGATGACGTCGGCCTTCGGAACCTCCTGCATCATGCGGCGCATCGCCATTTCTTTTTGTTTTTGCTTAATCTTGGATTTAATCAGCGGATCGCCTTCCGTTTTTTTATACTCATCTTTAATATCCTGTTTGGACATTCGAATGTTTTTCTCATAATCAAACTTCTGATAGAGATAATCGAGCAGTGCGAGAAAAATCAGCGCCACCGCTGCCGAAACGCCCATTAAAAAGGTGAGCCAGCCGACATATGACAATGTCTCCCCCGGTGACAAAAGCGGGATTCTGAGAATCTTGTCAAAGTTCAGCCACAAAACGGCGAATGTCACACTGCCGACGACGGCGATTTTCAAAATGGATTTTAATAGTTCTACGATCGCCCTGATGCTGTAGATCCGCTTAAACCCTTTGAGCGGATCGAGCTTTTTCAAATCGGGCTTCACCGCTTCCGGTGCAAATAAAAACCCGACTTGCAAATAGTTGCTTAAAACGCCTGAGATGAGAGCCGTCAGCATGACCGGAGCCATGAGAAGGCCTGCTTCCAGCGCCAGCTCCGTAAATAGCCCCGGTATATTGCCGGCCGTAATCTTCATGGTGAGCATGTCTCTAAAAAACCTCTCAATCAGGCCGAGCAAGCGGTCTCTCATCAGCGGACCGATAAATAAGAAGGACATAAAGACGATCAGGAGTGTGACCGCTGTATTGACATCCGCGCTTTTGGCAACCTGTCCTTTTTTTCTCGTCTCGCGCCGTTTTTTCGGCGTCGCTTTTTCTGTTTTTTCCCCTGCAAAAAATTGCAAATCCAACGTCAGCTTCATCATGCCACCCCAAGCAAACTTAATAGATCTCTCATCGTCCGAATGGCAAACTCAAATACGTGCTGAATCATGCTGAACATGACGGACATAAAGATGATGAGCATGATAAAGGTGACCGCGATTTTCAAAGGAAGACCGACGACAAATACGTTCAGCTGCGGCACCGTTCTTGCGACAATTCCGAGTGCCAGATCGACTAAAAACAAACAGGCGACAACAGGTGCAGCCAATTGAAAAGCCGTAATGAACATCGTGTTGAAGCTTTTCGCGATAAACTCCGGGAATGCTTCATCCCCAAATCCCAACGCCAGACGGTCGACCGGGATGTATTGATAACTGTAGTAAATCCCGTCAAGCAGCAGATGGTGCGCATTCAGGCTCAGCATGAAAAGCAGGGCCAGCGTATACAAAAACTGGCCGACCAGAGGGCTTTGCGCTCCTGTCTGCGGATCGATGACATTTGCCACGGCGAATCCCATTTGAAAATCAATGAATGATCCGGCGATTTGAACGGCGGAAATCATCATGTAGGCAATCAGGCCGAGCAGAAGTCCGACAAGCGCCTCCTTCATGATCAAAAGCATAAAAAATGCGTCAATATCTAGCTGGGGAGGCTTTTCAATCGTACTGAAACTGACAATCGCCAGAAAAAATGCAAAACCTATTTTATGAACGGCCGGAATTGTCCGATAAGAAAATAGAGGCACCGTGACATAAAAGGCAGACACTCTGACAAACACAAGTAAAAAGGCTGGAAATGATTCAATAATTGACATCATCTGAAAACTACCCTGCAAAACGATTTAAATTGGAGAACAGCTCGGTCGCAAAAGACAAAATCGTCGACAGCATCCACGGTCCAAAAATGACGAGCCCCACCAAGACGGCGACAATTTTCGGTATAAATGCAAGAGTCTGTTCCTGTATTTGAGTCGTTGCCTGAAAAATACTGACGATCAGCCCTACCGCCAGAGCGAGCACAAGCAGCGGCCCGCTGATGAGCAATGTCACGTATACCGCTTTTTCAGCTATCGATATAACAAATTCTGAATTCATGTTTAGCACCTACTCTAAAAGCTTTGCAGCAATGATTTAACGATTAAATACCAGCCGTCCACAAGGACAAAAAGCAATATCTTAAACGGCAGCGAAATCATGACTGGCGGAAGCATCATCATCCCCATTGACATCAAAACACTGGCCACGACCATATCGATTACCAGAAACGGAATAAAAATCATAAATCCCATTTGAAACGCGGTCTTCAATTCTGAGATGACAAACGCGGGAACCAACGTTGAAAGCGGAATATCTTCAACCTTTTCAGGCGTTTTCTTATTGGCATAATTCATAAACAAAGCCAAATCCTTCTGCCTCGTATGCTTGCTCATAAATTGTTTAATCGGAGCTTCAGCTTTCGTGTACGCTTCATCCAACGTAATTTTGTTGTCCATTAAAGGGGTCAGCGCTTCTTTGTTTATTTCTGAAAACGTCGGCCCCATAATGAAAAACGTTAAAAATAACGCAAGTCCGATCAGCACCTGGTTTGGCGGCATCGACTGCGTCGCCAGCGATGTCCGCACAAAGGAAAGCACGATGACAATCCTTGTAAAACACGTCATCAGAATCAAGATGCCCGGAGCGATCGAAAATACTGTTAAAAGCAGCAAGAGCTTGACGCTTGTGCTGACATTTGCCGCATCGCTTGAATTAAATAGATCAATAAACTCATTCATGTTGATTTTGGCCTTTCTTTCTGCCTTTTGCATGATTTTGTTTCAATTCCGCAAGCTGCGCTTTTAATGATTCAGAAAAAGAAGCTTTGACACCTTTTTTTTGCACGCCCGGAACTTTGACTTGCTCCACCCATTTCTGCCATTCAATCTTACTGTTCATCGCAGCCTCGTGCTGTTTGAGGATGTCTTCGCATTCCTTTTCATCATCGATCTCTTTTAAAAGCTGAATATTTTCCCCGACGCCGACGACAAGCACCCTGTTTCCTACTTTTACGAGCTGTACGGATTTGTTTTGCCCGAGTGAAGTGCCGCCGATGTTTTCGACATGCTGAAAAGGTTTTAACAGGCGGTTTCGTTTGTTCACAAACCTAACCAGAGCGTAAATCAGAAAAATCACGAACAGCAGGGCGCCGATCATTTTGACAAAATCAAATATGGAAACGGAAGGAGACGGGGGATTGCTCTCCGCCTCTTCCTTCTTGGAATCGCTGCTTTTTTGCTCTGTTTTGTCTTTTTCCTTGAGTTCGCCTGCATCTTTCTTAAACAGCTGATCAACCGTCTGATCGCCGGACTCCTCGGCAAAAGCGAAAGGATGAGGCATTGCGAAACAAAGCAGAAGGCAAATGCCGGCTGTGATAATAAAAGATTTCTTCAACAAGTTGTACACCCTTTAGCTCAGCGTTTTATTGATCGCTTCCATCACGCGGTCAGCCTGGAACGGTTTGACGATAAAGTCTTTCGCCCCCGCCTGGATGGCGTCGATAACCATTGATTGCTGACCCATTGCAGAACACATGATGATTTTTGCCTGAGGATCGATTTCCTTGATTTCTTTCAGAGCGGTGATTCCGTCTTTTTCCGGCATGGTGATATCCATTGTCACCAAATCCGGCGTATGCTCTTTATATTTTTCTACGGCCTGCGCTCCGTCTTGAGCTTCGGCGACCACTTCAAACCCGTTTTTCACCAAAATATCTTTAATCATCATTCTCATAAATGCTGCATCATCAACTACTAAAATCTTGTAAGCCATCTTAATCTCTCCTTCATTCAATCTGTTGTTATCTTAATTTATTGATTCGTTCCGCCTGACTTAAAATGTCTGTCACCCTGACACCGAAGTTCTCATCGATGACAACGACTTCCCCTTTGGCGACAACACGCTGGTTGACGAGGATGTCAACCGGTTCTCCGGCCAGCTTGTCAAGCTCAATGATGCTGCCGGTTGACAGCTCCAGCACCTCTTTGACGCTGCGGCTTGTTCTGCCAAGCTCGACCGTCACGGATAAAGGAATGTCCATGAGCATGTCAAGGTTGTTGAGGTGCGGCTGTGCTTCAGGCTGGGAATCAAATGAAGCAAACTCAGCCGGTGTGACCTGAACAGGTTCGGATACTTTCGCCGTACCCTGCCGTTTAGGAGCGGGTTCTTTTTTCGGAGCCGGCGAAGGCTGAGGCGCGGCTGAATCCTGTACAGGCGGTGCCTGCTCCGGCACTACCTGTTCCTCTACAGGCTGCTCACCGCTTTCCTGATTCGTCAATTCGTCAATCAGATCTTTTGCAAAGGTGAGCGGATAAAGCTGCATAATGTGCGAGTCAATCAGATCTCCGACTTTCAATCTGAAGGATACTTTGACAAGCGGATCCTCTTTAGGAATATGGTCTGTTCCTTCCCCTTCCTTTACATCAAGAAGATCAACCTCAGGCGGCGAAATATCAATCTTCTTGCTGAACACGGTTGACATCGAAGTCGCCGCTGAGCCCATCATTTGGTTCATCGCTTCCTGGACGGCGCTTAAATGAATCTCGCCAAGAGACGGATCAGCATTCGCCCCGTCTCCGCCCATCATCAAGTCGGCGATGACGGCTGCGTCTTCCTGTTTGATGACGAGAAGATTGTTGCCTGAAAAGCCTTCCGTATAGCTCACACCGATCGATACATAGGGGTGCGGAAACTCATCGTTCAAATGGCTTTTTTCGATCACCGATACGGTCGGTGTCGTGATTTCGACTTTTTGGTTCAACAAAGTGGACAAAGCTGTTGCAGAGCTCCCAAAGGAAATATTTCCGATTTCCCCGATCGTATCTTGTTCCATCAGGGACAATCCTGATTCCGGCTGCTCCCCATTATTGTCATCGCCGCCTTTAAGCAGCGCATCAATTTCATCCTGTGATAACTTATTGTTATTCTCCATATTCTTCACCTCTTATGTCGTGATCTAGAATTTGAATCGCAGTTTTTCGATTCATTCGGCCGGCTTGTCCTAGAAATTTCGGTTTATCTCCGACCAAAACAGTAAGAGGTTCTGCTACTGATTTGTCCAAAGTGATACAATCTCCAATTTCTAAACTCAAAAACTCTTCAATGGTTAGTTCCGATGATCCGAGTTCTGCGACAATTGGGATCCGGGCCGTCATGATCCGCTTTTCAATCGACTTTGTTTCCTCCGGCTTTGGTTCAATTCTGTCTGATTGCATCCAATAATGGACGGAAAGCTTCGGAATGATCGGTTCAAGAACGACATGCGGGATACACAGGTTGATGACCCCGCTAATATCTCCAATTTGTGTATTCAGCGAAATGACAACGACCGTCTCATTAGGCGAGACCATTTGCACAAACTGCGGATTCACTTCAAAATCGGACATTTCCGGCTCAATTTCCGCAATCGACTCCCACGCATCTTTATAATTCGTGAGGCAGCTTTCAAACAAATTGGACATGATCTTCGTCTCGATTTCCGTCATGTTGTCGATTTTGTTATGACTCGTTCCGATCCCGCCCATCACCCGGTCCATCATCGCATAGGCGATGGTCGGGTTGATCTCCATCATGATCCTTCCTTCAAGAGGATGAACCTCAAAAAGATTGAGGATCGTCATGTTTGGAATCGATCTGATGAACTCCTCGTAAGGGACCTGATCAACCGAGCTGACGGAAATCTGGATATAGGTTCTCAGCTGCGCCGAAAAGTAGGTCGTTAAAAGCCTTGCAAAGTTATCATGAATCCTCGTCAGACTGCGGATCTGATCCTTCGAAAAGCGGAGGGCCCGTTTAAAATCATATACTTTGACTTTTTTGGCGGCCTCTTCTTTCTTCAGCTCATCGGCATCCATTTCTCCGGTCGATATCGCTGACAGCAATGCATCGATTTCATTTTGGGAGAGCACTTCTCCTGCCATCTGATTTTCACCTCCATGGTTCTGTCAAATCTCTTTCCTACTGCAGATTAAAGGAGGTAATGTATACTTCTTTCACTTTGCCCTCTTTCATATATTCCGAGTTCATTTTTTGTTTGAGCTTTTCTTTAAAATGCTCTTTTCCTTTTGTTCCTTCAAGGTCATCCGCATTTGTATTCGCCAAAAGGGAGATCACCGTATCTTTGATTTGGAAATCCCGTTTTTCAAGCTCTTCCTTTGCCTTTTTGGAATCGGCTTCAAGCTTGATGGACAGGCGGACAACATTGTCAGATTTTAAGTTCGTGGTGATTTCATCGATTTCCACTGAAGATTCCACCACTTCATCGATCGATGGTTCCTGCTTTTCATCCTTTCCGCTTGCGTTTCCTTTGATGACAAAGAAAGCAACGGCTCCCAGCACAGTGATGGTCAAAATAATAATCAGCATGATTCCTAGAAGTTTTTTATTCATTCAGATTCCTCAATTCTTTGGTCACAAGAAAGTATTTGGATTTTTTGATAGAAAGAGACAATGTTTTCTACAACGGTATCTTCGTCTTCTTTGACAACAAATTTTTTTCCGTTTGACAAGGTGATGGTCGTATCCGGAAAACATTCAATTTGTTCAATAAAAATCGCATTCAGAATAAAGGGCTGTCCGTTTAATCGCGTCACTTTGATCATGGTTTATTGAAAGGCGCCGTCAGAGAGGCGCCCTCTCCCTCCTTATCGCTTCAGATTCACAAGTTCCTGAAGAATTTCATCAGAGGTTGTAATGATTTTCGCATTGGATTGAAAACCGCGCTGTGAAATAATCATTTCGGAAAATTCTTCTGAAAGGTCAACGTTTGACATTTCAAGCGCACTTGTTTGCAGTTCGCCTGATGTGCCTTCCCCCGGCGCAACGATTTGCGGAGCTCCGGAGCTCAAGCTTTCGCGGTATAAGTTGTCGCCCGCTTTAGTCAACCCTGACGCATTGCTGAACGTCGCCAAAGAAATCTGTCCGGCTGTCACGTTGTTGTTATTCTGATCGACATAAGTCACCGTTCCGTCGGTTCCGATGCTGAATGATTTAGCCTCATCAGGCGGGATATTGATTTTCTGATCGTCTGCTGTCAATACGAACAATCCATCTGCAGTCGTCAAATCGCCTTGATCAGTCAATGTGAAGTTGCCGTATCTTGTATAGTACGTCTCATCCCCTGTTCCGACGCGGAAGTAGCCGTCCTTGGTAATCGCCAAGTCAAGTTTGCGGCCTGTTGTTGCAGGTGCGGCATTTGTATGAATGACATCAATCGATCCGATCGTGGAACCGAGCCCGATTTGCTGGCCGTTCACAGAGCCTCTGTTCGCAGTCGAAGCAGTCGCTCCTGAAAGCTCCTGACTGACAATATCTTTAAATGTAACCCTGCTTTTCTTATACCCATAAGTATTGATGTTAGAGATGTTGTTGGCGATGACATCAAGCTTTGTTTGAAAGTTTTTCATCCCGCTGATTCCTGAGTATAGTGAACGTAACATGATTATTCCTCCCTGTATACTTTGTTTTTATTTGTCAGAACTTCCTACCGCTGTCACATTCCATGGGCTGACTTCGGTTCCGTCGTCAAGCACGAGCACGTATTGCCCGTCAGAACTTTTGACAGATTGAACAAGCGCTGTTTTTTCCTCGTGGCTGTCACCTTCAAATGTGACTTCTTTGCCAATCCAGCCGACATACATGGACATCGGATCTTGAAGCCCGACGAACGTTGACATCGTTGAGTTTAAATTTGTCAGCTGCTCAAGGCTTGAAAAAGTCGCCATCTGCGAGATAAATTCGCGGTCATCCATCGGATTTGTCGGGTCTTGATTTTGCAATTGCGTGACCAAAAGCTGTAAAAAAGCATCCTTGTCCAAACTGGTTCCGATTGATGATTCCGTCGTTTTTTTGGAACTGGACGACGTCGAATTTGCAATTGTACTGCTGACCTGAGTTCTAGCATCAACCGCTGTTTCAGACATTAGATCTCCTCCTCGTTATCCTGGCTCGGGGTTTCGATTAACTCATCCAAAAACTCTCTGAAATCTTCGTTATCTTGGCTTTTCTGCTGATCTTGCTTCTGCTGCTGCTGACCTTTTTGATCATCAGCCGGCTGTCCGAAGGTCTGATCCGCGCTTTGGTGTGCCACGGCAAAGCGGTCGATGTGCACCGACATGTTTGGCAGCGCCTGTTTGAGATGCGAGAGATTGTGTTCCAAAAGCTCTTTCGCTGAATCGGTTGAGGCGATGATTTTGCTGGAAAACATCCCGTGCTGTTTGACCAGTTTAATCGTGATAAAACCAAGATTTTCAGGATTCAGACGGATCGTAAAACTGCCGGTCGATCTCCCGAACGGGGTAAACTTCATTTGTTTCCACGAGCTTAAAATTTGCTCTGAAACACTTTTCGGCTGAGATTGAGATGCTTCATCAGCAGTCTGTGTCATTTGCAGCCCCTGAAGCAAGGTCTGGCTTGTCCGGTGCTGGCTGCTGAGTAGTCCGTTTGAATGGACCGGCTGATCGCGGATAACCGCTTTTTCATCCGCTTGGACGTCTTTCGCTTTAACCATGAACGACAACCGCTGATCCGCTTGCGGAGCGTCGGTTTTTTTGCCCATCAGCATCGCTTTCAGCTCACTTTCGGCCAGCTTCCAATCTTTTTGCCCCGTTTCAGAGTTTGCGGACATCATCTGCTCCATAATGCTTTTCAGACCTTTCAGTTCAGCGCTTGACATGGACAGGACCTTTGACTGAGCCGGATCTGTTGTGAAAAACTGGCGTTTGAGCTTGCCGACGAGCTCTTCCGAACCCGGTTTTGACTGCAGGATGGCAAGAAACTCCGGCGCCTTTTCAACGATGTCGGCCACAAGTGCTGCTTTTTGCGACGGCTGGTTGTCCTGGATGATCTGAGTAAGCAGATGCTGAACTTGGTGCAGCACATGGCTGTCAGGCAACTTAAGCTCTATTGTTTCAGGTTTTTCCTCGCCGGGTAATGCCGCTTCGGCCTCGTCTGTTTCACCGGTGTTCTCAAGCAGTGTCTTTATTTTATGTAAAAGCTGTTCGACAGCTGCCAGCTCCTCTTCGGAAGCGGTCACGCCGCCGTGCGGAGGAAGGGAACTGAGCGATTCTTCGTCCAGAGCGCCATCTGTCTTTTGTGAAAGCCAGTTTTCAAGCTCCTGTAACAGCTGTTCCAATTGACTACCTGAAGACGTTTCTCCTCCATTTTCACTTGCGGAAAGGCTCCCGTTTTCTTTCTGCAACACATTTTGAAAGATGGTTCCTGCCAATGGCTGCCTTGCTGATTGTGCAGATGCGGCATCCGCCTTCGGCGCGGCATTAAAAGAGAGCATATCAAGAAGCTTCAATCTATTCCCCCCCTTCATTTTTTTCTTCATTTTCCGCAAGCTTCTCGGTGAAGAGAGCCGCTTTATCAGGAGCCATTTTTGAGAGAATTTCCGTCACTTGCTTTTTGTTTAATGCGTCTAAAATCTTTATGGCTTCCTGCTCTTTTAATTCGGTTAATATCTTTGCAGCTTTATTGCTCGGCATGCTCTGATAGATTTTGACGACCTTGCTGTCCTTTTGGTCATCAGCGCTGTTTTTATCATCTTCGGCTGCGTCTTTCTCCGTTTTTTCCAGCGAGCTGATCTTTTGTTTGAGCCGTTTGATCTCTTCATCGCTCGTTTTCAAGTCGCTTGTCAATGTTTGAATTTCGCTTTTTTGTTCATCAATCGTCTTTTGGAGCTTTTCCTCTTTATTTTCCTTCTGCTTTGCCGCGCTGTCTTTCTCCTTATTCCCATCGTCGCTTTTAACAAGCTCTTTTACGACCGGAATTTTGGAGGCCACATCCTGGACGTTCACTCCCAAGAGCCACATCCCGACGAACCCTACAACGACTAAAAAGATGAGCGGAATGACGACGACAAACAAAAACGTCTGAAATTTACCGGCTTTTTTTTCTTCGGCCATCGCTTTTTACCCCTGGTTTCCTTGACTCATGAATTGGGCAATGGAGATGTCGTCCATTTCTTTCAATTCATTTGCTTTGTTTTGTATTGCATACATTTCAAACTGTTTTTCTTTCATTTTTTCAAATTTTTTAAGTTCAATGTTTTTTTCCGTCAAATCGTTTTGCTTCTCATACATTTCGTTTCGCTTCATCATCACAAGCTTTTGATAATGGTAAATGGTCGTTTCTAGATTTGTGACAAACTGCTGATAATGTCTCATTTCCTGAACGCTCATCCCTGTCTGCAGCTTGATTTCTTTGTTTTTCTCAAGCGTTTCCTTTTGGTTCATGCTTTCATAGAGCTTTTCCGCTACCTTTTCAAATTCGGAGACAGAATGTTGATATTCAGCGAATGATTGGTCTTTTTCATTTTCTTTAAGCTCCAACAGCTTTTGAAATTTAAATGAATAAGCCATTCCTAATCCTCACTTCCTAAAAGACTCTTTAATAAGGAGATGCTGTCTTCCTGGGATGCCGCTTCATCGACTTCCTGCTTCAGAAAGCTGATCAGCTTTGGATAAAACTGTATGGCTTCATCAATATCGCGGGAAGATCCTTTTTTATAGGCGCCTATGTTGATGAGATCCTCCGAATTTTGATAGGTTGACAGCAGCTCCCTGAATCGGTTCGCCGCTCTGATGTGATCCTTTTCAGCGATGTTGGCCATGACCCTGCTGATGCTTTTTAAAATATTCACTGCAGGAAACTGGCCTTTATTCGCCAGATTCCGGTCAAGGACGATATGGCCGTCCAAAATCCCTCTGACGGTGTCGGCGATCGGTTCGTTCATGTCGTCACCATCGACAAGAACTGTATAAAAAGCCGTGATCGATCCCTTTTCGGTCGTCCCTGTTCTCTCTAAGAGCTTAGGTAAAATAGCGAACACCGAAGGCGTATAACCTTTCGTCGTCGGCGGTTCGCCCGTGGCTAAGCCGATCTCTCTCTGAGCCATGGCGACCCTTGTCACCGAATCCATCATAAACATGACGTTTTGCCCTTTGTCGCGGAAATACTCGGCGATTGCCGTTGCGGTATATGCCGCTTTCAGCCTCATGAGTGCGGGCTGGTCAGAAGTCGCCACAACGACGATCGAACGCTTCAATCCTTCTTCTCCAAGGTCTTTTTCAATAAACTCCCTGACTTCCCGGCCCCGCTCTCCTACAAGGGCGATCACATTCAGGTCCGCAGCCGTCTGCCTTGCAATCATTCCCATCAGGGTGCTTTTTCCGACGCCGCTTCCTGCGAAGATGCCGACGCGCTGTCCCTTGCCGACGGTCAAAAGACTGTCAATCGATCTGACGCCAACCGCCATTTTTTCTCTGATCGGCGGCCGTTTCATCGGATTTGGCGGAGCCTGGTCTGTTGAAACAGGTGCCAGACCTTTCGGCAAGGCGCTTCCGTCGAGCGGGGTGCCGAATGCATCGACAACCTGGCCGATCAGCCCGGAGCCGACCTTGACCTTTAATGATTCGCCGGTCGCTTCGACAATGCTGCCGGGAGCGATGTTTGATGCTTCAAGATATGGCATGAGAAGTATGTTTTGATCCTTGAACCCGACAACTTCAGCTTTTATGGCTTTCGGTCCGTCTCCTTTTGTATAGATCTTGCAGACGTCGCCGATCGAGCATTCCGGCCCCTTTGATTCGATCATTAAGCCGACGGCCTGTTTGACTTTTCCGTAGCGTTTGTATGAATCGGCCGTTTCGATTGCTTCAAGCAAAGGCATGAGCTTCACCGGCTTTCACCCGCCGTTTCAAGCAGCGTGTTCAGTTTCTGTTTCAGCTGCTCCAATTGCGTATCGATGCTTGCATCGACTCTTCCGAAGGCCGTTTCTACGTAGCAGGTCCCTTTTGCCGCTTTATCATCGGCATAAATCGCAAGATGGGAACCGTATTGAAGAAGCGCATCGAGTTCGTTTTTATGGCTTTGAACTTCTGTGTAATAGTCCGGGTCGACATAAATCGAAATGTCATCAAACTCTTTCATTTCGGACAGCACCTGTTTGACAAGGTCGGTGAAAGCTTCCTTGTCATCGGGCTTTTGATTCCATACTTTTTTGGCCAGAGAAACGGCAAGCGTGACGATTTCTTCTGCAGATTGCTCAATTTTTTCTTCGTAGTCCCGCCTTGCTGCCCTGACGATGGCATTGGCTTCTTCCAAATAGGATTCATAAGCTTTTTGCGCCTCTTGTTTTCCCATTTCGAGCCCCGCCTCAAAGCCTTCTTTTTTCGCTTGTTCAATCAAGGCTTCCCGCTCTGCCTCCCAGCCGGCTCTTTCCTCTTCAATCTGCCTGCGGATTTGTTCATGTTCGGCGTTCGCCTTTTCATATATTTTGCTTGCTTCCTGCCGGGCATGATGAAGAAGGAGTTCCGGATCGGGTTCGGCGGCGGCAAGGTCAGCCTCGTTTACAGGGCGTTTGACTTCCTTTAACGTAATCGTCCGCCTTTTCTGTTCCGGGACCGATGATAATCGTTGTTTAATAATTTTAGACAATGATATCATCTCCTCCGCCCCTGGCGATGACGATCTCACCCGCTTCTTCAAGTCTGCGGATGACGCTTACGATTCTGGACTGTGCTTCTTCAACATCACGGAGACGAACAGGTCCCATGAATTCCATTTCCTCCTTAAATGTCTCAGCCATACGCTGTGACATGTTGCTGAAGACAATGTCTTTGACCTCTTCGCTGGCCACTTTCAGGGACAGGAGCAGATCGTCGTTTTCAACATCGCGGATAACCCTCTGAATCGCACGGTTATCAAGCGTAACAATATCTTCAAAGACAAACATCCGTTTCTTGATTTCATCCGCCAGTTCCGGATCCTGAATCTCGAGGGCGTCGAGAATCGTTTTCTCCGTTCCCCTGTCAACACCGTTCAACACTTCAACCACGGCTTCTATGCCGCCGGTCTGTGTGTAATCTTGAGTGAAGGTGGATGAGAGCTTCTGTTCTAAAATTTGTTCGACTTCATTGATGATTTCCGGCGAAGTCCGGTCCATCACAGCAATCCGCCTCGCCACCTCCGCCTGCACATCCTGGTTCAGTTCTGATAAAATCTGTCCGGATTGTACAGGGTCCAGGTAGGATAGGATCAGCGCGATCGTTTGCGGATGCTCATGCTGGATAAAATTCAGAATTTGCTCGGGATCGGCTTTTCTGGCAAAATCAAACGGCCTGACTTGAAGCGACGATGTCAGCCGGTTGATGATGCTGGCCGCTTTGTCTTCGCCAAGCGCTTTATCGAGCACCTGCTTAGCGTAGTGAATACCGCCTTGGGAAATATATTCCTGAGCAATAGCCGTTTCATGAAATTCTTGGATGATTTCATCTTTTTTCTCAGGAGATACAGATCTGACATTTGAGATTTCAAGCGTCAGTCTTTCAATCTCTTCATCTGTTAAATGCTTGTATACCGAAGCTGACACATCAAGTCCTAAGGATATCATGAGAATGGCCGCTTTTTGTTTGCCTGTTAGCCTGTCTTGTTTCATTTTTGCCATTTCAATACTCCTCCTAATCCTCAGTCAGCCAACTGCGCAGTAATTTGGCGAATTCTTCAGGCTTGTCTTTCGCCATTTTTTCAAGCTGTTTACGTCTGACGCTTTCTTCCGTCTCTTTCTCATTGTTTACATCTGCCACTCTGATCGGTTCCTGAGGCGTTTCATACCATTCTTCCTCATACTCTTCATCAGCATTTTTGCGCCGTCTGATGAGCCAGATGATAAGGCCGATCGCCGCAACCAGACCGGCTCCGCCTGCAATATAAGCCCAAAGCGGTATGCCGCCTGTCGCCTCTTCCGTGTCCATTGTCTGTTTGCCGTCAAACGATGAAACAGAAACGACGATTTTGCTTTGCAGATCTTCGTCTGTGAGCTGTTCATTCTCCGACTTGTCAAGCGATGTCCGGACGATCGTAGACAGAATGTTTTTAATATCGTCCTGTCTCTCTTGTGTCAAAGAAGCCGGGTTTTTCGCATTTGGCGGTTCGACTAACACTTGAATCCCTAAATCCCTGACTTTATACGGGCTTTCTGCGATTTCTTTATGAATCCGGTTGACTTCATAATTGAGACGGTCTTCGCTTTTTTCATAATCTCCGTTATTATTGCCGTCTTCCGTTTCGGCGTAATTTGTGACGTCTTCGTCACCGGTGCCGTTGACTCCGCCTGCCTGTGCCCCGTTTCCGGAGTACGTTTCGCTGATTTTTTCCGAGCTTACGACGATGCCTTCCATATTTTCTTTGTCGACGGGTTCAACCAGGTCTTCTGTTCGTTTTTCCTGCGTAAAGTCGATGTCCGTCGTGACGGATACCGCGACTTTATCCTGCCCCATCATCGTGCCCAACAGGCTTTGAACCTGTCTTTGAAGATCTTTTTCGATCTGCGCTTTGACCTCGCGCTGTGAAGCGTAGGAATTTCCGGACGAATTGCCGATGCCCTCGCTGTTTTGATCATAGTAGTTCGAATTTTGATCCATAATCACGATATTTTTCTGATCAAGATTTGGCACACTTTTCGATACGAGGTGATACAGGCCGTTGATTTCACTTTGGTCAAGCGTATGGCCCGGTTTGACTTGAAGGACGATTGAAGCAGAAGCTTCCGGCTTTTCTTCTCCGACAAAAACGGAATCCTTCGGAAGGTTGATCATGACTTTTGCATCTTTAATGCCGTCGATGCCTTTGATGAGATTTGTCAGCTCGGTTTGGGTCGCTTTCACTTTCAAAACATCAAACTCGTTGTCTGTCATCCCAAAGCCGGCATTTTCACCAAAGAACGAATAATCGATGCTTCCGCTTTTCGGAAGGCCTTCTGCGGCCAGATCCACTTTCAGCGAATCGACATTTTCTTCCGGAACTTTGATGATGGAACCGTCGGATGCGACTTCTGAAGGTATTCCTTTTTCATCAAGGACCTGTTTAATTTGACCCGCTTCTTCGGCTGACAGATCCTTATAGAGCGGAACCATCTTATTTGTTGAGGCCAAAATACCTATGACGATAGAAAGAATGACTGCTGCAGCAAAAACGCTGATCATCAGTATTTTCTGCCACTTCGATCGATTTTTCCAAAAATCAGTTATTTTCGTTTTGATTTGCAATAAAGTACGATTCATCTTACTCCCCCGGTAGTTACACTAATTCTCTTCGCTTTCAGACTCCTTTCCTTACACTTGCATTCTCATGATTTCCTGATAAGCTTCGACCGCTTTGTTGCGGAACTCTGTCGCTGCGGTTAGTGTAACATTTGCCTTCTGAGCTGCGACCATGACTTCGTCAAGATTGACATCCTGGCCGAGCGCCAGCGCGTTTGTCAGTTTATCAGATTCGTTTTGAGACTGGTTCAAAGCATTGATAGAATCTTTCAGCACCTTTGAAAAGCTGACTTGATCACCGGAACCGGCCGGCTGTGTTTTGATTTCGTTTGTTGTTGCCGCCTGTGCGGACTGCACCTGAAACGGAGAAACTCCATTGATCATCAGTGTTTTCACCCTACTTTCCGATTTCTAATGCTTTCATGAGCATTCCTTTTGTTGCATTCATCGCTGTTACGTTCGCCTCATATGACCTTGTGCTGCTCATTAAGTCGACCATTTCTTTCAGAGGATCGACATTTGGCATCTGAACATAACCGTCTTCGTTCGCGTCGGGATGTGTGGGATCATAAACGAGTTTAAACGGTGTTTGGTCTTCGCTGATCTTTGTCACTTTCACTCCCTCGCCCACTCTGCTTGACGCATTCATCGATGATTGAAGAACGGATGAAAAAGATTCGCCTTTCGGAGCCGTTGATACGAGCTTTCTTCTGTATGGCTGCCATTCTCCGTCAACCTGTTTTGCTCTTGTTGTATCCATGTTCGCCAAGTTGGAAGAAACGGTATCCATTCTGACTCTTTGTGCAGTCAAAGCCGAAGCTGAGATGTTGATGCTATTGAATACCCCCATCATTTACCCCCCGTAATTACGGTTTTGAGCGAGTTGAATTTTCCGCTTATCCGCTCAACCACTGCCTGGTATTGAATCTGGTTTTTCGCCATTTCACTCATTTCCTGGTCAATGTCGACGTTGTTTCCGTTCTGTTGATATGATGTCTGTTTGCTCGACACAACTGAATAATTTGACTCATTGCCTTTAAAGTCAATGTGCCTATAGTCTGTTTTTATGGAATCAAGACGGGAAGACTCTTCATTCAGCACGTTTTTAAATGACACTTTTTTCGCCTTGTAGTTCGGTGTATCTACATTGGCGAGATTATTGGTTATGACTTTTTGCTTAACGTTCGCTCGTTCCAAGGCTCCCTCTAGTCTATGTATTGTTCCTGAAAATAAATCCAACGCCAAATACCTCCAATCTCTTTCCATCTGTCATAAAATCTTGTCGAGAATTGTAAAAACCATAAGCCTATTGTAAGAAATAATAGGCTTAAAGTCTATGATCTGGGAGTAAAAAAAAATCGTAATATATATCTATTTTACGAATAGGTATTTTGACCTAGATTATAAGAACTATGTAATGTTACAGTCGGTTTACCTTTTTTAAAGTTATACCAATATATTTTCTGTTTCACTAACGAATTGCTTCATTACTGTCATTAACTTATTTCTTCCCTTTCAAAAAACTACAGCGATATACTTAAAAACATGAAATAAAAAAAGCCGCAGAACATGTCGTTCTGCGGCTTTCCCAGTGCTTAATGCGATTTTAATTTTTCTAATTCCATCAGGAATTTGTTGTTTAGGACTTTTATATATGTGCCCTTCATCCCCAGTGACCTCGACTCGATGACACCCGCGCTTTCCAGCTTGCGGAGTGCGTTTACGATAACCGAGCGCGTGATGCCGACGCGGTCGGCAATTTTGCTTGCAACAAGAAGGCCTTCGTTGCCGTCAAGTTCTTCAAAAATATGTTCGATCGCTTCAAGCTCACTGTATGATAATGAGCTGATGGCCATTTGTACGACTGCCTTGCTGCGGGCTTCCTCTTCGATTTCTTCGGCTTTCTCTCTCAGAATCTCCATTCCGACAACCGTTGCCCCGTATTCGGCAAGAATGAGATCGTCATCTTCAAACTTTTCCTGAAGACGGGAAAGAATTAAGGTTCCCAATCTCTCGCCTCCGCCGATAATCGGAACGATGGTCGTCAGACCCGCTTGGAAAAGGTCGCGGTTTTCTACAGGGAATGCCGTGTATTCACTGTTGATGTCCAGGTTGGATGATGTTTCCGGAATGTTGAATAGGCTTTTCGTATAATCTTCAGGAAATTGGCGCTCCTCAAGCATTTTTTTCATTCGGTCGTTTTCAATTTGCTGATTAATGGAGAAGCCGAGCAGTTTTCCTCTCCGGCTGACAACGAAAATGTTTGAATCGATCACATCGCGAAGCGTTTCGGCCATTTCTTTGAAATTAACCGGCTTCCCTGCCGCGTTTTGCAGCATTGCATTAATCTTTCTCGTTTTTTGTAATAAAGCCATAATAAATGATCCTCCTAAATTACTCTTATTTAATTGTTTTATAAAATAAACTGGCTTAAATCCTTGTTCTTGGCGATCGAACCGAGCTTTTCTTCGACATACTGAGGTGTGATGACGACTTTTTCCATCGTCACATCCGGCGCCTCGAATGACAGTTCTTCCAAAAGGCGTTCCAAAATGGTATGGAGCCTTCTTGCCCCGATATTATCTGTGTCTTGATTGACATGATATGCCACTTCTGCAATCTTACGAATAGCATCGTCAGAAAATTCAAGAGATATACCTTCCGTCTGCAATAAAGCTTTGTATTGTTTCAAAAGGGCATTATCCGGTTCAATTAAAATTTTGACAAAATCATCGATGCTCAGCTTTTTCAATTCGACCCTGATCGGGAAACGGCCCTGGAGCTCAGGGATTAAATCTGACGGCTTCGCCATATGGAATGCACCTGCTGCAATGAACAGCATGTGGTCTGTTTTGACCGCTCCGTATTTGGTCATGACTGTCGAGCCTTCGACAATCGGCAGGATATCTCGCTGCACACCTTCCCTGGAGACATCCGCTGAAGAAGATGCTCCGCTTTTTTTGGCGATTTTATCGATTTCATCGATGAAGATGATCCCTGATTGCTCAGCTCTTAACACAGCTTCCTGCGCCGCTTCATCCATGTCGATAAGCTTTGCCGCTTCTTCATTTGTCAGCACTTTTCTCGCTTCCCTGACCGTGAGCTTGCGGCGCTTTTTCTTTTTCGGCATCAGGCTGCTGAGCGCATCCTGCATGTTCATTCCCATCTGTTCCATACCCGAGCCTTGAAGCATATCAAACATCGACGGCTGCTGTTCCTCAACCTCGACGGTGACGTAGTGGTCCTCAAGTTCGCCGAGGGCGAGCTGATGAGCGATCCGCTTTCTGCTGTGTTCAATATCGGATTCTTCCTGGCTTTCCGCGTCATGCTCCTGCTCCTGATTTCCGCCGAACAGCATTTCAAACGGGTTTTTCGCGCCGGACTGTTTTTTTCTTCCCGGGACGAGCAGGCGCACAAGCCGTTTATTCGCGTTTTCTTCAGCGATGGTTTTCACTTCGTTCATTTTTTCTTCTTTGACAAGGCGGACAGATGTTTCCACAAGGTCTCTGACCATTGATTCAACATCTCTTCCTACATAGCCGACTTCCGTAAACTTCGTCGCTTCAATTTTCACAAACGGAGCGCCGACGAGTTTGGCGATCCGCCGGGCAATTTCGGTTTTTCCCACACCTGTCGGACCCATCATCAGGATGTTTTTCGGAACGATTTCTTCGCGCAGCTTTTCATCAAGAAGACTTCTTCTATAGCGGTTTCGCAAAGCGACGGCAACCGCTTTTTTCGCATCGAGCTGGCCGATGATGTACTGGTCAAGACGTTCGACAATCTGCCTCGGAGTCAGCGGCTTTTTTTCCATTTGCCTCAAATCCTTTCTATTCGAGTTCTTCTACAATGATCTGATCATTCGTGTATACGCAAATTTCGCCCGCAGTTTCAAGGGCGGCTCTGGCGATTTCTTTCGCTTCAAGCCGCCCGCCGGCATGACGTTTCAGCGCTCTGCCCGCAGCAAGAGCGTAATTCCCTCCAGAGCCGATCGCGAGGATCCCGTCATCGGGTTCTATCACTTCCCCTGTTCCGGAAACGAGCAGAAGGCTGTCGGCATTCATGACGATCAGCATCGCTTCAAGCTTTCTGAGAATTTTATCGCTGCGCCACTCTTTCGCCAGCTCGACAGCCGCCCGCTGCAGATTGCCGTTGTACTCCTCAAGCTTGGCTTCAAACATTTCAAATAGTGTGAAAGCGTCCGCAACAGAGCCCGCAAAGCCGGCAATCACTTTTCCGTTAAACAGCTTTCTGACTTTCCTTGCCGTATGCTTCATGACAACGGCCTGCCCGAATGTGACCTGGCCGTCTCCCGCCATCGCGCTTTTTCCGTTGTGGCGGACGGCAAATATCGTTGTTGCGTGAAATGATGACATAAAAGAACCTCCTTTATTTCCCTTTATGTGCCCGAGGGTGATGGGACATATACGTCTTTCTGAGCATATCTTTAGATACATGCGTATACACCTGGGTTGAAGAAAGATTCGAATGTCCGAGCAGTTCCTGTACGCTTCTGAGATCCGCCCCCTCATTTAATAAATGGGTCGCAAACGTATGGCGGAGCATGTGCGGATGAATATGTAATGTACCCGATGTCTTCTTGACCAGCTCTCCCAAAATATAACGGACCCCCCTCGGGGTTAAAGGCCCGCCCCTTTGATTCAAAAAGACAAAAGGAACGGGCTCTTTTGCTTTTGATTGAAGGATTCGTCTTCCATTTTGAAAATACAGATCCAAAGACTCCCGGGCAAAAGACCCGAATGGAACATACCTCTGCTTTTTGCCCTTCCCGTGAACAAGCACCGTATCCAAAAACAGATCGACTTCGGATTCCTTCAGACTGCAAAGTTCGCTCACCCGCATGCCTGTCGCATACAGAAGCTCCAGCAGCGCCTGATTTCTTTGTCCCAGCGGAGTGCTCAAATCAGAAATCCCGAACAGTTCTTCAAGTTCTCTTTCATATAAAAACTGCGGAATCCGTTTATCCTGCTTCGGAAGACTGACAAGCTGAAACGGGTTTTCTTTTACCAGTTTTTCCCTTAACAAAAATTTATAGAAGCTTCGCAGAGCCGAGATCTTTTTGCTGATCGTTCTGCGAGTGAGCCCCTTTTCATGGGCTTCCGTCAAGAAAATCCTCACGTCGGTATAAGTCGTGTCCTCAAAGCCCTTTATTCCCTGAGCTTGTAAAAAGCGCTCAAACTCTTCAATAGAAGAAATGTAACCCACAATTGTATATTTTGAATAATTCTTTTCTATTTGTAAATATTCAATGAATAAAGTTAAAAAATTCTTAACATTTGCCATCACTACACCTCTTCAAAAAGGGCTTCTAAATGTTATCACATAACAAGTTGATCTGGCAATGAATAACTATATCGTTTTCGCAATATTTCGAATTGTTTCCAATGCGCGCGAAGCGTACTGTTCATTCCGCTCCTGCTTGTTTTTAATTTTAACCCCTAATTCCTTGAAAAGACCGAAATTCGCATTCATCGGCTGAAAGTTTTTCTTGTTCGTTTCCGTGATGTAGTGGGCCATGCTGCCGATTGCCGTCTCATTTGGGAGCGTAACCGGTTCTTTTCCTAAAACAAGGCGGGCCGCATTGATTCCTGCAGCAAGACCTGAAGCCGCTGATTCAACATAGCCTTCAACCCCTGTCATCTGTCCGGCGAAAAACAGATCGTTCCGCTTTTTAAACTGGTAGGTTGCATGTAAAAGGCTCGGCGAGTTGATGAATGTATTTCTGTGCATAACGCCGTAGCGGACGATTTCAGCCTGCTCCAATCCAGGTATGAGACGAAGGACTTCCTTTTGATCCCCCCATTTCAGATGGGTTTGAAAACCGACGATATTGTAAAGAGTGCCTGCGGCATCATCCTGTCTCAGCTGGACGACCGCATATGGGCGCTTTCCTGTTTTCGGATCTTCCAGTCCTACCGGTTTCATCGGGCCGAACAGCATCGTTTTTTTGCCGCGCTTGGCCATGACTTCGATCGGCATGCAGCCTTCAAAAAAGATTTCTTTTTCAAATTCTTTCAATGGAACGGTTTCCGCAGACACAAGGGCGTCATAAAACCTGTCAAACTCTTCTTCTGTCATCGGACAGTTCAAATACGCTGCCTCCCCTTTGTCATAGCGGGATTTCAAATAGACTTTATCCATGTCAAGGCTGTCCTTTTCAACAATCGGGGCAGCGGCGTCATAAAAATACAGATAGTCTTCGCCTGTCAGCTCCCGCAGCTGCTCAGAAAGCGATTCAGAAGTGAGCGGACCTGTGGCGATGATTGTCGGTCCTTCCGGAATTTCCTTGACTTCCTCATTGACAACTGTGACATTCGGATGGTTTTTTACTTTTTCGGTTACATTTGCGGCAAATTCATGCCTGTCAACAGCAAGCGCTCCGCCGGCCGGTACTGAGCATTCATCCGCGGCTGCGATAATCGCAGAATCAAGAATTCGCATTTCTTCCTTTAATACACCTACAGCATTCGTTAAAGAATTGGCGCGAAGCGAGTTGCTGCAGACAAGCTCTGCGAATTTATCCGTGTGGTGTGCCGGCGTTTGTTTAACAGGCCTCATTTCGTATAATCGGACATTGATTCCGCGTTTGGCAAGCTGCCATGCCGCTTCGCTTCCGGCAAGTCCTGCACCGATGACATTCACTGTTTGGTTCATATTTACATCTCCTAATATTATGAATTGAATTGTTCTTTTAACACAACAAAGAAGGTGAGCAAAGCCCTGCTCACCGCTACTTTTGTTGTTCTTCCTTATAATCGCAACCCACGCATTGCACCTGAACGCCTTTTTTCAGCTTTTTCTCAACAAGCATGTCCTCACACTTCGGACATTTTCGTTCCAGCGGTTTATCCCAGGATACGAATTCGCATTCAGGATAGCGATCACATCCGTAAAAAATGCGGCGTTTTTTCGATTTGCGTTCGACAATGTTGCCGGTTTTGCAGGATGGACATTTGACACCGATCTCTTTGACGATCGGCTTAGTGTTTCTGCAGTCCGGAAAATTGGAGCAAGCCATGAATTTTCCGTAACGGCCCATTTTATACACCATCGGATGGCCGCATTCTTCACAATCGACTCCGGCGTATTCGGGTTCGATTTCGATCTTCTCCATCTCGGCTTCCGCTTTTTTCAACCGTTTCTCAAAATCCTTGTAAAAGGAATGAATAATTTGCACCCATTCGACGTTCCCGTCTTCGACATCGTCAAGTTCTTTTTCCATTTTGGCCGTAAACTCGATGTTAATGATTTCAGGGAAAAATTCCATCATTGATTTCATCACGATTTCACCGAGTTCCGTCGGGATAAAGCGTTTGTTGTCAAGGGCGACATATCCCCGTTTTTGAATGGTGTCAACCGTCGGGGCATATGTGGACGGACGCCCGATCCCCAGCTCTTCGAGCGTTTTGACAAGCCTTGCTTCCGTATACCGCGGAGGCGGCTGTGTGAAGTGCTGCTCTGGTTCAATATCCTTTGAAAGAACAGTATCTCCTTCCTGCAAATCAGGGAGCATTTTGTTCTTCTCTTCCAGCTGGTCGTCTTTGCCTTCAACATAAACTTTCATAAAGCCTGAAAACTTGACTTTACTTCCGTTTGCGCGAAATGTCAACCCGTTGTTTTCGAGGTCAACGCTCATCGTATCAAGTGTGGCCGGAGCCATTTGGCTCGCGACAAAGCGTTCCCAGATCAGCTTGTAAAGGCGGAGCTGATCTCTTCCCAATACAGCCTTCAGATCAGCGGGCCTTCTCATCACAGATGTCGGTCTGATCGCTTCGTGGGCATCCTGGGCGTTTTCGTTCTTTTTGGCAGGCTTTCTTTTGCTTCCTAAAAATTCTTTACCGTACTGTTCGCCGATAAAGGATGATGCTTCTTCTTGCGCCGTGTTTGAGATTCTCGTTGAATCCGTTCTCATATAGGTGATTAACCCGACTGTTCCTTCTTTTCCGAGATCGATCCCTTCATAGAGCTGCTGGGCGATCATCATCGTTTTCTTTGCCCGGAAATTTAATTTTCGCGCCGCTTCCTGCTGAAGCGTTGATGTTGTAAACGGCAGAGCCGGGTTCCGTTTCCGTTCTTTTTTCGTAACCTTTTTGACGTTGAACTTATTGCCTTTGATCTGAGAAAGAATTTGTTTGACGTCTTCTTCGCTTTTCAGCGGATGCTTTTCACCATTTATACCGAAAAAGGCGGCTTCAAACGTTTCTTTTCCCTTTAAGAAAGAGCCTTCAATCGTCCAGTATTCTTCCGGCTTGAATTCGTTGATTTCTTTTTCGCGGTCAATGATCAGACGGAGCGCAACAGATTGTACGCGGCCGGCGCTTAATCCTTTTTTGACTTTCTTCCATAAAATCGGGCTGATTTTATAGCCGACAAGACGGTCAAGCACCCTTCTCGCCTGCTGGGCATCGACCAGATCCATATTGATCATGCGCGGGTGCTTAAATGAATCTTTGATTGCATCTTTTGTGATTTCATTAAACACGACGCGGCAGTCCGAGTTCAGGTCCAGGTCAAGGCTGTGCGCCAAATGCCATGCAATCGCCTCTCCTTCCCTGTCGGGGTCGGCTGCAAGGTAGACTTTCTTCGCCTTTTTCGCGGCCGTTTTTAATTCCTTCAATATCGGCCCTTTCCCGCGGATCGTAATGTATTTCGGTTCAAAGTTCTGCTCGATGTCGACGCCCATCTGGCTTTTCGGCAAGTCTATGACATGCCCCATCGATGCTTTGACTTTATACTTTTTTCCTAAGTATCGCTCAATCGTTTTCGCCTTGGCAGGCGATTCCACGATGACTAAGTATTCGGACATACACATAATCCCCCTCAAGAGGTGTTCTCTCTCTTTTCAATTTTGCCTTTTTATTGTATTCAGCATAATCGTCGTTTAGATAGTCATTAGTTAATTAAAAGTGTCTGAATTTCATCTTTTATATAATGAACGCCGATTAAAGCGTTTAAACTTGAAATCCTCACTATTATTAAATATTCGAATACAGTTTGTCAAACGATAATTCCAAACGGATACCGCTTATTGAACATTGGAAGGCGGAAGTTCGCTCAAAATATCGTCGATATCGAATGCCAGTTTTGCCCCTTCCTGGATCAGCCTTGCGGGTCCGAGCGAATTCGCATCAAAGATGGAACCGGGCACTGCAAACACTTCCCGCCCTTCTTCAAGCGCTTGATAGGCGGTGATGAGCGAGCCGCTTCTTTCCTTTCCTTGAACGATGATAACGCCTTCAGTCAATCCGCTGATCAGCCGATTTCGCATCGGAAAGTGCCATTTTTGGGGTCTTGTCTCGGGAGGGTGCTCAGACACCAGGAGATGGTCTGCCGCCATCTGGTCGGCAAGAAAACGGTTTTCACGGGGGTAGATATGGCTGAATCCGCCTGCAATGACGCCGATGGTCGCCCCGTTTGAACGGATGCTCTCATGGTGAGATAGTCCGTCAATTCCTTTTGCAAGCCCGCTGACGATCGTCCAGCCTTTTTTACTTAGTTCCTTCACATAATAAATTGCGGCTCTTTTCCCATATAAAGTTGGTCTGCGGGTTCCGACAATGCCGATTCGCCGATGGACACGAAGAAGCTGTTGATTTCCTTTCAGAAAAAGGACGGGGGGCGGATCATGGATCGTCTTTAGAGAAGGCGGATACTCAGGGGATGATATGGCAAGCATATCCACTCCTGCTGCTTGATAGGACTTGATGAGGTGTTTGACATTCGGGAGTTCTTGTTCAACAAGCTTTCGAATCGGAGATAAATCTAATGCTTTTCCTGAAAGCCGTGTTAAAGGATGGTTTTTTTTGTCTGAAAGAGATAAAGAGGGGTCTGTTCTCCACCATTTGGAAAGCAGTGAAGGAGAGAGCGCGCCGCGCAGGCGGAGCAAAATCAAAAGTTCGCTGCTGACAGTCATTCAAGAGTCCTCCATATATTGATTTTCCGAAAACATAAATCATCAGGATAAAAAGGAGGGGTAGACCGTTTGGCCTATTCCCTCAAGTCATGAAGATCAATGTGTTTTACATGCTTCATAAAGACCTTTTTCTTTTAAAACTTTGATAAGGGTTTCCCCCATCACTGAAGGTGTTTCTGCGACTTCGATTCCGCAGGCGTTCATCGTTTTAATTTTTTCCTCAGCCGTGCCTTTTCCTCCGGAAATGATGGCGCCGGCGTGGCCCATACGTTTCCCTGGAGGCGCCGTTTTTCCGCCGATGAAGCCGACGACAGGCTTGGTCATATTCGCTTTGATCCATTCCGCCGCTTCCTCTTCAGCCGTTCCGCCGATTTCGCCGATCATGATGACGGCATGCGTCTCAGGATCTTCATTAAACGCTTTTAACACATCGATGAAGTTCGTTCCGTTCACAGGGTCTCCGCCGATGCCGACTGCCGTCGATTGCCCGACTCCAGCCTCAGAAAGCTGATGAACCGCTTCATATGTAAGGGTTCCTGACCGCGACACAACACCGACATGACCTTTTTTATGGATGTAGCCCGGCATGATGCCGATTTTGCATTCCTCAGGCGTGATGACCCCAGGACAGTTCGGACCGACAAGACGCGTTTTCTTGCCTTCCATATATCTTTTTACTTTTACCATGTCAAGCACCGGAATATGCTCGGTAATGCAGATGACGAGATCAAGCTCTGCATCTGTCGCCTCCATGATCGCATCTGCCGCAAAAGCTGCCGGCACATAAATAACAGATGCATTCGCTCCCGTCGCTTTCACCGCGTCTTCCACCGTATTGAACACAGGAACACCTTCAACCTCTGTTCCTCCTTTTCCAGGTGTCACGCCGCCGACGATTTTCGTGCCGTATTCAAGCATCTGCTTTGTATGAAACAAAGCTGTTGAACCTGTTATCCCCTGAACAATGACTTTTGTGTCTTTATTAATAAATACGCTCATTTTGGTCCCCTGCCTTTCTTACTTCACTAAGGATACGATTTTCTGCGCGCCGTCAGCCATTGATTCCGCAGACGTAATATTGAGCCCTGAATCATCGAGGATCTTTTTGCCGAGATCGACATTTGTTCCTTCCAAACGAACGACAAGCGGCAGTGTCAGACCGACTTGTTTCGTCGCTTCAACAACACCTTCGGCAATGACGTCACACTTCATGATGCCTCCGAAAATATTGACAAAGATCCCTTTGACGTTTTGATCGGATAAAATGATCTTGAACGCTTCCGTTACCTTTTCAGCTGTTGCGCCGCCTCCAACGTCAAGGAAGTTGGCCGGTTCCCCTCCGTAATGTTTAATAATGTCCATGGTCGACATCGCAAGTCCCGCTCCGTTTACCATGCAGCCGATGTTTCCATCGAGTGAAATATAGCTTAAATCATACTTGGATGCTTCAATTTCCTTAGGATCTTCTTCATCAAGATCTCTGAATTCCAGGATGTCTTTCTGTCTGTATAACGCATTGCTGTCAAAGTTCAGCTTGGCGTCGAGCGCCATCACTTTCCCGTCCCCTGTGACGACGAGCGGGTTGATTTCAGCAATGGAACAGTCTTTTTCAACAAAGGCATTGTATAAGCCCATCATAAATTTAACGGCTTGGCCGATCAGTTCTTTTGGAATATTGATGGCGAAAGCGATTTTTCTCGCTTGATAGCTTTGCAGCCCGACAGCCGGGTCGATTACTTCTTTGACGATTTTTTCCGGCGTCTTGGCGGCGACTTCTTCAATCTCTGTTCCGCCTTCTTCAGAAGCCATCAGCACGATCCGGGAAGTCGCTCTGTCGAGGACAAGACCGACATAGTATTCCTTTTTAATATCGCAGCCTTCTTCAATAAGTAAGCGTTTAATTTCTCGGCCTTCAGGACCCGTCTGATGTGTGACGAGCGTTTTCCCCAGCAGTTCTTCCGCATAGGCTTTCACTTCGTCTTTTGATTTTGCAATTTTTACCCCGCCTGCTTTGCCTCGGCCGCCCGCGTGAATTTGAGCTTTCACGACAAAAACCGAGCTTGACAGCGCTTCCGCCGCCTTGACCGCTTCATCTGCTGTAAAAGCCACTTTACCTTCCGGAACAGCCACTCCGTACTTTCTGAGGACCTCTTTCCCTTGGTACTCATGGATATTCATTTCCCATCCTCCTAACTTATGTAGCAAAAATAAAAATAGACTGCGCTTTCATTTTATATAATCATAGATCGATTGTCTAGGTTTCGATGAGAAATCGTAAAATCCTTCTAAACATTCAAACTTTTATTTTATTAAAAATATAAAATTAATAAAGAGAATGCCTTTTTTAAAAGGTCATTCTCTGTTTTTCATCCTATCATCAAGTGTATAGATAAATGAAAAAATCTCGGCGACGATCTCATACAGCTCTTCTGGAATATGATCGTCAAGCTCCAGATGGCGCATCAATTCGACAAGAGTCGGGTCTTCCTGTATCGGGACTCCCGCTTTCTGCGCCTCTTCAATGATCTTTTCAGCTGTATAGCCGGAGCCTTTGGCCACCACTTTCGGCGCTTTGTCTTTCATTTCGTCATAGTGCAGGGCAACGGCTTTTCTTAATGGAGCGGATTCCTTCATATTTTTACATCCACCGCGCTTTCTGCCGCTTGTTCAAACTGGCTTTCCAAAAACGGAGCGATCTCGATCGCCTCCCGCTTTTTCGCGGTGACGCCTGTCAGGCTGTAGCCAAGGTTTTTCAGGTTTTCTTTTAATGAGGGAACGAGCGGCTCGACAAGAGGGCCGATATCAAAGCCGGTCTCAACCGTAAGCGTCATGACGTTTTTTTGAATAAAGCAATCGACTATCGTCTCCTCCAGCGCCTCCAATTGAAGGTAAAACATGAGACGGCATTGGGACGGGTCGATTTTCCCATCTTCTTTCTTCTTCCCTTTCAAGAATACCGTTAAATCTTGTACACCGTTTTTTGAAAACAGCGGATATGAAAGAAAAAGCTGGCTTTGAGCGGGCTGCTCGTTCTGTAAAATCAGCTGCCCGTTTAAGCGGTGAAACATTTGCTCAGCCTCCTGTTTGACGGGTGCCGGAAGGTCTGTCGAGTGCCTGATTTCATTGAGTACAAGCTTAAGGGAATGCAGCCCTTGATCTTTTGGCGCGCCTCCGTTTTCGATCGCTTTTACAAAAGACAGCTCGTCTTTGACACCCAAAAGAGTTTTCATCTTGAGCAGAACGGCGAGTGCATCTGCTTTCGTTGTCATGAGGGGTGCTGATTCTCTGACGATCTGCTTGAGCGCTTCTGTTTCTTTTTTCGTTAAAACTTCCAAACCGGCTTGAGCCGGCACAGGCTCCCGCGTTTCCAGCGATTTGATCCAGCTGGCCGCCTCTTTGACCGGAAGTGTGCCGTTTCGTTCTGCTAAAGAGGCCAATTTTGCAAGCAGCTCTTTTGCAGCCTCCGGTTCGATCACCTGCGCTTTCGGCAGGGCTCCTTTCGTTTCGTATCCGGAGGCGCCCGGATGGATCTTGATTTCGGCTGCCGGTTTCGGCTGGGAAAACCCCAGCTCTGCCGATTCTTGCTTCCTGAGTGGCTGAAGCGTCTGCTGCTCTTTTCCGGCTTGTTCGACCTGTCCGCTGAGCATCTGAATCAGCTTTTCGGCATGCACTTCAGTCTCGGCATTTAAAATCGGCAAAAGCGCCTGTTTCAGCTTTTCCATACTTGCCGATGACGCAGGGTCGTTATTGATCATTTGCAGCGTCTTGGCAATCTGCTGATTGAACGGAACGGGGCTTTTGACGGCCAAAATCGAATCAAGGACGCCCGGATGGACGGGAAGCTCGCGCTTGAGCGCAAACATGACGGCATCGGTTCCTTTTTGGGCGTCTGACTTCGGCAGATGTTCAAGCCATTTGATGGCAGCCTTCACATCGTTTTCTTTAATCGGCTGCTGCTCTTTTAACAGAGCCGAGATCAAAAATACTGCTTCTTTTGTTTTTTTCAAAGAGAGCCCGTTTAACAGCTTGAGGGCGGCATCCTGCACCGTCTTCGGATTTTTGTCAAACGCTTCTACAACCTGAAGACGGCCGGTCGGATCGCCCGATTTTTTTTCGTATGAAAACCAGTAGTGTGCACCCGCTTTAAGCGGCGCTTCAAGTTTTCCCTGCCATTTCGCATCGCCGATTTGGATTTCGGCGAACTGCTCGCTGATGAAGCGGAGCACTTTGCCGAGTACCAGCCTTTTCTGGTTCGTCTCTGTTCCGCTGATCCGCTGGAGAGATTCCGATTGTTCCAATTGTTTGGCCAGGCTGTTTTGTATATCATTCAGCATCATCAAAGTCCTTCTCCCCCCGGGAACTTATTGATAGTCTTTAACAGGGGCGAACGATCTTCGGTGAATCGGTGACGGTCCGTATTTGGCAAGGGCTGCGAGATGCTCCTTTGTCCCGTAGCCTTTATGCTTGTCAAACCCGTAGAGCGGATACTTTTCAGCATATTCATCCATCAGCCTGTCTCTCGTCACTTTGGCGATGCATGCACCCGCTGCGATCGATGCGCTCTTTGCATCTCCTTTGATGATCGATGACTGTTTTGTATGTATAGGAAGCGACATGGCGTCAATCAGAAGATAATCAGGTGTGGCGGTGGCGGCAAGCGCCTCGACCGCTTTGACCATCGCCGCTTTAGACGCCTCATAAATATTCAGCTCATCGATCTCTCCAGCATCCGCAATTCCGATGCCGACAGCGAGCGCTTCTTCCATAATATATGAATAGTAGTCTTCTCTTTTTTGCTTTGACAGCTTTTTCGAATCCGTCAGTCCCAGCATTTCACAGTCTTCTTTTAAGATGACGGCGGCGGCGACGACCGGCCCCGCCAGCGGGCCTCTTCCGGCTTCGTCGATTCCGGCGATCCATTGAAAGCCGCGTTCTCTGAGCGATCTTTCAAAAGACGTCATCATCCGCCACTCTTCCCGCATGGCCAAAAGCCTCTCATTTTTCTTCAGCCATGCGGTAATAAGCGTTTGTACGCTCTTCCGCTCATCCTTTTTACACTGCTCGATAAAAGGGTCTTTTTCATCTTTCACCGTTTGAAGATGTTCTTTTATTTCTTTTACGGTTAATGGTTTCACTATCTCTTCTCCCCTAGTTTTCTTATCGGCGCTTCCGCTTCAAAAATAAAGACCCGCTTCCGAGGAAAGCGCGCCTTTACATGTCTTCCGGCTTTTCAAAAGAAAGCGGGCCGAACTTCTCCGTGCGGATATCGCGAATGATCACTTCTGTCGTTTTGTCATAATCAATGGCGCCTCCCGCCATCAGACAGCCGCGTTTTTTTCCGATCTCATCAAAAAGCGCTGCGATCTCCTCGGGAATTTCCTCCAAGTCATAACGCTTTTTTAAGCGCTCGGGATAGTTCTCTTCCAAAAAGCGCAAACCGTAGACGGCGACATCCTGCAAGTTGATAATCGAATCTTTTATCGCGCCTGTTGCCGCAAGCCTCAGCCCGACAAGCTCGTCCTCAAACTTCGGCCATAAAATCCCCGGCGTGTCGAGAAGCTCAAGCTCTTTTCCGACTTTCACCCATTGCTGCGCCGTTGTGATCCCGGGTCTGTCGCCGGTTTTGGCGATGTTTTTTTTCGCGAGCCGATTGATTAAGGTTGATTTGCCGACGTTTGGAATACCGACGATCAATGCTCTGATCGCGCGCGGTTTTACACCTTTTGCCTTCATTTTATCAAACTTTTCTTTCAGCAGCTCTTTTGATGCAGGAAGAATTTGATTGAGTCCCTGTCCGTTGACCGAGTTGATGGCGAGGGAAGGAATTCCGTCTTTTTCAAAGTGCTGCTTCCAAGCCTTTGTCACGGAGGAGTCCGCTTTATCCGCTTTGTTGAGGAGCATGATTCTCGGCTTGTTTTTCAATATGTCTTCGATCATCGGATTTCTGGAAGACATCGGAATTCTGGCATCGACCAGTTCGTACACAATGTCGATCAGCTTGAGTTTTTCCGTCACTTCCCGCCTTGCTTTGGCCATATGCCCGGGAAACCATTGGATTACCATGTGATGGACACCTTCTTTCTGTTATTGCTATTCTTTTAATGGTTTGCTGCAATTATTCTTCTTTTACAAAAAAAGAGCTTGTTATGGCTAACAAGCTCTTTTCGTTCGCTATCATTATCGTCTGATTTCTTTAATACGAGCCGCTTTTCCGCGAAGCTCACGCAAGTAATAAAGTTTCGCACGGCGTACTTTACCATGACGGACAACTTCGATCTTTGCGATTTTTGGTGTGTGCAATGGGAATGTACGCTCAACTCCGACACCGTAAGAAATCTTACGAACTGTGAAAGTCTCGCTGATTCCGCCACCACGACGCTTAATCACAACGCCTTCAAAAACCTGAATACGCTCGCGGTTACCCTCGACAACTTTAACGTGTACACGTAAAGTATCACCAGGACGGAACGCAGGCAAATCAGTGCGCAATTGTTCTTTTGTGATATCTTCAATCAATTTTTGCATCGTCTTCAACTCCTTCCAACAGATGCTCATGGGCGAACAGCCGCCACAGCGGAACATCGTTTTCAAACTTGAACAGGCAGACCTGTTCAAGTCACAAGTAGTATCATATCATACCTTTAGGCCATGTGCAATAGAATCTATCGGTTTTCCCATTCAGAAATCCATTTTCTTTCTTCATCTGTTAAAGGATAGTTTTCCAGAAGGTCGGGCCGCCTGAAGAAGGTCCGTTTGAGCGACTCTTTCCGTCTCCATTCGTTGATCTTCGCATGGTTTCCGGATGTCAGCACTTCCGGCACCTTCAAGCCTTTATAATCCGCAGGCCGCGTGTAGTGAGGATGTTCGAGCAGTCCGGTGCTGAAGGAATCTTCTAGGTGTGATTCTTCCTTGCCGAGAACACCCGGTAACAGTCTCACAACGCTGTCGGCAATCATCATCGCCGGGAGCTCTCCGCCTGTCAGCACAAAGTCTCCGATGGAAATCTCATCTGTTGAAAGGTGTTCTCTGATCCGTTCGTCATATCCTTCATAATGGCCGCAAATAAACATTATATGGTCTTCTTTTGCGAGCTCTTCCGCTTTCCTTTGCGTATAGCGCTCCCCTTGAGGGCAGACAAGAATGATCCTTGGAGATCCCCCGGCTTCAGCGGTCAGTTTTTCAACCGCATCAAAGACAGGCTGCGGCTTCAATACCATGCCCGCACCCCCGCCGTACGGATAATCATCCACTGTCTGATGCTTATTGTCGGAATACGCCCGGAAGTTGACCACGCGAAAACGGACGGCGTTCTTGTCCTGGGCCTTCTGCAGAATGGATGAGCCGAGGACACCTTCAAACATTTCCGGAAAAAGCGTTAAAAAATCAATTCTCATTCGTCAAGTAGTCCTTCCATGATATGAATCTTGATCGTTTTATCTTCCACGTTAATGTCTTTGACGACGGCATCGATATAAGGGATGAGCACGTCTTTTTTCCCCGGTCTGCCCACCACCCAGACATCATTGGCGCCCGGCGTTAAAATTTCTTTGACCTTGCCGATTTCGTCCCCGTCTTCTGAAAAAACGTCACAGCCGATGATTTCATGAAAGTAGAACTCGTCTTTCGCCAATTGGCCTAATTGGTCTTCGGGAACTTTAATCAGGGCATTTTTGAGCTTTTCCGCTTCCGTTAGTGTCTCGACTTCTTTAAATTGCAAGAGATGAAATTGTTTATGAAGCCTGTGTGCGCTCACCGTTGCCTGAACGGGTTCCTCTTTTCCCTCCATGAACAGGTAAAGCGTGTTTCCGGACTTGTACCGTTCCTCCGGAAAATCGGTTCTGGAAATGACGCGGACTTCCCCTTTTACTCCATGAGTATTGACAATTTTCCCTACATTAAACCATCGTTTTTCCATGTCTTCACCTCGGACGAATTTCAATGACGATCCCGTCTTTAATCACGATTGTTTTTCCTGCTGTCATATCATGCCAATTGTCACCGACTTCAATGTCGAGCAGAGCATCGATTTCTTTCTCTTTTACTTCACTGCCCAACGGGAGCGTGTGAATTTGATTGATTTGAAAAACGATCATTTTGATTTTGTCCTGGCGTTTTTCAATTTCTTTTTTAAATGATTCAGCTGCTGCCGGGTTGTGATGTTCCTTTTCGTGTTTTCTCAGCTGGAAATAAAGCTGGTTGCATTCGCGCTCAAGCATTTCCTTTCTTTCTTCAAAAGCAGTCAGCAGTTTTTTCTTGCTGTTTTCGGTTAAAACCTGCATGACGGTAACACGTTGGATAATTTGCATGGCATCATCACCTACTGTCCCGTGATTTTTCCTTCCCGCTTGAAGAATTGGAATCGTTCATTTGTTTCTCATTTTCTCTCATGATAAAAAAGGGGGAGGTTTTCACCCTCTCCCCTTAGTCTGCGATCTCAAGTTGAACTTTCTTAGAAGACTGTGCGCCGGCCGCAAATACGACGGAGCGTATCGCTCTTGCAGTCCGCCCTTTTTTTCCGATGATCTTGCCGGTATCCTCTTTGTTGACGGAAAGGCGGAACATGATCCGATCGGAACTTTCGTCTCTGAATACCTGAATCTCATCCGGGTGATCCACAAGCGGCTTGACCAATGATACAATCAGCTCTTCCAAGTGCAGATCACTCATTACTTGCTTTGTTTAGCGTTGTGGAATTTTTCCATAATGCCTTCTTTAGAGAAAAGGTTGCGAACCGTGTCAGACGGTTTAGCTCCTGTTTGAAGCCATTTCAGTGCAAGCTCTTCATCGATTTTAACTTCCGCCGGTTTCGCTACCGGGTTGTACGTTCCGACTGTTTCGATGAAACGGCCGTCACGCGGTGAACGAGAATCTGCTACAACAATACGATAGAAAGGAGATTTTTTAGCTCCCATACGTTTTAAACGAATTTTTACTGCCATTTTACTAGCACCTCCGAAAATATTTCAACAAGATAGTATATTAACAATGATAAAAGTGTTTGTAAAGTGTTTTTTCTTAACAACCTTTTTTATCATCTGAAAACAGGTTTACATAAAGGGCAGTTTAAACCCTTTTTTCTTCCCTTTTGACATGTTTGTCATTTGTTTCATCATTTTTTTCATTTCTTCAAATTGCTTTAAAAGACGGTTGACTTCCTGAACGGATGTGCCGCTTCCTTTGGCAATTCGTTTGCGCCTGCTTGCGTTGATGATCTCAGGCTGCGCTTTTTCTTTCCCGGTCATCGACTTGATGATCGCTTCAACGTGGATGAGCTGTTTTTCGTCCACTTTGACGTTTTTCAAGCCTTTCATTTTGCCTGCGCCGGGCATCATTTGAATCAGATCTTCAAGCGGTCCCATATTGCGGACCTGTCCGAGCTGTTCTAAAAAGTCATCAAGCGTAAAGCTCATATTTTTCATTTTTTGCTCGAGCTCTTTCGCCTTTTCTTCATCTACGTTGGCCTGGGCTTTTTCGATCAGGGTCAGCACGTCACCCATGCCGAGAATCCGCGAAGCCATCCGTTCAGGATGAAACGGTTCAAGCGCATCAAGCTTTTCGCCCATTCCGGCGAATTTGATCGGCGTGTTTGTCACCGCGCGGATGGACAGAGCCGCACCGCCTCTTGTGTCACCGTCAAGCTTTGTCAGGATGACGCCTGTCACGCCGAGCTGTTCATTAAAGCTTTTGGCGACATTTACGGCGTCTTGCCCTGTCATCGAATCGACGACAAGAAAGATTTCTTCCGGCTGAGCTGTTTCTTTTACCTTTTCCAGCTCATCCATCAACTGCTCATCAATATGCAGACGACCCGCCGTATCGATGATCACATAGTCGTGATGGTCTTCTTTCGCCTTTTCGATCGCCTGTTTGGCAATATCGACAGGGCTCACCTGATCTCCCAGTGAAAACACCGGCATGTCAAGCTGCTTCCCGAGCGTTTCCAGCTGTTTGATCGCAGCCGGACGGTAAATATCTGCCGCAACAAGCAGCGGATTGCGGTTATGTTTTTTGCGAAGCAGGTTGGCAAGCTTGCCCGTCGTCGTCGTTTTACCGGCCCCTTGCAGACCGACCATCATGATGACGGTTGGCGGACGTTTGGCCGCGGCGATTTTGCTTTCTTCACCGCCCATCAGCTCCGTCAGTTCTTCTTTGACGACTTTAATGACCTGCTGCCCCGGTGTCAGGCTTTTCATAACGTCCTGACCGACGGCGCGTTCGCTCACCTTTTTCACAAAATCTTTGACGACTTTAAAGTTGACATCCGCTTCAAGGAGCGCTAAACGGACTTCGCGCATCATCTCTTTGACGTCTTGCTCCGTTACCTTCCCTTTTCCGCGGATCTTGGAAATCGTTTGCTGCAGTCGGTCGGCTAATCCTTCGAATGCCATATTAAGTGCCGCCTCCTAATCTAATTTCTCAAGCGCATCGATCAAGGAAGCCGCTTCAGGCTGACCGTCCGTCAGCTCTCTCAGCTCTTCAAAAATCTTTTTGCGCTCTTGAAATTTTTTAAACAAAAGTAGCTTTTCTTCATACTGCTCAAGCATCGCTTCGGTCCGTTTAATGTTATCATAGACCGCCTGTCTTGAGACATGATATTCTTCAGCTATTTCGCCAAGGGAGAAATCGTCTAGGTAGTAAAGCGACATGTAGCTTTTTTGTTTTGATGTCAACAACGACTGATAGAAATCAAATAAGTAATTCATTCTCGTTGTTTTTTCAAGCGTCATGAGACTCTCCCCTTTGTTAAGTCAAATCCCTTTACGATACATTAGTTTACGCTAAAAACATTCCATCTGTCAAGTTTTTATCTTGTCATGATCAAATGATAAAGAACCCCCGGAAAAAAGGGGGCTCTAAGGCCTTCGTTATTCCTCTTTCTCAATCAAGTCGGAGAACAAGCCGTACACATAAGATTCGGCTTCAAACGGCTGCAGGTCGTCCATTTTTTCGCCGAGGCCGACAAGCTTGACGGGAATCTTCAATTCGTGGCGGATGGCCAGGACGATGCCGCCTTTTGCCGTTCCGTCAAGCTTCGTCAGAGCGATTCCGGAAACATCGGTCGCTTTGGAAAATTCCCGCGCCTGTGTCATCGCATTTTGGCCTGTTGTGGCGTCTAATACAAGGAGCACTTCATGGGGGGCATCAGGGACTTCGCGCTGGATGACGCGCTTGACTTTTTCAAGCTCCTTCATCAGGTTCACCTTGTTTTGCAGACGGCCTGCCGTATCGCAAAGCAGAACATCGGCGCCGCGCGCTTTTGCGGCTTGAACGGCATCATAGATGACAGCGGCGGGATCTGAACCTTCCGCCTGTTTGACCACATGGGCGCCGACGCGCTCCCCCCACACTTCCAGCTGATCGATCGCTCCGGCGCGGAACGTGTCCCCCGCCGCGAGGACGACGTTTTTGCCTTCCGTGATAAACTTATGGGCGAGCTTGCCAATCGTCGTTGTTTTTCCGACACCGTTGACTCCGACGAATAAAATGATGTTTAAGCGGCCGTCCTCAACGCGGAGTTCTGACGCTTCATCCTCTCCGCCTTGATATATCTCGACGAGCTTTTCAGAAATGACGGATTGAACTTCTTTTGGATCTTGAATATTCTTCCGTTTGACTTCGCTCTTCAGTTCATCGATCAGCTCCATCACGGTAGAAACGCCGACATCCGCTCCGATCAGCACCTCTTCAAGCTCTTCAAAAAAATCTTCGTCGACTTTCCTGTAGCGGGAGATCAGATCATTGACCCGCTCCTGAAAAGAATGTCTCGTTTTGGCCAGGCCTTCTTTAAACTTGCCTGAGACAGAATCGGTCTGCTTTGTGATTTTTTCTTTCAGTTTTTTAAAAAAGCTCATGACTGGTAACCTCGCTTTATTGAACTAATTCTTTTGTTTCTTCAAGCTTGACGGAAACAAGCTTGGAAACGCCTGATTCCTGCATCGTCACACCGTAGAGAACATCGGCTTCTTCCATTGTCCCTTTTCTGTGTGTAATGACGATAAACTGGGTTTCATGGCTGTATTTTTTCAAGTATTGTGCAAAGCGGAACACATTTGCCTCATCAAGCGCCGCCTCGACCTCATCAAGGACACAGAACGGGACGGGCCTCACTTTGAGGATCGAAAACAATAGGGCGATCGCCGTCAGAGCCCGCTCCCCTCCTGAAAGGAGGCTTAAGTTTTGCAGCTTCTTCCCCGGCGGCTGCGCGATGATATCGACGCCGGATTGGAGCAGGTCATCCGGGTCTGTGAGCTTCAGTTCGGCTCTTCCTCCGCCGAACAGCGCCCGAAAGACGTCTTCAAAATGGGCGCGGATTTGCGAAAATGTCTCTTTAAACCGTTTCGTCATTTCCTCATCCATTTCTTCAATCACCTGAAAGAGCGTATTTTTCGCTTCAATCAAATCGTCTTTCTGTTCTGAGAGAAACACGTAGCGCTCATTGACCCGTTCATATTCTTCAATGCTTCCAAGATTGACGGTTCCGAGCTCTTCGATCGCCAGCTTGATCAGCTTGACGCGCTTTCTCGCTTCATCGGCTGAAAGCTCCAACGGATATTTTTCTTTGGCTCCTTCAAATGACAGGCTGTATTCCTCGCGCAGGAATGACAAGAGGTTGTCCAGCTCCACTTCCATGCGGCCGAGCTTGACTTCTTCATCTTTCAAGAGTTCGGCCATTTGTTTGTACTGACGCTTCATTTCTTTCAGCTCAAGCTCTTCTGTTTCAAGGCCTTTTTGCAGCTTCATCCGCTGCTCTCTTCTTGAGGCGATAAGCTCGGCGGTTTTATTTTTGTCATTCAGCTTCTTTTTCGCCGCTTCTTCAAGCTTCTCTTCACCGGACGAATTGGATGTCATTTCCGTCGTCAAAAGCGACAGGTCTTCCTTTGCCACTTTTAATGCTTCCTCATTCTCAGCATATTCCTCTTCGAGCCTTTCGAGCTTTTCACGCTCGTTTGCACACGCCTGCTCAGTTTTGGCAAGCACCACTTTCAGATCGGTCAGCTCGCTTTGCAGCGTTTCCTTTGTCGACGTCTGTGTTTGTTTTCTTTCAGACAGGCTTTCGATTTCCGCGTCGAGGCGCTTGAGGTTTTCGGAAATGGCATCAAGCTTTTTCTCAAGCTCTTTTTTCCGCGCTTGCTTTTCTCCGTCTTCTGCAATAAGCGCTGATTTTTCCTGATCATAAAGCTCCAAATGGCTGTTGACGTTTTTCTCGGCGATTTCGAGCTCGTACAGACGCCCTTTTATCTCCTGCTGTTCAGCTCTGAGGCGCTCTCCATCCTCGCGAAGGGCTTGAAGTTTAGCGTCCAGCTTCTGAATTGTCTGCTTCAAGCCTTTCACATCGTGTTCAAGCGTTTCCGTTTTTTCTTCCATTTCGCCCAGGCGCTTTGTGATCGCTTCTAGTTCTCTCGTGCGGCCTAAAAGAGAGCTGTTCTTTTTCTTGACGGCACCGCCGGTCATCGAACCTCCCGGGTTGACGACATCCCCCTCAAGGGTGACGATGCGGTATCTGTGGCCGAGCCTTTTAGCAAGCTCATTCGCTCCTTTTAAATGCTCTGTGACGAGCACTGTGCCGAGCAGGTTTTGCACGGCTGAGCGGTAAGCGGGGTCATATGACACAAGATCGCCGGCGATTCCGATAAAGGACGGGATGGCCTTTGCCGCTTCAATGTCGCGCGGCTGAATGCTGCGCTCTTTGATCACGGAGAGCGGAAGAAAAGTCGCCCGGCCGAATGAATGTTTTTTCAAATATTGGATCGCCCGTCTTGCGGCCTCTTCATCTTCTGTGACGATGTGCTGGGCTGATGCCCCTAAAGCGATTTCGACAGCCGTTTCATATCGCTCGTCCGTCTTGATCAGTTCGGCGATTGCCCCGTGGATGCCCGGCAGTTCGCCGCGGGCCTTCAGGACTTCTTTGACACCTTGATAAAATCCGGAAAAATCCTCCTGCATCGCCTCCAGCATTTCTTTTTTGGAGCGGGCTTGCTGGAGGTACTGATACGCCTGGTAGAGCGCGGACTCCTTTTTTTCATACTCGCTTTTTTTCTGTTCATGCTGTTTTTGCGCATCCCGATAAGCCTTGATCTGGCTGTGGAGGCGCTCATCAAGGAGAGTGAATTCGTGTTCTGTTTTCGCTTTTTGTTCGGCGAGCTCGCGGCGCTCGCTTAAATATTTCTCATTGTTTTCCGCAAGCCGTTTTTGCTGGGTGGCCGATTGGGACATTTGCTCTTCTAAAAACTGAATCTCGTTTCGAACCGATGCCTGTTCATTCAACAATTCGAAATAGTCGCTTTTGAGCTGTTCGATTTCTTCTTCGACATTTTCGCTGTAAACGGAAAGGGCCTGTTTCTTTTCCTTCACCTGCTTTGCCAGCTCTTTCACTTCGGCTTGGAGCTTCTCAAATGCCAGCTTCTGCCCGGCCATTTTTTCTTTCAGGCTTCGGTCTTTCTCCCCGTGCTGAACGATGGCCTCTTCAAGCTGGGCTCTGTTTTGGGTGGCGTTCTTTTTTCGCTCTTTCAGGACTTCTTTTCTGCCTTCGAGCTTTTCAAGCTCCTCACTTGTCAACAGCAGCACCTGCTGAAGTTCGTCAACCGATTCGTCGAGCGCCTGGATTTTGTCTCGCGCCTCTTCAATCTTAGCTTCTTTTGTCTGAATAGCTGCCGAAGCGGACATTTCTTCATCCTTCGCCTTTTCGACTTTTCCCTGAAGCGCCTCCCATTTTTGATGAAGCTCCTCGATGTCAAACACCGTCAAAGCGATTTCAATTTTTTCGAGCTCGTCCTTTTTTTCCAGGTAATCCTTGGCGATCGATGCCTGCAGCTTTAACGGCTCGACCTGCCCTTCAAGCTCGTGAAGGATGTCTTCGACCCGGTTCAGATTGTCCTGGGTTTCAAACAGCTTGTTTTCCGCTTTTTTCTTTCTTGTTTTATATTTTAAAACACCGGCCGCTTCTTCAAATATGCTTCTCCGCTCTTCAGCCTTGCTGCTTAAAATCTCTTCGACCTTTCCTTGGCTGATGATCGAAAACGCTTCTTTGCCGAGACCCGAGTCCATAAAAAGATCGATGATATCTTTCAGGCGGCACGATTGATTGTTGATGAGAAACTCGCTTTCTCCTGATCTGTACACCCGTCTCGTTACGCTGATTTCATGAAAATCGATCGGCAAAAAGCGGTCGTCATTATCAAGCGTCAGCGTCACTTCGGCAAGGTTCAGCTTTTTGCGCGAGTCGCTTCCGGCAAAAATGATATCTTCCATTTTGCCGCCCCTGAGCGATTTCGCGGACTGTTCCCCGAGCACCCAGCGGATCGCATCGGTGATGTTGCTTTTGCCGCTTCCGTTTGGGCCGACGACGGCTGTCACGCCTTTAACAAAATCTACAGAAATTCGTTCTGCAAACGATTTAAAACCTATCACGTCTAAACGTTTGAGGAACATTCTGATCCTCCTTATGTATTAAAGTATTACAATTCTATCACACCCGAAGGTAAAAGGTGCAAATATATGAAATCCCCCTAAAAGTTAAGCAAAGGGGGATTTATTGTTTCATATGGTGTTTTTGCAGCTTTTCAAGCGCTTCTTGAGCGGCGTGCTGTTCAGCTTCTTTTTTGGAACGGCCGCTTCCCACCCCAAGCACTTCTCCTTTCAGCGATACGTTTGCTTCAAACTCGCGGTTGTGCGCCGGACCTTTTTCTTGAAGAATCCTGTACTCCAAAATGCCGCGTCCGTCGCGCTGTACAAATTCCTGCAGCTGGCTTTTAAAATCCATCACATGAGAAAAAGCACCATCATCGATTTTAGGGAAAACGTACGCTTTCAGAAAGTCCACGACGGAATCAAGCCCCTGATCAAGATAAAGCGCGCCGATAAAGGCTTCAAACACGTCGGCTAAAAGCGCCGGCCGCTTTCTGCCGCCCGTCATTTCCTCTCCTTTTCCAAGAAGAACAAGCTCTCCGAAAGAAAGTTCATGGGCCAGGGAAACAAGGGAAGGCTCGCAAACAATCGCCGCTCTCAACTTCGTCAAATCGCCCTCGCTCATCGCCGGGTATTTGGCGTATAAAAATTGAGAAATCGTCAGTTCCAAAACAGCGTCTCCTAAAAATTCAAGCCTTTCATTATCTTCATACGGCTTCTTCCGATGCTCATTCACATAGGATGAATGTGTAAATGCTTGATACAAAAGCTTTTCATTTTGAAATTGTACCGAAATCCGTTCTTGAAACTTTTTAAACTGCTCCGCTTTTTTTAGAAACATTTTTCTGTCTCTGTAATGTGAATGTTTTGACATAGCAACCTCCATATGGGCACATCAAGTTCACCTCACCTCCTGTATCAAAAGGCAGGTTCCGTGTATCATTCGGCAAAACATGAAAATCTAAAGCCGCATTTATAAAGGGATAAAGCCCCGTCTTTAAACGGGACTTTAAATGAGCTTACTGCTTACTATTTATGTAGTTCACAGCGTCACCGACTGTTGCAATCTTTTCAGCATCTTCGTCAGAAATCTCCATATCAAACTCGTCTTCAAGTTCCATGACAAGCTCAACTACATCCAGGGAATCAGCGCCTAAATCCTCTTTAAAAGAAGCTTCAAGAGTGACGTCAGCTTCATCTACGCCAAGGCGGTCTACGATGATTTTTGTTACACGCTCTAATGCGTCTGCCATAGCTATTCACCTCCCCTCAAGTATTATAGTTGATTCGTTTTTAAAAAACCAGAGATAATTCAACTTTTTGCTATGTTTACAACATGACCATTCCGCCGTCGATATTCAGTGTCTGACCGGTCATGTAACGCGACTGATCAGAAGCAAGGAACACGACGACACTGCTGATGTCTGCCGGCTCACCGAAGCGGGCAAGCGGAATCTGTTTCAGCATTTCATCCTGAATGTCTTTGGTCAGCTTGTCCGTCATTTCCGTTGCAATAAATCCAGGAGCGATCACATTGACGGTAATGTTTCGTGAAGCAAGCTCTTTGGCCAGCGTTTTCGTCAGGCCGATGACGCCCGATTTCGCCGCGACATAGTTCGCCTGTCCGGCGTTTCCGATGACGCCGACAACAGAGGCAACATTGATGATCCGGCCGCTTCTTTGCTTCATCATTTGTCTTGTCACGGCTTTTGAGCAGTTGAATACGCCTTTTAAGTTTATGTTAATGACGTCATCCCATTCATTTTCCTTCATTCTCATGAATAAGTTGTCCTTTGTAATGCCGGCGTTATTCACAAGAATATCGAGCGAGCCGAAGCGTTCAATCGTCTCTTTCATCATCGCTTGGACTTCCTCGGCATTGGAGACGTCCGCTTTGACGGCAAACGCATCGCGGCCGAGCGCTTTGATTTCGTCGACGACTTCATTCGCTTTCGCTTCATTCCCCGCATAATTGACGGCGACGTTTGCACCGTTTTTAGCGAGATCCAGTGCGATCGCACGTCCGATTCCTCTTGAGGCACCGGTGACAACAGCTGTTTTATTCTCCAGCATTTTCGTTTTCCTCCTTCAGCGTTTGAACGGCGAGTTCAATCGTATTCGTATCTGATACAGCAATCGTTTTGACCCTGCGGTTCACTTTTTTCACAAGCCCTGACAACACCTTGCCAGGCCCGATTTCGATGAAAGTCGTGACCCCTTCGTCAAGCAGCCTGTTGATCGTTTCTTCAAAGCGGACCGGTGAATAGAGCTGTTCGATCAGCTTATTCTTAATGTCATCCTTGTCTGTCACAACATCGGCCGTCACATTTGAAATCACGGGGGTTGAGGCATTGCTGATCGTGCATGCATCCAGGACTTCGCGCAGTTTTTCAGCTGCCGGCTTCATCAGGTCTGAGTGAAACGGCCCGCTGACTTCGAGCGGAATCGCGCGTTTTGCGCCGTTTTCCTTGGCAAGCTCTGAGGCGAGCTCAACCCCTTTGGCGGTTCCTGAGATGACGATTTGTCCAGGACAGTTCAGATTGGCCAGCTGAACGAGGTTTCCTTCTTCAGTCACCTTGTCCGTTACTTGTTTCAATGCTTCACCGTTCATGCCGAGAATAGCGGCCATTGCGCCTTCTCCGGCCGGCACGGCTTCATTCATAAATTCCCCGCGCTTTCTGACGGCGTAGACGGCGTCTTTAAATGACATCGCGCCGCCGGCCACTAAAGCGGTGTATTCGCCAAGGCTGTGCCCCGCTGCAAAATCGGCTTTGATGCCGTATTCCTTTAATTTTTCAAGCGCGGCGATGCTCGCTGTCAAAAGGCTTGGCTGCGCGTTGTATGTAAGGGTTAATTCTTTCGCGTCACCTTCAAACATGAGCGAGCTCAAATTTGTTTCCAGCGTTTGATCCGCTTCTTCAAAGATCTTTCTTGCTTTCGGTTCTTTTTCGTATAAGTCGTATCCCATGCCGATATGCTGCGATCCTTGGCCCGGGAAAAGAAAAGCAATCTTACCCATTTGTTAAAACCTCCAGACTATTCATCTGCTTTATGTTGGATTTTTTCTTCGATAAATGCGGCGACATTTTGGCTGACCATCTCCCTCGCCTGGCGGATGGCATGGTAAACGGCCCTTCCGTCAGAGGAGCCGTGCGCTTTGATGACCGGCGCCTTCAAGCCGAAGAGTCCGGCACCGCCGTACTCCGAGTAGTCCATTTTTGTTTTCATCTCTTTCAGCTTCGGTTTCAGTGCGGAAGCAGCGAGCTTCGCCGTAAAGCTTGAGGTCAGCGTGCTTTTCAGCATTTTAAAAATGGACAGGGCCGCACCCTCGACCGTTTTTAAGGCGACGTTCCCCGTAAATCCGTCCGTCACGATGACGTCCGCGACTCCGTCGAGCATGTCGCGCGCTTCCACATTGCCGATGAAATTCAAATCGGTTTCCTTCAATTTTTGAAAGGTCTGTTTGGCAAGCTCATTGCCTTTTTTATCTTCTGTGCCGACGTTTAAAAGCCCGATTCTCGGATTTTCGATGCCGAGAACCTGCTCTCCGTAGACAGAGCCCATAATCGCGTATTGGACGAGATGTTCGGGTTTTGCATCCACATTCGCTCCGACATCGAGAAGGAGAAAGCCGTCTCCTGAAACCGTCGGCAAAGTCGGCGCCAAAGCCGGTCTTTCAATCCCTTCAATTCTGCCGACAATGAATAACCCGGCCGTCATTAAAGCGCCGGTGTTGCCGGCGGAAATGCAGGCATCCGCTCTGCCTTCGGCAACTTCTCCGGCCATTAAAACCATCGACGAATTTTTCTTTCTTCTCACGGCCCGGACAGGTTCGTCGGTCGCTTCAATGATTTCTTCAGCGTGCTTGACGGTGATCCGCCCGTGCTCTGTCAAATGGGCGGCTATTTTTTCTTGATCTCCGATGAGAGTGACTTCAAGATCTTCGAAGCTCTCAACGGCTTTCATCACTCCGTCGATGACCGCTTGGGGAGCATTGTCCCCTCCCATAGCATCTACAGCAATTCTCATGACTTACGCGCCACCTTCTATGATTGTTTTGAACGATACATGACAAATTCGCCCGAAAAAACGGGCTCTTCGGCAACATAGCTGTTGACCTCAACAACCGTTCTGCCTTTTTCTTTATCAAGCTTGACGACTTTTGCTTTTGCAACGACCCGTTCGCCTTGTTTGACCTGCCTTGTAAAGCGGATATCCGCTTTGGCTGTTAGTGCAAGCTCATCATCGATGACGGCGACGGCGAGCGAGTTCGCCTGGGCAAACAGATGATGCCCCCTGGCGATTTGATTGCGGCTGAAAACATGCTCCCTTCTGATTTCAAGAATGGAAATCGCCTGTTCATCAAGCTCAAGGTCAATGATCTCGCCGATCACCTCATCAAGCGGAAGGGATTTGACTTCATCTTCAAGAGATTTTTCAGCAACGCTTTTGATTCTTTCTCTCAGTTCGGGTATGGATAGTTCCAAACGGTCTAAACGAATCGTCTGAATGCTGACGTTAAATTTCTCCGCAAGCTCCTCGTCTGTAATAAACGGGGTCGCTTTAATCGTCTGCTGCAGCAATTCTTGGCGTTCTCTTTTACTTTTTCTCATGTTTTTAAACACCATCCGCGCATTTATGACTAGGTACTAATAGTAGTATATAATTTCATAGATTGGAATGCAATCATTCTTTGCTGCACCGATCCTAATTTTTTGAAGGAACAGGTCAGCTCAGTTTTTCTCCGTCCATGACTCCGCTTTTTTGCAAATGTTCCCTTAACCCTGCATATTCGGCATCGGTCCAGAATGCGTGTGAGGAGACGAGTTCTGCGGCGTCTTTTCTCGCCGTCTCAAGAGCGCGGTAATCATGAACCATATCGGCAACTTTAAATTCGGGCATTCCGCTTTGTTTCTTGCCGAAAAAGTCGCCGGGCCCCCTTAATTCCAGATCTTTTTCCGAAAGCTCAAAGCCGTCCGTCGTTTCCGACATGATGCCCATCCGTTCCTTGCCCGTTTCGGATTTGGGATCTGCCATGAGAATGCAATACGATTGATGATCCCCCCGTCCGACGCGCCCGCGGAGCTGGTGAAGCTGGGAAAGGCCGAACCGGTCGGCATCATAGATCAGCATCACGGTCGCGTTTGGAACGTTGACACCGACTTCAACAACGGTTGTCGAGACGAGAACCTGACACTCGTTTTTGCTGAACTGCCTCATCACCTGCTCTTTTTCATCATTGGAGAGCTTCCCGTGCATGAGGCCGACTTGCCATCTTCCATGAAAAGCATGGGTCAGCATGCTGTGCACATCGATCGCATTCTGCACATCGAGCTTGTCCGACTCTTCGATCAGCGGGCATATCACATACGCCTGTCTGCCTTTTCTCAACTCTTTTTCAATGAAAGCGAGAATCCGTTCCAGCATGTCGTGCTTGACCCAATATGTTTCGATTCTTTTCCGCCCGGCCGGCATTTCATCGATGATCGATACATCCATTTCGCCGAATACCGTAATCGCGAGTGTCCGCGGTATCGGCGTTGCCGTCATAAACAGGACGTCCGGATCCTTTCCTTTGCTTCTTAATTTTTGCCTCTGCTCAACGCCAAAGCGGTGCTGTTCATCCGTAATGACGAGGCCGAGCTGTTGAAAATGCACATCATCCTGGATCAGGGCATGGGTGCCGACCAGGATATCAATGTCCCCGTCTTGCAGTCTTTCGAGCAGTTCTCTTCTCCTTTTTCCTTTGACAGAGCTTGTTAACAGCGCGACATTGACATCGTGGTTTGCAAACAGAGAAACGAGTGAATCCGCATGCTGTTCGGCCAATATTTCAGTGGGCACCATCATCGCCCCCTGAAAGCCGGACAGGATCGAAGCGTATAAAGCGATCGCGGCGACGGCGGTTTTGCCTGAGCCGACGTCGCCTTGCAGCAGACGGTTCATTTTATATTCTGAAGTCATGTCCTTTAAAATTTCGTCGAGCGCTTTCGCCTGCGCGTTCGTCAAAGAAAACGGCAGACTGTTGACAAACGCATCGACCTCCCCGCGTTTAAAGCTGTGTCTGATTCCGTCGGAATGCTCCCGTTCAAACTTTCGCAGCGCCTGCATTTTCAGCTGAAACAGCAGAAATTCTTCATAAACAAACCGGCGCCGCGCCTGTTTTAACGTCTCCCTTGACTCAGGCTTGTGGATCGCCCTTACCGCATCCTGGTAGGAAAGCAGCTTATAGGCACTCCGGAGCTTTTCAGGCAGGGGATCTTCCGCAAATGGCAAATAGCTTTGGACGGCTTCCTGGATCAATTTCCGCATCGTTTTCACCGTCATATGTTCTTTTACGGAATAGACGGGTTCTATCGACTGGTCGCTTTGATGCGGGCCGTTTTTCAGCTCCTGCACCATCACCGACTGCCTGTGCTTGTCCCATTTTCCCGAAATGGTGACAACCGAACCGATGGCCAGTTTCTTTTTCAAATACGGACGGTTAAAGCAGACCGCCGTGATCAAGTAGTTTCCGACGAGAAGGCGAAACGTCAGGCGGCTCCGCTTTTTTCCGTAATAGGTAAGAGAAGGTTCGCTGTGAACCTTCCCTTCAACCGTCACTCTTTCCTCGTGTGCCACTTCTTCCAAATCGCGCAGTTCATAATCGTCATAGCGGTACGGGAAGTAGTTCAAAAGGTCGGAAACATCATAGATTCCAAGCTCGTTTAATGTTTTTTCCGTTTCCGTCCCGACTCCTTTGACAACAGATACACTATTTTGCAGATTGTTCTTCACGTGCGTTCGACGCCCCTCCGAATATTTTTTTCTCCAGTTCTTTCCCGGTCGGGGTTGCGGCGAGACCGCCCCGCCCTGTTTCTCTCAAGGCGGTCGGCATCGTCTGGCCGATTTTATACATCGCATCAATCACCTCATCGCACGGAATGCGGCTTGTGATGCCGGCAAGCGCCATATCGGCCGCCACCATCGCATTGGCGGCACCCATCGCATTTCGTTTGACACACGGGACTTCGACAAGCCCTGCGACGGGGTCGCAAACAAGACCGAGGACGTTTTTCAAGGCGATCGCCATCGCTTCGGCGCACTGCTCAGGCTTCCCTCCAGCCATTTCCACGATCGCCGCTGCCGCCATCCCGGAAGCTGAACCGACTTCAGCCTGGCATCCGCCCGCAGCACCTGAGATGCTGGCATTGTTGGCGACGACAAAGCCGAACGCCCCTGATGTGAATAAAAAGCGGACCATCTGCTCTTTGGTCGGATGAAGTTTGTCTTTAACGGCAAATAAAGTGCCGGGAACAACGCCGGCCGAACCGGCTGTCGGAGTTGCGCAAATCGTTCCCATCGCAGCGTTGACTTCATTGGTGGCAACCGCCTTGCTGACGGCGTCTAAGATGACATCTCCGGAAAGCCCTTTTCCCGCTTTGAGATAGGCCTGCAGCTTGACGGCGTCACCGCCCGTCAGTCCGGAGTGTGACACAACACCGTTGATTCCCTTTTGAACAGCGTCTTCCATGACGGTTAAGTTGGCTTCCATCTGCTTGAAGATTTCCTCCCGCGTCCGGCCTGACACCTCGATTTCCTGGGTGATCATGATTTCAGATATGGACACGTTTTTCTCTTTTGTCAGCTCAATCAATTCTTTCACATTTCGAAACATTTAATCTCCCTCTTCCATATCCTTTAGTCAGCGATCTGTGTCACTTCAATGATATTCGGCAGCGCTCTCAATTCCTCAAACACGGACGGATCAATCGTTTGATCGACCTCTATCGTCATCAGCGCTTCCTGTCCGACGTCTTTGCGCGCCACTTCCATGTGGCCGATGTTGATCGCAAATTTCGCCAGCACATTGGCAACACCCGCAATCGTTCCGTAGCGATCGTTGTGGACGACTAAAATGGCGGGGTGATTACCCGACAATCTAAGTCTAAAGCCGTTTAACTCGATGATTTCGATTTTTCCTCCGCCGATTGATATGCCTGCAAGCTCAAGCGTTCCTTCATCATCAGAAATGAGGACGCGGGCGGTATTCGGGTGCTTCGGCACCGCATCTTCTTCACGGAATTCGATGTCAATCCCCTTTGCTTCGGCAATGCGGATCGAATCTTTAATTCTTTCATCAAATGTATCAAAGTCTAAAAGGCCGCCGATGATCGCCACATCTGTTCCGTGTCCTTTATAGGTCTCGGCAAAAGAACCGTAGAAGGAAACAATGATTTTCTTCGGCTCTCTCCCAAACACGCTTCTGGCGACCCTGCCGATTCTGGCTGCGCCGGCCGTATGGGAGCTTGACGGTCCGATCATGACGGGCCCTATAATATCAAATACGCTTCTGTACTTCATCCTGATCCCCTTCCCTCTTGTTTTTCGCGGGAAAAAACAGCCGTTTTTTTTAGACTAATTGATCAAACACGAATTGGCAAGCGGACATAAAAAAAGCCAAAAGAAGAGAAGGGCTTTGTTAAACACCCTTCTGCTTCGATCATTATTCCACAGCCAGAATGTATGAATACAGCGGCTGTTTTCCGTCGTGAACTTCAACTTCGACTTCTTCGTATGTGTCGCCGATATAGCCGGCGAGTTCTTCGACTTCTTCTTCTGACGCATCTTGACCTTTAATCACCGTGACGATTTCACTGTCTTCATCGATCATTTTTGCAATCAGCTTTTTCGCCGCTTCGATTTGGACTGACGCGGTTTCCACGATTTTTCCATTTAAAATGCCCATAAAATCGCCTTTTTTGATGTCGATGCCGTCGATGTTCGTGTCTCTGACAGCGTATGTGACCTGCCCGCTTTTGACATCATCGATCGCTTCAAGCATATTCGCCCTGTTTTCTTCCGCATCCAACGCCGGATTAAACGCCACCAATGCAGCCATCCCCTGCGGGACGGTTTTTGTCGGGATGACGATGACGTTTTGCTCCGCAACATCTGCAGCCTGGTTTGCCGCCATGACAATGTTTGAATTGTTCGGCAGGATCACGACGGTGTCCGCATTGGCCTCGCGTATCGCTTGAACGATGTCTTCCGTGCTCGGGTTCATCGTTTGCCCGCCTTCAATGACAGATGTCGCACCGATGCTGCGGAAAAGCTCGGAAATTCCTTCCCCCATCGCTACGGTAACCACACCGTACGGCTGTTTTTCAGCTGGGACCTCGGGCGCCTGGGCCTCGCTTTTGTTTTGGCTGAGGATCGCGCTGTGCTGTTCTCTCATGTTTTCAATTTTCATATTGATCAAGCTGCCATACTTTTGCGCATAGGTCATGACTTCTCCGGGATATTCGGCATGGATGTGCACCTTGGCGAGATTTTCGTCTGATACGACGAGCAGAGAATCGCCGAACCGGCTTAAATCCTGGCGGAACACATCTTCGTTGAAGCTTCTTTTCCCTTGGTCAAGTTTGACCATAAATTCCGTGCAATAGCCGAATTCGATGTCTTCGGTATTCATATGGCTTTGCGCGTTTTTATGGTGCTCAGCGCTGACAAGATCATCCAATGACGGCAGAGCGGCTTTTTGATCGGAAAGCTTTTCTCCTTTCAAAGAAGCGAGAAACCCTTCATATACGCAAAGAAGCCCTTTTCCGCCGCTGTCAACAACCCCGACTTCCTTTAAAACAGGGAGAAGTTCAGGCGTCCTGTCCAATGAGGCTGCCGCTTCACTGACAACCGCTTCCATGACGCTTGTGACATCGTTTTCAGTTTGAGCGGTGAGGACGGCTTTTTTAGCCGCATCTTTGGCAACCGTCAAAATCGTGCCTTCCACCGGTTTCATGACGGCTTTATAGGCAGTGTCGACACCTGCCTGAAACGCAGCGGCAAATTCCTTGGCATTGATTTCGCTCTTTTGTTCAATCGACTTCCCAAATCCCCGGAACAGCTGGGACAAAATAACGCCCGAGTTGCCGCGCGCTCCCATCAAAAGTCCTTTTGAAAGGCCCGCTGCCACTTTTCCGATATGGGCGGTATCGATTTGCTCGACTTCTTTCGCACCTGAAGTCATCGATAAATTCATGTTTGTTCCTGTGTCTCCATCCGGAACCGGAAACACGTTTAACGCATCAACTACGCTTGCGTTTTGAGACAGATGGTGCGCACCGTACAGAACCATGTCTGCAAAAGCTTTCCCATCTAAAGTTCGTATAGACACTCTTGTTTTCCTCCTAACTACGGGTTCGTCACTCGTACTCCTTGAACGTAAATATTGACGGAATCAACCGCAAGACCTACCGTATGGTCCAGCGTATATTTGACTTTTGTTTGAACATTGTGTGCCACTTCAGAAATTTTCGTTCCGTAGCTGACAATGATGTACATGTCAATATGAATGCGATCTTCTTCCTGACGGACGATCACGCCGCGGCTGAAATTTTCTTTTCTGAGGATCTCAGTCAGCCCGTCTTTGATCTGGTTCTTAGATGCCATACCTACGATCCCGTAGCAGTCAATCGCCGCACCTCCGGCAACCGTGGCGACGACTTCATTTGATATATCTATCTGTCCGTATTTTGTTCGGAATTCAATGGACACGTCGGTTCCTCCTTTTTGAGTCACTTTGACCGAGTTATCATCATTCTACTATAAGGACCTTCTTTTTAAAAGAACAGGCATGCTTCTGTCTAAACCTAACCCTACTTATACTACAGCGCGTTCATTTTTTCAAGATGTCAAGTGATTATTCTTGAAAGGATAGCAAACAATAGTTGCAAACGGTTTTCAGCTGTGGTAAATTATTAAAGTATCTGAAGCATCACAGGTGATCAAATCGATAAAGAATGATGATGTTTTTTTGAGAGTTAGGAGGGAAACAAATGGCACGTAAATGCGTTATTACAGGCAGAAAATCACGTTCTGGCAATTCTCGTTCTCACGCAATGAACGCTTCTAAACGCACATGGGGCGCAAACGTTCAAAAAGTGCGTATCCTTGTGAACGGCAAGCCTAAAAAAGTATATGTATCTGCTCGAGCTTTGAAATCTGGAAAAGTTGAGCGTGTATAAGAAAAAATAAACGCCTGCCTATAGCGACCGTGTCCTAAAGGCAGGCGTTTTTTACATTCTTTTTCTTCGTCCGGGAAGGAGCAGTCCGTTTCAAAAGCGGACCGGCGCTTTTAATCTTTGCGAAACGAACCAAGCATTGCCCGGACGATCCCCCCCAAAAACTTCGGTAATTTAATGGTGTAAAATTTCATTCCGTTCCCTCCTCAAGAGTCCCGCAGCCGCATGTATCGCCAGTCTTTTTTAGACAGGCGTAAAGAGCCAGGATATTTTAATCAGTGCTTCTTATCATTATTAATATGCCTTCTGTAAACGAAAAAGCACCTTGTGAATGGATGAGTTCGTTACTAATACATAGTGTAGAACCAAGAGCAATATGACACTTATTTAAAGAATACTTAAATCCTTCGAGAGATAGGTTTTTCACCGTTTCTGTAAACGGGAGGAATGAAACATACGGCTTCGTTTGATCACGCATGACAGTATATGTACCAGGGGAATGCATGGTGATCGCATTTTGCTTGTCGATCATGACAGCGCTCACCTTTTGTTGGAGAGCTTGATAAAGAAGCTGCAGATTCCCGAGAAAATGATCCGCTCTCCCGCCTGAGATGCCGAACATCCTGATCAAGGAAGGCTGCTCTTTGACAGCCCAGCTGAGCGCGAGATCCAAATCTGTTTGATCTTTTTCCGCCTGGTAGATATGCAGACGGGGGGCGGCTTTTTCAAGCGCTTCCTTTTGTTCTGCCGTGATGCTGTCAAAGTCTCCGAACGCTTCATCGGGTATGATTCCCGCTTCCAGAAGCGCCGCCGCTCCTCTGTCGACGCCGACCCAGAGGGCTTGATCGTCACGGTACTGCGATAGATCAGGAATGAGATGGCCGGGTCCTCCGGCGACAATATTGATCGTTTTCATCACTTATCCTTTCTGCACCCCCTTTAAAAAAGAGCACAGCACAGGCTGGCTCTTTTTTAAGAGGAGCACGCCCAAACCGTTTGATTCAGAGGGCTCCTTTAATATTGGAAATGGCTTTTTTGCGGTCTTTTTCATTATAGACGGCAGATCCGGCGACAAGCAGATTCGCTCCCGCTTCAATGCACTGTGCTGCGGTCTCTCTGTTCACGCCTCCGTCCACTTCGATCAGCAAATCTGAAAGTCCTTTTTGCTCAGCAAGCTCTTTGACCCGGCTGATTTTCGGAACGACGGAAGAAATAAACGATTGTCCGCCGAAACCCGGATTCACCGTCATCAAAAGGACAAGATCAAGGTCTTCCAGCACATGTTCGATCTGCTCAACCGGTGTATGCGGATTTAGAACAACACCCGCCTTGATCCCCTGTTCCTTGATCAGCTGGATCGTCCGATGGAGATGCGGACAAGCTTCGACATGGACGGAAAGAATGTCCGCTCCCGCTTTTGCAAATGCAGGTATATAGCGATCCGGGTCCTCGATCATCAAATGGACGTCAAGCGGCAGTTTGGTGATCGGGCGGACGGCTTCGACAACAAGCGGTCCGATGGTGATGTTGGGAACGAAATGCCCGTCCATCACATCAATGTGGATGAAATCGGCTCCGCCCTGTTCTACATCTTTGATCTCTTCTCCCAAACGGGCAAAGTCGGCTGAAAGAATCGAAGGAGCAACATATACCATATTTAATACCTCGGCTTTCTATCTTTAATCTCTTTTAAAAATTCAACATAATGGTCGTATCGATATGAAGCGATGTCCCCGCTTTCCACCGCTTTTTTGACGGCGCAGCTCGGCTCTTTTAGATGCAGGCATCCGCGGAATTTGCATTCTCTGCTTTTTTCACCGATCTCCAAAAAGGTATATCCTAAATCTTCGGCTTCGATGCCGGTGAATTCCAGCGAGCTAAAACCCGGTGTATCGGCCACGAGCCCACCGCCCACATCAATCAGTTCGACATGGCGCGTTGTATGCTTGCCTCTCCCTAAATGGGCGGAAATGCCATCGGTTTTTAGTTCCAGGTCAGGGCTTATCGCATTTAACAGGGAAGACTTCCCCACACCGGATTGACCGGCGAACACGGTGATTCGGTCTCTAAAATGGGCCGTTACTTCTTTTGCGCCGCCCTCTTTGATTGAGGTCAAATAGACGGGGTACCCGATTTTCCGGTAGTCTTCGGCATATTGATGAATGTCTTCTTTTACATCCTCCGCCAGATCCATCTTCGTGATGCAAATGATCGGTTTGATGTCGTTTGCTTCAACAAGCGCTAAAAAACGGTCCAAAAGCGAAGTGCTAAAAGCCGGCTCTTTCGCTGAAAACACCAGAACGGCCTGATCGACATTGCTGATCGGGGGCCTGATTATTTCATTGAGCCTTTCCTTGATTTCAAGAAGGTAGCCTTCCTTATCATTGTCGGCCTGATAGACGACATCATCGCCGACAAGAGGGGTTACTTTGTTCTTTCGGAAAACCCCTCTTCCCCTGCATTGAATCACTTTCCCGCCATCCAATACATAGTAAAAGCCGCTTAAAGCTTTAATGATTTTGCCCTCAGGCATACTGCACCTCCTTTATTCATCCTCAGGATATTCAATCGTTTTGGTCCTGACCACTTTATTGTTGACGGTTACTTGATAATACCCTTTTTGGCCGGGGGCAATCCTGAACTTGATCGTTCTTTCGGTCGGCGCCGTGATTTTAAAATTTTCATAGACGTCGGAAATGCTGTGGTCTTCGTCATCAATCGAAATCTGGACGGTCTGCTCTTCCCCCTCCGTTTCCGGCTCATAAGGGATCTCGATTTTTTCGGTCACCGTTTTGACCGGCTTTTGTTCGGGTCCGAGTGAAAATGTAACCTCAACCTTATCTCCCGGTTTGACGGTCGACCCGGCTGCAGGCTTTTGTTTGATGACCTGGCCTTCCGGAACGTCATCAGAGTGCGCTTCTTTTTCCACCAGTACGAGCTGGTGATCATCCAGATAGCCTGAAGCTGCCTGTTTGCTGTATGTTTTTAAATCTCTCAATGTGATGTCTTCCGGTCCGAGGCTGACCGTCAACTTGACCTCGTCGTCGCCGGGCACGATTTCCGTTCCTGCCGTCGGCTTCTGTTCGATGACAGTGCCGGCTTCTTCTTCATCATGAACCTCTTCCGTCTTGATATGTTTAAAGCCTTTTTGTTCAAGCAGCTTTTGTGCGGCATCGGCTTTTTGGCCGACGACATCTTCCACTTCCTTTTTCGCCTTGCCGGAGCTTTTGTACAGCTTGACTGTCGCACCTTCCTTGACGACATCGCCTGCTGCCGGGTCTGTTTTGACAATCAGCCCTTCCGCAATTTTTTCGTCGGCGATGTCTTCCGCATTTGGATCGACTTCAAACCCTTCTCCTTCCAACGCTGTGACGGCTTCTTCATATTCGAGGCCGCTAACGTTCGGAACCTCTACATCCTTAGGGAAGAAGAGTGACGGAAACACCGTTAAAGCGAGTACGGCAGAAGTGATCAAAATGAAAAGCAGGGTCAGCACGATGAGCGGCCATTTTTTTCTTTTTTTCTTTTTGCCCGCTTTAGCCTGCTTCTTTTTTTCTTTTTTTGATAAAACAGGTGCCTCCTCCGCAACATCAGCGGCATCCCCTTGTCCATCCGCGTCAGACGGAAGGTCTTTGATGACCGGGACCGCTTTCGTCATCTCATCGTCAGACGGAATGGCGAATTTCGCTTCATCGATTCTGTCCGGATCAAAAGCCGTCTGCAAATCGCTTTCCATCTCTTCAGCGGAATCGTACCGGTGAAACGGATCTTTGGCCGTGGCCTTGAGCACGACGTTTTCTAAACTTTGCGGCACGGCGGGATTCCACCTTTTCACTGTAGGGGTTTCCGTTTGCAGATGTTTGAGTGCGATTGAGACCGCTGATTCGCCTTCAAATGGCGTGCGTGATGTCAGCAGCTCGAACAGCACAATACCGAGTGAATAAATGTCGGATTTCTTCGTAGACAGGCCGCCTCTTGCCTGTTCAGGCGACAAATAATGGACAGAGCCCAATACCGAGTTGGTGTGCGTAATGGTTGTTGAGCTTAAAGCCATGGCAATGCCGAAATCGGTGACTTTAATGTGTCCCATATGGTCGATTAAAATATTGTGCGGTTTAATATCCCGGTGTACGATTTGATTTTCATGGGCGTGAGCGATGGCGGAGATGATCTGCTCCATGATTTGGACCGCTTCTTTTGGATGGAGGGGACCGGTTCGGTTTATGTATTCTTTCAGGGTCATCCCCTCTACATACTCCATGACGATATAGTAGATGTCATCTTCTTCTCCGACATCATAAATGCTGACGATATTCGGATGATCGAGGCTTGCTGCGGACTGGGCTTCCCGTCTGAACCGCCTGATGAAATCGGCGTCGTGAACGAAGTCAAATCGCAGCACTTTAATCGCGACTTCCCGATCGAGTATGATGTCTTCAGCCAAATAGACGTTAGCCATTCCCCCTCCGCCGATAGCGCGCAGGATTTGGTAGCGTCCGCTGATCCTTTTGCCGATTAGCACTTGTCTTCACCTTCTTCAGTTTGAAAAGGAAGCTCCAATATCGCGACGGTAATGTTGTCTTCGCCGCCGTTGTCATTGGCCGCCTGAACAAGCCGCTCAGCTTTTTCCTCCGGAGAAGATGAAGCCTCAAGCATTTCCTGCAATGTTTGATCATCCACTTTGTTCGTCAGACCGTCAGAGCATAACAGAACTTGATCGCCGGGTTCGATTTCAAAGGTGTGGGCCTCGACCTGTACATCAGGATCTGTACCGAGCGCTTTTGTCAGCACGTTTTTCCGCGGATGGTGTTCAGCGTCTTCCTTTGAAATCCCTCCGGTTTTGACCAGTTCATTGACAAGCGAATGGTCTTCGGTCAGCTGAGTCAAGCTGTCTTGATGCAGAAGATAGCAGCGGCTGTCGCCGATATGGGCGACCGTCAACGTTTTCCCCTCATATAAAGCGCAGACGACCGTCGTCCCCATTCCCTGGCATTCTTCGTGCGCTCTTGCATGGTCGTATAGTTTTTGATTGACGGCCGAAATCTGCTCTTTCAGCCATGCTTCGCTCTCAGCGGGAGAAGCCGGAATGTCTTCGGTTTGCTCCCAGATGTCCCGAAGGGATGAGACGGCCATCTTGCTAGCAACATCGCCGGCAAGATGACCTCCCATACCGTCGCAGACAACGGCAAAAACATATCCTTCTTTTTCAGTAAAAATGTCCGCAGCATCTTCATTGTGCGGCCGTATTTTTCCCCTGTCCGTCTTTAAGGCTGTCTTCAACCTTGATTCACCTCGTCTCTTCTTTTCGCTCCTTCGCACGCAGCTGTCCGCAGGCAGCGTCAATATCATGGCCTTGCTCTCTTCTGATCGTGACATTTACTCCGTGAGACTTTAATGTTTTTTCAAAGGCGAAAATCTGTTCTTTAGGTGTTCTGACATAGTCTCGTTCAGGTACATAATTGACGGGAATCAAATTGACGTGGCATTTGATTCCTTTTAATAATGCAGCCAATTCTTCCGCGTGCTCTACCTGATCGTTGACACCGCCGAAAAGGCCGTACTCAAACGTGACCCTTCTGCCGGTTTTTTTAATGTAGTATTCGACTGCTTTCATCAGCTCTGGAAGCTTGTACGCTCTGTTGATCGGCATCAGCCGGCTTCTGATTTCCGTGTTTGGCGCGTGCAGAAAAATCGCAAAATTGATTTGCAGCTTTTCATCGGCAAACTCATAGATTTTCGGGATGATGCCGCTCGTTGATACCGTGATGTGGCGCGCACCGATATTCAGCCCTTGATCATGGTTAACGATTTTCAAGAAAGCAAGCATTTCCTGAAAGTTGTCGAACGGTTCGCCGATTCCCATAATCACGATCGAGCTGACGCGCTCGTCTGTTTCATCGAGCGCCTGCTGCACTTTGACCACCTGTGCGACGATCTCGCCTGCTTCAAGGTTCCGCTTCAGCCCTCCGAGTGTTGAAGCGCAGAACGTACAGCCGATCCGGCATCCCACCTGTGTCGTGACACAAACAGAATTGCCATATTCATGCCGCATTAATACGGTTTCGATCGTATATCCGTCATGAAGCTCAAATAAAAACTTCATCGTTCCGTCCTGAGACGTCTGCTTGACGGCCGTTTTCAGCGTTGTTAAGACAAATTGGTCTTTCAGCTTGGCGCGGAGCTCCTTTGAAAGGTTTGTCATCTCATCAAACGATGCGACTCGTTTTTCATAGAGCCACTCGAAAATCTGTGTGGCGCGGAAAGGCTTTTCTCCGTTTTCTTTAAGCCAGCTTTTGATATCCTCTATTTCAAAAGAATAAATGGACGGTTTCTCTGTCCGCAATTCTTTTCTGATCTTTTGTTTCGTTTCAATCATTGTGATCCCTACTTTCTCATGCTGCAAATAAAGAAGCCGTCTGTACCAAAGTAGTGAGGGAGGATTTGAATGCTCCCATCCTTGACATACGGCGCCGCTTTTTCGGGCAGCCGCTCGACGAGGGTGGGGTCCGCTTCAAATTCGTCGTGTTCTTCCAAAAAAGCATGCATGACTTGTTCATTTTCTGTCCGGTCCATCGTACACGTACTGTAGACCAGTGTTCCGCCGTTTTTCAAAAGCGGTGCGATTTCCCTTAAAATGGCGAGCTGAATCCCGGCAAGACGAGAGGAATCTTCAGGCGATTTGCTGTATTTAAGATCCGGCTTTCTCCGGATGACACCAAAGCCGGAGCACGGAGCATCGACGAGAATCCGGTCAAAAGTTTCCGGCTCGAAAGCTGCACCGGCCTTTCTGGCGTCCAGCGCCCGGGCTTCGATGTTTGACAGGCCGAGCCGGCCGGCCGCTTCCTTGATCAGCTTGACTTTATGCTGATGAAGGTCAAGGGAGACAATCTTCCCCGTATTTTCAAGAAGCTCGCCGATATGGGTCGATTTTCCTCCCGGGGCGGCGCAGGCGTCAAGAATCGTTTCTCCTGGTACCGGGCCGACCGCTCTTCCCACGAGCATTGAGCTTTCATCCTGAATGGTCACATCGCCTTCTTTGAAAAACGGACTCGCTGCGATCGTTCCTTTTAACAGCTTTACAGCATCTTCGGACAAATCGCCTTCCTCCGCCTCAAATCCTGCTTCACTGAGGCGTTTAAGCAGTGTGTCTCTGTCGTTTTTCAGCGTATTGACCCGGAGCGTTTGCTTCGGCGGAATCATATGGATTCTGCACACTTGTTCAGCAGCCTCAAATCCGTAAGCCTCCGTCCATTCTCTGACAAGCCACTCCGGATGGCTCGTTTCAACCGCCAGGCGCTCAATCGGATCGCTGATATCAGCAAATGAAGGAACGCCTTCCCTCTGAATCGAACGCAAAACCCCGTTAACGAATGAAGAAATGCCTTTGTGCCCGCGTTTTTTCGCGATCTCAACCGCTTCAAACAGTGCGGCGCGGTCAGGTATTTTCTCCAAGTATTCCATTTGGTACAGCGACATTCTTAAAAGGTGAATCACCCATAGTTTCACCTTTTCCGGCTTTTTAATAAACGGCTTCAGCATATAATCGAGAGCGAGCCTGTTTTGAAGGGTTCCGTAAACGAGTTCTGTCAGCAACCCTCTGTCCTTGTCGTTTAAATCGCTTGCTTTCATGACAGACTGGAGCAGGAGATTGCTGTATGCCTGATTTTGATCGAGCTTAATCAGCGCATCAAGCGCCACTTCCCTGACATTACTTTTCTTCATCGACATAACCTAATTTCATTCCGGTTTGAAGACCCGCTCCCCTTACGAAGTCTTCGCCCCTCATTCTTTTTTTGCCCGCCGGCTGCACTTCCGTCAGTTTCAGCGCGGTGCTGTTTCCAGTCGCAACGACAATCCCGTCCTTTTCAACGGCGATGATCTCTCCCGGCTCTCCCTGTTTTCCTGCCGAAGTCTTTTTCGCCGCCCAGACTTTCAAGGTCTTTCCGCCGAGCATCGTGTAGGCGACAGGCCAAGGATTTAGACCGCGCACCTGGTTGTACAGAACTTCACCAGGTTTTGACCAGTCGATCCGTTCCTGCTCACGTTTAATGTTTGGCGCATATGTCGCTTTTTCTTCATCCTGTTTTTCCGGTGACACCGAACCGTTGATGACTTTCAGAACCGTTTCGGAAAGAAGCGCGGCTCCCGCCTGGCTCAGTTTATCATGAAGGGTGCCGACATTATCATCTTCTTCGATGTCCACTTCCACTTTTGACAGCATGTCCCCCGCATCGAGCTTTTCGACCATGTACATAATCGTCACACCCGTTTTCTGTTTGCCTTCAAGGATTGCGTAGTGGATCGGCGCTCCTCCGCGAAGCTCGGGCAAGAGGGAAGCGTGGACATTGATGCAGCCGTATTTCGGATAATCCAAAAGCTTTTTCGGCAGGATTTGGCCAAATGCCGCCGTTACGATTAGGTCGGGCTCAAGCTGAAGAATCCTGTCGGTCTCCTCCTCTACCCGCACCCTTTCAGGCTGAAGCACGGGAATGCCGTGCCGCAGCGCTTCTTCTTTGACCGGAGGCGGTGTCATGACCTTTTTTCGCCCCTTTGGACGATCGGGCTGAGTGACGACACCCACCACATCATAGCCGTCTTTGATCAGTGTATTCAGCACCGGAACCGAAAAATCCGGCGTCCCCATAAAAACGATCCTTGTCATCCAATCATCCTTCCATTTCCTCAAGTTCTTCCGCTTCAATGTAGCGCGTTACTTTTGACGTAAATAAAACGCCGTCCAGGTGGTCGATTTCGTGCAGCAGCGCTCTCGCCAAAAAACCCTCCGCTTCAATTGTGAACGGTTTTCCGCGGCGGTCGCATGCCTTCACCTTGACATAGTCAGACCGCGTCACTTCGCCGTATAAACCCGGAAAGCTCAAGCACCCTTCAGGTCCTGTCTGTTCGCCGCGTTCCTCGATGATCTCCGGATTGATCAGCTCGATCCTCCCTGTCTCATCACCGATATCGACGACGGCCGCCCTTTTGGAGACGCCGATCTGCGGAGCGGCGAGGCCGACTCCATCCAGTTCGAGCATCGTGTCATACATGTTATCAAGTAGTTTTTTTAATGATTTATCAAAAGCCGCAACGGGCTCGGCAGGGGTTTCAAGCACTTCTGCCGGGTACGTTACGATCGGTTTTACTGCCAACGATAAGCCCTCCATCTGCTATGTCTTACATCATCATATAAGGATTCATATCTACCGAAATCGACAATTGTTTTTGTTCAATATCCCGCTTATAATGATCCATCACTTTTTTGAGTAAAGATGTAAGCATTTTTTCCTGTTTGTATTTTATCACGCATTGATAGCGATATCTATCTTTGATCCTGGCAATCGGCGATGCGACCGGCCCGAGAATTTTAGCGTCGCCGGAAATGTTCGCTTTTAAAAAGCCGGCGATTTTTTCCGTGACGATGGCCGCTTTTGTCACCTCTTCGTGTGAGACGGTGACGAGCGCCAAATAATAATACGGCGGGTATGCCTGCTCTCTTCTGTGAAGCATTTCCTGCCGGAAAAATGTTTCATAGTCATGCGTTTTCGTGAGCTCAATGCTGTAGTGGGACGGGGTATAAGTTTGAATGATGACCCTGCCCGGCTTTTCGTGACGTCCGGCTCTTCCGCTGACCTGCGTCATCAGCTGAAACGTTTTTTCCGCTGCTCTGAAATCGGGGATGTGAAGCATCGTATCGGCGCTCAGCACCCCGACAAGTGTGACGTTTTCAAAATCGAGCCCTTTGGCGATCATCTGCGTGCCGAGCAGGATATCGGCTTCCCCTCTCCCAAAGGATGTGAGCAGTTTTTCATGGGCTCCTTTTCTTGAAGTTGTATCCACGTCCATGCGGATGACCCTGGCAGCAGGCAAAATTTTCGCCAACTCCTCTTCGACCCGCTGTGTTCCTGTTCCAAAATAGCGGATATGTTCGCTTCCGCATTCGGGACAGCTTGACGGCATCCCGGTTTCATAGCCGCAATAGTGGCATTTGAGGCGCTGGCCGAATCTATGGTATGTGAGGGAAATTTCGCAGTGCGGACATTGGATGACATATCCGCAGTCCCTGCACATCACAAACGAGGAATAGCCCCTTTTATTTAAAAACAGGACGGCCTGCTCGCCTTTTTCAAGCGTCTCTTCAAGAGCTGCCATTAAATCTCTGGAAAACATCGAACGGTTTCCGTTTCTCAGTTCTTCCCTCATATCGACGAGGGAAACGTCAGGCATAACCTGATGGTTGACACGGTGCTTGAGGGTAAGCAGCTTGTAGACGCCTTTTTTTGCGCGGGCAAACGATTCAAGCGTCGGAGTCGCGCTGCCGAGGACGACCGGACACCGATGGTATTCGGCCCGTTTAATCGCCGCTTCTTTCGCGTGGTATCTCGGCATTTCCTCCTGTTTGTAAGATGTTTCATGCTCTTCATCAATAATGATCATACCGAGATTTTCAAACGGGGCGAAAATCGCGGAGCGCGCCCCCACGACAAGCCGGACTTCTTTGCGGTGGATTTTCCGCCATTCATCATATTTTTCTCCTGTTGAAAGCCCGCTGTGCAAGACGGCAACCTGTGAGCCGAAACGGCCTTTGAAACGGTTGACCATTTGCGGTGTGAGCGAGATTTCCGGAACGAGGACGATCGCTTCCTTGCCGGCTTTCAGCACCTTTTCAATCGATTGCAAATAAATTTCTGTTTTACCGCTGCCGGTGACGCCGTGAAGAAGGAATACGTCATGCCGCTTTTCTTCAATCGCTTCTGCCACCGCTTCAAATGCTCGGGCCTGTTCTTCAGTCAAAGCAAGCGGCTCGGTTTTTTTGAACATTCTGTCCTGATAAGGGTCTCTGTAAACCTCCTGCTCGCTCTCCTTCAGCAGGCCTTTTTGAATCAGCGCTTTTAAGGATGCGGAGGACCCGCCGGTCTTTTCGAGAAGATCCTTTGCCGGCACCGAGAGCCCCTCATCGGATGCAATGAAAAACTGAAGAATTGCTGTTTGTTTGACAGCCTGGGCAGAAAGCTCGTCCAGCGCCTCATTCAATTTCGTCCTCGAACAGAGGGGCGCGATCATTCTCTGCGTCTTTTTGTTTGTTTTCTGCTTGACCTTGTAGGCCACTTCAAGGTTTCCTTCTTGAACCTGGCGCTGGATGAGCTTCAATATCCCGTGGTCTTCTATATCTGAATAGGAGAGTGACGTCTTTTCGGAAAACAATCGTTTCAGCCTATCTGGAAGCCGCTCTTCTCTGATCACGTTGATTTCTTTGCCGTACTTCGCTTTCATCGCAGCCGGCAGCATCGCCTGCAAAGCCGTAATTTTATAAGAAAGCGTTTTTTCTGTCAGCCAGTCGGACAAATCGAGCAGCTCTTCGGTTAAAACAGGCGTCAGGTCAAGGATTTCCTCGATCTCCTTGACCGCGCGCCCGGCGAGTTCTGATGTGTCCTTCACACCGATAACAAACCCTTGTATTTTGCGGGCGCCAAAGGGAACGATCACCCGCATCCCTTTTTGAATCATCCCTTTCCATTTTTCCGGGATGCGGTAGTCAAACGGTCTGTCGATATTTTTCGTGGTGACATCGACGATCACTTCTGCAAAGTTCATGAAGAGGTCCCGCTCCGATCAAAAAGCAGGGCGGCTTCCTTTAAGACTTGAGCGGCAACCTCCCGCTTTGTCATCAGAGGGTGTGCTGTCTTTTTCCCGTCTTTATGATAAACCGTGACAATGTTGGTCTCCGTTCCAAAACCGGCGCCTTCAGCGGTGACATTGTTGGCGACAATCATGTCGGCGTTTTTAGAGTCCAGCTTTTTTCGGGCGTATTCTTCAATACTTTCGGTTTCCGCTGCAAAACCGATCAGGATTTGCTTTGTTTTCCTCTGGCCCAGCTCTTTTAAAATATCTTTTGTCCGTTCAAGCTCAATCACCAGGCTGCCGTCTTTTTTCTTCATTTTTTGGTCATGAATATGCTTCGGCCGATAATCGGCGACAGCTGCGGTTTTAATGACGATGTCGCTCTCATCGAATACAGACAGAACCGCTTGATACATCTCTTCGGCAGATTGGACGCGAACGACGTCAACCCCCGGCGGTTCATCAAGCGACGTGGGGCCGCTGATCAGCGTCACACGCGCTCCCAGCTTTGCCGCTTCCTCACTAAAGGCATAGCCCATTTTCCCTGTCGAACGGTTTGAGAAAAAGCGGACGGGGTCGACTTTTTCCCTTGTCGGGCCCGCTGTGACCACAACGTGTTTTCCCGCTAATAGACCGGTCTTTCCACCTGTGAAATGCTCTTCTGCCAATTGGACGATCCGTTCCGGTTCCTCAAGCCGGCCTTTGCCGACATACCCGCAGGCAAGATAGCCTTCGCTCGGCTCAATAAACCGGTAGCCGTCCTTGTAGAGAACATCGATATTCCGTTTGACGGCCGGGTGGTCATACATGTGGACATTCATGGCCGGAGCGATCCACACCGGCGCCGTCGTCGCCAAAAGCGTCGTCGTCAGCATGTCGTCGGCCAGCCCTGAGGCGAGTTTTCCGATAATGTTGGCTGTTGCAGGTGCAACAATCACAAGATCAGCCCAATCCGCAGCGTCGATGTGGGCGATCACGCGCGGATTCGGCTCTTCAAATGTATCGGTATAAACGTGGTGACGCGAAAGCGCCTGGAAAGTGAGCGGTGAGACAAATTCGCAGGCGGATTTTGTCATGATGACTTTGACATTGGCCCCTGCCTGTACAAGCTTGCTCGTCAGTGCGGCTGCTTTGTACACCGCAATTCCTCCGCTTACACACAGCAGAATGTTGCGATCTTTCAGCATCGTTTTCTCCCCCTTATGTTCTGTTGGATGGTTCCCTGAAAAAAATAACAACCTAATGGATAGGTTGCTATTTTTAAGGCTATTAGCGATTTTCCTTTTCAAATGTCAAAAGGCCGGCATCGATTTCCTCCAGCGCTTTGCCGACATATTTATGCGACTTCGGGTTTTCGATCTGTGCGTCTTTGTTGATCTGCATTTCACGGGCGCGTCTTGCCGACACAGTCACAAGCGTGTATTTTGAATCGAGTTTATTCATTAAAGAGTCAATTGACGGATCTAGCATAAGTTATTCAACCTCCAGCATTTTCTTATATCTTGGGGCAACGCGGTCACGCCGCAAATGCTCGGCGAGAACGATTGCTTTGATTCTTTCGCAGGCAAGCTCAATACTGTCATTTTCGACAACATAGTCATAGGCGTCCATCAGTTCGATTTCTTCCTTCGCCGCTTTCATCCGGTTTTCAATCAGGGTTTCAGATTCAGTCCCTCTTGTTGTAATCCGGTTTTTCAGCTCGGCAAGGCTCGGCGGCGCCAAAAAGATAAACAGGCCTTCGGGAAACGCCTTTCTGACTTGGAGCGCCCCCTGCACCTCAATTTCAAGGAAAACATCCTTTCCTTCTTCAAGGGTCTTCTCCACGTAATCGACGGGTGTCCCGTAATAGTTGCCGACATACTCGGCCCATTCGAGCAGCTTGTCGTTTTCAATCATTTCTTCAAATTGTTCACGCGTTTTGAAAAAGTAATCGACGCCGTCTCTCTCACCTTGTCGCGGCTGCCTCGTCGTTACCGAAATCGAATATTCAAACTTTGTGTCCTCCTGAGCAAACAGCGCCTGCCTGACCGTTCCTTTACCGACGCCGGAAGGGCCGGAGAGAACGATTAATAATCCTCTTTCTTTCATAAGGCCAATTATCCCTGCCCTTCATCCATGATTTCTTCTTTAGCGGAAAGCCTTTGTGCTACTGTCTCAGGCTGGACGGCAGATAAGATGATATGGTCACTGTCCATAATGACAACCGCTCGCGTTCTTCTTCCGTATGTAGCATCTATAAGCATACCGCGGTCTCTCGCATCCTGGATCATCCGTTTGATAGGCGCGGACTCCGGACTCACAATCGAGATGAGCCGATTCGCGGATATGATATTTCCAAAGCCGATATTAATCAGTTTAATCGTCATCTTCTACGTTCCCCCTGTATTGGACGTCTCTAGTTTAACCTGGAGAGAACATCCCTAAACAATACGCACAATCGCTATTCTATATTTTGCACTTGTTCTTTTATTTTTTCAATAGAGCTTTTCATTTCGACTACATGTTTTGTGATCTGATGATCATTTGCCTTTGAGCCGATCGTATTCGCTTCCCGGTTGAGCTCCTGCACGAGAAAATCAAGCTTTCTCCCCGCCGGCCCGCCTGAATCGCAAATATCGCGGAACTGGCGGAAATGGCTTTTCAGCCTTGTCACTTCCTCCGTGATATCGGAGCGGTCAGCAAACAAAGCGACTTCGGTCAAGAGCCGGCTTTCGTCGAGGCGGTCCGCCGACCATTCTTCAAGCCTTGCCTCAAGGCGCTCCCTATAGTGGTCAACGACGCGGGGAGCAAGCTTTGCGACATCGTCTGTCAGCTTCTCAAGCCTTTCGATTTGCAGAAGGCAGTCTTCCTTAAGCCTCAGCCCTTCTGCTTCGCGCATGCTGCACAGTTCAAGGATGGCTTCCTCAACCGCTTCGAGAAGAACACCTTCAAGCTGCTCGTTGCGGACAGGCTCCTCCTCAACCTGAACGACATGTTCAAACTGAAAGGCGTCATGAACCGTGACATCTCCCGAAAGCTGACAGCGGTCTTTCATCTCGCCTGCGGCTTTGAGATACTCTTCAAGCAGCGGCCAGTCAACCTGGATTTTCCGGCTGACCAGAGCCTCGCCATCAACCGAAACGAACAGCTCCAGTCTTCCTCTTTGTATATGCTTAAAAATCGTTTGCTTTATTTTGTCTTCTAAATAGAGCAAAGGCCTTGGCATGCGGGCGTTCACTTCTTTAAACCGATAGTTGACAGATTTCAGCTCAACAGCTGCTGTCAGCCCATCCTTCGTTTTGCTCGCGCTGCCGAAACCGGTCATACTCCGTATCATAAAACACACCCAATTCTGTATAAGTAAAAAGGCAATAGAAACCTCTATTACCTTTAAGATTATATCATACAAGCCTATTTTTTTCTTGTCAAAAGTGACCCGGCTAGCAAAAAAGTTGGGATGGCCGACATGCCGATAATCAAGAGCCAGTCTACCATTAAAATCGGGACGGTATGGAAGATCGGCTGCAGCGGCGGATAATAAATGACAACCAGCATCAGCAAAATCGAAGACAAGACGGCCCCGAGCAAGTAAAGGTTCTCAAACGGATTGCGGTCAAAAATAGAACGTTCGCTGCGGCAGTCAAACACATGAATCAGCTGGGCCAGCACCAATGTCGCAAAGGCGACGGTCTGGGCATATGCAAGCTCTTCAGGATTTCGGTGGTAAATGAACATAAAGGCCCCGAGCGTAGCAGCGCCGATTAAAAACCCGCGCGAGACCACTTTCCAGCCAAGTCCCCTCGCAAACACGCCCTCTTTCGGATTGCGCGGTTTTCTCTTCATGACATCGCCCTCAGGCTGATCCATTCCGAGTGCCATGGCCGGGAGCCCGTCTGTCACAAGGTTGACCCAAAGAATTTGAATCGGCACGAGCGGCAAAGGGAGGGCTAGCAGCATCGCAAACAGCATGACAAGAATCTCACCTACATTGGATGCTAAAAGATATCTGATGAACTTTCTAATATTTTCATAGATGTTCCGCCCTTCCTTGATCGCCGATTTAATCGTGGCAAAATTATCATCGACGAGAATCAATGATGAAGCTTCTTTGGCGACATCCGTCCCGGTGATCCCCATGGCGATCCCGATATCAGCTTGTTTGATGGCGGGCGCGTCATTGACGCCGTCTCCGGTCATGGCGACGATATGTCCGTTTTCCTGGTATGCGGTGACGATTTTCAGCTTGTGTTCCGGCGATACTCTGGCAAACACGTAAACATTTTCCGCGGTTTCTGCCAGCTCTTCCTGTGAAAGCTCGTTCAGCATCTGCCCGTCCATGACTTTTCCGCCCGGCGGCAAAAGACCCAGCTGTTTTGCGATCGCCGTTGCCGTCGTCACATGGTCCCCGGTGATCATCACTGTTTTGATCCCCGCTTCCCGGCACTCTTTGATCGCTTTTTTCACTTCCGGACGCGGCGGATCAATCATTCCGAAAAGACCGATAAACGTTAAACCGGATTCCGCTTTTTCGAGCGGCGGATTCTCCGTTTCCTTCAGCGGTTTATATGCGACGGCGATCGTCCGCAGCGCCTGTGAGGCAAGCCGTTCCAGGGCGGCGCTTGTCTCTGTGAGCCGTTCTTTCGTAAACGCTTCCCGGCTTCCTTCTTTCAGCGTGTGTGACGACCGCTTCATCAAGACATCGGGGGCGCCCTTTGTAATCACAAACCGCTTTCCGCTTTTGTCTTCGACGATGACGGACATCATCTTACGCGTCGAATCAAAGGGAAACTCCTCGACGACTTTAAAATGCTCGCCAACATACCGGTCAGTAAACCCCGCTTTTTTGGCCGCCGTTAGCAATGCCCCTTCTGTCGGATCCCCGTCAAGACGAAAATCGCCGTCTTCTTCGATGATGGAGGATGAATTGCAGAGTGCGCCAAACAGCAGAACCTGCTGCAATGATTTGTGGTTTTTGATCTGAATGTCGCGACCATCCATGCTGAAAGAGCCTTTCGGGTCATAGCCGATGCCTGACACGTTCCACGTTTTCCCCCCTGACCAGACATGGGTGACCGTCATTTTGTTCTGTGTCATCGTTCCCGTTTTATCAGAGCAAATAATCGAGGCGCATCCCAGCGTTTCCACCGCAGGCAGCTTCCTGACAATCGATTTTTGCTTGATCATCCGCTGTACACCGAGGGACAAAGCGACTGTCACAATCGCCGGCAGTCCTTCAGGTATAGCGGCAACGGCCAGTGAAACGCCCGCCAAAAACATGCTGTAGATGTCATGCCCTTGAATGACGCCGGCGATAACAACAAGCAGCGTCAGGAAGAGGGCGGCCACGATCAGAATTTTGCCGAGCTCTTCCAGCCTTCTTTGCAGCGGAGTCGAAGCATTCCCGGCCGATTCAAGCATATCGGCGATTTTTCCCATCGCAGAGTTCATTCCTGTGCCAATGACAACGCCCATGCCGCTTCCCCTTGTGACAAGCGTTCCCATAAAGGCCATATTTGTTAAGTCGCCTAAAGAAACATCAGAGGCTTGAAACACATCAGCGTGCTTAGACACAGGAAGCGATTCCCCGGTGAGAGCCGACTCTTCTATTTCCAGGCTCTTTGCCTCGACGACTCGAAGATCGGCGCCGATCCTGTCGCCGCTTGAAAAGCGCACCACATCACCCGGCACAAGCTCTTTTGAAGGAACTTTGATCCAGCTCCCTTCCCTTAGCACTGTCACCTGGGGAGCCGACAGTTCCTTCAATGCCTCAAGCGACCGTTCCGCCCGCCTCTCCTGAAAAAATCCGAGAATGCCATTTACAAAGATAATCGCAATGATGGCGATCGCATCGATGTACTCCCCCAAAAAACCGGAAATCAGCGTCGCCGCTACTAGCACAAGAACCATAAAGTCTTTAAACTGGGAAAAAAACAAGGCGAGCGCCGATGTCCTTTCCCCTTCCTGAAGCTCGTTTGCTCCGTGTCTTTCCAGGCGTTTTTGAACCTCTTTTTCTGTTAAACCATTGTTTATGGACGTTTTTGTTATATTCAACAATTCGGTTTGTCCCATCTCGTGCCATTTCATTGATTCGTCCACTCCTCCTGCCCTAAGTGCTTTAAGACTCCGTCTCTACAAGTCAATTTATTCAGACTCGTCCAAAATCATGCTATAATTATTGAATGGCAATTTAGTTAGAGGAATAACGAGAAAAGGGTGTTATCAACATGTCTTTTGACGGCATTTTTACATACGGAATGACAGAGGAACTGAACAAAGTCATCCAAGGCGGACGGATTGCAAAAATCCATCAGCCGTTTAAGCACGAACTTATTTTTCATATCAGAGCGAACGGGAAGAACGTTAAATTGCTGCTTTCCGCCCATCCAAGCTACGCACGGGTGCATCTCACAAATGAAACATATGATAACCCGAGCGCTCCGCCGATGTTTTGCATGCTGCTCCGCAAGCATCTGGAAGGCGGATTTATCGAGCAGATTGAACAAATCGGAATGGACAGAATGATGGTCTTCCACATCCGAAGCCGCAACGAAATCGGCGATATGCTCGTCAGAAAACTTTTCGTTGAAATCATGGGAAGGCACAGCAACATCGTCTTGACAGATGGAGAAAAAGACGTGATCATCGACAGCTTAAAACACCTTCCCCCTGCCGTGAACAGCTACCGGACCGTTCTCCCCGGCTACGACTATGTTCTGCCTCCAGCGCAGAACAAGCTGTCTCCGCTGGAAACCGGGAAAGAGGACATTCTCCGCCACCTGAACTTTCAGGAAGGAAAATTGGATAAGCAGATTGTCAACACCTTCTCCGGCGTCTCTCCGCTGTTTGCTAAAGAAGCCGTGTTTCGCGCAGGGCTCGCCAACAGGGCGACACTCCCGAATGAGCTTGTGGAGATGTTCGCCGCCGTCAAAGAACGGCGCTTCGCTCCGCAGCTTGTGTCACAAGAGGGAAAAGAATATTTTTACCTGCTTGATTTGACGCATCTAAAAGGCGAAAAGCGTGTGTTTGACAGCTTGAGCGGACTTCTGGATCGCTACTATTTCGGAAAAGCGGAACGCGACCGCGTCAAACAGCAGGCTCATGATTTAGAACGGTTCGTCGTCAATGAAAAGAAAAAAAACGAAAATAAAATCAAAAAGCTCGAAAAAACGCTCGAGCAATCGAAGCACGCGAAGGATTTTCAGCTTTACGGAGAGCTTTTGACAGCGAACCTCTACCAGCTGAAAAAAGGCGATCAATCGGCGACGGTGATCAACTATTATGATGAAGACGGCGGAGAGGTCACCATTCCGCTCGACCCGAATAAAACACCGTCGGAAAACGCGCAAAGCTATTTTACAAAATACCAAAAGGCGAAAAATTCCGTGGATGTCGTCAAGGAGCAGATCAGACTGGCCGAAGAGGAAATCGCGTATTTCGACCAGCTCATTCAGCAGCTCACATCAGCCTCGCCGAAGGATTTAAATGAAATCCGCGAAGAGCTTGCAGAAGGAAAGTATTTACGCATCAAACAGCCTAAGGGTCAGAAAAAGCAGAAAAAACAGGCGCCAACCCTTGAAACATACGAATCGACAGCAGGAGAAACCATTCTTGTCGGCAAAAACAATAAACAGAATGAGTATTTGACGATGAGGCTTGCTGCCCGCGACGATATTTGGCTTCACACAAAGGACATCCCGGGCTCGCATGTCGTCATTAGAACGAGTGATCCGGATGAGAAAACGATTCTTGAAGCGGCTCAGATCGCGGCCTACTACAGCAAAGCGAAAAATTCGGCTTCGGTCCCTGTCGACTATACGAAAATACGCTATGTGAAAAAACCGAACGGCGCAAAACCGGGATTTGTCACGTATGACCGTCAGCAAACCGTTTTTGTCACCCCTGATGAAGACCTTGTCATCAAGCTGAAAAAAACGCGCTGACTAAAAAAGGCCCGAACCTATTGGTTCGGGCCCCTTCTTTTATGAAAAAGCGTTTCGATTTCACGGACAAGCCGATCATCGATCAATTCTTCGATCCGCCCGGCCAGTTCGATCGTGTGGCGCGGACTGGCGCCGTTGGTTGAGACAGAGATTGTCACGTTTCCTTTATGAATGATTTTTGGAACGTAGACGTTTCCGCGTTCGGCTTCACTCGCGACATTGACCAGCTGAGACGCTGAAGCCGATTCGGCAATCCGCCTGTTCGTCTCAGGGTCATCAGTGGCGAGAATCATTAAAAAGGCTTCCTTGAAATCGGCAGGCTCCGCTTTTTTTCTTTTCCAGCTGACACCGTAATGTTCAATCAGCTCAAGCATTTCAGCTGATACTTCAGGACTGACGACGGTCGCGGCTGCCCCTTCATCAATGACCGTTTTCAGCCTTCTTGCGGCAATCCGCCCTCCCCCTGCAATGACGACCGCCTTGCCGCTGATCTTAATGTGCAGAGGCAGCATCGGCTGCTCCTTTAAAATCAAACCGGCCGGACTCGTTTAAAACGGTCTCTTCAACACGATGTAAAAAGGCTTGTTTAATATGGGGGTGGAAGCCGAGATATTCGGTCAGCACAACGTCACGATTGGATTCCTTCAGTTTGGCGGTCTCCCTTTCGATCTCATTCATCAGCATGCCGGTAAACAGCAGATAAGGAACGATGAATGTCGTTTTTCCGCCGGATTCGGTCAGATCTGCCAAAACATCTTGATAATGCGGACGGCAAGCCGTCATAAAGCAGGGAATGACCGTCTCGACGGGGGCGAGTTCCTCTAGGCGCGCCGCAATTTCACTCACATCGCGTTTGACATCCGGATCTGAGCTGCCTCTGCCGATCAATACGACTCTTGCGTTTTCATAAGGTGTCCCCGTTTCCTCAATCCGCGTTAAAACAGCTTTGACGACTTCCTCGTCGACACCAATCGGCTTGCCGTAAGTGACGCGGACGGAAGGATATTGCGAAGAAACGCGGGCGAGTTCCTGAGGGATATCCCTTTTGGCGTGCGCGGCGGTCAAAAGCAGAAGCGGAACAGCGGCAATATGTGTCGCCCCGTTTTGTACACAGGCTTTAAAGCCCGTTTCGATATCGGGCTCCGCCAGTTCCAAAAAAGAGATTTCCTGAATCGGTGCCGCCATATGTTTTTGGCAGTCTTCCAGAAAAGCGGCCGCTTCTTTCTCCGCTTTTTTCAGCCGGCTGCCGTGTCCGATATATAAAATCGCTTGTTTCATATTAAAGCGCCTCGCTTAATGCCGTATTTTTCAGCTCGTTTTCAAACCAGTCGATTTTCGAGCGGAAATGGACCACATCGCCGATCACAATCAGGCTCGGATTCGTGATATTTTCAGTTTTAACGGTTTCGGCCAGCGTGTCCACCGTGCACAGCACCGTTTTTTGTTTGTCCGTCGTGCCCCAGTGAATGAAAGCGGCTGGTGTAGACGGATCTCTGCCGTTTTCGATCAGCAGCCTTTCAATTTGTGTGATGTTTTTGATTCCCATATAGATCACAAGAGTATCGATCCCCGTCGCCAGCGCTTTCCATTTTTCTTCAAAGACTTCTTCTTTTTTGTAATGGCCCGTCACGAAAGCGACGTTTGAGCTTGCCTCCCGGTGTGTTACAGGAATGCCGGCATAAGCGGCCGCGGCTATCCCCGATGTGATGCCGGGAATAATTTCAAAAGAAATCCCGTTTTCAGCAAGGCTTTCCGCTTCTTCTCCACCTCTGCCGAAGACGAACGGATCTCCTCCCTTCAGCCTGACAACGGTTTTGCCTTTTTTCGCATACTTGACGAGAAAATGGTTGATCGTTTCCTGCTTCATCATGTGATAGTCAGGCAGCTTTCCGCAGAAGATCAAATCCGCTCCCGCTTTGGCATGCTGTAAAATCTGTTTATTGACAAGCCTGTCATATAAAATGACATCGGCTTGTTGGATGGCTTTTAAAGCTTTGATCGTCAGTAAATCGGGGTCTCCAGGACCTGCCCCAACGATATATACTTTCCCCATCTTCTTTTCTCCCCCCGATCTGATCTCGATCTTCTCCAAACTCATTATAAATCATAAAGAAAGCGTTCGGTGCCCGAAAATATCACAAAAACCAAACGTTTTCTTTATGAAATAGGAAAGTGCATCAGCTGCACTTTCCTATTGTTCCCGTTTTTAGTTTCCGGATGGTTTCGCAATGGTTTTGACATATTCGACAAGCTGCTCCCTGCATGCGTTTCGGTCGTTTTGACCCGTATCAAGGACAAGCTCCGGCGCTTCGGGTTCTTCATAAGGCGAATCGATTCCGGTGAAAAACGGAATCTCCCCGTTTCTCGCTTTTTTGTACAGGCCTTTCGGGTCCCGCTCTTCACACGTTTCTAAATCGCATTTGACATATACTTCGTGAAATTCATTTTCCTCAACAAGCTGTCTGATGAGGTCGCGGTCTTCTTTAAATGGAGAAATAAATGCCGTAATCACGATCGTCCCCTGTTCGACAAACAGTTTTGCAACTTCGCCGATCCGGCGGATATTCTCTTTTCGGTCCTCATCGGAAAACCCGAGATCTTTGTTCAGCCCGTGTCTGACATTGTCCCCGTCAAGGACCGTCACCTGGTAGCCTTCTTCAAACAATTTGCGTGCGGCTGCGTTGGCAATCGTAGATTTTCCTGAGCCGCTTAAACCCGTCAGCCAAATGATCGAGCTTTTGTGTTTGTTTTTTTCATGGTATTCCTGCTTTGTAATGGATGCCTGATGCCAGACGATATCTTGATTTACCAATTGTTAGCCCCCCTTTTAAGAAACCCCGGCCGCCAAGCCTTTTATCAATGTTTGAATGACTTCAGGGCGGCTGAATGTGCTAGGCGGGAATTCGCCGTTTCTCAGCATGGCCCTCACCTTTGTGCCGGACAAAATGACATGATGTTCTTTGCCGTGAGGACACGTTTTCGCCGTTGCCATTGAACCGCAGACATTGCAGTAAAAGCTGTGTTCAAATTTCAGCGGCGTGATCCCGATCTCTTCCGGTTTAAACTGATCAAACAGCTCCTGCGCCTCATATGTTCCATAGTAATCGCCGACTCCGGCATGGTCTCTTCCGACGATAAAGTGTGTGCAGCCGTAGTTTTTTCTGACAAGCGCGTGGAAGATCGCCTCTTTCGGTCCCGCATAGCGCATCGCTGCCGGGAAGACCCCGAGGAAGACGCGGTCTTTCGGATAATACCCGTCAAGCAGCACCTGATAGCTTTCCATGCGGACATCCGCCGGAATGTCGTCTGATTTCGTTTCCCCGACCAATGGATTGAGGAACAGTCCGTCTACCGTTTCGAGCGCTGTTTTTTGGATGTATTCGTGTGCTCTGTGCACCGGGTTTCTCGTTTGGAAGCCGACGATCGTTTTCCAGCCATTCTCTGCGAATTTTTGTCTCGTTTCCGCAGGTTCAAACGTATGTGCCGGGAATTGCTTTTCACTTCGCTTGATGAGAGTGATCGGCCCGCCGACATAAACATTCCCGCGTTCAAACAGTTTTTTGACGCCCGGATGCTCAATCTCGTCGGTTTTATAGATGCGGACGGCTTCCGTCTTTTTATCCGGCGTATAGATATCTTCGATGTCAATGACGCCGTATGTTTCTCCGTTGTATGTGAGACGGACGGTATCTCCGACTTTCAATTGAACCGCTTTTTGTTCATCAACAGGAAGTGTAATCGGAAGCGTCCATACATGGCCTGCGGCAAGCCTCATGTTTTCCACAACCGAAAGATAGTCTTTCTCTGTTAAAAACCCTTCTAACGGGCTGTATGCTCCGATTCCGATCAGCTCAAGATCGGCAAAAGCGATCACATCCAGTGCAATTTCCTGTGCGATTTGCTCGAAATCAAATTCTTCATTTACGCGGTTTACCAAAACACCGCCGTGTGGTGCTAAACTCATGACTCTGTTTCCCCCTACTTTAAATTCCTCCGCCCTGTTCATGGACGGAGCTGTGTTCTTTTTTGACCGCCCTCATCAGGCTGATCGTTCCGACTGACGCCAGAAGAACGCTCGTGATGACAATGAGAGCGTAATAGTCTCCCTTTAATAAAAGGCTGACTAGCGTATAGGAAAGACTTAATGAAAGAAACGGCGATACGATCCATACTTTCAGCATCGTTTTGACCACCTGTTTATGAAAAACATTGCCGCCGTTTTTTGCCATTCCCATTCCTATTATAGAAGATGATGTCACCTGCGCGAGCGGAACCGGAAGACCGAAAATTGAGCTGATCATCACAAGCCCGGCTCCGGTGCTTGACAGAAGGATCCCCTCTCCTTTTGAGAATCTGGTGATCTTTTTGCCGTTTGTTTCAAGCACGCGCCGGCCCAATAATAGGGCGCCCAGTGCGACGAACAGCCCGCCGTACAGCGTTCCTTCGCCAACTGTCAAAACATGCGCCGCCACCAGAGGGCCGACAGCGTTTGCGACATTGTTCATTCCCGCTGAGAAGGCCTCAAAAAATCCGCTGATGAGCAGAAGGACCGCCAAAATTTTCGCTTTGTTCCCTGAAGCGGGACGCTTTATCGCTTTTTTCATGATCTTTGCCATGGCAAATGTAAAAGTAAAAGCGGCGATTGGAACGATAACCCAAAACATGACGATGACAAGCAAAGATTTGACATATAAAATTTGATAGGCGACACCGACGCCGACGACAGATCCGACTGTCACCTCACTTGTCGAAAGCGGAATGCCGAGAACGTTTGCGATAAAGAGCGACAAAGCGGCTGATCCGATGATAATGCAGACGATTTCCAGCGTGATCACCTGTTCGGGAATAATACCCGAGCTGATCGTCTTCACGACGTTTCCGCCGCCGATGACGGCACCTGAGAGAACGCCGGCCGCACAGATCAAAAGCGCGTGAAGCTTCTTTTTGACCGCTTCCGATCCGTAGGCGATGCCCATTGAAGCGGCGGCCCCGCTTGCTCCAATGTTCATCGCAAAAAACATGCTAAATAAAATGGCGGCAAGTTCCATAACTCATCTCCTTACTCGTGCAGTCCGCATTCGGTTTTGTTTAAGCCGTTCCATCGTCCGGAGCGGAGATCGTCCATCGTAAAGGCAGGAGAGGTGCACGGCGCACAGCCTATGCTCGGATAGCCTTGGTCGTGAAGCGGATTATACGGCAGATCGTGTTTTGTGACATATCTCCAAATATCCTTCCACGTCCAATGGATGAGCGGACATACTTTGATGGACTTGAATTTCTCGTCTTTGTTTAAGAAGTTCGTCTTTCTGCGTCCTTCGGATTGTTCGCGGCGAAGGCCAGACAGCCATGCCGGATAGCCGGAAAGCACCTCGCGGAGAGGAATGATCTTCCGCATTTCACAGCAGGAATTCGGGGCGGTCTTCCAAAGTTCATCCCCGTATTGTTCAGCTTGCTGTGCGACGGTAAGCTCCGGTTTTTTCATCACAATCTGGAGGCCGGGATATCGTTCTTTGACAGCGTCTATCGTTTCATACGTTTCTTTAAAATGAAGGCCTGTATCAAGGAAGACGATGACAGCGTCTTTTTTCACCTTGTAAATCAAATCGATCAGGACAATTCCCTCAATTCCGAAGCTGCATGCATATACGAGCTGATCTCCGTAATGGCCGTACGCCCATTTCAGGACGGACAGTGCTCCTTTATATGAATCATCTTCTTGAAAAGAGATGGTCGGTTCTTCCCATGTACTGTAAGTAAAAATTGTCGGTTCCCCCTTTTTTCGCCAACAAAAAAACGGCTTCCAGCAGAAAAAAACTGTGAAAACCGCCTCTAGTTTGTCTAGTCAGCTATTTCAATCTTATTTTTTCATTTTTTTCAATTTGAATGACCTTGCCGTCTTGAACAACGAATGTGATCGATCCGTAATTCATGTCCTTCAGCATGTCTTTCATTTTGATGATCGCTTTTTCGAGCTGCTCATCTGTTTTCACTCCTAGCTCCTCCTCTGCCCCGTAAAAATTAAAATCTTTCTTCCAAATTTGAAAGAAAGATGAGGAACTTCTCATATTCCTTATCTCTCAAAATGAGGGCATTTTGCTGGAAGTAGCACCTTACGTCTGCACGCAGGTTGCCGGGTTTCATCGGACCAGTCCCTCCACCGCTCTTGATAAGTTTGCTTTTGTTATTTTAAAATTTTAGCACAATTCGAATAAAAGTCAACCCGACTTTTTTGATAGGATTAATAAAAATAAAAAATGATACGTTTTTCCTATTTCTGAATCTGAAAAAAGAAACAAAAAAACCGTTCCCCATTTCAGGGGACACGGCATCGGTCACATTTCCATCCAGGATGTTGATTCAGGATTGACTTTCCATTCTTTCAGCTTGACGGCATCCGCTTCTTTGATCATACCTTCGGCAAGCGCAGCTTCCGTCAAGGTGTCATAATCGGTGAGTGTATAATAGGCGATACCTGCCTCACCAAAAGCGGCGGCGGCTTTGTCGAGGCCGTATGTGAAGATCGCGGCGACGCCGAGCACCTCACATCCGGCTTCTTTCAGCGCGGCGGCGGCTTCAAGCACACTTCCTCCTGTTGAAATCAAATCTTCGATCACAACGACTTTTTGGCCATTACTTACGGCCCCTTCGATTTGATTTCCTTTTCCGTGCGCCTTCGGCTTGCTTCTGACATAGCACATCGGCAGCTGCAGCCTGTCAGCGGCCAGCGCAGCATGCGGAATACCCGCTGTCGCCGTTCCGGCGATCATTTCCGCTTCGGGAAATTTGTCTTGTATCAATTCGGCAAGGCCGGAAGCGATGGTGTCGCGCACTTCGGGGTATGAAAGTGTCAATCGGTTGTCGCAATAGATCGGCGACAGGATGCCGCTTGCCCATGTGAACGGCTCATTCGGCCTCAGGAAAACCGCTTTGATTTTTAATAGATGGTTGGCTATCTCTGTTTTCATGCCTTGATTCCCTCCCATTGAAACGCTATTTTCTGATAGGCTGCGACCGGATCCGGCGCCTTTGTGATCGACCGGCCGACAACGATCGCCGAAACGCCTTTTTCCCTTGCGTATTCCGGCGTCGCTACTCTGACTTGGTCATTGGTATTGTCATCTGCCAGGCGGATTCCCGGTGTGACGGTCAGAAAATCAGGAGCTGCAGCCTGATAAATGCGCTCAGCTTCATGTACGGAGCAGACGACCCCGTCGAGCCCGCTTTGTGCAGCCAATCTGCTGTAGTGAAGCACAGCCTCCTCAAGCGGCGCTTCGATCAAGAGTTCGCTTGTCAGTATGTCTTGGGACGTGCTGGTCAGCTGGGTCACCGCGATTAATGACGGCCGTTTTTCTCCGGCAGGGGTTCCGGCTTCAAGGCCTTCCACCGCAGCTTCCATCATCTGCTTTCCGCCGGCGGCGTGCACATTGACAAGGTTAACGCCGAATCCCGCCAGCCTTTTCATCGCTTTATATACCGTTGTCGGGATGTCATGGCATTTCAAATCAAGGAAAATGCGGCAGTCCCGCTGCTTCAGTTCTTCAAGAATGGAAGGGCCTTCTTGATAAAAAAGCTCCATTCCAACTTTGACAAAAAGCTTCTCCCCTTGAAAACGGTCCAAAAACGCAAATGTTTCGCGCGCTGATGCAAAATCAAGCGCGATGATGGGCTGCGTATGCTTCATCCTTCCAGCTCCTTCCGATACACTCTTCTAAGGAGTGATATCCGTATTTTTCTAAAACGCGCGGCAGCTCGTTAATGATGTCCGGGCAGGCAAACGGGTTGACGAAGTTAGCTGTGCCGACGGCGACAGCGCTAGCTCCGGCCAGGAAAAATTCGAGGGCGTCTTCGGCAGACTGGACACCGCCCATGCCGATGATCGGAATGTTAACCTTCTGGCTGACTTCATACACCATCCGGATCGCTACAGGCTTCACGGCAGGGCCGGATAATCCTCCTGTTTTGTTGGCGAGGATCGGTTTTCCCGTTTTTAAGTCGAGTCTCATCCCGATCAGCGTGTTAATCATCGTTAAACCGTCTGCTCCCGCCTCTTCAATGGCAAGAGCGATTTCTGTCACATTCGCGACATTCGGCGACAGCTTGACATAGATGGGAACGCTCGACACTTCTTTCACCGCTTTCGTCAGTTCACCCGCCATCCCCGGGTCTGTCCCGAAGGCGATGCCTCCGGTTTTGACATTCGGGCAGGAAATATTGAGCTCAAGCGCGTGCACGTTCGGCGCCTTACTGACGGCTTCGGCCACTTCGACATAGTCTTCAAGCTGTGATCCGGCGACATTGGCGATGATCGGTGTGTCAAACTGTTCAAGCCATGGCAGCTCGTTTTCCATGACAGATGCAAGACCCGGATTCTGCAGTCCGATCGCATTGAGCATGCCGGCCTGCGTCTCGGCGACCCGCGGTGTCGGATTTCCGAAGCGGGGCTCGCTCGTTGTCGCTTTAATCATGATGGCGCCAAGACAGGAAAGATCGTAAAAGTTAGCAAACTCTTTTCCAAAGCCAAAACATCCGGAAGCCGGCATGATCGGGTTTTTTAATTTAAGGCCTGGCAAATTCACATCAAGCATTACAAAAGCACCTCCTGCGCTTTAAAAACGGGGCCGTCAAGACATACCTTCACATACGATGTTTCGCTTTCTTCCGTATGGCATACACAGGCAAAACAGGCGCCGATTCCGCAGCCCATCCGTTCTTCCATTGAAAGGTAAACCTCTTTGTCAGGATAGCGCTGTTTCAAAGCTTTCAGCATCGGTGTCGGACCGCAGGCCAGAAGATAATCGAACTGAAGCCCGCGGGCTTCGATGACATCTGTTACAAATCCTTTTGATCCGTGAGTGCCGTCCGCTGTCGCGATAAACACCGGTCCGAAGGCGCTAAATTCCCGCTCATAAAAGACATCCTTTGCAGATCCGAATCCTAATACACTTATGACGTTGACCCCTTTTTTTGTCAGCTGTTTGGCGAGCTCGTACAGGGGCGGGACCCCGATTCCGCCTCCGACCAACAGAGCCGTTTTTCCGCTTGCGAGCGATTCGGCCGGAAACCCGTTTCCAAGCGGACCAAGGACATCGACTTGATCCCCTTTTTGCTTTAAAGAAAGAAGGCTTGTGCCTTCTCCCTCTTTACGGTAAATGATCGTAATCTTCCGCTTGTCCTTGTCGACCTCGGCGATGCTGATCGGTCTTCTCAATAAAGGAGCCACAGATTCCGATACTTTTATATGAAGGAACTGGCCGGGAGTGCTGCACGCCTCGGCAAGCTCTCCTTCCAGCACCATCTGATAAATACTGTCTGCTATACACTCGTTTGCGCGAACCGTCATATCCCCTTTTTTCATTGGACAACAGCTCTCTCTTGCTTGATTTTCACAGCAGGCATATGGTCGGCGCGGAAGCTCATGCTTTCAAGCACCCGGAGGATTGCTTCAGCCGTATCTAACGATGTCAGGCAGGCTACGCCGTTTTCAACAGATTCACGTCTGATTCTAAAGCCGTCTCTCGCCGGCTGTTTTCCTTTTGTCAGCGTGTTGACCACAAACTGCGCTTCTCCGTTGCGGATGACATCAAGCAGATTTTTCCCTTCTTCACCGATTTTCCCGACGGTTTTAGCCGGTACGGATGCTTCGCGCAAGTACTCGGCGGTTCCTTCTGTAGCCAGGATGTTGTAGCCGATTGAATGGAACCGCTTGGCGATCGCAAGCCCTTCCTCTTTATCTTTGTCAGCAACAGTCAGGAGCACGGACCCGTAATTTGGAATTTGAATACCTGATGCAATCAGCCCTTTGTAGAGCGCCTTTTCCAATGTGCTGTCCTTGCCCATCACTTCTCCGGTCGATTTCATTTCCGGTCCGAGAGTGATATCCACTCTTCTGAGCTTCGCGAAGGAGAAGACAGGAACTTTGACATAGACGCCTTCCTGTTCTTTTTGCAGGCCTTCCGCATAGCCCATGCCGGCCAGCTTCTGCCCGAGAATCACTTTTGTCGCAATGTTTGCCATCGGAATTCCGGTGATTTTGCTGAGGAACGGCACCGTGCGGCTTGAGCGCGGATTCACCTCAAGGACGTAGACCTCATCTTTAGAAAGGACAAACTGAATGTTGAGCAGTCCGATGATGTTCAAGCCTTTCGCAAGCTCGATCGTATATTGTTCAATCTTTTTCTTGATCCCTTCAGAGAGCGATTGCAGCGGATAGACGGCAATCGAGTCTCCGGAGTGGACGCCGGCCCGTTCGATATGTTCCATAATCCCCGGAATCACGACCGTGTCGCCGTCAGAGATCGCATCGACTTCAATTTCTTTTCCGATCAAATATTTATCGATTAAGACAGGATGCTGCGGATTCACTTTCACCGCATGTTCCATGTAATGGAGAAGCTCTGTTTCATTGTAGACGATCTCCATGGCCCGTCCCCCGAGTACATATGATGGACGGACAAGAACCGGATAGCCGATATTGGCCGCGATTTTGACGGCGCCTTCTACAGATGTTGCCGTTTTCCCCAGCGGCTGCGGAACATTCAGCGCCTCAAGCGCCTGTTCAAACTTGTCGCGGTCTTCGGCTCTGTCCAAATCTTCAAGCGATGTACCGAGAATCGCAACGCCGCGGTCTGCAAGTTCATCGGCAAGATTGATCGCCGTTTGTCCGCCAAACTGGACGACAACGCCTTTCGGCTGCTCCAAATCGATAATATGCATCACATCTTCAACTGTCAGCGGTTCAAAATACAGCTTGTCGGAGATGCTGAAGTCTGTCGAAACCGTTTCCGGATTGTTGTTGATAATAATCGCTTCATAGCCCGCTTCTTTAATGGCCCAGACCGAGTGAACGGTTGCATAGTCAAATTCAACTCCCTGGCCGATCCGGATCGGTCCTGATCCGAGAACAATGACACTGTCTCTCTCTGTTCTTTCCGATTCGTTTTCTTCTTCATATGTGCTGTAGAAGTAAGGCGTTTCTGATTCAAACTCGGCCGCACACGTATCGACCATTTTATAGACAGGTGTGATGTTCGCTTCTTTCCTGAGCTCATACACTTTTCGTTCAGGCATATCCCACAGGCGGCTGATGAAGCGGTCGGAAAAGCCGAGCTCTTTCGCTTCCTGCAGCAGTGCGAGATCACCGCGACCCGCTTTCAGCACCTCTTCAAAGCGAATGATCCCCTCGAGCTTATGAAGGAAGAAAAGGTCAATCGCGGAAAACGCGTGGAGATCTTCCACAGTGTAGCCTCGTCTGAATGCTTCAGCCAAATAAAAGAGCCGTTCGTCGCCTGCTTTTTTAATCCGTTTTTCCAAAGTTTCGTTTGAAATGGTTTGCGCATCTTTCAGTTCCAGATGGTAAACATCTGCTTCAAGCGAACGAACCGCTTTCAGAAGCGATTCCTCCCATGTTCGGCCGATCGCCATCACCTCGCCCGTCGCTTTCATCTGTGTGCCGAGCTTGCGGTTTGCCGATTCAAACTTGTCAAACGGCCAGCGCGGGATTTTCGAGACGACATAGTCAAGGGCCGGTTCAAAGGAAGCGTATGTTTTTCCTGTCACAGGGTTCATCATTTCATCTAAGGACAGGCCGACAGCGATTTTGGCAGCCAGCTTTGCGATCGGATACCCGGTCGCCTTTGAAGCGAGCGCTGATGAACGGCTGACCCGCGGATTGACCTCAATGATGTAGTATTGGAAACTGTCCGGGTCAAGCGCCAGCTGGACATTGCATCCGCCTTCGATTTCAAGCGCGCGGATGATTTTTAAGGATACATTGCGAAGCATTTGATATTCGCGGTCGCTTAACGTCTGGCTCGGTGCGACAACAATGCTGTCTCCGGTATGAATGCCGACCGGATCGATGTTTTCCATATTGCAGACGACAATGGCGTGGTCGCTCGAATCCCGCATCACTTCGTATTCAATTTCTTTGAAGCCGGCAATGCTCTTTTCCAAGAGACACTGGTGAACCGGGCTCATTTTCAAGCCGTTTTCAACGATTTCTGAAAGCTCCGCTTCATTTGAACAGATCCCTCCGCCTGTTCCGCCAAGTGTGTAAGCGGGTCTGACGATGACCGGAAACCCGATTCGCTCGACAAACGCGCGGGCTTCATCCAAAGAATGGATGATCTCGCTTTCCGGTACAGGCTCGTTCAGCTCATTCATCAAGCTTCTGAACAGATCGCGGTCTTCCGCCTTTTGAATGGCAGACAATTTCGTGCCGAGGACTTCAACACCGCATTCGGCCAAAATTCCTTGCTCTGACAATTCAACCGCCAAGTTCAGTCCGGTCTGGCCGCCAAGGGTAGGCAAAATCGCATCTGGACGCTCCTTGCGGATAATCCGTGTCAAAAACTCAAGCGTCAGCGGCTCGATATAAACCCGGTCTGCCATCTCAGTATCCGTCATGATCGTTGCCGGATTGGAATTGACAAGAATGACTTCATAGCCTTCTTCTTTTAAAGCGAGACACGCTTGTGTGCCCGCATAATCAAATTCCGCCGCCTGGCCGATGATAATCGGCCCTGATCCGATCACCAATATCTTTTGAATATCTACGCGTTTAGGCATACCGCTTCCCCTTCTTTCTCTGTGGTTTCAATCATGGCTAGAAATTGATCAAACAAATGGTTGGCATCCTCAGGACCCGGTGAAGCTTCCGGATGATACTGAACCGTGAAAGCCGGTTCGTATTGATGCTTCAGCCCTTCAATCGTGTTGTCGTTGATGGCCATATGTGTGACTTCAAGAGGCGTATTGTCCACAGATGATACCGTATAGCCGTGGTTTTGCGCCGTGATCGACACCCTGCCTGTTTTCAGCTCTTTGACCGGATGGTTGGAACCGCGGTGGCCGAACTTCATTTTGACGGTTTCCGCCCCGCAGGCGAGTGCAAACAGCTGATGGCCGAGGCAGATACCGAATAACGGCACTTTGCCGAGAATGTTTTGAATCATTTCAATCGCTTCAGGCACATCCTTCGGATCTCCTGGTCCGTTTGACAGCATGACACCGTCCGGCTTCAGCTGCATGACTTCTTCAGCCGTGACATTGTGGGGAACGACAATGACATCGCATTTGCGTTTGTTCAGTTCTCGCAAAATACCGTGTTTCATGCCGAAATCAACGAGCACGATCCGCTTTCCTCTTCCAGGGCTCGGATAGGCGGTTTTTGTTGAGACTTGGCTGACCTGGTCTGTCGGAAGGCTTGTATCTTTCATTTTTCTGATCAAAGCGTCCGCATCCTCATCAGAGCCGGCAAACATTCCTTTCAGCGTTCCTGCCGTGCGGATCATTCTTGTCAGCTTCCTCGTATCAATTCCGGACAAACCAGGGATGTTTTTCATTTTCAAGTATTCATCTAGCGTATAGGCTGAGCGCCAGTTTGATGGGAGTTGACATAACTCTTTTACGATAAACCCTTTCACATACGGTGTAATCGATTCGAAATCGTCTCTGTTGATGCCGTAGTTTCCGATCAGCGGGTAGGTCAGGGTGACGATTTGTCCGCAGTATGACGGATCTGAAAGGATTTCCTGATAGCCTGTCATCCCTGTGTTAAAAACGACTTCTCCCATGCTGTTGTCCAGACTGCCGAACGCTTTCCCTTCAAATATCGCTCCGTTTTCTAATATAAGACGTCTTTTCATTTTACAAGCCTCCCCTTTTCGTAAACGAGTTTTCCACCGGCCATTGTCAAGACCGGCCAGCCGAAGCAGCTGATGCCGTTAAACGGCGTGTTTCTTCCTTTGGAAAGGAAGCTCGTTTTATCAATCGCTTCTTCTTTCTCAAGATCGATCAATGTGATGTCCGCCGGCCGTCCAACTTCAAGTCTTCCGTATGGCAGTCCGAACGCTTCACAAGGTTTGACCGTCATATAATCAAGCAGTTGTTTTAATGTCCATGCACCGTTTTTGACAAAGTGTGTGTAAAGCAGCGGAAAAGCCGTTTCCAATCCGACGATTCCAAATGGGGCGAGGCTCATCGTCTGCTGTTTTTCCGCTTCTGTATGCGGCGCATGGTCTGTAGCGATGAAATCGATCGTTCCATCAAGAAGGCCTTCAAGCAGTGCTTCCTTGTCATCTTGGCCTCTGAGCGGCGGATTCATTTTGTAGTTTGTATCAAGCCCGGGGATGTCGCTGTCAGAAAGCAGCAAGTGATGCGGTGTCACCTCGGCTGTCACGCGGATACCCGCTTTTTTTGCATCGCGGACGACTCTGACCGATTCCTTCGTACTGATATGACAGACGTGGTAATGGCAGCCCGCCGCTTCCGCCAGGAGAACGTCCCTGGCGATATGAACCGCTTCACATACGGAAGGAATCCCGTTTAAACCGTGAGCTTTTGCAAAATCACCGTCATGGACGCTGCCGCCGTAGATTAAAGTATTGTCTTCACAATGGGCAACGATTGCTTTATTGATAGAAGCAGCTTTTTTCATCGCTTCAAACATCATACCCGCGTTCTGGACGCCGACACCGTCATCGGTAAAGGCAAATGCGCCCGCAGCTGAAAGCCCTGCAAAATCGGTCATGTCCTCGCCGACTTGTCTAACCGTGATGGATGCGTATGGAAGGACCCTGACGGCAGACGTTTCGTGAATGCGGCTTGTCAGCCACTCCATTTGTTCCGTCGTGTCGGGGACGGGGCGTGTGTTCGGCATGGCGGCGACTGTCGTAAATCCGCCTCTTGCCGCCGCTTTTGAACCCGTTTCGATCGTCTCCTTTTTTTCCCCGCCGGGCTCTCTGAAGTGGACGTGAAGATCGACAAGCCCCGGAGAAACGAGGAGCCCCTCCGCATCAATGACCGCTTCGCCGGGTGCAGCCTCAAGGCTGCCGAGTTCGCTTATGGCTTCACCAGTGACCCTGATATCGCGCTTGACCTTTTCTCCTTTTTCGTTGAGCATAAAGCCGTTTTTAATTAAATAAGACATAAGCTTGATCTCCCCTTTTTTCATTTTCGCCTAGTTCGAGCGCCCGTTTTAAAACCGCCATTCTGATGTAGACGCCGTTTTCCATTTGCTTGAAAATCCTTGATTGAGCGGATTCCACCAGCGCACTGTCAATTTCGACACCGCGGTTGACCGGAGCCGGATGCATGATGATCGCATCCTTTTTCAAACGCTTTGCCCGTTCAGTCGACAATCCGAATGTCTGCAAATAATCGCTGGCATCTGCTTTTGCTTGATGGCGTTCATGCTGGATTCTCAGCAGCATCACGACATCCGAATCGGCAACAGCTTCATCTGCCGCAACATACGTTCCGTAAGGATTATCCTCATCCCTCCACTCAGCAGGTCCAGAGAAGAGAACCGTTGCCCCAAGCCTTGTCAGCACTTCGGCGTTTGATCTGGCCACTCTGCTGTGCTTGATATCGCCGTGAATGGAGACGGTTAATCCGTCAAATTTGCCCCATTCCTCATAGATCGTCATTAAGTCGAGCAAAGATTGTGTAGGATGCTGACCGCAGCCGTCACCTGCGTTGACAACCGGGATGCCCACACGGCCGACCAATTCCTTGTAGTAATGATCTTCCGAGTGCCTGATGACACAAACGTCGGCGCCGATGGATTCAAGCGTCCGCACCGTATCGTACAAAGATTCCCCTTTTTGAACACTTGTCGATACACCGTCAAGATTCAACACATTCATGCCAAGCTTCTTTTCTGCGACTTCGAAGCTGAAACGGGTTCTTGTACTCGGCTCAAAGAACAAGTTGGCGGCAAATTTTCCGGAGAGAACGTGATCTGATTTGCCTTTTTTGAGCTCCTCCGCCTCTTGAATCAACCCGAAAATGTCCTCGATACTCAACTCGTTCATTGCGGTCAAATGTTTCATTTGTTTTCCCCTCCGCTTTCATCGGATTTTCCGTAAAAAAACCCCAAGCCATGGGAGCTTGGGGTACAGTAAATCAGAGAATGTGACAGCACTTCTCTTGTTAACAACCCTTCCAAGCCTCTCTGGACTTCAATTAAAAGGTCTTCATATTTGCTTTTTACACTTCTGTCGCATCCTGCTCTTCCTTGGATTCAGGCAGGACAAGGTTCAATATGACGCCGACGATAGCCGCCAGCGCCATGCTGGACAGTTCGAATCCGGAGATTTTGATAAATGCGCCGCCGACTCCAATGACGAGGATGACGGATGAAATGATCAGGTTTCGCTTATTTTCCAAATCGATTTTATTGTCAATCAGCATCCGCAGTCCGCTAGAAGCGATGATGCCGAAGAGCAGGAAGGATACACCGCCCATGACAGCAGACGGAACTGAGCTGATCAGCGCCGACACCTTGCCGATAAACCCGAAGCAAAGTGCGATGACGGCCGCTCCTCCGATGACAAACACGCTGAATACCCGTGTGATCGCCAGGACACCGATATTTTCGCCGTACGTTGTTGTCGGCGGTCCGCCCAAGCATGAAGCAAGCATTGTGGCCACACTGTCACCGAAGATGGAGCGGTGAAGCCCCGGCTTGTTGATGAAATCGCGGCCAACCACTTTGCTTAACACCATCTGGTGGCCGATATGTTCCGACATGGTGACGAATGCGACAGGAACCATCGCAAGACCGGTGACAATAGCGGCTATACCCGGCGTATAATCGACAAACGGGAGAACAAAATCAGGAACCGCAAACCATTTGGCATCAGCCACGATTTGAAAGTCGACAATCCCTTGGGTGAGCGCGTACAAGTATCCGCAAATAATTCCGATCAACACCGGGATCAGGCTGAAGAATCCGCGCAAGAAAATGGCACAGATGATGGTCACTGCCAGCGTAAACCCGGCTACGCCAAAGTGTTTGGCGCTGTAGACAAGCGTTTCGGCGTTCGGATTTTCATACATTGCCATATTGACCGCTGTACTCGCCAGTCCGAGTCCGATGACGATGATAACCGGTCCGATGACGACCGGCGGAAGAAGCTTCATCAGCCAGCCCGTTCCCAGCCGCTGAATGAAAAGGGCAATCAATCCGTAGACGATTCCGGCCATAAAGGCCCCGATCATGGCAGCTGCCGGCCCGCCGGCCGCTTTGGCTGCAAGAATCGGCGAGATAAAGGCGAACGATGAACCTAGGTAGGCGGGAATCTGCCCTTTCGTGATCAACAGGTAGGCAAGTGTTCCGAGTCCACTCGTAATCAGCGCCACTCCCGGGCTTAAGCCGACAAGCTTCGGCACAAGGATGGTCGCGCCAAACATGGCGAACAGATGCTGAAGGCTGAAGGATAGCCAATTCAGCGGTTTTGGCACATCTCTTACATCTAAGTTCATATTTTTCATGCTCATAATTTTCCTCCTGATGTTCGATTCGTAATCTATGATGTCTTCTTATGTTGTCAAGATAACGCCATAAAAAAAGCCTCTTTGCATATGTGCGCAAAGAGGCAGACAAAAACCGTCACTGCTGGCGGTGACTTTAAGTTAGTGTCTAGATCCCTCTTTGCAAACTCACTGGAATGCATTTAAAAAAGGATATATCATTTATTTTTTGTAGATTGCGGCAAGGTCGCGCCCGTCCACTTCCTGAAGCTCAACCATAACCTTTTCGGCTTTTGATGTCGGAATGTTTTTCCCGATAAAGTCAGCCCTGATCGGAAGCTCTCTGTGGCCTCTGTCAACCAGTACAGCAAGCTGAATCGCAGATGGACGTCCGACATCGACGAGGGCATCCATCGCCGCTCTGACCGTCCGTCCTGTGAAAAGCACATCATCCACGAGTATGACTTTTTGGTCATTAATGTCAACCGGGATGTCCGCGCCTTTGACAAGCGGTTCTTCATTGGACGTTTTTTTGGACAAATCGTCTCTGTACAGCGTAATATCGAGTTCTCCCACCGTCACGCTGTTTCCTTCAATTTGTTCGATCCGTTCGGCGAGTCGTTTGGCCAAGTAGATGCCTCGCGTCTTGATGCCGACAAGGATACAGTTGTTCATTCCTTTGTTTCGCTCGATCATTTCGTGGGCGATTCTTGTCAGCGCCCTTCTGATCGCCTGTTCGTCAAGTACAACAGCCTTTTCTTGTTCGTGCATGGCTTAAAGCACCCCGTCTCTTTCTAAGGATAAAACAAGAACCCCTTCCGCTAAAAGGCAGAGAGGGGTTCTGTAAGCGAATGGTATCATTCACTTGTCCGCTATCCTTCTCAGCCTCTCTGGACTGTGTTAAAGAATCTGATGTAACTGCATTTATTATTTCAAAAAAGAAACCGCATGTCAATGATTATTTCGAAGATTGTCGATGAGCGTTTTCATATCTTCAGGCAATGGAGCCGCAAATTCGATATATTCCCCTGTGCGCGGATGATCAAATCCCAACACTCCGGCATGAAGCGCCTGGCCGTTGAAATCGATCGTTTTTTTCGGACCGTATTTAGGATCCCCGGCCAGAGGAAAACCGATGTATTTCATATGAACGCGAATTTGATGGGTCCTCCCGGTTTCCAGACGGCACTCAACAACGGAAAAATGATCGAACCGTTCTTTCACTTCAAAGTGAGTGACGGCGTGCTTGCCGTTTTCTCTTGTAACCGTCATGCTTTGCCTGTCCTTTTTATCCCGGCCGATCGGTGCATCGATTGTCCCGTGGTCATGCGGGATGACACCATGGACAAGCGCCGTGTATTTTCTCGTCACCGTTTTATCGACGAGCTGGTTGACAAGCGATTCATGAGCCAGATCGTTTTTGGCAACCATCAGCAGGCCTGAGGTGTCTTTATCGATGCGGTGGACGATCCCGGGACGCATGACACCGTTGATGCCGGACAAATCATTGCAGTGCGCCATCAAGCCGTTGACAAGCGTTCCCGTCAGATGGCCGGGAGCAGGGTGGACTACCATTCCGCGCGGTTTATTGACGACAAGGACATCCTGATCCTCATAATAAATATCCAGATCCATCGGTTCCGGTTCGACATCGAGCGGCTCCGGTTCAGGAACATCGACTTTCACAACATCTCCCGGCTGCACTTTGTGATTGGCTTTGACAGCCTTTTCGTTTACCTGTACGCGTTCTTCCTTGATCCATTGCTGTACTTGAGTCCGCGACCAGTCTGATTCGACCGCGGTCAAGTATTTATCAATCCGTTCACTTTTATGGGCTTCCGGAACGGTCATTTCATATTGCTCCATGTTACAGCTCCTTCTTCTTCTTTCCGTCTAGCAGCATTTGCACAAATAAAAGCAGGACGCCGATGCATAAAGATGAATCAGCGATGTTGAAAATCGGGTAATGATAGTTGACGATCGTGACATGAATAAAGTCGACAACCTCTTGTCTGACGGCTCGGTCGATAAAATTGCCGACAGCCCCGCCAAGCATCAGGCCAAGTGCGGTCCCGAGCAGCATTTGCCCTTTTGCATGCTTTTGGATGTAGTAGACAAGACCGATGATGACGACCGTTGTGATGATGTAAAAAAACCACATCTGCCCTTCAAGAATGCCCCAGGCAGCGCCTGTATTCCGGTGGGAGGTGATCTGAAAGAAGCCGTCGATGACAGGGATGCTTTCTCCGTATTCCATCCTGCTGACGACAAGCCATTTTGTAAATTGGTCGATACCGATGATTATCAGTGCAATTATGTAATAAGGCACACACTGTTCCTCCAGTTTCTGTTTCTCTTCATTTAAGCATTTTACCAAGAAAAAGAATCGGAGTAAAGGAATATTCATTGACATCCTTAAAGAGGAAAGCGAAGCTTCCCCCTTTAAGGCATTTAAGAAAACAGTGCTTGACTGTAGGTTTCATCTGTTTCGGCCCAAATGGGCAGCGTCTTTTTCTCAAACTGAATGTGGTACAAAAAATCGTTCGCCGTTCTCGCAGTCGGCAGAACAGCAAGTTTTGCAAGCGGAATCGCCTGACCCGTTTCTTCACAGATCCCGTATGTTCCGTTTTCTATTTTGGAAAGGGCCAAAAGCACATCCTGCAGTTCTTCTTTTACATGGTACATCAAAGTTGCCTGCTGATATGAATTGATTGTCGGTGAATCTTGTTGAAAAAAGGAATACTCAAATAATCTTGACTCCAGTTCCTCCTTCATTTGAAGAAGCTCTGTATGGATGTTCGCCAGCTGGTCATTCACTCCTGAATCAACTCCTGCTTTTAGCGTTGTGCCTTTAGTGTTACCGACAATTTCGATCTCCAAGCCCATAAGATTTTTCCTGACGTACAAAACGATGTCAGTTCCTGAAAAAAGCTGTTTTTTAAGTAAAAAAACAGCGGCTCGGAAAACCGAACCGCTGTTGCGTTCATTTTAATAATATGTTTTGACAATCCCTGCGCAGCGAGGGCAAAGTTCAGGGTGGTCAGGATCCTGGCCGATTTCTTTTGAGACCATGCGGCATCGTTCACAAGTCTCTCCGTCCGCTTGGGCGACGACGATTTTTCCTGTTTCAAACGATTGCGCCTCTTCCGGAGCTTCCGCTTCAGTTCCGCCGATTGCGAACTCGGAAACGATGAAGAGCTGTTTGACATCCTCATTGATGGAAGCTAATAATGCCTTGGATTGTTCGTTCGGATAAAGCGTCAGGCTCGCAACGGAAGATTTTCCGATGATCTTATCATTACGGGCGTTTTCCAGCGCTTTTAAGACATCATCGCGGAGCGTCATGAAACGGTCGAATTTCTCTTCCGTCTCTTTTGCGTTCGGAATGTCCTTCGTCTCCGGCATATCGCTGAGCTGGACGCTTTGTTCCGATACGAATGTAAAGTGGCTCCACATTTCATCTGCTGTATGCGGCAGGATCGGCGCGATCAGCTTGACGAGGGCAAGCAGCGTTTCATAAAAAACAGTCTGCATGCTGCGGCGGTCTTTGTGATCAGCATGTTCAATATAGACGACGTCTTTTGCGAAATCCATATAGAACGAGCTGAGTTCGATTGCACAGAAGTTATGAACCGCATGATAAATTACCGCAAAATCATATTCTTCATACGCTTTTTTCACTTTTTCAATCAGGTTGTTCAGCTTGATCAAAATATATTGATCCACTTCACGAAGATCGTTTGCAGAGACAGCATCTTTCGCCGGGTCAAAATCGCTGATATTTCCGTGAAGGAAACGGAACGTGTTGCGGATTTTCCGGTATACTTCTGCGACCTGTTTTAAAATCGCGTCAGATACGCGGACGTCCGCTTGATAATCGACAGATGCAACCCACAGCCTGAGAATATCGGCGCCAAACTGGTTCATGATTTTTGCCGGTACGACGACATTGCCGAGCGATTTGCTCATTTTCCGGCCTTCGCCGTCAAGCGCAAAACCGTGTGAAAGGACGCCTTTATACGGCGCTTTTCCCGTTACGGCGACAGCCGTTGAAATCGATGAGTTGAACCAGCCGCGATATTGGTCAGACCCTTCAAGATAAAGGTCAGCAGGTCTTACCAAATCATCGCGCTCTTCCAAGACGGCCTGGTGGGATGAACCTGAATCAAACCAGACATCCATGATGTCCTGCTCTTTCGTAAACTTGCCGTTCGGGCTTCCAGGATGTGTAAAGCCTTCAGGAAGCAGCTCATTCGCTTCTTTTTCAAACCAGATGTTTGATCCGTGCTCCCTGAACAAAGCGGAGACGTGTTCAATCGTTTCATCGGTGATAATCGGTTCACCGTTTTCCGCATAAAATACCGGAATCGGCACGCCCCATGCCCGCTGTCTTGAAATACACCAGTCGCCGCGGTCGCGAATCATGTTGTAAAGGCGGGTTTCACCCCATTCAGGCACCCACTTCGTTTCTTTAACAGCCTCAAGCAGCTCGTTTCTGAAATCTTTGATGGAAGCGAACCACTGAGCAGTCGCGCGGAAAATCGTCGGCTTTTTCGTTCTCCAGTCGTGCGGATAAGAGTGGGTGATAAAATCCAGCTTCATGAGCGCGCCTTTTTCTTCAAGCTTTTCGGTAATCGGTTTGTTGGCCTGATCGTAAAACAGTCCTTCAAATCCAGGCGCTTCGCTTGTCATATTCCCTTTTTCATCAACTGGGCAAAGGACATCAAGCCCGTATTTCTGGCCGATGATAAAGTCGTCTTCACCGTGTCCCGGTGCTGTATGAACACAGCCTGTGCCCGCGTCTGTTGTGACGTGTTCGCCGAGCATCACAAGCGAATCTCTGCCGTATAAAGGATGAGCGGCCACGATGTGCTCCAAGTCTTTTCCTTTAACCGTTTGAACGATTTCATGATCTTCAAATCCGATCGCTTTTGCTACGCTTTCCACCAATGCGCTGGCGATCACATAGCGTGAGCCTCCCGCAGCAACGACGCTGTATTCCAGCTCAGGATGTACCGCGATTCCAAGGTTCGCCGGGATCGTCCATGGCGTTGTCGTCCAGATGATGAATTTTTCGCCGTTTGTTAAAACCCCTTTGCCATCCTTCACATCAAACGCGACATAAATGGATGGTGAGCGCTTGTCATGATACTCGATCTCCGCTTCCGCTAAAGCCGATTCGCTCGAAGGAGACCAGTACACAGGCTTCAGCCCTTTGTAGATATAGCCTTTTTTTGCCATCTCGCCAAACACTTTGATTTGCTGTGCTTCAAACTCAGGCTTCAGCGTGACATATGGATTTTCCCAATCTCCTCTGACGCCCAGGCGTTTAAACTGCTCCTTTTGGCCTTCGATCTGCTGCCATGCATATTCCTCGCAAAGCTTGCGGAATTCGGCGACCGTCATTTCTTTGCGTTTGACTTTTTTATTTTTTGTCAGCGCCGTTTCAATCGGCAGTCCGTGAGTATCCCAGCCAGGTACATACGGCGCGTGGTAGCCGCTCATTGATCTTGAACGGACGATGAAGTCTTTTAAAATTTTGTTCAGCGCATGACCCATATGGATGTCGCCGTTTGCATATGGCGGCCCATCGTGCAATACGAACATCGGCCTGCCCGCCGTCCGTTCCTGCACAAGGCTGTAGATATCCATGTCCTCCCATTTCCCCTGAATTTCCGGCTCCCGTTTCGGCAGGTTTCCTCTCATTGGAAAATCCGTTTTCGGCATTAAGAGCGTGTCTTTGTAATCCATTATCATTCCTCCAAAACATCTTTTCTAAAACAAAAAAAGCCTCTTCATCCCATAAGGGACGAGAAGGCTTTGATCTCGCGGTACCACCCTTTTAGATAAGCTGCAGCTTATCCGCTCAAACATCGTAACGTGATGGGACGTCCTTTCCTACTGCGCGGTTCAGAAAGGAAACTTAAGGGCTGATCCACATGAATCCCAACAATCCCGGGCTCACACCGCCCCCGGGTCGCTTCGATTGCTGATTTAGGAATTATGTCGGTCCCTCTCAAACGTTTTTCACTCGATTTTATGAACGTATTATATGCGAACGCATGACAACATGTCAAGAATGAATGAAAAATCTATTCTTTTTCATCCATGACCGCGTCGACTTCGTATTCAAGCAGATGATCCCAATCGTCATTCTTCAGCAGGTCAAGCTGTGCTTCAATCAGCATTTGGAATCGGGTTCTGAACACTTTTGATTGCTTTTTGAGCTCTTCGATTTCCATCGCGATTTTTCTTGATTTAGAGAGCGATTCGTTAATAATCCGGTCCGCGTTTTTTTCAGCCTCGCGGATGATGAGCTTCGCTTCTTTCTCCGAATTGCGCTTTACGTCCTCCGCCGCTTCCTGTGCGACAAGAATCGATTTATTCAATGTTTCTTCAATCGTTGAGAAATGGCCGAGACGCTCGTCCAGCTCATTCACCTTTGCTTCAAGCTCGCTTTTTTTGCGCAGCACGATCTCATAATCTTTTCTCACCTGGGCCAGAAATTCGTTTACTTCATCTTCATCATAGCCGCGGAACGCTTTCGTAAATGTTTTATTATGAATATCATTTGGCGTCAAAGGCATGCTGCCCACCTCCATTATTTTCTTTATGTACAATTGTCCTTGTTCACATTATAAAGCAAAATTCGACCGGACGGAGAAAAAACTGTGAAATTGGCTTATTTTTGCAGTTCAAACGACAATCTCCATTTGCCCTTTTTCGTTTTGCCGTCAATGTTTTTCAGCCTGAAGCGGCCAAAACCGCGCACGGACAGCATATCCCCTTCGAGAAGTGTATAAGAAGGGTCTTCGATAACCTTCCAATTCACTTTGACGAGTCCGTTTTTAACAAGAACCTGCGCCTTTTGCCGGGATTGTCTGCTCACTGCCGAGCAAACCGCATCAAGCCTTAAAGATGAAACAGTGTCATCCCTTATTTCGACAGCTTGCTCCGGTACTTTAAGTTTTGACAGCGGAATTTTTTCCAGTGATACTTTCACCTTGCCGATTTGCCCAAGTTGGGAAAATACAAAATCAGCGACCTCTTCCGAACAAACAAACTGCCATGTCCCGTCCGCAAAGATCAAGTCACCGAACTTTTGCCGCTTCAGCCCGATCCCCATTAAAGATCCGAGAAGCTCGCGATGTTCGATGGAGGCGAACTTCTGCGGATACAGCACTTCATAGGCCTGAAGCTGAAAATCTTCCGCGGACGGCTCGACGTATTCCGGATAAAAAACGGCCCTTTTCCGTTCGGCTTCAGGAAAGCCGCCGAAAAAGGCGAGCTTCACCTCATCCGACTGGCCGACGAGAGAATTCAAAATCACCTGCTCCCGCGGGTCCAAAAAATCGGTCAGTTTCATCCGATATTGATCGGCCGCTGTTTGTTTCCATTCAAGAGCCTTGTCAATAAACGGCTCCTCATCTTTTCTGAAATGCTGGTAAATATCGCTCATTGTCTATCCTTTCCAAGTAAACAGGCTTGGCTGTAAGCCAAGCCAAAACTTGCCCTAAAACATTTGAAGGCGGCGCTTTGCCGCGTTCTTCGGCAAGCCCTTCCCTCCTTAAAGGGGCGATGTCTTAAAAAGCGCCGAGCATTCTGAAGACCGCGATCAGCCCCATATCTGCGAACCGCAGGACGAAGATCGCCACAATCGGCGAAATGTCAATCATGCCAAGCGGGGGAATGATTCTTCTGAACGGCTCCAGATACGGCTCACACACGGACGCCAAAACCCTGCCGAATGATGTTGCTCTTGCATTCGGCACCCAAGACATAAAAATGTAAATAATCAGCGCAAAGGAATACACGGTTAGAAGCATGCTTAAAACTTTGTAAATATAAAATAGGATCATCTGCGATTTACCACCTCTGATGTTCTTCTTCAATGAGCTCGGAAATTGTGCCGGAGACATCGACGTTTTCAGGCGTGCATAAGAAGATGTCCGCACCGATCCGCTGAATATCGCCGCCGAGGGCATATACCGTTCCGCTTAAGAAATCGACGATTCTTTTCGCCTGATCATGCTGGATGCGCTGCAAGTTGACGACAACCGCGCGGCGGTTTTTGATATGATCGGCGATCTCCTGGGCTTCCGCGTATACACGGGGCTCACTTAACACCACTTTAGAAGATTTCTGCACGCTTTGCAAACTGACAACATTCTGCTTCCCGGCCGCTTTTGACTGGTAGGCGGCTTTGTCTTTCGGCTCGTGCTCTTCAGGGATTTCTTCCCTGTCCGTTTCAATATATTCGTATTCATATTCCTCGTCATCCAAGGAAAAAAAGTTTTTAAACTTGTTTTTAAGACTCATGTTTGTCCACCTCCAGTTTCATTTCCGACTAAGGAAGAACCGATTCTGACGAATGTTGCGCCTTCCTCTACGGCGATTGTAAAGTCGTTTGACATGCCCATTGAAAGCTCATCGCACGGGGCATTCCATTGATCAAGCCGCCGCACCTCGCCTGCGAGCTCTCTCAGCTGGCGGAAACAGCTTCTGATTGCCTCCTCATCATCCGTAAAAGGAGCCATCGTCATTAATCCCGCAATCCGAATGTTTTCGTAGGCAGACAGTTTTTTTACAAAAGGAAGAACTTCTTCTTTTGTCATGCCGTGTTTTGAAGATTCAAGGGAAGTGTTGACCTGAACAAAACAGTCAACCGGCTTTTTCGCCCTCTTTTGAATCTCGTCGGCCAGTGAAAGCCTGTCTAAAGAATGGATATATGAGACATGATCGATAATGGCCTTTACCTTTCTCGTCTGCAAGGTTCCGATAAAATGCCATACCGGTTCGCTGTCTTTCAAAGCATCGAGCTTGTGAAGCAGCCCGGTATCACGGTTTTCACCCAAATGCCTGATTCCCGCATCAAGCGCTTCCTGCGCCCGTTCCGGGGAAACATATTTCGTGACAGCGATGACGGATATTTCATCGGGGGTTCTGCCCGCTTTGATACACGCTTCGTTGATTCTGTCATTTATATGTCGTAAATTGCTTTTTACATCCAACTGTAAGCTATACCTCCTTTAAACCGATGAAGGACATCATCCGTCCCGTCTTTCCCTGATCTCTGCGGTGGGAGAAAAACAGCGAACGCTCGCAGCTCGTACACAGTGAACTGACCTTGATCTGATCATTCGGAATTCCCGCATGAATGAGAAGCTGTCTGTTCACCTCTTTTAATTCAAGACGGTACTCCCCTTCTTTTATCGGCAAAAAAGCTTTGTCTTCTTGCTGAAGAGGAAGGCTTCTGACTTTGTTCATCACATGGTCATCGACAATGTAGCAGCATGATCCGATCGCAGGCCCGATAACCGCCTGGATGTCGCGGGGATTAGATCCTTCCTGTCTGACCCAGGTTTCAACCATTTTGCCGGCGATTCCTTTGACGGTTCCTTTCCATCCGGCGTGAGCAATTCCGACAAGCGAGCGGACCGGATCATAAAAATAAACGGGAACACAGTCCGCAAAACAGAGTGCCAAAAATACATTTGGCTCGTTTGTATAAAGCCCGTCTGTTCCCCGGAGAGCCGTTTCATATTGTAATGCGCCGCTGCCGCGGTGTTCGTGTGTCACTTTTTGAATCCGGTCTTCATGGGTCTGATCGGCAAACACCCAATGATCGAGGTCTGTCTCGAAAATATCGGCAATTTTTTTTCGGTTGTTTGCAACATGCCGCCGATCATCCTGCACGTGCAGTCCTGTATTTAATGTTTGAAAAGGCGGCTTGCTTTCCCCGCCGTTTTTTGTCGTAAATCCGGCTGTAATCGCTCCGCCGTTTTTCGCCGTCCAATCCTCTATCAAAAGCATTGACGGAGCATCAAGACGAAAGGGTTTATATGTACTCATGGTGATCAGCCTTTCGACAAGCATCGTAGTCTTTCATCATATCGCTCCTATTTTAACACATCTTGATGCATTCGTTTAGTTTCGTTTCAAAAAACTAAACGAAATGTATTTTTTGAAACAATATTCACCTTTTTTCTGTTCAGCTTAAACGGACGAGAATGACATCTTCTCCAATTTTGACTATATTTCGCCACGGAATGACGATTTCCTCTTCTTTTCCGAAAAATCCAAAAACTTTACCTGATCCGCCGATGACGATCGCCTGTATTTTACCCGTCGTTACATTTATATCAATATCACCGATGCTGCCCAGTTTCTTGCCGTTTGACACATTGACAACGTCCTTCACCTGGAAATCGGAAATGTTCATCATATAAGCCGCACGCCTCCTCTGATCGTGTATCCTTTAAAATTATATGAAAGGCAGTCTTTCATTTAGACTGCCTTTCCGCCTTTTTATTCCGCTTTTTTGACGCCGATTAAAACATCGAGATCAACCGTGATCGAAGCGGCTTGGTTCCGATTCATAAAGTCCGCAATCCGATCATCCTTTACGCGCCATGACAAAGGGGTCATCCGGATCAGCCGGCTGAGCTCCTCCCGGTTCAGGACGCAGCTGTATGAAAGCTCTATCCTGTCTATCAGAACAAATTGCGCGAGGAAGCGACCGGCCGTATCGTGATTGGAATAAACGGACTTTTCCGGCCCATCATAGAAAGCTTCCCTTAATTCCTGCAGATAGCCGGCCTTTGGCATCACTTTAATCACCATGCCATCGGCAGATATCAGCCTTTTGAACTCCGCATAGTTGGAAGGTGATAAAATGTTCAAAATCACATGAAATGATCGGCGCTGAAAAGGAGCGTTCGCCAAATCAGCGACAAACCAGATTAGTTCGGCATCACGCCTTGCCGCCGTCAAAATCCCCGCTTTTGACAAATCGATTCCAGCTCCGAACACCCTGCCGCCAATCTCGGCTTTAAGATCTTCTGTGATCCTGATCAGATGGGACCCTTCACCACAGCCCGCATCAAGAATCCCGATCGGCTTCTGCCTCAGCGGCAATGCTTGCTTGAGTCGGCTCGTCAGCACTTTATACAAGGGCTCGAAAAATCCGCTGTCAGCTATCATTTTTCGGGCCTCGAACAGCTCTTGATCATATTTTCCGGCCTTTGTATTCGCCGCAACATTCACATATCCTTGTTTGGCTAAATCAAATGTATGATGATTGACACAAGCGAGGCTTTTGAAGCCCGCCACTTTCATGTCCGCAGCGCAGAGCGGGCATTGAAGCACTTTTTCAAACCTCTTCATCAGCACTGCGCTTCTCATCTTGTTATTCATGACAGCACCTCTTTCATTCACAAATGGAGATAAATGAAAAAGGCATAGACAAATAAACCCGCTCCATCAGCGTTTTTAAAACCTGACGGTGTGGATTTGCTTTAAGTTTGCCTATACCTTGCATTTATCTATAGCGAATGAATTGGATGATCATGAAAGAAAAACTCCTTTTATGGGAAATCAATGACATCTTAACATTGAAATGACGTCTTTGGAAGAGAAGTGCGGCGAGGTCAAGCCGGCCAGACTGTTTTTACACAGCAAAACAGCCGGGCCAAAAATGGGCTAGCCGTTTACACAAACGGGCTTTTTCTTGGACAAGTACGGCCTTCCATCCGTCCAAACGGCTTTGACCGGCATGCCGAAAAAAGCGGAGAGCGTGTCATCTGCCATCATATCCTTCGTTTCCCCCTTGGCAAATACTTCACCCTTCCTTAAGAGAAGCGTCTTTTTAAAGGCCGGGAGAATTTCTTCGGCATGGTGTGTGACATACAGCATGGATGGCGCTTCCTCTTTCTGGGCGATGTGCTCAATTGTTTCAAGCACCTGTTCCCTGGCGATGAAATCGAGGCCTGTGACAGGCTCGTCAAGGATCAACAGTTCCGGATCGGCCATTAAGGCCCTGGAAATCAGGACTTTTTGCTTTTCTCCTTGTGAAAGTGTTTCATATCTTCTGTCGGCATAGCTGATTGATCCGAACTCTTCCAGGAAGGCGATCGCTTTTTCCCTCATATGCTGTGACGGCGTCTCATAAAGGCCGATTGAAGCGAATGCGCCGCTCAGCACAATTTCAAAAGCGCTGTCTTCCGGATAAAATTTTTGCTGCAATGCTGCGGAGACGAGACCGATTTTACGGCGGAGCTTTTCACCCAGCTCCGTTTTTCCAAACTCATGACCCAGCACATTCACTCTCCCGGTTGTCGGAAAATAGTAAGCGCACAGCATGTTGAGCAACGCTGTTTTTCCGGCGCCATTTAAGCCGTACAAAGCCCAATGCTCCCCTTTTTTCACCTCCCAGTCAATACATTTAAGTATCTGCTGTCCATTTCGTTTTAGTGTCGCTTGTTCAAGCTTCAATGCCATGATCAGAACTCCTTTCACTTATGTAAATATTCAGAAAATATAATTCTTTTATTATAGCTTATTTGAATGGTAAAGTGAATGAGAGATTTTCCATTTTTAACATATAAAAAGCCGCAGACGATTCTGCGGCTTTAATGGATATTCTTATTCATTTGTTTAATTGCGGCTTTTTCCAGCCGTGATACTTGAGCTTGGGAGATCCCGATCTCATCGGCGACTTCCATTTGCGTCTTGCCTTGAAAAAAGCGTTTTCTGAGAATCATTTTTTCCCGTTCATTCAGCCGCCTCATTCCTTCTTTTAAAGCGAGCTCTTCAATCCATTGCGAATCCTTGTTCCGCTCATCGCTGATTTGGTCCATCACATAAATCGGATCTCCTCCGTCATTGTAGATCGGTTCAAACAGTGAGACTGGATCCTGGATGGCGTCAAGTGCAAAAACGATCTCTTCGTGGGACACTTCAAGCTCTTTCGCGATTTCCTCCGCTGTCGGCTCCCTGCTTGTCTCACTCATAAGACGTTCCCTCACTTGCAGCGCCTTGTATGCGATATCCCTGAGTGACCGCGATACGCGGATCGGATTGTTGTCTCGCAAATATCTGCGGATTTCTCCAATAATCATGGGTACAGCATATGTTGAAAACTTAACATTGTGGCTCAGATCAAAATTATCAATTGATTTCATTAGTCCGATGCAGCCGACTTGGAATAAGTCATCAACATATTCTCCTCTGTTGTTAAACCGTTGAATGACGCTTAAGACAAGGCGCAAATTGCCGTTAACAAGCTGTTCTCTTGCTGAGCGGTCTCCTTCTTCCTGCATTTGCTTGAATAACTTTCTCATCTCTTCATTCTTTAGTACGGGCAGTTTTGATGTATCAACCCCGCAGATTTCGACTTTATTTCTTGACACTTTTTTCCCTCCCTACAGGAGCTGCTGTACAAAGTTCAGTATCTCCTTGGGTGGGAAAAATATGCATCGCTAATTTCCAAAAATAAGAAGTTCAAGGCGAAAACCCTTGTCAGTCAACGCTTCAAATTTCATAAAAAAATTAAACCATTTTGTTGAATTCTTTTCTGAGCCTTTTGATGATTCTTTTTTCAAGCCGTGAAATATAGGACTGCGATATTCCGAGCATATCGGCAACATCTTTCTGTGTTTTTTCTTCTCCCCCGACCAGGCCGAAGCGGAGCTCCATGATTTGTTTTTCTCTGTCATTCAGCTGCTCCAGCGCTTTTTTCAGCAATTTCTTATCGACATTTGCTTCAATATCTTTCGTGATGATGTCATTTTCCGTTCCGAGCACATCTGACAAGAGCAGCTCATTCCCATCCCAGTCGATGTTTAAAGGCTCGTCAAACGATACTTCCGAGCGGATTTTATTGTTCCGTCTTAAATACATTAAAATCTCATTTTCAATACATCTGGAAGCGTATGTAGCCAGCTTGATTTTTTTCTCCGGATTAAAGGTGTTCACCGCTTTAATGAGGCCGATCGTCCCGATGCTGATCAAATCCTCGATGTTGATGCCGGTGTTTTCAAATTTTCTGGCGATGTATACAACAAGTCTCAAATTGCGTTCAATCAAGATGGCCCGCGCAGCCTGATCGCCGTCAGGAAGCTTGTGGAGAAGCACCTGTTCTTCATCTTTCGATAATGGCGGCGGCAACGCCTCACTTCCGCCAATATAATAAATTTCATCGCTTTTTAAACCTAATTTCAGCAAAAGTTTGTACCAGAGATAAGTCAGCCTTAATTTTAGTTTTTTCATCTTCCTCCCCCTTCTAAATAAACATTTTCCGGAGTATGATAATGTAACAGCTCACCAAGTTTAAGAAACGTGTTTGATCGGGTTTCCCGACAGCATTTTCGGATGAACGATCGCATCAAATTCGCCGTCCGCTGACAATGGCGATGTGCTGAGGCCAATCAGGCATTTCGGCGCTTCAATTGCCTCATCTTTCGTAAAAATCAGCACATGATCGGGCTTCAGGCACAGCAAAAACTGATGCTGATGGCCGACGCCTCTGTACGGAATCAGACGGATTCGTCCGATATACGGCAGTGCATCATCAAGAAGGCCGACGGCATCAAGAGGGCTTTTTTCCATGATGACCGCGCTCGCTTCTTCACCCAGCACGCTTTTCAGCTTTTCCATATTGACGATCATGACAGGCATTTTTGAAATGGGATCATACAGCTGGTTTCCCGAATCGATCAATCCATTAAACCGGAGCGTCTGATCTTCCACATCCACTTGAAGCTGAACCCGCTCCTCGTATTGAATCTTTTTCGCCTCGACGTCCTCAAAGCGTTTTTTTGAAAACAGCCAGACGGCGGGAAATCCCGCGCCGACAAACAGCCAGCTGACGGGGTCGCCGAAGCCCGACCAATTTGTCATAAAGACTCCGTTTTTCATAATCGAATCCGTTTCCAGCAAAGAATGCGCGCCGATAATCCCTCCCCCCATTAAAAAAGTGGCAAAATAAAAAGAAAACAAATTTTGCAAAAAAAATCGAAACCGTTTAAAACCAAAAGTGACAAGAATAATCACAACGGAAAAAGAGAGCTTGCCTGCCGGATGAAGAACATATGGCGATAAAGGGGTAAACATCAGCAGGACGATGCTTGAGGCAACCAATGCGCCCAGGAAAAACCGCCGTTTTTTTACCCTTCGCTTTAAAATGAATGCGGTCATCATTAAAAGCAGCAAATCAAAGCAAAAATTTAAAAGCCAAATCACATCTAAATAGATTTCCACATCCGTCCCCCTTTTTTAACGCCCGACTGTTTGTTTCCCTAAGTATAAATCAAGCCCAAAGGTAAAGTCTGTCAATTAATGTTTGTCAAAGGGCACATTTTTTGAGAGATTCATACTGAATTTGTCGATGGTCTGACGAAAAAAACGCTGCCTCTAAGAGACAGCGCTTTGTACCTTTATTTCAATTTTTCATTGATAAACAATTTGCCTTTCGCCGTTTTTCTTGTTTCATTGCCGTAATCATCGCGGACGATCACCTCGATTTCCGCTCCTTTCGCTTTCGCGGTGGAAGTCGCGGTCCAATACCCTTCATATTTACCTTTTGACACTTCTCTGATCGGCAGTTCTGTCACGTTTTGCGAAGCCGTTTTAAAATTGGTCAAAGGCATTCTGATGACAAAGACGGCATCCAAATCAGCGTCGCTTTCAAACTCAATTTTCACGGTTTCCCCTGTTTTGAGCTCCAGATCCTCAGCCGGTTTGAGGCCGGAGATTTGCGGCGCTTCAAAATTGACATCAACCGTGACTTTTTTCGTCCGTTTATTGCCGGCCTCGTCAGCCGCTGTCACTTTGATTTCGTTTTTTCCGTTATCAAGCATAATCCGGGCCGAATATTCACCATTGTCAACGGCTGCTTTTTTTCCGTTCACTTTCACCGATTTCAAGTGGTCGTCTGAGACCGTGCCTTTGACTGTGACAGTCTCTTTATTAAGCTTTGAACCGTCTTCCGGCGTATCAATGGAAAGCTTCGGCTTTTCCTGATCAAGGACAATTCGGACCGGATCAGAAACATCCGTTGTCCCTGAATCTGTGGATGCTTTAGCGGTGATGACATTTTCCCCTTTATTTAATTGAATTTCTTTTGAAAATGTGCCGTCCTTTCCGGTTTTGACGGTGCCGATTTCTTCCCCGCCGTTAAAAAGATGGACGGTTGTTGTCGGAGAAGCCGTCCCTTCGATGACCGTTTTCTCTTGGTTGGTGATGAGTCCGTCTTTTGGCGATGTAATCACAGGTGTTGACACTTCGTAGTCGACCAAGGCGCGGATCATGAAGTTTCCTTGGTCTGAAGGCGTTTTTGACCAGGAGCCGTCCGTATACTGCCAGCTGCGTCCGGCATATTCTCCGTCCTCATCGGCCGCAAGAGCCGGGGAGTGGTCCATATCACTCGTTTGGACGTATACAAGATAAAAATCTTTTCCGACCATGATGCCTTCATCGCCGAGATCAATCTTCGTCCATTCACCGTTGCGGAGGGCTTCCCCTTTGAACGGACCGGCGATTTTTTTGCCTGGAGCCCCTTTGTCTCCCGAGGCGTCATAGACTTCAACTTCAAAATCGGTGCCGCCCGGATCAGGAAAATCCTCACCCCAGAACTTGAATAATCCGCCGTTCAGCATCGCCTTTTCCTGGCCGTTTTCCAGCGACATTTTCACAGCCAGCCCGTTGCCCGCTTCATAAAACGCCCATGCGTTTTCACCGGTTCCGTCATCATAGCCGATTTCACCCGGATAGCCGATGAAAGGTTCAAGTTCAATATCCTTTGAGACATCGCCTTTTAAATCAACCGTAAATTCACTGCTGTAATACCCGCTGGCTGCGACCTTTACGGTGTACGAATTTTCATAGGCTGTAATCGAATAGCGGCCGTTTTCATCTGTTTTGACAGGCTCTACGGCAGCATCTTCAAACAAATAGAGCTTCGCATTCCGTACAGGCTCTCCGGTTTTTTTATTTTTGACGGTTCCCGAAAGCGTGCCTTTTTTCAATTCTTTCAAAACAAAGTCGGCGGACGTTGTTTTGTCTGCTTCGATGGTGACACTTTGCGCGCTTGATTCATAACCGTAGGCTTCGGCTTTCATCGTGTAGGTTCCCGGTAAATGGGACAAGCTGTATGCCCCCGTTGCCGCGCTTGAATAAGTCGATTTTCCTGTTTCAAGAACGCTCACCTGCGCCCTGAGCGGCAGAACGGCCGGGGATGCCTTGCCGCGCTCTCTGTTTGCTTGTGCAGCATTTGCCGGTTTCGCTTTTTTAGGGTCGATCATTTGTTTTTTCGTATGTTTGGCTTTCATTTTTCCCTTGCGTTTTTCAACACTGAAATGCTTTTTCTTGGCCGCGCTCTCGGACTGCTTCACAAGCTCCACATCGTCGATATAAAGCCCGTCTCCTCCTATGCTGTCGTCGGATTGAAGGTTAAACATGATCTTAATCTTTTGTCCTTCATATGCCGATAAATCAATTTCACCATCCATCCACTCTGAAGTCGTGCCGGTGTATTGGGCGGCCTGCACCCAATCGCTTTTCCCTTCAGGCTGGATATAGACAAAACCATAGTCAAAATCTTCCTCAATGTCATGCCAATATTTGAACTTCAAGAAAAGCTTTTCGTCTTTTGGAACCTGTACTGTCGGCATCAGAAGATTCATGTTGGCCGACTCCTCGTATGGCCCTGTCAAATTCGTGCCGTAAACCTGTTTACCTGATGCGGCAGATTGCGGCCCTGACTGTGGTGTTCCCTGCTGCCATGAATTTTTTGTACCAGAGCTTGTCCAGCCGCTGGCATGAGTTTCGAAATCTTGCTTGTAGCCTGTGGTGACGGCAGGGGAAATCGGCACTTCATACACTTTGGATTCCGTGGTGTTGCCGCCGTAGTCTGTCACAATCCACTGATAAAAAAGGACTTTGCCGTCTAAAGTCGGAATGACCGCTTCATATGTTCCTTTTTTGTAGTCGCCCCCGGTCAGCTTGGCCGTGATCGTCTGCCAATCGCCATCATCCGTTTTATACTTCAGCTTGACAGATACAACGCTGATGTCGTCTTCTGCTTCAGCTGTGAACGGAATGTTAGTGCCTGCAAACACATCTGTTTTTTCTTCATCTTTTAAAACCGGCGGTGTTTGATCTTCTCCTTCTTTGCCGACCCGTCCTTCTGCTTTGCCCAATCCGCCGCTGACGGCTGAAACAGCATCAAACGCATTGACGAGCCCGTGGCCGTAACCGTTATTTGGTGATTCGGAAAAGGTGCTGTCTGTAAGCGGTATGGCCGTATCGGTTAAAATCTTTTCGATCTCGTCGACAGAAAGCGAGGCATCCGCTTGCTTGATCAGAGCCGCAACCGCTGAGACATGCGGTCCCGCCATGGAAGTGCCGTCCCAGCCGTCCTGATACCCGCTTCCCGGCACAGACGAGCGAATGTTGACACCGGGCGCAGAGATTTCAGGCTTTGTCTCATCATAAGGAGACGGGCCTTGAAGCGAAAAATCTGCCAATTGTTGATTGATATCGGTCGCACCGGTTGCAAATGCTTCCGGGTAATTTGCCGGATTGGCGATTGAACCTGGTCCCCCCGGGTTAGTGAAATCAACATTGCCCGCCGAAAATTCCGGAAAGATATCGGCAGCGCGCCAGGCCTTCACCATGTCCCTGTACCACTCATCAAGACCCGCACCACCTGACCAGGAATTGTTGACAACATCTGGTGCCATTTCAGGGTGAGGATTTCCGTCCTTATCTTTCGGTGCCAATATCCATTCTCCCGCAGCGAGAAGATCTTGATCTGTTCCGCCGTCTTCAGAAAACGCTTTAACTGCGATCCACTTCGCACCCGGGGCCACACCGATTTGGTTTTGACCGTCAGGCTCCGAGCCGACCATCGTGCCTGTCACATGTGTCCCATGCTCTAAGTCATCATATGGCGCGGATTCGCCGGATACAGCGTCAAACCAGTTCATTTCATGATCGGGGTTGTCCGGATCTTCAGGATCATATCCGCGGTATTTTTCTTTTAAAGCCGGGTGATCCCACTGTACGCCGGAATCAATCGATGCCACAACGGTCCCGGTTCCGTCGTATCCCAGTTCCCACGCTTTCGGGGCCTCGATCTGGTCAATGTTCCATTCCACACCGTTTTGAGCCTTGAGAGAGGTGTGCTTGCCCGATTGTTTAGCCGGTTTAATCAGCTGCCTTTTTTCATTCGGGAGCACTTTTTCAACCTCCGGAAAAGCCGCAACCTGTTCCATGACATCTTTTGTCGCATGGACGGCCATGCCGTTTACGATGTAAAATGAGCGGATGTCTTCGGCATTTCCCTTCTTCGCTTGCTTTCTCAAATAGGTTTTCAGCTGGCTTTGCGTTTCATCGGCTTTGATTCTTAATGACGATACAACAGCCGAACGCTTTTGATACTCGGTCTTGGCGGAGCTGAGCGATTTCGCTTTCGCCTTTTTTTCCGCTTGTTTTGCTACCTTTTGCGTATCAACCTGATCTTTCAATTTAATCAAAAAGGTGACTTTATCTTCTTTTTTGAAGCGTTTGACAAGCGTTTTCGAGATTTTCCCCTTGGCGGAAACCTGCTGTTTCACTTGTTCTTTCACAGACGTGAGCGCGGGCTTTTGTGCCAGTCCGGAAGAAGCGGGCATGAACATCGAACCGATTAATAGTCCGCTTAAAAGTGTACTGAACGCCTTTCTTTTCAGCTTGCTTTTCAAATCAATTCCCCCTTTTTTCTTGAAATGGCTTCTTTTCATCCGTCCCCCTTTCGTCTCTAAATCTTGTCTGACTCTAGTTGTCTTTTAAATATAGTAAAAATTGGTTGAGATTTTTGTCGTTATTTGTCAAGAAAATGTTTAAAATCAGTTAAAAAAAGGCAAAACCTTTATCGGTTTTGCCTTTTTTCTTGTTTATTTTGATTTTTTCGCTTCATTGAACGCTTTTAAAGCATTGACAAGGCCGTATCCATAACCGTTGTTCGGCGATTTTGTGAACGTTTTGTCGGACAGAGGGGTCGCCGTCTTCAGCAGAATGCGTTCGATTTCATCGACTGAGATATTTGGATTCACTTCTCTCATCAAAGCAACGATGCCGGAAATATGCGGGGTCGCCATTGATGTGCCGTCCATTATTGCATATCTGTGTCCCGGATAAGCGGAGCGGATGCTGACACCTGGAGCCGAAAGATCAGGCTTGATTTCATCATATGGTGAAGGACCTTGCAGTGAAAAGTCAGCCAGTGAATTCTCGCTGTCAACCGCACCGATCGCGAATGACTCCGGATAATTGGAAGGATTCTCAACAGAGCCCGGTCCGCCGGGTTCAAATTCACTTACATTTCCCGCCGCAAACGAAGGAAAGATGTCTGCAGCACGCCATGCCTTGACCATATCGCGATACCATTCATTAAGACCTCGTTCACCCGCCCAGGAATTGTTGACGACATCAGGAGCCTTTTCAGGGTGGGCTTTTCCTTTCGCATCTGTCGGCGCCAATATCCATTCCCCCGCGGCCAAAAGGTCCTTTTCACTACCGCCGTCCTCTGAAAAAGCTTTAACGGCGATCCATTTTGCTGTAGGAGCGACACCGATCTCGTTTTTGCCGCCCGCTTCAGAGCCGACCATCGTGCCTGTGACGTGTGTGCCGTGGCCCAGGTCATCGTAAGGCGTTTTCTTGCTCTTGCTTGTGGCATCAAACCAGTTATATTGATTGTTGGGACTGTTTGGCTTGTCAGGGTTATATCCGCGGTACTTCGTTTTCAGCGCCGGGTGATCCCACTCAACACCGGTGTCAATTGATGCCACGACAGCTCCTTTGCCTTTATAATGTTTTTTCCAGACATCCGGCGCATGTACTTGGCGAATGTTGGATGCGGGATGAGCAGCACTTGATTTTGTTGAATCAATTGTCGCTTTTTCCGTTTCACTCAGCTTGATCTTTTCGTTCGGCAGCACTTTTTCCACCTCTGGATAGGACGCTGCTTTTTCCATGACATCTTTAGTGGCCGTTACGGCCATCCCATTGACGATATAAAATGATTCCAATTGTTTCGCATGGCCTTTCTTCTCTTCTTTTTCCAAAAAGGCTTTCAGATTCTTTTGTGTTCGCTCGGCCTTTGTCCGCAATGAGGTCAAAACGGCTGAACGCTTGAGCTCTTTGACCCTTTTGACCGTCATGACGCTCAGCTTTGCCCTTTTCTCAGCGGCTTCCGCTGTTTGCTGAGGATTGGCTTGATCTTTCATTTTAATTAAAAAGGTGACTTTGTCTTCTTTTGCAAAGCTTTTGTAAAGAGCAGCCGCTATTTTGTTTTGCGTGTCAGCCTTTGCTTTTGTTCCGGATTCTGCATGGACAGCCCCCGGAGTGAGCAGCGAGCCGATGAGTGCTGCACATATGACTGTACGGAATAATGGCTTTTTCTTCAAATGACATCCTCCTCACATGAAGCCGTTCTGTGACGCTTCTTGCATTTTTTTGTCTGGAAAAAGAAGATATTTATACTGTAAAAGAAAAAACCTATAGATTTTGTCGTTTTTTGTCATTCTTTCTGTATTGTTTTGTAAATTCGTTCTTTTGATGGATCAGCTGTTTTCATGTGTAGTTCGTGCGGATCTCAGACCAAAAAGAAAGCCGGCTCAACCGGGAGGAAAGAGAGAGTTTTTGTGCAAGCCTTTCGGTTCAGATGCCTGAAAGATTTGAGAATTGATTCTTTTGCAGGAGGCAGCGGATTTTTTAGGGCAATGTAAAAAAAGCTGCCGACTTGTTAGACAGCAGCTTTTCCATTGATAAATTAGCGCTTATTCCGGTTTCTCAAGAACGTCGGGATGTCAAGCGTGTCCTCGGCAGGCTGTGAAGGACTGCGGTGCGGCATGCTTGGCTCCTCACGCTGTTTCATCTCCCGTTTCGGAGCTTGCTGATGATGCTGTTTTAACCCCTGATTCAAAGGTCTTTGCGGTTTTGAAGCATCGTGCTCCTGTTCGATGAAGCCGGTCGCAATCACGGTTACGACGATTTCGTCTTTTAAATTTTCATTGATGACAGATCCGAAAATCATGTTGACGTCTTGGTCAGATGCTGCAGCTACGATGTCCGCGGCTTCCTGGACTTCATACAGGCTCAGGTTCGTGCCGCCTGTAATGTTCATGAGAACGCCTTGTGCACCGTCAATCGCCGTTTCAAGCAGCGGGCTGGAAACAGCTTTTTTCGCGGCTTCGGCAGCGCGGTTTTCACCTGTTGCCACACCGATTCCCATCAATGCTGAGCCTTTATTGGACATGATCGTTTTCACATCGGCGAAGTCAAGGTTGATCAGCCCCGGTGTCGCAATCAGGTCTGAAATCCCCTGAACACCCTGACGGAGAACGTTATCCGCTTCACGGAACGCTTCAAGCATCGGTGTGTTTTTGTCAACAATTTCAAGAAGACGGTCATTCGGAATGACGATCAGGGTGTCGACGGCTTCCTTCATGGCTGAAATGCCGCCGGCTGCCTGAAGCTGTCTTTTTCTCCCCTCAAATGTAAACGGCCTTGTCACAACGCCGACAGTCAATGCGCCCAAATCCTTCGCGACCTGTGCGATGACGGGAGCCGCTCCCGTACCTGTTCCGCCGCCCATTCCAGCGGTAACGAACACCATGTCAGCGCCTTTTAAGGCTTCTTCAATCTGTTCTTTGCTTTCTTCAGCCGCTTTTTTCCCGACTTCCGGATTGGCACCGGCGCCAAGTCCGCGCGTCAGCTTCGCACCGATCTGCATTTTCGTTTCCGCTTTTGATAGATTAAGAGCCTGAGCATCCGTGTTGACTGCGATAAACTCAACTCCCTGAACGTCATTTTCAATCATCCGATTGACAGCGTTGTTGCCGCCGCCACCTACTCCAATTACTTTAATCGATGCTAAGCCGTCTATATTTGTTTCAAACTCTAACATGCTAAATCCTCCTAATCCGTCGAATGACTAATCTCTATTCCCAAAAGAAGTTAAATATTTTCTTCATTTTGCTCGGCTTTTTCTCAGCTTGAGCCTGCTGCTTTGATTTTGGTTTCGGACGCTGCTGCACTTCTTTTTGATGGGAAGCCGCGACTTCCTGAACCGCTTCCGTCGGCATTTTAAACCCTACTTTTCTGCCTTGGATTTTTGCGTTGCGGTAAGCGAATTGGATGAGACCTACGCCTGTCATATATTGAGGTTCTCTCACACCGATGTAATTCGGGCTAGCCACTCTGACGTTATTTTGAAGAACATCTTGTGCAAGGCTGAGGACGCCCGGCATTCCCGCCTGTCCGCCTGTGAGCACAAACCCGCCCGGCAGTTCTTTAATACCCATGCTCCGCAGCTCGTCTGCAACGAATAAAAAGATCTCCTCGAGTCTGGCTTCAATAATGTCGGCCACTTCCCGCTGAGTGAAGGTCTGCTTTTGGTCTGTCCCGATGACGGCGACTTCGAATGTTTCCTCTTCTGAAGCTTCCTCATAGAAAGCGTGTCCAAACTGCTTTTTGACCCTCTCAGCTTCATCCGTGGATGTGCGGAGACCGATTGAAATGTCTTTGGTGATGTTTTCGCCGCCCAAAGGTACGACACGGGTTGCTAAAAGCTGGCCGTTTTCAAAGACGGCGACGGTCGTTGAGCCTCCTCCGATGTCGATTAAAGCCACCCCGAGGTTCTTTTCATCTTTTGACAGGGCTACAGATCCGGCTGCCAGCGGCTGCAGGCATATATCCGTAATTTCGATTCCCGCCCGTTCCACGCAGCGGAGGAGGTTATGTAAAATCGTCTTTGAGCCGGTGATGAGCGACCCTTCTACTTCAAGCCGGACACCGAGCATCTTTTTCGGATCTGTTATCTCGCCTCTTCCGTCAACAATAAACTGCCTGGGAATCACATCGACGATCAGCTGTTCAGGCGGAATCGAAACAACTTGAGCCGCTTCCATGACCCTGCGCACATCTTCCACTTGTATTTCTTTATTTTCACTGGAAACCGCCACAACACCGTTCGTTTCCTGAATGTGGATGTAGTTCCCATTTACGCCGACAATCGCATGAGTCAGCGGAAAACCTATCATTCTTTCTGCTTGTTCAAACGCTTTTTTTATAGAATGAACAGTTTCATCTATATCAACGATTGACCCTTTTTTCAGCCCCTCTGAGGGAACATTTCCGACTCCGATAATGTTAAGCGATTCGTCTGACATTTCGCCGACGATCACTTTAATATTGGACGTACCGATGTCTAGACTGACGTAAAGTTCATTGTTGTTCATTCTATGGCACCTCCTCACATTTCAGTCAATTCTATTCTATTATTTGCCGAACAACAATACAATGAATCTGGTTTTACAAGTGTGTAACAATCAATAAAAACCAATACGCTTCTTTTTTAGTTTTAGGATTACTGTGAATATTCGTTATATCCTATGTATATCCTCTTTTAAATCTGATTTTTTTTATTTTTTTCTCCTGGAAGCCGTCCATTTGGCAAGAAGTATTCTTCTGATGACTGCGATGTTTTGAAAAAGTCTCACGCCAAATGCAAACATGCCGACTAAATACAAGTCTACACCAAGATGAACGCCCAGAAAAGCCAAACCTATCGCGAGGATGATATTGAAAAAGAAGCCAGTCACAAAAACTAGTTCATCGTATGCACTTTCCAAATGAGCCCTTATGCCTCCGACCAGTGTATCAAGCGAAGCGAGAATCGCTAAGGACAAGTAATTGGAGTACTCTTCCGGAATTGTAAAGTTCGAGCCGAACCCGATGGCAATTCCGAGCAAAAGGCCTAGAACCGGAAGCCACATTAGGAATTCTCTCCTTTTGATTTATCGATCGGTTTCAATGGCGCGGTTTGCATTGAACCTTCGTATGCTTTGATTTTGATTTGTTTCTCAGGCTTTTCTATTTGTAAATCCAGATTTTCTCCGGCAAACAGATCTTGAAGAGTTGAGGCATTCATTCGGCTATATAGTTTATCGGCGTTTTTGCCAATGACTTTTACTGTTATCGGATAGTTGTCCAAAGGATATCCGTCTATTTTCGTCGTTCCGTTGATATCCCTGATCACCGTCGTATTGATAACCCTTCTGTCATTGATGGAAATGTCCTCTGCTTCATACATATTTAATTCATTGATCAGTTTTTTTAAGAGATCAGGAGGCGGATTTTGCATCGGCTCTCCCGTTAGTTCATCTGAGAAGAGCTGAGAAATGCGGATCGTAATCCCCTTGCCGGTGACGTCTGTGAAGCCGGCCTGTTTTTTGAGGCTTTGCAGCGTATCATTCAGCGCTTTAATCCGCGAGTTTTCTTCCTGCTGCTGATATGTATCCAGCATTTTTTCATATTTATCAATCTCGCTGATCAGATTGAGCTGCTTTTTTTGTTCTGCTTTCAAATCTTCCCTGAGGTCCCAGATATCCCTAGTATCCCGGATTTCGGGCTCCTTCAGGGAATTGAACTGCACGGAAAGCATGATTCCGAATATGAGCATCAGCACGCTTAGACTGATGAAACGATTGCTTTTCTTCAAGATTCGCCCACCAACTTTTCATCATTCATTCCCCTGCTTTAAAAGAGGCTCCATCTTGATGTTATCTTTTTTCTCGATGCCGACTGACACATGATCCTGAGTCAGCTGGTCGACAAGTCCTCCGGCGATATTCAGCGCCGGCATGAGCACATCGGCTTCACCGATGGCCGAAATGACGAAAGGAGCAGGATGCTGGCTTCCGTCAATGGTAATGACGGGACCGTTGCAGGATATGTAGGAATGATGCGTCACCCGTTGTCCGTTGATCGATACGGCCGCCGCGCCTGAGATCCACAGTTCATTCAGCAAACGGAAAATATGGCTTTCATGGACGATGTAGTTATTGACATTCTCCCCTTCCGGTATGTATGAAGCATCCTTCAGTGTGACTTCAATCCCTTCGCCCTGAACACCGATTTCGCCGACAAACATTCTGTATCTTTCAACATCTTCCAGAATGTTGTAGTATTCTTTTTTTTCCTTTTTCAGCGCTGCCTCTGTTTTCTGAACTTCCTGCTGCTTCTGATATAATTCCTGTTCCAGCTTTTTGTTTTGCTTTTCCTGCGAAATGAGCCGGTCGCGCAGCACATATTCCTCTTTCCAGTTTTCGGCGGTTTCCTCATGCTCTCTGTTCTCTTGAGCAAATTGATAGGAAAAAGACAATAGAAAACCGAGGACGAGCATGGCCAATGAGAGATTGACTGTATGTCTTTTCAACGTTCGTCTTCCTTTTTGCCGTCCTCAGCCTTTTTCAGGGGTTCAAAGTAAGTCGCAACTTCCAAATGAATGATTCCTTTTTCTCCTTTTGGCAGCTCCTTTACGATCGCCGGATAGCTTTCCATTTTCTTAGCGAACGATTTGATCGAAGCTGTCACAATATAGCCGTCATTCATATACATCCTGATCAGCCAAGAATTTGATTTTTGAGGTGTGTATTCGATCTCGGAAATCGACTGTTTCACTGAGCTGGAAAGTTTGTTCAGCTGTTTTGCCATTTGAACAAGCTTTTCATCTTCGGTCCAGTTGTTCAAGATCGGGCCGTTTTCATTCGGCGTCACTTCATCCGGGAGAACCGTCCCGTTTTCGAGCACCGAGTAATACACATTGTTCTTTTGCAAAAATGCAATGCTTTTATACTCTTCGATAGAGATTGCGATTTTATTGGGCAGTTTTTTGGAGACTTCGGCTTTTTTTATCAATTTATCCTGCTCAATCTTTTGTTCTGTCTTTCCCTTGTTCAGGCTCCAGAATTCCGTCTGCCCTTTATAAATGGAAGACAGGGAAATGATCGTATCCTTGGAAACGTTTTGATTTCCTTTGATCTCAACCGTCGACACTTTGCTGATCGGCGTCTGGAGGTAAATGATGATCAGCATCATCGTAAAAAAGAGGAGAATAAACGTAATCAGCCGGCGGTTTGCCTTCTGTTTTCTCTGTTCTTTGATTTTGGGAATCCGTTCTTCTATATTCACTACTTTTTCTTTATCAATATCGGGTTTCACTAAAGGCTCACCTCAGATCCAATCAAGCAGACAAAGATTTTTATTTGCTTTTTTTCGAAAAAAGACGCGCTCTTACGGCGTCTTTTGAAAAACCTTCCATCAGCGAAACAAACGACATACAAGGATGCCGTTTGCTTTTGTTCATTATATCATAAGGCGATCTGATTTTAGAGGCTGATTATCGTTTTTCTCCGATGATTTCAACCTCGGTGTGCATGTCGATATCATATTTTTCTTTAACCGTTTTTTGAATAAATGCAATTAAATCGAGAACGTCTTTGGCCGTAGCGCCGCCGGCGTTGACAATGAAATTGCCGTGCATCTCGGAAACCTTTGCCCCGCCGATCTGATGGCCTTTCAATCCGGCCTGTTCAACAAGCCGGCCCGCATGCTCGGGTAGCGGGTTTCTGAAGATGCTGCCTGCGCACGGATTGGATACAGGCTGTGTTTCTTTTCGGTAGTCCTTGTTCTTCTGCATCTGCGCGACGATTGCATCGCGTTCTTTTTGCTCCAGCTGGAGGACGGCTTCAAGACAAATGCCCGGCCGCTCGTTTTGAAGGATCGACGTGCGGTAGCTGAACGCCATCTCTTCATTTGTCAGCCATTCAATCGTTCCGTCTTCAAAAAGGATCAATGCTTTCACCAATATCCTGCTGATATCAGAGCCGTGGGCGCCGGCATTCATGTAAACCGCTCCGCCGACCGAACCCGGAATGCCTGCGGCAAATTCGAGGCCGGAAAGCCCCTTTTTGCTGATGCCTGTCGCAAGCCTTACGACAGAGTAGCCGCCGCCGACCGTCACTTGCTCGCCGTCGATTTCCATATGATCGAGCCCAGCGCCAAGCTTAATAACGACGCCTCTGATGCCTTCATCAAGGACAAGGAGGTTGGAGCCTCTGCCAATCGCCGTCCATTTGACGCCGTGTTTTTTGACCACCTTCATCGTATCCCGAATCGCCTCAATGCTTTTCGGCACAACCAGGACATCTGCAGGTCCGCCGATTTTAATCGTTGTATGGTTGCTGAGCGGTTCGTTTTCCAGCACTTTGCCGACTTCAAGCTCTTTTAATTCTTGTATCACCTTATCCATCGAAAACCTCCAAAATCCTTCTGTCTTATCATTTTTCCTTCTTTTGATTCAATTCTGTCAGCACATTGTATAGTCGCTGCGCCGCATCCGGCACGCCGAGAGATTTAGTGCGCTCACTCATCTCTTTTAACGTCTTTTCGTCTTGTAAAATATGATCGATCGCTTCAATTAAGCGCTCACCATTAAGCTCTGATTCTTTTAAAACGACTGCGGCGTTCCGGTCGCCGAGCGAGCTCGCATTCACTTCCTGATGGTTGGCTGTGACATAAGGGCTCGGGATCAGGACGCTTGGAATGCCGAGCGCGGTTATTTCCGCTATCGTCGTCGCGCCTGCCCGCGCTACCACGACATCAAGTGATTTTAAATACTCGGGCATTTGGTGCAAAAACGGCTGAACGACCATATTTGAAGCAGCTCCTTCTTTTTCAAGTGCTGCTGTTACTTTCTCATAGTGAACTTCCCCTGTGACATAAAGAACCTGGTAATCCCGTTTTTTCAATTCGTTTTGCATCGCAATCACAGCCTCATTGATCGGCGCAGCGCCGCGGCTGCCTCCAAAAATCAAGACCGTTTTTTTATCTTCGGAAAGCCCGAGAGCGCCAAGTGAGCGGCCCTCTTCTATAGAGACGACTTCAGAGGCTCTCGGGTTTCCTGTAAACACAACTTTTTCTTTTGGAAAATGAGCTTTAGCCTCTTCAAAACAAATCGCTACCCTATCAACATATTTGGATAAAAACTTATTGGTGAGTCCCGGGAGGCTGTTTTGTTCGTGGATGATCGTCGGGATCCCCAGTTTTGAGGCCGCATAGACGACCGGGCCGCACACATAGCCGCCGGTGCCGATCACCGCGTCCGGTTTGAACCGCTTTAATTCTTTTTTGCACTCTTTAACACCTTTTAAAAAGCGGATGACGGTTTTCACATTTTCAAATGACAGTTTTCGTTTAAAGCCTGTGATTTCAATCGCTTTGAAGGGAATATTTTCCCGTTCGACGATGTTTTTCTCCAGCCCTTTTTCCGTTCCGATATATAAAAATTCCACATCAGGATGATGCTGTCTGACTTCTTTAATAAACGCAAGCGCGGGGTATATGTGGCCCCCCGTGCCGCCTCCGCTTACAACGATCCGCATCTGTTTTCCCCCTTATTTTCATATGTACATGCCGATAACCCTGCTTTTGGCAACAGGGTTATCGGCAAATGGCTTAATGGGACTAATATCTTGAATATCTGCTGACATTGAGCAGCACGCCGACCGCCATCAGCATCAAGGTCAGCGATGACCCTCCATAGCTTAAAAACGGCAGCGTAATGCCCGTTACAGGAATCAGTCCGGTCACGACGCCAATATTGATCATCACCTGGATCGCAATCATTGAAATGACGCCGACGGCGACAAAGCTGCCGTACAAGTCGGGCGCCCCAAGCGCAATTCTGATCCCTCTCCATAAAAGCACGCTGAAGAGCAATAGAATGAGCGATCCTCCGATGAATCCGAGCTCTTCCGATAATATGGCGAAGATAAAGTCCGTCTGCGGCTCAGGCAAATAAAAGAACTTTTGTCTGCTTTGGCCGAGTCCGAGGCCAAAGAGCCCGCCGGGGCCGACTGCATACAGCGACTGGATGATCTGAAAGCCGCTTCCTAAAGGATCTTCCCAAGGATTTAAATATGATGTAATCCGTTTAATCCTGTACGGCGCCGACAGAACGAGGCCGATAAATCCGCTGAGGCCGATCAGACCGAGAAAAACAAAGTGCGAAATTCTCGCCCCCGCCACAAATATCATAATGATGCACGTTCCCACCATCACCGTGCCAGTCCCGAGGTCAGGCTGCATCATGATGATCAAAAAGGCGGAAAAGACAATGCCGAGCGCCGGCATAAAACCTTTTCTGAACGATGTGATATTCTTTTGCTTCTCAGAAAGAAATTTTGCCAAAAAGGCAATCATCGCGAGCTTCATAAACTCGGACGGCTGTATGCTGAAAGCGCCGACACCGATCCAGCTCCGCGAGCCGTTCCGCTCCATTCCGATTCCCGGAATCAGAACGATCGCCAAGAGAAAGAAGCAGACGATGATCAGAATCTTCGCGTAAGTCCTCCATGTCCAGTAGTCGACGGTCATGATAAAAAACATGGCGATGACCCCGATGCCGGCAAACAAAAGCTGCCGTTTGGCAAAGAAAAAGGAGTCATCGTATTTGTGTGTCGCCCATACCGCACTGGCGCTGTATACCATGATCAGTCCGATCGCTAGCAGTAATAACGTAATGATAACCAATAAAAAATCCGGTGACGTTTTTTTTGTTTGCAAAGCCGAACACCCCAAGCTTTATTTCTTAGGGCTTTTACGGTAAAGACAAGCCCTTATTTAAGCATATGCACGGCGTTTACAAACATGTCACCACGTTCTTCAAATGTTTTGTACTGATCCCAGCTTGCACATGCCGGGGAAAGGAGAATGACATCACCTTCGTCTGACAGGCTGAACGCCGCGTATGCTGCCTGTTCAACATTATCGACACGTTTCACCTGTTGTATTCCCATATCTTCCGCCAGCTTTTCAAACTTGGGCGCGGTTTCGCCGAAGGTTATGATCGCTTTGACATAAGACATGTGCGGCTTTAATTCATCAAACTCATTTCCGCGGTCAAGCCCCCCGCAAAGGAGAATCACCGGCTTCTTGAAAGCGGAGAGCGCTTTTTTCGTCGCCAGGATGTTCGTCGCTTTGCTGTCATTGTAAAACATTCTGTTTTTGACCGTTGCCACGTACTGCATTCTATGTTTAACCCCTGTGAAGGTCGTCAGCACTTGGCGGACAGCCTCGTCCGACACCCCTGCCGTCTTTACGATACAAAGGGCTGCCAAAATGTTTTCCAGATTGTGCTCTCCTGGCAAAACAACGTCTTTTAGCGGCATGATTTGTTCATTGTTAAACATGATCATTCCGTCTTTGACACAGGCGCCGCGCTCTACGATTTGCCGGACTGAGAAAAAGATTTTCTTCGCTTGTGAACATTCCGCCAGCCGGACGACTGTATTATCGTCCAAATTAACAACGGCAACATCTGTTTCCGATTGGTTTCGGTAGATCTGCTGTTTGGCAAGCTCGTAATTTTTTCGAGAATGGTGATAATCCAGATGGGCATCAAATACGTTTAACAATAAACCGATTTTCGGCCTGAATTGATACGTCCCCATCAGCTGAAAGGAAGAGAGCTCTGTCACAATCCACTCATCGCTGCGGGTTTGATTTGCCACTTCGCTTGCCGCTGTGCCGATATTTCCCGCAACGAGCGCTTTTTTCGAATCGGCTTTCAGCATTTCATAAACGAGTGTAGTTGTTGTCGTTTTACCATTAGATCCGGTAATCCCGATAAAAGGCGCATCTGTGAGATGATAGGCGAGCTCGACCTCCGTCCAGACGGGAACCCCCCTTTTCAGGGCTTCTTCAACCATCACATTTTCATAGCGGATTCCCGGATTTTTAATGAGAATGTCGATCGAATGGAGGTCGAAAAGCTCTGTCGGATGGGTGCCGCAGACCACCTTAACGCCTTTTTCGGCGAGAATTTGTGCAGGTTCGTTTTCTTCAAAAGGCTTTTGATCGTTGACGACAACGTTGACGCCTTTTTCGTGCAGGATCGAAGCAGCCGCATAACCGCTTTTCGCCAGCCCCAATACAAGCACGTTTTGATTTTGCAATAGATCTTGAGTAACCACTTATAACCACACCTCGATGTAAATTCCTAAGACGGCAAGCAAGAGACCCGCTGTCCAAAATGTCACGACGACTCTCCACTCCGACCAGCCGACAAGCTCATAGTGATGATGAAGAGGGCTCATTTTAAAGATTCTTTTGCCGGTCGTTTTGAAAGAAATCACTTGCAGAATGACAGAAAGGGTTTCAATGACGAATACACCGCCGATGATAACCAAAAGGATTTCCAATTTCGTTAAGATCGCGATCGTCACAATTGCTCCCCCTAAGGCGAGCGAACCCGTATCGCCCATAAAAACCTTTGCGGGATGGGCATTGAAGACAAGAAATCCAAGCACAGCGCCGACAACGGCAACCGAGAAGATCGCGACATCGTATTGCCCTTGATTCCACGCCAAAATCGCAAAGGCGCCGAAAGCGATCGCCGCCGTCCCCGATAAAAGCCCGTCAAGCCCGTCTGTCAAGTTGACAGCGTTTGAGCCGCCAACAAGCATAAAGATGACGAGAATCAGGTAGCCCCAGCCGAAATCAAACGAAGCATCAGTTCCCGGAATGCGGATGATGGTCGGCATTCCCTGAGCATAGTAGACGGCATAAAACACCGCGGCGATGATGATTTGGCCGATCAGCTTCTGTCTGGATGTCAAGCCGAGATTCCGCTTCATCACCACTTTTATATAATCATCCAAAAAGCCGAGAAGTCCGTAGCCAATCGTGACAAACAGCAGCAGGAACATGTTCATGCTGACTTCGGAAAATTTCATCGTCATCACGATCGTTGTGGCAATGATCGATAAAATGATCATCACACCGCCCATTGTCGGTGTTCCCGATTTTTTTTGGTGGGATTTCGGACCTTCTTCGCGAATGCTTTGGCCAAATTTAAGCCTTCTTAAAAACGGGATGAAGATCGGAGACAAAAGAACGCTGATTAAAAAGCCCATGATAATCGTAAATAAAATCACTTGCTCCAGCATTGTGCTCCTCCCCTTTCCGCGCCATCGCCAGTTTTTAAGAAGCTGCATACGCATCTATCATATTCACTGTTTTTTTTCATATGTTGATTTATTTTGAACGCTTCCATCACTTTAACAACTCTTTCCTGTAATTCTTTTTCTTTTATTTCAGTTCAAGAATGGCCCGTTTCGCCACTTCTGCATCATCAAAATCGAATGTTTGGCCGCCGATCTGCTGATAGGTCTCATGGCCCTTGCCGGCAATCAGGACAACGTCGCCTTTTTTAGCGTTGGCAATCGCAAAAAAGATCGCCTGCTCCCGGTTGACGATGCTGTGATAGTAAGCACCTTTCACGCCTTCTTCCATATCGTTCAAAATGGCGAGCGGGTTTTCACTTCTCGGGTTGTCCGCTGTAAACACCGGCTCATCGGCCAGTTCAGCGGCGATTTTCGCCATTTTCGGGCGCTTTGTCTTATCCCGGTCCCCTCCGCAGCCGACGACGACAAAGAGCTTGCCTTCCGTCATCCCTCTGCATGTGTTGAGGACGTTTTCGAGGCTGTCCGGTGTATGGGCGTAGTCGACGATCACCGGAAAATCCTGGCCGGCGTCCACCAGCTCAAATCTTCCCCTGACACCTCTCAGCCCTTCAATTCCTTTCGTAATCACATCGAATGAAATGTCCGCCGCAATCGCGATAGCCGCCGCAGCCAACACATTATAGACGTTGAACCGGCCGACAAGCGGAATTGTCACCCGTCCCGTTCCTTTTGGTGTCACAAGATCAAAGGTTGTCCCTTTCGGCGCCATCCTGATGTTTTCGGCCTTGATATCGGCATCGTTTTCAATGCCGTAAGTCAAAAGGTGTGCTGCTGTCACCTGGGCAAAATATGCTGAAGCCGGGTCATCTGCGTTTAAAACGGCCCACTTTGGTTTTTCATGGTTAAAGGAGCCGCCCAGCTGGGAGAAAAGCAGGCTTTTCGCATGTTTATATTCTTCCATTGTTTGATGATAATCGAGGTGATCCTGCGTCAGGTTTGTAAATGCGGCGATATCGTAATCACAGCCGTGCACCCGGCCCATATGGAGAGCGTGAGAAGAAACTTCCATGATGGCTGTATCCACATCTTGGTCAACCATTTTTTTAAATGTTTTTTGAAGTGTGACGCTTTCCGGCGTCGTATTTTTCGCATCGAATGTTTCATCGTTGATTTTCGTGTACATCGTCCCGATCAGCCCTGTGCGGCTGCCCGCCTTTCTGAAAATCTCTTCAGCCATATGGGAGGTCGATGTTTTGCCGTTTGTGCCGGTGATGCCGATCAGTCTCAGTTGCTTTGTCGGCTGCCCGTAAAAAGCATCTGATAAAACGGCAAGCGCTCTTTTCGAATGGCGGACGATGATGACGGGAACTGCCGCCTCCACTTGCCTTTCCGCCACTATCGCTTGCGCGCCGTTTTCAACCGCCTGCTTGACATAGTCGTGTCCATCAACTGTATACCCTTTTATACAAACAAAAAGACTCCCTGTTTTGACTTCCCTGGAGTCCATCTCAATTGAAGTTATTTCAGGGTCTTCTTGGCTGTTAAAGGAAGGTTCGTTTTTTAAATATGTAAGTAGCTTTGTTAATTTCATCGTATCAAACCTCTCCTAGTTCTCTTCATTCCAAATTCGTTTTTATATCTTTTATATCGATTGCTGCCTGATTTCCCGCACGGACTTCATGCGGACATACAGTTCATATTTTAGCGTAAAAAAGAGAAGACATCCAGCTAATCCTGTAAAATCTCTATATTTTTTAGCGTGAAACAGGCAGCCGGCCATCTGCCGGCCGCCGTTTCGTTTCTATCGCCATGTCAATCCTGGCTTTCTTTTTTATCCTGCTTCCCTTGCTTTTCATCCTGCTCGTCAAGATAGATGCGGATGGTTGAACCTTCTTTTACTTTCTCTCCCGGTTTGGGAGATTGCTGAACTACGACATCGCCTTCTCCGGAAGATTTCAGCTTAAAATCTAAGAGCAAAGGTTCCAGTTCTGTCACAGACAGCCCTATAAGGTTCGGAACCTCGACCATTTTTTTGTCCAGCCATTGATATTTGCGCTCGATCTGGTCTTTTCTCTTTTCGACGCCGAGCTGCGGCAGGCTGTCTCTCATGATATTTCCGACGATCGGGGCCGCAACCGTACCACCGAATTGAATCGTTCCTTTCGGATTATCAACGGCGACGTAGACGACGATGCTCGGATCATCGGAAGGCGCTGTACCGATAAACGAGACGATATGGTTGTTTTTTAAATATTTTCCGTCCTTTACTTTTTGCGCCGTTCCCGTTTTTCCCCCTACCCGGTAGCCCTCGACAAATGCGTTGCGCCCTGTTCCCTGGGCGACGACGCTTTCAAGCGCATAGCGGATCTTTTTGGATGTTTCCTCAGAAATCACTTTTCTTTTCGCGACCGGTGTCTGTTTTTTGACCGTTTGTTTTGTGACGGGGTCAATCCACTCTTTGGCGATATACGGCGTATACAAGGTTCCGCCGTTGACCGCGGCGGAAACGGCAGCCACCTGCTGGATCGGCGTCACCGATACCCCCTGTCCAAAAGCGGTTGTCGCCTGCTCTACAGGACCGACACGATCGAGCGGAAATAAAATCCCTGTCCCTTCTCCCTGCAGGTCGATTCCGGTTTTCTTTCCAAAACCGAAATCATCAATGTAGCTGAACAGCTTTTCTTTACCAAGCCGCTGGCCAAGTTCGACAAAGCCGGGGTTGCAGGAATTTTGCACAACCTCAAGAAACGACTGTGAGCCGTGGCCCCCCCGTTTCCAACATTTCAGCCTTGCGCCGTCCACTTCTACAGACCCTTTATCATAAAAATGGTCTTTCTGCAGGTTGACCTTCTCCTCCTCCAAAGCGGCCGCAAGCGTGATGATTTTAAACGTGGATCCCGGCTCATAGGTGCTCCACACAGGCAGATTCCGGTTATAGACTTTTGGATCGATTGATTGATAGTTTGCCGGATCAAAATCCGGTCTGGACACCATGGCAAGGATTTCGCCGTTCTTCGGATTCATCGCCACACCGACCATCCCGTCGGGGTTATACTTCGCTTCGGCGATGTCAAATTCCCGCTCCATGATCGTCTGCACCCTGGTATCGATCGTCAGCTTCATATCAAGGCCGTCTTTTGGCGGTGTATAGTCATCCGCCTCACCGGGCATTCTTTTTCCTTTGGCATCCGAGTAAAACTTCACATACCCTTTTTCGCCTCTGAGTTCTTCATCATAGTAGGCTTCAAGCCCGAGCAAGCCCTGGTTGTCGATCCCGGCGAAGCCGAGCACATGTGACAGATAGCTCCCGAACGGATAGTGCCTGACACTGTCTTCTGCGATATAAACGCCTTTCAAATTCAAATCTCTGACTTCCTTTGCTTTTTCGTGGGAAATTTTCCGGCCTTCGGGATTGATTCTTTCAATCGAGGTTTTCTTTGTGACGTGTTTATACGCTTTTTCTTCCGACATATTCAAGACGCTGGCGAGCAGCTTGCTCGTTTTAATCGGGTTTTCAACCTGCTTGGGGACGACCAAAACGGACGGCGCGCTTTTATTTGTCGCAAGCTTGACCCCGTTTCGGTCAAGGATTTCACCTCTTTCCGGCTCAAAAGGGAGATTCCGGCTCCAGGAGTCCTTTGCTAAATTCGTCAGTTTTTCCCCCATGACAAACTGGACGTAACCGAGCCTTGTATCGATAATCAAAAAGATGATCACACCAAAAAGCAATACAAATATTAACCGTTTTCTGACCGTTACATGAGAAACGCGCAAGAGACCGTTCACTCCTTATTTAGGCTTGTTTTATTTTTATGCCCCGGAGCATTTTAATAGAACGGCAGCGGTTTGTGTATTTTCTCACTGCTAGGACAGAAGGCTACCGGCAGCTGCCGATAGCCTTCCTTTTGACACTATGAATTTTTCAAGCCGACTTTAACGACCGTATTCGTTTTCAGTTCCTTGCCTTCCTTTACGCTCTGGCTTGTCACATAGCCCTGCCCGCTAGTTTCGATATGAATGCCGGCCATGGAACCGAAGCGGAGGGCATCTCGTTTCGACCAGCCCGTCATATCCGGCATTTTGATTTTGCCGTCTGTTTTCAGAAAGACCCGTTCATTCGGAAGAATCTCTTCACCGGCTTTCGGATACTGTTCTCTAACAGCGACCCCCTCACCGATCGTGATGGGAGCAAGGCCTTTTTCTTCGGCTTCTTTGACCGCAGATTCCTTGCGCTTTTGCGTCAAGGCAGGCATCTTGACCTGTTTTTCTTCTGTTTTTTCGTCTTCCGTTTTGCTTTCTTTCGGTGAGATATTTAAATAGAGAAGGCTATTTTTCATGACCGGTTTAAAGATTTTCGACACCGGCTCAGAGCCTGTCTCGGTCGCTTTTAGCTTGGGCTGCTGAACGGCGACATAGACGAGAAGCTCAGGGTCGTCTTTCGGCGCCATGCCCATGAAGGAGAACACGTAGTTTTCCCGGCCGGTCAAATATCTGCCGTCCTCTCCGGCAATTTGCGCCGTTCCCGTTTTTCCGGCGACGTCAAACCCTTCGATCTTATACGGCTGCCCCGTTCCTTTTTCAGATGTGACAACTTGTCGCAACAGCTTGCGCACTTCTTTTGCCGTATCCGCCGATATCGGCTGGCCGACTTGTTCAGGTTTATTTTGCAGAACCGTTTTCTTTTGATCCGGATCAACGACATGATCGATCACATACGGCTTCATCATCTTCCCGTTGTTAGCGATGGCTGTTGCGGCCTGGAGCTGCTGGATCGGTGTTACCGCAGACGCCTGTCCGTAAGCCGTCGACACTTTATCACGCTCATATTTAAAGTTGATTTTACTTGAAGCTTCGTTTGGCAGATCAATGCCTGTTTTTTCGTAAAAATGGAATTTCCTTAAATATTGGTTAAAACGGTCTGTGCCGAGCTTCTCATTGGCAAGGATGGCAAAGGCGACGTTGGAAGAACGCACGACACCTTCGTCAAATGGAATTGTTCCCCAGCCGTTTCCGTTGTTATGGTCTTTAATCGGTTTGTCTTTTTTGGAGACGGAATAGCTTCCCGATTTATATCGATCCTTTCCATTGTAAACCCCTTCTTCGATCGCCGCCGCCAAGGTGAAGATCTTCATCGTCGATCCCGGCTCGAACGGGTAGGAGACGAGGTCGTTATAATAATTGCTCACATTGCGCTTATTCGGATCAAAGCTCGGTCTTTGCCCCATCGCCAGCACTTTTCCTGTTTTTGGATCAACGACCGCCGCCATGATTTTTTTCGGTTTATACTCTTTTTGCACCGTTGTCATGCTGTCTTCCAGGAAAGCCTGAATTTTTTGGTCGATCGTCAGATACACATCGTCTCCGTTATCCGGCGCTTTGATCTTTTCATCGCTGTTCGGCAGGCGCCAGCCCGTTCTGTCGGTATCGTATGACATGTATCCATCCGTTTCCTTCAGGTATTGATCGAGCGTTTTTTCAAGACCCATCACACCTGACATGACACCCGTTTTTGCATTGACTTGGGAAAAGCCGATCAGGTTGGAAGCGAAAATTCCGTTCGGATAGTATCTCTTCGTATCGCGCTCAAAGGCGATCCCCGGAAGATCGAGCTTTTCGATTTTTTCCTTCTGGGTGTATGTCAAATCCCGTCCTGCTGATCCGAATTCGACTTGAAACGCTCCTTCTGCATCTTTGTTGAGAAGATCGAGTATTTTTCCCTCATCCATGCCGATAATCGGCGCAAGTTTTTCCGCCGTCATTTGCTTATCTTGGACATAATCGGGCTTCATCTTTTTGTTCAAAATCGCAACCAGCTTGTAAGTCGCGGTGTCTTCCGCAAGCACTTTTCCGTTTTGATCCAAAATCGACCCTCTGTGGGCTTCAATCGTCCGTTTTTTTTCATATTGCTCGTTCGCCTTTACGGCAAGCACTTCCCCGTTTACTTTTCCCGTCGCTTGAATAAATGCGAATCTTCCTAAAATGACAAAGAAAAAGAGGGCAAAACAAATACTGAGTATTGCCGCTCCTCTGTTCATAAATTTATTCTTTTTCGGCATCATTTGCATCATTCCTGTATGCTTTTTACTTTTTTGTCGCCTAAGTTAAGGCCTCTTTCACGGGCAATTTTCATGATACGGTCAGGTTCTTTCAGCTCGTCAGCCGTTTTTTCGAGGTCATCGACTTTGTTTTTTTCCGCTTCAACCTTTTTTTCGAGCTTTTGAATTTCAATATTGGTCTGATATGCCGCAAAAGCTTTGGAAATCATAAAGATTGATGCGCTGAGCACCGCCAGGGCAAAAAGGACGATCAGCACTTTCTCCCCCAATGTAATGGATGCTCTTCTTCGGATGATAACGGTTTGTTCTGCACTTTGTGTCTGTCTTTGCTGTTTGTCCACCTTATAAGCCAGATTGCTCATAGACTGATGACCTCCTTTTCATTCGTACAGCTCATTCTCGTGCTTTTTCCGCGACGCGCAGCTTCGCTGAGCGGGCACGGTTATTATGTTCAAGCTCTTCTTTTGAAGCTGTGATCGGCTTCTTGTTGACCAGTTTCAGTTTCGGTTCAAACTCCTTGGGGATCACGGGCAAGCCGTGCGGCAGTTCAGGAAGCGAAGCCATTTCTTTAAATGTCGTCTTGCAAATCCGGTCTTCCAGCGAGTGAAATGTAATGACCGATACCCTTCCGCCTGGCTTCAGCACCTCGATCGCCTGCAAAAGCGCTTCTTCAAATACTTTCAATTCATCATTCACCGCGATCCGAATCGCCTGGAAAATCCGTTTTGCCGGATGCCCGCCGCTTCTTCTCGCCGGTGCGGGAATCGCTTCTTTGATGATATCGACAAGCTGGCCTGTTGTTTCAATAGGCGATTTTTCTCTTGCCTCTTCAATCTTTCTGGCTATTTGCTTGCTGAATTTTTCTTCTCCGTATTTAAAGAAAATTTTCACGAGATCCTCATAACGCCACTCATTGACGACTTCCTTCGCCGTGAGCCGGGCCGATTGGTCCATCCTCATATCAAGAGGAGCGTCATGGTGGTAGCTGAATCCCCTTTCCGGCGTATCCAGCTGAGGAGATGAGACGCCTAAATCAAATAAAACACCGTCCACCTTCGCAATGCCGATTTCGTTTAGACGGTCTTTTAAATACCGAAAATTACTTTTGATGAAAACGACTTGTCCTTCGTATCCCGCCAGCTTTTCCTCGGCATGGCGGAGCGCGGTTTCATCCTGGTCAAAAGCGATCAATCTGCCGTCCTTTGACAGCTGGGAAAGCAAATATTCGCTGTGACCCGCACCGCCTAATGTGCAGTCTACATATGTACCGTCTTCTTTTACATTTAAACCGTCGACTGTTTCTTTTAATAGTACTGTTTTATGCTGAAACATGTTCTTATTTAGTCCCACCTTTTTCAAATGAACGAATTTAGAGAGCGACGCCGCAAAGATTCATTATATATCAAAGCCGATCATGTTTTCAGCAATTTCGGCAAATGAATCTTCCTGCTCTTCTACATATTGTTCCCAAATCTCTTTGCTCCACAATTCAATTCGATTTGAAACTCCGATGACCACACATTCCTTCTCGAGCTTCGCATAGCTTAACAGCGGCGATGCGATGTTGATCCGGCCCTGCTTGTCCAATTCGCATTCTGTGGCTCCGGAGAAAAAAAAGCGGGTGAAAGCGCGTGCGTCTTTCTTTGTGAGAGGAAGAGCTTTCAGTTTTTCCTCGATGAGCTTCCATTCGGACATCGGGTAGCCAAACAGGCACTGATCAAGCCCTCGCGTCAGAACGAACTGTTCGCCGAGGCCTTCCCTGAACTTTGCCGGGACGATCATGCGGCCTTTTGAATCAATCGTATGCTGGTATTCACCCATAAACATGATCTCGGCCCCCACTTTCCATCCTCAACTCACCACTATCCACCACTTCTCTCCACATATTCATTTTACACTGTTTTAGAACAAAAAAAAACCCTGAACTACTCAGGGTTTTTTAAAAAATTATTTCAAAGTTTGACAACTTGATGCATATTTTGAAATGAATATGGCAGTTTTTTGTATTTTTCCAAGAAATCCGGACCGTATTTATTCAAATAATACATGATATTCCAAATTCTCTCCTGCGGAGCGCCTGATGGCCTCAGACTCGTTTGAATTTTGTCAAAATCGCGCAGAATGTTGTTTTCCCTTTCTTCTATCTTTCTCAGCACCGCTTTCTCCAAGAATCCCAGCTGATCTTGAATAAAGGCGGCATTCTTCTTTAACAGCGGCTCAAGGCTCCTGTCGATTTCCAGCGCTTCTTGCACCACTGAAGAATGGATGCCTGCAATTTTGTCTTTCGCGCTTTTGACAGACGCGGTAAATTCGCTTGGCACTCTGCTTTGAAAAAACTGGTCTTTCCTTGCAAGAGCTCCCTGTTCAAGGGATTCCCGGAGTTCTATACCCCGTTCAGACAGCTTTTTTTCAATATGGCGCTCAAGAAAGGTGATTTGCAGCCTCGGTACAACAGGAGGCATTTTAAAACCCATCACCTGAAAAGCGCCCTTCAATTCTCCCCAATAATTGATTTCCCCGGGACCTGCTATAAAGGCCAATGTCGGCAGAAGGAATTCCTGCATCAGCGGCCTTGTCACGACATTATTGCTAAAGGCTTCCGGCGTTTTGTCGATCAAATCGAAAAGCTCGGACGGCGTCCATTCAAGGTCAAGTTCTTTTATGAAAAATACATCGTCCTTTTTTTCGATCAAAAACCGCTCTTCCTCATGTTCGTAAAAAAGATTGGCGTGCTGTGCCGCTCCTTCAATGATCGGCGAATAGCCCATTTCCGTCATGAGCGCCTGCTGCCGTTTGACTGACTCAGCGAGCTGATCATTGTTTTTGACCAACTGCTGAAAAAACCCGGCTTCAAGGGCTCTGATTCCCGGATCTCCGGAATTCAGCATAACCAAGCCTTCTTTTTCAAACATATCGGCGACAATGTATTCAAAAAACTCAGTAAAGGAGGATGATTGCCGTAAACATCGCCTTAAATGAGTGAGAAGCCCATTCGTGTATTCCGTCTCTTCAAAAGATGCGAAAATCCCGTTCAGCCATGTTTCGGTTTTGTCTGTGTCAAGCGGGGTGTTGGCAGCCTGGCTTTTTTTCCAGTGGGGCTGGGCCAGCTTATATTTTTTAACATGTCCGCTGTCCGATATAAATAAATGATTGATCTCTTCCAAATCATGGTCTTCTCCCGCGACCCAAAACACCGGGATGACCGGAACGTTCAGTTCTTGTTCTTTTTGCTTTGCTAAAACAAGGATCGAAATGATTTTATGTATGGTATAAAGCGGTCCTGTCAAAAGACCGGCCTGCTGTCCGCCGACAATGACGACGCTTTCGGGATCACGAAGGCGCTCAATCGCTTTGTTCATGTTTTCCGATTGAAATTTGCGATGGTAATCGAGCAGATAATCGACCAGAGCGGCGCGGTTATAAGTCCGGGATGAAAGGTCATTCAGACGGACTTTCCAATCCTCTTTCGTTAAGCCGTAATCAAAAAACGGCCCGATCACGTTGTTTCCATTTATATAGTCTCGTACAAAAGGATTTTGACTTTGTATGGAAAGTTCAGTAAGCTGCATCTTTCGAACTTCCTTTCTCCAATAAATAGTTAGCTTTCCGAAACGAGTATAGCATGTTCAGCGCTTCGGTCAAAAGATTTAGCTTCATCCCTCTTCCGCAGCCTTTATGCTGTCATATAAAAAGGTGAGGTGAGGGGCGTCGCGTCCGGTTTCTTTCGCCCGTTTCAGCAAATAGCCCATAATGGCATCCGCTTCCGTCCGCCTTCTGTTAAGGACATCCGCGAGCATCGAAGAGGTGTTCATTCCTGTCTTCCGGCAGACTGAAAGAACATTTTCCCAAGCCGTCTCCGGGTCGTCAATCGCCAAAATCCGGCTTGCCTCCTCAAACACAAGTTTCATAAATGACAAGTACATCGGCGCCTCTATCAACCTGCCGTTTTTCACCCGCAAAAGAGCTGTCAGCGGATTGATGCAGGCGTTGACAATCAATTTTCCGGCAAGCATTTGATGCCAGTCATCACACCAAGTGAAAGGAAAAGCTTCATGAACGGACGCCAGCTCTTTTTTCAGCCGGTCGGCCGAAAAGGAACGGAATGCGCTCCATTTCACAGCTCCTTTCCCCGTGTGCCGAAATGAACGGTCATCCACCCTGACGGCTCCGTGTTCAACAGCACCGACATAAATCCGGTGGGTCGTACGCCAATTTTCTAGCACTGGAATGTGGGCCATTCCATTTTGCAGAAACACGATATCAAGCGGGGCCGCTTTTTCCAACTCAGGCAAAACAGCAGCCAGCTGATGCTCTTTTACAGCCACGAAAAGAAGGTCATAGCCCGAACCGAGCTCCGCCTTGCCCATGACTTCGGCGGTCTGTTCGTTTCCGTCTTCCACTAGGCGGATTCCCTTTTCCTGAATAGCTTCAGCCTGTTCCCTCCGTCTTGTGATCACCGTCACCTGATGGCGGAAGGAAAAGTAGTATGCAAAAAGAAGGCCGATTGAACCTCCACCAACAACTCCGATTCTCAATTCTCACACCCCGGCTTTTTTCATATACTGTATATCATAGCAGAATTTTAAACAATTGACCCGTAAGTTGTTTCAAATTTTCAGATAACCATTTCCTGTCGTGATATTAGAAAATTTGTATCATTTGGATTTTTGTAAAAAAGCGTTTACAATATAAGTAGATCACTAACAAGGGGGTAACATGATGGTCAAAGTGGAACGTTTGCTGATCAACTATAAAACGCTTGAGGAATTTAAAAAGTTCAGGGAATACGGCCTTCAAGAGCTGTCCATGCTGGAAGACCTTGAAAGCAACATGATTGAAAACGACAGCAATTCACCGTTTTACGGCATCTATTACGGGGATCGGCTCGTGGCGAGAATGAGCCTGTATCAAGTAGATGGAAATTCCAACCAATACTTTGAGGAAGGTGAAGACTACCTGGAGCTTTGGAAGCTTGAAGTTCTGCCCGGATACCAGCGAAACGGATACGGGACGATGCTGGTAGAATTCGCCAAATCATACGGACTGCCGATTCGCACAAGTCCGCGTGTAAAATCATCTGATTTCTGGAGCAAAATGGGCTTTAAACCGGTAAAATACGATATGGCCCGCGACAAAGGGGAAAACCCGCTCGTTTGGCATCCAAACAGCGAAGCAAATCAAAGCTCAGAATCAGCTTAAAACAAAAAAACCGGCCGAAAAGCATAGTGGCCGGTTCTCTATTCCTCCATCCGTTCAAGATTTCCGTTCGGTTCCATTTGAAACTTCACCTTTTTATTTCTCTCATCTTCCTGAAGGACGACCATTTTTCTGGCCCGCTCCATGATTTCAATCAACGCTTTATAATCATCCTCAGTCAATTCCAGCTGTTTCTTCAGCGATTCGTTTTCGCTCCTGAGCTTTTCAACCTCCTGCTTTAATTCATTGACTTCTTCAACGAGCCGTTTTTTCTCTTCGGCGAATTCTTTCTGAGCCGGGGCTTCCTTCAGTTTTTCTAAAAAGCTGATGACATCCTCAATTGTCATGTTTTCCGTTTTGTCTCCAGATATGGTTTTGACGGAGTTCGGCAGATTGGCGGAATGGATGCCGATTTTCTTGCGGAGCTCTTTGCGCTGTTTTTTTGCCAGTTCAATTCCTGATTGATATTGCTTCCTGACAAAGGAATTCCAGCGGAAGCCGCAGGCGGCCGCTGTCCGGCTCAGCGCTTTGCCGACTTCTTCAAACGCCGAAAGCTGTGTGCCCCCTTCCCGAATATGCCTCAATACAACCTCAGCCAGCAATATATCTTCATCTTTTGTCCATGCATCCTGTCTTGTGATTGTCAAAGATATCCCCCTCCATGACTTTATGAATTTACCTCATACATATGCGGCTGATAGAGTAGATAGACTATTTTCTTTTCAGGAAATAAAAGGATGGGGGCGATTTGCATATAAAAAAACACAAGACCTGAAGTCTTGTGTTTTCATCTTGACGAATTAGTTGCTTTTTACGTCTTTTCCTTTGTATGATCCACATGCTTTGCAGACGCGGTGTGAAAGTTTCATCTCACCGCAGTTTGGGCATTCTACCATACCAGGCACTTGCAATTTAAAATGTGTACGACGAAGTCTTTTTTTCGTTTTAGAAGTTCTTCTAAAAGGTACAGCCATTATTCCCACCTCCTTAAAGAGCGTTAAGATTCATCTTCTTGTTTTAAGAGCTTCTCAAGTCCGGCAAGTCTCGGATCGATCCGATTTTTCCGGTCATCTTCTGTAATGACCTGCCAATCCTTGCCTTCTTGGGGAGCACCTTCTTCATTTTGTACAGTTTCACAAAAGATTTGCATAGGGATCTCAAGAAGGATTTCCTCTTTCACGACCGGCGTCAAGTCGATGAGATCGTCTTCCACAATATGAACGTCTTCATCTTCCATCTCATCGGTCTTATGAAATATAAACAGTTCTTTTGTTGAAATACTGAATGGATAACGAACATCAACAAGCGTTCTGGAACAAGGCAAGATCATCTCGCCCGAAATCGTGAAATCAAATGCAGCCTGCTTTGAGCGGATTTCCGCTTTTCCTTTCACCCGAACCGGCGAAATCCGGCGTATATCCGAGTTTTGAGAGAGTTCGCTTAAATCAACTGTTTCATCAAATTCAAAGTCTTTCTTCGGCATTTGATTCAGCTGATGTATCGTCCATTTCATTGTATCACCTCTAAGAGAGCAACAAACATGATTATAGCTTTCATCATGTTTTTTGTCAATATTTTTTCTTTACAGATCACACGCCCGCGTCTTTCGTTCGTTGACATCGCCCGCAACAATTCATACACTTAAAAAAACGCTGCCAAAACAGGCGTCCTAAACACATATGTGTAAATGTATCACATCTATTTCTAGAGATGCAAGAGAGGTGAAAAGATGAAAGCGGTCGGTCTTGTTGTTGAATACAATCCATTTCATAACGGACACTTATTTCATATAAAAGAGGCAAAGGCACAAACGGGAAGCGATGTGGCGGTCGCCGTCATGAGCGGCTCTTTTTTGCAGCGCGGCGAACCCGCCATCGTTTCCAAATGGGCCAGGACAAAAATGGCGCTCATGTCCCATGCTGACATTGTCGTTGAATTGCCGTACGCATTCGCCGTCCAAAAGGCGGAAACGTTTGCGGCAGGAGCTGTCTCCATCTTGAATGAATTAGGGTGCCGCTCATTGTTTTTCGGAAGTGAACACGGCGATATTGACGCGTTCATCCAAACCGTGCGATTCACCGCCGAGCATGGAGATGCGCTTGACGGGGAGGTAAAAAAGCATATTGCGGTTGGACTAAGCTACCCGGCAGCAATGGCAAAGGCTTTTCAAACTGTGGCGGAAAACAGGCCGACACTTGACCTTTCCAAACCGAACAACATTCTCGGGTTCCACTATGTCAAAACGATCTTAGAGAAGCATTTTCAAATGAAGCCTGAGACTGTCAAACGGCGCTCCTCCGGCTATCACGATTCCATTCTTCCTGAAAAAAGCCAAATCGCCAGCGCGACAAGCATCCGCAAATCAATGCTTGAAAACGGGAGCCTTGCCGAAAGCAGCTTCTATCTGCCTGAAGCATCAAAAGATGAGCTGAATGAATATCTGCGGACTTTCGGGCTCTGGCATTCGCCTGAAGATTATTTCCCTTTTTTGAAATACAGTCTGTATACGATGGATACAGAAGAATTGGCCGGGGTGTATGAGGTTGAAGAAGGTCTTGAACACCGGGTGAAAAAAGCCATTCGCAAAGCGGGCTCTTTTATGGAATATATGGAGCTTTTAAAGACGAAACGCTATACATGGACAAGGCTGCAGCGCATGAACACACATATTTTAATGAAAGTGAAAAAATCTGCTGTTCACAGCATCCTTGCCGAAAACCGGCCCGCTTATATCAGGCTGCTCGGCATGACCAAAAAAGGCCAGGCATACCTTGCGTCTCAGAAAAAAAGCTTGTGTGTCCCGCTGATCACCAAGATCGGATCTTTCACACATCCGTCCCTTCAATTGGACATCAGAGCAGGGCGGGTGTACAGCGCACCGCTGAAGGAGCCTGAACAAACGAAGCTGACAGAGCAGGAATATTCGCTTTCACCGATTAGATTTGACGAAGACAGCCGTATATTTTTGCGCAAATGAAAAACACCTTGATCAGGTGTTTTTCACTTTTATTTCCAAATATTCGATCGCATCATCCATCGTGTCGACCGGGACGATTTTCATGTCGGTGTTGATGTCTTTCGCCGTTTTGACCGCTTCTTCATAATTCGATCCTTTTTTCCCGCCTTCATTGGGTGCGAAAAAGATGTCAGCTCCCGCTTTGTCCGCGGCGACGACTTTCTGGCTGATCCCCCCGATCGGACCGACTTTGCCTTCGTCATCAATCGTTCCTGTTCCCGCGATATGATGCCCTTTTGTCTCATCCTTTTTTGTCAGCTGATTATAGATTTCCATTGACATCATCAGCCCGGCCGAAGGTCCGCCGATATTTTCAATATCAAGTTTGACCTCGGGCTTGACTTTGACATCGCGGTCTGTGATAAGAGATACGCCAAGTCCGGCCCGCTTCGGATCCTCTTTAAAGGTTTTAAGCTTCAAGTCATACGTCTTTTCTTTTTGATCCCTTTCAATAGCGACCTTCACCTGATCCCCGGCTTTTTTCGATTCGATATAGCGGACAAGGCTTTCCGCAGAGCGAAATGTTTGACCGTCCACCGCTTTGATTTTGTCTCCGACCTCAATTTTTCCTTCTGCAGGCATGCCTGAGACGACATACATGGCATAGACGCCGTTGAATGTATAGCTGACATCTTTACCCGCCCGCTTGTATGCTGCGATCATCGCATTCTCTTGGGAGTCTCTCATCATTTGCAGCTGCCTTTTCATATACTCCTCATCAGATTCCCCTTGTTGTTTGAAGTTTTCTTCGGGAAGCACTTCATGGTAAGGGCGGATCTTGGCCCACATGTATGTAATCGGATTGGCAGGACCGACTTTAACTGTCATTAAAGAAAAGCTTCCTTTTTCCGAATAGCCGCCGTCGACTTTAATTAAAGGCTTCAATTCTGTCGCCTCGCCCGGCTCAGTGATGTAATATGGCAGCTTGATAAACGAAAGGGCCGCCCCAATGATTATGATCAATAACGCGATACGGATCAATCTTCTTTTTTGCATCAATATGTAACCCTCCATCTTTTTTTAACGGCCGGCCTTTTTAACATTCACGGCTGACTCAAATACTTTCTGCGCTGCGGCTTTTAGGAGTCCGCCTGTTTTGATTCTCATAATGGTGGTCTAAAATCAGGACCAAGCTTCGTATAATGATAAAGAAGTTTTGGGCAAGCTCCAGTTTATTTTATCATGATCCAGTTTCCAATGTGTATTCACAGCCGTAACGCAAGGGGGGTTAGAAATGGACATGTCAAAGGTAAAGACGTTCATCATTGCCGTTTTGCTGCTTTTGTTTACTGCTGCCGTCATTACCCACCCGCAGGAATCATTCGACGCTTCAAAAAGCGGACTTGCCATGTGGTGGGAGGTCGTATTCCCTTCCCTTTTGCCTTTTTTTATTTTATCAGAGCTCTTAATCGGGTTTGGAATCGTCAGCTTTGTCGGGCTGCTTCTGGAGCCTTTCATGCGGCCCGTGTTCCGCGTGCCCGGTGTCGGGGGATTCGTGCTTGCCATGGGTATGGCTTCAGGCAATCCGGCCGGTGCAAAGCTGACGTCACGGCTTAGACAAGAGCGGCAGATTTCCAGGGTTGAAGCAGAGCGGCTTGCTTCATTCACCAATTCATCTAACCCGCTGTTTATTTTTGGAGCAGTCGCGGTTGGCTTTTTTCATAATCCGTCACTCGGAGTCGTTCTTGCAGCAGCGCACTATTTAGGCAACTTCGCGGTCGGACTGACGATGCGCTCCTATGGAAGAAAAGAAGAAAACCGCACCGCAAGAAAAAAGAAGCTCCCCCTGCCTTCAATTAAAGAAGCATTCAAAGCGCTTCACCAAGCCCGGCTTAAAGAAAAACGGCCGCTCGGCAAGCTGCTGAGTGATGCTGTCATTTCCTCCGTGCAAACCTTGCTGATGGTAGGCGGTTTTATCATTCTTTTTTCTGTCTTTAATAACATTCTCTCCGTCATTCATATAACGGACATTCTTTCCAAAGGCACAAGAATGATTTTGACTGCGCTTCAGTTCCCGGCTGCTTTTGACAAACCTCTATTATCGGGAGTGTTTGAGATAACGCTTGGCAGCAAACTGGTCAGCGCGACGGATGCATCATTGCTTGAAAAAGCCGTGATCGTCAGCTTCATTCTCGGATTCAGCGGTTTTTGCGTACAAGCTCAAGTGGCCGGGATTCTCGCAGAAACGGATATTCGCTTCAAACCGTTTTTTATCGCCCGCTTCCTCCAGGGCATTTATGCAGCTGTATTTGTGCTGATCTTGTGGAAGCCGCTTTATACTTCCTTCCATACGCCGGCAGAGCCCGTCTTTTCCCTGATTCCGGACGGGAAAACGGAATCTTTTTTGGCCCAGATGTTAAGCACCATGGCAGAGGCCGGACCGCTTCTGACGATCGGCACCCTTCTGCTGTATGTCATTCTTTACGCAAAAACGTGTGCACCTGCTAAAAAATGAGCAGCCGGATAAGGCCGCTCATTTTTTGGCAAACTTTTGTTCAAGCGCAGATTCGACCGCTTCCGGAACGAGCTCTGCAACAGATCCTTTGTATTTTGCCACCTCTTTGACAATGCTTGAACTTAAGAACGAGTATTGATTGTTCGTCATCATAAAAAATGTCTCAATGTCCTCGTCAAGCACTTTATTCATCGAGGTTCCCTGCATCTCATATTCAAAATCAGAGACAGCCCGCAAGCCGCGCAGGATGACATTGGCCTGCTTGCTTTTGGCATAGTCAATCAAAAGCCCCTGAAAAGATTCAACACGAACATTCTGGATATCCCGCGTGACTTCACGCAGCAGCTCACAGCGCTCTTCCACCGTAAACAGCGGCTTTTTCGCAGAGTTATTCAGAACGCATACATACACTTGATCAAACACTTTCGCCCCGCGCCTGATAATATCCAAATGTCCAAACGTCACCGGGTCGAAACTTCCGGGACATACGGCAATGTTAGCCATCCCCATTCCCTCTCTTTCTGTATATCGTTACACCTGTTAAACCGTATATTTCCTGCCTCGTCATCAGTAGTTTTCCTACGGCTTCCGGAAGTGCGACTTCCTTCGCATGCTCAGTGACAATAAACCCTGTATCGGTCAGCAAATCCGCTTCATCAATCACCGATAAAAGCGCTTCCAGTTTCTGTTCCCGATACGGCGGATCCAAAAACACCGCATCAAAGGTGATGCCCCTTTTCACCAATGCATGCAAGGCTCTTTCAGCATCGTTTCTGTAAACCTCTGCACGCTTTTCTAAACTGAGTGTTCTCAAGTTTCCTTTTACGGTTTGCACAGCTTTAAAATCCCGGTCTACAAAAATGAAGCGGTCAAAACCCCTGGACAGCGTTTCAATGCCCAACCCTCCGCTTCCAGCGTATAGATCAAGGCCGCTTCCTCCGTCAAAATACGGGCCGACCATATTAAATATGGACTCTTTAACCTTGTCAGTCGTCGGCCTTGTTGACGTTCCAGGCACCGCTTTCAAAACACGTCCCTTATACGTTCCAGAAATCACTCTCATACTTCCACCACTTTTTCTTGAAAAAAATCATCACTATCTTATCACAAAGTGTTTTTTGGCACAAACACCCAAAGTGCAAATTCATATGTATAGCGGCCGGACCTCATGGTGATAATAATAGCAACAGCATCGATTGATGTTGTTGCCAACCGCGGAGAAGACTTACGTTTCCCCATAAGTTCTTCCTCCGGTTTCTCCTCTCCCTTTGCCTTCTCCTTAAATCTTTAAGGAATAGAAGGACCCCGCAGGGTTTTTTCTGCGGGGATTTTTTTAAAATGAACCGTGTTAGATTCCTGCTTTATAGTCATATTCCTTTGCTTTGTCCAGCTTGGATTCAAATTCCATTTTCAAAAACGGCTTATAGGATAGGTCCACCTGTTTGACAAAAGAATAAGAGCGAATCTTGGCCATGATGCTCTCGGCCTCTTCCATATTGCAATACACCACCACATATTTCAGCCGTTTTGAAACGTAATGAACATTTCCGAATTTCCTGAGCATTTTCGCCTGCTTCAGCGAATGAAGCCAAACGATCAATCCTTGACGCCTGATATCCAAAATGATCACCTGCCTGTCGCTTCTATTACCTTATGTTCTATGAAAAAGACGAGACTAACAAGGTCTAGTCAGGAAACTTTACAGCCGCAGCTGCCGCCTGATCCGCAGCCGCCGCCGCAAGATGAAAGATTATCAAAATAAGGGTTCCCAGTCGGCACTTTAATATGTTTTGACACCGCCTGGCCGATCTCCACGCTGACCTCATCTAAAATGCTTTGGAGCTCGGTTTCGGCTCTTTTAAATTCGGCCACCGTATCATGCAGGTCCAGCTTCCGTTTAATATCCCTCATTTTTTTTGAAATCTCTTTATAATCAGGATGATACTTTCCAAAACGCTGTACATCCTCATATTGTTCTTTTATTTTGTTAAACAAAGCGATGATGCGCCCAGCCTCTTCATCTTCCCGGAGACGCTTGTAGCACTTTCTGTAATGTTCAGCCGCCTCTGATTGAAGAATCATGCCGGCCAACACATCTGCTTCATTTTGAATCCTGAGCGATTCCATCGTGGCATACATTGACATGCACCTCCAGCTATTAGTGTATCACAAAACAGCCGTTTTCAAAATGTATATGTCAATGCCATACTTTTTTAAATCAACCGAAGGCTTTAGAGGGGTTCATCTTGCTCGAGTCCAGTGATCTGCTCCGACTCTGAGCTCCCCTTTGGCTTCGGTTTATAGGTTGTGCAGCCCGCCAGCAGTATGCACAAACAAAAAATCAGCCAGCATTTCTTCATCTGAATCAACTCCCTCAGCCCTATCTTTTACGAATCGTGACGTTTTTATAATCACAAAAAAAGACTCAGGCTCGGTTAATCCTGAGTGCGCATCGCTTGAAACATCTGCATCATCATGTTAGCCATCTGAATCCCGTTTGAAAACTGGTTGACACGGTGGGGAATCGTTTTTTCATAAAAATTCATCATATCCAGCTGAAAGGAAGACAGATCATTCGGTCTCCGCGAAAGCCTGCGGTACCAGATCGGCTGCTCGCGGATAAACCGGCGGCGCTCCTCATCGGCGAATACAAACTCCTGTACTTCTTTGCGCATACGAATCTCCTTTGCTAATCTTTTCGGAAAGAAAACGGATGCTCGCCGCCACCATGGTTTTCCTGTTTTCCACTTCCGGCCGAAAACTGGTTGAGCAAGCTTTGCAGCGAAGAAATAGACTGGCTCATTTTATTGATCTGCTCATTCATTTGGTTAGCGTCCATCTTCTTTACAGCCTTGACCATTTTCGAAATAAAATCGTTTTTGCCGCCGTCTCCCGATGGTGTTTCTGTTGATGTTTCATGTTCTCTGTACGGCTCCCATATGTCGTCATCTTCCCCTAGCAAAACCCAGTTTTCATACACTTCCTGCCAGCTCTTTTGCTCTTTTCGAACTTCGGAAATCAGCTTAGGATGCCGTTTGATAAACCGTTTAAACTCTTCAATAGAAGATTGCGCGTTTTGATTTGCCAAGTCTACACCCCCTCCGAAAACAAGTGCCTACTATAATGTATCCGTTCCGCGCAGATTTTGTTCGCCTAAATTTTTTCTGTCATTCAAACATAAATCTCTTCCCTGGAGAGCGGCGATGTTGAACGGTGGATGCCTTCTCCCATTTTCCTGCATTCAGATACAGCAATCGGAACCGTCTTGATTTCATTTTTAACTCCATCACCCTCGGTAAACATGCCTAACTGTTAATCAGGGCCGTTGCGCTCCATTGCAAATAAGACAAGCCCGGGATACTCCCGGGCTTGTCAAGGTTATTGCCATTGTTTAATAAAGTTTTGCGTATAATATTTCTCATCCACCCCGACACCGAGATGGGTATAGTCCGCGTTCAGCAGAGCTTTTCTGTGTCCTTCGCTGTTCATCCAGCCTTCTACGGCAGCAGGCCCGTCGACATAGTTGAGCGCGATGTTTTCCCCCGCCTGTTCAAAGTTCACCTTTCCTTTTTCCAGGCGGTCTTTTAATGTTCCATCCGTTTCTGACACATGGGAAAAATATTGATGTTCCTTCATATCGCTGCTGTGGCCGTATGCAACCTTTGAAACGGCTTCATCCCAGTCCAGCCGGGAGAGGCCGCGCCTTTGTCGGATCACATTGGTCAAGTCGAAAATCTGTCTTTCGTTCGCCCTCTCAATTTTCTTCCAATCCGCTTCAGTGAGGGTTTTCGGCTCAATCAGCGCTCCTCTGTATACGACCTCATACGGCCTTTGTTTAATCAATGTCGCTGCGTCAAATGCCCTGACGCTCGACAAAGTGCCGTCAAATTTGTCCATATAAAGCTGAACATAACGGTTGCCCGCTTTCACGGTCGGCCTCGTGTTCATATCCTCTTCGGAAAACTCAAACCGGTATGAATTGCCGTCGTATTTGACATTGACATAAGGTGCAATCTGGGTCGTTTTAAAGACGTCTCTTGACGGCTGACCAATTTTAAATGGCGATACATTGATTCCGTCGCCTGTCGCAAAAAGCGTCACAGCCTTATGATTCTGAATGCCGATTTGCACATACTGCTTTTTCCCTTGATTATAGACCCACCAATCATAATCATATGCTGAAGGGTCCACTCTGTCGGGCTTTCCCAATTTCTTTTCAATCGTTTCGGATGATTTTCCGATAAATGACAGCAAACCAGACGAAGGAATGTTTAACGATTTCTCCTTTTTCGCATCATTGCTGGAAACCTGTGGCTTGTCTTCTTTGACGATCTTCTCGGGATTTGATCCGTATTGAATGAAAAGGGCGTATGAAGCTGCGACGATTAGAAGAATCACAAAAACTCTCAATACATTTTTCAAATTTTCACCTCCGGCTAATCGGTCTGTCTATCCATAAAAAGGATCCGGGTCGGTTCCGTCCAAATGGTCTTTAGTGTCATTTAAACAGAACTGACGCGAATTTTCAATGATATTACAGACTATTACCATGTGGAATCAAATATGTTTTTAATGAAGAAAATCTCCGGACCTCTCTTCATTTTCCGAAATAAACGTCAGCGCGTCCCCTGCCTGACGATTCGATTTTTCATAAGTTGAGACATCTCCGAGGGTGATGATGCCCGCCAGCGTTTTTCCGTTTGTGACCGGAATCCTTCTGATCTGATAATCTCCCATGAGGTCGACTGCTTTTTCAATTGTATCATCTTCACTTAATGTGATAAGCTCTGTTGTCATCACATTTGTCACCTTTTGTGAATTCGGTTTTTTTGCGGCTATTCCGCGCAATACCAAATCCCTGTCTGTTACGATCCCGACGAGTTCAAGATGTTCGTCAAGCACGACCGGAATCGCTCCGACATTTCCGTCTTTCATTTTCACGGCTGCCTCATATACATTGTCGAGAACGGTACAATATAAAATGTCCTTTGTCATGATGTCTTTCACACGCGTCAACAAAAAGACCTCCCTCTTGTCTTTAGACTTTGTTCATATTGTCGTCAAGCCATGCGCGATTCATACTTTTCACAAAAATATTTATATATCGCTCCTGCCAGGATTGAAAGTTTAACGCTTTCATACTATGATTGTCAGTAAAGGTAATTTTTTAAAAAGGGGGCTTTAAGGGATGAAATTTGAAGAATCCGGTATTGAAGGGCTGACTGCTGATCTTAATCGACTGGACGATATCATGGAAAATGAGGGGTTTGTCAGGGCCGGCCAATGGGATTATGAACGGGTGACCTATGACCGCAAATTTGACATGGTGGAAGGAAGATATTATCTGCGGGTTTTCGGATATGCGATTGAAGGCGATGTCGGCGCAAAACGCGCAGTGATTAAGCTGATGACGCCGCTTTTAGGAAAATATTATTATCCGCATGGGGTTGAATACGGAGAAAATGAGCATTTTCCAAAGCAGCTGCTTCAAACAAGCCGCTCTGTTTTAAAAGCCGTCAAGGAAAAAGTTTCCGCGCTCGAAGTGTAACAAGCCTTACATAAAAAGGGTACAGCCGGTTAGGGGCTGTACCCTTTTTCATCTCAATGGACCGTTGATGGAGAGTAATCTTCCAATTCTTCTTCATCCTTTGCCCTTTCCTTTTTAGCCCAGCTGAAGAAGACGATCGCCAAAAATGTTCCATACACAATTTCCTGGATAATTTTCATCACGATTGCTCCGAGCTGCTGATCTTCCAAAACCGGCATGCTGCTGAACATTTCCGGACCTGTGAGAGACATGCCGCTCAGCATATCAAGAGGTACACACAATTTCATCGCTTCCACCCAAGCGGATGGATCAGAGTATGTCGCATACAGAGGCGTACCGCTGAACATAATCAAAGCACAGGCAGGTGTGAGCAATATTCCGTCAGCCATAATGTAACCCATTTTCAAAAGTCCGTTCATTTGCGGAAGCCCCTCGATCCGATGAATCAGCGGCCACCACATGAAAAACCCGGCAATAAAAAGCAAAACCGTTACCGCCGCATGGTAAACAGCATCTGTCTTAATAAAATCAAACACAAACGGAACATGATACATCGAAAATAAGCCGTTAAACACGATAATGGCAATCAAAGGCTTTGTCAAAAACCGAAAGAGCGGTTTAACAACCGGCCGAAAAATGAATTTCTTCCATAACCATGCCGGCACCCCAAGGATGATGAGCGGCGGCACCACCAAGTATAAAATCGCCATCTGTGCCATATGTGCGCTGAACATGATATGTCCAAGCAAATCAAGCGGACTGCCTTTTGACATATAGACAAGAACCATGGCGGACAGAAACAAACTGATTTCTTTTCTTGAAGCCCGTTCGTTTTCAGATCCTAAACGAGTGACCAGAAAAAAATAAAGAGCCGTGACGACAAGGACAGCCCCTAGGAAATAGGGGCTCCAAAGCGCACGAAAACCGAAGATCTCAAGGCTGCCCATCGTGAGCATCCTCCTTTCTGAATTACAACCAGATCAGCGTCATAAAGGCCAAAACGGTAACAAACGCGACCAAAACTCCTGAATAGAGGAATAAAGAAGGCGCTTCATGCCCCCGCTGACTCATATGCATAAAATAATAGAGCTGAAACGCAACCTGAATGATCGCCAGCAGCAAAATGAACGGAACCGTAAACCATATGCCGGCATCTGAAGCCACCGTCAAAAAAGCGACAATGGTCAGACCGATCATCAAACCAAAAGAAATGAGCTGGTATTTCATGTCCTCCGCGTTTTTCTTTCTGCGGTAAGCAAGATCTGTTTTGGGGTTTCCTCTGTTTTCATTATTCACCATTCTATCCCACCATCCCCATCAAGTATACAACGGTAAAGATAAACACCCAGACAACGTCGATAAAGTGCCAGTAAAGACTCGCAACAAAAAATTTCGGGGCGTTGTACAGGCTCAAGCCGCGTCCCATGTTGCGGATCATCAATGTGATGATCCAGAGAAGCCCGAAGGTAACGTGTGCTCCGTGTGTACCGACGAGCGTGTAAAAAGCCGATCCGAGAGCGGAGCTTGTAATGGTAAAGTCATATTCGTGCACGTAATGGTTGAATTCGTAAATCTCCAGTGCAAGGAAGCCGGCGCCGAGCAAAACGGTAATTCCCAGCCAGATCTGCATCTTTTTAAAAGCGAAGTTCTTCATGTGATGCATCGCATAAACGCTCGTCAAACTGCTTGTGAGCAGGAGCATCGTCGCCGCAAACACAAGGCTGATGTCGAACATGTCGCTCGTTTTCGGCCCGCCTGCATTTGACCCTTTTAGCGCGAGATAAGTCGCGAAGAGAGACGCGAACAGTACGGTCTCTCCTCCGAGAAATAGCCAAAATCCGATAAACTTATTTTTTCCTTCTAAAGTTGCTTTTTCAGGAGAAGCCGGGAAGGTTTCAGCCGTTAATTTCTCTTCTGTATGCATTATGCCTTCACCCCTTTGTCATCGTCATCCATCAGATCTTCTTTATGAATATGGTATCCGTGATCATCAATCACAGATCTCAGGAGCATCGACAGGAATGTGATTCCCAGCCCGATCAGGATGACAGGCAGCCCCCAGGCAAACTCCGTCCGATACATAAAGCCAAACGCCGAAACAAACAGCCCAAAGGACATAATGAGAGGAAGAATCGAGCCGTTCGGCATATGAACATCCTGAAGAGGCTCGGCAGCCGTCATCGTTTGCTTGCCGGCTCTTTTCTCAATCCATAAAGCATCAAGACCCCTGACAAGCGGCAGCTGCTTAAAGTTGTATTCCGGAGGCGGAGATGAAACGGCCCATTCGAGCGTTCTTCCGTCTCCCCAAGGGTCGCTTCCGACTTTCTTCCCTTTGGCTGCCGTCACTATGATATTGAACACCAGTATAATGACAGCGGCCGCCATAAACAATGCCCCAATTGAGCTGACCAGGTTCGCCGCGTCAAGGCCCTGATTCGGCAAGTACGTGAATACGCGTCTCGGCATCCCCCACAATCCAAGCCAATGCTGGATGAAGAATGTCAGGTGGAAGCCGATGAAAAAGAGCACAAAAGTAATTTTCCCTAAAGATTCGCTGAGCATTTTGCCGAACATTTTCGGCCACCAGTAATGGGCGCCTGCCAACAGGGCCAAAACGACACCGCCAATGATGACGTAATGGAAATGGGCAACGACAAAGTACGTATCATGGAATTGATAGTCGGCAGGTGCAGCGGCCAGCATAACCCCTGTCACCCCGCCCATGACAAAAGACGGAATAAACGATACCGCATAAAGCATCGGTGTCGTGAACTTAATGCTTCCGCCCCAGGCCGTCAAAAGCCAGTTGAAGACTTTGATCCCCGTCGGAACGGCGATGGCCATCGTTGCCACTGCAAATATCGCGTTTGCCACAGGTCCGAGGCCTGTCGTAAACATGTGGTGAGCCCATACCATGAAGCCTAAAAAGCCGATCAGCACGGTCGCAAAAACCATAGATGAATAGCCAAACAGCCTTTTTCTGGAGAAAACCGGTATGATCTCTGAAAAGATTCCGAACGACGGCAAAATGAGAATATAAACTTCAGGATGACCGAAAATCCAAAACAGATGTTCCCAAATGATCGTATTACCGCCTAATTCAGGATTAAAAAAGCTTGTGCCGAACAATCTGTCAAACATCAATAGCGCAATTCCGACCGTTAAAGGAGGAAAAGCGAACAGAATGAGTGCGGAAGCCACAAACGTCGTCCATGTGAAAAGCGGCAGTCTCATATAGGTCATTCCCGGCGCCCTCATGTTAATGATCGTCGCCAAAAAGTTGATCCCCGCAATCAGTGTACCGATCCCCGATATTTGCAGACCGAGCACAAAGAAGTCGATCCCGTGCCCTTCCGAATTAAGAGAAAGCGAAGCATAAGACGTCCAGCCGGCATCGGGCGCCCCTCCCAGAAACCAGCTTAAGTTCAGGAAAATGCCGCCGAAAAAGAACAGCCAGAACCCAAGTGAATTCAAGAATGGAAATGCGACATCACGCGCTCCGATCTGCAGCGGAACAACGGCGTTCATCAAGGCAAACAGAAGCGGCATGGCCGCCAGGAAAATCATCGTTGTGCCGTGCATTGTCATAATCTCATTATAGACGCCGGCGCTTACGATATCGTTCTGCGGGAACATCAGCTGAATCCGGATCAGCATCGCTTCAATGCCTCCGAGGATAAAGAAAAACCCGCCGGCAACTAAATAAAGTATGGCAATCTTTTTATGATCGACAGTTGTTAAGTAATCCCATAATACAGCCCCAAAACCTTGCTTTTGTTTAAGCGTACTCACAATGTAACCTCCCTCATTCTCCCTTTGAAGCGTTAGTCTTCGGTTTTTAACCCCTTCAAGTATTCAGTCAGTGCATCGAGTTCCCTGTCGTTTAAATCAGGGTATGTTCCGGTCATTTTGTTGCCCGGCTTGATGCTTTCAGGGTCCTTGAGCCATGCTCTCAGGTTTTCATCGTTAAACTCCTTGACACCGGCTATTTTGGACCTTTCTCCAAAGGTCGCGAGATTCGGTGCGGTTCTAGCCGCTTCAGCCCTTTGGTCTTTCGTATCTGTCGCATGACAGCTCAGGCAGTTTTTCTGTTTGAAAACCTTTTCACCTTCGATAGCAAGGTCTGTTGTCGGCTTTGCATCATAGTTTTCCATTTTGCTCATCCACTTTTTGAAATCATCCTTCGAAACCGCTTTAACCTTAAAGTCCATCAAAGCGTGTGAAGGTCCGCAAAGCTCGGCGCACTTGCCGTAAAAATATTCCCCCGCCTTTTTGGCCCGCTCTGAATCGAACGTTAAATAAAATTCGTTTTCATTTTCAGTATTCGTATCAACTTTTCCGCCAACGGCAGGAACCCAGAATGAATGCTTGACATCGGAAGCCTTCAGTTTGAAATAAACCCGTTCATCTGTCGGCACAACCAGCTCCTGGCTTGTCACAACACCGTAGTCCGGATACTCAAATTCCCACCAGTACAGGTTTGCCCGGACATTGACGACCAGCGCTTTTTCCGGGTCTCTGTTTTTCTTATCCATCGGCTTCGTATCAGCTAAATCAAATGTTTGCGCGACAACAGGTACGACAAGGATGAGAAGAAGAAGAATCGGAATAACAGTCCATAAAATTTCTAAATTTCGGTTTCCTTCAACCTGTTTCGGAATGTGGTCTTCACCTAGACGAGACCTTCTGTATTTGACGATGACAAACACGAAGATGAAGCTTACCACGACAACGACAACCACCATGATCAGCGTGCTGAGAACCATCAGGTCATATTGCTTATCCGCCACTTCCCCAGCGGGCGTCAGCGTAGATAAAAACGGTTCTCCACACCCTGTTAAAACGAGCGCCAAAACAGCAAACAGCGAAATCAGACGCCACTTTTTAAACATTCAACCCAACCCCTTTTCAATCAATCCTTTTGGAACTTCCTGCTTAAGCTTTTATAGGACACTCATTCATCCATCTGACTCTACACTTAAAATAAAGCACTTACATTTCCTCTTTTCTTAAATAATGAGTTTTTTTACTCAAAATACCATCTATGTATGAACGTAAAGCCGCCCATATAACATAATCGAAAAATCGATAAGGCGGCTTTTACATGATTGTTGTCTGCTTGAAGTGTTAAGTGACAGCCTTCAATGTGATGAATATAGAGTTTTACTTTATCCAATTTTAAAAAGTGTAAAAACGACCATGGCCACGAAGAAGATGGTCAAGTAATTTAATGAATATACAAACATGAGTGTTGCCCACTTCATGACATCCTTGCTTCTAAATCCGATAAGGCCGCAAACGAGCCAGCCTATATTTAATACTGTTCCCAGAATGACGATCGGCAAACCTAGTCCGCCCAGGAAAAACGGCAGCGGCATCAAGCAGGCGATCCAAATGATGATTTGCCTTTTTGTGATATCAAAACCGTGTACGACAGGCAGCATCGGAATGTTTGCCGCTCTGTATTCCTCCGTTTTCTTAATCGCAAGCGCGAGAAAGTGGGGAATCTGCCAAATAAACATGATTAAAAACAGCACCCATGCCTCAACACCGATCGTGCCTTGGACAGCGGTCCACCCGATCAGAGGAGGAACGGCTCCCGAAATGCTTCCGACAATCGTATTGATCGTATAGCGGCGCTTCGACCACATCGTATAGAGAAAAACATACGTAAAAACACCGACAAATCCTACTAACGCAGCCGTCAATGTGGTCATAAGCAACATGATAAAACCGAGTGCAATCAGCAAAATGCCAAACCATAACGCCTGGGAAGGCTGGATTTTGCCAGTCACAGTCGGCCTTGTTTTCGTCCGCTGCATGAGCTGGTCAATATCGCGGTCATAGTAGTTGTTGATGACGCATGATCCCGCGATAATCAGCGAGGATCCGGCTAAAGTAAACAGCACGGTATCCAGGTTTCCTAAAAAGCTCAGGTTTGATAAATAAAAAGCGAGCCACATACCCGTAAAAGTTGTTATCAGGTTTGAGTAAACAATCCCGACTTTGATAAGGGCGAGGAAATCCTTCCACGCTGTCGTTTCTTCTATTTGTCCATTCATTGCTGTATCAGCTGTAATTCTGGATTCAGCCATAATGTTACCCCCCTTACTCAAACCTTCATCACGTGAAGAGAAGCGGTATATTCATAAAAAACCTACAACTCTATCATACAAGATTACCGGTTGGAAAAAAACAGCCTATTAAATATTAATCGACAAACCGGTTTATATTTGTGAACTTTTTATGACTTTCATTACAGATGAAGGAAATAATGTGAACAAGAGCAGAAAAACATCCTCATTCTAATATAGTTCTATCAAACGACACCAGAATAATCAAGACTTCAAATCCAAGAAAAATGTGAACGCCGTCTATTGCATTTTTGTGAACATTCATGATAATGAATTGCAGAAAGAACACCAATTCGCTTAAACTTGAAGATGGATCATTATTTTAATTAGTCAGTTTGTATTAAAAGGAGAATTAAATGTATGAATAAAGCATTAAAAGGGTTGGGAATTATTACGACCATCGCCATGCTCTTCGTGCTGATCGGCGGCGCCCTCGTCACGAAGACGGGATCCGGAATGGGATGCGGCAGGTCATGGCCGCTGTGCAACGGAAGCATATTTCCCGCCCTCAATCTGGAATCGATCATCGAATGGAGCCACAGGTTTGTCAGCGGAACATCCGGGATACTCGTGCTCGCTCTCGCCATTTGGTCCTGGAGAAAAATCGGCCATGTCAAGGAAACAAAATTTCTCGCGGTTATGTCGGTTGTCTTTCTTATTCTTCAGGCGCTGTTGGGAGCTGCCGCCGTCGTATTCGGATCCTCGGCATTAATCATGGCTCTGCACTTCGGGATTTCGCTCATTTCCTTCGCATCGGTTCTGCTTCTGACATTTCTCATTTTCGAAGCAGACAAAAGCGAAAAAGCCGAGTCTTTTTATATAGGAAAAACCATGCAGTTTCATATGATAGGAACCATTATATACACATATCTCGTTGTTTATACAGGAGCCTATGTCCGCCACACGACATCGAGCCTTGCCTGCCTTGACTTTCCGATGTGCAGCACGGCGAACGGCTGGTTTCCGTCGACCTTTCATGAATGGGTGCAGATGGGCCACAGAGCAGCAGCACTCCTTCTTTTCGCATGGATTGTCGTCGCCATGATCCACGCTGTCAGACATTATCACAATCAGAAGCGGATATTCTGGGGCTGGATCGCATCTCTGATCCTGATCACACTTCAGGCGGTGTCAGGCATTTTGGTCGTCATGACCCGGTTGGATCTGAGTTTTGCGCTTGCACACGCATTCTTTATTTCAGGTGTGTTCGGCATTTTATGCTATTTCCTGCTGCTCGTTGTCCGCTACCGCCGGCAGGCAAAAACTCAAAAATAAACGCTATGGCCCCTGCTTTCATGCAGGGGTTTTTTGATGAAAAAAGCCGCCGACAAAATGTCAGCGGCCTGAAATATCATATTTTTTTCATTTCAATGAGAAGATCACCGGTTTGAATCGCTTCTCCGTTTGCGACATGGATGCTTTCAACCGTCCCTGTAAACGGAGCCTGGACCGTCGTCTCCATTTTCATCGCTTCATTGATCATCAAATGATCGCCTTTATTGACTTTATCGCCTTTTCCGACAAGAAGCTTAATGACCGTACCCGGCATGGAAGCCGCGATATGGTTCGGGTTTGAACGGTCGGCTTTCACCTTTTGGTGAACGGACGATTTAATGCTTTCATCTTTGATGACCACTTCACGAGGCTGTCCGTTCAGTTCAAAATAGACGACCCTTGTCGCATCGGGACGAGGTTCTCCGATTGAGACAAGCTTCACGATCAGCGTTTTTCCTCGTTCAATTTCGACTTCGATTTCTTCTCCGAGCGTCATGCCGTAGAAAAAGGTCGGTGTATCGAGCACAGAGATGTCCCCGTACAGCTCCGACGTTTTAACGTACTCCGTAAAGACTTTCGGATAAAGCGCATATGCGACGACATCCTGATCAGTCAGCTCCACACCGTGGTTTTCCAAGAACTCGGCTTTCAAATCAGCGAAAGAAACCGGTTCAAGCAGCTCTCCGGGGCGGACGGTAATCGGCTCCTGCCCTTTTAAAATCAGCTTTTGCAGCTTCTCCGGGAAGCCGCCGTGCGGCTGGCCGAGATAGCCTTTGAAAAGCTCGACGACTGAATCCGGAAAATCCAGGGATTCTCCCCGTTCAAAAATATCTTTTTCAGTCAGTTTATTTTGTACCATATATAGCGCCATATCGCCAACCACTTTGGAAGACGGCGTAACTTTTACGATATCTCCAAACAGATGATTGACCCGGCTGTACATATCTTTTACTTCATTCCAGCGGTCGCCGAGGCCGACTCCTTTAGCCTGCTGCTGAAGGTTGCTGTACTGTCCGCCAGGCATTTCATGTTTATAAATTTCGGTATGAGGTGCGTTCATTCCGCTCTCAAACTCATTGTAATACTTTCTTACAGACTCCCAATATTGGGACAAAGACTCGACTGCATCGACATTTAAACGCGGACGGCGCTCATCGCCTTCAAGCGCGTGATAAAGCGAGCTTGCACTTGGCTGTGACGTTAATCCGGCCATCGAGCTGACCGCTACATCGACGATATCGACGCCAGCTTCAATCGCCTTTGCATACATATAGATTCCGTTTCCGCTCGTGTCATGCGTGTGCAGATGGATCGGGATGTCGATTGTCTCTTTCAATGCGGACACCAGTTCATAAGCCGCCTGAGGCCTCAATAGTCCGGCCATGTCTTTAATGCCGAGAATATGGGCTCCGGCCGCTTCAAGCTCTTTGGCCAGCGAAGTGTAATAGTCAAGGTTATACTTTGTTCTGTTCGGATCAAGGATGTCACCCGTGTAACAGATTGCCGCTTCAGCGAGCTTACCTGAATCGCGCACCGCGTCTATCGCAAGCGTCATGCCTTTCACCCAGTTCAGACTGTCAAAAATACGGAATACATCGATTCCGGCTGCCGCCGATTCGCTGACGAACTTTTTAATCAGATTGTCCGGGTAGTTTTTATAGCCGACAGCGTTTGATGACCTCAGGAGCATTTGAAACATCGTGTTCGGAATCTCTTTCCGCAGCTCCTCAAGCCTTTTCCAAGGGTCTTCTTTTAAGAAACGGTATGCCACGTCAAACGTAGCCCCGCCCCACATTTCGAGGCTGAACAGTTCAGGCCAGACCGCTGCTGTCGGATTGGCGATTTTCTTCAGATCATTCGTCCTCACCCTTGTGGCGAGCAATGACTGGTGGGCATCGCGGAATGTCGTATCGGTAAGAAGCACTTCTTTTTGCTCCTGAACCCATTTGACAAGACCTTCAGCTCCCCGCTCGTCAAGGATCTGTTTTGTTCCGGAGGCAATCGGCTGATCGACATCCGTTTTGATGATCTGCGGCTTGTCAAATTCAGGCTTCTTCCCTTTATCGATTCCAGGAAAGCCGTTTACCGTGACATTGCCGATGTACGTCAGCATTTTGGTGCCGCGGTCTTTTTGTTTCGGAAACACAAAAAGCTCTGGCGTTGTATCGATAAAGGATGTATCGTATTGTCCGGTCAAGAATTTTTCATGTTTGGCGACATTTTCGAGAAACGGAATGTTGGTCTTAATGCCTCTAATCCGGAATTCCTGAAGATTTCGCACCATTTTAGCCGCGGCCTGTTCGAACGTCAGCGCCCATGTTGACAGCTTCACGAGCAGTGAATCGTAGTAAGGCGTAATCACGGCCCCCTGGAAACTGTTCCCCGTATCAAGGCGAACCCCGAATCCCCCTCCGGAGCGGTAAGCCATAATTTTTCCGGTATCAGGCATGAAGTTGTTTGACGGATCTTCTGTCGTGACCCTCGACTGGATCGCATATCCGTGGAGCGTGATGGCATCCTGGTTCGGAATGCTGATCTCACTGCTTTTCAGACTGAATCCCGCGGCTATCAGAATCTGTGTCTGCACGATATCAACACCTGTCACCATTTCCGTGATGGTATGTTCAACCTGAACGCGCGGATTGACTTCAATAAAGAAAAATTCATCGTTTGCAACTAAAAATTCGACCGTTCCGGCATTGATATAATTGACGTTTTTCGCAAGCTTGACGGCGGCTTCGCAAATTTCTTCCCTGAGTGAATCGGAAAGTGAAACGCTCGGCGCTATTTCAATGACCTTTTGATGACGCCTTTGCACAGAGCAGTCCCGATCATATAAGTGCACCACATGGCCTTCTTTGTCTCCGATCACCTGAACTTCGATATGCTTCGGCTTTTCGATCAGCTTTTCAACATAGACTTCATCATTTCCAAAAGCGGCTTTCGCCTCTGATTTCGCACGGTTATAGGATTCCTGAAGCTCAGACTCTTCTCTGACAATCCGCATGCCGCGGCCTCCGCCGCCAAGGGACGCTTTAATAATGAACGGATAGCCGTATTCTTCGGCAAAGCGTTTGACATCCTCTATTCCCGCTACAGGTCCGTCGCTTCCCGGTATGACAGGGATTCCGGCTTTTTCAGCCTGCTCGCGGGCTTTGACTTTGTCTCCGAACATATCCAAGTGCTTTGAAGTCGGTCCGATAAAAATGATCCCTTCTTCTTCACAGCGCCTGGCAAACTGTATGTTTTCAGATAGAAAGCCGTATCCGGGATGGATGGCGTCAACATGGTTGCGCTTGGCAATCTCAATAATCCCTTCAATATCGAGATACGCATCGATCGGTTTTTTCCCTTCGCCGATCAAATATGCTTCATCCGCTTTATATCTGTGATATGACCCGCTGTCTTCTTTAGAATAGACCGCAACCGTGCGGATATTCAGTTCTGTACATGCGCGAAAAACGCGGATGGCGATTTCCCCTCTGTTCGCGACAAGTACTTTTTGTATAGACTGCTGTGACATGTCGTTCCCCCTTATCCGCTTGTTTTAAGTATGTATCTATTCTAAATGAATCCAGCATCACTGTACACGCTTAGTTTTTTAAAAATTTATACTTTTTTTATATTGATTTTCTTTCGTTTTTGTAGTATTAACAGGCTGTTTTCGTTTGTACCGGTCAAAATAGTCGTTGAACATGCTGATATTGACCAATATCCCCGCGCTTGCCATGAGGACAACAAGAGATGAACCTCCATAGCTGATGAATGGAAGCGTTACACCTGTCAAAGGAATCAGGCCGGAGATGCCGCCCAAGTTGATAAATGACTGAATGGCGATCATGCTCGATATTCCGATCGCCAGCAGGCTGCCGAACGGATCATCGCATTTCCTGGCAATATAAAAGCCTTTCAGGACGATGAAGCCGAGCAGCAGCACGACAAACAAGACACCAAAAATCCCGAGCTCCTCGGCGATGATCGCCATAATAAAGTCGGTGTGTGATTCAGGCAAATATCCATACTTTTGCACACTCTCGCCGAGACCGAGGCCAAACAGCCCTCCGGAACCGATCGCAAGGTAGGAATTTACGACCTGAAACCCTGAGCCTTTTGAATCTAAGAACGGGTTTTGGTAGCTTTCAAACCGGTTCATCCGCCCTTCCGTTAAAATGTCATCCAGATTTAAAAGAATCAGCGGACTGACCAGCACAAGAACAATACCTGTCAATAGGACGAGCTTAAGCAATGTTTTTCCGCTGAATCCCGAACACAGAATGATGCACAAAGCGATCAGTGCGATGATGGAAGCCGTCCCGAAATCGGGCTGAACGGCAACCAAAGCGCAAATGACGAGCGTGATGATCGCAGGGGGGGCGATTCCCGCTCCCAAGTTGTCAATATAGCTTTGTTTTTTGGCATAGACGGAAGAAAGATACAAGATGACGGTCAGCTTGACAAACTCCCCCGGCTGGATCCCGTAATCGGAAATCCTGAACCAGCTCTGGGCATTCCCGGCCACATGACCGACAACAAACAGCCCGAACAAGGCGATGACGGAAACAAGCAGTAACATCTTTTGGAATTTTTGATTGGCGAACGCCTTATACGGAAATATGGCCGCGAACAAAAAGATGACCGTTGCGAACGCCAGGAACATGAGCTGCCTGTCAAAAAAGAAATCGCTGTCCTTTCCATATCTTGTTACCGCTGTGATCATGCTTGAGCTGTATACCATGACGAGGCCGAAACCGCAGAGAAGGAATACAGCAAAGATTAGTGAATAATCATAGGATTTGAGCATTCTTTTTAACATATTATCCTCTTCCTTACTTGCCTTTCAAAATAGTTGTGATGGCTCCTTCGTTATTTTACTACACTTTCTTAAAAAGAACGAAGGATACCCTTTTATTAAAACTTCGAGCTTCCCGGAAAAGAAAAGTCCGTCTTTTTCGAATTAAAGCTTTAGTTTTTTTATCGGCTAAGTATGTGTCTTCGTTTATTCGTCATGAACAATGCTCATTCCTCCAAAAAACGTAAAATGAATGCATTGATAGTGCCGAATATAATAAAAAAAGCCTGCCGGCAGTCTGCTTTCACAGACACATCATCGACAAGCTGACTCAGGCTACAGTAGATCCTGAGTATTCATTTATTTTTTTGTAAATGCATCATGCAATGCAGACAATTCTCGCTCCAGCCTGTAAAGCAGTTCTTTTCCCTCTTCTTCGTCTACTAATCCAAGGCGGACAGCAAAGTCAATTTCACGAGAGAGTCCGAACATTTGTGTATCTAAAACCTCTTCATAAAGAGGACATTGAGGCATCGTTAAGTTGTCCATTTGCACTTGAATCAGCTTTAAAATTTTATCCGCATCACGTTTTAACAGGGCAAGTGCTTTTTCACGATGGTCGACTACAATCTCAGACGCCAAAAGTATCCCTCCGTTCCCCAGGCGAGTACCTAATTCTTTTATTTATAATAAAGCCTAAGCGGAAAAAAAGCAAGCTATTTCTGTCGTTTCACTGTATTGTTTCTGAGGCGAAAGCCTCTCAAAAAATGCTTAAGCTGTAATTCGCGGACAGAAGTTCGAGCAGCCGGATTCCGGCAATGCTGTTTCCTTTTTCATCCAAAGCCGGACCGAATATGCCGATGCCAAAGCGGTATGGGGACAGTCCCATGATTCCTCCTGACACACCGCTTTTCGCCGGTATTCCGATTTTTATCGCAAATTCTCCGCTGGCATTGTACATACCGCAAGTCACCATGAATGTTTTGCAGATTCTCGCGATATCTTTCGGAATGATCTGCTTCCCCGTTTCGGGATGCTTGCCGTTCAAGGCAAAGACACAGCCGATTTTCGCCAGGTCAAGGCTGTTCATTTCAATGGCGCATTGCTTTGTATAAACATCCATGACATCTTCGACTTCCGCCTGAAAAATGCCGTGCTCTTTCATATAGTAGCACATCGCCCGATTGACCATCGACGTTCGAAACTCCGATTCTGCGACCTTCTCGCAAATGGTAATGCCCCTGTTGTTGGCAAGCGTTTTGACAAAGCCGAGGAGATGCCCGATTTTTTCGGATGTTGTCGCTCCTTTAATCATGCTTGTCACCACTAATGCACCGGCGTTTATCATCGGATTCAGCGGCTTTCCCGGGTTGACGGTTTCAAGTTTGATGATGGAATTAAACGGGTCACCTGTCGGCTCCTGCCCCACGTAGTGAAACACTTTTTCCGGGCCGTGGTCCATCAGCACAAGAGCGAGGGACAGCACTTTTGATATACTTTGGAGCGTGAATTTTTTTTCTACATCTCCCGCCGATACACACGTCCCGTCAGTAAAATAGACAGCTGCTGACAAATCATCTTCAGATATTTCAGCCAAAGCCGGGATGTAAGATGCCACTTTCCCTTTTTCAGTTACTTTTTTTGCTTCCGCGACAAAATATTCGAGCTCCTCATTATGCCGGCAATTCACGTTCTTTCCCTCCATCCCAGGCGTCTTTTCTTTAGCTTTCCCTGCAATAGGCGCTGTTATGAGAAGTGACAATTCCAAAGAAAGCGCTTATAATTTCTGTGAGGGAGTGGTAGAGAAATGAATATCGTGACGATTACAGGGAAAGTCAAATACCCGATTACACTCGATCCAAGCGTTTGGATTTTTGATGACCGAAAATTCGAGCTGGATCAATTTTTTTCACATCTCGGAGCGGTTCCTGAGGAAACCAGCGACCTGGAGATTGACCGGGAGCGCCTGATCAGGGAGGGAGCGGTCTCACCTCCGACATTAAAATCAGAGAAAAAATATGAAAAGGAAAAGCTGCTTGACGGGACATTCGCGATCAAGCTTGAACCGTTTTTAAAAAACGCGGAAGCGTCCGACTCCGCCAGTGAGTGCGTCTTTGTCACAGAAAACGATGAGGTTTCCATCCCGATTAGCGAAGCTTACGAAGCGCTTCTCTGTTTCAGTAAAAAAGGAAAACCTCTGACGGAAGACGGGCCTGTACACGTTTATTTTGCGGACGGATCAAACCGTGCGAATCCGATTAAACATGTCAAAAAAATCCGCATCAACTAATTGAAAAAAACCCCCGCCAATCACCGGTGAACGCAGGGGACAAGCCACAAAAACCTGGACGCTATTCCAGGTTTTTTTCGTTACAGCAAATCAGCCGCAAGCCTTGCCAGTCCGGAACGCTCCCCTTTTAACAGCTTCACATTCCCGGAAATTTTTTGCTCTTTAAAGCGCTCTACAACATAAGCCAAGCCGTTATTCATCGCATCCAGGTACGGATGATCAATTTGTTCGGTATCGCCCATTAAGACGATTTTGCTCCCCTCCCCGACTCTGGTTAAAAGCGTCTTTACCTCATGCTTGGTCAGGTTTTGGGCCTCATCGATGATGATGAACTGATCAGGAATGCTTCTCCCCCGAATATATGTGAGCGCCTCAACTTGAATGGAGCCCATCCCCGCTAAAATATCGTCAAGCTCTCCCGGCTTTTTGGCGTTGAACAAATATTCCAGGTTGTCAAAAATCGGCTGCACCCAAGGCCGAAGCTTTTCTTCTTTTTCCCCCGGGAGATAGCCGATATCCTTTCCGACAGGTACAATCGGCCTTGTGACGACCAGCTTTTTAAAATGGCCCAAGTCCTCCGTCTGCAAAAGACCTGCTGCCAGGGCCAACAGCGTTTTTCCCGTTCCGGCTTTCCCGATGAGCGTCACAAGCGATATGTCTTGTCTTAAAAGAAGCTCAAGCGCCATCGTCTGCTGCACATTCCTCGATCGGATGCCCCAGACCTGTTCCTGATCAAAAATCAGCTTTTTAACGGCTTTTCCGTTTTGATCAACGATGCCGAGCGCAGAGGAAGAACCGCCGAGCGCATCCTTCATGACGACGAACTGATTGGGGCAAAGCGGCTCACGGCTGATCTCTTCAAGGGGCAAGCAGTTGTTTTCATAAAATGCATTCATCTGGTCGGCATTGATAAACAATTCGGTAAATCCGCTGTATATATCATCATGATCAACCACCCTGTCATGCAGAAAGTCTTCGGACAATAAACCGATCGCATCGGCTTTGACGCGGATCAGCATGTCTTTTGAGACAAGGATGACCGGGCGCCCGCCTTCTTTCGTTTCTTCTTCAAGGCTCAGGTTTTTCGCCACGGCCAAAATACGGTTGTCGTTTGTTTTTTCAATGAAAATTTCCTGAAGCTGCTGAAATGAGCGGTGGTTGAGCTCGATTCTGAGGCTTCCTCCGTTTGGAAGAGGCACGTTTTCATACAGCCTTCCTTTTAAACGTAAATCATCTATCAGTTTAGATACGCGCCTTGCATTCCTCCCAATTTCATCCATATAACGTTTCTTTGAATCGACTTCCTCCAATGCGACAGCGGGGATGACAACCTCATTATCCTCGAAAGAAAAGATTGAATTCGGATCCTGCAATAACACATTCGTATCTAGCACATAAATTTTACTCAATCTTTCGCCTCCTGATCAGGATTTTTAGCCTTTTATTCTTATGCGGGTTAAAAGCTGATGGAGCGCCCGCTAAAATATATGTTTTTGTGAATAAAGATAGAAGGTTAATTCAACAATAAAAATAATGAAAGCATTTCTAAGGAGGCAACCTCAAGTGCGAATTTTCTTTTTGATCTTCATTCAAACCGTTATGCTGCTTTCAGCCTGCGGCATTCAAAATAATGCTCAAAACGAGGCAAATGAACTGCCGGGCAACAAACCGATTCATGTGAAAAACACCGCCCAGGAGCCTGTGAACAGGGAAGACGGACAAGCGATTTCAAAGCGTCTCGTCAAAATCACCGAGCGTGTTCCAGGTGTCAATGACGCGACAGCCATCGTCCTCGGGAGGCTCGCCGTCGTCGGCATTGATGTCGAAGATAATTTGGAGCGCAGCAAGGTCGAATCGATCAAATACTCTGTCGCCGAAGCTTTGCAAAATGATCCTTACGGCGCAAACGCGGCCGTTGTCGCAGACCCCGACACCGTGAACCGCCTCAGGACAATAGGAAAAGAAATTCAGGCGGGCAGACCTGTGAAAGGCATCCTTGATGAGCTGGCGGCAATTGTCGGACGCGTTATGCCGGAAGTACCGAATGATGCAACAGATGATCAAAAAACAAATCCGACAAAGTCAAACAATGACCAGCTGAACGGCAACCGGCAAAAACAGCTTGAAAAAGAGCAGAATGATCAATCAAACAAACATATGAAAAACAGACAGTAAAAGCCATAAAAAGCTTGTGCCTTTACCTTTCTTGACGGCATGAGCTTTTTCCTTTGTTTCGCCTTAAGAAAATGTAATTGTACCTTTCATTCGTGATATAATGATCTTTAAGCGAGGTGAACGATGTGAGGGTAAAATGTTCATTGTGCGACAAAATCGACAAAATCGATGATGACACACTCATTGCCAAACGGCTTCGAAACCGGCCCATACATACGTATTTGTGCAACGACTGTTACGAACGCATCAAAGTCAAAACCGAGAATCGGATCAAAACGGGCCGTTTCAAACTATATCCGCACAGAAAAGATAAAGAACAGGTCAAAACATAAAAAAGACATGGACAAACGTTCCATGTCTTTTTTGTGTTTTTTGTTACAAACGAAACAAAATATTGAAATTTTATTGATAAAAGTTATCATTTATAGTATTTTTAAATTGTTTCATACGTAACAAAAAAGGAGTGATTTGTAATGGATTTTGATGTTATGATCGTTGGAGGCGGCCCGGTCGGTCTGATGACGGCTTGCGAATTGGCGCTGGCCGGCGTGCGTACGTGCATCGTTGAACGCCTGAGGCAGCCTTCTCCCCATTCAAAAGCGCTGACGCTTCATCCGCGGTCAATCGAAATTTTGGAGATGCGCGGCCTGTTTGATCTGTTTAAAGAGCGGGGGAAACCGCTGCCGTACGGACATTTCGCAGGTCTTGACACGGCATTGGACTTTTCTGCACTTGACACCGGCACCAGCTATACGCTGTTTCTTCCTCAGACCGATACCGAGGAATTGCTTGAAAAGCATGCGTACAGCTTAGGCGTCTCTATTCTTCGCGGTCATGATGTCCTGGCCGTCCGGCAAAACGATGACCATGCAGAGCTCGTCGTCCAAGGCCCTGACGGCATGTCCTTTTTAACGGCAGCCTACATTGTCGGTGCCGACGGAGCGGGAAGCACCGTCCGCAAACAGACGGGAATCGCGTTTCACGGAAGCGATGCAAGCCTGACCGCCGTGCTTGGGGATGTAGCCCTTCACTCTCCGCCTAACTCCAGTTTTTATACGTGTATGAATGAAGAAGGCGCCGTCGTCATCGTTCCTTTGTCACCCGGTGTTTACCGCGTGCTCATCGTGTCGCCGCACAAACCTCAGCGCCTATTGCATGAACCGGTGACATTGGAAGAAATACAAAAAGGCCTGATACAGGTTTGCGGCACCGATTTCGGCACATACGATCCGGTTTGGATGTCCCGGTTCGGCAATGCGAGCCGATTGGCGGAACGCTACAGATCGAAAAGAATCTTCCTGGCGGGGGATGCAGCGCACATTCATTTTCCTGCCGGCGGACAAGGGTTAAATGTCGGTCTTCAGGATGCGATGAACCTCGGCTGGAAGCTTGCTTCAGCCGTCAAAGGCAGGGCTTCCGAATGGCTCCTGGACAGCTATCACACGGAAAGGCATCCCGTCGGCAAAGAACTTCTCCGCAATACGCAAATCCAGACAAAGCTGTTTGATTTTACCCGGGAGGGACTGTATTTGCGCGAGCTGCTTTCAGACCTTCTCACATTCCCTGAGGTCAATCGCTATCTCGCAGAGCAAATCGCCGCCCTGAGCATCAACTATCCGGCAGATGAAACGATGCCGAAGCACCAACTGAATGGAAAGCGGCTGCCCGACCTGGAGATTACGCTGAAAGACGGCTCAGCTAAGCAGCTCTATTCGTTTCTTCATTCCGCAAGCTTTTTATACATCGCATTTGAGGAAGAGCAAACATCCCCCCATTGCCATCCGCATCTGAAAACGGTAAAAGCAAAAGCTGTGCCGGAGCGGCCGGAATGGGACGATGTCAAAGCAGCATTGATCCGTCCGGACGGCCATGTTGCCTGGGCCGTCAGCAAATCGCACCAAGACCCGGAAGCGCTCATATCACAAGGCATTCGCCGCTGGTGCGGAAATGTTCAAATGCCCTCCTTATAATCATTTTGTTTCAACTGAAACAAAATGATATAATAAAGCAGGAAATCGACCAAAAGGAGACTGTTTTCTGCATGGAACATTTGACATACGCCAAACATGAGATTTTTGACATGTACATTGCACTCATCCATCAGCAAGAACAGCAGGAAAGCGCGATGAAGGAGCGAATATCGGCCGAAATCGAGATCATGGAGCAGGAATTGGGCTCAGAGCTGAATTTGACCATGTCTGACATTCATACCATCGCCTGCATTGGGGATCACGAACCGATTAATGTCACATCAATCGCAGGGAAGATGAACCTGTCAAAAGCGACCGTGTCAAGAATCACAGCGAAGCTGATCAAAAAAAACCTCACCGGCAAAACCCAGCTTAGCGACAATAAGAAAGAGATCTATTTTCGCTTAACAGGGAAAGGAAAAACCGTCTATGCCATTCATCAGCGGGAACACGAAAAAATTGAAAGACGTTTTAAAGCATTTTTAGACCGCTACTCAGCGGAGGAAATCCTTTTTGCCAGACGGCTGTTCAACGACTTGCTCATGAATGACTTTTTGGCGGAACCGTAAAAAAGACACAGCTAAGGCTGTGTCTTTCAGATTATTGACAAAATCGTAAAACGGTTTAAAGTTTTACGATTTTGTCATCCTTTCAGCGTGATTGAAAACCCTTGCAGTCTAGGAAGACCGAGCATCGGAGCACAGCGAATGTTGCAATTCGTGAGCACCGAAGCGCAGGCCTGACAACGAATGCGAAGGTTTGTCGACACGCTGAAAGACACAGCTAAAGCTGTGTCTTTTTACGTACCGAACCGATTATGTTCCGGTCTCCTGTCCTTTTTTAGAGCGGTGCAGCCGGATCTTGTAGATCGTCAAAATAAGGACCGCGACGATCAACCCTTCCCCGACCGGCAGAAACACCCCGAAAAACGTCAGAAATGTACATCCCAAAGCGAGAAAGAAATAAATAATCGCACTTTTTAACATCGGCAGCCGTTTGGCAAACCCCAGTTTAAAAACGATGGCAGACAGAAGCAAGATGGTGGCATAAAGCCACCACATTCCCGCTTCGGGATGCTGATCCACTTTATAAAGAGCGGCAAAAAATGAAAGCCGTTCACTTACATCAGGCAAAAAGATCCCCCTCCCCTTTATCTAGTTGGGTTGCTCTTTTTTAAGTTCTGCAAACTTTACGACAATCCTGCCAACTTCTTCTTTTTCGCTGCTTTTTCGCGTTCGTTTTTATCAAGAATTTTCTTTCTCAGCCTGATCGATTCAGGCGTTACTTCGCAATATTCATCTTCGTTCAAGTATTCAAGCGACTCTTCAAGCGACATGATGCGCGGTTTTTTCATGCTGACCGTTTGATCTTTTGTCGCTGAACGGACGTTTGTTTGCTGCTTCATTTTGTTGATGTTGACGACAAGATCGTTTTCGCGGTTGTGTTCGCCGACGATCATGCCTTCATACACTTCTGTCCCCGGCTCAACAAAAATGACGCCTCGTTCCTCAACGCCTTGAATACCGTAAGCTGAAGCTTTTCCTGTATCCATTGAGACGAGGACCCCTTGACGGCGGCCGCCGACTTGCCCAGGCTCAACCGGCTGATAGCTGTCAAACGTGTGATTCAAAATACCGAATCCGCGTGTAAGGGAAAGAAACTCTGTTGAGTAGCCGATTAAACCGCGAGAAGGTACATTGAAAATCAAGCGGACTTGCCCGTTTCCGCTGTTGATCATGTCGATCATCTCGCCTTTGCGCGCACCCATCGATTCCATGACAGATCCAGTATGCTCCTCAGGCACATCGATTTGAACACGCTCGACAGGTTCACAGCGGACACCGTCGATTTCTTTGATGATGACTTCAGGTTTTGACACTTGTAATTCAAAGCCCTCGCGGCGCATGTTTTCAATTAAAATCGACAAATGAAGCTCACCGCGCCCTGAAACGATCCAAGCATCCGGAGACGGCGTCGGGTCGACCCGCAGACTCACATCGGTCTGCAGCTGCTGTTCAAGACGTTCTTCGATCTTTCTTGCCGTCACATATTTGCCTTCGCGTCCTGCAAACGGGCTGTTATTCACGGCAAATGTCATCTGAAGCGTCGGCTCATCAATACGAAGCACAGGGAGCGCTTCCTGATGATCGATCGGACAGACCGTTTCGCCGACATTGATGTCTTCCATTCCGGACACCGCGACGAGATCCCCTGCTTTTGCTTCTTCAATCTCGACTCTTTTCAATCCTTGGAAGCCGAAGATTTTTGTGACGCGGAACGGTTTGGCGGAGCCGTCTAGCTTCATTAAAGCTACTTGCTGTCCGACCTGCATCGTTCCCCTGAATACGCGGCCGATCCCGATACGTCCGACATAGTCGTTGTAATCAAGCAGTGCCACCTGGAACTGAAGCGGCTCTTCACGGTTGTCGACAGGACTTGGGATATGGTTGACGATCGCTTCAAATAAAGCCTCCATATTTTCATCCTGCTGCTTTGGATCCGCTGATGCCGTGCCATTGATCGCTGAAGCATAGACCACCGGGAATTCCAGCTGTTCTTCATTTGCATCAAGCTCAATGAAAAGATCGAGCACTTCATCGACGACTTCTTCGGGACGGGCGAAATCGCGGTCGATCTTATTGACGACAACGATCGGCGTCAAATTTTGCTCAAGCGCTTTTTTCAATACAAACCGCGTCTGCGGCATGCAGCCTTCATAGGCGTCAACGACAAGCAGAACGCCGTCAACCATCTTCATGATCCGCTCTACTTCACCGCCAAAATCTGCGTGTCCTGGAGTATCCAAAATATTAATGCGTGTATCTTTATAGTTAATCGCTGTGTTTTTCGCTAAAATCGTAATGCCGCGCTCTCTTTCCAAATCGTTGGAATCCATGGCGCGTTCCGCCACATTTTCATTGGCACGGAATGTACCGGCCTGATGGAGAAGCTGATCCACAAGCGTCGTTTTTCCATGGTCAACGTGGGCGATAATAGCGATATTGCGAAGATCTTCTCGAAGTTTCACGTTTTCATCTCCTAAAAAATTTAGATAATCTTTCATATTATAACTGAGGAATGAAGTTATTTCAATTTGTTTCCGCATTTCAAGCTGTGAAAGCCCTTTATCTTCCCGGCGTTTTTCTGTAAACTAACAGTAGACTGAAAAAGGGGATGTCAGACGAATGAAACAAATCAAATGGATGTTCTTATTGCTCGCATTAGCCGCGGTTATCAGCATCATGATGGTCGGAGTGGCCATCGCCGAAAAAAGCCTGCTCGGGGTCGGGCTCGCCTTTGCGATTCTCATTGTTATCATGGGAACCGGATTCACCCTCAAAAAACGAATGCGCGAAAAAGGCGTACTTTAGTAAACGCGAAGCTCCTTTACGGCTAAAGGAGCTTTTTTCCTGACGAAAAACCGACCATTTTTTAGCCTGATGATAAAATGATTAGAACAAACGGTAGCCCGTTTTTATCTTTTTGCCCAGCCGGCCCGGCAAGCACTATCGGATCATGGTATCACTCTTCCTTTCCCCTATTTTTTCTCGAATTTTCTCTCGTTATCATTAAACTGCAGCAAAAAATTCGGAGGGAGAAGCGCGGCCTCAGAACTTGAAATCAGATTAAAAAACCGGCGGCCAAGCCGCCAGTTTTTTTAAAGAAGGAAAAGATAAATGAAAAGCATCAGAAAGTACCCGCCGCCAAACAGTGCAGCCCCGGTGAGGATCAGCCGCCGATAGTATGTCTTCCTAAACTTTTGTTCTTCATCATCCCCTGTCTCCTTCACTACATTACCGTCATCGTGAATCATGATGGGACAGCTGGATATTTAACAACAAGACTATCCTTATAATGAGGATCCAATGCAAAATCATGTAGAAATGGATTCCCAAAAGTATTAGTAATCTGGAGTGCAGCTCCTAACAGCATCGCAAAAAGGAAAAAGATAGCCATATTCTTTTGTTTAAATAGGACGAAAGCATCAATGCCTAAAAGACTAACAAGCGACTTATCCTTCTTCGCTTTCGATGTCGGACAATCTTGGAGTGTCAATGAATACAGCGCAAGTAAAAGTGAAGCACCAGAAGCAACATATAACTGAATGTTGCTCAATTCAAGCTTCAAAAAACTAATCGTCCACATTGCAAGAATAAAACCGACTGTTCCAAAAACACGAACAGGCGGGAAGTCTTTTACTGTATCGAGCCCTGTTTTTTCTAAAGAAACGTAAGAAATGACATTAGATAAAGCAATTGTTGGCATATAAACGATTGCATTAAAAAGCATAACCCAAAACATGATGATAGGATCTGAAATCTGTGCAGCTACAAATAATGCGACAGCTCCAAAAAAGTGGCAAATCCCGTATAATCTATTTGCTTTTATCCAGCGCGATCTGCATGGTTGTCTACAAGCGTATAGCAGTTTGCCAGCTATTCGTGATGAAGTAGTCCGACGAATGAAGCGTGGTCATGTTTCTTTACTTGAAGATAAAATTCATGATGTAGAAGATATAGATTTTCACCATATTTTAAATGGAATAGAGAAAGAAGACCCTCTTTGTCTGGAAGTCGTTAAGGAAGCAGCTTATTTTTTTGGTATCGGTCTTAGTAATTTGATTTTCCTTTTGCGCCCAGATATTGTGATATGTGGAGGAACCTTAGTTCCAAAACCTCTTTTTTATGAAGTAGCCTCTGAAACAGCACAAAAGCGACTCATACACTTTCCAAATAATCATGTTCAGATTGTTAAGTCAACCGCAGCTTACAATATCGTAGCACAGGGAGCGGGATGTATGATACTGGATTATTTCACTGAAGAGAACTTACCATAGGAAGCTGTTCGTATTTGTGACTGACACCATTATAAAACCGGTATAAAACAACGTGTGTCCGTATGTCGTTGATGAACTTGATTTTCCGTCCTCATTTGCACATTATATCCAGATTTTAGTTGGCCGTTTTTCGTATGATCTTCTTTCATTCGCATAAAGCGGCATCATGGGCTGTTTTGGAATAGCTGTTCCTATCGGCAAATATACTGTTTTGTTTCTATAATTTTCTCGAATCAGCTTCAAAGATTTCTTCCATTGACTGCGTTCTTGGCGCTTCTCTTTGCGAATCTTTGTGTCTGTTTCCTCATCTATTTTGTCTGTTAATCGATCTACTTTTTCTTCGATTTGACTCCACTGTCTCCAGGTTTTCTTAAGTCTCTAGATGTTGTGCTTTTTCTTCTGTCCAGATTCTAATTGTGTGAGTTCATGAATGTGCTGAAAGGCTTCCTGAATCCTTTCTTTTAACTTTGCTTCCCATGTCGCAGTAGACTTTTTCCATACGAAAGAATACTTGTTGGCATTGGCTTCGATTTTGGTACCATCTAAAAAGCAGTTTTCCATTGTCACTTATTTTTGTTCGATCAGTTTTAACATCATCGCTTCAAATAACGCATTCATGAGTGCCTTCATTGGTACACCACGGAATTCATTGATTGTGCGAAAATCAGGTTGTTGCAGGGCAGCCAACCATATAGCAGGGATGTTTTCTTTTGTTATTTCTCAATACCTCGGCAAGAATAGACTTTTTGGAAATAACCAAATTTAAGCATCATTTTCGGATGAAAGGAACTTCGGCCTCCACCAGTATGATGAGAAAACAGTTGCTCATCTGGAACAGCTTCGACCATTTCGTCTACCACACGTGCCACATGATGTTCTGGAATGAGTTGTTCAAGGTCATAAATCGCTTGAATTTGACCGATTGTCATAAGGTTTGAACGTAGGAGCCAATTGTCTTTTAGACTTCTATTTTTCCTTTATGTCTGGCAGAAGTGTCATTTGCGTGTTATTTCGTAAATGTGTTCTGGCAACTCCATTTTACTAAAAGGACGATTTTTTTGTATTTTTTCAAAAAATAAAAAGGCTATTAGAAAGTCAGCAAAAGCTGACTTTCTGGACAGCCCCCTCTTTCGTATCATTTCCCAGGAGCTAGGGGTAAAACCATAATCAGATATTGTTCCCCCTTCTCATCTTGTTCTGCTTTCAATTGTTCAAATCCTGTACGAGCCAGCATGTTCAGCCATCCGTCCCTCTCATAAGGCACAGCGGCAAAAAGCGCTTTATGTCCCTTTTCATACAAGTGTTCTCCAATTGCTTCAATCACTTCTTTGGCCCGGCCTTTTTGGCGGAAATCGGGATGAACCAGCAATGTTCCAAGCCACGGTTTGCCATTGGAAGGCGCCCAGTCGAGGTGGAAGCTGACAGCCGCCGGGCGGCTGCCCTCTTCCCAAATGAGCCAGTGTCCGCTGTACATCTGATAGGAGCGCATATATTGTTCAACGCTTTGTCCGTTCAGCTCTTCTTCGGCCCATTCCGGACTTTCTTCAATCACCTCTTCAAAAAACGCCGCATCGGCGGGGGAAAACGGCCTGCTATGCATGCGGCAGATAGTCTTTGAAAATCGTTTGGTGACAGACCGGGTTGCCGGCGATGATGCTGTTGTTTTCGAGAAAGTTGATCGGTTTTCCGTCAAGCGTTGTATATGTTCCCCCCACTTCATCAAGCAGGACGCAGCCGGCAGCATAATCCCAAGGGGCAAGTCTCATCGTCACATAGGCATCCATTCTTCCAGCCGCCACATAAGCGAGCTCTAGCGCCGCTGATCCGTATGAGCGCGTCCCTCTGACACGTTTAACGAGCGGAGATAAAACGCTTGGATCAATCCGTCTGTTTTCTGTGATCCAAGTCGCATTGATCGCAAGAATCGCTTCCTCAAGCGGCACGTCTTTCATCTTGCCAAGCTTTGTATCATTCATATAAGCGCCCTCGCCTTGGAACGCATGGTACAGCTCATCATGTGTCACATCATAAATCAGGCCGATTTTGCCTTTCCCGTTTTCAAAAATACCGATCGAAATCGCAAAATTACGTTTTTGGTGAATAAAATTCATGGTTCCGTCGATCGGATCGATGATCCAGACGATCCCGTCCAATGACGTGAGCTTGTCTCCCTGGCCTTCTTCGCCGAGTATACGATGATCAGGAAATACCGATTGGATTTTGTCAATAAAAAAACGCTCTGTCTCTTTATCAATGTTTGTCACAAGGTCATTAGGATTTGATTTTGTTTCAATCGTCATCTTTTCTTTCATCGACTGTTTGATTTTCTCGCCTGCTTCTTTCACCCAGCTTTTCGCCAGGCGGTCGATTTCCTTCCAGTTCGTCATCACACAACCTCTTTTCTATGTATACCTATTGATTTATTCATAGCATACTGATTTTAAACGGGGAAAATCAAGAAAAAAAGCCCAGGACGCTCAGATAAAAACGAACCTGACTGACGGTTCGTTTTTATTATGGTTTCAACCATGTAATCTGATCCATTCTTTTCTTAAGCGTTCCAGCTTGCGTTTACTCAGCTCAATTTGGGTTTCATCGTTTTGTTCCATAGCTTCAAAAAGCGTCGCCAATTCATAATCAACCTCAAGCCTCCAGACAGCGGCCCGATTGTCCTTTTCTTCCTTCATCCCCTGCTTCACGATTGGTTTCATTTGCCTACGCTCCTTCCAGAGAAAATTGATTTTTAGGAGACATCCTTCTGGTCATAGCTCCCCGCGGCATTTATATTAATTTTCTTATTCATATCGTATGAATCGCTAAACCATTCGTAACATCATTCGCAAAATTGTGTGTTTACCTAACGATTCCCGAAAAACCTTATGTTGAAACGTATTTTTTTGTTTAAAAAAGCAACTGTGATAAAATATCATTACTGATCGGATCAAGGAGGAAAAACATGAACAATCTGCGTTTTACTGAAGAAGATTTTAATACATTTACAATAGAAGGTTTAGATGCGCGGATGGAGGTTCTGAAAGAGACGGTACGCCCCAAGCTTCAGGGGCTTGGAGATCATTTTGCGCCTGCTCTGTCCGCTCTGACAGGTGATGAAATGTTCGTTCATGTTGCAAAGCATGCGCGCCGTTCAGTCAATCCGCCAGATGACAGCTGGGTCGCTTTTGCAAACAATAAGCGGGGCTATAAAAAGCTGCCCCATTTCCAAATCGGCTTATGGAAGACCCATGTTTTCGTCTGGTTTGCACTGATTTATGAGTCTCCGCTCAAAACGGACTACGGACGGCTTTTTAAAGAACATCTGGATGACATCAAGAACCGGATTCCTAACAGCTTTGTCTGGTCGCCGGATCATACGAAGCCGGAAGCGCGCAAAGCGTCTGATATGACAGACGAAGACCTAAAACAGCTGTTTGACAGGCTGGTCAATGTCAAAAAAGCCGAAGCGCTCTGTGGAATTCAGCTTTCCAAAGATCAGGTGCTGCAAATGAGTGAAGATGAATTTCTATCAGAAATTGAAGCTTCTTTTGAAAAGCTTGCTTTTCTTTACAGGCTGACGCAAAAAGCAGGAGAATCGGTTTAAAAAGGGATGCGGAGGTATTCCCTTTTTACATTTTAATTTTCTGATCCTCCGCTTGTTCTTTCGCTTTTTTTACGACTTGATACGGAGAATAATGACTCGCTTCTTCAAACTGGCTGCACAGCTTTTTTTCTTCCGCCTTTCCCGGAACAATTTCTTTAAAGCGCCGGTATGCGCTCAATAATACATCGCGTTCAATGCCTTTCTCATATGCCAGTTCAACCGTTTGAAAAAACGAAATGACATCTATCGCTTCCTCTGTCGTCCAGTCTTCATTCATCGGATATTGATATCCTTCCATTTGACTCATCTCCTTGTACGTTCGCCATCAGACGGCTTTTTGTTTAGTATTCGTTTTCTTTTTTTCGTCTATCCCCGGGCGGGAAAGATCATAAATTGTACTTTACATTCTTTCAAGATCATAATATAATTCATTTGTTTTATGCCATCAAGGAAAAACTGAAAAATAACCCGACGAATTTTGATAAACAATAGACATTAACAGGCATTTTAATGAAGGTGGGAAATTAATTGTTGCAGCAGGAAACACCCCTATACACAGGATTAAAGAAGCACGCCGCCCGAAATCCGATTCAATTCCATATTCCCGGCCATAAAAAAGGATCCGGGATGGACCCTGAATTCAGAAGCTTTATCGGAGAAAACGCTCTAAGCATAGATTTGATCAATATTGAGCCGCTTGATGATCTGCATGCTCCAAAAGGAATCATCAAAGAGGCGCAAGACCTGGCTGCCGAAGCGTTCGGAGCCGATTATACGTTTTTTTCCGTCCAAGGAACAAGCGGCGCCATCATGACGATGGTCATGGCTGTCTGCGGGCCTGGAGACAAAATTATCGTACCGAGGAACGTCCATAAATCGGTGATGTCCGCGATCGTCTTTTCAGGAGCCGTTCCCATTTTCATTCATCCGGAAATCGATGATGAACTGGGGATCTCACACGGCATTACGCCCGAATCCGCGAAAAAAGCGCTCGAGGAGCATCCGGATGCCAAAGGTCTTCTCGTCATCAATCCGACTTACTTCGGTATTGCTGCCGATTTAAAAAGCATCGTAGAGCTCGCCCATTCATTTGACGTCCCTGTGCTCGTTGATGAAGCACACGGTGTTCATATCCATTTCCATGAAAAGCTCCCCCTATCAGCCATGCAGGCGGGGGCCGATATGGCGGCAACGAGCGTCCATAAACTCGGAGGTTCGCTTACACAAAGCTCAGTGCTGAATATCAGAGAAGGACTTGTATCAAAAGAGAGGGTTCAATCGATTTTAAGCATGATGACGACAACATCAACATCCTACTTACTTCTCGCTTCCCTCGATGTCGCCAGAAAGCGTTTGGCGACGGAAGGGCACGAATTAATTGAACAGACGATCAAGCTGGCCGAAGAAACAAGGAAGCGCATCAACGGCATCAAAGGCATCTTTTGTGTGGGCAGGGATATTCTCGGCACTAAGGCAGCTTATGATTATGATCCGACAAAGCTGATTATTTCTGTCAAAAATCTTGGTTTGACGGGACACGATGTGGAAAAGTGGCTGCGCGAGTCGTATCATATTGAAGTCGAACTTTCCGATTTATACAACATCCTTTGCATTTTTACGCCGGGAGACCGCAAAGAAGACGCAGACGTACTCGTTCAAGCGCTGACCGATATCGTTCATCAGGCGGTTTCATCTCAAGAAAGTAAACGTACACCGGAGGTGCTGCTGCCGAATATACCGGCGCTCGCCATGACACCCCGTGATGCGTTTTACGCCAACACGGAAGTCGTACCGTTCAAAAAAGCGGCCGGAAGGATTATCGCCGAGTTTGTCATGGTATATCCGCCGGGGATTCCGATTTTCATTCCGGGAGAAATTATTACAGAAGACAATATCAACTACATTGAAAAGAACCTTGAAGCGGGCCTGCCCGTTCAGGGGCCGGAAGATGACACACTGCACATGATTCGCGTCATCAAAGAACAGCAAGCCATCCTTTAAAAATGAAAAGCATGCGGCCGTTTAAAAGCCGCATGCTTTTTTTCTACTCCTTCTCTTCCAAATGGCAGTTGCACTTTCCACACGTACCGTAAAGGATCGTCACTTTCTCATCTTCAAAATGCTGAATCGGCTCATTACAGTCCTGACAAACGATCGTGCCCATTTTTCATTCCCCTTTTCGTTTCAAAATGGAAGCGGTTTATCTCTTTGGTTACTTTTATAATATGATGTCACATTGTCGTTGTCAACGGTAAATTGTATAACACATTTATATTATTTTGCTCATTTTTCAAAAAACGGGCAGACAGGAAAATCGCTCCTTCCCTCAATCAAGTGTATTCAACACATTTTCTTTTAGGAGAGCAATTTTCAGCCGATTTGACGAGTAAGTCTTTATTCCTATAAGCAAACCTCATCTGTGTACGGATCAAGAAAAAACAAGAGTTTTCATTTATGTAACAAATGGGTAACAAGTGATCATTTTTTAGAGGATCAATGATAAAATAGGAATTGTTTACTAATGAATGGAAATAACAGAACCAGGAAAATCGGCTTGCATTTTATAGAGAGGTGAAGAAACGTCATGTTGTTTCGAGCTATTTTCACCGCCATTTGTTTCTTATGTTTCATGAGCGGATGTTCGTTTTCCCAAGACACTGAAGACGAACATCAAAGTGACGAACAGCCTCACGTTAAACTGATCTTTTTTTCCGACGATGAGCATATGGATCGTGAAATTGCTTATTATGATGCACTGATGGATTTAAAAAAAGAATATCCCAAGCAGGTTGCAAATATGGAAATTTTAGAGGAGAAGGGAAAGTGGAAAAAGGACGTTCATATATTTCCATGTTTGCTGCTTGTCAATGATAAAAAAGTACTAGTTAAAATTGAAGGAAAAATCAAAGATAAGGAAAAAATCGTCAAGCTTCTTAAGGAGCAATTAAAACCATAAAAGCGCTGTTCTGTTTCAGGGAATCTCCGGCCTCCGGCGGTACATCTTCTTCAAACAAAAATCCCCCGTTTAACGGGGGATTTTTTGCTGCTTATTTTACGACGTGAATCGGCATTCCAATAGCTACTTCCGCAGCTTCCATTGTGATTTCTCCCAATGTCGGGTGAGCATGGATCGTCATCGCAATGTCTTCTGCAGTCATTCCTGCTTCGATTGCCAAGCTCAGCTCAGAAATCATATCAGAAGCGCTGGCACCGGCGATCTGCGCACCGATGACAAGTCCGTCTTCTTTGCGTGTCACAAGTTTAAGGAAACCGTCAGTTTCATTTAATGACAGCGCACGTCCGTTAGCTGCAAATGGGAATTTGGCAGCTGTCACTTCAAGGCCTTCTTCTTTAGCCTGTGCTTCAGTGTAGCCGACTGATGCCAGCTCAGGCTCAGAGAAGACAACTGCTGGAATTCCGAGATAATCGATTTCCGCAGCTTCTCCGGCAATCGCTTCAGCAGCAATTTTGCCTTCATAAGATGCTTTGTGGGCAAGCGGCGGTCCTTCGATGATATCGCCGATTGCATAAATGTTGGAAACGTTTGAACGGCATTGTTTGTCTGTTTTGATGATGCCGCGGTCTGTCATTTCAATGCCGACTTGCTCAAGACCAAGCTCATCTGTGTTCGGCACGCGTCCGACCGTTACAAGTACGTAGTCAGCATCAACGGTTTTCTCTTCACCTTTGACTTCAAACGTCACGCTTACGCCGTCTGCTTTTTCTTCGACGCCTTTTGCCATCGCATTTGTATGGATCTCAACATTGCCTTTTTTCTTAAGGTTGCGTTTGACAAGAGAGCTCATTTGCTTCTCAAAGCCTGGGAGGATTTCGTCTCCGCCTTCAAGAACAACCACTTCTGTACCGAAGTTGGCATAGGCTGTTCCAAGCTCTGTACCGATGTAGCCGCCTCCGATGACAACGAGCTTTTTAGGAATTTCTTTCAGCGCCAATGCACCGGTTGAATTCAAGACGCGGTCGCTATATTTAAAGTTTGGCAATTCAATAGGACGTGAACCCGTTGCAATGATCGCATTTTTGAATGTGTAGGTTTGAGCTGAATTCTCATCCATCACGCGAACAGAATTGCTGTCTACGAAATATGCTTCACCTTTTACGATATCGACTTTGTTGCCTTTCAGAAGGCCTTCAACACCGCCGGTAAGCTTTTTCACAACAGAGGCTTTCCATTCTTGAACTTTTGTAAAGTCTACTGTTACGTTTTCAGCCGTGATCCCCATATCTTCAGAATGCTTTGCATTCTCATAACGGTGGCCTGCATTGATCAGCGCTTTTGAAGGGATACATCCGACATTCAGACATACGCCTCCAAGATTGCCTTTTTCAACGATGGTTACTTTTTGTCCAAGCTGAGCGGCGCGGATGGCAGCTACATAGCCGCCAGGACCCGCACCAATGACGAGAGTATCTGTTTCAATAGGGAAATCTCCTACTACCATGACATTACGCCTCCATTAAAATTAGTTGTGGATCGTTCAGTAAACGCTTGATGTGATTCAACGCGTTTTGTGCAGTTGCCCCGTCGATCATACGGTGGTCAAAGCTTAGAGAAAGAGCCAGAACAGGTGCAGCGACAATTTCGCCGTCGCGCACAATCGCTTTTTCAGCGATACGGCCGATTCCAAGGATCGCAACCTCAGGATGGTTGATAACCGGTGTGAACCATTGGCCGCCGGCAGAACCGATGTTGGTGATTGTGCAAGAAGCGCCTTTCATTTCAGCAGGAGCAAGCTTGCCTTCGCGCGCTTTTGTCGCAAGTTCGTTGATTTCATTGGAAATCTCAAACACAGCTTTGCGGTCCGCATTTTTAACAACCGGCACAAGCAGTCCTTTGTCGGTGTCTGCTGCAATACCGATGTTGTAGTAGTGCTTCTGAATCACTTCATCTGTATTATCGTCGATTGATGTGTTAAGTACAGGATATTTTTTCAGAGCTGATGTTAAAGCTTTTACCACGTAAGGCAGGTAAGTCAGCTTAATGCCTTGGTCAGCCGCAACTTGTTTAAACTGCTTGCGGTGTGCGACAAGGTTTGTTACATCGACTTCATCCATTAGTGTAACGTGTGGAGCGGTATGTTTGGAATTCACCATAGCTTTTGCGATGGCTTTGCGGATTCCGCTCATTTTTTCGCGTGTTTCAGGGAACTCGCCTTCCGGAACTTGTACTGCAGCTTGCGGCTGTTGAGCAGGTTCTGCTTTCTCTTCAGCTTGAGCAGCTGGAGCTTCTACTGCTGCACCTCCGTTTAAGAAGCTGTCGATATCTTCTTTGAGAACCCGTCCGTTTTTGCCGGAACCGGCAACCTTCGCGATATCAACGCCTTTTTCACGAGCATATTTGCGAACGGAAGGCATTGCGATGACGCGTTTATTCGGATCTGCGTCTGCATCATCCTGCTTGGCTGCTGTTTCTTGTGCAGGTGCTTCAGCTTCTTCTGCTTTAGCCTCTTCAGTTTTAGCTTCTGATGATTCGTCGCTACCTTTAAATTGAAGATCTTCGTACCCTGGTGCATCAAATGTAATGATTGTCTGCCCGACGGTTGCGACTGTTCCCTCTTCAACTTTTAATTCTAATACTTTTCCCTTAACAGGTGAAGGAATTTCTACAACAGCTTTATCGTTTTGCACCTCTGCCAAAACGTCATCTTCGTTTACCTCATCGTTTGGCTTGACGAACCATTTTACGATTTCGCCCTCGTGGATTCCTTCCCCGATATCCGGAAGTTTAAATTCAAATGCCACAGTTTTCGACCTCCTAAGATATTTACGTAGTTGTTATTGTTTCACAGACTGTCAGTTATACGGCTGAAAATTCCCGCCTGACTGTGGAAATACATGAAGGGAAAAGACAAACGTCAACTTTCCCCTTCCTTCATATCTGATTAGATTAAAATTCCAATACTTTTTTTGCAGTTTCAAGCACGTCTTTATGGTTTGGAAGCCAAACGCCTTCAGCTTGAGAGAATGGGAATACAGTATCAGGCGCTGCCACGCGAAGCACCGGTGCTTCAAGGCTTAAGATGGCGCGGTCATTGATTTCCGCTACAACGTTCGCTGCAATACCTGCTTGTTTTTGCGCTTCTTGAACAACGATTGCACGGCCTGTTTTCTCAACAGATGCGATGATTGCGTCAATATCAAGCGGGCTGACTGTGCGAAGATCGACAACCTCAGCTGATACGCCTTCTTTTTCAAGTTCTTCAGCTGCTTTTAATGATTCGTGAACCATCGCTCCATACGTGATGATGGAAAGATCTGTACCTTCACGCTTCACATCGGCTTTTCCGATTTCAATTGTGTATTCTTCCTCCGGAACCTCCTGGCGGAATGAACGATAAAGCTTCATATGCTCAAGGAAGACGACCGGATCGTTGTCGCGGATCGCGGAAATCAAAAGTCCTTTTGCATCGTACGGAGTTGAAGGGATCACGACTTTAAGTCCAGGCTGCTGTGCAACAAGTCCTTCCAAGCTGTCCGCGTGAAGCTCTGGTGTATGAACACCGCCGCCAAACGGGGAACGGATTGTAACAGGAGAAGTCCAGCGGCCGCCGGAACGGTAGCGCATCCGCGCCATTTGGCCGGAAACTGAATCCATTACTTCATACACGAATCCGAAAAATTGAATTTCCATTACCGGACGGAAACCTTGTAAGCCCATACCGAGTGCAAGACCGCCGATACCAGATTCGGCAAGAGGAGTGTCAAATACGCGATCCTCACCAAACTCTTTTTGCAATCCTTCAGTCGCACGGAACACGCCGCCGTTAACACCGACGTCTTCTCCGAAAACTAAGACATTTTCGTCATTTTTCAGTTCTGTGCGTAACGCATCAGTGATTGCTTGAATCATTGTCATTTGCGCCATGGCTTACTTCGACTCCTTCTCTTTATAAATTTCCTTTTGTTCTGCAAGGTTGTAAGGAAGCTCTTCATACATGATGTCGATCAGGTCGGTCACTTTTTGCTTCGGCTCTTCGTCGGCTTTCTTGATCGCCTGTTTGATTTCTTCTTTTGCTTCTTCGATTACTTTGTTTTCTTCCTCTTCAGACCAGAGGCCTTTGTTTTCCAAGAACTTGCGGAAACGTACGAGCGGATCTTTCTGCTCCCACTCATTCTCGATTTCTTTCGTGCGGTATTTCGTCGGGTCATCGCCCGCCATTGTATGAGGACCGTAACGGAAGCAAAGCGTCTCAATCAGTGTCGGACCTTCGCCGTTAACAGCGCGCTCACGAGCTTCACGGGTAGCAGCGTACACAGCAAGCGCATCCATTCCGTCAACTTGAATGCCGACGATACCGGCGGCCGCTGCTTTTTGAGCGATGGTTTGTGCTGCTGATTGTTTTTCTACAGGTGTAGAAATCGCATAGCGGTTGTTTTGGACGACGAAGATAGCCGGAGCTTTATAAGCACCCGCAAAGTTGATTCCTTCGTAGAAATCCCCTTGTGAAGCGCCTCCGTCACCTGTATAAGTGATCGCTACTGCTTGTTTGCCGCGTTTTTTCAGACCGAGGGCCACACCGGCTGTCTGAATGTACTGCGCACCGATGATGATTTGCGGTGAAAGCGCATTAACATCATCCGGCATTTGATTTCCCCGGAAATGTCCGCGGGAGAACAAGAACGCCTGATAAAGCGGAAGCCCGTGCCAGATCAGCTGCGGAACGTCACGGTAGCCCGGAAGGACGAAGTCTTCTTTCTCAAGCGCAAAATGCGTTGCTATTTGAGAAGCTTCCTGTCCGGCAGTCGGCGCATAGAATCCGAGGCGGCCTTGTCTGTTCAGAGAAATAGAACGCTGATCCAGAATTCGCGTAAACACCATGCGGCGCATTAATTCTTTTAATTGATCGTCTGATAAATCAGGCATTGCCGTTTCATTTACGACTTCGCCTTCTTCATTCAAAATTTGAAACGTTTCGAACTGCTTTTTAATGGCATCAAATTGCTTTTTGCTATCAACGATTGCTTTTTTCGTTTTTGCAGCCATATTCAAGTCACCTCTTCCTTTCTTTTAACAGTCATAGACGTTTATCCCTTATACATACAAAATTAGGGTGTCCTAAATTGACGGGCGCAACTCATATTTATTTCATATTAGCCGCTTTGATGGTTGTCGAAACTTTTATGTAAGGACAATACAACGCGTTCTAAAACTGTATCATTTATCTTTTGCAACAAACTAATACAACAAGTTCCACCAAGGCTAAGTTTACACCAGCGAATGTGACACGTCAATCGATTTCATTCCCGAATTTCAATAAATGTATTCGCTTTATTCAATTCCCGTTTTAACGGTCTTCAGAACGGGATAAAACTGTGCTAGTATAGATAAGAATCTGTATTACAATAGCAATACAGATTTTGTCAAAAAAAGGAGAGCCGATTCAAATCAGCTCTCCTTCACATTAAATCCTGCCGCCTTGTAAAACTCTTTTTTGGCTTGATTAAAATCTTTTGTATAAGCGTTGAAGTCTTTGCTCCGCTTCAATACATCATCATACGATTTGTTGATTTTCTTCAGCTGGGCTTCGAGTTTGCTCAGTTCGAGATCCTTATTTTGCAGGAGCTTGTACAATTCTTTGTCAAGTCCGATGGCGCTTTTATATGCTGCATAAAGCGTCCCGTACGCCTTGTAGCGCTTCTCCATATAAGAAGCGGCATTCTCCGCTTTTTTCCTCACCTTTTCATCGCCGATCTTTTCGGCGGTCTCTTTATTCGCTTCAAATTCGCGCTTTGCCTTTTCAATGCTTTCCTTTTCCGTTTGTAAATGCGCTTCGCGTTTGTCTGCGTTTTTCAGCGCCTGATTGGAAAGCTTCACAACCTGATCAAAATCATCCATATTCAGCCTGATCATTTCTTCATAAAGCTTCGATTCGTTTTTTTCCAAGCTTTTCAGAGATGCCTGCTCCTTTTTAAACGGCTTTTCCAATTCGACGATCTTTTCCAGAGAGCCGTGCAAAGAACTTACGGGATCTTTCCATAAGCAGCCCGCCAGTAAAAATATCGCCGCACAAAAAACGGCAAGGACGGCAGGCACACGCAATGTTGATGATTTCACTCTGACTTTCCCCCAATCTAGACAAATTCCACTATAAAGTTTATTCGTATGTTTGACAACAAAAAATCCCGGTGTTTTTGGACATGCCGATACAAGATCGGTATGTATGGAGGGACGGTTTTAGAACAAAAACAATTTGGGAAATTTACGTGATGTTGGGCATTCGACTATACAACCATCCGACTTTTACATAATTTATATTAGACGCTATGCCTACTAAAGAAAAAAGGCTTTGCGTAAAACTACGGAGGAGGTCTTCATATGTACGGTTATTGCTGCCCTGGATACGGGTACGGCGGCGGATACGGTGGATATGGCTACGGCCGCACATTCGCTTTGATCGTTGTTCTCTTTATATTGCTGATTATTGTAGGTGCGGCTTATTTAGGCTGCTAGTTCAGTGAAATCAACAAGACCAGCCGCTTTTTTGGCTGGTCATTTATGATGCAGAGACATTGCACGCCGGGGAGAACATCCGCTATACTTTACATATTAATCAGTGGGAGTGAAGAAGTTGATTACAATGGAAAACATTGTCCGCGACGGTCATCCCGCTTTGAGAACCGTCGCCGAAGAAGTGCAATTGCCAGCAAATGAAACGGAGATAAAGCAGCTGACTGAAATGATCGAGTTTGTCAAAAACAGTCAGGATCCCGAGATCGCTCAAAAATACAATCTTCGTCCAGGAGTGGGCCTCGCCGCTCCGCAAATTAATGTCAATAAAAGAATGATCGCCGTCCATGCCGAAGGCGAAGACGGCACATTATACAGCTACGCGCTTTTTAATCCCCGGATTGTCAGCCACTCCGTCCAGAAAAGCTACTTGACAAGCGGTGAAGGCTGCCTGTCGGTTGACGAGCCGATCCCGGGCTTCGTCCCGCGCTATGCGCGGATCAGAGTAAAAGCGACGACGCTTGAAGGCGAAAACATTGACATCCGTTTAAAGGGCTACCCTGCGATCGTCTTCCAGCACGAAATCGATCACTTAAACGGCATTATGTTCTATGACCATATCGACAAAGAAAATCCGCTGAAAGAGCCAGAAAACGCAATACCTGTCGGCAGATAGCGGCAAAAAGCGGATCGAAAGTTCGATCCGCTTCAGCTATTTTAAAAGGCCAAGCGCTTCAACCGCATATGCAATCCCATCTTCATCAACCGGTTTCGTGACGAAGTCGGCGATCTTTTTCAGCTCTTCGACAGCGTTGCCCATCGCAACTCCCGTCCCCGCAAATTCGATCATTTTCAGATCGTTCAGACCGTCTCCAAACGCATATGTATCCTTTCTTGCAAACGGCAGCTTTTCGATGACCTTTTTGATCCCTTCCGCTTTTGAGCCTCCAGCAGGCAGAACATCTGTCGAACGCTCGTGCCAGCGGATGAAATTGAATTCCCGAAACCGGCGGTACTGCTCTTCATCCTTCTCATCACAGAAGAGAAGCACTTGAAAAATGTCCCTTCCTTGATAATAGGAGCGGTCAGGCTGCGGAGGTGCCACTTTTAAGCTGCCGATCCCTTCAAGAATAGAGGGATGATCCCCGATCGAAGCGCGCATTCCCTCTTCTCCCATAAAAACGATCGGGTGGCCGCATTGATCCGAATGTTCCAGCAAACTTTCCAGGGAGGCGGCAGATAGCGGGTTTTTATAGATGACCTCACCTTCGAATACGACATACTGTCCGTTATATGAGACAAATGAATGGATGTCCAGTTCTTCGAGAACTTCACCAACCATGAACGGAGCCCTTCCTGTCGCGATGAAAACATGGTGTCCGTGCGCTTTCAAATCGGAAATGGCCCGTTTTGTACTCGCGGGAATCTTTTTATCATGATCATAAATGGTTCCGTCGATATCAAAAAAAATCAGCTTTTTATCCATGATTGCAGGTCTCCTTAGCTTGTATCATTTATCGTTCTCCTGTTCCATCATACAAAAACTAACGTCCAGAGAAAACCTTTTCACTTGAAAACCAAAACAAAATCCACATGCCAATAATAACCATGTAACAATAGACAAATTCATCATATAATAGAACTAAAGAAACAAGACCGGCATGGGGACAAGTCAGAGAAAGGAGGAAACCGAATGCTTCGCCGTCTGCGGAAGAAATTAAAAAAACAGCTGAATGGTATGATGCGCAGAAAGTCGATTGCTTAAAAAGGACCTTCACACATGTGGAAGGGTCCTTTTTTTCTCAGGCGCTTTTCTTATAAAGCAATTTCGCATATAATAGAAAGATGAGTCTAACAATCGGCAGTTAAGGAGAGATTTGGATGATTTATAAGGTATTTTTTCAGGGCAGTAATGACGAAGTACCTGTTCGTGAAAAAACAGATTCAATTTTTGTGGAAGCTCAATCTGAACGTGAAGTCAGATCTAAATTAAAACAATACAATTACAACATTGAGTTTATACAGGAAGTTGAAGGCGCTTTTTTAGAATACGAAAAGCAAAGCGAAAATTTTAAAGTATTGGAGTTATGAATGAATGAAATTTGTTAAAAATGACCAAACGGCTGTATTTGCCCTTGGCGGACTTGGGGAAATCGGCAAAAACACGTACGGTGTACAATTTCAGGACGAGATTGTGCTGATCGATGCAGGCATTAAGTTTCCCGAGGACGAGCTTCTCGGAATCGATTATGTCATCCCAGATTACACTTATTTAGTCAAAAATGAAGAAAAGATCAAAGGCCTTTTCATTACGCACGGACATGAAGACCACATCGGAGGCATCCCATACCTTTTGAAACAGGTCAACATCCCTGTTTACGGCGGACAGCTGGCGATCGGCCTCTTGAGAAAAAAGCTTGAAGAACACGGCCTTCTGCGCCAGACAAAACTTCATATTATTGAAGAGGTCGATATTGTCAAATTCAGAAAAACAGCTGTTTCTTTCTTCCGGACGACCCACAGCATTCCTGACTCATACGGGATCGTCGTCAAAACGCCGCAAGGAAACATCGTACATACCGGTGACTTTAAATTTGATTTTACTCCGGTAGGCGAACCAGCCAACTTAACCAAGATGGCCGAAATCGGCAAAGAAGGCGTACTTTGTCTGCTGTCTGACAGCACAAACAGTGAAATCCCTGACTTCACCATGTCAGAACGCAAAGTCGGTGAAAGCATTGATGATATTTTCCGCAAAGTTGAAGGCCGGATCATCTTTGCGACCTTCGCTTCAAACATTCACCGTCTGCAGCAGGTGATCGAATCGGCTGTTGCCAACGGGCGAAAAGTTGCCGTTTTTGGACGAAGCATGGAGAATGCCATTGAAATCGGACAAACACTCGGATATATTAAATGCCCGAAAAACACGTTCATTGAAGGGAATGAAATCAACAGGCTGCCTGCCGGAAAGGTAACGATTCTCTGTACCGGAAGCCAAGGTGAACCGATGGCCGCGCTATCACGGATTGCAAACGGCACCCACCGGCAAATCTCCATCAACCCCGGGGATACGGTCGTATTTTCATCTTCTCCGATCCCGGGCAATACGATCAGTGTCAGCCGCACGATCAATCAGCTTTACCGGGCGGGTGCAGATGTCATCCATGGAGCCGTGACGAATATTCATACGTCCGGACACGGCGGGCAGGAAGAACAAAAGCTGATGCTTCGTTTGATCAAGCCGAAATTCTTCATGCCGATTCACGGTGAATACCGAATGCAGAAAATGCACGTGAAACTGGCGACAGATTGCGGGATTCCGGAGGAAAACTGCTTTATCATGGATAATGGTGAAGTGCTTGCTTTGACAAGTGATGAAGCATCTGTCGCGGGAAAAATCCCTTCCGGCAATGTTTATATTGACGGAAGCGGCATCGGCGATATCGGCAACATTGTGCTTCGCGACCGCCGCATCCTTTCTGAAGAAGGGCTCGTCATTGTCGTAGTCAGCATCAATATGAAAGAATTCAAAGTGTCCGCAGGACCTGACTTAATTTCAAGAGGCTTTGTCTACATGAGGGAATCAGGCGATTTGATTAATGAAGCGCAAGACCTGATCGCAAGCCACCTTCAAAAAGTGATGGAGCGCAAAACAACGCAGTGGTCTGAAATCAAAAACGAAATCACGGACACACTCGCACCTTTCCTATACGAAAAAACGAAGCGCCGCCCAATGATCCTGCCGATCATTATGGAAGTGTAAATAATAACGGATACACCAATAGGTGTATCCGTTTTTTTAGGATTGAATCGGAATATGCTGAAAGGCCTTCACATCAAACAGTCCTTCCGTCGTCATCTTGATATCGGGAATGACGGGAAGCGCCAGAAATGAAAGGGTTAAAAATGGATTAAAATCACCTGAAAACCCGGTTTGCTGCAATGCTTCATGAAGTGACAGCAAGCTTTCATTGACGGTGTCAATCGGCTTGTCGGACAATAGCCCCGCTATTGGCAGGGCGACGGAATGAAGTTCTTTCCCTGCTTTGGCCACGGTCAAACCTCCGCCGATTTCCCCGAGTCGTTCGATCGCTTTCAACAGATCCCGATCGTTTGTCCCGACAGCAATCAGATTATGAGAGTCGTGGGAAATGGTCGTCGCAATCGCCCCTTCTTTTAATCCGAATCCTTTGACAATGCCAAGACCGATTTCCTTTTTGCCGCTGTGACGTTCTATCACCGCGATCTTCAGCAAATCGTTTTCTGTATCGGCCTGAAAATTCGGTTCTTCATCCGGCTTGGTCAAAAAAAGCCTTGTTTCAAGCTGGTTGGGAATAATTTCGATGACACGGATATCCCTGTCTTGAACAATCGGAATCTCAAGGTCGCATAGCTCGAACTTGGGCAGGTGCACGGATTGAAGCAAGGCGGCGTCAAGTTTGCTGCTGGAAAGGCATGTATCGGCTTCTTTATAGATCACACCGCCGATCATCGTCTGTGTGATGTCCACATTTGTTAAGTCGCTGATGAACAGAAGGTCTGCATCATAACCGGGGGCAACAGCTCCCTTCGTTTTCAAGCCGTAGCATTCCGCTGCATGAAGACTTCCCATTTGATATGCGAGAAAAGGATCAAGTCCGGATTGAATGGCCAGTTTAACCTGATGATTGATACTCCCTTCATCAATCAGCTCATCCAAATGTTTGTCATCCGTACAAAAAAAGAAACGCCTTGCATTTTTCTCATTGACCGCAGGCAGTACATGCCGTACATTCTTAGCAACAGACCCCTCTCTGAGCATGACGTACATTCCCCTTCTGATTCTTTCAAGCGCTTCTTCCGGGGTTGTCACCTCATGATCGGTCAGCACGCCTGCGGCCCTGTAGACGTTGACAAGCTTGGGCGGAAGACCGGCCAGGTGCCCGTCGATCCGCTTGCCGGCGAGATGAGCGTCAGCAAGCTTTTGCGTCATATCGCTTTCGGCCGCCTCCACCGCAACATAATCCATCACCTCGGCAAGGCCGAGCACTTCATTGCGGTTGTAAAAAGGCTTCAGATCCTCTGCATTCAACACCGCTCCGGACTTTTCAAACGCTGCAGCAGGAACGCATGAAGGAAGCATAAAATGAATGTTCAGCTTCGTCCGGCGGGCTTGTTCCATCATAAATGTCAGCCCTTTGATTCCTGAGACATTGGCGATTTCGTGGGGGTCTGTGATTACGGTTGTGACACCATGAGGAATCACCGCTTTGGCAAATTCGGCCGGCGGCACCATCGAAGACTCGATATGAACATGTCCGTCAATAAATCCGGGAACAATCATCTGCCCTTTTGCGTCAATGATGTTCTCTCCCTCATAATCGCCTAAACCGACGATGGCTCCGTTTTCAATGGCAATGTCCGTCTCCAACCATTCCTGATTGAAAACATCCATGATTTTTCCGTTTTTGATGACTGTATCAGCTTTTTTGCGATGACTGGCAGCGCCGAGCCGATTGATGAGCACCTCTTTATCCAAAGGTTGATAACCCCTCTCTTTTTCTGATGTATATGGTTCAATATCGTAGCCGAATCGCTCTCAACAGTCAATGAAAAGATAAAAAAAACCGTAAGCGCAAAACGCTTACGGCTTGTTTGATCATCGTTGAAACACCTTTTTTTCAAACCTTTCAATGTCGGGGTTCGAGCCGATGACGATTAAGATATCGTCTTTTTGAATCTCCTCCGTTGCAAGCGGGGAAACAATCACTTCTTTCTCGCGCTTAATCGCGACGATATTAATGCCGTACCTGGCGCGAATATCAAGATCAAGCAGCGTATTTCCGGCCAGTTTGCCGTTCGCCGCGATTTCGACGAGACTGTGTTCATCTGAGAGTTCAAGATAGTCGAGCACATTGTTGGAGACGATATTATGAGCAATTCTTTTGCCCATTTCACGCTCCGGATGAACGATCCGGTCGGCTCCGATTTTGGACAGCACCTTTTCGTGGTAGTCATTTTGCGCTTTCACCGTGATCATTTTAACGCCGAGCTCTTTTAAAATCAGCGTCGTTAAAATGCTCGCCTGAATATTTTCCCCGATTGCCACAATAACATGATCAAAATTGCGGAGTCCGAGGTTTTTAAGCACAGATTCGTCAGTTGTATCTCCTATTACAGCATGTGAAGCGATTTTGGCGTATTCGTTCACCCGATCCTCATCGACATCGATCGCCATCACTTCTAAGCCTTCCTCGCTCAGCGCCTTGCAAATGCTGCCGCCGAACCGGCCGAGTCCAATTACTGCAAATTCTTTTTTCATCGGTTATTCCTCCATCGGTCAATCTTTAACAAATTCTATCATACGACATCATATTTTTCCTCTATTATTTTTACGTCGTGTGACCGCAATATGTTTCCTCAGCATACTGCTTGTCAAGCGGTTCATCTTTATCGATCGGCAGCAGAATGTGGAAGGTGCTCCCCTCACCCAATTTGCTGTCGATCTTCATTTCCCCGTTATGAGCACCGATGATGTTCAGGCAAATTGTCAGACCGAGTCCTGTCCCTTCTTCTTTCGTAGAAAAGAAAGGTTCGCCCAGCTTTGCCAAATCGGCTTGGGAAATGCCGCCGCCCTCATCTTTGATGCTCACCTTTACGAAATCATCTTCCTGTTCAGTGGAAATGGTGATTTTCCCTCCATCAGGCATGGCTTCAATTCCATTTTTGATTAAGTTAATAAACACTTGCTTAATTTGATTTTCATCACCGTTGATTTCCCATTCTTTCCCGTTTTCAAACGTTTTTTCGATTTTGATGCGGGAAAGCACGGCATTGGTTTCAAGCAAGGTCGCGACCTGACGAAGCACTGAATTGATTTTGATTTTCTTAAATTGAACCTGATGGGGTTTGGCCAGCACAAGCAGTTCGCCAAGCACACAGTCGATTCTTTTGATCTCGGAAAAAATAATGTCAAAGTAGCTGGATCTGTCTGGATACTCGGTTTTCATCAATTGCAAAAAACCGTTAACAGAGGTCAGAGGGTTCCTGACTTCATGGGCGATCCCGGCGGCAAGCTGCCCCGCCATCGCAAGCTTTTGCGACTGCATGGCAAGCCGCTGATTTGATTTAAACAGCTCCATTTCGGCTTTTTTCCGCTCTGTAACATCTGTCAGCGTCCCCAGGCTTCCCGTAAATTGGCCGTTTGTATAATATAATTTATAGTGGACTTCGCCCCAAAACTTGCTTCCGTCTTTTCGATGATATAAGACTTCGATTCTTCCTTCATGCTCCTTGTTCTTCAGCTGCTGATTCAGATGATTTGAAATGCGCTCTTCATGATCAAAGTAATCGTTATACATCGTCCCGAGGCTTGATTCGACACTGTAGCCTGTCAGGGTGGTCCACGCCTGGTTCAAAAAGGTGATGATCCCTTTCCGGTCGGTCTGAAAGACGATCTCCTGCAGGTTATCCATGATACGGTTGGTTTCTGCTGATAGCTGTTTGTATTTTTTCTCGCTTTCCTTCAGCTTATAGACGAGCTGATTCGACTCATCGATGTAAAGCGTAAGCCACCATACACTGATTAATGTCACCAGTGTAAACAGCACATCAACCGTCCAGTTAATTTTGTTTCCCAATACTCCGTAAAATAAATAATTCCAAAACATAATGAAAGTCATTGCCAGTACGGTTGAAATGATCCGTCCTTGATACCTTTTCATGCCCCCACCTGCCACTTCTATTTCTCAGTCAATTGTAACATTCTTTACAGCATCTTTGAGAGGATTGTTCGAAGTATTTATCGTCTAAAATTGATGAATCTTTCAGGTGATAGACGGATTCGTTTTGTGAGAGGGCTTTTTTTCGACAATGATGAAAAAAAACCCTTCTGTAAGAAGGGCGCTTGATGTTAAGCTTTCTCCTGATTCAATTTGGTTTTAATTTCCTCCAACAGCAATTCAGCACCCTCAGGGCTGAGCGTAATGTTCCCGTTTCCGTATGCGCGGTTTTCAGAGGTTATCTCACCGGTAATCAAGCAGACGCCGTGCGGTTTATACTTTTGCAGGATGATTTTATCCTGATCGACGAAGAATTCAATGCTGTCCTTGATCGAGATATCAAGAGCCCTTCTCAATTCAATCGGCATCACGATGCGGCCGAGTTCGTCCACTTTTCTTACAACTCCTATTGCTTTCAAAACTTTCGCCTACTTCCTCTTTGTTTCTATTTTTCTAAGATAATGTCTTAGTATAACGATAGACGTACAAAAAGCATGAAAGGTTTCCCTGTTTCACCTTTCTTCAGCAAAAAAATTAGACACAAAAATGAAATAATGTTCTTGTGATGTAAATATGAGGTCATCATTTTACAGGTTGTTTTCAAAACCGTCACAAACCCCCATAAATCGATGATTTCATGAGAAAATTTAAATGAAATTCTTTTTTCAGCACGAAGATTTTCGAAAAAAATTTTAAATAGAGATTGGGTGAAAACATGTTTCAAACGACCGAGATCGGAATTGATCTAGGAACAGCGAACATATTGGTTTACAGCAAAAATAAAGGAATCATTTTAAACGAGCCTTCCGTTGTCGCCGTGGATACGGAAACAAAGAACGTGTTGGCGGTCGGCACCGAGGCTAAAAACATGATCGGAAAAACGCCGGGCAAAATCGTTGCGGTACGCCCAATGAAAGACGGCGTTATTGCCGATTACGACATGACGACAGACCTTCTCAAACAGATCATGAAAAAAGCGGGCAAAAATATCGGCTTTACATTCAGAAAGCCGAGTGTTGTGGTGTGTACGCCATCCGGTTCCACCGCTGTTGAAAGACGGGCCATCAGCGATGCCGTGAAAAATTGCGGAGCCAAGCAGGTGCATTTGATCGAAGAGCCTGTCGCTGCGGCGATCGGCGCTGATCTGCCCGTTGATGAGCCCGTCGCAAATGTCGTCGTCGATATTGGCGGGGGAACGACAGAGGTGGCCATTATTTCTTTCGGAGGCGTGGTATCCTGTCATTCTATCCGGATCGGCGGCGATCAGCTTGACGAAGACATCGTGACATTCGTCAGAAAAAAATACAACCTGCTGATCGGAGAACGGACGGCAGAGGAAATCAAAATTGAGATCGGCTACGCTCTGATCGAGCATGAAACAAAGACGATGGAAGTCAGGGGGCGCGATCTTGTCACAGGCCTGCCGAAAACGATTACCCTTGAATCAAATGAAATCCAGGCTGCCATGCGCGAATCCCTTCTTCACATTATTGAAGCCATCAGAGCTACTCTTGAGGACTGCCCTCCTGAGCTGAGCGGGGACATCGTCGACCGCGGCGTGATTTTAACGGGAGGCGGTGCTCTCTTAAACGGGATCAAAGAATGGCTTTCACAGGAAATCGTCGTTCCGGTGCATGTCGCCGCAAATCCGCTTGAATCTGTCGCCATCGGGACAGGACGTTCGCTTGATGTGATTGATAAACTGCAAAAAGCCGCAAAATAATTTTGTTTTCCACGTCTTTTTTGCCGGCTTCCTTCATATCGTGAGGAATGGATAAACGATAAGGAGGAAAAACATGCTCAGAGATTTGGGAAGACGCGTGGCTATTACCGTCATTTTAAGCGGCATCATTCTCGGGGGAATGAGCATTTCGCTCATGCATATGCCATCCCCTCCTGAACAAACAGCCAAATTAAACCGCTAAAAAAATTCGCAGCCCTGCCGCTGCGTCTTTTTTTCTTTTCAATTCAATTTTTGGTATGATGTTTACGACAATAAAGGAGGTTTTGCCAATGAATTCGTTTACCGATAAACTGAGTAAATACGCACAGCTTGTCACAGAAGTCGGCGTCAATGTCCAAAAGGGCCAAAAGGTCGTGATCAACGCTTCGACGGAAGTCCGCGATTTTGCCCGTCTGCTTGTGAAAAGCGCCTATGAGCGAGGTGCAAAGCATGTGACAGTCCGCTGGCAGGATGATGAAGTCACAAGGCTGAAATACGAGCTCGCCCCTTTCGAAGCGTTTGCAGAGTATCCGGAATGGGAAGCCAAAGGGGTGGAGACGATGGCTAAGGAAGGCGCTGCCTTTATTTCGATTGTCTCATCAAGCCCGGACCTCTTAAAAGGAATCGATTCGAAGCGAATTGCAGCACAGCAGAAAGCGGCCGGAAAAGCTTTGCATACATACAGGCAAATGATTCAGTCCGATAAAGTCAGCTGGACCGTTGTGGCTGCCCCTTCACCTGCTTGGGCGCAAAAAGTATTTTCGGACATGAGCGAAGAAGAAGCGGTTCAAAAGTTATGGAATGAAATTTTTAAGACGACGCGGGTCGACCGCGATGACCCTGTTCAGGCGTGGAAAGACCACGACCAGATGCTCCGCGAGAAAGTAAGTGTTTTAAATGACAAACACTATAAGGCCCTTCACTATCAAGCCGACGGGACCGATTTGACCATTGAGCTTCCTGAAAAACATCTGTGGGTCGGAGCCGGCAGTGTCAACGAACAAGGCGATGAGTTTATGGCCAACATGCCGACGGAGGAAGTCTTTACCGCACCGAAAAATGACGGTGTGAACGGAACCGTTTCCAGCACGAAACCGTTAAGCTATGGCGGCAATCTCATCGACGGTTTTACACTGACATTTGAAAACGGCCGGATCACCGATGTGAAAGCCGAACAAGGCGAAGAGATTTTAAAAGAGCTGATCGAAACGGATGAAGGCTCGCACTATTTAGGTGAAGTCGCTTTGGTCGCGCACGATTCACCGATCTCCAAATCCAATATTTTATTTTATAACACGCTGTTTGACGAAAATGCGTCAAACCATCTCGCCATCGGAAGCGCTTATGCCTTCAACATCGAAGGCGGCAAAAAGATGACGCGTGAAGAGCTTGCAAAAGAAGGTTTAAATGAGAGCATCACACACGTTGATTTTATGATCGGCTCAGGAGAAATGGATATCGACGGCATCACGGCCGACGGAAAGAGAGAGCCGATTTTCAGAAACGGCAACTGGGCGATTTAAGATCCGCCTAAAAAGGACCTCAGAAAGTCTCTGAGGTCCTTTTATATGGTATCGAAGACGGAATGCCCGCTCCCAAAAACTTCCGACCCTTGCACGCTTCAGCCGGTGACTGTAACGGCTAAAAAAAGCGTCCAATGATCCCGGCAAATAACACGCCTCCGGTTCATCACGATTTCGGCAAGCTGCTTAAATGCTCGTGCTTCAGCTTCCAGCTTCCCGACTCGTCCTTTATAAATACGTTTGTCGCACGGCCTGCCCCGGAAACCGGTTCGCCTTGATAATACCCTTTCCATTTGTACATATACAGACAAACGGCCTGTTCGTCTGTTTCTGTGATCCAGCTGACATCCTCGGCACTGTATACTTCGTTTTCGATTTGCTTCCAGGCGTTTTCAAAGTAACGCTGAATCTCCTCAAAGCCCGAACACGTTTGATCCGAAAACCAATACACCGCGTCGGGGTCAAGAAGCTTTTTGACATTTGCAAACTCATGTGTGTTCGTTGCTTGAATATATTGCTCAAGAGCCTTTCGGCATGACATAGCGACCATCTCCTTGATATAAGAAACCCCGCTTTTTCAGGCGGGGTTTCTGGAATTATGCGTAAAGTTCGGCAAGCTTGTCCTGTACCGTTTTATCTTCCAAAAACTCGTCATAGCTCATTTGTTTATCGACGATGCCGTTTGGTGTGATCTCGATGATCCGGTTGGCGATCGTCTGGACAAACTGATGGTCATGAGATGTAAACAGCATGGCGCCTTTAAAGCTGATTAAGCCGTTATTTAAAGCTGTAATCGATTCAAGGTCCAAATGGTTTGTCGGCTCATCCAGCATTAACACATTCGCTCCGGAGAGCATCATTTTCGACAGCATGCAGCGGACTTTTTCTCCCCCTGAGAGGACGCTTGCTTTTTTGAGCACTTCTTCTCCGGAGAACAGCATTCTGCCTAAAAATCCGCGCAGGAAGCTTTCGCTTTGATCATGCGGGGAAAATTGGCGGAGCCAGTCGACAAGGTTCAAATCGCTGTTTTCAAAATACTCGCTGTTGTCTTTCGGGAAAAACGCCTGGGATGTCGTCACACCCCACTTAAATGTCCCGCTGTCAGGCTCCATTTCCCCGGCGAGGATTTTAAAGAGCGTTGTGGCAGCAAGCTCATTGCGTCCCGTAAACGCGATTTTATCATCCTTGTTCATCATAAAGCTGACCGAATCAAGAACTTTGACACCGTCGATCGTTTTGGACAGGTCTTTGACGACAAGCACATCATTTCCAATCTCACGCTCAGGCGTGAAATTGACGTAAGGATACTTGCGTGACGACGGTTTAATATCATCCAGCGTAATTTTCTCAAGCAGTTTTTTTCTTGATGTCGCCTGCTTTGATTTGGAGGCATTGGCGCTGAATCTGGCGACGAACTCCTGAAGCTGCTTGATCTGCTCTTCTTTTTTCTTATTGGCTTCCTGTGCCATTTTCAAAGCGAGCTGGCTTGATTCATACCAGAAATCATAGTTTCCGACATAGATTTGGATTTTATTAAAATCCAAATCAGCGATATGTGTGCAGACTTTATTTAAAAAGTGACGGTCATGCGACACAACGATCACCGTATTCTCAAAATTGATCAAGAACTCCTCAAGCCACTGGATCGCCTGAATATCCAAATGGTTCGTCGGCTCATCGAGAAGGAGCACGTCAGGCTTTCCAAAGAGCGCCTGGGCAAGAAGCACTTTCACTTTATCAGATCCGCCGAGATCGGCCATTTTTTTCGTATGGAGCTCTTCAGGAATGCCAAGCCCCTTTAATAATATCGCCGCTTCTCCTTCCGCTTCCCAGCCGTTCAGCTCGGCAAACTCGCCTTCCAACTCGGCAGCGCGAATCCCGTCTTCATCGGAAAAGTCCGGCTTCATGTAAATGGCGTCTTTCTCCTGCATCACTTCATAAAGGCGCTTATGGCCCATGATGACCGTTTTCAGCACTTCATATTCTTCATACTCAAAGTGGTTTTGCTTCAGAACGGCAAGGCGCTCGCCGGGGCTCATATGAACATCGCCTGTTTGCGGCTCAATCTCCCCTGACAAAATTTTTAAAAATGTAGATTTCCCGGCGCCATTGGCCCCGATCAGCCCGTAGCAGTTTCCGGGCGTAAATTTAATGTTGACATCTTCAAATAACTTCCGGTCTGCAAACCGCAAGCTTACATTATGAACAGCTATCATTTAATATCCTCCATATTCCTTCATTAAAAAGAGTATAACACGAATGACCTATAAGAGAAATGCTCTGGTATGATGAAGCTATAAAGCGCAAAGCCGACATGCGCTTTTTTTGTATGTTCATTGTGACAATATGTTACAATTAATGAAGAATGGGGGAAGGATAAATGAATATAAAAGATGACCCGGATATTATCAGATGGGTAAACACAAGGCCCCGGCACGCGGCTTTTCTATCACTCACCATGGTCATCGCTACGTTGGCGATCGGGTTTTTCAAAGGATATAATATGTGGACTTTTGATTTTTTTGTATTCGCATGTCTTTTGATAGGGTTCGGCCTTCTTGTAGGATGGCTGCAAAAGATATATTATAAAAAGGTGATATTTGAAGAAAACACGGATCGTTAGACGGAGGAAAACATGAAGCTTATCACTCTGACAGAATACTGCATGTTTATTTTTTTTGCCGGTGTATATCTGGCAGTAACCGGTTTTACAGCGCGTGATTTAGGCCTTTACATCGGGATTGCTCTGATTTACGCGTTTGTTCATATCTATGCCAAAAGAATCCTTGCGAAAAAAGGAAAAGAAACCGCGCAAATCAAAACCCTTTACAGCGTTCTTCTCATCATGGCGTCAGTGTTCGTCACCGTCCTGTTTATCGCGGTGCTGGCGTCCGTGATGTCTTAAAAAAAGCCTGACCGTCCCGGGGGACGTCAGGCTTTTTTTAGTCTGTTTTTCGGATTTCATTAAACGGGAAAAACACGAATTGCGATGTTCCGACAACCCGTTTTTTATCGATCAGCCCGAGTCCGTTGCGGCTGTCCATCGATCTCTGCCGGTTGTCCCCCATCACGAAATACTTGCCTTCCGGAACTTTAACAGGGCCAAAATCACCCGTCAGTTTGACGCCGACCGCTTTCGCCTCTTTTCTGTTTTCCGCCAGATACGGCTCGGCGACTTTCTTCCCGTTAATATAAAGCGTGTCATCTTTCATTTGCACGGTATCTCCCGGCAGACCGATCAGACGCTTAACATAGTGGACATTTTTTTCATCTCCGTCAATGATGACGATATCCCCGCGTTCAAACTCCCCAATGTATTTAACCGTTTTATAAACGAACAAACGTTCCCCGTCATGCAGTGTCGGATCCATCGAAGTGCCTTCAACTAAATACGGTTCAAATAAAAACGCCCGGATCAATAAAGCCAGAGCGACTGCGATAATGATGGCTTTTACCCATTCAAAGAGAGAATTATTCTTTTTCTTGGATTTTTCTTCAGTCAAAACGCTTCCTCCTAAAAACAGTCTGTTGCAATGTACAAGTTGAAAATAAAGCTTTCCTATACTTTATCACAAGTCTTGGGAGAATTCATAATCAGTGTACGCCCAGACCCGAAAACAGGAAAAAAGAAAGTGCCGCAAGGTTTCCCCCGTGGCACTTTCAGCATTTATTTTTCAGTTGGAACCGGCTTTTTCAAAACGCCGAGAATCAAAGCTGTCACAACCGCACCAATCAAGATACTGAGGAGATACAGCAGCGCATGATTTGTGGTAAAGAAGAGAACGAATATTCCGCCATGCGGTGCTTGCAGTGTGACATGGAAAAACTGGGATAAACCGCCAGCGACTGCTGACCCAATCATACATGCAGGGATGACGCGGGCCGGATCTGCCGCCGCAAACGGAATCGCACCTTCAGTGATAAATGACAGTCCCATCACATAGTTGGTAATTCCAGCTTCACGATCACGTTTTGAGAACTTATTTTTAAAGAATGTTGTCGCAAGCGCGATTCCTAGCGGAGGCACCATACCGCCAGCCATGATTGCCGCATGCGGTCCAAAGTTTCCTGCTTCAATCATCGCGATACCGAATGTGAAGGCCGCTTTATTGATCGGTCCTCCCATATCAATCGCCATCATACCGCCTAAAACAATACCCATGACAACAAGGTTTCCTGTACCAAGCCCTTCAAGCCAATGTGTCATGCCATCCATGATCATCTTGACAGGCGTGTTGACAACATAATGCATAATGACTCCGGTAAAGAAGATCCCAAACAGCGGATAAAGTAACACAGGCTTTAAGCCGTCAAGCACTTGCGGAAGTCCGGCAAATACTTTCTTCAAGAGAACAACGATATAACCAGCTAAGAAACCGGCAATCAGCCCGCCTAGGAAACCGGCGCCAGCTTGCGTCGCCATGAAACCGCCGACCATACCAGGCGCAAATCCAGGACGGTCTGCAATACTCATAGCGATAAATCCGGCCAATACAGCGACGATTAATCCAAGGGCATTGGTTCCGCCAATATTGTTTAAAACAGCTGCAAACTCATTATAAGTAGGATCTCCCGGTTTGGTTGCGTTAATTCCCCAGAAGAATGAAAGCGCAACTAAAATCCCGCCCCCGACGACGAATGGCAGCATGTTGCTGACACCGCTCATCAGGTGTTTGTAGAAGCCGCCGCCTTTTCCTTTGGCAGCTCCGTCTTCAGAATCGGATGCAGCGCCGCCTTTCGCCTGATAGATTGGCGCATCTTGCTTCAAGGCTTGCTCAATCAATTCTTTCGGGCGTCTGATTCCCGCTGTCACAGGTACTTCAATGACGTGTTTACCTTGGAAACGATCCATTTCAACCTGCTTGTCGGCGGCGACGATGATCGCAACCGCATCTTCGATTTCCTGCGCTGTCAGACCATTTTTAATACCGCTTGAACCGTTCGTTTCAACTTTGATATCAACGCCAAGCTCTTTCGCTTTTTCCTTCAAAGCATCGGCAGCCATGAACGTGTGGGCGATCCCTGTCGGGCATGCTGTCACCGCAAGGATTTTTCCTTTGGCTGACGGCGCTTGAGGCGTTTCCCCTTGCTCTTCATCTTCATCGTCTTTATCATGCTCGTTGATAATATCGATGATTTCTTCTGCTGATTCCGCATCAAGCAGCTGTTTGCGGATTTCTTCCCTCATCAATAGAGTGGATAGTCTTGAGAGCGCTTCAAGGTGTGTGTTGTTTGCGCCATCCGTTGCAGCGATCATGAAGACGAGATGGCTCGGCTGTCCGTCCAGAGATTCGTAATCGACACCTTCTTTTGAACGGCCAAATGCGATGGCCGGCTCTTTAACGCTCGCCGTTTTCGCGTGAGGAATGGCAATCCCTTCGCCGATTCCTGTCGAGCTTTGTTTTTCGCGATTGATCACGGCGTCTTTGTAGCCTTCTTTATCATTTAATTTTCCGGCCTGGTCCAAAACGGTTACAAGCTCTTCAATCACGTTTTCTTTCTGGCTGCTCTCAAGGTTTAACTTGATCGTATGCTTCGTTAGTAGCTCTGTTATTTTCATAACCTTTCCTCCTTTATATCGCTTTGACTTGAACTTCCGGAAGAAGTTTGTGAACCAGCTCTTCTGTTCCGAGCTCCTCAGAAAAAGCTGTCGCACTTCCTGAGGCAACGCCTAAGCGAAAAGCTTCTTTGATGTCGAGCTGTTTTTCAATGCCTGCGAGAAAACCGGCAACCACCGAATCCCCTGCTCCGACAGAATTGACGAGCTTTCCTTTAGGGACATTCGCATGATATACGCCGTCTTTTGTGAATAAGAGAGCGCCTTCGCCCGCCATTGAAACGATCGCGTTTTCCGCTCCTTGTTCAATCAGTTTTTTGCCGTATGGCACCGCTTCCTCTGGAGTGGTAATCGTCGTTTGGAACATTTCTCCCAGCTCGTGATGGTTCGGCTTCATTAAAAGCGGGCGCATTTGAGCCGCTTTCAAGAGGGCCTCGCCTGAAATATCAAGGACGACACGGACATGTTGCCGGCTGCACGCTTCGGCAATTTTTTCATAGGTGTCCTGAGGCATTGAAGCCGGGATGCTGCCTGCCAATACGACGATATCTCCTTCTTTCATCGCGGAAAATCGGGCTAAAAACGCCGCGAAATCGTCTTCACTGATGACAGGGCCTTGTCCGTTGATTTCCGTTTCATCACCGGTCTTTAATTTGACATTGATTCGGGTATCCCCGTTTACTTCATTAAAGGCCGTCTCAAGTTTTTCTTCTTCCAAGAAAGATTTGATGTAACCCCCTGTAAAACCGCCGATAAAACCGAGAACTTTAGAAGGCACATGGTGTCTGTTCAGCACCCGCGAGACATTGATTCCTTTGCCTCCAGGGTATTTCGTGTCATAAGCTGAACGATTTAACCCGCCTAAAGTAAATTCTTCTACGTGAACGATGTAGTCGACCGATGGGTTGAGTGTTACAGTGTATATCATGTTTTCACTACCTTTACGACAGTTTTTTCTTGATAGTTATCAAATGAATGTTTTGCAGATCCTGCTGTAATGATAGTTGCTTCGTCTAAACTTGCAAAGGCAGAAAAAGACATCTCTCCGAATTTGGAAGCATCAGCGAGTGCAAAAGCTTTTTTTGCCTGTTTGACAGCCTTTGTTTTCAAGAGCGCTTCTTCGGGATCGGGGGTTGTAAATCCCGCTTCTGTATGAATCCCGTTCACACCGATAAAGCTTTTGTCAAACCGGTACTGGCTGATGGCCGATAAGGCGGAGCCTCCCACGATCGCCCCGGTTTTATGCTTCACATATCCGCCCAATAAATAAAATGGAATCCCTTTTTTCATTAATGCCTCAATGTGCATAACTCCGTTCGTAACTACGATGATATCCTTCTCTTGATCGATAAAATCGATCATTTGCAAAGTAGTCGTTCCGGCATCAAGGAAAATGCAATCGCCTTCTTTAAGCAGAGAGGCGGCTTCCTGGGCGATTTTTCTTTTTTCATGAAGGTTTTTGGATGATTTTTCAAGCATGTCCGGCTCCATTCGAATGTCGGACAGCTTTGATGCTCCTCCATGAACGCGCTTTAAATATCCGCGGGCTTCGAGCGTCGACAAATCTCTTCTGATCGTTGACTCTGAGGCATTTGTTAAATTCATTAAGTACTGGATTTTCACGACATCATGCTTTTCGATTTCGTCGATGATCAGCTGATGCCGTTCAGGAGTCAACACATTATCACCCCTTTTTTTGAAAACGCCTTCATTCAACTTACAATTTCATTGTAAACGCTTTTTCGACAAAACTCAACAAAAATCTTTCAAATTCATTCAATAACCATCAAAATCTTTCACATTTCAACATCTTAACGTGATATGTATCATTTGTAAACTGTATAAACGATAAAAATCCGCAAAAATATGTGACATTATTATTATCTATTCGATGAATATTCATTCGAACCAAAAAATAAAACCCCATGCTCAGATGCATGAGGTTTTTCATATCTGTTCCGCTTAGTTCGGAAGGTTTTGTAAAAATAAAAAAAACAGGCCTAATAGATAAGAGAACAAAAGAAATACTACAAATAAAACAGAAACGCCGATCCATGCCGCCCGTTTTGAAGCGCCGGCTGCTTTTTGCAGTCCGATAGCAACCAATACAAACGCCCAGATTGTAAAGATGTCAAACAACGCCAGGACACTCGATAACGGCTCCTCTGCCGGAATGTATCCATCAAGGGATGAGAACGAAAACGCGATATCTGAATTTGTAAAATAGTAAATCAAACTGATGATGACATCTCTGATAACGACGACAAACGTACCAAATACAGACAATGAGACCATGCAGGCAAAATTGGTTTTTCCGCCGCCGATTTTGGCGATCAGCCACAATACCAATCCGCTGAGGACATAGAAGATGATCGATCGAAAAATATCGCGAGCAGCCAACATTCCAGGATTAAATTCAAAAAGCAACTCCTCATTCAGTTTCCAATAGCTCAAGTAAACAGAAAAGGCTGATAATGCCAGCGAAATGATCAGCGCCAGCCAAATGGCTGGTCTTTCTCTCATCCTCTCAAACTGCCGGACAGGGCTTATGATGATGCCGAGCAGTGACGGCTTTTTTTGTTTCTGTACTGTTTCTACATTTGCTTCCACTTTTTAAATTCCTCCATTTTTTCAAAATTACACAATGTCAAGTTTACCATTTCGCATACTTAAGGTTGATTAAAATTAGCTTAAATTTTTACCAAACTGGAAAGGAAGTAAATAAAAAAGACCGATATCAAATCGGTCTTTAGATTGAAACCACCACATGACCTTGGGTTCACAGCATCCCAGCCAAACATTTTTGCAAATGACAAATCTATTCATAGCGCAATGCATCGATCGGATCCAAGCGGGCCGCTTTGTTGGCCGGAAGCATGCCGAAAATGACTCCGATCACCATGCTGAATAAGACCCCGCCAATGACAACCTGCCAGGATACAAGCGACGGCCACCCGGCTATGACAGACACAAGCGATGCTCCGCCGTACCCGAGCCCGATTCCGATAAGACCGCCAATCAGTGTCAAAACGACGGACTCAATTAAAAATTGCAATAAAATCTGCCCCCGCGTAGCCCCCAGCGATTTTCTGATCCCGATTTCTCTTGTGCGTTCGGTCACAGAGACAAGCATGATATTCATGACGCCGATTCCGCCGACCAATAGAGAAATGCCGGCAATGGAACCGATGATCATCGTCATAATCGTTGTGACTTGGCCGATGCCTTTTGCAATTTCCTCCATGTTCATCACCTGATAAGAATCTTCGGTGTCATGATGATCATTCATCAGTTGAGCAGCCTCTTGCCCTACCGCCTTCATATCATCGGCCGATTCAACCTGAAGGGAGACCGTGCTGTAGTTGCTGCTGCCAAAAGACGATCTCATCATCGTAAATGGCAGATACATTTCACTTTGCTCAAGCGAAAGCAGACCGGTTTCTTTTTCGAGGATGCCGATGACTTCGACCGGCTGTCCGTTGACCCATACAACTTGGCCGAGCGGTGATTTTTTGTCAAATAGCTCTTCAGAGAATTTTTCGGAAATGACCCCCGCTCTTTTTCCGGACAGAAAATCATTTTCAGTGAAGCCTCTGCCTTCTTTTATATGTAATGAATTGACACTCATATAGCCGCTGTTGATGCCGATAATTGATGAATCGGTTTCCTCTTTTCGGTACCGGGCCGTCATATTTTCCGTTGTCGAAGCGACGACCTGCTTCACACCTTCGATTTCTTTCAAACTGTTAATATCAGCTTCGGTAAAGTTCGCTTCTTCATAGGCGTTGGGATTTTTGGCAAGCTCTTCTTCACTCGGAGAGTAAAATAATTCGACTGTATTGCCGGGACCGCTGATGGACTGCTTGAGCATCTGCTCCCCGCCTTGTCCTACCGCCACGACGACAATGACTGAGCCGACGCCGATGATGATGCCGAGCATCGTTAAGATCGACCGCATTTTATGGGCTAAAACAGAGCTGAGAGCCATCCGCAGATTTTCCAACAGGCTCATTCCCCCACACTCCTTTGCCTTTCAGAAGCAACGATCTCACCGTCACGCACCATAATGACACGATTCGTATAATCGGCAATTTCCGGTTCATGAGTGACCAGCAGAACGGTTGTCCCTTCAGCGTTTAATTCGGAAAATTGCTCCATGATCGAAATGCTCGTTTTCGTATCTAATGCTCCGGTTGGTTCATCAGCCAAAATCAGCTTTGGTTCATTGACAATCGCGCGGGCGATGGCGACCCGCTGTTTTTGCCCGCCGGAAAGCTCGCTGGGCATATGCAGCATTCGGTCTTTCAGCCCGACCTTTTCCAAAGCCCGTTCGGCCCGTTCTTGCCGCTCTTTTTTGCCGATGCCTGCATAAATCATCGGAAGCTCGACATTCTTTTTCGCGTTCAGTCTCGGCAAAAGCTGAAACTGTTGAAACACAAAGCCGATCGATTGATTTCTGACCGCCGCCAGCTCCTTATCATTGTATGAAGAAACATCCTCGCCGTCCAGTTTATAGATGCCTGATGACGGGCGGTCAAGGCAGCCGATGATGTTCATGAGCGTTGATTTTCCGGAACCGGACGGCCCCATAATGGACAGGTACTCGCCGCGTTCAATCACAACATCAATGGAATGAAGGACATCAAATGTCTCTTTTCCGATCTGATAGCTTTTTTTCACTTTGGAAAGCTGAATCATTTAAGCTTTCACATCCGTTCCGTCGGTTATATCGTCTGAAGGATTTAAAATCACCTGGTCATCGCCTGAGAGGCCTTCCTTGATTTCCATCTGATCATCCGCCGTTTCGCCGATCTTTACATCAACCCGGTTTGCCTTGCCGTCTCTTATTGTATAGACATAATACTGGTCGCCGTCTTTTTTTACAGCTTTCTGCGGCAGTGTCTTTGCTTTTCTCTTATCTGTTTCAATGTCCATGATCAGCTTGAATCCCGGCTTGCCCTGTGGAAGCTTGCCGGCAATTTTGACTTCGAGCGGATACTGCACGGCCTGCTCCGCGGTTGATGCAGCCGCCGCTGCTGTTTCGGCTTGCTGGTCAGGGACAAGCCCGACCGATGAAACGGTGCCTTTCCATGTTAAATCCTGTATCACGTCTGATGTCAATGTTACTTTTTGACCTTTTTTCACCTTCAACGTATCGTATTCAGACAGCATCCCTTCAACGATGAGATGATCCGTATCGCCAATATGTATGACCGGTTCCTGAATATCGGATTTGGCAGATGCCGCTTTTTGGTCGACTGAAATGACAGTGCCTTCAATATCGCTTTTCACTTCGAGACGATCCAGTTGATGTTCAAGCGATTTTTCCTCAAGCAGCGATTGCTTGAGTTCGAGTTGCGCCGTTTTTTCCTCCATGTCAAGCTCCGACCGCTCGGATTCAATTTGCTCGCGTGCTTTTTGTTCTCCAAGTTCTTTCTGAAGCTCTTTTTCCTTGTTGTTTAACGCCTTTTTCTTGTCGCTGATTTGCTCGATTTTTAAGCGGTTTGCTTCTAAAGCCAGTTCATTTTTCTCTTGTTCAAGCTTTAACTGTTCATTCGCATAGGTGAGTAAAACCGTCCCTTTTTTCACTTTATCGCCCGGTTTTACTTCCACCTTATCAAGCTCGCCTTTTTCTGATTCATAATAGACAGATTGCTCGTTTTTGAATTTTAGCTTTCCGGGAACCATAACGGTTGCCGCTATTTCCTTTTCTTCCAGTTTTCCGACTTTCACATCGGTGATTGCGCTGCCTCCTGTTTGAGCAGCGGACCGGTACAAGTTGATTCCGATAAAAAGAACGATAATGAGGACAATGCCAATTCCGATCCATATTTTTTTCATGTTGTTACGCACCTGCCGCACCTAACAATCCGGATAAAAACGAGAACAACAGCACAATGCCGAATAAGACAGCCGTGCTGATCCATGCCGCTTTTTTAGAAATCCCGCCCGCCTTTTCAAGACCGATGGCTAAAAGAACATAACTCCAAATGGAGAAAACCTCAAAAAGATTCAATACATTGACAAGAGGCTGATCAGCCGGAATCAGGCTCGCAAGCGATGTCACATTATACGCTGTGGACGAATGGGTAGCATACACGAAAATTCCGTTGATCAGCGTGCCGATGCTTGAAATGAATGTCATGAACAGGGTCATCGACAGCATTTTTGGATATGTCGTTTCCCCGCCGGATATTTTCACACAGAGCCAATAAATCAGCGGTGCAATAAAAATCGTCGCGAGCACAAAAATAATTGTGCCAAATATCGCCAATCCGATGGCAAGCGACTTGGCGATTTGCAGTTCGTCAGCGGACTGTAATCCTGTCTCTTTCAATACGGCGTCATAATTGATTCCAAACGCCGTTAATACAGCGCCGATCACAGTTAAAACGAGCACCAAAAACAGCGGCCCCCATATAGAGGGCTTTTCTCTGATTCTTTCAAACTGCACGCCTGGACTTGTCATCACCCCAAATATAGAGGGTTTTGTGACTGCATGTTTTTCTAAATTTGTTTCCATTGTTTAAAAAACCTCCAATATATGTTCTGGTTGTCAATACGATTCGTTCAGATAAAAGGTTTCATTTTCTTACACGAATATGATCCGGCTTTCATCAGCGGCTTGACTGCTTCTTGATCAAGCCGTAATAGATCCCGCGCTTCTCCATTAGCTGCACATGACTGCCTTCCTCCATCTTTTTGCCGTGATCCAAGACGATGATTTGATCGGCATCCCTAATCGTCGAAAGTCTGTGGGCGATCATAATGGCCGTGCGGCCGTGAAGCAGTGTTTTAAGCGCAGTCTGAATCTTGACTTCCGTCTCCGTGTCAATGCTTGCCGTTGCTTCGTCAAGGATCAGAATGCGCGGATCAGCCAACAGCGCCCTTGCAAACGAAATCAGCTGGCGTTCCCCCGCTGATAAAATGTTGCCGCGCTCCTCCACCTCTGTGGCATAGCCGTTCGGGAGCGCTGAAATGAAAGAATCGGCACCGACGGCTTTAGCCGCTGCGACGACTTCTTCATCTGTTGCGTTCGGGCGCCCGAAGCGGATATTTTCCAAAATCGTTCCTGAGAAAATAAATGTATCCTGAAGGACGATGCTGATTTGCGAACGGAGATCGGCAAGCGAGATATCGGTAATCGGAATTCCGTCGACTTTCACCGTTCCGCCTGTCGCGTCATAAAAGCGGCTGATCAGGCTCGCAATCGTCGTCTTGCCGGATCCCGTATGTCCGACAAGCGCAAGCGATGTCCCCGCCGGAACCTCAAACGAAACCTTGTTGAGCGCTTTCCGCTTCCCGTCGTAAGAAAATTCAACCTCGTCAAATTCAATCCAGCCTTTTAATTCTTTGATGTTGACCGCATTTTCTTTATCGGCAACAACCGGCTTTTCATCAAGAAATTCAAAGATTCGTTCAGATGAAGCCATCCCCATCAGGAGCTGATTATAGACCTGGCCAAGCCTTGAAATCGGCTCCCAAAACATCCCGAGGTAAAAAGCGAAGGATACAAAAACACCGATCGTGATCGTCTCATTGATGATCAATGTAGAGCCGTACCATATTAAAATGGCTGTGCCGACAGCGTTTGTCATTTCCACCAGCGGACGAAATGTCGCATTTTTTTTCGTCGCTTCTTTCCACGCTTCATAGTTCTCGCCATTGACACCTGCAAAATACATCATGTTTTCTTTTTCCTGGGTAAACGCTTGCGTCACCCTTATGCCCTGAATGCTTTCATTCAAATGGGAGTTCAGTTTCGACTGCTTCAGACGGACTTTTTGCCATGAACGGCGGATTTTTCTTCGAAGATTGGTAGAAATAAAGAACATGACAGGCAATGTGACCATGATCGCGATGGTCAATTCCGGGCTGAGCGAAAACAGAATCACAATAATCCCCAAAAGCAAAAGGATATCCATCAGCAAATTGATGACTCCGCTCGTAAACAGCTCCTGCAGAGAATTGATATCATTCATAATGCGGACGAGAATCGAACCCGCCGAACGTTCGTCAAAAAACCGGTGTGACAGGCGCTGGACATGCGTAAACAAATGCTGCCTTAAATCGTAGATCACATGCTGTCCAAGCTTGTTCATCCAGCGGATCCTCAAGACGTTCGCAATGTAATTTGCCAAATACATGATGCTGATCACGATGATTAATGTGACCAAAAGGTTCATATCTTTTCCCGCGATGGCTTGATCAAGCGCATACACCCCGATCAATATCGGCACCGTCAGCCGGATGGCCGCACCGATGATCACCGTTAAAAAGGACAGCGGCAGCAAATTTTTCCGATACGGCTTTAAATATTTGAGCAGCCGCCACATTTGCGCCCAGTTAAACGGCTTTTCAATGATTTGGTCTGAGGTGTAAAAAAACCGGTTCATCAATGTTTGTTTTTTGGCTTCCTGTTCCATGACAACAGCCCCCTATCCTGCAAAATGCGGTTCATTCAGCAATTGCTGGTCTTTGTACTGCAAATCAAAAATCCGTTTATACAAACCGTTTTTCTCGATTAACTCTTGATGTGTTCCCCTTTCTTTTACCTTGCCGCCGTCCAAAACGAGAATTTCGTCGGCATGTTTCAAAGACGAGATTCTGTGGGCGATAATGAAAGTCGTCCGATCCCGCATGACTTCCTTGAGCGCAAGCTGGATGCGGTGTTCGGTCTCCATATCGACGGCGCTTGTCGAATCATCCAAAATCAGAATGCTCGGATTGAGGCAAATCGCCCGCGCGATTGCAATCCGCTGTTTTTGGCCTCCCGAAAGCCCGAGCCCCCTCTCGCCGAGCATCGTCTCATATCGGTCTGGAAGCTCCATAATAAAGTCGTGGGCCTGCGCCCTTTTCGCGCTTTCAATGATGTCATCCATCGAGGCATCCGGTTTTCCATATGCAATATTCGAGCGGATGGTGGATGAAAACAAAAACGATTCCTGAGGCACGATACCGATATTGGAGCGCAGCATCTTTAATGAATAGCTGGAAAGCGGCTTGTCATCAATCGTGATCATTCCCGCTGTCGGTTCGTAAAAACGGCTCAACAATTGAATAATGCTGCTTTTCCCGGAGCCCGTCGCCCCGATTAAACCAATCGTTTTCCCGCGGGGAGCTTGGAAGGAAACGTCATGCAAAGCTTCCGCGTTATCCTTTGTATATCGAAGGGATACATTGCTGAATACGACATCCCCATTCAGCCGTCCGCTTTGTTCCGGTTGGCCTCGGTCGGTGATTTCCTCGTCTTCGTCAAGAATTTCCAACAAGCGTTCTGCTGACGCTTTTGCTTGTGAAAACAAGTTGATCACATATCCAAGGTTCATAATCGGCCACATCATATAATTAACAAGACTGAAAAAAGCGACGAGCTCCCCCGGGTTTAACCGATTTTGAATGACAAGCCAGCCGCCGAACGACAACAGAGCAACCAGACAGATATTGCCGATAAACTCCATCAAAGGGAAGAACTTTGACATGATATATGAAGCATGTAAATTTTTCGTTCGAAAGTGTTCGTTTGAATGAGTGAAATTCTGAATTTCAAAGTCTTCTTTTGATAGGGATTTGACGGTGTTGATTCCGCTGATGTTTTCCTGAACTTTTGTGTTTAAACGGGCGAATGATTTTCTAATTTTTCGAAAAGCAGGATGCACTTTTTGATCAAACCGGTAAACCGCAGCGCCGAGAAACGGCAGCGATGCGATTGTTACGAGCGTAAGGGGCACAGAATAAGAAAACATAACAGAAAGGCTCAAGCTGACAAGCAGGATGAAGCGAATCGCTTCTGCAAAGCCGAAAGATAAAAAGAATCTGATTCCTTCGACATCTGCGGTCAACCGCGACATGAGATCCCCTGTTTTTGCGCTGTCATAATATTTAAACGAGAGGCGCTGCAGCTTCGCATACAGCTCTTTTCTCAAGCTGTAGACCGAGCGGATGCCGAACATATCACCGAGATATTGATGAAAAAAAGTAGCTGCCCCCTTAACCGTCATGACTGCGATAAATCCTAAGCTAATCCACATGACCAAGCCGTATTCGCCGCCGAGTATCACTTCATCAATCGTCAGCTGCAGCATAATCGGATAAATCACAGTGATCGCGGTCATTAAAAGCATTGAAACGAGCGACAGCACAAACATTTTTTTATAAGGCCAATAAAAGGATTTCAGTTTTTTAAGAGACTCCATTCGCACCAGCACCTTTCCAATTCATGTAAAACTAGGACACATCATTTAATATATCGATTTCCGAAATAAAATTCCACCGATTTTAAAAAATTCAGACTTATTATGGAGACTTTGCACCTCTCACGTTTGAAATTTACCTCTCTTGACATCTTAAAAAATATGAAGCTTATATAAAGGAAATTTTTTGATGAATGAAGGAATTTGATGTAAAATAATAGAAAATGTTATCAAATTATGAATGACGGAGTTGATTGCAATGTCGAAAAGAGAGGCTTTGAAAAAACGGCTTCTCCTCTTAGGTGAATTGGAACAGAAAATCTGGAAAGACATCAGGAAAGAGCGTGAAGGGATCTATGAAAGATTGGGAGAACTCGACAGGCAGATCCAGCGACATAGACGTTCCAATAAAGAGTATTATGCTGCACATTGCGTAGACATTATTAAACAGCAAAAAGGAAAAATTGTCACAACGAAAGAACTGAAGATGAAGCTCAAGGAAAGAACCAACTTCAACGTTCACCGTATTAGTGAGCTTTATGAGCTCATTCAAAAATTAGAACCAAACATTTCAAAAGAAAGGCGCGGGTGTTTTCTCTATCTCGGAAACAACTCAGACAAAAACGGCAGCCGGTTATAGAACAAGCTATAACCGGCTGCCGGCTGTTTCACCCTCCGCTGACCGGGGGTATGAAAGCAACTGTGTCACCTGATTTCACTTCACTGTTGCCCCTTGTATACACCTCATTGACAGCGATCATCGCCCGGTCTGTTCCTCTGAGGCTGTATGTTTCCTTCAAAAACTGCCTGATTCGGTCTGTCGTTGTTTCCTCTGCGTCCAGATCAATGCTTTGTGCGCCCGCCTGTTCCGCAAGGTGGGCAAACAGCAATATTTTAATCATGTTCAGCACCTCTTTTATCGTTTGAAGCAGCAGCTTCAATGTCTGGTTTTCCCTCCGGGTATGCAGTTGTTTCAAGCTGGTCGCCGATCCAGGATTCACCGTTTTCCCAATGCTCTTTTTTCCATATTGGCACGATTTGCTTGATTCTTTCAATCGCATATTCGTTCGCTTCATAGGCCGCTTTCCGGTGAGGGGAAGAAACCGCGATGACAACAGCAGCTTCCGATATTTCCAGCCTTCCGATCCGGTGGGTAATGGCTGCCTCTGCCCCCGGCCATTTTTGCTTGATTTCTTCTCCTATTTGAGCGAGCATGCTGACTGCCATCGGAACATAGGCCTCATATTCCAGATAGAGCGTCCTCTTTCCTTTTGTCCATTCTCTGACTGTACCGATAAATGTCGTAATAGCTCCGGCTTCTCTTTTCTCGACTTTTTTGACGACATCTTCGATCACAATCGGTTCTTGGGTGATGACGAATCGTTCAGACAAACGCCTTCCTCCTTTAAGTGGTTTAATATATACGACATTGCACCGGGATCCGCAATATGAAAGGATGGTACACCGTTCGGCACTTCACGCGGCTGACTGTCCCGGTAAATGACGGCGATGGTGCCCGACAATTGTTCAAGCAGATGGCCGTCTGCTTCATTTCTGACCATGACTACTTTTGGGAAGGCCGCTTGTTTAAACCCTTCGATCAGCAGGCAGTCAATCGGCATGAGGCTGTATAGTGCAATCAGCTTCTCCAGCGTCCAATCACCTCGGGCGCTAAGCTGAAGCACCCCCGCGCCTTCAACACCGGAAACCGCTGCACCGGCGCGCCAAAACCGGTCGGAATCCTTTCCCTCTGTCAAAGCTTCCGGTTCACCTCCATGACCGTGGTGTTTCAGGCAGCCGACCTTCACACCGGAATGTTCAAGCTTGTCAGCAAGCATTTCCACAAACGACGTTTTCCCGCTGTTTTGATACCCTACGATCTGGAGGATTGGAAAATGTGCGGCCATAGCTGGTCACTTCCGTTCTCATCGCGAAATAAAAGCACATGTGCCCGCATTCCCGCTTCATAGCCTCTTGTTCCTCCTGGCAAGACCAGGAGGGCATTGGCATCAGCTAGCGATGTGACAGCACCCGATTTATCGAGGCCGACCGGTTCGGCGTGAAGTGTCCCTTCTTTGATGGAGACAACAGAACGTACAAACCTTGCAAACGGATTCGGTTTCGGAAAATCTTTGGTCAGAACCGCTTCTGCACACAAAGGATACGGTTTCGGATCAAGCAGCGTGGTTTTTATGGATGGCTTCACAAACAGCTCAAAACCGACGAAGCAGGCGGACGGATTTCCTGACAGCCCAAAAAGCAATTTTCCGTTTAATTGGGCGACTGTCGTGACGCTCCCGGGGCGCATCGCCACTTTATTGAACAGCACTTTAGCGCCGAGCTTCTCATAAATGGCCGGCAGAAAATCAAAATCACCAACGGATACTCCGCCGGTTGTCACCAGAAAATCAACCTTATCCAAAGCGTTTTCAACGGCTTCAAAGCTTTCATCAAAATGATCTGAGATCTTTCCGAAATAAAGCGGCCGCCCTCCCGCTTCTTCCACTTGAGCAGCGACCATGCTCGCGTTGCTGTTGCGGATTTTTCCGGGAACGAGGGGATCGCTGACGTTCAAGAGCTCTGTTCCAGTGGCGATAATGCCGACCACAGGCTTCTTGATCACGGGAACACAGGCATATCCAAACGTCGCAAGCAAAGCGACAACCCCCGATGTAATCCGCGTTCCTTTCGTTAAAAGAACAGAGCCTTTTTCCGCGTCTTCTCCCATTTTTGAAATGTTGTCCCCAGGCTTAAATGAACGCTTCAGCTCCATGTAGTTCCTGCCGCCTTCTGTATATGCCTTCGTCAGCTCGAGCATGACAACCGCATCCGCACCTTTTGGGATCTGCGCTCCCGTCATAATTCTGACGGCTTGAAAAGGACCGAGTTTCTTTTCAGACACTGCCCCTGCTCCGATATGATCAATGACTTCAAATTTGAGCGGATGTTCCCTGGCAGCGCCGGCAGTATCGGCCGCACGGACGGCAAAACCGTCGTATGGCGAACGGTCAAATGCCGGGACATGGTGGTCGGCCAATACATCTTCAGCTAAATATCGATGCAGGCTTTCTTCAAGGTGAACCCACTCCGTTTCCCCCTGTTTTTGAAACTGTGAGACAAGCTGTGCAGCTTCATAGACGGCGATCGGTTTTCTTTTTTCCAACATTCAAAAGACCTCCTGTTTCTACATTCCGATGACTCGCGCCAATACTGAGTTGGCTTCTTTAATATCGTTTGTGCCGTGAACCAGAGCCCTTCCATCGTGAAAAATGACGATCCGAAACGCTTCATATGCGACATGAAGCAGATAGTCATTCGCCTCAACCTTTCCGATCCCGGCAAGTCTTTCTTTAAGCTCCTGCTTCGGAATACGCTTCAGCATGTCGCTGCGAATCTGGACGGTTTCCCTTCCGCAAAGCACAGCCGCTTTCTTTTGGCTGGCGTCCTGAATAAAGGGATAATCCGGCGTTTTGCCGCATGACGGGCATTCCTCATTCCTGTCTATCTTCATCTTAAAATGAGTGTTTGCCCATAAATCGAACGTGACAAAATTAGTTTGGAGAGCTTCATGGCGACCCGTCAACATCTTTAATACTTCAGCCTGCTGAAAGGCCGACACCATTTGCACGGCAGGGGAAATAATGCCCGACGTATCGCATGTCGCTCCCCCAATCGGTATTTCCCCGAACAAACAGGCAAGACATGGCGTGCTTTTCGGAACGATCGTCATGTACATGCCCTGACTGCCGACACAGGCCCCGTAAACCCACGGCGTGTCCGTCAACTGTGCCAAGTCATTAATGACCATGCGCGTCTCAAAATTGTCTGTTGCATCAATGACGGCATCGGCCTCTTCAATAAGCGGCTTCAGCGTCTCGGGGTTGCCGTCTGCAACATATGTATAAAGCCTGACATCTCGATTTATTTTTGAAAGCCTCTTTTTCGCCGCAATCGCTTTAGGCAGCCGTTTTTCCGCGTCTTGTTCAGCATAGAGCGACTGTCTTTGCAGGTTGCTCCATTCGACATAATCGCGATCGATGATGGACAACGCGCCGACACCCGCCCGGGTAAGCCCTTCGGCAGCTGCTGTGCCGAGCGCTCCGGCTCCGACAATCAAAACATGGCTTTTCCTTATCTGATCCTGCCCCGCTTGGCCGATGTTTTGATATCTGATTTGCCTCGAATACCGTTCATGCATCAGGATAAACTCCTTTACTTCCTTTTCTAGTATCATATCATGTTTTGCCGCGAACATCCTTTCCCGCAGCCTTTAAAAACGCCTGCAATCTATGATAAAACATTTCATTCCGGAAAAAACGCTTCTATCTTTTTTAAATCCGACTTTTTATTGACATTTAGAAATTCCCAAGATTCTGCGCCGATCGCTTGTGCTTCAATATACTTGACACGAATGCGGTCGAGGAAGCTCTTGATCTTCAGCTCATCTTGCAGAAGCTGTTCATATATGATGTGTTTGATCCGTTTGTGGTAGACGGCCGCAAGCGGCTGCGCCCTTCCGTCTGCAACCGCGACAACGGCGTCGCTCTCAGGCGTCAGCTGTTCGGTTAAAGCCTTGATTGTCGCGTGGCGGATAAGGGGTGTGTCACAGGCCAACACAACATATATGTCCCCTTCCTCATGCTCCATCGCCGTATATATGCCGGCGAGCGGGCCTTTCCCTCTGAAAGGCTCTATATCTTCCCATACTGTTTTTTCTCCGTACGACTTGAACCGTTCGGTCAGGCCGGGATGGCTCAATATCAGCGCTTCACCGCCAACTGCCTGTTTGCACCATTGATAAAGAGGCTTATTTTTCCACATTGCAAACGCCTTCGGTTCTCCAAACCGGCGTGATAATCCGCCTGATAAAACAACATAAACGGGCTTCATTTCTTTCACAGCCTTTCTTTTTCAAAGCAACAACCCTCTTCAAAAGCATAGCAAAAGTGCGGAAAGACGAACAAGTTTACAAAACGGATTTTTTGGGGAGACATGATCGGTCCGGCTTTTGCATATTGTAGTTGTAACATTTTTAGGAGGCTAAAATCACCATGAAAAAAACACCGGGTTCACTGCCTTACTTTCATGATTTATCACAGGAAAATCTCTTTTTAAAAGCGGAGCTGGCCAGGTGCCATCAATTGATTCACGAGCTTGAAGCAAGCTATTTTCACCAAAAAAACCATAAGCTCAATCAGGAAAATGCCGCAATGAAGGAGAAACTGCAGCAGCTGACACTGGAGCTTAAACGGGTTTCAGCCAACCGGGAGGAAGAGTCGGGGGATGCACTCAGCCGCATCAAGAGCGAATTATTGAATAAAATCGTTGTGCTCCATGAGCTTCTTCAAACAGAAACGTTTAAGCGGAAACAAGAAATCGAAGAAAAACACCGCCTTCACTTGGCAAAAATCAAATCCGAAGCGGAGAAAAAAGGCTTACATAAACAAATAGAAAACGAGAAACTCAATGTAGAAAAAGAAAGAAAGCTCAGGGAAACAACCGAAATCAACTTGAAAAATATCGCTGAAGAAAATAGCAGACTGAAAGATGAACTTCATGCTAAAAACCTGCAGCTGAAGGAGATTGAATCCGATGTGGCTTTATTAAAAGAACGGGTGGCAGCAACGAAAAAGCGTCTGTTGGAAGCCGAAAAAACGAAAGAAGCATTGTTTTACGAAACGATTCTTTCCTACAAAAGGCAGCTTGATGAAAGCGATAAGTGGATTGCTTCTCATTTTGCTGATATTGACACCTTCCGGGAAACGGAGCAAGCGCTTGAAAAAGACAAAGTGAGTGATGTATTCGCACGTTCAGAACAGGTGGAGACGGTCCTGCAATCGGTAACAGAGCAAGTTGACATGCTGCAAAAACAGCTGAGCCTCATTCAAGCCAATGACGCTAAAATGGAGCAAAAAATCGAAGAGTGGAAAAACCAGACGAAAGAGGAAAGTTCCCCGCAAAATTGGGTCTACAAAATCAGCAGAAAAGACAAAGAATCAAAACCATTAAATTAAATACCACTTTAAGTAAAAAAATGGTTTTTACAAAAAAACTGCTTGAGACGTTTTCTCAAGCAGTTTGGTCAGACGGCGGATCGACAATCGACCGCCGTTTTTTTTTGAAAATGCAAGCGCTATCTGGAAAAAGCAAGGATTAAATCTATTGCTGTTCAGTCTCAGTCTCGGTAGAGATTTCGCCCTCTAGTATATATTGTCCGCGGTATGGTTTTTTGACTTCCGGGTACATCTTGATCAAGCTTTGCATGAAGGTTGTCATATTCGGGATCTCAAGTCCGCTTTCTTTTTCAATTTCTTTTTGAAGTTCGGAGCTTTTGATTGCCGCATTGTGGCGTTTTAATGTTTTAATCGCCGCTTCACGCAGTTTTGCAGCCTTTGACCCCGGACGGGCTGTTCCCCTTCTGCGCCTTGTCGTTCCGTCTGGAATTCCGGCAGGCAGTGCGGAGGCTTGCGGAGAAGTCTGCTGCTGGTTTTTTTGAGATGTATGGGGCTGCTGTTGCTGCTGGTAGCTTTTCATCTCTTGTGCAGCCAATTCAGCTAAAACCGGGAGTGATTCGCTTTTTCGCTCTGTTCGAAAATCTTTTTTTGTATCGTTAAAGCTGGATGGGCGATCCAATTCGCGCAGCTTGGCATAAATATTATCACGCTCGATTTGATACTCCCTAATGACCTTAATCTCAGCCTCATTCAGCTGCTCTAATCTTAAACGCAATGCTTCCCTCTCGTTAAACATACCGTTTATACCCTCCTATCAGAATAAATAAACCTTCTAATAAAAATATTAGATTACCAAACTAATTTTATCAATTATTTTTTCGTTTTTCTACTGCTATTTCCCGTTAAGAAAATAGAACTAAATTTCCACAAAAGTTAGAGCCGCGGGAGTTTTTGAAGCATTTTGACCTACTCTACACCTTGTGTCGAATTATGGTAAATAATGAAGAAACCTAGAAAAATACTTTTTACAAGAACATAATTTAAAGGTTGAAGGTTTTGCCCAACATTAATGGAAAGTGTGAGAAATCGCTGATCATTCCGGCTTATAAATCCAGAATATTCAAAATTGGCAGATTTCCTCTGTCGAAACAGGGTATATTTATGCGGGAAAGCGCGCCGGAATTCTTTTTAGTGAAAAGCGGGACGTTAGGCTTATCCTAAGAAAGAAACAGTGTCTTATGGTCTATTTATAGAGAGGGGCGGAAAGCGGAAATTTTTTTGATTTTTTTTTTGAAAGGGCCGCCCTGCTAAATAAAAAACCCCCGGCAAAGGGGCTTTTGATCTCATTCGGCAGATTGTTCTGTTTCAGAAAGAACGCGGTTGACGCGTTTTTCGAGCATTTTCATTCCGCTGCCTCCGGCTTGAAAATGGCGAAGCTGGCCGGTCTTGTCAAATACATAATAAGCAGGGACATATTCATTTTCAAAAGCATCCGTTAATTTATGTTCGCTGTCAACAAAAATCGGCTGTGTAATATCGTGCTCAGCCGCTACCTCTTTAATTTTGTTGATGTCCAGGTCATCTTCTGAACGCGGCATATGAACGGCGACAACGTTCAGTTTATCACTATATCTGTCGCGGAATTCGTTGACTTGCGGCATCGCCTCTTTGCACAGGTGGCAGCTGATTGACCAAAAATGGATCAATGTCGGCTTTTCGCCGATCAGCTGTTCCTTTGTCACTTCTCCGTTTAACCATTCCTTTGCGCCAGTGAGCTCTGGCATAGGCTGACGTAGTTTCATGTTTTTTCCTCCATTGTGATTGTAGTCGATGAAAAAGGCCTAACAAATGTTAGACCTTTCCAATCTCGTTTCATCTATAAGAGACGAAATTAAAGCGTTGCTTGACCAGGTTTCCAGTTTGCAGGGCAAAGTCCGCCTGTTTGCAGCGCCTGCAGAACGCGCAATGTTTCATCAACATCGCGGCCAATGTTGTTATGGAAAACAGTTTGATATTGCATTTCGCCTTCCGGGTTAATGATGAACAATCCGCGGAGAGCGACGCCTTCTTCCTCGATCAGCACACCGTATTCACGGGAAACTTCATGGTTTGTGTCGGCTGCAAGCGGATATTTCAGCTGGCCAAGACCGTTTTCTTTGCGGTCTGTGTTGATCCAGGCAAGGTGAGTGTGGATTGTGTCGGTTGATACGCCGATCACTTCCGCATCAAGGTCTTCAAACTCGTCATAGCGGTCGCTCATCGCTGTGATTTCTGTCGGACACACGAAAGTAAAGTCCATCGGATAGAAGAAAAGCACAGTCCATTTGTCATTTTTCATGTTTTCTTCCAAGCTAACTTTACCGAATTCTTTGTTTGGAAGCACAGCTTCCATTTCAAAACGAGGCGCTTGTTTTCCTACCATGCGTTCTGCCATTTTATGTATCCCTCCAATAATATTTTTGGGTTCTGCTACCCATATCAAAATGAGAATCCAAATTAAAAATTCTCACTTAGTTAATAACATCACATATTTAATTATAATGGTTGTCGTTTTTTTAGTCAATATTAATTGATAATGAATTTAAATTAGTGGCATCTTTTTTGCTAGATCTTGACATTTCATTTTCTAAAAAGAGTGTACCACGCCTCAGGAAAGGAAACAAATCATTAGCTTCTGCACGTGAACAAGTTAAAACCGAAGCTTGAACTTCGGTTTTATCCCTGATTAATGTAGTTTTTGCTCAACCTGCTGACAAATTTCATCGGCTGTCAAACCGGTGGCCTGAATGACGGATGCCCCGGTCATCGTATCCGAGATCCCGAGCATGTCGTGATCAAGGCCTGTGACAACACAGCAGTCGCAGCCTTTAGCATCATCTTCGGTTTTCATCAAGACAACCTCATACCCTTTTTCCTTTAATGCAGCCTCAACATCTGAAAGAGATTGTTCGATTCCGATTTTTTTCGACATGAAGAAACACCTCCATCATTTAAGATGCCACATTTGCCTGGATTTTATACCAGTTTGTGCATCTAATTGGCGCGTGCTGAGAAATAAGCGGTCATCACGCGGACGGCTGTCTCAAGGGCTTCTTCTTTCGGTTGGAGTTTGGCATGATGAAGCCCGTACGGAGAATCGACACCGAGCCAAAACATAAAGCCCGGATATTTTTTCAGCATATAGCCAAAATCTTCGCCCGTCATCGCTTCTTTGGAACGGATCACTTCAGCCAGTCCGTTTTCTGAAACAAACTGCATGAAGTCTTCGACCAGTTCGCTTGAATTATAAACCTGATGATATGCCGCGGGATAGCTGACTTTTCCTTTGCAATGGTAGGCAGTCTCCAGACCTTTTACCATCGCTTCGATCCTTCTTTTCACCTCATCCATTGATGCGGGTGAAAGCGTCCGGATCGTACCTTCAAGCTTTGCTTTTTGGGCGATGATGTTTTGCGCAGATCCTCCCGTGATCGTCCCGATGGTGATCACCGCACTGTCCAACGGGTCCACGTTTCTGGCGACGATCGACTGCATTTGCGTGACAAGCGAACTGGCGGCCACCACCATATCCTCGGCAAGATGCGGATATGCCGCATGCCCGCCCTTTCCTTCAAGCTCGATGACAAGCTCTGACGTATTGGCAAACAGAAGCCCGCTTTTTGTCCCGATCGTTCCGACAGGAAGCTCAGGTGCGATATGCAGCGCCGTTATCATGCTCGGCGCCCACTTTTTAAACGGATCGCTTTCAAGCATCGGCTCCGCTCCCCCGGGACCTTCCTCGGCCGGCTGAAACAAAAACAGAAGATCCTGTTTGACCGGATGATGGACGAAGTGATCGATGATGCCAAGCGCTATCGTCATATGGAAATCATGTCCGCACGCATGCATGTTTTGCGGATGAACGGAAGCGAAGGAATATCCCGTGTCTTCTTCGATAGAAAGCCCGTCCATATCCGCTCTGTACGCTAAAATCTTGTCAGGCGCGGTTCCTTTAATCTTCACAAACAAGCCGGTCTTCCACTTTTCAATCTCAAGCCTGTTCTCGGGATACTTTTGCAAAAGGTTCAGAAGGTAGGCCTGTGTTTTATATTCCTGAAATCCGAGTTCCGGAATTTGATGCAAATCTCTGCGAATGGCTGATAGCTGCTCCAATTTCATTTTCTTAACCTCCCGCCTATACGAAAAGGCGTGGATTTTCAATCCACGCACTTTTTGATGCCGCTGATTAAAGCTGGCGCAATTCCTGTTTAATTTCTGTTTTGCCTTTTGTTTTTTCGTCGATATCTTTGATTTTTTTCGCAGGTGTTCCAGCGACTACCGTGTACGGCGCAACATCTTCGACAACGATCGCGCCGGCAGCGACCACCGCGCCTTTTCCGACTGTCACACCTTCAAGGACAACCGCGTTTGCGCCGATGACTACGTCATCTTCAATGACGACAGGCTTTGCGGAAGGAGGCTCGATTACACCGGCAAGCACAGCCCCGGCTCCGATGTGGCAGTTTTTGCCGACAGTGGCTCGTCCCCCGAGCACGACGTTCATATCGATCATCGTGCCTTCGCCGATCACAGATCCGATATTGATGGAAGCGCCCATCATGATCACGGCATTGTCGCCGATTTCCACTTGATCGCGGATGATCGCGCCGGGCTCGATGCGCGCTTTGATGTTTTTCAAATCAAGCATCGGAATCGCTGAATTGCGGCGGTCGTTTTCGACGACATGGTCTTCGATTTTGCTTTTGTTCGCTTCAAGCGCAGCTTGAATCTCGTCCCATTCTCCGAAAACAACGCCCGTGTTTCCCGTAATAAAAGTTTGTGCGGAAGCACCGAAATCGATTCCTTCAAGATCGCCTTTCACATACACTTTGACAGGTGTTGATTTCTTACTATTTTGAATAAATGAGATAATCTCATTTGCATCCATCATTTTCATTATGTAAGTCCTCCTTCTTTTTTTCTCTCATTACTGTATCAAAGGAAAGGTGTAAAAACAAGAAAAAAAGGAACCGGCGGCTCCGTTTCCTTTTTGCCTCTTATCAAGCCGGCACCTCGCACTTTTTTGCAAATTCCCTGCCGAAATCCAGCAGCTGATTTTCTTCTTCGCCCTCCGGGTTCATCTCGATTTTGACAGACGGAATCACGATTTCTCCGCCAAGCTCCTTGATTTTTTCTTCAAGGATGTCGACCGCCCCGCAAAAATGTTCGTAGGATGTATCACCCGACCCGAACACGGCAAACGTCTTGCCGCTGAAGTCCAGGCCTTCCATATCTTCATATATATCCAAAAACTCATCTGGGAGCTCTCCGTCCCCCCAAGTATAGGCGCCGAAAATCATATGCTCATAGTCATTAAAAAGCGCCGCGTCAATATCCATTGCTTCATGGCGGTCAACATCGGCCTTTCCTTCCAAAAGGCCTTTCTCAATTAAATCCGCCATCGCTTCCGTGTTTCCGGACATGCTTGCATAAACAAGTAAAACTTTCCCCATGGTGATGATTCCTCCTAAACACAATGTAAGTTCAGTGAGCTGCTTGAGGCTCCTCATACGGTCTGACAAATTTGCATTCATAGAGTCCCGCGCAAAAGAAATTTTCCTTCTGATTGGCCACTCTGAAGCCGTGCCCTTTAATGGTGTCAAACCATTTCAGCTCTTTTTCAAAAAAGTCAAGCTGATAGATTCTTGAGAATCCGTCCCGATCCTGGGCTGATGTGACATAAATGATCCCGTTGTCCTCCGATACATCAAGAAAGGTTTCTTCTTTATCATCGATGTCCGGTCTGATGCGTATCTCCTCATGTGTGTGGATATTGAGCATGTCGACAGCTCCATGCTTTCCTTTTTTTGATCCCATCGCACAAACCAGCCATTTTCCGCCGATGGCGATCATGGATGCAGTCATCCGCTCCGCTTCCTTTTTCACTAGAAAAGCGGTGTCTTGATTGAAATCATAGGCCCATACACCGCCGTGAAGCTCATGGATTCTCGTGCCGATGAACAGACGGTTTTCATGGAGACAAAGCGAACGGATCACCGGCGGATTATACAATTCTGAAAACGGCTTGACGATCTTCCAGGACACTCCGAAATCATCGGATATGTAGATGCAATGTTTGCCGTGAGCACACACAAATCCGTCATTCCGCCCTGTAATGGACCATATCGTTGCGTTTGTCGGAAAACTCGACAAAGACCATGTCAGCCCCTGGTCAGACGATCTGATAATAGTGCCGGATTCCCCAACACCAAACAAATAATCGCCGATATAGGTGATCGAACAGATTTTGCGTTTCAAAGGAAAAAGCTTTTTCCAGCCGTGTTCAAAAGAATAATGAAAAATCCCTTCCCGTTTAATGGCGACAAAATAGCCCGAATGTTTTGCGGATGCGACGGCTGTAGCCCCTTTATGAAACATGTGGCTCAGCCTGCCGCTTTTGATGTTCCGCCCATCTGATAAAGCCTGCTGCAAATTCTCTGCAGCACTCTTTGTCTTCAGCTGTTTCAGGGGCCAGCTCACATTTTAAGGTTTCGGCAAAAAGGTCGGCTCCCGTCTGTTCAAGCATGCTGTAAAATGTGTTTACCGCCTCGCAGAACTGCGGATATGCATAGTCCCCTGAACCAAAGCAGGCCGCTTTTTTCCCTTTTAAGTCCATGGCTGAGACCTCTTCATAAAACGCTTCGGCCTCATAAGGAAGATCACCGTCCCCCCATGTGTATGAGCCGATTAAAATGTAATCAAATTCAGGCAGTGAATCGATGTCGACATCATCCATCTCCTGACAGGAGACGTCAAGGGAATGCTCTGTGAACACATCCCGGATGATCATCGCGATATCTTCTGTATTGCCAGACATACTGGCGAATGCAATCAATGCTTTAGACAACTGAACCACCTCAGAGTAATTGATAATGATTTTCATTATTATATAGATACACTTTAAATGATAATGATTATCAATGTCAACAAAAGATATCAAAAAGGCAGCCTTCCTTAAGGAAGCACTGCCTTTTTGATGGTTTATTCCATTGATGAACAAGCTTTGACAACCTCTAAAAACGCCTGAACTTGTTTAAGCTGAAATGCCGGTTCATATCCCAACAGCCACGTATCCCTTCCGATAGCCTGTCCCTTCGAGTCAAGCAATGGCATTTTATGAACATGGCTTCCGCTGCCAACAAGTGTTACGGAAGGAAGGATCGCATAGCCGATTCCGTGAAAAGCCATTTGTTTACAGGTTTCAATTTGATCGACAATGATCGTCTGCTTCGGTGATGTTTTAAATTTTTGATGCCACCAATGCTGAATTTCCTGGTAGTAGGTGCTGTCGCTTTTAAACTGAATAAAGGGCCGCTCGGTTTTGGCGATATCCTCAATGTTTTGGATTTCCGTGTCAACGAGGTACAATTCGTCTCTCATCACATAATGCTTCGGTCCTTTCCACTCGGGATTCCCTCTGATAATCCCGATGTGAACGTGGTCTTCATAAAGGCTTTTCAGCATTTCGCTGCTCCAGCCTGTGATAAGCGAAATTTTAACGTTCGGATATTGTTTGACATACGTTTTTAAGACTTTGGGAAGCCAGTGCTGGCCGATAATAGAAGCGGCTGCCAGCTTCAGTGTGCCATGAATTTCCCCTTCCAGCTCATCAATATTTTCCTTGACCTTTTCCTGTTCCAGTGTCACGTCTCTGGCAAACTGGATGATTTTTTCTCCTGCGCTTGTGACGGTGAGGCCTTTTTGCGATCTTAAAAAGATTTTCGTCCCCCATGACTTCTCGATCGTCTGCAGCCGCTGTGAGAGAGCAGGCTGGGAAACAAACAAACGTTCAGCCGCCTTTCTCATGTTTAATTCCTCCGCCAGTACGACAAGCATATAAAGTTCCTGAAGCTGCATTGACACTCCTCTTTTCAATAAGTTTTTCTTATCATTCATTTTACGCAAATGGCTGTTTCTTCATCAAGCAGGAAAAAACACTTTGGAAATATTTGCGGGGGAAATGGTGGGGAGTGAAAAAACCTTGCAAATGAAAAATAGGCTGCTTTTCGCGCCTATTTATTAAATGTCCGAAGGTGTTTGTTCAACTGTTTTAAAACGACCCGCCGCGTAAATATGCCTTCAAAAACCTGATCCTCATTTTCAACACAAACAAACGCATGGTTGATCACCAATCCGAACCCTTTTAAGATCGGATCATCTGTCTTCAGGCGGGGAATGTCTGTCAGCATCACATCTTCAACATGCATTTGATCAAGCTTTTCAAATTCGATTCTTTCGAGTCCGAAAATTTTATCCATGATCATGTTGGTCCCGATTAATCCATGGAGACGGAAAGACGCATCAAGTACAGGGATGGCTGTATAACCGGTTTTCGTCAGAACGAGGAGGGCGTGTTCCAGGTTGTTTCCGACTTGAACATGGGCTACTTTATCAGCATCAATCATATATTGACCCACTGTCGCTTCAAGAAGCTCATCTGATTGCAAACTAATCATGATTTTTCGACTCCCTTTCAACTGTAATCCATCAACGCATGTTTTCCCTATACTACTATAATATAAACATTATCAGTTTTTGTCGAAAACTTTCCTTTTTTCAAAGATCAGTTTCCCACTTAAAAACGCGCTATGAAACAAAAAAGATACTCAGATGAGTATCAATTGATATAATTTGGCCTAATTGTCAGACCGGACACGGTCATATAAGGTTACCAGCTGTTTATATGTGTGGCTATCCACGTTTTTTGTACCCGTCTCTATATCATTGATCTCACTGCTTAACAGCTCTACGGCGTATTCATGGTTCAACAGTACGTTCAGCAACAGTTTTCTCTCTTCTTCTGAAAAGCGTTCCATTCTTAACCAGCCCCCTAATTGATTTAGCTAGAGTCAGAAGCTATATCTTCTCTCTAGTTTCTATAGGGCTAGAATATGAAATAAAAATTTAATCGTCAACCGCACATTTCGACATCTGTGCGATTTTCTTGCAAACAATTATTTTGTATATCGGTTTGCATAACTGGAAGCTGTATAGGAGTCGGGTTTGATTTTGGCGCAGATTCCCATCGAGGTGATCCGCCCTGTCATTTCCTGAATTAAATCCTTCGTCATCCCTTTTTTTCCGATATCCAAATGAACTTCAAGGGTCAAATCTGCTCCCTCGTCTGTAAACGGAAGAAGCAGATCCGTGATTTCGGTGAAATAGTCATTCAGAAGATATGCGGCAATTTCCTGACTGTAAGCCGTTTCCAGCGATATTTTCTCTCTGAGGCTATGTATCGGTCTTTTCACAATGGTGTTTTTTAAACAGCCCCATGCACCTTTGCCTTTGCGGTGCAAATGAATGGCAGTGATGAACTTCGTATAGTCCTGATGGATCTGAGAGTCCGTTCCGACCGACAGCAGATAGATTGAGCGCGGGTCATGAAGAATGAACGTCTTGAGCTTTTCGATCACTTCAGGAAAAGTCATTTGATCTTCAGAAAGATTGTAAAAAAGAAAAGAATCCGCCATTGGAATGCCCCTTTTCAATTATGATCTGAACCGAAGATGAACGTTAAAGCCTGCTACCCTTTTTTCGTCGGTATATTTTTCAAGCTGAATCCGCAGCTGTCACATTTGTATATGAGATTTTGATTGGACTGTGCTGTCAGGACCTGATCCATATGCTGCACGCTGTGGCAATGCGGACAAATAACGCCTGGAAATTTCATTCATATCCTCCTTATGCTTGAAGCAGTTCGAAGATCTCGATTGAAATCATATCGATATTGTCGAACGGAAACGTTGTAGGCTTATCTCCTTGTTGGTAAACTGTCAGCTCAAACGTTTGGTTTTTTTCAAAGTATTTTACACTGCATATTTTTTCCCCGTTTACTTCGAAATAGCGCTGCGTCGGTTCGCCGGCAGCCTCCGCAGTCTCTTGAAGGCTCTGCAGTCTCGTGATGATACCCATTAATTGTGACATTCTAAAAAAGACTCCTTTCAAAAAAACAACTTCAGGATCAACAAGTATTAATTATAATACAAGTTCTACACGCATCATACCACAAAGTATCAGGCGATGGCATTTTTCCTTTTCCTATCAGAAAAAGAAAACCGCTTTTTATAGTTTGAGTTTTCCTTTGAATGTCATACATAAAAAAATTTTGCAGACGAATCAGGCAGCATATTTCCGTTTTCGGGTGTCATCATTTATTTATTGACCATGCGGGTTGTTTTATTCCAAACCCAGAATTTTTCGCGCAAATAAAAAACTTGGCGGGGGCAGCGCCAAGTTTTTTAAATCTTGATCTGATAGAGGGGTTGGGGAACAGAGAGGTTTATCTCTCTATGGTTAAATGATAATGATTATCACTATCATTGTCAACTGTTTTCTGCGAATTTTTTTTAAAATGTGAAAGTCCAGCACTCCTCACGCGGACTCTCAAGCACAGAGTGCAAAAAAAGCGGCTCTCTCGGCCGCTTTTTAAATTAAACCATCCTGTTCATATAAATAGGAGTAAGGCAGATCAATAAACAGATACAGCTCTTCATCCATCGGATAGGAAAACGTTCTGATCATTTCTCCCGTTTCGATGTCGCTGTACAAATCACTGAAAAACCCTTTCCTCATCGTCCGCATTCTCATAATGTTCTCAAGAAAATACGGACGCCAGCTCCAGTTCTTGCCGATGTACTCCGGCTGAAACAGCCATGTTCCATCATGTTTATACACGTTTTTTGTCAGCTGAAAGCCGTCTTCATTGCACATGTAGATTCTGAAGCTGCAGTCGGTCAGCTCTTTTCCAAGGTGCAAGAGAAAGTCATCATCTGTTTGACTCGTTTTTTTCAACGATGTCACAAGCTGATGCACCCTTTTATAAAATTGTTCCGAGTGGTCATACAACACTTCGAGCTTCTTTTTCTCATGGGCGATGAATTGATGAAATTCAGCCTGAAGCCGGTCCTTCAATAAATCCCGTTCAACAAACTGCGGCCTCGGCAACTGTAAATACTGCCCCTGAAAATAGCGGCCTCCGTTTCGCCATGCGTACTGAAGCTGAAAGTTCGCTTCGATATCTTCGTACAGCAAGGCTGCGCCGATTTTTCTCGCTAAGAGCGATATGCTGTAAAGTACATATTCATAGGAAGGCGAAGGCGAGGACATCTTGAGCGGCTGAAGGTCAATCTTTAACAAATCCGGGGAAAGCAGGGCGATTCTGTCGAGATTGCTGCTTTCTTTTCCGATGTTGTCAACAGCGACTTTAATGCCGTATGTACGGTAATACGTCAGCAAATGGTGCAGCTGCTCAATATCCCCTTCAAAATGCTGCTCCGTGATTTCAATGACGAAGCGGTTCAGTTCGAGCCCTTTATCGCGATACTCCATCAAAAGCTCGAGGAACGATTCTCCGTGATCCATCATCAGCACATTGGCGTCTTGATTGATAAAGATCAAAAGGTCCGGGTCGCTGTCTAAAAAATGGTCAAGCGCCTGGCGGATCACTCTGAAATCAACCTCTGTTTTATATTCTTCAGGAATTGATGGATCAGAGAAAAAAGGCCCGAGGCTCTGAACATCGGATTCAACCTCGATTCGCCCCAGCACTTCATAGCCGATGACCTTCTGCTCTTCAGCGCTGAAGATTGGCTGATAATAAGGAATGACATTTTCAATGTTTGTTAAAATGTCGAGTGGATCCAACATGGCATATCACCTGCTTCTCATCTTTGTATGATTATACCATACCGCATCACACCTTGACATCGTTAAAACGGACGGGGGTTGAGCCATTGACCGCCGTCCATTGTCACACACTCTCCGTTTATATATGCGGCATGTTCGGACAGCAAAAATGATGCAAGCCCCGCGATTTCCTCAGGCGTTCCCAGCCTTCCAAGCGGAACGCTTTTGATCGTTGAAAGCGCCGCTTCTTCTGATTCAAACAGTTTTTCCGCACCGCCCGTCCTTTCAATCGGCCCCGGAGCGATCGCATTAACCCTGATCCCGTAGGTTCTCCCCCATTCGACGGCAAGCGTTCTTGTCAATGAGAGGACACCCGCTTTGGCCGCAGCGGAATGTACGACACCCGCCCCGGCTCCCCATGCATAGGTCGCCACCATGTTTAAAATCTGGCCTTCTTTTTTATGTTTCATCCAATATCTCCCGACCGCCTGACTGCAATAGAATGTCCCGTTCAACACGATGTCAATGACAGCCTTCCAGCCGTTGACGGACAGCTTTTCTGCCGGACAAATAAAATTGCCGGCCGCATTGTTCACGAGAGCATCTATCGTCCCAAAGCGGGCCGCCGTTTCATCAATCATGTGTTCCACATGTTCAACCGACCTGACATCCATCTGACATATCGCTACCTGCCCGGCGAATGTTTCGATCTCTTCTTTGGCCGCCAGAAGCGTTTCTTTTGTTCTCCCGGTAATCATCACATTCCAGCCCTGTTCGGCCTGCTTTCTGGCAATTGCTTTCCCCATTCCGCTTGATCCGCCGGTCACGATCACAACTTTTCTGTCCATTTTCCATCCCCCTTTTTCGTGAATGAGCATTCATTCAATAGACAGTTTACCATATCCGTTAAAAAAAATTAACAAAACTCGCAGATTGTCCTGATTTCCTTGGACGGATGATATAATGTAAGGATTCCTAAAAAAGGTTGGTTGATCATGAAAAAGCTTTCCAGAAGACAATTTTTAAAAGGGGTGTTGGGTCTTGCCGCGGCTGGTGTTTCAACAGCGGCGGGAGGCTACGGGTATGCCCGCTACCTTGAACCGCACAGCTTAGAAACAAATTTCATTCCGATCAGACATGCCCTTATCCCTAAAGGATTTGACAAATTTCGGATCGTCCAGTTCAGCGACACCCATTTGAGCGAGTACTTTACTGCAGACGAGCTTTTACATATCGTCGGACAAGTGAATCACCTCTCGCCTGATTTGATCGTATTCAGCGGAGATCTCATTGATAAACCTCATCTTTACAAAGATCATAACCGGGTTGTTTCAGCCTTGAAAAAGCTTAGCGCCCCTTACGGAAAGATTGCCATCTACGGCAACCATGATCATGGGGGCTACGGAACAAAAGTCTATCAGACGCTTATGGCTTCAGCCGGATTTAACGTGTTTCGAAACCGTTTTATGAACCTTGAGCTGATCGACGGCAGCAGGATTGAACTGGCTTCTCTCGACGACTTAATGCTCGGCCGTCCCAACTATGAAGCCGTCCTCTCCAACCTCAGCGAAAAGGCCTTTTCGATTTTGCTGGTCCATGAACCGGATGCCGCGTTAACGGCACAGAATTATCCCGTCAACCTGCAAATCTCGGGACACACCCACGGAGGCCAGGTTCAGCTCCCGATATTCGGCCCTCTGATCACCCCTCCGTACGGTGAAATTTATACGGAAGGAATGTACGAGCTGAACGGGATGAAAATTTACGTCAATCGCGGCATCGGGACAACAAGGCTGCCGCTCCGTTTTTTGTCGAAACCTGAAATCACCGTATTTCAATTGGAATCAAGATAAATCGCTCCGGTCTTTTGGCTCAAAAAAGGAAACATTTGCATACATTAAGACAAATAGAAAAAACGCCCGCTCCTTTTCACCTCATTCCAAACTCAGGAAAACGAAACTTCCACAGCCTCTTTCCGTCTAATATAAAGCAGCGGAAAAGGCTCCTTTTTCGTTTTAAAAAGGAGATGTTCATAAGACATTGCTGATGTATCAAGTAAAGCCGGGAGAAACATGGGAAAGCATCGCCCGCGATTTTAGAACGTCGCGCACGGCGCTGGTTCAGGCAAATCCAGGTTTGAACGGCGGCCCGCTTTATGCTGGTCAGACCATCGTGATCCCGGGAATCAGAAATCCGGACACAATCCCTTACCGGATTGTCGTGTCGCTTAGCGCCAAAACCCTGCAGTTGTTTGATCGGGGACGATTGATCAAAACCTATCCGGTTGCAGTCGGTAAAATCCTCTCACAGACGCCGAGAGGCGAATTCTATATTGTCAATCGGCAGCCGAACCCGGGCGGGCCGTTCGGTGCCTATTGGTTAAGCCTGTCAAAAATACACTACGGCATCCACGGAACGAATAACCCTGCCTCAATTGGCAAAGCTGTTTCAAAGGGATGTATCCGCATGCACAACCGGGATGTTCTGGAACTAGCTTCGATCGTGCCAAACGGAACCCGAGTGTCCATTACGCCATAAACAGTACATTCCAGACAAAACAAATTTGAACAATATACCGTATTGTATTAAGATATAGTAGGACCTTTAGGGTAAGGAGCGTATATATGGATCTTTTTAAAAATCGTAACTTCGTCCGACTTTTTTTCGCAGCTTTCGCTTCTCAAATGGGAACGACAGTTGGAAATATGGCTTTCGCTTTTTTCTTGCTCGACCGGTTCAGCAGCCAGCCGGCTTATACGACGATCGCCGAGCTCATGTACTCGTTGCCGACGGTCTTTGTGTTCTTTATCGTCGGTGTGGTCGCTGACCGTTTTGACCGCAAGAAAGTGGCCGAAAACTGTGATTGGATCAGGGCGGGACTGACCGTCGTTCTCTTTTTTGTTTTATATCTGAAAATCATACCGCTTGTGTTTTTCGTTCTGTTTATCAGAAGCGCGGTGACAAAATTTTTCTATCCTGCCGAAGCAAGCTTGGTTCAGGCGATATTAAGAAAGGACCAATATGCCAAAGCGGCCGGGCTCAATCAAATGCTGTTCAGCCTGTTTCTCTTATTCGGCGTAGGACTGGGAGCTTTTATGTATAAGACGATCGGCCTGCATGGAGCGATCGCTCTCGATTTTATCAGCTTTATCATTTCAGCCCTTTTAATCCGTTCCTGTGATATTTCCCTCGAAGCGAGGAAACCAAACGGTGAAAAAGGCTGGAAAAACGTCACGGTCAAAAATTCATTGCACGATTTTAAAGAAGGGATCGTGTACATTTTAAAAAACAAATTGCTCGCTTCCCTCGTATTCGGATATTTTGCGTTTGGACTTGTAAGCGGCGGACTGAGTGTTCTGCCGATGTTTAAAATGAAGTATGAACTGTCCCCCGACAGTTACGAGTGGCACACATCGCTCTTTACAGTCGTTCTCGGCATCGGACTTTTGACAGGGATCGCCGTCGGCGCTCTGCTTGAAAAAAAAGTGAAGCCGGAATACCTGATGTCCGTACCGATCTTTATTGCAGGAGTGTTTATCATTCTGCTCGGGTTTACGGACCAATTGCCTGTATATTATGCGGCTGCTTTTTTGGCCGGGATTTGTCTCGGCCCAGTCAATACCGCTCTTGGAGGCTGGATTCCTAAAATCGTCCATCCAAGGCTGATGGGAAGGGTCAGCGGCTGGACGGATCCGCTCACAATGCTCGCCCAATCCTCGGCGCTCGGGATGATCGCTGTTTTATTTCCAGCATTTATTGCCAAGGTTGATTATATATATTACGGTTTGGCGGGAGTTATTCTGGTGACCGCCCTGTATTACTTTATCGCCTTGCCTAAATTCAGCGCCCAGACGGCTGAAATCGACGTCCAAGCGGAATTGAGAAGACAAAAAAATACAAAAGCGAAAATAAACTCTGTTTTATAAAGGTGAAAACGCGCGATTGATTAAAAATTCGCGCGTTTTTTCTATGATATATTTGCATTTTCTCTTCTATTTCGTATAATTTAGACATAAGCCTTACATCCTTAGGAGGTGGTAAGGAAAGAATGAATAGGAGAGAAAAAATGGACGACCATAATCATACGAAAGACATAAAACCAACGATCGAGAACCTGTCAAAAGCGATTTATACAGTGAATCGCCACGCGAAGACCGCGACTAATCCCAAATACCTGTATCTCCTGAAAAAGAAAGCTTTGCAAAAGCTCGTCAATGAAGGAAAGGGTAAAAAGATAGGACTTCATTTTTCAAAAAATCCAAGATTCAGCCAGCAGCAGTCAGATGTGCTCATTTCTCTTGGAGACTACTTTTTTCACATGCCTCCAACTAAAGAAGACTTCGTCAACCTTCCGCACTTAGGTACATTAAATCATACGTATCGGAACCCTAAAGCTCATATGTCTTTGAATATAGCCAAGCAGCTTCTGCAAAACTACACGGGGCTGAAAGAAAAGCCGCTTGTCACAAACAAAAAGCGCCCTTCTCAAAAACCCGTATTCAAAAAGCTTGGTGAAAGCTATTTCTGATCAGACAAAATAAAAAAAGCCTCATAAAGGGGCTTTTTTTATTTTTGGAAAATATACTTGTCCAGCTTTTCAATCAGTTCGTTAAGCTCAGGTTTGCTGATTTGTTCGTCCGCGCCGACCCTTTCCCCTTTATGGCGAAGGTCATCTGTAATCAGCGAAGAGAAAATCAATATCGGCAGATCAGAGCTTAACGGGTTGTCTTTCAGGAGCTTTGTCAGGCGATGCCCGTCCATCTGCGGCATCTCGATGTCTGTGATCATCAGGTCGACTTTTTCGCGAAGAGCGGTGCCGTCTTCCATCAGCTGAAGCATGTGGTCATACGCATCTTTTCCATTTTCAAACGAATCGATGTTATTGTAGCCCGCTTCATTCAGCTTTTCGACCAGAAGGCGGAGCAGCAGAGGAGAATCTTCAACGATGACAAGCTTTTTGTCGGTGCGCCTCTCGTCAAACTTCTCATTTTTCATCTGAAAAGGATCGATGCCTGATGCCGATTCAAGATCAAAAATAATTTTTTCGTAGTCAGGCAGGAATATCATTAGGCCGTTAAGCTTAATGATCCCGGTCATATGCCTTTCCATCCCTTGATTCAAAGCTGTCGGCTTTTCAATCTCCTCCCATGACACCCGGTGGATCTGTGAAACCGGGCCTGTATGGAACACGATTTTCCGCTTATTGAATTCAGTGACAATGTATTTCTCCTGGTTTTTTTCTTCTCCATGCTCCACTCCAAAGAAAGAGAAAAGATCAATAACGGGAAGAATCTCCCCGCGCAGCGTGATCATTCCTTCCATATGCTGATGGGAATGAGGCACTTTCGTAATCTCGACCGGCTGAATAATTTCTCTGACCTTCATTACATTTATGCCGAAAATGTTGTGACCAACTTCGAACTTTACGATTTCTAATTCATTGGTTCCGGAACTTAATAAAATTTCCTGGTTTAAAGACACTGATATCCCTCTCTATCCTAGATGATATTGTATCTTTTATATCGGCGTCTTTCATGAAAAGTTGATGTTCTAAATCAAGCTTTTACTTTTACAAATCGGTGAATGATCAGTCCGATGACAGCCAGTATCATCAGCGATCCGAAGGCCATCCTGCTCGCGACATTTCCCATGTCTTTAAACACCAGTGTGATCGATCCGTAAAGGACCGGTCCGAAGATGGAAGAAATTTTTCCTGACAAAGCGAACAAGCCGAAAAACTCGCCTCTTTTATGCTCCGGTGTCAGTTCAATAATCAGTGTCCTTGACGCGACCCATGTTCCGCCAAGCGCGATTCCAAACAGGCTGCCCGCCACCCAAAACAATGCGGCTGATGTCGTAAACACAGCGATCGCAAGCGCGGTAATCAAAATGACGGCCACAATGCTGACCGCTCTTTTGGCCCCGACCCGCTTTGTTACATAGCCGAGAATGAATGAACCGATGATGCTTGATAAGGTGGAGACAAGATAAAGGATAAGAAACTGCCCTTTCGTAAAACCGATAATGGCTGTTGAATAGACCGACATCATCGCCACCGTCGTCGAGATGGAATCATTGAGAAAAAAGTATGCGATCATAAATAAGAAAACCGGGCGGTACAAACGAATATCCTTAAACGTCTCGGCAATTTCCTTGTATCCGCTGAAAAACGATTTCTTCTCTATTGCCTCGGGTTTTCTGCGCTCTTTTGTGAAGATAAGGTAAGGAAGGGAAAAGATCAGAAACAACAGGGCGGACGGGATGAATGCTTTATGAAAATCATGATTACCAACCAGCAAATAGACGGTTAAACCGGCCAATGTGCCGATATACCCGACCGCAATGCCAAATCCGGAGAGCAGCGGGATTTCATCTTTTGTTCCTAAATCAGGCAAAATCGTATCGTAAAACACAAGGCTTGAATGATAGAAAAACTTTGCTGTCACAAATAAAACGACAACGAGAATCAATGATAAAGGAAGGCCGTAAACCTTTTGCTGAAAAGAAGCGCCCGCAAAAACCCCCATTAAAATGGTGCAAGCCACACAGATCATCGTAAACAGGCCGATATATCTCTTTTTCCTTCCTGTACGGTCGATCAAAACCCCGAATAATGGCGTAAAAATGACGAGCAAAAAACTTGCCGCAGCATTTGAGTATGAAATAAATGTGCTGGCCACCTGGTTCATAACATCGCTATCACCGACCGCCTCCTGTAAATAATAAGGAAAAAAGATCGTCACGATATTTGACGAAAAAATCGTATTGGCAAAATCGTATAAAGCCCAGGAAATGATCGGCAATGTCAAAAACAACTTGATTCCATTTCTCTGCGCCCGCTTTAAAGCTTGTTCCTGTTCCGGCTGAATATCCATATGGATGTGCCTCCTCATGTTTTTTTGCACAAGACAGCACGCATTCAAGCTGAAAGCGTGCTGTCTTTGTCATCCGTTAATTTTTTACGACGATGGTACCGGCTAAGAGATCATGAAGCGCCTGCCGCTTCTCTGTGAAAAACGCCAAAATATAGCCGATCATTAATATCGGAGATAAGAAGCTTCTGGCAAAAAATCGTCCGGCTGCACGGCCGAATGAGATTCTTCCGCCCTCAGCTTCCGCTTCCACAACCTGAATGCCCATGATTTTCTTGCCCAGCGTCGCCTGCCATTTGGATGATTCCATCAGTGTGAAATACAGAAAATAAACGATAAATGAGAGGGCTGCCATAATCCCCGCGACTTTAAAAACCGAGGACAAAACAGTGAAGAATTCCTGGTTTGTGACCTTCTCGGGATCTCTTTCAATAATGCTCATGAATTCAACATCCCCCATGAACAATTGAATAGAAATCACAAGGGTGACGATATACATCGGAATACCAAGAATGATACTATCGATAAAAGAAGCCAAAAAACGCGAACCGATTCCGGCCAAGTTGCTCCCGGCTGCAGGAGCTGTTTCATGTTTGCTTAATTCCAAGGTATTTCCTCCTAACATCTGACTTCTATATACTACTAAGACATGCCGAATGTTATCAATATGAAATGCGCTTTTTTAAACTTAAATTAATGTACAGATCACAAGCTTTTCATTGACTTTCAGGTTTATCGTGTTACAATGGTCAAGGATTTTAGAAGAAAGGTGTTAACGATGGGAACGATTGTGCTGATCAAAAATCATGAATTGACCGTTTTAGAGGACGTAAGCAAAGCTGATTTTGAAGAAATGGAAAAGAACGTTTCAGATAGTGATCACGTTTACATATCTTGGAAAGAACATCTTGATTCAGATTATGGATATTGAGCTGATCTTTCGATAAGGCAATCTGTGGGATTGTCTTATTTTTCTATTCAAAGAAAAGCCGGCAGCCTGTCTGCATGTCATTCCAGCCGGCCGCATATACTGGTTTTAGAATCAAAAAATTGATTGATTAAAAGATGACAATTCATCTGATGATGGTAAAATAAGATAAACCATAACATTTCTAAGGTGATGAAAACATGGAACATTTGCTTAATCCGAATGTGAAAGAAATTGAAATTTCAGGAATCCGCAAATTCTCAAATCTTGTCTCTCAGTATGAAAATGTAATCTCTTTAACAATCGGCCAGCCTGACTTTTTCACGCCTCATCATGTCAAACAAGCTGCCAAAAAAGCGATAGATGAAAATCATACAGCTTATACCCACAATGCAGGGTATCCGGAGCTGAGACAGGCAGTCCAGCTGTACATGAAAAAAAAGGCCGATTTAAATTATGATGCAGAAAGCGAGATCATTGTCACAACGGGAGCCAGCCAGGCGATTGACGCCGCTTTTCGGACGATTTTATCACCCGGTGACGAAGTGATTCTTCCAGGTCCCGTATATCCCGGATATGAACCGATCATCAAACTGTGCGGTGCATCGCCTTTAATCATCGATACGACGTCTCACGGCTTTAAGCTGACAGCAAAATTAATCGAAGAAGCCCTGACGCCAAAAACAAAGTGTGTCGTTCTCCCTTATCCGTCAAATCCGACGGGAATGACGCTTTCAGAGGACGAACTGAAGGAAATCGCTTCTCTTTTAAAAGGGCGAAATGTGTTTGTTCTTTCTGACGAAATATACAGCGAACTGACCTTTGACAGACCACACCATTCAATCGCATCCGTTTTAAGGGATCAGACGATTGTCATCGGCGGACTGTCCAAGTCCCACAGTATGACCGGCTGGCGAATCGGTTTCCTATTCGCTCCAAAGGAAATCGCCAAACATATTTTAAAAGTTCATCAGTACAACGTATCATGCGCTTCTTCCATCTCCCAAAAAGCGGCTTTGGAAGCCGTCACCAATGGGGTTGATGATGCGCTGATCATGAGAGAGCAATATAAAAAGCGGCTTGATTACGTATACGACAGGCTCGTGACAATGGGGCTCGATGTCATTAAACCGTCGGGGGCATTTTACATCTTCCCTTCTATTAAATCGTTTGGAATGTCTTCCTTTGAATTTTGCACTCGCGCTTTAGAGGAAGAGGGACTGGCGATTGTGCCGGGCAGCTCGTTTTCTGAATATGGGGAAGGCTATGTGAGGATCTCTTACGCATATTCTCCCGATACACTGAGGGAGGGACTGGACCGGCTGGAGACGTTTGTGTTCAATAAGAGGCAGTCGGTTCAAACCACATAAACAACGGCTTTTACGCCGTTGTTTTTTATTTTATTTCGGAAAGGAAATGACAAATGTTGTGCCTTTTTCCATTTTGCTGTCCACCTCGATTGTTCCATTGTGATTTTCGATGATGTTAAAGGTGACCATCAAACCGAGACCCGTTCCTTTTTCTTTCGTCGTTAAAAAAGGCTCGCCGATTCGTTCGAGGACGTGTTCCGGTATTCCTTCTCCTTCATCTTGAACCTCGACTGTGACAGACTCATCCGTTTCCTTGACGCTCAAATGAACAGTGCCTCCATCAGGCATTGATTCGACAGCGTTTTTAATCAGGTTGATAAACACTTGTTTTAGTTGGTTCGGGTCCCCTTTGATATGAATTTTGTCATTTGGCAGATTGGTATGAATCATAATGCCGTTCAAATTGGCCTGTGTTTCTAGAAGAGCCGTGACTTCGCGAATCAGCCTGATCAGATCAAGCTGTTCACTCAGAGCGTTCTGCTGCGGCTTGGCGAGCATCAAAAGCTCGCTTAAAATCAATTCGATTCTGCTTAATTCGGAAAAGATAATATCAAAATAATGTTCATTTTCTTCCATCGTCGGCTTCATCAGCTGCAAAAACCCTTTAATCGCTGTCAGCGGATTGCGGATTTCGTGGGCGATTCCGGCTGCGAGCTGACCGGCAATCGACAGCTTTTCCGAGCGCACCATCAGCTCTTCCGTCTGCTTGCGCTCCGAAATATCCCTCAAAATGACCTGTACAGCTGTCTCTCCGAAAAATGTCGTCGGAATGCAGACCATTTCCGTATAGATGAGCCGCTTTTCAAATGTGTACCACGTTTGTTTGATGATTTCTGAATCAGACTTGCGGTCGGTGATCCGTTTCAGCCTGGCTTTCACATTTTCATGATCACAATGATGGAGATGTTCATAAATATCCTTGCCGATGAGGTCTTCATATGTTTTCGCCTCAAACAGACGAATCCCTGATTCATTCATAAAAACCCATCTTCCGTTATGAATGACGGCGATGGTGTCGATAGAATTTTGAATCAGGAGCTGGTAGCGTTCTCTGCTTTTTTGCAAAATCGTCTGGAATTTTTTTCGCGAAGAAATATCAATAAGCAGCAGAAGTTCGGCTTTTTGGTTTTGATAGATGGTCGGCGCTGATTTCACCTCAAGATGGATTTGTGTGCCGTCCAGCTTTTTCCACGTCTGCTCAATCATCCCGACTTCAAGCCCCTGCTGCATTCTTTTAATGCGGTTCTTGACGATGTCATGGTATTCTTTCTCAATAAAATCATAGGAATACTTTCCGATAATTTGCTGTTTATGCTCTGCCCCGAGCAGGGTGACCATGGCATCATTCACATAAACGATTTCCCCTTGAACGCTGATACACAGAGGATTTGGCAAGCCTTCCACCATCGCTTTAAATTCCTCATTCGCCGGCGGCTCGGCCGCTTTTTTCAAATCGCTTTCCTCTTTTTTCGAGCTGCTCTTCTTAGAGGGACGGTCTTCAAAAACTTTCATTTTGAGTACAATTTCCCGTTCTTTTTCTCCAACATGGGTCGTAACAAAATCAATCGATGCCTCGACCCAGATCATTGTGTAATCCTTTTTCACAAATCTGAAGGTGCATGGCAGCAAATGATGTTCATTGTAAAAATAGCTTTCTACCAGAAAAAGATCGTCTTCGTGCAAATAGTCCTTCAAATACGTACCGATCAGCTCACTCTGCTGATAGCTCAACAGTTCTTTGCAGTTTGCAGATATGTATATAAAGCGGCCGTTTGCTGAAAGGACTGCCTGTAAATTCATATGAGGTTTATATTGCTCAAAACGCTTTGTTTTCTGTTCCATCATATCCCTCCTTTATACCCTATTCATCACCAGCATTCTTTAAAACGATTTTGTTTAAAAAGATTCGCTAAAATGCGAGGAATCTCCTTCAAAACATCTAGCATTCGTCAAATTTTGATAACAAAAAAAGAACGCGGAAAAAATCCGTGTTCTTTTTTGTCTAATCCTTGTTATATTTTTTTTGCAACTCGACGTAGGCTTTGACGATTTTGGCTGAGATGTTTTTGTTGATTCCTGTTTTATCGTTGATGACGGATGGAACGACAACGCTGAACGCGATTTCCGGTTTTTCTGAAGGATAGTAGCCCGCAAAGGTTAAGTTGTAGGTATCATTTCCCCACCAGCTTCTATTTGTGCCGTAATATTTCGTTTCAGCAGTTCCGGTTTTGCCCGATACGTCAAGCGAACCGAATGTCCCGGCGGCAGTTCCCGTCTGGGTTACTCTTTTTAATCCCCGCTTGACGATTTCGATGTCACTTTTCGAGTTGTTGATTTGATTCAGCACATTGGCGGATCGTTCCTCAATGACAGGTCCAAGCTTTTCGCTCTCAGGCTGGCGGATGCTTTTCACGACCCTTGGCTGAACCCTGTACCCGCCATTTGCAATCGCAGACATATATTGAGCGAGCTGCAAAGGTGTATACGTATCATATTGTCCGATGGCTTCATTGAGGATCAGCCCTCCGACTAAATCCGGGGTCGTCTGCATTCCGGCCGACTCCTGCGGTAGATCTATGCCTGTTTTCACGCCCAGCCCGAACTGGCTGTAGTAATTTCTCATTTTATTCAAGTCTTCCTGATCCGCCGGAAGGGCGCCATGCGGTTTATAGGTAACACCTGCAATATACATCGCAACATGGAACATATATACGTTCGAACTTTTTTCAAGAGCCCTGACTTCATCGGTCCAGCCAATGCTGTTCCCTCTGTAGGATCCTGTTTCAACACCGCCTGCAAAGTATAACTTTGTGTCTAAATAGTGTTGCCCGTGCGGCATGCCGCTTTGGTATCCGGCAAGCACTGTCGCGCCTTTGACCGCCGACCCCATTTCATACTGGGTCGTAAACGTACCGATGGCGTAATCGGTTATTTTGCCGTCGACGATCCGTTTGCCGGCCATTGACAGAATGTCTCCGTTATTCGGGTCCATCATGACGACGAACGCCCTGTCAAGCATGTAATTTGAACCGCGGAATGTGTTGAGTTCATCTTCAATGATCTTTTCGACTTTCTTTTGCAGCTCCATGTCAAAGGTCAACTGCAGGTCGTAGCCGCGCCTTCCTTCATCAATTGTTTCCTGGCTGATGACTTCGCCTGAGCGGTTTTCCGTATATTGAACCTTTGCTTTTTTCGGATTTAAATATTCTTCATATTGATACTCGAGGTAGCTTTTTCCGACTCTGTCATTCCGGGCATATCCCCTTGTCAGGTAGAAGTCCTCCCTATCCTTGATGAGTCCTTGTTCAGGCGTTGTGACGCCTCCGAAAATAGAGTAAAGCGTCTTTTCATAAGGGTATTTGCGGGTCCAGTCCATGATGACATCGACCCCTGGCAGCTCTTCCAAATGCTCGGATACCCGGGAGACTTCCTCATAGGTCAAATCGTTGGCAGGCAGCTGTTTTGAATCTTTTTCATCCAGCAGCTTCGCATCGTCTTTCGAAGCGGTTTTCGGATTCATGGCTTTAACGATTTGCGGCTCATAGGCATAGCCGCCGGAAAATCTTCTGAAAATAGCGGCGACTTCAAGCTCCTCTTTATCCCTTTCGAGCGCTTTAATCTCTTCTTCTGGAACACGGTCGACCTGAAGCTTGTATGTTTTGTCAGACTTCAAGGTTTTTTCTCCGTCTTTCAAGAGAGCAGCCGCCTTTTTCGGATGTTTGGCAAGCCAGTAATCTTTCAAATCTCTTTCTTTCAGAAATGATGTATCGATATTGATCAATTCTGCAAGCTTTTTGGCTGTTTTGATTTTGTCTTCCGTCTTGGTGCTCGTCATCACCGTATATGTGATCGCGGGTACGCTTTGGTTGTCGACAACCACCCGCCCGTATCTGTCATACATTTTGCCCCGCGGTGCAGGATAAGACGCGATTTTGGCTTCTGTTTTTGAAGCCTGCTGCTCATACTCTTCTCCTTTGACGATTTGCACGAGGCCCAGCTTGACAATCAGTGCCGCGAACAGGGTGAACACCGCAAAGAAATACAGGTTGATCCGCCACATCCGTGATCGTCTGCTTTTTTTCACTTCAGCCGGATCATGTCGAGATTCTGTCACTGAAACATTCTCTCCTCTCACAATATTCAATTTTCACATTAATTAACCGATCATATTGTAACACTTTTGTAATGGTTGTTACAATCTAAAGTTATATAAAAAGCTGTCAATCTCTTTTTATATTAAAATTTAACTAACATATTTAAAATTTGGTACGTTTATGACAAGACGTGTAAAATAGAGGTTTGGTTACACCTTGATAGCAAAGGTTTTTTATTTTTTTATGTCAAAATTAACAACAATCGCTTGTCAAAGGAAATTACTGGTTCAATTATTTCAAAAAAGCCGTGTTATGATGCTAGTGTACGAAACAAAATACAACATTTAGGAGGAAAACAGTTTATGAAAAAAGCTTTTCTTTTATCAGCAGTTGCCGCTGCATCGATCTTTACTTTCAGCGGTGTTCAACAAGCAGACGCCAAGGAACAGCAGCCAATTCAAGTGAAAGCCTTCTATTCTAATATAAAAATTTCTAATCTTGCAGATCAATTGAATGTTCAAAATCTGAACAAGCTTTCTCAAGCTGATCAGGAAAAAATTCAATCTCTGCTTCAATCATATATGAAACAAGCAGGTCAGCAGTCTAAGGCTTCTGCGCCAAAAGCAGATCAACCTAAAGCTTCTGCGCCAAAGGCATCTCAGCCTAAAACGTCAAAACCTGAAAACACTCAAACTCAAAAACAGGAAGCTTCAAAACCTGCTGCTTCAAAAGAGCAGACAACTGAGAAAAAGGAAAACTCAACTCAAGCTTCTTCTTCAGTGAGCGCATACGAAAAAGAAGTCGTTGAGCTGACAAATGCCGAAAGAAAGAAACAAGGGCTAAAACCGCTGACATTGGACGAAAACTTGAGCAAAGTAGCCCGCACAAAATCTCAAGATATGAAAGACAACAATTACTTTGATCACAACAGCCCGACTTACGGTTCTCCGTTTGATATGATGAAGAAATTCGGCATCACATACCGTACAGCCGGTGAAAACATCGCGAAAGGTCAAAGAACACCTCAAGAAGTTGTCAAAGCTTGGATGAACAGTGAAGGTCACAGAAAGAACATTATGAATCCTAACTTTACACATATCGGTGTAGGTTATGTGAAAGACGGCAACTACTGGACTCAGCAGTTCATCGGAAAATAAGCTTGATCAAAAAAACCACTTGCATTCATTGAAATGCAAGTGGTTTTTTGTTTACCGGTATTCGGTCCAAAGCTTGTATAAGCTTTGGGTGCCGCTGTTTTCTTCACCTTTTTCCGCAAGCGTGTCATACAAGGTTTTGGCGAGTTCAAGGCCCGGCATTTTTTCACCCATCAGCTCCGCTTCCTCAAGGGCGATCCCCATATCTTTAATGAAATGCTTGACATAAAAGCCCGGTTCGAAATCGCCTTTCAGCATTCTTGGCGCGAGATTGGACAGCGACCAGCTTCCCGCAGCTCCGGTTGTAATGCTTTTTAAAACATTCTCCGGATCAAGCCCCGATTTTTTCGCGTAAGCCATGGCTTCAGCAACACCGATCATTCCGGCGGCAATCGCAATCTGATTACACATTTTTGTATGCTGTCCGCTTCCTGCCGGCCCTTGATATTGAATATTTTCTCCCATGATTGAAAAGATCGGCAAGCACTCTTCGAACGCTTCGCGTTCACCGCCGACCATAATCGCAAGCGTGCCGTTGCGGGCGCCGATGTCTCCGCCGGAAACCGGGGCGTCCAAAGCATACAGCCCTTTCTCTTTGGCGGCCGCTGCAATTGTTTTGGCAAGAGACGGATTCGAAGTCGTCATATCAATGAGGTATGAGCCTTTCTTTGCGTTATCAATAATGCCCCCGCTGCCAAAATAGACCTCTTCAACATCTTTCGGGTAACCGACCATCGTGATGATCACATCTGCCGCTTGTGCCAGCTCTTTGACAGATGCTTTCCATTCCGCTCCTTTTTCGACCAGGTTGTCCGCCTTCTGTTTCGTTCTCGTAAAGACGGCTGTCGGATAGCCTTCAGCCAAAAGATGTGCGGCCATGCTGTTTCCCATGACGCCAAGCCCGATAAATCCGATTGTTTTTTTCATGCTGTTTTCCCCCTTATATCGCTTTTACCATTCCGCCGTCGATCAGTAGTGTTTGTCCCGTCATGTATGTATTGCACTCTGATAAAAGAAAGCTTGCATATTGTGCAAAGTCTTCAGGCTTCCCGTAGGCGCCGAGCGGTATTTGTTTTTCGAAAGATTCTTTCACATGCTCTTCGGAAAGGCCTGTCTGTTCGGCTTTTTGCCTGTCAAGTTCTGCCACGCGGTCGGTCGCGATCCTTCCCGGAGCCAGCGTGTTAATCAAAATACGGTGCTCGGCCAGCTCTTCAGCGAGAGACTTCGTAAGACCCACGATCCCCATCCGAAACGTATTGGAAAGCAATAGACCGGGGATCGGCTGTTTGACTGATGATGAAGCGATATTGATGATCCGTCCGCCATCCTTTTTTAAATATGGAAGAGCTTCACGGATCAAGCGGATATAGCTGAGCAGGTGAAGTTCAAACGATGATGTCCAATCATCATCGGTAAGCTCCAGCAGGCTGCCGCCTTTAGGTCCGCCGACATTGTTGACAAGCATGTCCACCGTTCCGTGCACTTCGGCCGTCTTGTGCACAAGCGCCTTGATCTCTTCTCCGTTGGCAAGGTCGCATACTTCATAAGTGACCGCGGCGCCCGAAAGGCCTCTCAGCTCTTCTGCTGTCCTTTGCAACACTTCTTCATTTCGACCGGACAGCATAATATTGGCGCCTTCCCGGCAAAGAGCGAAAGCGATCGCTTTTCCGAGACCTTTGCTGCTTGCGGCGACAAGCGCGGTTTTGCCTTTCATCTTTAAATCCATGCGGGCATCAACTCCTTTCTTTTTTCTAGTTTAACACGAAAATTAGGATCTCACAGCTTAAATAAAGCCCCCTCTGGCTCTTGAGGGGGCTTTGTCGCTATACTTTAAATTTTTCAATCGCTTCCAATAAATCTCTGTTCGCACTGCTGAGTGCTTCAGTTGATTTGGCGATCGATTCAAGCGTCGTCAGCTGCTCGTTGGTAGAGGCGCTGACCTCCTCTGCCGCCGCGGCGGATTGCTGGGAAATGGCGGAAATGCTTTGGATCGAATCCGTCATTTTTTGCTGCTCACCGCTCATATCTGAGATCTCTGAGTAAATGTGATCAATCGATTTGACGAGCGCCTGCATTTCCGCCGTAATCTTGCTGAGCGCTTCTCCCGTCTCATGGATCATGTCATTTTGCTCTTCGTTCAGCTTGCTTGCTTCCGTCATGGCGGAAACGGCATCCTTTGTTTCAAGCTGAATCTGTTTGACCGTTTCACTGATATGCTGTGAAGAGGATGCCGATTGCTCAGCGAGCTTTCTAACCTCTTCCGCGACGACGGCAAAGCCGCGTCCGCTTTCTCCGGCCCGGGCCGCTTCAATGCTGGCGTTCAAGGCAAGAAGATTGGTCTGATCCGAGATGGCCGAAATCGCCGTGACGACATCTTCAATATTCTTCGTTTTTTCTTCAAGCTGCTGAAGCATTTGTTCCACTTTTTTCGTTTCCGTATTTGCTTCGTTTGATTTCGCCAAAAGCTGTCCGAGCGCGTCAATTCCTTTATAGCTTGCATCTTCGGATGTTCTGGAAAGCTTTTGAATGCTGTCGGCATGGTGTTCGATTTCTTTAATTTTCACAGACAGCCGCTCGGATTTTTCATTGACGTTTTCTACTTCTGCAGCCTGTTCTGTCGCACCGGTTGCAACTTCATCAATCGCTTTGGCGATCTGCTCGCTCGCAAATACCGTTTCTTCAGATACGGAACTCAATTGATCCGTTGTTTCCGATACTTTACCGGATGACGACCTGACCTTCAAGATCATCTCTTTCATGTGCTCGACCATTTTGTTAAAGTCTTTTGTCAGCGTGCCGACTTCATCTTTCGACTTAACCGCCGTCTGCACAGTCAAATCTCCGTCAGAGACCGCTTTTGTTTGGGCGATCAGGCGTTTGATCGGTCCCGTGATGGTTTTGGCCAGGAAGTAGCTCAGAACAATCGCAACCACCAAGGCTAAACCTGAGATGATGAGCACAATTTTGTTCATTTCCTGAGCGACCCAGAGCAGTTTATCGGTTTGGAACTGCGTGCCGACTTTCCAGCCTGTGCCGTCGATCGTTTGATAGGCGATGACATTGTCTTTGCCAAGCTTGATCCCGTCTTTTGCGGAAGGAATGTCTTTGTACATCTTATCTTTTGACATATCTTTGCCTTGTTTTGACGGGTGAGCCAGCATGGTTCCATTTTGGTCGATCAAAAAGGCGTAGCCGTCATAAGGGACCTTTTGATCATTGATGATTTCGTTTAATGCTTTTAGCGAAATGTCAAAGCTGATGACGCCTTTTACTTTGCCGTTGACAACGATGGCTTTTGCTGCGGCTACCGTCATGTCTCCTGATACGACATCTTGATACGGTTCAGTCCAAACGACTTGATCCGGTGTTTTTTCCGCTAATGTATACCACGGGCGGGTTGTCGGATCAAAATCTTTATCAAATGATGTTTCCGGATATATAAAGATTTCTTTTTGCTCTGTCCCGATATATGCAAAGTTGACATGCTCGTTTTTATCCTTTATCTGCTTTAATTCATCGAGAACAAGATTTTTTAATTCCTTACCGTTTACCCCGACAAATGACTGGCTCATTTGGCCGTCACTCATACGGGATAAGGCGATTTCGTAGTTCTTTAGTTGAAGCTCGATGTTTCCTTTAATCGCGTTGAGAAGACTAGAAGTGGAGTCCTTCGCTTCTTCTTGAAGCATGGATTTCAAAATGAACGTGGTTGACAATTGGAGAACGATCACCGTCACAATCAGGATGACAGCAACGAATCCAGCAATTTTAATGTGCAGTTTTTTAAACATGCGAATCCCTCCCTTACACACACTTTCATACTTTTTTTATCGGCTTGGATTATTGATTGTTTAAGACAGGGGTCAAAACGCTATATAATGAAGGAAATAAGCAAAGGAGTGATGGGGGATCCATAAACAATTTTACGTTGATAACGGTACTTCTTTTCAGCAGGTTGAAATCCGCAATTATCGGCCTGAGGATATTCCTGCGCTGATGTCTTTGCAGAGAGAATGCTTTCCCGCACCTTTTCCCGCAGACCTTTTATGGAATAAAAAACAGCTTCGCTCCCATATTGATATTTTTCCGGAAGGAGCTGTATGCGCTGTTGCAGAAGGCCGCCTTATCGGCTCCATGACAGGGCTTATCATCGACTTTGACCCGAGCCGACCGCATCACAACTGGGATGAGGTGACAGACAGCGGATACATCCGCACACACCAAAACAATGGGAACTCGCTTTATGTCGTTGATATTTCCGTCTCTCCAGATCATCGGAAGCTTGGAATCGGGAAATGGCTGATGCAGACGATGTATGAATTGACGGTTGATAAAGGGCTTGAGCGGCTGTTGGGAGGCGGACGCATACCACACTACCACAAGTCTGCCGAGCAGCTGTCTCCGGAACAATATGTGCAGGCGGTGTTGCGGGGAGAAAAACGCGATCCCGTCCTTTCATTTCTTCTTCAATGCGGCCGTTCGCCTCTTTGCGTAATCCCGGACTATCTTGAAGATGAAGAATCGCTTCATTACGGCGTGTTAATGGAGTGGAAAAATCCTTTTTTTAAATCATAAACTGGGAAACTCCTGATTTTCAGGAGTTTCCCAGTTTGATTTTCTCATTTTATGCTCTGTCATGTGAAATATTCGATTTTCGCTTCAGGAAAATGCTTGTCGATATAAGTTTCGAGCGCAGTGCGCAGTTCGGCTTCTTCATCCTGTTGATAAATATATTTTCCAATTCCATATCTTCCCCATTTATAGCGGCGTTTTTCTTCGTCAAGTTCGAGCTTTGTTTTCGGGTAATTCTTTTCAATGACACGTTTGGCCGGCTTGGTGAATCTGTGCTGAATCATTTCAAATGTGATGTCATGTCTGACATGCCGGGGCAGAGCATAATCCAGCTTTTCAAGCAAGGCTCTGTATCCTTCCTGCCAGCCGTCATGAATGTAGATGGGCGCTATGATAAATCCGAGCGGGTAGCCCGCCTCCGCCACCTTTACCGCGGCTTCGATCCGTTGATCCAAAGGAGATGTACCGGGTTCAAAGTGTTTAATCACATAGTCGGCATTGACGCTAAACCTGAACCTCGTTTTGCCATTATGTTCTGCATCAAGCAAATGGTCGACATGATGAAATTTTGTGACAAAGCGCAGTTTGCCGAGATCAGACCTCCCAAAATGTTCAATTGCATGTTTTAGCGTATGTGTCAGATGATCGATTCCGACGATATCAGATGTGCAAGAAGCTTCAAACCGAGTCTCATCCGGTGCCCGTTCCTGCATGTACTGATCAGCTTGATCAAGAATCTCTTCAACATTGACATATGTTCTGATATAAGGCTTGCTTCCCATCGTCGTCTGCAGGTAGCAGTAGTGGCAGTGACCCATGCATCCAGTCGCAAAGGGGATGGCAAATTCTGCGGACGGTTTTGATGAATCGAATTTCAGCGTCTTTCTGACGCCGATGACAAGGGTTGACTTTGCGTTCCGGTATTTTTGCAGGTGGCCTTCTCCCGGGATATTCCTCACCTGATTATGGGAAGTGGTTTCTCTAATCTCCAGGCCCATATTAGCAAATTTGTCTTTCAGTTTTCGGCCGAGGGGATATTCCAACGCTCTCGGTTCAATGTAGACAAGCTGGGGGACAAACGGTTTAACCATTAAAAAGAGACACATCCTTTTTGTCGTTTCCCATACTTTTTGCATGAACGATGTACGATATACGGGGAAATGCTAGGCCTCGTCAAACAATTCACGATAAAGCCGCTCCGCCTCTTCATATGAGGAAAAAACGGCGTCATCCTCGGCGAACGCGTGGTATGTATCAAACAGAAACAGCGCCAGTTCGCCTTCATGGAGCGGATGCTCGACAACCTCCGCTTCTTTAATATGGGCAACATTTGCAGCATGCGGATTGCGATAAATGACATATACTTGATCCCCTGCCTTGACCTGTTGTTTTGACATACAAAAAGCCTCCATTTTATCAGATGTTAACTTGTAGTATCCCCGTCAAAACAAGCCTCATTCTGTGCAATACAAAAAGCCCGGACGGAATATACCGCCCGGGCTTGCTGGTTTGATTTATGAGAGAGTGAAGGTTTCTTTAACGAATTGAACAACTTCCTCTGTCGTACTCATTGACAAAATCTTCTCTTTAAATGACTCTGTCTCTTTTTTAGAAAGCTTGCTGATTTGCGTTCTCGCCGGAAGGATGGATGTTGCGCTCATTGAGAACTCATCAAGGCCAAGGCCGAGAAGGATCGGGATCGCAATTTCATCGCCGGCCATCTCACCGCACATGCCAACCCATTTGCCTTCTTTATGAGCCGCTTCAATCACAAGCGTAATCAGGCGAAGAATCGCAGGGTTGTATGGCTGATAAAGGTAAGATACCTGTTCATTCATCCGGTCTGCGGCCATTGTGTATTGAATCAGGTCGTTCGTTCCGATGCTGAAGAAGTCGACTTCTTTCGCAAATTGATCAGCGATTACCGCTGTAGCCGGAATTTCAACCATCATTCCGACTTCAATGTCGTCGGATACTTTCTGGCCTTCAGATTGCAGCTTTTCTTTTTCTTCTATTAGAATCGCTTTAGCTTGTCTAAATTCATTGACCGTCGCAATCATCGGGAACATAATTTTCAGGTTTCCATATGTACTTGCCCGAAGTAACGCGCGCAGCTGCGTTCTGAAAATCTCTTGCTCATCCAGGCAAAGACGGATGGCTCTGTATCCTAAGAAAGGATTCATTTCTTTCGGCAGTTCAAGATATGGAAGCTCTTTGTCTCCTCCGATATCAAGGGTACGGACGACAACGGATTTGCCTTCCATACGCTCAAGCACCGTTTTATAGGCGTCAAACTGCTCCTCTTCAGTTGGAAGCTGGTCTCTGCCCATGTAAAGAAACTCTGTACGGTAAAGTCCGACGGCTTCGCCTCCATTTTCAAGGACGCCTTTCACATCATCAGGTGTGCCGATATTTGCGGCAAGTTCAACATGGTGTCCGTCATTTGTGACAGTTGGTTCGTTGACAAGCTTGGCCCATTCCGCTTTTTGCTCCAAAAACTTTTGGTGCTTTTCTTCGTATTGGCTGATGACGTCTTGAGCAGGATCAACGATCACATCGCCGTTGATGCCGTCTACGATCACCGTTACGCCGTTTTGAATTTCCTTCGTCGCCGCTTTTGTTCCGACAACCGCAGGAATTTCCAATGAGCGAGCCATGATGGCTGAATGGGAAGTCCGTCCGCCGATATCCGTTGTAAACCCTTTAACAAACTGACGGTTTAACTGCGCTGTGTCAGATGGAGTCAAGTCTCCGGCAACGATAATGACTTCTTCGGAAATCAGGCTCGGGTTTGGAATGTCAACACCGAGAAGATGTCCTGTGACCCGCTTTGTGACATCGCGGATGTCTGCAGCGCGTTCTTTCATATATTCATTGTCCATTGACTCAAACATCGTGACAAACATGTCAGCCGTTTCTTTCAAAGCAAACTCCGCATTGACGGAATCTGATTTGATTTTGTCTTTGATCGGGTTTAACAATTCAGGATCGCTTAATACTAAAAGATGTGCTGAAAAGATTTCAGCTTTATCTTCGCCAAGCTCTTTCAAAGCGTGGTTTTTAATGGTTTCCAGCTCTTTTTTCGACTGCTCGACGGCTTCTTCAAAACGATTTACTTCCGCCTCAGAATCAGAGATGTTTTTCTTTTCAACCGTGAGATCAGGCTCCTCAAGCCGATATGCTTTTGCGATCGCAATACCGGCTGAAGCTCCTATTCCTTTCAATTCAAGCATTACTCGCCGAGTCCTTCGCTTTTCATTGTATCTTCCAGTGCAGAAAGAGCATCATTTTCGTCAGCGCCTGAAGCAGAAATCGTAATTTCAGCACCTTTAGCAATACCAAGTGACATAACACCCATAATAGATTTAAGGTTTACGGTTTTTCCGTTATATTCCAAATTGATATCTGCATCATATTTGCTCGCAGTTTGTACAAGAACTGTCGCTGGACGCGCGTGGATACCAGAGTCTGCAGTTACTTTAAACGTTTTTTGTGCCATTTTTATCAATCTCCTTTTAATTTAAAGCTTTAATACATTCACAATATTATATCATACAGCCGTACATGTCATCTGACAAGTACGGCCATTTTGTGAATTTATTTTTCGATGCGGACGATTTCGTCCTGCTTCAGGCTGACATTTCCTTCCGCCACTAAGCTTACAGCAGCGCCTTCTTCAAGGTTTGTGAAAACGACTGGCGTCATCAAGGAAGGCACCTGATCCTTCACTTTGTCAATATCGACTTCGAGCAGCTTCTGGCCCGGTTCAACGCGGTCTCCTTCTGAAACAAACGATGTGAACCCTTCGCCTTTCAAGCTGACGGTATCAATTCCAAAGTGGATCAGAATCTCTCTACCGCCGTCAGATTGCAGGCCGATCGCATGCTTTGTCGGGAAGACGTTGAGCACTTTTCCTCTTACAGGAGAAACGACCGTGCCTTCTGAAGGAAGAATCGCGAAGCCGTCGCCCATCATTTTTCCTGAGAATACCTGGTCAGGTACATCAGTAATCGGATGAAGCTCTCCTGCCAGCGGTGAAACAAAGACTTCCTCACCCGCTTCATTTTGAAGAGGTTCGACCATGACTTCTTCAATCTGCTGCTCGACTTCCTCAGCGGCTTCCGGAGCTTTTTCAGGGCGCGGCGTACGTCCTGACATGATATCCTGCATTTGTGATTTTAAGGTGTCTGATCTCGGTCCGAAGATCGCCTGAATGTTATTGCCGACTTCAAGTACGCCTGATGCGCCAAGTTTTTTCAAGCGCTCCTTGTCAACTTTCTTCTGGTCGTTGACTGTCACGCGAAGTCTTGTGATACATGCATCAAGGTGCTTGATGTTTTCTTGATCTCCCATGGCTTCAAGAATTTCATACGGCAGATCGCCGGCTGCTTCTTTGCCTTGTTCAGGAGCTTCTGCAGCCTCATCCTCGCGGCCCGGCGTTTTCAAATTGAATTTGCGGATCGCAAATCTGAATCCGAAGTAGTAGACCACAGCCAGCACGAGACCGACAGGGATCACAAGCCACCATGCCGTGCGGTTTGGCAGAATACCGAACAGGAAGTAGTCGATCAAACCGCCTGAGAACGTCATTCCGATCTTGACATTCAGAATGTCCATCATCATGAATGACAATCCGGCGAATACACAGTGAATCGCAAACAGGATAGGTGCAACGAACAAGAATGAGAATTCGATCGGTTCAGTAATCCCTGTTAAGAAAGATGTCAGCGCGGCTGAACCCATAATACCGGCGACAAGCTTTTTGTTTTGCGGCTTTGCTTCATGATAAATCGCCAGCGCTGCGGCAGGAAGACCGAACATCATAAACGGATATTTACCCGTCATAAATGTTCCGGCAGTCAACTGAACGCCGTCTTTAATCTGCGCCATGAAAATTCGCTGGTCACCGCGGACAAGTTCTCCAGCTTTGTTTGTGTAGCTGAAAAATTCGTACCAGAATGGCGAGTAGAAAATATGGTGCAGACCAAACGGTATCAGCGAGCGTTCGATAATACCGAAGACCAAAGCGGCCAGCGCTTCGTTGGCAGCAAGCAGGTTTGTCGAAAAGCTGTTCAACGCCCCTTGAATCGGCGGCCAGATCACCAGCATGATCAATCCAAGGATCAGGGCGCTGATGGATGTAATAATCGGAACAAACCGTTTTCCGGCAAAGAATCCTAAGTATTGCGGAAGTTCGATTTTAAAGAATCGATTGTACATGGCAGCGGCGAGGACACCGACGATAATACCGCCGAATACCCCGGTCGCCAATGTCGGAATCCCGAGCACTGTCGTATATTGCGGATGGTTCTCGGCGAAAAATTGCGCTCTTTCAACTGCATCGCTCGGAATTGAGCCGTTTTGAGTCAGCACCGCGCTCATCGTCACATTCATGACGAGGTAGCCGATGATAGCGGCGATTCCAGCGACACCGTCACCGTTGGCAAGGCCGATTGCAACACCGACTGCGAACAAGAGAGCCAGGTTGCTGAAGACAACATCCCCTGAGCTTTCCATCACTTTCGCAACCATTTGAACGCCGCCATTCGTTAGAAACGGCGCGACCTTAATCATTTGCGGGTTTTGCATGGCATTACCCAAGGCGAGCAGAATTCCTGCCGCCGGCAAGATTGCTACTGGAAGCATCAGCGCCCGTCCGATTTTCTGCAGGACGCCAAATAGCGATTTAAACATTGTTTTTACCCCCTCTAAGGATAGTTTGACCTTACAGCAAAAATTCATGACAACTTCGTTCAGGTAGGCCTCTTTTTTTCAAGATAAACCGTTTACATTTCGTTTCTAGAACGACAAAAAAGGCATGGTGAAAGCGGGTACACAAAGAAACAAAAGACAGCGTCTTCATTTCTTCCCTTTTTTCACTCATGCCTGATCGAATCAGTAACACGTTATAAAGGCGTTATGAAATTTTATTTGTTAAACGGTACAAATGCAATGTCAAATAAACAGCTTCTGCCTCATGAACAGGTTTCTTGAGCGATTGCTGCAAGATCTTGATCATCTTCCAAGCAGTATTGTAACATAGCGGATATTCGGTTTTCAACAACAACATTAATTTTTCCGGTTCTTGAATGGGTTCGTCCCGTTTGATCCTGTCAATCGTAAACCGCAGATGGCGGATCAAACGCAAGTAGTTTACGCTTTCTCTGTTCACCTTCATCTGAAACGAGTCTTCAATGACCTGGACGAGCCGGGAGATCAGCTGTGAGTGTTGATTGACTTCAGACAGCGGCCGATTCGTCATCGCGCTGTGAATATGAAGCGCGATAAAACCGATTTCACCTTCAGGAAGCTCGACGCCCAGTTGTTCGTTGATCATCTTGATGGCTTCATTGGCCACTTCGTATTCCTTCGGATAAAGCGATTCCGTCTCAAGCAGGAACGGATTTTTCATATCAAATCCCTGTTCAAGGCGCTTGACGGCAAACGCGATATGATCTGTGAGAGCGACATGGATATGCTCGTTCAGCGGCTGGCCGATTTTCTGCGCGATATGGTAGATGACGTCACTTGCGATATCAACCATTTTTTCATCGACATATGTGAGGAGCTTTTTATACTGGGATTGTTCTTTATCATTTTCCAAGACAAACATCTTTTCATAGTTCTCATGTTCGATAAGATCTCCGCGCTTTTTGCCAAATCCGATCCCTTTTCCAATCAGGACCGCCTCTCTGTAATCCTCGTGGAGTGCGATTAAAACGTTGTTGTTGAGTACCTTTTCAACGGTAAAGGATCTTTTCACGATCCTCAGCTCCTTTTTGTCATCAATCTCTCATATCGTACAAAACTCACGAAAGGGCGTCAATTTATTTTGACGTTTTTGAAAGAAAAATGTCGAAAATGATTGTCTATTTTTTATACTGTCGATCTTTCGATCAGTTTGTAGGAGATAACCTGCTTTTCAGGACCTGCTCCGCTGATTCTTTTTTGCAGGAGGCGGAAGGCGTGTCTGCCCATCTCTTTTATCTTGATTTCGATCGTTGAAATACCGAGTACTTGGCTGATCGGCTGATTATCACAGCTTAATATCGCGAGCTTTCCGGGAACATCAACACTGTGATGCCGAGCTTCAAGATAGAGGCCTGCCGACACCTGGTCATTGGCGACAAACACCGCCGTCGGTTTCTCCTTCATCCCTCTCCACCTCGAAAACAGTTTCTGCCCATCGGTGATCGTCAAGGACCGTTCAAACACCCACTCATCGCGATAGGCTTCCCCGATGGATGAGAGCGCTTCTTGATAAGCCGTCAGACGGAAGTGGCTGTTGACCCCATTTTTCCTTGCCAAGCCGATCGCAATTTTTCTGTGCCCTTTTTCAATCAGAAAATCCAAACCGCGGCGGAACGCTTCCTGATGGGGGATGCTGACCGTTGAAAAATGCTCTTCCTTTGAATCCTGGCAAAGGATGAAAGGCCCTGTCTCGCGCCAGTTCAAGAGCTCCTCATCAGACATTGCTTTTGAGCAAAAAATCAAGCCGTCCACCTGCCGCTGCTTCAGCTGCTCCAATGCAAAAATTTCTTTTTCCACTTGGTAATTTGTCTGGTACAGCGCAAAGTGGACCCCGGCTTGGGCCGCCTCTTCGGCAATTCCTTCAATTAATTCGCTGAAATACGGCAGGCTGATCGTCGGCAAGACAACCCCGATCATATTGGAAAAGCCTTTCGACAAGTGAACGGCGTGCATATTCCGCGCATATTCAAGCCGCTCAATCGTCTCAAGAACTTTTTTCCGCTTCTCTTCCTTAACATAGGGATGGCCGTTGAGAACCCTTGAAACAGTCGTGATTGACACACCCGCCGCTTTAGCTATTTCTCTGATATTCGCCATTGGTTTCCCTTCTTTCATTTCACTCTTGATATGGAAAGCGTTTCATACTTTAGAATGAAAACAACATCGGTTCTGATCACGTTTTCATTTTCGAAAGGAGAAGAAAAATGGGTATCTTGATTCTGTTCCTCTTATGTATCGTTATCATATTGTCTTCAAAAGCGGCGATGGCACCGCTCAAAGAAAAGCATAAGGTCAAACCATTCCGCAGTTTTGACGATTTTTTCATTTCAAAGGACTGATATCATCGGCGGAACAGGCATCGATTTAAAGGAAAAGAGCCTGCAGGCTTTTTTCCTGCTGCCACCCGCCACATTCCTAACACCGTCGGCCTTCATCAACATATGTTTGATTCAAATTTTAAAGCCTTGCGATCCGTCCCAAATACCTCAAAGCCCTAATAAAGCGGACAGTTTTTTAGCTGATCGATTCGTTGACCCAACGGTTAAGTACACATTTTCAATTCCGTCTATGCTTTTCGCCTTTTCGACCGCTTCAGTCAACAATGCCTTTCCAAGGCTATATCCGCGCTTTTCTTGTGTCACATCATCGCCGCGATCGTTGCTCTATGCCTCAATTTCATCTTTGTTTCTTTGACTAATGTGACAACCCCCGCAAGCCTCGATATTGTTCCGCAGATTGATGCTTCTCTTCTTGATCACTTGGTGCAAATGCTTCCGGTTTTTTTGCAGCGCTTCAAGCCTTAGATCAGCGTCCTGAGCATTAAATTGTCTGATTTCCAACGTTTTCTCCTCGCTATGTTTTTTACACCTCTTGACCTGTTTGCTGAAAAAGAGCAGGTGATGCTCCTTTGATCACCTGCTGAACAAACCACATTGAATTTACTAAACCTTAAGAAATCACGGTCAGCTGTTTCGGATAACATGTCAAAGCTTCCGCGCCGTCCTCAGTGACAAGGACATCGTCTTCAATTCGAACGCCGCCGATTTCCGGGATATAGATGCCGGGCTCAATCGTATAAACCATTCCTTTTTTCAATCGTTCATCATTGTTATGGCTCATGGACGGGTATTCGTGCGCGGAAATTCCCAGCCCGTGGCCGAGGCGGTGCGGGAAGTATTCCCCATAGCCTGCTTGTTCGATCATGCCCCGCGCTTTTAAATCAAGATCGCCGATCCTCACACCCGGTTTGCTCATTTCCAGAGCCGCCGTTTCCGCCTGGAGAACCGTGTCATATATTTCTTTCTGGCGGCTGCTTGCCTCTTTATAGACGAGCGTCCGCGTAATGTCAGAGCAGTACCCGTCCGTGATCACACCGAGATCGAAGAGGACGAAATCGCCTGCTTTCAGCGTCCTGGTTCCGGGATTTCCGTGCGGCTGCCCCGATTTTTCGCCAAACAGGACCATCGTTGAAAAAGACATGCCTTGAATCCCTTTTTTCTTCAGTTCGTATTCAATCGTGGCGACAACCTCGATTTCTGAAATGCCTTCCTGCAAAGCAGCAGCGCCCGCTTCCACTCCGTAGTCGGCAAGCTTTGCCGCTTCGCGGAGAATGCGGATTTCATGTTCATCCTTTACAACCCGAAGCTCGTTCAGCTTCTGTTCTGCAGAAACGAGCTCTGCTCCATTTGTAACAGCCTTCAGCATTTCAGCGCGGGAAAGGGAGAGCGTTTCTTTTTCAACCGCTACTTTGGATAGCTTGAGATTTCTTTTTTTGAGGGCTTCCGCGATCAGATCCCAAGGATTTTCATGGTCCTCATAACCGATGATGTCGTGCGGCCAGCCCGCCGCTTTGGCCTGATTTTTCTCCATCAGCGGGCAGACAAAAAACGGCTCCCCTGTTTGAAATGCGAAAACACCCATCAGCCGTTCGTGAGGCTCTGTGTAAAAGCGAGTCAAATAAAAAACATTTTCTTTTGAATGAATAAAAGCTGACGAAATATCATTTTCCTGCAGCCAGGCAGAAATTTGTTCAATTCTTTCCACGTTAAGTCCACTCCTAATCACAGTTTCCGTTCATATCCTATGTAAAGCACCAACTATATTGTATCAGTTTTTCCCGGCTTCTGCTAAAGCTCAAAGCGAAATCGGTTGAAGATCAAAACAAAACGGCTGCCTTTTCAGCATGACAGCCGTTTTGCCTGCTTACGATTTTAGGAGGCGGAGTCCGTTTAAGATGACGAGCAGTGTGCTGCCTTCATGCCCGATAACGCCGAGCGGCAAGTCGAGAATTTGCAGGAAGTTGCTGCAAATCAACAAACAGATCACAGCCAATGAAAAAATGACATTTTGTTTGATGATCCTGTTCATTTTCCTGGAGAGGCGAATCATGTTCGTCAAACCTGTCAAATCGTTTTTCATGAGCACGACATCAGCCGTTTCCAAGGCCACGTCTGTTCCTTCTCCCATTGCCACACCGACATCGGCGGCGGCAAGAGCCGGCGCATCATTGATCCCGTCCCCCACCATGACAACCGTTCCATACGTATGTTTAAGCTTTTGCGCTTCTTCCACTTTGCTGTCAGGCAGGCATTCAGAAACGACGAATTTGAGTCCGGCTTCCCGGGCGATCGCCGCTGCCGTTTCCGGCTGATCACCGGTCAGCATCGCGGTCTGAATACCGAGCGCGTTCAGATCGCCGATTACCGCTTTCGCTTCCGGCCTGATTTGATCCTTTAATGCAAAGCAGCCGGCCAAGCGGTCTCCTTTTTTCAAATAAACAATCGTTTTCCCCTGTTCAGCAAGCTTTTGAACCGAATCTCCAAGGCATTGGTCAGCTTCTTTGTCACCGGCAAATCCCGCTTTACCAATCAGCCATGTCTCCCCGCGGTATTGGGCCCTGACGCCAAAACCTGACGTCTCTTCTATCGATACATGTTCCGCCGCGCGAATTCCTTTAGCTTCGGCATATGCGACAATCGCTTTGGCTAGCGGATGATCCGACTGTTTTTCAATAGCGGCTGCCGCTTCGAGACACTCGCTTTCATCCATGCCTTCAACTAAAAGCATGTCTTCTACAGCGGGCTTCCCCTTTGTGATCGTTCCCGTTTTATCAAAGGCGACGATTTTGCTGTTGCCGAGCTTTTCAAGGAAAACGCCGCCTTTGACTAGCAGTCCGTTCCTTGCTCCATTTGATATCAGTGATAAAGCAGCCGGCATGATTGAAGCGACAAGAGCGCAAGGAGAAGCAACCACCATAAACACCATCGCCCTGTAAAACGTCTCGCTCCAGCCCCACCCCAGCACATAATGAGGTAGAAAAAGGAGAAGGCCGACAGCCAGCAAGACGCCTTTCACATACAGGTTTTCAAAACGGTCAATAAACGCTTGGGAAGGGGAAACACTGTTTTGCGCAGATTCAACCAGCTTGATGATTTTTTTGAAAAGCGAATCTTCATTCGCCTTGGAAACGCGAACAGTCAACGATCCGCTCAAATTAACCGTTCCGGCAAATACGGCGTCACCGGAGACTTTTTCCACGGGTATTGATTCACCGGTGAGAGCAGACTCATCAATGCTTGTTTTCCCTGATTCAATTTCACCGTCGGCGGCGATTCGTTCCCCCGGCTTGACCATGATCAAGTCGCCGGAGGCAAGCTCAGCCGCCGCCACTTTTCGGGCGCCCCCTTCTCCCAGCAAAACAGCTTCCTCAGGCTCCAATTTCATTAAAGACGTCAAGTCCCGTTTGCTTTTATTTAACGTATAAGTTTCAAGAGCGCCGCTCAACGAAAAGATAAAAATCAAAATGGCGCCTTCAGCCCAGTAGCCGATGATCGCCGATCCGATCGCAGCAAAGATCATCAGAAGCTCGACATTCAGCGTCTTCTCCAGAAGCGTTTCTTGAATTCCCTCTTTTGCTTTGGCAAAGCCCCCGATACAAAAAGCTGCCAAAAACAAGCTGACGGACAATGTCTCATTACCGGACGACAGCCAGCCGGCTATGATCAGCACGCCTGCCAACAGCGCAGCGGCCAGTTCGCCATGCTGTCTCCAATTGTCTAAATGTAACATATGATATTTTGGCTGTGATTGATTGCGGATATCTAATTGCATCTTCAAATCCCCCTAATTGAGAATGTAATTCATCGTCAATTTCCTTTTAAAACAGAAATTGCTGCCATACGGCAGCAAGATCATCAGTGTTTTTCGCTTATATAAAAGATTTTTCGGTCTTCTTAGGTTCATTATAGCACGGCAGCACCACTTTTCAAGTAATAATTATTATAATTTTCTTTTGATATTAATTATCATTTACATTCATCCATAAAAAAAGCTGAAAAATTCGATTTCAGCTTTTTTTCCTTGCCCATTCCTTCATTTGTTCAACTGTAATCGGCCCGACGATCGATTTTTCCAGCTCTCCTTTTTCATTGATGAAAAACGTCGATGGAATCGTCATCACATTGTAGGCTTTCATCATCTCGCCTTTCGCGTCAAATATAATCGGAAATGAAAGCTTATTCGCTTTGATAAATCGCTTGACCGTCTGCTCGTTTTTTTCTGCATTCAGCAAATTAACGGTGATCAATTTCACATCAGGCTGTTTTTCTTCATAATAGGACTGAAAACGGGGAAGCTCCTCCCGGCACGGAGGGCACCAGGTCGTCCAAAAATGAATGATCGTCTTCTGGCCTTCAGCAGGGATGATCACACGCTGGCCTTCCATCGTTTTCATATGCATCACCGCAGGTGCAGCGTTTTGCGCGTAAGCAGTCGGCGGCAACAGACCTGTCCAGAGCAAAAAAATCAATGACATGCAAAAGGCGGCTATTCTTTTCATTTTATCTCCCCTTCTTTTTGATTTTAGCTTCCCCGAAAGAGCGGAAACTATGAAGGGGATCAGCGGCTTTCAATTCTCGGCGATCCCGTTTTCGTCGTTAATAACAAGGTGACACCGAGCTCTTTGCATATCGTCACATAATGCAGAGATGTCAGCAAAATCATGCCTGTGTTCATCGCCAGAATGATGCCCGTCATCTGCAAACTCTCCATTGAACCGAGCATATACATCATCAAAAACGATATTGCACTGGCCCAAACATTATGATAAAAAGCATCCTTGACAAGCCCCATCCCGATTAAGCAAGCCTGAAAAGGCATGACGAAAAAATGAAACAAAAAATAGGGCCAAAGCAATTTCAGATAGAAGGCGGCATTTGCCGTATCAAAAAACAGGCGGGTCAAAGGCTCTGCAAAATGATACATCACCAGCACCGCCGGGATCCCGTAAAGGAGCGTGATGAAGATCGACTGTTTGATCCGTTTGATGACACGGTCAATTTGTCCATAGGCATAGCTTTCAGAAATGCTCGGGATCATGACAACCATAAGCGAATGGGCGATAAAAGCGGGGAAAAATCCGATCGTCATGGCAACCCCTGACAGCACACCGAACTGCTCAATCGCCGCTGTTCTCGAAACGCCGGCGGCGAGCAGCGTCCCTTTGACCAAAAAAGGTTCGACGGCATTTGTAACAGCATGAAAAACACGCAGCCCTGTCGTCGGAATCGAAACGGTAAGCAGCCGTTTTAACACATCATTCCGACGCAAATGGACATGCTGTCCTTTAGCGGCAGCCCGTCTCACCAAAATAAACTGGGAATATAAATACACAAAGACAACGACTTCACTGGCGAACAGAACAAACAGCGAGATCAATACCGATGTATCCAGATCAAAGGAATACCACTGAAAAAATAAAAACAAGCCGATCAGCTGCAAGATTTTTTTCAATGCATTTGCCGTTGCGATTTTCCCCATTTGCTGGACACCCATGAAATATCCCCGGGCAACAGATGTAAATGCAACCGTCGGGATCATACCGATGACGATGCCCCTGATTAACGGGTGATACGAATCGAATATCGGAATAAAGGGCAAAATGATAACCGCAGCCGCCGTAGAAAAGACCGTGCAGACCGCGGTCAGCCTCAAGGCATGTTTCAGCATGCTTTCATGCAGCTTTTGATTGGACTCCGCAATAAACTTTGATATTGAAACTGGCAGCTCGAGGCTTGCGATGACGACGACCAAAAATATCGAAGGCAGCACACTCATATAGAGCCCCATGCCATGCTCGCCAAGCTCCCGTGCAAGAATCATATTGATGACAAACTCAAGACATTCTGCAAAAAAAGCTGCTAGCGAAAGAAGAACGATTCCTTTTACAAAACGGTTCATGAGGTCTCTCCTTGTCTTAGGCTGGTTATATCCCATTCATATGAGACAAGTCTAAAAATTATTTCTTTTCATTCGCTGAAAAAGGTGATAGTGTTAAAGATAGAGTATGGAGAAATAAAAAAGCCAAGGCTTGGGGAAGCCTTGACTCAGATTAAACTGCAAAGACATGATTGCCGATGCGTTCGATGACTTTTCTCGTTTTAATCCAGTCATCCGTAGCGGACTCGGGATTATAAAAATATAACGCGTCTGTTTCTTTTTTATGTTCATCAACCGCCTCTTCGACAGCTTTAATTGATTGGCGGTCCGGTTTTTTCCTGATGCTTCCATTAAGAACAGGCTCAAATGCGTTTTTTTGGTAGATGACACTTTTGACGCTGTCGGGAAATCTGTCGTCTTCGACACGGTTCAGGACAACATTGGCCACCGCCACTTTCCCTTCAAACGGTTCGCCTTTCGCTTCTGCATGAACGAGTCTTGACAGCAGCCTTTTCTCTGCACCCGTCAATTCCGGTGCTTCCTCTTCTTCTATATCCTCAGCGTCAGGCTGCGGCATGATTTCGATGAAGCTTTTTTCATCTGTCAAATGAGTGAAAGACGAGTACTCTTCTGGACTCAAGCTTTCCAACACCCGCTCCTTCGCCTGTTTTTCTTTTTTCGAAAACGGCAGGGCGGCCTGAGCATGCTCGATTTTTGCCGCAGGCAGCATGCAGATGATAAAAGCAGCTAACGCAGCTAACTTTGCTTTCATTTCAATCCTCCTTGCCATATCCTCTTCGACAAACATATGTCTTACAGTAACAAGACAAAACATCGATTTCATTGTTAAATTTTTACCATGCTTTCCATCAAACCGTTCCACTGGCATATAATTGTATAGAGCGCGCTGTTTTTTCCGGAAAAAGGCAAAAAACCCAGCAATACATGGATTGCACAGCAAATAAAAAAGCTTTCTCAAAAGTAATGAGAAAGCCTTTTTAGCTTCTGGGTTCTTCCGTATATTGAAAAACAATGTCTCCCCCGTGCTGGGCGATGCCCCGAAAATATTTAAAATCTTCCTGTTTTGTTAAGATGGCTCTAAAAGAAAGAAAATCATCTTTGTTCACGCGAACTTCGTGAATCCTCCCCGACCGCAGCTGTTCGATCAAGTCAATGGCATTTTCATCTGTCAACTGGCCTCTCTCCTTCTTTTCTGAAATCACCTTTAACTAATTAACTATACCACTAAGCAGCAGCATGTACAACAATAGTGCTGTTGCTTCCCATATCGCTTTACTTCTAAAAGAAAATATTGCAAAATACTTTCAATGGGTTAATTCACTTTAAAGGAGAGGAAGTCATTTGAAGATTGCAAAAGTCGGGAACGTCATCGAATTTAAAAACGGACTCACCGGAATCGTGGAAAAAGTAAACGAAAATTCGGTTATCGTCGATGTCACGATTATGGAAAATTACAGAGACTTGGAATTGGACTCCTTAACCGTCGTCAACCATAAAAACTATAAAATTATTAAAGACTCCTTTCATTGATCATCCATTCTTCAGCAGATTCCACGCAGGTTTAAAAAATTCCACAAAGTTCTTCCATAAGGAAAAACCGCCCGAACATCCGGCGGTTTTTTCCCTGCTTCTCCTACATTGTGCCGCGTTTAACATCAGCGCGAAGAAGTTTGATATTGCTCAGAATGTCTTTTGCAGCATCACACAGTGCCGTAATGGTTTTCGCTTTTTGATTTGACAGCTGAAAAACAATGTCTTGAAAAAGCAGCTCCGTTTCTTCCAGAATCGAGACGGCGGCCGTATTGTAAAGGTTGATGTTGTGGAAGTGAACCTGTTCAAACACCGCATTGTCAATGTACGGTTTGAACTTATGTATAAAAACAGGCAGGAAGGAAATTAAATTGCCGACCGCTTTACGGACTCCTTCTATCGTCCCCGCCATTTCATCCAGCGGCTTCACCACATGGTCAATCGCACTTTTTATTTTCTCATCCCAATCAGAAAACATCCCGACTAATTTCGCCGGAACGGCCAAGCCTAAAAATAGATTCGCCGTCCCCTTTACGGCAGCCGACGCAGCCTCCAGGGCAAATTCCACCGCCAGCAATGCATCAAATAGGATGTTTACAACAGGAACGAGGCTTGCGTTCAAAGAGCCCGCCATCGTCGCCGCTGAGCTATTCACATGGCGGTCTTTCAATTTCAGGCGATCTTTTAAATAGTCGGACTCCTCAAATTGAGATTGAACAGATGCCGGAATCGATGTCTTTTGCTGCATGGGCGCTTTTCGGTTTTTAATATCTTGCGCTGCGCCGCGGTCGCTCGTTTGAAAGCCTTCCCCCGCCGTCTGAACCTGGCGGATAAATGTCTTGACCTGTTTTTTCAAGCCCTTTTCATTCTTTCCGACAATGACAAAATGACTGTAGATTTCATCCGCAACAGCATCGGCAAATCCCATTGCAGGGTTGACGAATATATCGGATATCTCCTGTCTGATCATGTTTGTCAGCGCATTGGTCAGACTGTCAATATCATGCTTAAGACCGTTCAAATATCCCCTAATCTCACCTGTCATACTTTCCACACTGATATTTGTTTGAAAAACATATTCAAACAGTTCAGCCGGAGGCGAGTTCAATAGCACATTTAACGAACGGCACTTTTCTTCAGCCGTATCCAGCAATGCAATTAAACCGTCGATCAAATATTTTAAGAGATTGCCCGCTTGCGATATTCCGATAAATAACGGATTGCCAAAGGCGCTTTCAAACATGTCGGTAAACGTTTCACGAAGATCGGCTAAACGTTTTGGTTTCAGCTTTTTTTCGTGTTCGACGATATCATTGGAATGATCCAGGTACTCTGAAACATATCCCAACCGCCTAAGCACATCGCTTTCCAATGCAGCTGCCAGCAGGTCAAGATTTTCTTTATTGATCTCAATCTTGTTGGAACCGATGTTTCCGTATAGAGGCTCCCCCGTCCAAATGCTTGTCACGATATGATCGCCAGCAGAAACATAAATTCGGCCGTGACCCGGTTCTCCTTTTTCACCGATTTCGACCGATTGGCCTTCCTCTGTATTTTCCCCCATTCTATAGCCCATGTGGTTGGACATAAAGGCGGAAACGAGCGGAACGCCATTATCAATTTCGATCACTTTTCCCGGAATCCGGTCCCCTAGCAGCACGCCTTCTTCCGCCAATGTCAGCGGATCATACTTACTGAAATAGTTTGTGATATTGGGATAGTCTTGGTCCCGGTCCACTTCCCCTTCCGGCAGGATCGACGGATTAATCGTCACAGCCTTCACATCGGGATGCTCCACCGCAACCGCATTCGCCAATCCCCCGCCAAGCGAGTTTCCGCAGACTGAGTTTAGTTTATCACCGTATTTGGCTTTCATCTGGTCGTAGTAGTCGCGGGCAGCTTTGACTTGTTCCGGTGTTACATCACCGGCCATCTGCGCATCGGTGAGAATGTCCTGGATGCCGTTTGTTTTCCCCGCGTCCGTTCCTTGGTAGACGACTGTGTATTCGCCTGTTTCTATGTTTTTGACCGTTATCACATCAAGGCCGGTTGGGTCTTCATATATTTTATTTACCACTAAATACTTATAGCCATTGACCTTAAATGTATCTGTTTCATGCGGATTTTTATAGGAATGAAATCCTGCGATTTCTACTAAATTTTTATCTTCACTGAGTGTTTTATTATTTTTTTCTTCATTAGCCATTATGAAATAGTGCTCCTAATCTTTCATAATATAAGTCGGGTCGGACCTTTCAAGAGTATTTTCCTGTGAATTCGAACCCGCTTTTTTGTTAATCGTATTGTCATGTAAAAAGACACTGTATTGCCCTGGTGCGAGCCCCTCCATATTTTCCAAGTCTTTTACAATTTGATCGAAAATAGATTTGTCTGGTTCTGTATTAGGTTTTTCCATGAATAAATGTATAGTGACATAAAACGATTCCGGGTCTGTCTTAGAATGCTTGATCTCGCGTTTCCATTCTTCTTTACTTTTATTTGGATTTTTTAAATATTTCAAATAAACCTTATCTAAACTATCATCAAAAGTTGTTATATAATAATAAATCGTATGAAACCCTGATGCCATTACATTATTAACGGCTTCTTGCCTCATGCCGACAACAGGCTCTTGCTTCGCAGTCTTCGCCAGGTAATCATCAAGCTTCCCTAGTTCTTGATCAAAAACCATTGCATAAATACCACTATTAATTGCACTTTCAACTTGACCTTCCTGTGACCATACTTTATCCGTCAATACCTCCTCAGCCTTTACATCAATCGGAACAACCGCATATGTATGAAAATGCGGCTCACCCTCTGATTCAACAAATACAGAAGCCGCATTAAGCGCTCCAACAATATGATGTACTTTCACTTTCGTCTTATATTTGTCCAGGAAAAATGTCTTGACGGCTTTTTCAATTTCCTCACGATGTGCTTCGGCGATTTTAGTCGTTTCTTCTCCACCGTCCAGTTCATAGCCTTGCCCCGTATAATCTTGTACACTGATTAAATTTTGGTTATACTCCGCTTGGCTGTTAGCCTCTGTTTTTTCACCGTTTTTGTCATGATTTCCCACATCCAAGTTCATGCATCCTCCCAGAAGTATTGGGATACCAATACTGAGCGTTATGATTTTTTTGTATTTCATCATTCATCCTCCTCTGATGAGGTTTGTGTTTCTCAAAATCATCTTATATGTCCTTTGAAACCTCAATACCGAGGCCGGACGCCTTCTTCCGCCAATGTCAGCGGATCATACTTACTGAAATAGTTTGTGATATTGGGATAGTCTTGGTCCCGGTCCACTTCCCCTTCCGGCAGGATCGACGGATTTATCGTCACAGCCTTCACATCGGGATGCTCCACCGCTACCACATTCGCCAATCCCCCGCCAAGCGAGTTTCCGCAGACTGAGGTTAGTTTATCACCGTATTTGACTTTCATCTTGTCGTAGTAGTCGCGGGCGGCCTTCACTTGTTCCGGTGTTATATCACCGGCCATCTGCGCATCGGTGAGAATGTCCTGGATGCCGTTTGTTTTCCCCGCGTCCGTTCCTTGGTAGACGACTGTGTATTCGCCTGTTTCTATGTTTTTGACCGTTATCACATCAAAGCCGGTTGGGTCGTTATATTTGATATCCTTAACCTTATATATAACGTTATTTATATAAATTTCCCTTCCAATATCTTGGTGTTTGTAGGCATGATATCCCGCTAATTCAACCAAGTCCTTATCATTAACATGACTATTATTTCCATTTGATGATGAAACCATCTGAATCTCCTTACTTATCTTTGATAATCTCCTCAGAATCAAGACTATTATCTTTTGATCCCCTCGCAGTCTGTTTACCGATCATATTGTCATGTAAAAGCACACTATAAATCCCAAGTGGCAAACCGTCCATTTTTTTTATGTCCTTTGATATTTGTTCAATGATTGATGGATCAGGCTCTACGTTTTTGTTTTCCAGGAACAATTGAATGGTAATATCAATACTCTTTTCATTCATTTTCTGATTTATTAAGATCTTTTCCCATTCTTTTTTGCTTCGATCAGGTTTTTCTAAATACATTTCACTAAGATTGATACCACTAAATACACCGGGAGACATCGATATATAGTAGTATGGTGTACTATATCCGCTCCCCCCTACATTTTCCACAGCTTCCTTTGTTAATCCAACCAGATTATGTTTTGCAGAAAACTCTTTCAAATACTGATCTAGAACTTTAAACTCCTTATCATATACCATTGCGTAAATTCCTGTTCTAATAGCATCTTCAACTTGACCTTCTTCAGACCAAACTTTATCGATTTTCACTTCTTGCTTCTCCACATCTATCGGAACAACCGCATATGTATGAAAATGCGGCTCACCCTCTGATTCAACAAATACAGAAGCCGCATTAAGCGCTCCAACAATATGATGTACTTTCACTTTCGTCTTATATTTGTCCAGGAAAAATGTCTTGACGGCTTTTTCAATTTCCTCACGATGCGCTTCGGCGATTTTAGTCGTTTCTTCTCCACCGTCCAGTTCATAGCCTTGCCCTGTATAATCTTGTACACTGATTAAATTTTGGTTATACTCCGCTTGGCTGTTAGCCTCTGTTTTTTCACCGTTTTTGTCATGATTTCCCACATCCAAGTTTATGCATCCTCCCAGAAGTATTGGGATACCAATACTGAGCGTTATGATTTTTTTGTATTTCATCATTCAGCCTCCTCTGATGAGGTCTGTGTTTCTCAAAATCATCTTATACGTCCTTTGAAACCTCAATTCCGAGGCCGGACGCTTCTCAATCCCGATCGAAGAAAATTTTCCCATTGATCAGGAATCGCTTTATTATAAATCAAGAGACATCCCATTTGAATCATTTGATGCGTATTTTAAGGTAGGGATAAAGTAAATGAGACATTAGAACTAACAGAACACCTCTTGATCGAAATAATCGAAGACTTCGGAATTAGGTATATATATTCATTTTTTGTTAAACACCTGTACATTCAGAAGTCTAAATGACATGGATCAAGATGAGGAATTACAGAATAAGAACAGCCCGTTTATTCGAATCGGGCTGTTCTTTGGTTTTTCTGCCTGATCAAACTTTCTATGGTTGTTCAGGCGATAACCTTTGATCAGGACGGTGTCTCAGGAGATGCCTTGTGGTAAGACAATAAAAAAGACCCGGCTCAGTCTGAGCGGGCGATGTTTCCCTTTTTTAAATTACCAGTCCGGCTCCTCATGTTCAAAACCATAAAATCCTTTGATGATCACGTCCCCGCACCCGGACACTTTAGTGATCTCTAAATAATGATTTCTGTACGGTGTTCCCGCTACTTTGTCGGCAGCACTTAAGTTGAGTTGATTGCCAGTGAATTCTTTCTCGCTTAACGTATACTGATTCCCGCTTAATGAAATTCTCTGTAACTTGAAGTTGAGCGTGCATCCTTCCGCATTGAATATCGTAAATTTGTAATAAAGCCAGGTTGGGTAATAATTTGGATTCGTATCATCAGACATAAAAAAGCCTTTGTTTTCCTCTGTCATTGTAAAGCTCTCTTTTTTCTCGTCTTTTGTGATCTTTGCCAGTGCCTGTTGTACGTTCAAAGTTAACGCTAATAAAAGTGTCAGCACAGTGCAAGCCAATAATTTTTTCATCAGCACCCCTCCCGATTTTACCATATTATAACCCGGATTGAATAAAAAGGAAATTAAGTTTTAATTCTTGTCGCTATGATTTCACAATCAATTATTGGATCAAAAGATTGCCGGAAGTGTGCAACTCTATGTTTGAACAAGAAATTTCCAATCGATCGGCGCAAATAAATGGTCTAAAAAAGAGATTTTAGGACATTTATGTGACTCGGCCGTCAATAATATTGAAAGGTCTATCAAAATTCAATATGAAAAATCGGTATATGTTATTCAAATGTATCATCAAGACCAAGGGTCATGGTTCAGAATGATATACCACTCGATGAAATCGTAAGTCTTTTCCAATCGCTCAACAAGCAAATTGTTCATATCATCAAAACGATTTCTGACGAAAAGCTGTCAACCCTTTGTGACATAGGGAATAATCAGCATAAAACATTACATCATATTTACAAACAAATCTTAAGGAATCAGGTAAAGAACATGACAAAGGGTGAGAATCGCGCAAAATACAGCCGAGGCTGCTGGTAAGCCGAAGGAAAAGCTCAAAATCGATGAAGGATGAACCGAAAAGTCCATTGAGGAAAATGAAAGTGTCTTGATAAGCCTTTAACTACATTAAAAAGCATTCCCCTGTAATGAGGAATGCTTTTTTATCTTGTTTAAAATCAATAACAAAATAACCTATTTCAATATTTTTTTATTGTAAAACGATAAATGATGTGATAAATTCAATATTGAAAAAAATAAGTGAGGTGCTTCATATGAAACAAGGATCAACACTCTTTTTAAAGATAGCTGTTATTCTTATTGGAATCCCGGTTCTTGCTTTGTGCATTTTTTTTGTGCCGGAAATAGCAAACTTTACAGCGGAATTGTATCCAGATATTTCCTATCTGAAATATCTCGTTTATATCGATTTGTATTTAGCGGCGGTCCCTTTTTACTTTGCTCTGTATCAAGCCTTTAAACTTTTAAGCTATATTGACCAGAATAAAGCTTTCTCGGAATTATCCGTCAGGGCTTTAAAGAATATAAAATCCTGTGCAATCACCATCAGTATTTTATTTGCGGCAGGCATGCCACTCTTCTATCTCATCGCGGAGAGGGACGATGCTCCAGGTATCATACTAATCGGATTGGTCCTTATTTTTGCTTCAATGGTTATCGCAGTCTTTGCCGCTGTTCTCCAAAGGCTATTGCAAGAAGCGATCGATATAAAATCAGAAAATGATTTAACAGTCTGAGGTGAAAACAATGGCAATTATAATCAATATCGATGTGATGCTGGCTAAAAGGAAAATGAGCGTCACGGAACTTTCTGAGAGGGTCGGAATCACGATGGCGAACCTTTCAATATTGAAAAATGGAAAGGCAAAAGCGATTCGATTGTCAACTTTAGAGGCGATTTGTAAAGCTTTAGAATGTCAACCCGGAGATATTTTGGAATACCGAAGCGAGGAAGACACCCAGGATGAATAAGAATGAGAAAGTTATTTAGCGATGATCCTACGCATATGACCGTAAGGCTATTGACAACTATTCTGAGGCCTTTTTCAGAAAAAAACTTTGGAGGCACAAATCATGAGAGCACTAAAACAGCTCGTTCTTTTTGGTTGGGAACAGGCCCTATCATGTTTGTTTCCTGTCGTTATTTTTGCCTCTTTGGCGATGACCAAAATTATCCCTCTTCCCTTCCTGCCGCGGTATGACTGGCTGCTCATCATCTGCCTTCTCATGCAGTGGCAGATGGTGCGTTCCGGTCTTGAAACACGGGATGAATTAAAAATGATCACATTGTTCCATCTTATTGGCCTTAATCTTGAACTTTTCAAGGTACATATGGGCTCCTGGTCTTATCCCGAGGAAGGATTCTCCAAATTTTTCGGAGTGCCTTTGTATAGCGGCTTCATGTACGCAAGTGTTGCCAGTTATCTTTGCCAGGCCTGGAGGCGCCTTAAGGTTGAGCTGATTAAGTGGCCGCCGTTTTTGGCAGTTGTCCCTCTTGCCGCTGCGATTTACTTGAATTTTTTCACCCACCATTTTTGGATTGACATCCGCTTTTGGTTATCCGGACTTGTCATGATCGTCTTTTGGCAGTCATGGGTCACATACGAGGTGAATGGAACTCGTTACCGTATGCCGCTCGCCCTTTCCTTTGTGCTCATCGGATTTTTCATATGGGTAGCCGAAAATATCGCAACGTTTTTTGGGGCTTGGGAATATCCAAACCAAACCGAAGCATGGAGTCTCGTTCATCTAGGAAAGGTGAGTTCATGGCTCTTATTGGTGATTGTCAGCTTTCTTATCGTTGCGACGTTAAAACAGGTGAAGGGGAAAAACTCCACCAAGATAGATACTAGTCCAATCTTATAACTGTTAATAACCTTATTTCAAAAAAATCGGCCTACTCCGTTTCATAAATGGCGTTGACTTGATTGGTCTAATGTGTCGCATTTGTATAGCGGAGGTTAAGAACGAATACGAAACAATAGAATGCGAAAACAGGATTAAATCAGGTGTTTTATGATGGTACCCATTTGTGTATAATTAGAAGAATATTCTGGTATTTATTATTTCTGCGGGGTGGGATAGTGATGGAAAAACACGAATATGAGTGGGTCAAACAAACGAGACAGATTTTACTAGACCAGTGTAAAGAATTGAAGGAAAATGATTTCACAAAAGAGTTGGGATTTGGTTTTCAAAGTATAAGAGATTCTTTAGTTCATGTGGCGGGTTGTTATCATGCTTGGCTGGGTTCCTTTGTGCTTTCAAAAACAGCTACACCACTATTAACAAAGGAAGCAATCAATGATATGCAGATAGAGGATATTCAACGTTATTTTCAACAGGCGAATATATATGTAGACACTGTATTTGAACAATTCACTGATAAATTTGATGAAATGATCGAAAAAGAGCCTTCTTGGAAAGCAGGCAGCGGGGTTGTAAGAAAAACGCCGCAGCAATTACTAATCCACTCTATCACGCATGAATTTCATCATAAGGGGCAAATTGTAGCCATGTTGCGGTTGCTTGGCTATACTCCTAATAATACAGACATTTTAGGGCTGCCTGAAAAGTAATTTGCTGTACATAAATAAGAGATCATGAGTTATTAAACTAACGGGCAGACGGCTTTCCGGTTACGTCTAAGCCGCTGTATAAACGAAAGGAATTGCTGGCCGGCCTTAAAAAAAAGACGTGCAATTACGCACGTCTAGGTCACAAACTTAGCAATCTCCTTATCGGTTATCCGTTAATAGGTCACACTGCTGTCACTCTCTATCGATCACTCGTCCAATTTTCCGACCAATTCCGCCTGCATCGAACTTGAAATCTTAAATGTATTACATGATTTCTCGGAAGCGAAGTCATTCACAATAGACGACATCATTCTTTACAAGTCGGATATAGATATAGTTAGATCTAGGTTGAATGAAGTTATGAAAGAGAAAGGAATCCAAAGCCAGAAGGAATTGGCTGAGTTAGTTGGTACTACCGAGGCCACGAAAAGCAGATTGAAAACGAATACAGACATGAAATCACGACACTATTCATTATTAGCAAGGGGTAAAATGTGCCAATCGAAGAATTATTTCATGTCGAGGAAATAGAAGAGGGAAAATAAAAGTGGAGATGACTGGCGGAGAGTTTGTTGCCTTGAAGGTGATCGCGCAAATATGGCGAATACTTGGATTGCCCGATCCAAGAGGTCGTACAGTTGAACGCGTAGAAGATAATGCTGAACAATTAATCTCAAATAAAAAAGCCCTTCTCATTATAGTTGGGCTTTTAGTGCTATTTTTTCTTAGCAAAACGGAATCGCGATATTTCTAAATTAAGATGCGAACCTTTCTGCGACTTTAAAAGAAGTGTTATCTGTTTGAACATATGTGGAACTAACCACACTTACTGTCCCCAATAATAAAACAGCGCAAATCAAAAATTTAGCTTTCATTTACATAACCACTCCTTTGAATTTGTCTTCTTGCGTCACATGCAATACGGTAAAAATCACATGCATCACGAATCTTTTCTTCAGTTTGCAAAACTTGCGCAGTGATGATTCCGTAATCTTCCACATCTGCATACAAACCGTTTTCTTTGAAGAACTTAAAAGATTCCCTAACTAAATCCAGATCATTAATCAAGTAAAGCCCTTTTAACATTTCGAGCTTTGCAAGGTCATATGAATTACAAATTTTTCCGGCAGATTCTTTTCCTTCACAATAAAGGTCATGGGCTGTTACCAACTCAGATTGCTTTGCTCTAACATGTGCAAGGTTAAAAAAGGCTTTTGGTAAAAAACTATGATTAACCTCTCTATACACTTCAAGGGCTTTTTGGAGATGATCGGAAGCTTTTTCAAGTTCTTCAAGTTGATTGTAACATATTCCAAGATTCAAATGCGATGAGCCAATTAAATGAACAGAGTCCAAAATTACTGATTCAGTTAATGCTTGGTTTAAGCTTGGTAAAGCTTTTTCAGGAAGCATTTGATCTCGATGATTTCCAGCAAGAATGAATTGACATTGAACTCTGCGTTCTCCATAAGTATCGTACTTTTTATAAATGTTATAAGCGCGGCTCGCATAATTCATCGAAAAAAATGTCTGTTTCATATGGTAATACACTTCTGATACCTTGAAATAAAATTCAGCTTTCTCTAGCTCATCACACTCAAAAGAATCAAGTTGTTTTTCGGCATTCCTATAGAAATTCAACGCGAGTATCAGTTCTTTTTGTCTGAAATGATACATTCCTGCGAAGAATTGATAATAATATTCCAACATTCCCTCAAGGTTGTTTTGATCACGAATTTTTTTGAACTCCCCAAATCGTCTAGCTAAATTACCGCCGGAATCAGAATACATATAATCAAATTGAAGATTGTGTCGAAATAACAATAAGTTATAATAGACAACTACGTCTTGGTTCTGTTCCATTTGCTCTAATTCTCTTTTAACTTCTTTCCTGGTATCCTCCGCTTGGCCCGGCCAATTGTTTTTCAAAGCCGTATACCAAAAGTTCATTTTCGTCGCAACCAGATCATAAGGAATGACATCCATAAGCCCTCTCCCTTTCTTCATTAAATTTTCAGAAAGTTAAAAGCGTCTCTTTATCTTAATAGTAATAATTCTACAAAATAACCCTGTTTTTCACAACCATATATTGTTAACACACCTATAAAACATCTAATATGTAAACAAATAGAGTAGGTTATGTTTTTAGTCCTGATCAATAAGATTCATTTTCATGGACTGCAAGGATTTAAGAAGATCGAGGTTATCGATTAGCACACGAAATAAGAAGTTTTCCCGCCGTCGATACCTTAACATACCCACATCAACTTCCGGCGGCTCATACGCTTTAATTTCATGGGAAAATCGTTTATAGTAGGAGGCAATGAAAAGGTATCTTTTTTCGATGGATGACGGTACTATAAATTGATCGCTTTTTCCTCCCGTTAATGAGAATTTGAATGATTGATCCAAAAACAAAAAAAGCCGATGACACACCTTTTCGTTCACAACGAATGAGCCTCCACTATTGTTCTGCGTATATTCGTAAAAAGCCACGTTATCGCTCTCCTTCCGTTTATTTATAAGACCTAGCAATCGTTCGCATACGCTCACTCTTGCAGATGTTATTAATCGCGATAAATCTTTTATTAAAAAATATCCGCGCGAATGTATATGAGCGCTATTATTTAATTGAGTATAGATAATGCGTATAGTAAATGAGTATAGTTCGTCTGTCGTTTGAGCAAGGGACGGGTTCACCTCATGAACCCCCGGCTTCATTTTCGAATGCTTTCGGTATCGGAAGCAGCACGTACAGGTTCGAAATTGTCCGCTCTCTTTACTCCTTCTTTCGCGAATATCGATCAAGCCGACTTCCTTTAACTTCCGTAAAGCCTCCCGGACCGTATTCTCCGAACAGAAAATTCGGACGCCAACGTCTTGATTGAAGGAAACGACTGCTTGCTGTGATTGTCCGCGTGCATCGACAACATCGTATAAACGAGCTTTTGCGCACTCTTGTCGAGAATCTTGACGTCAGATAGTACGCTGCTCGCTACTTGTGCGAATTTGTGCTCGCGTAAATCCAAAACGCCTCGCTCTTCGTTCAAGACAAAGCTCCCTTATCGAACACCTTCGCGATGACGTACCCTTTCGATTCGAGAAGTTCAATTAGTTTAACCGCATTCTTCTTCCCGGTTCCCTGATCGCCACCCATATTGTGTGCTTCAGATAAAAATCTAGTAAGATGTACGAACAAAATCTCGTCTTCAGATTCGTTTCTACCTTCGTACATAACAGTCACCTCCTGAATTAGTTCCACAGACGAACCTGTGATCTTGGAAATCAATCGGTCGTTTTTCGTTTGTCATGCGTTTATCACCCCGCAATATCTTTCGTTATAACTTCCGGAAAATCCGTGTAATCCGAAAAGTATAATGGCTGTTTGCTTCCGCCGCATCCGTTCATATCGACCACCTCTCGGAGCATGATCGAATTTTGCGATTTCCCTTGCCACACATCGTAAGGCAGATACGCAACCCGTCGATTCTCTAAATCCACTATCGCAAGTATGTCGTAATCAGCTTTCGTATAAGGCCGACTCGCACCGTTTGATTTTCGATTATCTATTTTCATTCGGTAGCCGTCGTGCTCCATATTCGTTTTGACCTGAATCTTCGTAAATACTCCGCCCACATCCGTAACGATATCGTAATGGACCCACGGTATGTCCGGATTAAGGCTAACGATTTCCTTCCTCGCTAGGTCTGCGCGAACAATACTCTCCGCTGCATATCCGCAAAAATTACGTTTACTAACGGCACCCATCCGACCACCTCCTCATGAGATAATACCCGCGACTTTTTAAAACCGCACAATAAGTTCGAAATTTTTTCGCCTTCACTTATAACTGCGCAACAACTTTCCGAAATGGACACCGTTTTTAAAATTTCGCTGTCATAAATAGTTGCGAAGTCACTTTCGGATTGGCACACGTTTTAGACAAAAAAATAGACGCACTCAATCGTACGTCTACGTCACACTAGCATTAAATTTCGCTTATATTTATAGATAAAAAACGTCACAGTGACGTCACACCGGCATCACACTCCGATCACACAACGTCACACTTCGCTATTTTCACGGGTCACACTCCGCCACACTTAAATCACCGATTATCAATCGTCTCCGGATACAAATCATGATTCATCATCCGGTACTCAGCCATTTTCTCATACTTCGTGCCCGGTTTGCCATAGTTTGTATACGGGTCGATGGAGATTCCGCCCCTCGGGGTGAATTTGCCCCAGACTTCGATGTAGCGTGGGTCCATCAGTTCAATTAAATCGTTCATGATGATGTTCATGCAGTCTTCGTGAAAATCGCCGTGGTTGCGGAAGCTGAAGAGATATAGTTTCAAAGACTTGCTTTCTACCATTTTTTTATCCGGAATATAGCTGATGTAAATGGTCGCAAAATCGGGTTGCCCTGTTTTCGGACACAGGGATGTGAATTCGGGACAATTGAATTTGACGAAGTAGTCTCTGTTTTCGTGTTTATTTGGAAATGACTCGAGCACTTCCGGAGAGTAGTCGAACAAATAATTGGTCCCTTGATTGCCGAGAAGGGTTACGCCTTCCAGTTCTGATTCTTTTCTTGTCGTCATGTTTCATCTTCCTTTCTTTACACGCCGCGTTTATTTCCCCAGATGAGGGTGTGAAGCTGCGGAAGGACGCGGACGCGGTTTAGTTCAGGGTCTCGCGTGACCGCTTCTACCAGCTCTTCATACTTTTGCAGCAGTTTTTCAACAAGCCGGCTCTGATCCTCGGTCTGAACGTCATCATTTCCGACCTGGAGAAAAAACGGGATCTCTGGATAACGATGGTGGACTTTTTTGGCAAATTGCAGGTCGTCCGCCGTGAAAATGACGACCTTCAGACTTGCCGCGGCCAATCTGCCGTGGTCTTTCAGTTTGCCGATGATATGGTCAAGCTTGTTAAAGTCGGTGTTCATGTTTGAGCTTGGCGGTTTCGGTGAGATGGTCAAATCATCGATATCCGTAAACCAGTCTTGATAAAATGTGCCTTGGGTTTCAAGCGCCGTCCGGATATCGTGTTCTTTCAAAAGGGAGATCAGGGCATCCAGCTGTTTTAAAAGCGCCGGGTTTCCGCCCGAAATCGTCACATGCGAAAAGGCGTTTCCGCCGATTTCTTTCAGCTTTTCGTATACGTCTTCCGCCGTCATCCATTGAATATCTTTTTTGGCCGAACCGTCCCATGTGAAGGCCGAGTCACACCAGCTGCATGAATAATCACAGCCGGCGGTTCTCACAAACATCGTTTTTTGGCCGATGACCATGCCTTCCCCCTGAACAGTCGGACCGAAAATTTCCAATACCGGAATCGGCTTAGCCATGTTGACCACCTGATGTTGGACGGTAGACGACATAGCTTGTCGGGGTTTCCCTGACAAACACCTGAACACAATGCGGGCGGTTTTCAAGCTCCCGTAAATAAGCCTCGACTTTTTCATAAATCGTTTTTGCGACAACTTCAGTCGACGGAATTTGTTCAGGGCTGTCACCGGAAAATTCGTTGTGATCATTTAAAAGCGTATGATCATATTCCCCATGGATCAGTTTTTTAATCGTGCTGAAATTGACGAGAAAACCGGATTCATTTAAGACATCTCCGGCAATCGTGATGTTGATCGTATACGTATGGCCGTGGACCCTGCTGCATGCGCCCGCATCATCCCTCGGAATGAAATGAGCGGCCGACATTTGCATATCTTTATTGAGTTCAAATGCGTACGGGTGGTTTGCTTGCGGGTAGATTTGCGTCAGCATGTTAAGCTCTCTCCCTTTTCATTTTCATGTATTCGTTGTAGCCGTTCGCGCGCAGTTTGCAAGCCGGACATTCGCCGCAGCCGTCGGCGATGATTCCGTTGTAGCAAGTCAGCGTCTCATGTTTGACGAAGTCAAGGGCATCCAGCTCATCTGCCAGCTCCCATGTTTCCGCTTTATTCAGCCACATGAGCGGCGTGTGGATGACAAACGGGCGCTCCATCGCCAGGTTGACAGTGACATTGCATGATTTAATGAACGCGTCACGACAATCGGGATAGCCGCTGAAATCCGTTTCGCATACACCGGTCACGATGTGGCGGGCGCCGACTTGGTAGGCAAGGATGGAAGCAAACGATAAAAACACGAGGTTGCGTCCGGGAACAAATGTGGACGGAAGCTCGCCTTCTTTTGCTTCAATGTCGATGTCATCCCTTGTTAAAGCATTTGGCGCCAGCTGATTCAAAAGCGCCATATCCAACAGATGATGTTTGACACCCAGCTTTTCAGAAATGCTTTTCGCCACTTCGATTTCCTGCTTGTGCCGCTGGTTATAATGAAAGGTGACCGTTTCCACCTCTTCAAATTGTTGCAACGCCCATAAAAGGCATGTGGTGCTGTCCTGACCGCCGCTGAAGACAACGATCGCTTTTTCCTTTTTCATGGTTCCTCCTTCTCCGCTTTCGCCAATGTATTCAAAAGAAGAGATTCGATCTTAAGCCAACGAAAAAACACCTTTCTTTTGTAGGAAAGGTGTTCTAGCAAAAAAACAATAAAAAAGGCCATACCCCAAGGATACAGCTTTCCTTAGTTTTTTATAGAGGGTTTCGCTAGAACCTCTCCCGCGGTTTCAAGAGCGGATTTTGTTCAATTTTCCTTCGCCATCTTATCACAAATCCGGGCGCTCGCCAAGCCCCGGACATTGACGTTTAGCGTTTTGGCACTTTTTTGACGATCAGAAAGAAAATAAAGACAAGGCTGAGCTGGCCGAAGAGCGGATAAATGGTGGAAATCAATTTTCCGTAGCCGATCTGCCCGGTTAAGTAAATCGTCAAGAGAATGAATATGAAGATGTAAACACTTTTTATATGAAGATATTCATTGATCTGCTTTTCCAGACCGTATAGATTGCCGATGACCGATGTGAACACTTCGCCGAAAATGATAAACAGGTAGATGATATGGACAGAATGCTGGACAATATAGACGACCTGCGCCATCGGAATCTCATATAAAAGAACATCAGGCAATGTTGAAAGTGATAAAAAGCTGGCGATTAAGACAAGTGTGAGCAGCGTCCCTCCGATAAACGCCCCTTTTTTAATCAGCTCTTCCGATTTTAATTCAGAGGCGATCGGCACAAGAACAGCCTGTGCGAGCGACAAATTGAAAGCGCCATATGACACGGCCGACAAGATCCACTCCGTATGACCCGACGTCGACGGCAAAGTATTGACGCTTGGCCCGCCGAAGATAAACGAATCAAACAGAACGATCAATGAAAACAGCAGCAATAAAGGAACGACGACGATATTGACGCCGAAAATCCCCTTTACACCCGTCATCATCACGAACAGGCTTAAGGCGATCGTCACGAGCATCCCCGCCTGATTGGAAAGTCCGAGCTGTTCTTTGAAAAGCGCTCCCGCTCCCGACAGCATCACGGACGTCACGCCAAGCAGTACCATCAGCATGAAGGCGTTGACGAATTTTCCGAGCGTTTCGCCGAACAAATATTTGTTCAGCTCCTGATAAGATTTCGCTTTAATTCTGATGGAGATCAGCATGATTTTCGCGCCGAGAAAAGTAAACATCAGCCCGCTGATCAAAATCCCGGCCAAACCTGTCCAGCCGAACCTTAAAAAAAATTCAACGATCTCTCTTCCCGTCGCGAATCCGGCTCCGACGACAGTTCCGACGTATACAAATGCCAGCTGAAAAGCTGATCCTTGTGATTGGCTCATAACTCTCCCCCGTAAACGAATTCCCTTGCTTCATCATATGAGGCACGTCCCTTAAAAAGAAGGACAACTTCACGACGCAGGAACAAAAAGGAAAAAGCATGATACTTGAAAGTCAAAGATGGTCAAGGTATACTATAGTCAAAGATGGTCAAATGAAGCGACCATTTTTTCAAACACCATTGGTCAAAAAAGGTCAAATTATATTGAAAGGGGTTTTGGCAAATGCGTTGTCAACATTGTCAAACAAATGAAGCGACGATTCGCCTAAACATGCAAATAAACCATACAAAAAAACAAATGGATTTATGTGAAAACTGCTATAAAGAGCTGACTCAGCCTTCCATGTATTCCGGAAACCACTTTTTTGGAGGAGGGTCTTTCTTCAGTCAGCCTGCACAACAACAGCAGCAAACCGCTCGCACAAAAGGGCTGCTCGATGAACTGGCGGTCAATGTAACGAATGCCGCCCGAACTGGGCTGGTTGACCCTGTGATCGGCCGCGAAGATGAAGTGGCCCGAGTGATCGAAATTTTAAACCGGAGAAACAAAAACAATCCGGTGTTAATCGGTGAACCAGGCGTCGGTAAAACAGCCGTTGCAGAAGGACTTGCCTTAAAAATCGCTGAAGGCAATGTGCCAAACAAGCTGAAAAACAAAGAGCTCTATCTGCTTGATGTCGCCTCCCTTGTGGCGAACACGGGAATCAGGGGACAATTTGAAGAAAGAATGAAGCAGCTGATGAAAGAGCTGAAAGAACGAAAAAACGCCGTTCTTTTCATTGACGAAATCCATCTCTTAGTCGGCGCTGGCTCTGCGGAAGGATCTATGGACGCGGGCAACATTCTGAAACCTGCGCTTGCCAGAGGCGAACTGCAAATCATCGGTGCGACGACTCTGAAAGAGTATCGTCAAATTGAGAAGGATGCCGCTCTGGAACGACGCTTCCAGCCGATCATGGTGCATGAGCCGACCATTGAACAGGCGACAGCCATTTTGAACGGCCTGAAGGAGAAATATGAAGCATACCACGGCGTTTCCTATACAGATGAAGCCATTAAAGCATGTGTCGTTCTGTCCAGCCGCTACATTCAGGACCGCCACCTTCCCGACAAGGCGATCGACCTGCTCGATGAAGCCGGTTCAAAGGCAAACCTTACAATCGATACGGTCAGCGGTGAAGAAGCGGAAAAACGCCTGAAAGAAATCGAAGCGGAAAAACAAAAGGCGCTTCAGGATGAACACTATGAGCTGGCGGCAAAGCTCCGCGATGAAGAAGAAGCATTGCACGCTAAGCTGGAAGAAAAAACAGCAGCAAAACAGGCCATCGTCGGAGCCGAAGACATCCAGGCGATCATCGAACAAAAAACAGGCATTCCGGTCGGCAAACTGCAGCATGACGACCAGAAAAAAATGAAAGAGCTTGAAGCCAATCTCGCAAGCCGTGTTATCGGACAGGAAGAGGCTGTGAAAAAAGTGGCAAAAGCCGTGCGAAGAAGCAGAGCCGGTCTAAAATCAAAAAACAGGCCTGTCGGTTCCTTCCTGTTTGTCGGTCCGACAGGAGTAGGTAAAACAGAGCTTTCCAAAAGGCTTGCCGAAGAGCTGTTCGGCACGAAAGATTCCATCATCCGCCTCGACATGAGCGAATATATGGAAAAACACGCCGTATCCAAGCTCATCGGTTCTCCTCCGGGATATGTCGGTCATGATGAAGCCGGACAGTTGACAGAAAAAGTCCGGAGAAACCCGTACAGCATCGTCCTGCTCGATGAAATTGAAAAAGCTCACCCTGATGTACAGCACATGTTCCTGCAGATCATGGAAGACGGACGGCTGACGGACAGCCAGGGACGGATGGTCAGCTTTAAAGACACCGTCATCATCATGACAAGCAATGCCGGCGTTTCCGAAAAACGGACAACAGTCGGTTTCAACAGAGAAGAACAGCTGCTGGGTGAACAATCATTGATCGATTCGTTAAGCAGCTACTTCAAACCTGAATTCCTGAACAGGTTTGACAGTATTGTCGAATTCAAGCCTCTTGAAAAAGAAGATCTTGTCAAAATCGTCGACCTGCTTCTGAAGGAGCTTGAAGAAACATTAAGCGATCAGGAGCTGACACTTACGGTTTCAGACGAAGCAAAAGAAAAAATCGCCGAAATCGGATGTCACCCTGCATTTGGTGCGCGTCCTTTAAGAAGAACGATTCAGACAGTAGTCGAAGATCAAATGACCGACCTGCTGCTTGAAGAAGAAAATATTTCCGGTTTTCACGTTACAGCGGAAAACGGCGATATTGCGGTGCAATCCGTATAACACATGCGGCTTCCATGTTGGAAGCCGCTTTTTATAATACATAAGACTCCACTAAATTAAAAATTTTTCCATCTTTTCATCCTAAAGTCCCGTTTCAGCTTGATTTCTCAACAATTTCTGAAACGCTCTAAAGTTCCGATCGACCGGCACCGATATTAACGATAGAAAAGTTAGTTAAAAGGAATTGGTGAAAAAAATGGACAAAACATCGTTAATTGGAATCATTTTAGCTATCATCGGAGTAGGTGTCGGCATGGTGATGAAAGGTGTCAGCCCGTCCGTTCTGGTCAACCCGGCGGCATGGCTGATCATACTTGTCGGGACAATCGCCGCGGTTACCATCGCTTTTCCAATGCGCGAATTAAAAAGGGTTCCCAAGCTCTTCGGCATCTTGTTTAAAGAAAGAAAGTCGATCGAAATCAACGAGCTGATCCCCATGTTTTCTGAATGGGCGCAAATCGCCAGACGCGAAGGCCTTCTCGCATTGGAAGCGAACCTGAATGAAATCGATGATCAATTTTTGAAAAACGGCATGAGCATGGCGGTAGACGGACAGAGCGCTGATTTCATCAGGGACGTTCTGACCGAGGAAGTGGAAGCAATGGAAGAACGGCATCAGGTCGGGGCGGGCATTTTTACCCAGGCAGGCACATATGCACCGACATTGGGCGTTTTGGGAGCCGTTGTCGGGCTGATAGCCGCGCTTGCGGACATGAGCAACACTGAAGCGCTGGGACACGCGATCAGCGCAGCCTTTGTCGCCACCCTTCTCGGGATTTTTACAGGCTATGTGTTATGGCATCCTTTTGCCAATAAATTAAAACGGAAATCCAAACAGGAAGTGAAAGTCCGCGAAGTGATGATCGAAGGAATTCTTTCCATATTGGAAGGACAGGCTCCAAAAGTCATCGAACAAAAGCTTCTCATGTATGTCTCTCCTAGCGAGCGCTCCAGCATCGTGATTCCTGAGGGAGACAAAGGGGAAACGAATAATGGCTAGAAAAAAGAAGCATAAAGACCATGAAGAACATGTAGATGAGTCCTGGCTCATCCCCTATGCCGACTTGCTCACACTTCTCTTGGCCCTTTTCATCGTACTGTTTGCCATGAGCTCGATCGACGCCAAAAAGTTCGAAATGCTGTCCAAATCGTTCAATGCCGTGTTTACAGGCGGTACAGGAATGATGGATTATTCGAGCTTCACAGAGCCGAAAACAAGCACAACCGAGGAAGGGAAAAGCCCTGATGAGCCGAAAGATATAGCGAAAATCCAAAAAGAAAAGGACAGGCAGTCGCTGAAAAAAATTCAGGACCATATCAACCAGTTCATCAAAAAGAAAAACCTTGAAAAACAGGTGAACACAAAGCTGACAGACGAAGGGCTTCTTCTCTCAATCGAGGACAATATTTTCTTCGATTCAGGGAAAGCCGAGATTCGCCCGCAGGATGTCCAGCTTGCCAAGGAAGTGTCCGACCTTCTCGTGCTCAATCCGCCGCGCAATATCGTCATCAGCGGACATACGGATAACGTGCCGATTAAAAATTCTCAATTTAAATCAAACTGGCATTTAAGCGTCATGCGCGCTGTCAACTTCATGAGCCTCTTGATCGAAAATCCAAAGCTCGATCCGAAGATATTCAGCGCTAAAGGCTACGGAGAATATAAACCGATCGCTCCAAATGACACGGAGGAAGGAAGAAGAAAAAACAGGCGTGTTGAAATTCTGATCCTGCCGATCGATGTCAAAAATGTAAATAACGAAAAATAAGGAAGCTGCGATTGGGCAGCTTCCTTATTCTTTGTTTTGATAAAAGTGCTTTGCGTTCAGACCTACTTTTTTCAGCATGTCGATACAGGCTTCCTTTTCTTCAGCGCTCAGGACACTGATCATTTGATGCAGTTCTTCGGCATGTCCGGGAAAAATCTGCTCAAGGAGCTTGATGCCTTTGTCGGTGATTTGCGCATAAGTGACCCTTCGATCGGTTGTACAGGCTCTTCTTGCGATCAGCTGCTTTTGCTCCAGCTTGTCAACCACATATGTAATGCTCCCGCTCGCCAGAAGAATCTTATCCCCTATTTGCTGCAGGGGCTGATCCCCTTTGTGATAGAGAAGCTCTAATACAGCAAATTCTGTCGGATTCAGACCATGCTTATGAATATGTTTATTCATATGATCATTAATTGATCTGTACGCTCGTGATAATACAATGAATAATTTCAATGACTGTTCCTGTTCTCTATTGCTCATATCTCTCATCTCCAAAGAAACAACTACAGGAAAACATTAATAAACTATGAGGAAAATGTCAACTGTTAACATTCAAACCATGTTATGATGATAGCAAATGAACCTCAAATAGATATTTTCGGAAATTCCCCGGTATTGTGTCCTATTTTCAATGTATTGGTTATCTTTTCTATAAATCGGCTCTTACTAGTGATATAATACCTCTATTCCTGTATCGATTGGGAGAGAGTAAAACATGCGCAATTTAAAAAAGATATGGAAGAAAATCAGGCTGTATTTAATCCTTGTTTTGATTCCGGCCTTTATTATAAGCTTTTTTATATACGAACAAGAGCGTGAAAACATTACTGATAAACACCGCCAGACGGCAACGCTTATGCTGAATATCCATCGAAACCAGATCAATTATTTGATCGGTGAAACCGAAGCAAGGCTCAGTTCCCTGGCAACGGCTCTCAACCATCCTGTCGACGAAAAACATATCAAACATATCCTGACGGAAACATACAAAAAAGAGCCGCGCTTTTCAGCATTGTATCTATTAAATGAAAACGGCGATGTCATGGTCAGTACGATGCCCGTAAAAGAAAAGAAGCCGGTGTCGTACAAGGACATTCTCCAAAAGGCGAAAAGCTCCAAGAAATCCGTGATTACCGATGACGCAAGCATCATGACGGACAAGCTGGAATTGAATATTTTCACTCCGGTCTTTAATGACAAAGGGAAGACGACAAACTTTTTATTAGCCTCGATTCGCATCGATTATTTGAAAAACATTATGAATGTGCTAAGCCCCGAGCTTTATATCAAAATTTTGAATCAGAAAAACCAGGTCCTTTTCACAGCCGGGCACTCACCCCCTGAAAAGCCGGAAGGCGGTACTGTCGATGCTTTTTTGGACCAGATCGACTGGAAGCTTGAAGTCTATCCTGAACCCGTCCAGCTAAACGAAATTGTTTACAGCCTTCTATTGTCCTTTTTAAGCATCTTTATACTGCTCAATATTTTATTCGTGCTGCTCCAATATGTATTGCTTAAAAGGCGGACGAAGCAGGAACGCGCCCAGAATGAAGCGCAAAAGCTTGAATTGATCGGCACACTGGCGGCGAGCACCGCTCATGAAATCAGAAATCCGCTGACCGGAATCAGCGGGTTCATCCAGCTGCTTCAGAAAAAATATCAATCTGCTGAAGATCAAATGTATTTCTCGATCATCGATCAGGAAATCCGGCGGATCAATCAGATCGTCAGTGAGTTTCTGGTGCTTGGGAAGCCGACTGCCGAGCAGTGGCAGTTAAACACCTTGAATGAAATGATTGACGAAATTATGCCGATCATTCATTCTGAAGCCAACCTGTATAATGTTGAGGTGGAATTCAAAGATCTTGCGGAAGGCCCGTCTTTCGTTTTTTGTAAGAAGGACCATATTAAGCAGGTCGTTTTAAATGTCGCTAAAAACGCATTGGAATCAATGAAAAACGGCGGGAAATTGCTGATCAAAATGGATCAGGATCAACAGGCTGCGAAAATTGTGGTGAAAGATGTTGGAGAAGGCATTCCGAAAGAAATGATGGAGAAGATTTTCCAGCCTTTTGTCACGTCTAAAGATAAAGGCACAGGGCTCGGCCTTGTCGTGTGCAAGCGAATCATCTCCATGTATGGGGGAACGATACATATCGAGAGCGAACGGCATAAAGGAACAACCGTCACAATCACGCTTCCGACATCAAAAGATCAAAATGGCTGATATGCTTACCGCTCGCGAAAAGAGCTTCCGTTAATGGCAGCTCTTTTTCATGGACTTGGATCATGCCGTATATTTTTCAAGGATCAGACAGCTGATGCCGTCTAAAACATGGGGCAATGGCTTGTCTGATGAATAATGATCATTCATTGTCATTTTTTGATATTGATAGATCAACTGGTCTAATTCCTGACTCTGTTTAATTGTCTCATCCCCTGTATATCCGTAGACTTCAGCAGCTTCGACCATCATTTGCCGCTTTTCATTGATGGAGGCCAACAGCGCTTCTTTCTCTAAATACCTTTGCATACGCTTCACCCCTTACCGCGTTAAAGTTTCGAGATTCATCCAGATTTTGCGTACTTGAGCATTATTACAGATTATACTTATTTTGTAAACCTATTTTCCGAAAAAATATTTTGAAATCAAGTATAATAGATTTGTTGAATCATTCCCTTGAATGAAATATGGTAAACACCGAAATGTTTTTTCCTTTTAAAGGAGGTCTTTTGATGAAAAAACCTATTTCAAAACTAACGGCTTTCTTCGCTGTAAAAGAAGCGCGCTCCGGTCTGATCCTGTTTTTCAGCGCCTTTAAAGCGTGGAGAAAAGGAGAATATCCGCTTTTTCCTAAAAGAACGATTTTTCTGGCCGCTTTGGCTTTCATTTATGTGCTGTCACCGATTGATTTGATTCCGGACATTATCGCAGGGGCTGGCTGGCTTGATGATGCGGCTGTTCTTGCCTTTCTTTTCAGACAAATCGCCAAAGAACTGGCTGAATTTGACGCCCTGCACGAGAAAGGAGGCGGCGCAAAATGATTGATGGTCTTAATCATCTGTTATTTTCAGTCTCCGACCTAAAGGCGTCCATCGCTTTCTATGAAAATGTGTTTGATGCAAAATGGCTCGTCAAAGGCGAGAAAACCGCGTACTTTGATCTAAACGGCATCTGGCTCGCTCTGAACGAGGAAAAGGATATTAAACGGACTGAAATCCGCGACTCATACACACACATTGCCTTTTCGATCAAAGAGGAAGATCTCGATCATTGGGAGACGAAATTAAAAGATTTGGGCGTGAATGTGTTAAAAGGGAGAAAACGCCATCAGGGTGATAAAGATTCGATTTATTTTTCCGATCCGGACGGACACAAATTCGAGCTCCACACCGGCTCTGTCTTCGACAGACTCGAATACTATCAAACAGAAAAGCCTCACCTTTCATTTCATGAGGGCCATATTCAAGCGCTATACGATAAAAACAAATAAAAACAGCGCCCTAAGCGGCGCTGTTTTTATGACTGTTTAACCTGTTCTCTTTCATAGATCGGCACCCAGCCCTCGGTCGTCACAAATATCCTGACGGCTACGACTTTCCTGTCTTCTTGAAGCGTGAAGTAATGGCGGGTGTTTTCCGGAACAGAGATCAAATCGCCGGGGCTCAATAAACAATCGAAAAATACGCCGTCTTTTCCTTCAATCGCAAAGATGCCGTGGCCGCTGACGATAAACCTGACCTCATCATCTGTGTGGTGATGCTCCTGTTTAAAGTTTTTCAGAAGTTCATCCAGTTTTGGATTTTCATCAGAGAGCGAGATGACATCTTGCGCCTTATAGCCGCGCCGCTCGGAAATGTCTTTGATCTCACTTTGAAAACTATTTAAAATCTCCTGTTTTTCCGCGTCTGTTAAATCGTATTTTTCCCTTAAACCTGCAGACAGTTTCGTGATATCCCATTGTTCGTAAATCACACCCTGCTGATCGAGGTACTTTTTCACCTCTTCACTGTTTTCGATCACCGTGTTTTGCTCATCATGGATACGGATTGTTGCCATGTGCGTTTCTCCTCCTTTTTCAAACATACGCATGTCTGAAAGCTTTTAATTTTAAATGCCAGCTGAACAAAAATTCATAAGCTTCAAGAAACCGCTTTGCTTCAAATGCCGTTTTCCCCCAGACGGTAATGCCGTGGTTCCTGATCAAGACGGCGCCGGAATCGCCTGTCAGGTGAGCGGCAAAATCAGCCGCCAAGTCCGGAATATGGGCGGTATTTTCGATAATCGGAATGGTGACTGCGGCGTTTTCCTCCCATATCCCGAGCGCTTTAATGATTTCCTGCCCTTTAAAAGTGATTTGCTGCTCTTTTGCATAAAGTTCTGAAATCACGTTATTGTCGACGGTATGAACATGAAGACAGCTGCCTGCGTTTGTTTTTTGATAGACATACGCATGGAGCAGCGTTTCCGCCGACGGCTTCAGGGAGTGGCCGCTTTCTGCAGGATTGCCTTCTTGATCCACCAGCAAAAAATCCTCGTCCGTCTCTTTTCGTTTGTCTTTTCCGCTGGCCGTCACCAAAAAGCGAAGCGGAGCCTCCGCTACTTTGATTGAAAGGTTGCCGCTTGTCGCCGGAAACCAGTCTCTTGCCGCGAGCTCCCTTTTTACTTCGGCAAGCTCCTGCCTGCGCTGTTCTCTAACAGCCATTCCTTCACCTCCCGGGTTTCTTCTAGGGCGCGCTTCACATCGTGAAAATCCTGAAACGCGATATGGTTCAAATGCAGAGCCTCACATTCCTTCAGCAAATAATCACGGGCCATGCACAAATCAGAACGCTTTGCAGCCTCAACATCCGTGACGGAATCCCCGATCATCACGAGAAAGTCATCTTCCCCTTTCAGCCTTCGAATGATGGAAGGCTTGCAGCAGCCGCATTCGTTTTCGCACTTATCATCACACAGATGCGGCCAATCAATCGCGATGCTCTCGCCAGTAAAATCCGCCTTGTTGCAATAGATGCGCTCCCTTTCCACGATCCCTTCAAGCAAAGGATAGACGAAGAAATCCATGCCTCCGCTGACGACGTAAAAGGGAATCCCGCACTCATCAAGGAATGCAACAAACTCCTTAAAACCGGCGCGGATCTCCGCTTGCTCGAGTACAAATGCCGTCATCTCTTCCCTGAGGCTGCTCTCCAGAAGGGCAAACATGCCGCCGACTCCCTCTTGGATCGATATTTCCTTGGAGAGAACACCGTCTTTTAAGGCAATCCATTCGTTTGGAGCGAATTGTTTCATGATGCTGATGATGTTGTCGTTCGTTGTAATCGTCCCGTCAAAATCGCAGATGATCAGCGGCTTTCTCATACGGGAATCTCCACTTTCCCCCATTTATCCAAAGCGAGCTTTAAATCGCGGGACCGTTTTGCTTTTTCTTCGACAGGTTCGCCTTGAAGAACGGCTTCTATGATCGCTCTAAACGCCCTGCCCCCGCCTGTTGCTCCGTTTGGATGGCCGTGAATTCCGCCGCCCGCATTGATGATGTGGTCAATACCGAAGTCTTTCATCAAAAGCGGAACCATGCCTGGGTGTATGCCGGCCGACGGCACGGCAAATGACGGCTGAAAAACATCCTCTTTCGTGCATTCATCATGAATGGCGAGCGCTTCCCGCTTTTCGAGCGCGACGCTTCCGTACGGGGAAGGAAACAGGCTGAAATCCGCCCCCAGATAACGGGTCAGCTTTCCCAGCAAAAGCGAATGGGAAAAACCGTAATACGGCGAAGAAGCCAATGCGCCGCTGACGGCCGGATGAGCCATGATCGCAAGCGGAATTTCGTCGTCTTCGGCCAGGCTTTGGAGGACGTCCAGCCCATAGGCAAACACATTGAACAGCAAAACGTCGGCCCCAAGCTCAGCGGCCTTTTTCGCTTTGTCTTTCAGCTCCATCGTCCTTCCTGTCAGATTGACGGCGTAAAGCGTTTTGTGTCCGGTTTCTTCATAGGTGCTTTGCAGCACTTTTTTCCCTTCGGTGATCCGCTTTTCAAAAGGAGCGTTCCCGGTTTCAAACAAAATCTCATCATCCTTGATCAAATCGACACCGCCGAGCGCCTGCTGCCTCAGCTGCTCCTTCAAATCTTCCATATCGCGGCCGATGACGCCTTTGAAAATGCTCATCAGAAGCGGCCTTTCAAATTCGCCGATCTTTTTGCGGATGCCGTAGATCCCGAATTTCGGTCCCGGCAGCGATTGCTTAAAGTCGTTTGAAAACGAAAGATCCGTCAATTTGATTTTCCCGTCAAGCGACAGCTTGCCAAAAACGGTCGTCAAGACAGCCGGAATATCCCTCGTAAAATTGGCTTCCGGATAGGCGATCGTGACCACCGCCTGTTTCTCCCCGCGGGCGCCTTCCGTTTCTTCAACGCGGACGACGCGTCCTTTGTGCTTTTTTAATTGTTCCTGTTTCAGCTGCGGCAAATCCGTCCAGGATCCCACCGTCAGGCCGAGCGCAATTTGCTCCGCCCGTATTTTTGGATCGCCTCCGGGATCTGTCAGGACATATGTTGCCAAAAGTTCACTCATGCTCTTTAGCTCCTTCCTGTTTCCCATGCATACAAAAAAACCTCTTTTTGCGGCTGTGCTAAAAAGAGGTTTCGTTTCTCACTTCGAATCCTTATCTCTCAGCGCCAGCTGCAAGAATTAGCACCGTGCTTAAAAAGTCGGTTGCCGGGCTTCATCGGGCTCGTCCCTCCACCTGCTCTTGATAAGAATATTGATTTTTATAAATTATTTTGAATTATCCCACCGTTTTCCTTAGTTGTCAATGAGGGACTGCCGATTTTTTGAAAATGTTCAGCCTGGCGATCCTGCTTGCCGCTTCACGCAAGCGTTCCTCACTTGTAAGAAGACCGACTCGTACATAGCCTTCACCATGCGGACCGAATCCGATGCCCGGCGCTGTCGCGACATTAGCCTTCTCCAGCAGCAAATCCGAAAATTCTTCAGATGTAAAGCCTTCGGGGACGGGCATCCAGGCAAAAAAGGAGCCTTCCGGAAACGGGGCGTCCCAGCCGATATCCCGGACAGCCTTGATCCAGACGTTCCGCCGTTTTTCATATCGTTCATTTTGCACGTTCACACAGCTTTGATCTGCGAGAAGCGCGACGGCGGCTGCATCCTGCACCGCTTTAAAAAGGCTGACATACATATGGTCCTGGTAGAGATTCAGCGCTTCGATCACAGAGGCGTTTCCGACCGCAAATCCGACTCTCCATCCCGCCATATTGTAGGTTTTGGACAGCGTATAAATTTCGATCCCGGCTTCCTTAGCGCCGTCTGTTTGCAGAAAGCTCACCGGCTTTTGGCCGTCATAGCCGATCGCCCCGTAGGCAAAATCATGAACGACACAAATGCCGTGCGCTTTGGCAAACCCGACGGTTTCTGCAAAAAACGCCGGTGTGGCCTGAGCTCCGGTCGGGTTGTTCGGATAGTTCAAATACATCAGCTTCGCTTTTTCTTTTAGCTCAGAGGGAATGTCGCTGTAGTCGGGCAGAAAATGATTGTCCGCGGTAAGCGGCATCGTTTCCATCTTCGCTTTGGCCAGCTCAACACCCGACCAGTAATCCGGATATCCCGGGTCGGGAACGAGCACGGTATCCCCCGGATTTAACAGGCATTGCGGCAGCTCTACAAGGCCCGCTTTTCCGCCGAACAATACGGCAACTTCCCGCTCAGGATCAAGGGAAACACCATACTCCCTTTGATAAAATTCGGCTGCCGCCTCTTTCAGCTTGCGGCTCCCGCGAAAGGAAGAATAGCGATGATTTTCAGGATGATGCACGGCTTTTGCCATCGCTTCAACAATATGATCCGGTGTCGGCTGATCAGGGTTTCCCTGGCCGAGATTGATGACATCATGACCCGCTGCCATCTTTTCATTCACCTTTTTGACCAGTGATGCAAAAAATTGTTCCGGAAGCTGTTTCAGCACATCAGAAAACTCAAATTTCATTTTTTTCACCCGCTTTGAAAAATTCTTGAAATGATAGTCCATCATCATATATTGTTAAAGGTAAATTGTAAAGCAAAAAATGAGGTGAATAAGAGTGAAGCGGACGATTTCCTGCCTGCAATTCGATATCGCATACGGCAATCCTTCGGAAAATCTCAAAAAAGCGGAGCGGCTGATCGAAGCGGAAAGCCGGCATGCGGATATCCTCGTTCTCCCCGAGCTTTGGACGACAGGCTATGATTTAAAAAAACTCGATGAAATCGGCGACGATGAAGGCGAACAAACGAAAGCATGGCTCAGGAAAACGGCAAAGGCCAACCATGTCCATATTGTGTGCGGATCAGTCGCCGTCAAGAAAAAGGACGGCGTATACAATACGATGTATATCGCGGACAGACACGGGCAATTGATCAAAGAATACAGCAAAGTCCACCTTTTTCAGCTGATGGATGAGCATCTCTATTTATCCGCCGGTTCCGCCGACGGCGGCTTTGAGATTGAAGGCACACCTGCCGCCGGTGTCATCTGCTATGACATCCGTTTTCCGGAATGGATCAGAAAACACACCTCAAAAGGAGCGGGCATCCTCTTCGTGGCGGCGGAATGGCCCCGGCCGAGGCTTGATCATTGGCGGAGCCTTCTAATCGCGAGAGCTATTGAAAACCAATGTTTTATCGCCGCCTGCAACTGTTCGGGGAAAAATCCGGAAAACGAATTTGCCGGCCACAGCATGATCATCGATCCGCTCGGACGGGTTCTTGCAGAAGCAGGACACGAAGAAACGGTCATCAGCGCCGAAATCGATCTTAAGGACATCGAAAAAACGAGAGGGCACATTCCGGTTTTTGAAGACATCCGCAAAGATTTATATTAAAAAGTATTGACAAATAATCAATGATACTGGTAACATGTTCAGCAACTGACCGAACTGAAATTTCAAAATTTTATATTGATTTCTCTTATCGAGAGTTGGGTGAAGGACTGGCCTTATGATCCCAACAGCAACCGACCGTAATACCATTGTGAAATGGGGCGCGAGCATTTTGCGCCGCTAGGGCACGGTGCTAATTCCATCAGATTTGCATTCTGAGAGATAAGAGAGGCGTGCGCGACGATCAGCCTCTTTCTCTCGATGAGAAAGAGGCTTTTTATTTTGTTAACGACTTTGAGGGGGAATTTTAAAATGACCGTAACGAAAACCGCAACCTACGAAATCCTGACAGAAAGCTCTGCGGCCGCGCTCGCCGTCCGGCTCGGACTTTTTTCAAGCAAAAGCACTTTGACATGCCGGGAAATCGGCGACGGCAACCTGAACCTCGTCTTCCGCGTGTATGATCAGGAGCAAAAGAAAGGCTTGATCATCAAGCAGGCCGTTCCGTATGCGAAAGTCGTCGGCGAAAGCTGGCCGCTGTCATTGGACAGGGCGAGAATTGAAAGCAGCGCACTGATCCGGCAGGCTGAGCACGCACCACACCTTGTGCCCAAAGTGTATTACTCGGATACAGAGCTGGCCGTCACCGTGCTGGAGGATCTGTCCCATTTGACAATCGCCAGAAAAGGACTGATCGAAGGGTACGATTATCCGCATTTGTCAGAGGATATCGGTGAATTTCTCGGAAAAACGCTATTTTACTCGTCTGACTATGCATTGGATCCAAAAGTAAAAGAGCGTTTGTGCAAGCAGTTTATCAATCCTGATTTATGCGACATTACAGAAAACCTTGTTTTCACAGATCCATTCTTCGACAATGAAACAAATGATTTTGAGGAAGAGCTGCGCGGTGAAGCGGAGAAGTTATGGGGCAATGGTGCCTTGAAGCTTGAAGCGGCAAAGCTGAAAAAGCGTTTTATAACCTCGTCGGAAACGCTCATTCACGGCGATTTGCATACCGGAAGCATTTTTGCCGGTGATGCCGAAACGAAAGTCATCGATCCTGAATTTGCATGTTACGGTCCGATCGGTTTTGATATCGGCCAGTTTATCGCCAATCTGTTTTTAAATGCTTTGGCCCGCGAAGAAAACAGACGCGGCCCGCTGTACAGCCATGTTGAAACCGTATGGAACACATTCAGCCGCACATTCAGCGAAGCATGGGAAAAAGACAGCCTTGATCAGTACAAACACGCGCCCGGACGACTGGAAGCAACACTGAAACAAGCGCTGGAGGACGCCGCCGGCTTCGCCGGCTGCGAACTGATACGCCGGACGATCGGGCTTGCCCATGTCGCCGATCTGGATACGATCGCCCCATTTGACAGACAGATCCGGCAAAAAACGCTCGCATTGAGAACAGGCGCGGCATTAATTGAAAAACGCAGCAGTTTCCGGACGCCTAAAGATATCATTGAAGCGTTTCAGAGCTTGCTTTAGGGAGTGACTAACATGCCAGAACAATTTGCAGTTCCCCGCTCTGTGGAGTGGACAGAAACATCGGTAAAAATTTTAAATCAGCAAAAGCTGCCCGAGAAAACGGAATATCTCAATTTGACGACACAGGAAGACATCTATGATGCGATCCGGTCGCTGAAGGTGCGGGGAGCTCCGGCCATCGGCATCACAGCGGCGTTCGGGCTTGCGCTTTGCGCCCAACAAATCGAAACGGCGGATGTTTCCGAATTCCAAAGAAAGCTTGCCGAAATCAAAAATGTGTTAAACGGCGCGAGACCAACAGCCGTCAATTTATCATGGGCCTTAAACAGGCTGATGAAAAGCGCTGAAGGCGCCCGGTCTGTGAATGAAGCAAAAACCGATCTCATCCATGAAGCGATTCAGATTCAGATTGAAGATGAGGAAACATGCCGGCAGATCGGGCAAAATGCTTTGCAGCTGTTTAAATCCGGTGACAATATCATGACGATCTGCAACGCCGGATCGATCGCGACAAGCAGATACGGAACGGCTCTTGCCCCGTTTTATCTGGCCAAAACAAAAGATCTTGACCTTCATATTTACGCCTGTGAGACGAGGCCCGTCTTACAGGGCGCGCGCCTGACGGCATGGGAACTCATGCAGGGCGGGATCGACGTCACGCTGATCACCGACAGCATGGCCGCACATACGATGAAAGAAAAAAACATTTCTGCTGTCATTGTCGGAGCAGACCGGATCGCAAAAAACGGAGACACAGCCAATAAAATCGGAACCTATGGGCTGGCGATACTCGCCAATGCCTTTCAAATTCCGTTTTTCGTTGCCGCTCCCCTGTCAACTTTTGATATTTCGATTTCGTGCGGAGACGCCATTCCGATTGAGGAACGCGATCCAGATGAAGTCAGACAGATCGCAGGGACACGGATCGCGCCGCAGGAGGTGCCTGTGTTCAATCCGGCTTTCGATATCACTCCGAATCATCTGATCTCGGGGATCATTACAGAAAAAGGGATCATCACAGGCCATTATACAGAAGAAATCGAAGCGCTTTTTTCCGCTAAAGCTAACGTGTAGGCAGCTTTAGCGGATTTTGATGAATTTCATAATGTCTTTTTTTTGTTCTTTTGTCAGGACATGCAGTTTGACGAACAATTCGGTGTAGCCGACAATTTTTTGCGGGCGGTTTGTTTTCATTGATTCGTCCTCCTTTTTTACCAAGACCAACATTTTTAGCTTAATAAAATTATATGTCGCCGACAAAAAAAAGCAACGGCGCGCTTGCATTATTTTCCTTTATAAGGAATATTCTCGAGCTCAAGCAACACCGCTTTTTTATCTGTTTCATTTCCCGCATACCCTGTCAGCGTCTTGTTTTTTCCAATGACGCGGTGGCAGGGAATCAAAATCGGCAGCGCGTTTTTTTTGTTTGCTTGGCCGATTGCCCGGACGGCTTTCGGATTTCCGATGGCACAGGCAATATCGTGGTAGCTTCGTGCTTCACCGTAAGGAATGGACTCCAGCGCTTTCCACACTTTTTTCTGAAAAACCGTCCCCTCCTGATCGATCGGCAGTGAAAAGGTTTGGCGCTCGCCCCGGAAATATTCTTCAAGCTGACGCTTCGCATCCAGCAATAGCGGCGTTTTTTTGGGCATGAGCTCTGCATCTTTTTCCCGCAGATTCTCCAATTCCTCCTGATTCAAAAGCACATGTGTAATGCGGCCGTTCTCCTCGACGATATATGCTTGTCCAAAGGGCGAACTGAACTCAATATAAAAACTCACGATGTTATAAAGCCTCCTCCTCATGCTGTTGTCTGATCGGAAGTGTCAGGTGAAAGGTCGTGCCTTTTCCCTCCTCACTTTCGACCTCAATTTTTCCTTTGTGTTCTTCAATAATTTTATAGCTGACCATCAGGCCAAGTCCAGTGCCCCGTTCTTTTGTTGTATAAAAAGGCTCGCCAAGCCGCTTCAATTTGTCTTCCGTCATGCCGATCCCTTCGTCGGCAAGCGATATGAGGATATGATCGTTCCCCTTCGGCTTGATCGACACATAGACATTGCCGCCGTCCGGCATTACTTCGATCGCATTTTTCAAAATGTTGATAAAAACCTGTTTCAGCTGATTCGGCTCGCAGTAAATCAGCGGAATTCGGCCGTCACAGGTGAGGTGCATCTGCACATTGTCCAAGTTGGCCTGCGCATGCAGAAGATCCATTGTATCCTGCATAATTTTGACGACATTTTTTTCTTCGTACATGATCGCCTGCGGCTTTGCCAGAATCAAAAATTCCGTAATAATTGATTCAATCCGCTTTAATTCAGAGGTGATCACATTAAAATAGAGCGAGTGATCCTCTTTGATGCTGCCTTTCAGCAATTGGATAAACCCTTTTAAAGCCGTCATTGGATTGCGGATTTCGTGGGCGATTCCTGCCGCAAGCTCTCCCACCACATGAAGCGTATCCGATTTGCGCAGCCGTTCTTCCAGCTCCCTCCGTTCAGTCACATCTCTGAGCATTGCCAAATTCATGTTTTGGATAATGTTGCGCTTAAATGAAAACTCCAAAATTCGTTTTTGATCGGTTAACAGAAACGGAATATCATTGTCCATTTCCTCAAAGGAGATCGCTGCTGCGGGAGAGGCTGCATTTTCTATTCTGTAGGCGGAAATGACGTCAAGAAGGCTCGCTGTTTTCAGCTCGTCAAGGGGGAGGCCGAGGATCTTTCCGGCCAGGGGATTCGCGTCAATAATCTCATACTGATTATTGAAAAGGACAATCCCGTCCATTGAACCGTTGAATACTTTTCTGAATTTGAGCTCGCTTTCCCGCAATTCTTTCTCCATCCGCTTCCGGTCGCTCACATTTCTTAGGATGGTGAGGTGCTGGCTGTTAAACATGATGCGCTTCGCCGTAAACTCGAGTTCCTTATATTGTCCGTTGCCCATGCGAAACAGAAGCTCTTCCCGGATTTCTCCTTTTTCACTGTACCGTTTCATAATGGAATGATAGCGCTTATCATTTTTATCAACAAAATCGGTCATTTTTTTGTTGATCAGCTCATCCATCGGCACTTCAAAGATCTTGCATGCCGACTGATTCGCCTTGACGACCCGCCCGTCAGTACCCATAAGGACAATGGCGTCCATCGCATTTTCAAACACTTCCCTAAACCGTTCTTCACTTTTGAACAACTGTTTTTCCATCGAGCGTTTTTCGGTAATGTCCCTCATAATCGACATATAAAAGCCGTTTAAAATATTCGATGTGATCGTCAGTTCAAACAGCCTGTTTTCCCCTGATCTGAGCCGGACCGGCAGCTCTCCTTTTGCTTTTCCTTTGCGAAAAAGGGCGCTCCAGATTTTCTCGAGCCTGCCGCTGTTTTCCGTGGAGACGAACTGTGAGAGCCGCAATTTGGAAAGCTCGTCTTTTTTGATCTCAAAGCTTTGGCAGAAAGAATGGTTGGCATCGATAAAACAGCCTTGTTTATCAAAAATGACGATCCCTTCGACCGCCCTGTGAAATAAATCTTTAAATAGCTTTTCATTGATCGTGCGTTCACGTTCAAGGATCTTTTTTGAGGAAATGTCCCTCATGACTACAAAAAAACAGTCTTCACCGATTCCTTTACTGGCAGTAAACTCTATGTATTTGACGGAGCCGTTATCAAGTCTGATCGCGACCTCTTTTTTCGCATATCCCCGCTCCAAAAAACGGCTGATGTTCTGATTTAATTCATCAGGCGGTACAGCGTGAACAAAATCGAGCGCCGGGCGGTTCAGCAAATTCTTTTTTTTGCTTTGCAGGATGTTGCAGGCCGCATCGTTCGCCTGAACGATGTTCATCTGCCGATCTAAAATAAAAATGGCGTCAAGCGTTCCGTTAAACAACAGCTCATACTGGTGCAAATCCGCTTTTAGCTTTTCGTTTTCTTTTCGAAATTTCTCCAGCTGTTTTTTCAGATTCAAGGATTCTTCCAAATCAAGAGTCTCCTCCATTAGCTACACTCCTTCCCTGAACACCTATCCTCCATTAATTCTACAAACCGGCACATCTTCCTTCATATGTTTCAAACTTTTACAAGCTTTCCACCCGTTTTACAGAAAGATGACGATCAAAAAGTTCCTTACTTTTTAATGACATCGTCCTAACAATGAGGCTTAATACATAGAGAACAACCGGCTTTCTATTTTAGAATTGAATAAGCGGGGCAATACTTGTAGAAGGCGTTGTCAGCGCGCTTTTTTAGACTCGCAAAAAAAGCTTAAAAAAGGGTGATGTTATGACGAATTCACGTGACAGTTATTTTGATAATGCAAAATTCCTTTTGATTTTCCTTGTCGTATTCGGACATATAATCCGCTCTTATATCAATGATAATGATGTGTTTCTTCATATATATAAATTTATTTACACGTTTCATATGCCGGCTTTTATCCTCATATCCGGCTACTTTGCAAAAGGGTTCAATCGGCCCGGATATGTCAAAAAAATCGCTTGGAAATTGATTGTCCCTTATTTGATTTTTCAAGGCATTTATACGGTTTTCTATTCTTTTATCGATGATCAAAGCCTGTCTGCCGCAAATCCGTTTGAACCGCAGTGGTCGCTTTGGTTTTTATTGAGCTTGTTTTTTTGGAACCTTCTGCTGTTTCCTTTCACAAAAATTCCGGCAAAATGGGCGTTTGCCGCAAGCTTTCTGATCTCCGTTCTTGTCGGATATGTCGATATTGTCAGCAACACGCTCAGCCTGTCGCGGACATTTGTCTTCTTCCCGGTCTTTTTGGCGGGCTATTATTTACAAAAAGACCATTTTAAAATGCTGACAGGCTGGAGAGGCAAACAAGCTGCTCTCATCGTGTTGACGGCAACGTTTGTTTTCTATTTTTTCGCTGATTTTGATTATTCATGGCTGTTCGGCTCCAAACCGTATTCAGAATTCGGCGCTGTCGGGATGAAGAGCGGACTGAACCGCGTGGCGCTGCTTGTATTAACATTTGCCTCGACATTTGCCTTTCTGGCGCTTGTCCCTGAAAGGCGGTACTTCTTCACCCTTTGGGGAACGCGGACATTTTACGTTTACCTGCTGCACGGCTTCATCATCAAAACATTCAGAAATACCGGTGCAGAAGAATGGCTGGCCGACTATCAGAGCCTGACCGTTTTGATAATCGCAACCGCCATCTTGACCTTCTGCTTATCGAGCGGCTTTGTGAAAACGCTGGCTCAGCCGGTCATCGAATTGAGAATGACGAATTTAATGCGCTGGCTTAAAAAAGACGGCGGATATAAAGCTTATATCAAATAAACGAAACTCCCCTCCTAACAATCCGCGGAGGGGAGTTTTTTTAATCCTTTTGGCGCTGTTCCTTTTGAGCGTCAGCTTTATCGTCCTTCTTTTTTTTATTATGTTCGGTGACATCTATCCATTTATAGGCGTTGATATCGCCGAGTTCACCGGAAAACTCTTCCTGAAGCACTTCTTTGTTCATCGGTTTTTTATGATTTTGCCGCTCCCCGCTTTTCAGATGCTTCTTCACTGCCGCGACTCTCCCTGCTTGCCGTTTTTCGAATTGCGGTTGGCGCCTCTGTCCCCGTTTTCGGCATCAAACTGTGTGATGTATTGATGGTCATGCATGCTTTCTGCAGGTGTCTTATTGTTAAGAGCGGCTTCATTTCTGGCAACTTTTCTCTTCATCATGACATTCCTTTCTTTTGTCTTCTCATTCGATATCCTTTCCTAAAACAGACAGACCACACATCCATTTACCGGAAAAAAATAAACGCCGATAAACGGCGCTTATTTTTTGAAGACATTTTTGACTTTATTGACGACGTATGAACTGCCCCCGCGGTCTGAAACATCCTGGATCATCATCGTAATTAACAGGTCTTTATTTTTATAGTCATAGGCTGTAAACCAGCCGTTTTCTTTGCCTTTTTCGTCTTTTTTCGTTTTCAGCTCCGCAGTTCCGGTTTTCCCTGCGATTGAAAGACCTTTTACAACCGGTTTATATGCTGAGCCGCGCGGATCTTCAACAACGCCTCTGAGACCTTTTGTAATCGTCTCTGCTCCGTCTGCCGGGACAACGTTTTTGTGCCAGATTTCCTTCTCATCTCCATCCTTTTTGATGAGGTAAGGCTTGATCAAATCCCCGTTATTTAAAAACGGCGTATAGCTTGCGGCGAGGTGTATCGGAGACATGAGCATCTGTCCCTGGCCATAGCCGGAATCGGCCAGAAGGATCTCGGAATCGATTCCTTCGTTTGATATCGAGGAAGCTTTTGTCGGGAACTCATAATCAAGCTTTTCTTCAAAGCCGAATGATTTCAATCCTTCGGTAAATTTGTCGCTTCCGGTATCAAGAGCGGTCTGCGCGAAGTAGATGTTGTCTGAAGTGATCAGCGCGTTTTCCAGGTTGACTTCGCTCAATTGATCGGACACCCTTGTCACTTTATAGCCGCCCCATGACGAATCTTTCTGCCATTCTTTCCCGACGATTTTTTTCGCCTCATCCGTTTTAATCGCTCCGTTTTTCAGGCCGATGGATGCGGTTATCGGTTTGATGGTTGACCCTGGTGCATACGTCTTATTATATTTGGAAGTGAATGGCGCCTCTTTGTCTTTGTTCAGCTTTTCCCATTCTCCCTTTTTCCAGCCGAACAAAAATCCATTCGGGTCATAGGAAGGCGCGCTGACAAGCGCCAATGTTTCCCCGGTCTGCGGATTCAGCGCCACCGCTGCACCGGAATCGTCCTTTAATTGGCTGTACAGCTCTTCCTGCTTTTTGATATCAATCGTTGTATGGATATCCGTTCCATCCTTGGAATCCTTTGAAGCGACCGTTGCACCTGATTCAGGTATCGAAATCGTCCAGCCGATTTCCCCTCTCAGCTGCTTTTCATAGACATGTTCGAGACCGACGATTCCAATCATCGAATGTTCACTGTAGTTTTCTTTATCCTGCTTTAATTCCTCTTCGGTAATCGGCCTTATGTACCCTGTTAGATGAGCGGCTTTTTCCCCATAAGGATAATACCTGGATTGAGTGTCCTGCTTCAATACACCCGGTAAAGAGGTCGCTTTTTTCAGCAGGTCGGTATTGTCTGGCTTTACTTTTTTGAGAGGGACAAATGAATCATCTTTCACCCAGCTTGCAGAAAGCTGTTTTTCAATGTCTTTCATTTCCATATCAAGCATTTTTGCAAGCTTTTTCAAGACCGCTTCTTTATCTTCTCCAAGCTGTCCGGGAACGACGCCGATTTCAGGCACTGTCGTGTTTGTGGCGAGCGCTTTTCCATTTCGGTCGTAAATGCTGCCCCGCACCGGTGCTTTTGCGGTAATCCGGACGGTTTCTCCTTCTTTCAGCTGAGAAAAAATAAACGACGGGTTCCAGTTGATCTTCCATGATGTTTTGCCGTCTTTTTCTTCCTTTACAAGCTTTGCTTTTCCTTCAAAAGAAACTGGTCCGGCCAAAGTATTCATACTGACTTTATAGGGAATCGTTTCCGAATCTTTTTTGTCTTCATCTTTTTCATCTTCATCAACTGTTGAAACCTTCAAATCAGAAACTCCGATCTGTTCGTAAATCGACTGATTCCGTTTGATGAACTCATTTTTGGAAATTGATTTTTGTGCTTTAGTCGACAGCTGATCATACATCTGTTCAAAATTTTGTTTGTTCCATTTGTTTACATATTGATCCATGCTTTCTTTTGCCGTCGGTTCGTTTGAACAAGCTCCGGCGAGCAATAGAAATCCGGCGGCGATAAACAAATGGACGATTCGCTTTTTCATCGTGTTTCCCCCTTTTTTTCAAGTCCGCCATTTAAGCATTATATCATACATATATATACAGTGACCGACTTTACGATCATAAAAAAAGACAGCCGCTTAAGACTGTCTTTTCTATCCGATGATAATTCTTTCTTTCGGATAATGGTAATTCGCTTCAATTTCTTTTCTTCCGATTAAATAAAGAAGCGTCACAATGCCGATGCGTCCGATAAACATCAAAATGATGATGACGCTTTTGCCGATAGTGCTCAAATCAGGTGTAATGCCAAGCGATAATCCGGTTGTTCCGAATGCTGAACATACTTCAAACAAGAGTTCAAGATACGTATGATTCTCCGTCGCCGACAGAATGAGTGTGGAACAGAAAACGAGGATGACTGCCATCAGCGTCACAATCAATGATTTCATTAAATCAAACTGATGCAATTCCCTCTTAAAAATCTTTACCGACTTATTCCCCCTGGCAAAATGGAACAACGCCAGCAAATTTAAAGCAAAGGTTGTCGTGCGGATGCCTCCGCCGACTGAGCTTGGCGAAGCGCCGATAAACATGAGCAGGCACATAAACAATATCGTCGTATCCTGAAACTGGCTGATGTCTATTGTAGCGAGACCGCCGCTTCGTGTCGTCGTCGATTGAAACAGCGAGTAAAATAACATTTCATGCCACGATTTTCCTGCAAATGCAAAGCGCGCTTCCATTACAAATATGGCAATCGTTCCTCCAACAACCAAAAGAAAAAATGTCACCGAGGTCAATTTTGTAAACAGGCTGAAGGAAAATGTCCGTTCTTTGCTCAACAGAAAATCCTTCACTTCGATCAGGACGGGAAATCCGATCGCACCCAGGATCAGCAGCATGATAACGATAAACTGGACAAAATAGTCGTGCTGAAACGGGATCAGCGAATTGCCTGTAATATCAAATCCAGCGTTGGTTGTCGCGCTGACACTGGTAAAAAATCCTTGTATATAGGCTTCACCGGCAGAGTCAAAATACTTGAGAAAATAAGTGCCGAGTATCAGTCCGCCAAAACATTCGATGATCAGGATCAACCCGAGTACATGCTTCATCATCTTGACAAGCCCCGATAAATTCGTCTGGTTTTGATCGGTCATGATCAGGCGCCGCTCTTTTAAGCCGATCCGCTTTCCAAATATCAGCCAGACAAAAGTCCCCAGCGTCATAATCCCGATACCGCCAAACTGCAAAACGAACGCCAAAATCCATATCCCCGCCGTGCTGAATGTATCAGCGGTATCGACCACCGTCAAGCCTGTCACACTCACAGCGCTGACCGCGGTGAAAAGCGCGTCGATAAAAGACCATTCCACATCCTTTTGGTGTGCAACGGGAAGACTCAGCAAAATAACCGATACTGTAACCGCCAAAAAATAATAGAGCGCAATCAGCTGTACTGGCGACAGCACGCGCAAAAGTTTCCTTAGTAAAACCTTCATAATCGTTCCTTCTTTTCTCGATTCACTAGTCAGTGTATGTGATCGCTTGTGTATAACGTGTACCATTTTAAAGGAAACATGGTCCAATGTACAGACGGATTTGTTTTTTTGAATTTAAAAAACAGCCCCCATTAAAAAGGGGGGCTGTAAGACCTATATTATTTGGCTTCCAAACGACGAATTCTTTCATGTAAATCAGGGTGTGTGGAAAACAGTGATGTATGCTTTTTCCCGTTGATTTTTAATGTAGCGACAGAAGCCTGTTCTTCTTTGATTCTCGATGTATACTGCTCAAGGGAACGCAGGGCATGGATCATCTTGTCCTTTCCGGCAAGGTCTGCTCCGCCTCTGTCTGCATGATATTCGCGGTGCCGCGAATATGCGAAAACGACAAGGCTGCCGAGAATCGAGAAGACAATTTGGAAAATGATGACTGCGATAAAGTGAACGATCGGTGCAAGCTCTTCGCGGACGAACCGAGAAACCGCCCAAGCGGCGATCCGCGCAAAGAAGACGACAAACGTGTTGACGATTCCTTGAAGCAGGGTCATCGTCACCATATCGCCGTTTGCGATATGCGCGACTTCATGGGCAAGCACGCCTTCAACAGCAGCATCGTCCATTTCCTGAAGTAAGCCGGTTGATACGGCGACAAGCGAGCGGTTTTTAGACGGCCCTGTCGCAAATGCATTCACTTCACGGGAATTGTAAATCCCGACTTCAGGCATTTTGGTCAATCCAGCGGCGCGAGCCAGTTTGTGAACACGGTCCACCAATTGCTGCTCTTCATACGAGAGCGTTTGTTTCTCAGGATTGAGCACCTGAACGCCCATCGCCATTTTCGCCATCCACTTGGACATTAGAAGCGACATAAAGGAACCGACAAAACCGACAACCGCACTAAATACGAGAAGCGCGACAATATCAATGCCGCCGCCGGCGGTGAAATACGTTCCGACACCTGTTAATGACCCGATAATGGACAAGACGATTCCGATTGTCGTAATGACCAGAATGTTCGATAAAAGAAAAAGAAGGATTCTTTTTGCCATAATAACCTCCATGTTATAATAAGATCAAATGAACTTGTATAATAAAATTATAAGACATTCATTTGAAAATGCAAGTGATAAGCCGTAAGATAATGTTTATAATATTGTCTATTTTATTTTTAATACATACATAATGAGGTGTAATATGAAACCTTTTAGATTGACTCGACTGGAAATGGCCAAACTGATGCATGCATTAAAAGGACAGCTCGATGTCAGCCCGCTGACCATTTTATTGAAATCAGCCGATATGGCGATGAAAGAAGCCGAAAGCGAGCTCGACATCCCCGAGTTCATCACCCGCTATGAACGGAAAAAGCAAAAAACAGAGCATGGGCTTTCCACAAATGAAATCGTGGAGCTCGGCAACTTGTGTGAGCTGACTTCTTTAAAATCGACAGCCATCCAAAACTGGATCAAACGGGACATCAAAGATTTGATGGGTCATCCTGAGCTCGGGAAAAAGTATTCGATCGACCAAGCCGTTATCCTTCTTATTGTACGAGACTTAAAATCAGTTTATGACTTTGAAACGATTCGTCCAATTTTAAAAACGGTGTTCAATACGATAACGGATCGTTCCGACGATGTTGTCAGCCCCCTTCGCTTTTATGAAGGCTATGGGCGGGTGCTTGAACAGGTCAACCGGATCAAAGATTATACGCTGAAAGAATCGGCTCTGGAAACGACCGTCATGCAGCAGACAGAGCATCTCCGGAACTTTTATCAAGACCTTCCCGACGCCGAGTGGAAAAAAGCCAAAGACATCACAGCGGTCACCGTGCTTTCCGTTCTTGCCTCTCATATTCAGGCAACGGCGCAAATCATGATCGATAACGTTTTCAGCAAATATGACATGAAATGAGTTTTAAGACATGCCTGGCTTCATGAAAGCCAGGCGTTTTTATCGTACGCAACAATTGCCAGCATAAAAAACATCTGTCCATTTCAAACTAAACAAGCAGTACATTAGAAAAAGGAGTTGAAACTTCATGGTAAGAACCAACAAACTGGTTGTTCCCGGGGCAGAGCAGGTCTTAGACCAATTCAAAAATGAAATTGCTCAAGAATTTGGCGTCCAGCTCGGATCGGATTCAGCCGCTCGCTCGAATGGATCTGTAGGCGGGGAAATGACAAAACGTCTCGTACAGCAGGCACAATCTCAGCTAAATGGACAAACTGACAACAAATAAATCACCTTTCAAATTATTCGCCGGGACCGCTCGGCGGATATTCTTGATCTATATGTTCAGACGGTTTTTTTTCCTTTTGATAAGGCATTTTCTCTCCGTTTTCAGTCTGAGAATCGCTTTTTGTCCCGTCCTCTGTCTGCTGGCTGTTTTTGTCATTTTCATTATTTTCTTGAGGGTTTTGATGGTTTGGGGTATTTGTCTCCTCTTCTTGCTTGGTGTCCTGATCAGATTCCGTCTGATCTTGATTTGAAGATTGATCGCCGTTTTGGCCTTCTTCGGTTTCGGTATCTTTATGATCGTCAGACTGATCTTCTTCTTTTACAGCTTTTTCTTTTTCATTTTCCTCTCTGTTTTCATCTTGATGATCTTGTTTGTCTTCCTGTTGATCATCGGTTGTTTCATCATCCAATTCATTTTCATGCTTGCGGATATAGCGTCCTGTTGATATCCCTTCTTTTTGCGCTTTGGCGCGCGTATCCAAGTCTGATTCGACCGCTTGCATCTTGTAGCTCTGTTTCTCGTACTTTTTTGTTACATCTGCAATCTCGCTTTTGACCGTCGCTTTATATGTATCATCGTCATTATTTTCATAAACGGTTGCAATCAATACTTCTTTAGAATGTTTGACATAGCCGTGCTGATTGCTGCTTTCAACGATTTCGCTGATAACGACTTTAATATCTGAATTTTCCCAATTTTCTATACTGTCTAACAAGTCCTTTCCATCCTGATTCAACGGGACCAAATCAACAACTTCACAGTTTTTGTTGAGCGTCAGCTCGAAGCTGGGATTGATGTCTATCGTCATATAGGCATATGCCTTGTTGTGCAAAGCATCAGGGATGATCATAAACGCGATCAGCATGATCGCGGCAATTGAAAACACGCCTGCTTTCAGCGGACGAAGCGAGAGCAGATCAAAAAAGCCAGCGCGCCTTCTCGCCATTCTCGTCTCCTCGGGAAAGGCGATCTCCTGACCGATTTCATAATCTTCCTCTGATTTTTTCGCTTTTAAAAATTGTCCGTCAGGGGTAAGCAATGTGACGAATTTTTTATTTTTTTCAACGATAATCCCTCTTCTCATGAGTTGAGCACCCCTTTTAGATAATCCTTAAGGTAAACGTAATCGCCCGTGATGATGATGACCATGGCGATGATATACTTGCGGTTTCTTTCTACTGTTTTTCTGCTTACAGCCACGAGCTTTTCAAGCTGTTTCACAGGAAGCTGCTTCTTTTGAAACAGCATCTCCTTCAATTCTTCGTGCTCGACGAGCGTATAAGCCACTTTGATGGCGTTTTGCCTGGCGTCAGTATGTTTAGGAGAATGCTCCAGCAAGTCGGAAAAAGACAGGCCGAAGCTTTTTAATCTTTCTTTAAAATGAAGGATTTCCTCCCGCCTTTGCTCCTGTTCAAGGAGGCGGTTGAATGCATGAATGGAGAGCTCAGCTTCAATCATGCTTTGCGAGGATTCCTGTTCTTCTCCTTCTTGTAATTCCATGTTGATGTTTTGTGCATTTCTTGCTTCTTTTCTTATATAGTCAATGACTTTGCGCTTAATAATCAGCTCTGCAAATGCAAGCAGAGAATTTCCTTTTTCGGAAGAATATTTTTCAATGGCTTCATTAAAAGCAATCAAGCCGATGCTGAATTCGTCATCTTTTTCATCAATATATCGTTTGCACACAGATGAAACCGTTTTAGCCACAAAAGGCTTATATTGTTCAATAAGCTCGTTTTGCAACTGCTGATTTCCTTTTTGTATGCTGATTACAGACTCTTCTAATGTGGGTTTCTTTTTTCCTGTCTTAAACAAAAGGCTAAGCACTGGTTTCACCTCAGTTCCTCCCTATACTACTCATTAATGATAGCTAATTTGATAGGGATTCGCAAAGGAGAAAACAAGGAATTCATTTCTTATTTTTCAATTATGACATCGATTGTTTTATTCTTCTAGAACAATTCGTTGTTTCTTTGACGATTAAGGGGGTTTTCCCCTTCTTTTTGTAACATCTCTGTTATTAAAATGAAATGTTGTTTCGTTTCATATCGACTTCAATCTCCGCATTTTCAACCCCAGATGACGAAAAACACCGGCGGTTGCCGGCGTTTCTTGTCAGGCTGCTGTCGCTATTCCTGCGCAGCCTTTTGTTCTTGTTTTTTCGGATTTGACAAAAACCATCCTCCAAGGGCAATAGCGAGCAGCACCGCCCAGAAGATGAACTTCCATGTGCCTGAATGAATAAAATGCTCAGATACGATATGGATCTGCGGATGTGCCAGCGTGTAAAGCATCAGTTTAACACCGACCCAGCCGACAATGACGAAGGCCGCCGTTTCCAGGCTCGGACGTTTCTTTAACAAATTCACAAAAGCACTTGCAGCAAAACGCATGATAATGAGACCTATGACACCTCCGGCCAAAATGACGAGAAATTGTCCGCCGTCAAGCCCCCCGATCTCAGGCATGTTTGTAGCGGGAAGTGTTACCGCCAGCGCCACGGCAGCTAAAATGGAGTCTACGGCAAAGGCGATGTCGGCCAGCTCGACTTTGATAACGGTCGGCCAAAAACCGCCTCTCTTTGTTTCCTTCGCTTTCTCATCTTTTTTCAGTACGTGCGTTTTTAAAATGTGATGAATTGAAATGTAGAGCAGGTAGATGGCTCCGAGCGCTTGTACCTGCCAGACGTTGACGAGGAAAGAGATCGCAAACAAAGCGCCGAACCTCAACACAAACGCGCCGGCCAATCCGTAAAAGAGCGCTTTTTTTCTTTGTTTCTCAGGCAAGTGTTTAACCATGACCGCCATGACGAGCGCATTGTCCGCAGCCAAAATGCCTTCCAGCCCGACTAAAATGAGAAGAACCCAACCATATTCAAGTAACAATGCTGCATCCATTTTTTAATTCCTCCTATGTGATTGTCTCTTTCTCTTATTCCCGCTAATGCAGCAGGGTATTTTCTGAAAGCAAAAAAGACCTCTGCCAACATTAGGCAAAGGTCTTGCTAGACATGGTTATCGTCGATTAAAACATGCCAACAAAGCCGATGGAGAACATCCATGAATTGACGACTTTGTTTCCGGATGCAACATCCGGACGCTACTCCCCTTTGGGATAAAAGAAAATATTGAATTATAAGATAATATTAACCTGACGCAGATCAGCTGTCAATCCTTATTTTTGTTTAAAAAAGCCGAAACGCTTTCCGTTTTCATCTTGCTTCGTCTGTTTTTCACGACAAGATAAAGAACAAACAAGACGACAATTCCAATCCCGATCGGAAGAAGGTACTTGTCCAGTATGCCGCCGACAGCACTCCAATTATCCCCGAGAGAAAAGCCTAAGTAGACGTAAACAAACGTAATCGGTGTTATGGCAATAAAGGTATAAAGGGAAAAGACCCAGACATTCATCTTTGCCATCCCGCAAGGAATCGAAATCAGCGTTCTGATTCCCGGAATAAAGCGGCCGCTGAACGCAACAAAACCGCCATGCTTTTCAAAAAAGCGATCCGATTTTTCAAGCGCTTCAGGCTTGATCAAAAAATATTTGCCGTACCGCTCCAAAAACGGCCTTCCTCCGTATCGGCCCAGCCAATAAAGTGTCAGCGGACCGACAACACCGCCCAAAGAACCCGCAGCGACGACTCCGAAAAGTGACATATCACCTTGATACACCCAGTAGCCCGCAAGCGGAAGAACGATTTCGGCAGGCACGAACTCAATACAAAGCGCCAGAAAAATGCCGAAATACGAGAGGCTTTTAAACGCCTCTGCCATTGATAAAATCAGCTCTTCGATATCCACCACAACCTTTAACGATTGATTATTTCAAGTTCTCAAGAACTCACAAACTTGATTTTAACACATTTCACGATCATTGCAGAGAAAAATGCGAAAAGCCTTCCCCCGTCCTCATCCGGCAGGATATCATTGGACATTGGCGAATATCATGATATGTAGTATAATGCACAAATTATACCGCTTATTTTTAAGAAATACCGCTTTTTCATGACAACGGTAATCTGAATGGAAACTCTACATCTAAAATCAAAAGGCGGAGAAAAAAGTGACAGAAGTTATCGGTGAATATAATGGATGGCTGATTATTTTATCTTATATCACTGCTGTTTTGGCAGCTTACACGGCTCTTGACCTTTCAGAACGGGTCGTGCACACAAAAGGATGGAAAAACAAAGGCTGGCTGTTTGCCGGCTCTTTGACGATGGGGCTCGGCATATGGTCTATGCATTTTCTCGGCATGATGTCATTTCAAACATCGGAAGAAATGACATACGATCTCGTTTTTGTCTTGCTATCGATCATTGCCGCCTTTGGCGGATCACTCATTTCATTTTATGTCGTAAACGGACGCAATCTTTCCAACCTAAGGCTATTCGCCGGTTCGATTGCAATGGGCTGCGCCATCGCCTCCATGCACTTTGTCGGGATGGAAGCGATGGAAAACATGGCGATCGTTTACGACCCCGTTCTTTACGGGGCATCTTTCGCGATTGCCATTTCAGCATCCTATGTTGCCTTGAAGCTTTCATTTACACTTTCGAAAAAAACACGCTCTTTCCGGCTGTTGGCCGTGAAAATCGGAAGCGCGCTGTTAATGGGAGCCGCCATTTCAGGAATGCATTATACAGGAATGGCGGCAGCGACATTGTATAAAAGCGCCGGCCGGCATGCCGGCCACCCCGGACTGGACACGGTCGAGCTCGGCATTGCAATCGTGCTGATTACCCTTATGCTGCAAGGCCTCATGATCTTCGGAGCATTTACAGACAAACGACTGCTGATCGAGAGCGAAAAAGTAAAAGACAACGAAGAGCGGTTTCAGTCTCTTATCGAGCACAATATTGATCCGATCTATGTGTTCTCCCTTGACGGGGACATGCTTTCCGCAAACTCTTCAGGTCATCGTCTGCTGAAAAAAATGGGGATTGAGTCAAATGATTTTTCAACCGTTTTTCATCTGAAGGAACACAAAAAACTTCTCGACTGGTTCCTTCAAGTTCAAAACGAAAAACAAGCGATCAACCGCGATATCCAAATCACGGCAGCAGACCAATCGTTCGATTTGAACCTGACGTTGATACCCGTTTATGTCAGACAGAAGCTTGACAGCATATATGTGATCTCCAAAGATATGACAAAGCAGCGTGAAGCCGAACGGGAAATTCATAGAATGGCACATTATGACGCGTTGACGGATTTGCCGAACAGAAGATATGCAGTCCAGCATTTGACCAAAGTCCTTCATCAACAGACGTCAGGCACGGCCGTGCTGTTTTTGGACCTGAACCGTTTCAAAGGTTTTAACGATGAACTCGGACATAACATCGGGGATCTGCTGTTGGCGGAAGCAGCCAAACGGCTGGCGGAATGTGTGCCTGCCGAAGGGTTTATTGCCCGTTTAGGCGGTGATGAATTTATCATCATCACCCCGGTCCAAGAGGCTGAACAACTGTCCCGGCAGTTAATCAGACGGTTTGAAGCCCCGTTTTACATTCAAAAACACAGCTTGAAAACATCCGTGAGCATCGGCATCGCGATTTCGCCGACGGATGGAACAGACGGCGAAGAGCTGATGAGAAAAGCCGACATCGCGATGTATGCCGCCAAAGATGAAAATCGAAGCAGATACCAGTACTTTTCCCCTTCGCTCAACAAAGAGAGCGGGCCGCCGTTCAAGATGGAAACCTAATCAAGAGAAAAAAAGCCGCATTCAGGTGTAATCCTGAATGCTTTTTTTCTCTAACTGAATCCATAAGTTGCTATTCATGAAACAATCTGCACAGAGGCATCACTAAAAGAAAAGGAGTTGAACCGAACCGATGCATACAATGTGGAAAGGCTCAATCAGCTTCGGCCTTGTCAACATCCCGATCAAACTGTTTGCAGCAACCGAAGACAAGGACGTGAAACTGCGGTCACTTCATAAAGAATGCCGCACCCCCATCCAATATGAAAAGAAATGTCCGAACTGCCACGAAGAAGTTTCTCCTGACGAGATTGTCAAAGGGTATGAATATGTAAAAGGCAAGTATGTCGTTTTAACAGATGAGGAACTGAAACAGCTTAAAGAGGAACAGGAAGACAAGTCGGTTGAGATTGTTGACTTTGTCCAGCTGAAGGAGATCGATCCGATCTATTTCAACCGCTCCTACTTCGTCGGGCCTGGAGATAACGGTGTAAAAGCATACACCCTGCTTCGGGAAGCGCTCAGAAAAACAGAAAAAATCGGGATTGCCCATATGACGATTCGATCAAAAAAACAGCTTGCCATTCTCCGTGTATATGAAAACTGCATTTTGATGGAATCGATCCATTACCCGGATGAAGTCCGCAATGTTGCACATGTCCCCGGCGTGCCGGAGCAAACAGAAGTCAACGAAAAAGAGCTGCAGACAGCCATTTCATTGATAGACGAACTGACAACGTCTTTTGCACCTGAACAGTATGAGGATACGTACAGACGAGCCGTGCTGGACAAAATCAAAGAAAAGATCGAGCAAAACGAGGGTGTCACACCTGCTGCAGCCGCTGCACCGCGCGAGGATGTCATCGATCTGGTCAGCGCCCTCCAGGCAAGCATCGAGCGAACGAAAGCTCCGCAAAAACAGGAAAAGGCCAAAACCAAAACCGCTGAAGCAAAGGGAACGGAAGAGAAAAAGCGAAAAACGTCGCGAAAAAAGGCGTCAGAGGCAAAGTAAAAGATGGGAAACACAATGCAGCCCGTTCTCACATCATCTCCCCCTTCCGGCGGCAATTGGCGCTATGAGGTCAAATATGACGGATACCGGGCGCTTTTAAGCGTCTCCGAGGCCGGGATCTCCCTGATCAGCAGAAACGGCCAGCCTTTGGACAGCATGTTTCCGGAAATCACGGCAAATATCAAAGAAAAGCTGGCTTCACTTGAAGAGCATCTGCCCCTCACCCTTGACGGTGAAATCGCATCTTTGACAAACCGTTACCGCTCAAATTTTGAATATGTGCAAAAACGGGGACTGACAAAAAAAGCCGATTTAATCGAGGAAGCGGCCGAAAACAAACCGTGCCAATTTCTCGCCTTTGATCTGCTTGAATACAGAGGGAAAACAATCACTTCACTGCCGTATCAAGAGCGGAAGCAAAAGCTGTATGAGCTGCTTGAAGATCTCGCTTTTCCCCTGGTTCCAGACCCGGCAGCAAAAGAACGAATTCAATATATTCCTGAAACAGAAGATTTTCATTCTCTCTGGGATTCAGTCAAAAAGCTTGACGGTGAAGGAGTCGTTGCGAAGAAAAAAGACAGTCGCTGGATGGCAAATAAAAAAACGGCCGAATGGCTTAAAATCAAAAATTACAAAAAAGCCGCCGTATTTATGACAGGCTACAATATGGCCAACGGATATGTGACGATAGCTGTTGTCGACAAAGGCCGGATTAAAGAAATGGGCTCGGTCTCCCACGGACTGGGAGAACAGGAAAGAAGCGCGCTTCTCGCTGTTGTACAGGAACACGGAACCCCTGTAAGGACAGGCGAATACACGATTGCTCCTTCCATTTGCATGACCGTCAATTACTTGACGATCCACTACGGAACATTGCGGGAGGTATCGTTCGCATCATTTGAATTTGATATAGCGTGGCAGGACTGCACATACACACGACTGCTTTTGCATTCGAGAAACGTCCACCCTGATTTGCAGCTCACCAGCCTTGATAAGATCATTTTTCCGCAAAGCCAAAAAACAAAAGCGGATTTCATCAGCTATTTGAATGAAATCGGCGATTTTCTGCTCCCTTTTTTAAAAAACCGGGCGCTCACCGTCATCCGCTTTCCCCACGGCTCCAAAGGAGAATCATTTTTTCAGAAGAATAAGCCTGATTATGCTCCCGACTTTATTTCTTCGATAAAGGATGATGAGCACGACCATATCATTTGTGAGGATTATTCTGTTTTATTGTGGCTTGCCAATCAGCTTGCATTGGAATTTCATATCCCGTTTCAAACGGCTGATACAGCCCGGCCGACCGAAATTGTTTTCGATCTCGATCCGCCATCGCCATCGGAATTTCCGTTGGCCGTGCGCGCGGCAACAGAACTCCGCCGTTTGTTTGAACAGCTTGGCCTCACCTCTTTTCCCAAGCTGTCGGGAAATAAAGGGATACAGCTCTATATTCCGATTTCAAAAAACGCGTTTACCTACGAAGAAACCCGGATTTTTACAAGCTTTGCCGCTACCTATTGCGTCTCGCTTTTTCCGGATCTGTTCACAACAGAGCGGCTCATTAAAAACAGAGGCGGAAAACTTTATATCGACTATGTGCAGCATGCTCCAGGGAAAACGATCATCTGCCCGTATTCGACGAGAGGCAATGCGCTTGGCACAGTAGCCGCACCGCTTTTTTGGGATGAAGTGGGGCCGAATCTGTCCCCTGCCGATTTTACAATGGAGGCTGTCGTGAAGCGAACGAAAGAAATCGGCTGCCCTTTCGAACGCTTTTTCAGACAGCCTCAGGATGAACAGTTTAAAGCCATTCTCGGCCATTTAAAAGAAAACGGCCGTCCGGAATGATCCCGGTTTTAGCGGAATAATAGGTGCTGACTGTGAATGCCGGCTTTTTTCAGAAGCGCCATCAGCTGCTCCTGCTCCTCTTTTGTCAAGCCTGAAAAAGCCCGTGCGATTCTCATCGAATGGATGGGATAAATCTCATCGAGATAAGCCTTGCCCTTTTCCGTCAAATTCGCGTAAACAGACCGTTTATCTTTTGGGTCTTGCTCTCGTTTGATGAAACCGTTTTTTTCTAATTTGTCGATCACATACGTCACATTGCCGCTTACAAGGAGCAGTCTGGAGCCGATTTGCTGCAGCTTTTGGGCTCCCCTTGTATACAAAAGCTCCAATACAGCAAATTCCGTAGGATTAAAGCCATGTTCTTTGCTGTCCCTAATACTATGTTCAGACACGCTTTTAAAAGCTCTGGCAAAAACCTTGTACAATGACATAGCACGGTGAACTTCTTCCTCATTAAACGAAAGTCTCATATCATCTACCTCTTATACTATTTTCTTAATGAACCCAGGAAAATGAAAACCCTTACAAAGTTGAAAAACAAAGGTCATTATTTTCCTATATTCTATATGTATATATTTTCGTTATACGAAAGAAAATTCCTTCTTATTTTTTGAAGATATTAAAAAAGAAGCCCGCATTTTTCAGGAACGGCCTACTTTGAAAACGGGCGGGCTTTATTTTTTCGAAAAAAATAAAAATATTCGTTTCTCAGCTCTGTAATCGTCATCCCCTGTAAATGATCCTGTTTGTATACCCCAAGCGAAATCAATTTTTTCGAATAGTGGTTTCTTTCTTTTTCCAATGCGTTTTTTAGTAATTTGCTCATGGCTTCTCCTTTCGTTTTCATGTATCCTTATGATCAGAATACGCCACATTTGTTAACCTTAAATTAAGATTGCGTAAAAATTGAATGACACCTCCTCTTTTTTAGGAGGATTTTTGATGAAGGCCGTTTTGCACTGCTCTCAGGAGCGGAAAGGCGTTATGACCGGCAAGCTTCATTAATGCCTCGAACAGTTCATCCCTTTTGTTGTCTAAAGCGACGATTTCTTTAGCAAGTGAGACAGCCTGGTGTTCCTTCATTGATCAATTCCTCCTCATCATCTCTGTATCCACAGCATACAAGAGATATCTTCCCGCTGCACTTCTTCTGTAAACTTTTCTTCCGCATTTTTTCAAAAAAAATAATATGTATGTTAGATTTTCTTACAGATGTCAGGTTTTTTCCCGCGTTTTCATATATAATACAAAAAAAGTCATCTTAGGGGTGGGAAAATGACAGTCGAAGACCTTTCTTATAAAGATAAAAAAGTGATATCAATCGGCATCGTCAGCGAGCTCACAGGCTTGTCGGTCAGGCAGATCCGCTATTATGAAGAGCGGAAGCTGATCTACCCGCAGCGTTCCTCAAGAGGCACGCGGAAATACTCCTTTGCGGATGTAGAACGGCTGATGGATATTGCCAATAAACGCGAGGACGGCGTTCAGACGGCGGAAATCCTCAAGGATATGCGCAAAAAAGAACAGAGCTTAAAAAACGATCAGCAGCTGAGAAAAAAGATGCTCCAGGGACAGCTTAACGCTCATTTTAAATACAGAAACCGTTAAAAAAACGAATCATCCCCGTCGAATGATTCGCCTCACTGCTACCGATCGGTATGTCCGATAAAATCAATCATGATGCCCTTGTCGGGATCGTCGCGAATACGAAACGCGATCGCTCCGGGCTCTCCGCTTGGTTTCGCCTTGTAGGCGGCATGGAAGACGTGGATGCTCGCTTCATATATTTGAAAATCATCCTCGTCAAGCCCGGCTATCCCCCATTTCTGTTTTTCGTTCAGGATTGTTTCCGGGGAAGGAAGAGCCCCTTCTACGTAGAGCCGTTTCATGCCGGACAGGTCGTTCTCCAGTATGGCCTCCAGCATGTTTTCCACGGCAACAAGCCGCCGGTCTTTCCCCTCATCCTCATGCTGGCACCCGGCCATCACCGCAAAAGCCAAACATATCACAACAGCAGCCATTCTCTGCATACCCCAACCTCCCTGTTCTCTCGCCTAAAATATATAAACTTTCAGGGCGTCTGGCAAGAAAAAACCCTCCTTTATCAGGAGGGCTGTTTTTATAATGCATGAATAAATGCAGTTGCAATTCCAAAGTAGATCAACAGAGACAAGATGTCATTCAAGGTTGTAATCAGCGGTCCGGAAGCGATGGCCGGGTCGACATTGCATTTGTGAAGAATAATCGGGACGATTGTACCGGCCATCGTTCCGATGATCAGCGTCGCCAAAAGCGAAGTGCCCACGACAAACCCGAGCAAAAGATTACCCTGCCACACAATCGCGATTCCCGTAATCACGACAGCGCAGACAAGACCGATGATGATGCCGACTCTGAGTTCGCGGAAAATCAGACGAAAAATCGTTTTTTTGTTGAGCTCTTCTTTTGAAAGGCCTCTGATGACAACGGCTAAAGACTGGGTCCCTGTGTTTCCCGTCATTCCGGCGATCATCGGCATAAAGAAGGCCAATGCGACAACCTGTTGAAGCGTATCTTCAAAATAGCTCATGATGCTTCCGGAGATCAAGCCGATAAACAACAGCAGAATCAGCCAAGGGAGCCGCCGGTATGCGGCTACATATGACTTTGTATCAAATGTGATCGCCTTACCTGAAGCAGCGAATTTTTCATAGTCTTCATTCGCTTCCTGGATGACGATGTCGATGATGTCATCGACCGTGACGATTCCGACAAGCTTATGGTTTTTTTCGACAACGGGTATCGCCAGAAAATCATAGCGTTCAATCAGCCTGGCGACCTCTTCCTGATCTTGCAGGGCCTCTGCGGAAATAACCCTTGTGAACATGAGATCCTGAACTTTTTCATCAGGTTCGGCTAAAATCAAATCGCGGTAGGATAAAACGCCGACGAGCTGTTTGTCATCATTGATCACATATAGATAGTTGATCGATTCGGCGATTTCGGCAAAGCTTTTCAGCTTGACGACAGCTTCTTTGACCGTGTAATGCTGCGGAATCCACACATAGCGGTTTGTCATGATTCTTCCCGCAGTTTCCGGCGGATAGTTCATCAGCACGCGGACCGCTTCTGATTCTTCCGCTTTCATGCTCGAAAGAAGCTGATCTTTCAGCTTCGGATCCATTTCCTCCAGAAGCGCGGCAAGATCATCATTATCCATCTTGTTCATGACATGGATCGCTTTCTCTTTGCCGACCTTGTTCAACACAGCAAGCTGCTCTTCTTTGTCGAGTTCACCCATCAAATCGGTGATGTCTTCAACTGTTAAAAAAGACAGATAGCGTCCGCGGTGCTTTTCAGGCAACTCCTTGAACAAAATCGCCATATCATATGGCTGCAATTCTTCCAAAACACTTTGAAATTCCTTGCGTTTTCCGTCTCTGAGTAAAATAATAATTCGTAAAATCAATTCATCATATGTCATGTTTTGTACCATGGCAACCTGTACCTCCTTTTCAGGAGATCCTTATATCACCATAGCAAAAGGGGTGATAGGCAGGGATCTCCTCATCGTCGATCAGCATTATGTCTTTCTTCTTGTTTTTCAAATGTTTAAACCGCCTCGAATGGGGAGAATCCATACTCACACCTCCTTGTATCATGGAGGAAAGGTTTACTTTCCTCAAAAAATAAAAAAACACCTATTTCATTAAAATGAAGGTGTTAAAAGCCATACAAAATAAAACCCTAACGCCTCCCAATCGTAGAGCTTTAGCACTGTATGGCATAGGCAAAAGTGCCAGCTGCGTTAAAAATCACCTTATGTCGATGATTCTTGTTGACCCATTGGCGTCTTTGGACATTTTTGGGCAGCAGCGTATCTCCATACAGGAGCCTCACCTAACGAAGAGCTATATTTACCAGACACACTGAGATTACAGAAAAAAAGGAGAGCTGTCAATAAGAAAAACAATTTTTCCTACCTTCTTATATGCGTGGATTCCCTTTTTCGTCACAAACAAACCGGTTTTCGTCAAGTGCGGCGTTTCTCCCGCTATTTTTCACTGTCATTTGGTATGTCTTCCTCTGACAAGAAATGATAGTTCTCATGCAGCAAAAGCGCATATTCCCCGTCATACTTCGGATGGGGGACATATTCCGCCTGCTCGATTGACAATTCTCCTCTTTGATGGGCTTCTTTCTCTTTCACATCTGTCACCTCCTTTTTCATAGGATGCCTTTTTCCGGAAATAATATGAGGCTTCATTTATCTAGTCAGTTCCTCTCTTTTTTCTCATTAAATTGGTTCTTTTCACTCATAACTCTGTCAGCTTATTCTATTATTCGACTTTTATCACCTATTCTCAATATTTTTAGATTTTTCTTAAAATTCATACAAATGAACCTTTTTTTAACAGAACAATTGTTTTACAATATTACCACACACCTTGTAACCCATCTAAAGCAGCACAAAACAGGGAGGGCTTTGAAATGCAAATGCGATTAATTCCTTATGTCACTGATGCAAAGCTGATGGACGCGAATGAACGGCCGGAAGGAATCGATGCGATTAAGGCGCCGGAGCTGTGGTCACAAGGTTTTAAAGGAAAAGATGTCACTGTCGCAGTGCTTGATACAGGCTGTGACACGTCCCATCCTGATTTAGCGGATCGAATTATCGGAGGCAAAAACTTTACTGATGATGACAACGGAAAAGAAGATCTGTTTCTTGATTATAACGGACATGGTACACATGTTGCGGGTACAATTGCGGCAAACGGCGGGATTTCGGGTGTCGCCCCTGAGGCCAACCTTTTAATTATCAAGGTTCTTGGCGGTGAAGACGGCAGCGGTGCTTATGAATGGATTATTAACGGCATCAACTACGCCGTGGAGCAAAAAGCCGACATCATTTCCATGTCGCTCGGCGGACCGGCCGATGTTCCCGAATTGAAAGAAGCCGTGGAGAATGCGGTGAAAAGCGGTGTTCTAGTCGTCTGTGCAGCCGGAAATGAAGGAGATGGAAATGATCGCACAGAGGAATACTCTTACCCGGCGGCATACAATGAAGTCATCGCTGTCGGCTCCGTTTCATTGACGCGTGAATCATCCGAGTTTTCAAACGCCAATAAAGAAATTGATCTCGTCGCACCCGGGGAGAAAATCCTCTCCACATTGCCGAACCAAAAGTACGGGAAGCTGACGGGCACTTCGATGGCAACCCCTCACGTCAGCGGGGCGCTTGCTCTTATTAAATCACTGGAAGAGGACGCATTTAAGCGGAAATTGACAGAGCCTGAAGTATATGCTCAACTGATCCGCCGGACCCTGCCGCTCGATTACTCAAAAGCCCTGATCGGCAACGGCTTTTTATATTTATCGGCACCCGAGGTTTTAGCCGAAAAAGCTGGCGAAGCAAAGCTTCTTTCCCTTTAAACCTGAGGCCGTCGACATTGTCGGCGGCTTTTTTGTTGTGCGGCTTCATCAAATCTTTTTAATAGTAAGAATTCAAAAATTATTTTGACTAAAAGAACATGACGGTATATAATCTACTAAACAATTTCATCGCCGGGAGCATGGTAATCTAATTCAAGGTTAGATTTTAAAAGGGAAGATTGGTGAAAAGCCAACGCGGTCCCGCCACTGTAAATGAGGAGGTTGTTTCGTAAAACCCACTGTTTCTATACGGGAAGGGTGAAATAACTGTTGATTCATGAGCCAGGAGACCTGCCTGTTCTAACGCACCACATACCTACGGTCGATAGGAGGTGTTCGAGTTGACGTAACAATTGGCTACGTTTATTTCTCGTTCGCAAAAATGCTGTTTTAGGCATTCACCTTCAATTGTCCGGAGAGTGAGTGTCTTTTTTTATTGAACATAATAAGGAGGAAACGTTAAATGACAAATGTAAAGACAAGCAGCTTAGGATTTCCAAGAATCGGCTTGAACAGGGAATGGAAAAAATCGCTTGAGGCTTATTGGAAAGGAAAAACGGATCGCGAGACCTTTCTCAAGGAAATGGACGAACAATTTTTAGGGGCGCTCAAAACCCAGCTTGACCAGCAAATCGATATCATACCGGTTTCCGACTTTACGTTCTATGATCATGTTCTTGACACAGCGGTGATGTTCAACTGGATCCCTGAAAGGTTCAAGAATGTAAACGATCCGCTGGATACTTACTTCGCAATGGCGCGGGGTACGAAAGATGCCGTCTCATGCGAAATGACAAAGTGGTTCAACACCAACTATCACTATATCGTGCCTGAATACGAGAAAAACGCGCAATACCGCTTGACGAAAAATAAGCCGCTTGACGATTACAAGAGAGCAAAAGCGGCATTTGGTGTAGAAACCAAGCCCGTTATTGTCGGCCTCTATACTTTCGTGTCGCTGGCAAAAGGCTATGACAAGCAGGAGATAAAAGATATTTACGATCAAATGATCCCGCTTTACATCCAGCTTCTGAAAGAGCTTGAGCAGGAAGGCGTCAAATGGGTGCAAATCGATGAGCCTGCCCTCGTGACGGCATCACCGGCCGAAGCGGCTGCCGCAAAAGAAATCTATGAGAAAATAAAAGAAAACGTGTCAGGATTGAATGTGCTGCTGCAGACATACTTTGATTCAGTTGACGCCTATGAAGAGCTTGTTTCATTCCCAGTTGACGGAATCGGCCTTGATTTCGTCCATGACAAAGGCAAGAACCTTGAGCATTTAAAAACGCACGGCTTCCCGAAAGACAAGGTGCTTGCCGCAGGAATTTTGGACGGCCGAAACATTTGGAAAGCCAATCTTGAAGAGCGGCTCGACTGGACGACAGAGCTTTTGAGCGGCCTTGGGGTACGCGAAGTTTGGCTTCAGCCTTCAAACAGCCTGCTTCATGTTCCTGTGGCCAAACACCCTGATGAACAGCTTGCCAATGATTTAATAAACGGGTTATCTTTCGCCAAGGAAAAGCTTGTCGAACTCACACTGCTAAAGGAAGGCTTAATTTCCGGGAAAGCGGCCGTACAGAGCCAAATCACTGAAGCGAACGAACACCTGCAAGCTCTGAAGCAATTCGGCGCTGCCACCAACACCGCATTCGCCGAAGAAAGAGACCGGCTGACAGAGGATGACTTTAAGCGTCCGACGGCTTTTGAAGAAAGGCTTCGGATACAAAATGAATCCCTTGGCCTTCCCCTTCTTCCGACGACAACGATCGGAAGCTTCCCGCAAACCGCTGAAGTGCGCAGCGCCCGGCAAAAATGGCGCAAGCAGGAATGGTCAAATGAACAATACGAATCATTTATCGAAGAGGAAACGAAGAAATGGATTGACATCCAGGAAGAGATCGGACTTGATGTCCTTGTCCACGGTGAATTCGAACGGACGGACATGGTGGAATATTTCGGTGAAAAGCTCGGCGGATTTGCATTCACGAAATACGCCTGGGTTCAGTCTTACGGCTCCCGCTGCGTCCGTCCGCCTGTGATTTATGGGGATGTCGAGTTTAAAGAGCCGATGACGGTAAAAGAAACAGTTTATGCGCAGTCTCTGACTTCTAAAAAAGTAAAGGGCATGCTGACAGGTCCTGTCACGATTTTAAACTGGTCTTTTGCCCGCTATGATCTGCCGAGAAAAGAAATCGCCTTCCAAATCGCGCACGCTCTACGCAAAGAGGTCGAAGCGCTTGAAAAAGCCGGAATCCAAATCATCCAGGTTGACGAACCTGCATTAAGGGAAGGCCTGCCGCTTAAAGAACGCGATTGGAATGAATATCTGACGTGGGCTGCCGAAGCTTTCAGACTGTCCACTTCATCTGTTCAAGACACAACACAGATCCATACACATATGTGCTACAGCAACTTTGAGGATATCGTCGATACGATCGAAGACCTGGATGCAGATGTGATTACGATTGAACACAGCAGAAGCCACGGCGGATTCCTTGAATATCTTGAAAAACACCCTTATTTAAAAGGACTCGGACTCGGCGTTTATGATATTCACAGCCCGCGCGTCCCTCCTACCGATGAAATGCTGACAATTATCGAAGATGCCTTGAAAGTTTGTCCAGCTGATCGTTTCTGGGTCAACCCTGACTGCGGATTAAAAACACGGCAGCCTGAAGAAACGATCGCTGCTTTGAAAAATATGGTGGAAGCCGCAAAACAGGCAAGGGATAAGCTGGCTCAGACTGTTTAAATTCACAATACGTTCAAAAAACAGAACCATCCGGTGATTCGGATGGTTCTTTCTCTTGTCCGCGGCCCGTCATAGTTCAAAAGAATCATTGCACAAGGTCTGTTCAGCAGGAAAATATTATGACTTTTGATTCATTCGTACGATTTTCTTCCGGATGCTTTTCTTTTAACATATGGATAGTAGATGATGGAAGGGAAGGAAAATATGTAGTGATCGACGATGGAAAAGCCCTGGAACGGGAATTATACAAAAAAACATGTTATGAAGACATTCATTCTCTTCAACATTATGTAAAAGAGTTGAATGCTGCCATAGGCGAGCTGAGGCATGAAAGCTCCGCTATTTTAAAAGCTCATCAAATGTACATAAACGGCTGGCGGGGCCAGGCGCGGAAAATGTATGACGCTCTTTTGGACGACCTTGACCGCGCGGAATTCCGTGTATACGACAAGCTGAGACTCGTCAAACAGCATGCGGCTGAGGAGATGGAACGGCTTCAGCTGGAAGCCGAGGAACTGATATGAGCATTCGGCTGAATGTCCATGATTTGCATGCCCTTTCCCGTCAATTTCGCCATTCACACCAGAAAATCAGTGATCTGATGCTTCTTTTGCATCGTCACCTTCATGTCCTGCTCTCAAGTGTGTCAGCAGCAAAGATTAGCGAAATCGATCAGGCCCAATCCGAAATGGAACATGAACTCAAAGGATTTTTACATACGCTTGATGACCTGGAGCATTTGCTCCGGCACACCGAAATCCGTATGAAAAAAACGGATCAAATGCTTGCCGCCCGGCTTTTTCAGAGCGGCGGCCATCTCGCCGGCTATCCGCACATCATGTCTTTTTTGGCCGCCTCCAAACATTCGGCTGACAACTTCAAGATGACAGCTTCGCTAACGTGTGAACCTCTGATTTTACTGAAACAATTGAAAGAAAACGGCCTGTCGGGCCTGTTTACGGGAAAACGGACTGCATCATATGTTCAATTTGATGACCGGGGAAAACGGCAGCTGTGGTCGGTTCGGCGCCTGTTAAGCCGCAAAATCGCAAGGAATCTTTGCCTTTTGGCCTATCAGCAGGCAGCAAAAGGCCCGCTTTCATATACGGGTTCTGCATTTTCCAGAAAAGCGGCCGAGGCGGACGCATCCGACCTCAACACCGTTTGTCTTCACGGAAGCCAAAAAATTTCCGCCTCTGCCCTAGCCGGGTTCAGCGAACAAGCAAAACAGGAACGGAATGAAGACGAGCTTGCTTCTACAAAAGCCTGATCTTTGAGATCAGGCTTTTATATGTATCTACCAATACACATTCTCTTTGATTCTATGCTCCCCGTCGCCTTCTTTGATGATGACCGCGCTTCCTTGTTCGGGAATGGCGATAACCGCAAGCGCCGTATCATGGACATAGCTTGAGTTCCATAATTCATGAAGGGGGCGCTCTTTCAAAATATTCAAAAGCATTAAGATGAACACAGAATGGCTGACCAATAAAACGTTTCCTTCCCGGTGTTTTGCGCGAATCTGCTCAAACGCCCGCTTTACCCGTGTTTCAAAGACTTGAAAACTCTCCCCGCCGCTTGGAATATACCGTTCAGATGCTTGAAAGTAGGCTTCCAGCATGCCGGGATCTTGCTGTTTGATTTCGTCATACGTTTTTCCTTCCCAAGAACCCAGGCTGATTTCTCTAAAGATGTCGTCCTCAATAAACGGGATGGTGCGGTCCCCGAGTATCGCCCTTGCCGAATCGACTGCGCGCCCGCTGGTGCTCACATATGCCGCTTGAAATGGAATACTTTTCAGCTTCTCTCCGAGCGCTTTCGCATTGGCTAAACCCAAGGGTGTCAAATTAGAATTCGCCCAACCCTGCATTCTCTTTTCGATATTCCACTCCGTCTGGCCGTGTCTTGCCATATATAAAGTTAGCAAACAATCCTCTCCCATTTTTTTGATTCTCGCGTCCATTGTATGCTAACAACACGTCCAAAGCAAATATACAGAATATTCAAAACAACGTTTATTTTGCCGGGAGCATCAGCTATAATAGAAAGGCAAGACAACCAAGGAGGATACAGACATGAATCACGAAGCATTCTTACAGCGCGCAATCGATCTTGCAGTCGAAAGCGTAGAATCCGGAACAGGGGGGCCTTTCGGCGCTGTGATTGTCAAGGATGGCAACATCATCGCCGAAGGAAAAAACAATGTAACAACGAGCAATGATCCAACCGCACACGCGGAAGTAACGGCCATACGCCTGGCCTGTGAAGCAATTGGCGATTACCAGCTACACGACTGCGTTCTTTATACAAGCTGTGAACCGTGTCCAATGTGTTTAGGGGCGATATACTGGGCGAGGCCGAAAGAAGTGTATTTTGCCGCCAGGCATTCAGATGCCGCACAAGCCGGCTTTGACGATACGTTTATTTATGATGAAATCATGAAAAACCGGGCCGACCGGAAAATTCCTTTTTATCAAATGGAGCTTCACGCTAAACTTGAGCCTTTTCAGACGTGGGAAAACACGGATGATAAAATAGAATATTAATGTAAGGAGCTTTCCATTTTGGAAAGCTCCTTACCATTTAATCCGCTCATTCCTTATACCAGTCAAGCGCTTGATCTTCCGGTTCAAAATCAAGGCTTTCCGCTTTTCCATCCTTTTGTATCTCAAGCCTTACGGTTTTGCCTTGCAGTTTTTCGGGAGCCTCAGCTACATCTCTTTCAAAGTCGGATACTTTCTGATATGTTTTCTCCCCCGCTTCAGTCTTGATTGTGATATCGTGATCAGACTCGCTGACAAGCGTTGCAATGATGTGCTGTCCGCCGTCAGCCTCGCGTTCATAGACGCCGTTTTGATCCGCTTTTGCCTGAGGCATCAGCTCCGCCTCTTCGGCCTCCTGTGTCTTGCCGTCCACTTCGACCTTGACAAGCTTCCCGATTAAATCATCGTGTGCCTCTTCACTTTTAAACTGCCTGCTTTTTGGAATGATCAATTCCCGGTCTTTGATTTTCAAGGTTATCTGGTCATCTTCTGCTAGAATAAGCTTTCCTATCAAATCAAAATCGGCTTCTGACCGTCTGTTTTGGTCATGGGAATACTTTCTTAAGTCACCCTGTTTTCGGTTCGCTGTTTCAGCGGATTTATGGTTGCCGTCATCCTCTTGTGCTCCGCCTCCGCAGCCTGCGGCAAGCGCGATGACGATCAGCCCGCCGAGCACAATTGCTTTTTTGATATGCTTCATATGCTGCTCCTTTCAATCTTGTTTTACTTTCATCCTCTAAAAAAGAAAGCAAACACTCCTGTTTGCTTTCCAGCTAAACGCCCGATTTATTTTACTTCAAGGCTGACATCTATATTTCCTCTCGTCGCTTTTGAATACGGGCAAAAATCGTGTGCGGCCTTGACGAGCTCCTCGGCTTTCTCCTTTTCAAGACCTTTGGCTGCGACGATCAGCTGGACGCCGAGCTTAAAGCCGCCGTCACTTTCATCTTTCATCAGGCTGACGCGGCCTTCCACTTCAGAGTCAAAGTCAATTCCCTGCTCTTTGGCGACATGTTCTAAAGCGCCGCCGAAGCATGCCGCATACCCCGCCGCAAACAGCTGTTCAGGATTTGTTCCCGATTCGCCTTCCTTTTTTTCATTCGGCATGACAATGTTGTAATCGAGAACACCATCATCTGATTTGACATGTCCAGATCTTCCGCCTTTTGCCGTTACTTTCGCTGTGAATAATGTCGTCATGATTCTTTCCTCCTTACGTTTTCCCTTACTCTTTATATTTCACAAAATCCGCTTTTTAAACATGCCGACAGCCTTTTTTAGTGAAATAATAGGAAAAGGACGAAAAATTTTATACAATGAAATGGAACAAAGAAAGAGTTGGTGAACCGATGACAAATGAATTCGAACATATGAAGCTTGAGAGGCAGCTCTGTTTCCTCCTGTATGCCGGCTCGCGCGAGATGACAAAACTGTACAAGCCGCTTTTGGACGAGCTGAAGATTACATATCCCCAATACCTTGCACTTCTTTTACTGTGGGAGCATGGTCAATTGAGCGTGAAAAAAATGGGTAAGCTCCTTTATCTCGATTCAGGCACGCTGACTCCGATGCTGAAACGAATGGAGCAGAGCGGCCTGCTGACAAGGGAGCGCTCCCATAAGGATGAACGCTCTGTGATCGTAAAGCTGACGGCAGACGGCAGAGCCCTCCGTGAGAAAGCAAGCTGCATTCCCGCTGACATGCTAAAACAGACCAAATTGACGGCTGAAGAGCTCAACGATTTAAAACATGCGCTTCAATCACTCCTCGTCACATTGACGAAAGAAAATTAAGGCGCCTTCAAATATGAAGGCGCCCTTTTTTATGAAATGACCGCAAGACTCACTTCTATATTTCCGGAAATCGCTTTTGAGTACGGGCAGACTGTGTGTGCTTCGTGAACAAGTGTTTCCAATTCGGCTTTGTCAATATCCGCGCTCTTCACTTGCAGTGCGACGCCGAGCCGATATCCTCCGTCTGCTTCATCTTTCAGAAGGCTGACATTTGCCGTTACTTCTGTTTCGATGTGCAGGCGCTTCTTCTTAGCGGTTAATTGCAGCGCGCTGTCAAAGCATGCCGCATATCCGGCGGCAAACAGCTGTTCAGGATTGGTCGCTTTTTCTTGTTCTTTCGCTTTTATCGTGCCCGGCATGGCCAGCTCCAGCGCCAATGCGCCGTCAGAAGAGGTCACTTGTCCGTCTCTTCCTCCTTTGGCGGTTGCTTGAGCGGTAAACATCGGTTTCGTCATATTCATTCTCCTTTATTTTCGATTTTGCACAATTTAATTTTACAAAATACAATTGAATTGTGCAATAAAAAAACATCCCGCCCCTTTAGATGAGGCAGGATGTCCATATGTTAAATGCGGATCTGTCCATTTCCTTTCAGGATATATTTTGAGGATGTCAGCGCCTCAAGACCCATCGGGCCTCTTGCGTGGAGCTTTTGCGTGCTGATGCCGATTTCCGCGCCGTACCCGAATTCAAACCCGTCGGTAAACCTTGTCGACGCATTGTGGTAAACCGCCGCTGCGTCAACAGACGTTAAGAAAAAGCGGGCATTTTCCTCATTTTCGGTCAATATCGCTTCTGAATGCCGTGTTCCATAGCGGTGGATATGGCGGATCGCTTCATCGAGGCTGCGGACGGTTTTGATGCTTACGACAGGCGCCAAAAACTCCGTCTCCCAGTCAAGCTCGCCGGCGGGCACAGCCGAAGGAAGCAGCTCACATACCGTCTGGTCCCCTCTGATTTCAACACCTGCTTCCGCAAGCTTTTGCAGCAGGGCCTTCGATTTTTCCTCCGGCCAGTCTTCATGAATGAGCACTGTTTCAATCGCATTGCAGACGGACGGGCGCTGTGTCTTCGCGTTAATGACTACCCGCTCCGCCATATCAGCTTGCGCCGATTCATCGATAAAGATGTGGCAGTTGCCGGCCCCTGTTTCAAGTACAGGTACCGTCGATTCCCGGACAACCATATCGATGAGGTTTTTTCCGCCTCTTGGAATCAGCACATCGAGATATTCGTTTAATGTAAACAGCTGCTTTGCCGTTTCCTTGCGCGTATCTTCGATCAGCTGGACGGCTTCCTTTGGAAGCGCAGACGCTTCCAAAGCCTCCCGAATCACACGGACTAAAGCTTGATTGCTATTCAGCGCAGAGGAGCTTCCGCGGAGGACGCAAGCATTGCCCGTTTTCAGGCAAAGTGTTGCGGCATCAGCCGTGACATTGGGCCGCGCCTCATAAATCATCCCGACAACGCCGAGGGGCACGCGGATTTTCTCGATCAAGAGCCCGTTGTCTTTGCGGATTGTTTCAAGATTGTCCCCGATCGGATCATTCAGCGTCATGAGAAGGGTAATCGCGTCCGCGATGTCGCCGAGCCTTTTTGCATCAAGAGAAAGCCGGTCCAACAGCGCAGGTGAGAACCCTTTTTCTTTTCCGAGTGCAATGTCTTTCTCGTTTTCCGCCAAAATATATTCCTGATTGGAGCGAATCGCTTCCGCAATCAGTGAAAGCGCCTTGTTTTTCTCTTCCGTCGTCCGATGAACGAGCTCTTCGGCCGCTTTTTTCGCCTTTTTCGCTTTTTCGATCACTTCATTCATTTCGTTTCATCCCCTTATTCTTTTATGCTAATCCAATCATCTCGATGGATGACCTCAATCCCTTTATCATAATGAAATTCATCGCTTCGTTTTCCTTTTATTCGCAAGAGTTCTTCCGCTGAGTACAGCGTCTGGCCCTTGCCGGCTAACCCATTCGGGCCGTACACTTCTACGACCGCACCCTTTGAAAAATCTCCGTATACTTTGGTGACGCCAGCCGGGAGCAGGCTGCTTCCATTTTCCGTCATCGCCAGTTCCGCCCCTTCATCAATCAAGATTTTTCCTGAAACAGGTGAATGAAAGGCGATCCACTGTCTATGATTATTGACCGAAGACAGGTCTGATTGGCCGATATAGGTTCCGTCGCCATTCCCCTTTAAAATCTCTATAAGCTTTTCTTCACCGGCTCCTGTGCCGATAAATACATTGACACCGAGAGAAAGAGCGGTTTTTGCAGCTAAAAGCTTTGATTTCATTCCGCCCGTTCCGACTTTCGAACCGATCGATGTGGCATAGCTTAAAAGGTCTTCTGTAATGTCGGCGATATAATCAAAGCGGCGGGCATCAGGATGTTCGGCCGGATTTGCCTCATAAAGGCCGTTGATGTCCGTTAAAATGATTAATTTGTCAGCATGGATCAAACCGCTCACTAAGGCGGAGAGCATATCGTTATCACCAAATGTCAATTCTTCCACGGAAACGGAATCATTTTCATTAATAATCGGCACAAGCCCTCGCTCAATCAACTCCGTGATCGTCGCATATGCATTGCGGTAACGTTCCCTTTTGGCAAAATCATTTCGCGTCAACAAGATCTGTGCCGGCAGCAAATCATGCGCTGCAAACTGCTGAATATATTGCTGCATTAACAGGCTTTGCCCGACGGCTGCTGCGGCCTGCTTCCCCTTTATAGTAACCGGCCTTGCTGGATAGCCGAGCTGAAAAAAGCCGGCGGCGACAGCGCCGGAAGAAATAAAAATCACTTCGTGGCCTTCTTTTTTCAAAGCGGTAATCGCCCGAACATGGTCATGGACTTTCGCCTCATCTATCCCGCCTTTTGAGTCCGTTAATGAACTGCTTCCGATTTTGATGACAATCCGTTGTTTTTTCACGTTTCTTCCCTCCGAGATGATCCAGGCGGAAGCCAATAAAAAAAGCCCCTTTCGTCTTTAGAGAAAAGGACGAAAAGAGCTTTTTCCGCGGTACCACCTTCATTGAATGCGCAAAAAACTGCACATTCCGCTTTCCCCTGTAACGCAGGGTTTGCGCCTAGGTTTTTCCCCTAAGACTCCGAGGCAGGTTCGGCAGGTTTCATGTGGTGAAATGTTTCAGCATGTCATTTCACTCTCTTTCACAGAAAGGTCTGCTTACTGGTCCTCTTCAACGCTCGCTGATTTTTTATTATTATGCCCAGTAAAAATGCCGCTGTCAAGAGCTTTCTCACCGGCGATTTTTAATTAAAAACGATGGTCTTATTTCCATGAACGATAACCCGGTCTTCCAGATGCCATTTGACCGCTCTGGCAAGAACGCTTCTTTCAATCGTCCGGCCGATGTTTTTCAAAGCCTCCACATTATCTCTGTGGTCAACGCGTTCAATACCCTGTTCGATGATCGGGCCTTCGTCCAATTCGTTTGTGACGTAGTGGGATGTGGCTCCGATCAGCTTGACCCCTCTTTCATATGCGCGCTTATACGGATTGGCGCCGATAAAAGCAGGCAGGAATGAATGGTGGATATTGATGATTTTATTCGGATGCGCCGAAACAAACTCAGGGGTTAAAATCTGCATGTAACGGGCAAGGACGATGACATCTGCGCGATATTCTTCAAGCCATTTCAGCTGCTGTTTTTCGACTTCTTGGCGGATGTCTTTGTTTGCTTTCATATAAAGAAACGGAATATTCAGCGATTCAACGATCTCTCTGGCATCCTCATGGTTGCTGATCACCGCGGCGATCTCCGCCATCAAATTGCCGCTCTGCCATTCCCACAACAGCTCATGGAGACAGTGCAGCTCTTTGGACACGAAGATGACGACCCGTTTTAATTCGCTTGCGGGTGTGATGCTCCATGTCATTTGGAAAGACGCTGCGACAGATGCGAATGTTTCTTTCATCCGGTCGATTTTTTCGCGGATTCCCGCAGCTTCAAATTCGATTCTGAGAAAGAAACGGCCGCCTTCCGGATCTGTCGTATACTGGCTCGATTCAATAATATTGGCGCCGTTGTCATATAAAAACGCGGAAACGGCCGCGACAATGCCCGGCTGATCCGGACAGCTGACGAGCAGGCGCGCTTTCTCGTTATTGATTTCCTGATAATGCTCTAACTGTTGTTTCATATATGCTTTCATTTTGATTAAAACCCTCTTTGTCTTGTAATTCGTAAACTATCTCTTCATTATACTTGAGTTGATTGAAAAATCAATTTGTGTACGCCTATTTTATAACCGGGGACAGTTTTTAGCTGATCAGCTTTAATCCGACGGCTGCCCCCAATATAAGCGCGATAAAAAAGATGCGTTTGGCGTCTTTCGGTTCTCCGTAGAAAAGGATGCCGGAAAGCGTTCCGCCAACGGTGCCGATTCCGGTCCAAACCGCATAAGCCGTTCCCATCGGCAACGTCTCCATGGCAAGAGAAAGCAGGCAAAATGAGGAGGCAAACCCGGCAATCAACAGAAAGATCCATTTAAGCTGTTTATCTTGATGAAACTGGTTCATCATCGTCACACCGAGCATTTCCAAGACGCCGGCGGCGACTAAATAGATCCATGCCATCACGAAGCCTCTCCTTTCTCTTCATTAGTCACAAGCTTCAGCCCGATCACACCGCACAGCAAAACACCGATCAGTACAAGCTTGACGATGTCGGCCGGTTCATGAAACAAGATGATCTCGCACAGCACCGTTCCCGCTGTGCCAAGTCCGGTAAATACCGCATAAACGGTGCCGACCGCAAGCTTTTCACCGGCCTTAATCAAAATATAGAAGCTCGCAACGACGGCCGCCGCCGTCCCTGTCCATTCAATCGCTGTATCGGCATGCTTCAGCCCGATCACCCAGCAAATTTCAAACATGGCCGCCAGCACAACACTGCCCCATCTCATATTCGTTCCCTCCAATCATCATTTAGCAATCGAAAAAGCCCGGGTTATCGATGAAAACGATACTCCCGGGCTTTTTTCCCTCCGTGTGCATATGAACGAAGTCATATGTGTTTTCTCTCGGACCAGACCACATGCCGATGTGCGGAACCCTAGAAAACTTTAAGCGATATCATATTTTGCTATCTAGCATCATACCAAACGCATCATCCAAAATCAACTTTCACGCTTTCGGAATTCTTTCAGCAATGCCTGAATATGCGCCTGATGATAGCGGTTATGATCCGACAGATGCCAAATCCCCCAGCGGATCGTGGCAGCGCCTGTTTCATATGGAACCTTTTTCTGCAAGTCTGTTTCCGAAAACCTTTTAACGGTATGTTTCAATAATTCCAGCACCTCATCATACTGCTCGAGCAAAGCAGATAGCTGGACACCTTTTACGTCGGGCAACCGGCCGTTTTCATCTGTCATCGGTCCGTAGCGATCTTCAAGCTCCCTTGGAAACGCCTCTTCTCTCAATCTGTAAACCCAGCGGATGTCGACATTGATTAAATGATAGATCAGCTGGGCGATGCTGTTTTGATCGCCGCGTTCCCCTTTATATTCCAGTTCCTCCTGGCTGATGCCGGAGACGATCGATTTCAGCCGTTCAATATTTTCGTTGACGGCAGAGAACAGAATTCCGGTGACAGGCGCCATCTGTTCATTTGTGTGTAAATCTTTTATAAATGTCATTCTGTCACTCCTATTGGTTTTCGTACTGAGAAAATCCGGCCCTTTAAATGAGTGGTATGTTTATGGAGCCGTTTTTTTGAAACCCTTTGCTTCAAAGACGGAAAGCAAAATCAGGCCGAGATAAGGAATATACGCTTCCGCCAGCATCGCTCCCGGTGAATTCCATTCAAGCCACTGGAACAAAACATGTACGCCCGCGATCAATGGGGGCAGTGCCGCCAGAAATTTCACTTTCATCCAAAAAGAGAGCAGGGCGATGACGATGAAGGCAACCGCCATGACCAGCCAGCGCCCAGAACCGTCAATCGTGAGAACCGGAGCGCCCCAGAAGCGGTCGAGCAAGATGATAGCCAAGATGGAAGAAAACATGAAAATGGAATAAATCGATATGTACACGGCCGTTCTTTTCTTTCCTTTAAATGCCGAAATGCGTCCGAGAACAGGTGTCATGATGATCCCGAGCAAAATGTAAAGCGGATAGCCTATCAGCGCATATGGCGAATAGTTGAGACTGCTGTTTACAGCATCATTGAAAATAAACAGGGAGATCGCCCCGAGCAAAATGAAAAACACCAGCCGTGCGTTCTCCCTCGGTTTTGTCGAAAGCTCTTTTGCGACCTCCTGTGCATATGCTTTCGGAGAGTCCCCGAAAATTTGCCGCACGCTTTTTCCTTCTTTTTCGCCTTCTGCTGCGTGAACCGTTAGTTCATCCATAATGCCTTTAATTTCTCTATCACTTTTTCCTTTAGATACCAAATACAGTCTCATATCATCTAAAACTTCCTGCATGCCTTTTGACAACACTTTTTTTCACTTCCCCTCAACCTTTTTGTCCAGCAATGCGTCTACGCTCTCAGACAGCGTTTTCCATTTCGTGATAAATGATTGGAGCTCCTCTTCTCCTTGAGGTGTAAGCGTGTAATATTTTCGCTTCGGCCCGCTCGCCGATGCTTTCAGCTCGGTTTTGACCCAATTCTCCTTTTGCATCCGCAAAAGAATCGGATAGATGCTCCCTTCGCTTATATCTGAAAAACCGTATGACGACAAAACCTTTGTCATTTCATAGCCGTAGATTTCCCCTTTCGAGATGACAGCAAGCAGACATCCTTCTAAAATCCCTTTCAGCATTTGCGTCGAACTCATCATATTCTCCCTTCGGTATCTTGTCATACAAGATACTTACACCTTACCACACACTATTTTGTTATGCAAGATAGCAGACGTAAAAAAAGCAGGCATGCCACATGCCCGCTTACGATATTATTGCAGTTTTCCAACACCGGCTTGTGCTTGTACAATCTCAGGCACATCGGCGGCATCGTCGATTTTTTCATAGAGCTCAGGCGTCCAGCCTACTGTTGTTTTGATCGACGCATCGTTCGCTTCATTATAAGCGGAGACAACACTGATTTTTTGATCATTCAGCAGCGTGTCTTGTTCATAGAGCTCGTCTCCTTTAAAGACCTTCATCAGCTTCTGCGGCTTTGTTCCTTCAGGCATCTCGAAGTAGTTGTCTTCCGCATATATTTTTGAAGAGTAGCCGACACCCCATGAATAATTGTAGTTTTTCGTGCTTTTAAAATAGTTGTTGTAGATGTGCACTTTGCCGTAACGTACACGCGGCGCACGCTCTTTAATATTTTCGTACATGTTGTGGTGGAATGTCACTCTCAGATGGCCATTATCGGCTTTATAACTGTCGCTTGATCCGACAATCGTGTTTTTCGAATGACCTGCAAACACATTGTAGGAAACAGTGATGAAGTCAGACTGTTTTTTGATATCAAGCAGTCCGTCATGGTGCTGAAATTCGCGTCCGAAATAAGTCTCGGTTTCCTCATCAGGCTTATTTCCGTCATTGAATGAGCAATGGTCGATCCAGATATGCTTGGATGACTCGATTAACAGATTATCAAATTCAGAGTTCCAGTTCCCGCTGCTTCCGTCGGTCGGATCCCAGCCGGGGAAGAAATCATAGGCATTTTCAAACTCGATATTGCGGACAATGATATTTTCGACACCTTTGATATAAAGGCCGCCGCCGATGATTTTCGCATCATCGCCCAATCCGATGATCGTCGTGTTGGAACCGACGCGAATGATAACGCGTTCTTTCTCGTTCTTTTCAGAGCGGAGTCTTGCTTCTTCAAGCTTTCCTGACGGTTCTTTTTTGCCCCATTTCTTCGGGTCATAAGCTTTCAAATACTCTTCAATGCTGTAGTCAGGATCTTTATAATCATCATAGCCCAGAGGCTTGTTTTGATCATCGACACTGAGATCAATCGTACCTTTCACATAGATGATTTTCGGCGTGTCATTCGTGCCGTTCTTGCTGTTGTTCCCTCCGAGCGCTTCAACAAGCTGCTTCCGGTTTTCAGCTGTGTACACATGGTCTGAAGAAGCGTCGGCACCGCCGGTTGTTCCATCTCCATATGCGCCCCAGCCGTCTTTGGCCCCCAATGTTTCTCGTCCGTGGTCTGCTGCTTGGACGGAAAAAGACGAGCCGAACATCAGCAGAGGAAAAATCATCATGCTACAAAAAAATTTTTTCAATACTTGCACCTTCCATCTAAATTTTTTCACAAAAACTAATATATTCTATAAAAATACATAAAACAACAGATTTTCCTCCTATTTTTTTCGTCATTTACCAAGAGATGTATGACGAATTCCCCAAGGACATAGTGCAAAACTTACCTAAATATGAAGGCAGCTGAAATGAAGATGATGGCAGATTGATTTTTCAGAATAATAAATAAAATTGTGGCTAATCGGTGAACGGAGATGTTTGAGCTTTTCCGCAGGTTAACTTGGTGAGTGTGATTCGAGGCGAGGAGCTTTCGGCTGAAGAAAAGCAATAAGGACGGTTCAACCGTCCTTACAAAAAAACGCCAAGACCCCGGCTGCTATTAAACAGGCGAGTGTTGGCGGCTTTGATTACCATGGCTTGTCTACAGCGAGGGCCTGAGCGAGGGCTTTGCTGTGCTTCCGGTGGCTTTTGCGTTCTTCCGCCCGCTGTTCGGCTGTTTTGTGCAGCATGATCTCTTCTTCCGTCTCCGGCTCGACCTGTGGAACAGGCTGGGGATTTCCGTTTTTGTCAAGAGCCACAAATGTTAAAAAGGATGTTGCCGCAAGCTTGCGTTCGCCCGTCAGCAAATGTTCTTTAATCACTTTCACAAACACTTCCATTGATGTTTTACCGACCCATGTCACATACGATTCAAGGCACACGGAATCCTCCTGCCGGATCGGCTCAAGAAAATCGACGGAATCCATTGAAGCGGTGACCGTTTCACACCTGGAATGCCTTGCTGCAGATATCGATGCAATATCGTCGATATAACTCATCAGCTTTCCCCCGAACAGTGTGTTGTGGTTGTTTGTATCAAGCGGAAACACCCGGCTTGTTTTCACAACTTTTGATTCCCGGCAGTATCTTTTTTCTGGTCCTGTCATGTCCATTACTCCTTTGATGTCTGATTGTTTATAAGGTGAATGTTCTTTATTAAACACTATTAGAATTCATTTGTCTAAAGTTTTTTATCCGGATACTTGTGAGATTTTCTTGCTAAAACGTTTATTTCCAATCTTGCGAAGGGAATAATGAAAGTATGAAAGGAAGATGGGGGAGAGAAATATGGACTCAGCAACGCTGAAAAAAGATTATCAAGCAAGCTGCAGCAGCGAATATGATCTTTTAAAAAAAGTTGTGCTATGCAGACCCGAATACATGGAAATTGCTGAAGTCATCAATGCTACACAAAAATACTACCATAAAGAAAACATCGATAAAACGCTGGCCGTCCAGCAGCATAACAGATTGATTGAGGAATTGGAGAAACGCGGTGTTGAAGTGGTGCTTCTGCCTGCGCTGAGCCAATTTCCTGAGCAGATATTCACGAGGGACATCGGGTTTATCATCGGCGAGACCGTTTTCTCCGCTCAGCTTTCCGCCGATATCCGCCAAGGTGAAGAGAACGTGTTGCAGGAATGGCTCGGCAAGGAAAACATATCCTATAAGACCTTTAACGAAGGATATCAAATTGAAGGCGGAGACATTTTGATTGATCAAAACACCGTCTTCGCCGGAATCAGCCACAGAACGACATTTTCAGCTGTTCGGGAGCTTAAACGGCAGCTTCCCTCATATGAAGTCATTCCGATTCCGTTTGAAGAAACATTTCTCCACCTGGACTGCGTCTTTAACATTCTTTCTCCAACAGAAGCGCTCGTTTATCCAAAAGCCTTGGGAGAACAAGAATACCAGATACTAGGGAAACACTACGATCTGATCGACATAACGGATGATGAACAGTTCACACTCGGAACAAACGTCCTGGCCATCGGCAATCAAACCGTCATCAGCCTCCCCGATAACAAAAATGTCAACAATCAGCTTAGGAACCGGGGCTATACAGTGATTGAAATCGATCTGTCCGAGATTATCAAATCCGGCGGATCATTTAGATGCTGTACGATGCCGATCGTGAGAAGCTGCAGGTAAGGACTTCCTAGACCTGCTTCTTTTTTTCTGCTTTTCTGTTTAGCCTTTCCATGCTTCCTAAGTATAAGAAAAGTTTATCAGCTGTAGCGAGATAAATTCTGATGAATATCCATCCAGTCAAAGCTATGAATACTGCAGGCACGATTTTCACCAATACTTTAACCGTAGGGTTTTTCACTCGCCCCATATATATTGCCTTTAAGAATAGGAAGTAAACAACGGCGGGCAGCAGCATCCAACTTGGAATAGCGAAATTTAAAAACGGTAGCCTGCAAAGCGACAAGCTGGTCAATGCTGCTATAATCATGATACCGATGATTTTTAATGATAGGCTGATTCTAAAAGGCTTAAACAAAGTTTTGCTTGAAGCCATTAAGAGTTTTTTGTAATACGGATCAACTTTCGGTGATGAAAGCCAGCTTTGCATTTCGAAAAAACAGTATTTTTTTGGTTTAATGGGGTGCTTCGCAGCAAGATTCTTGATTTCTTGGCGGCTGAATTCGTATTCGCTCATTTTATAGCCGTCGAGCATGAGCGAGTAGGCTTCCGCATCTGAAAAAGAGTCAAGGTCTGTTCGAACACGGGAAAGCAGGGTTTGGACTTCTTCATTCACACCATACGTTTCAAACGGTCCTTTGAAGGTGCAATTTTTCCGGTATTCTTGATGTTTAACAGGAATAGATTCGATCGGGAGACGTTTTTTCAAGTGCAGCAAAGCGGTCGTTCGATGATATTTTCTCATATGGACTGAAAGCTGTTTCTCGCGGACGAGATCGGCCAGAATACTGACGCTTCGCCGCACAACGCCGGGAGTATACGTAGACGGCTCTTTTTCGTTTTCCATTTGTATAGAGGCATCACTGATAATGAAATGAGTACACTCCGGCTTGTGTTTCACCAGCGTGCTGATGCCTTGATTATCATGAACTCCTCCGTCAGCCAGTTGAACACGGATGTCCTGATCATAAAGATTGCTGACGGCAAGCGGAACAAAGACACCCGGAACGCTTGCAGAAGCGGCTACCGCATGCCCCAATCTGAAATATCTATGCTTGCACGGCCCCTGTTTCTGTTGTTTATTATTGTTGCAGTTGTCAGAGTCATCCTTTGCACAAAGATCATCATAAGACTTCACTTTTTTCCAGCTTGAAATTTCCGTCAATGAGCATCAGGCTTTTGTCTCGATCCGTCTCGCCCATTCCAGCATGAGTGAACACCCAGTTATGCCCGTTGTTTAATACAGTCGCGTTCATCAGCAATATGGGGACTTTCGCATTTTTAACAGTCGTGTCAATGGTCAGATCCTGCATGTGAATGGATTTCTTTTTTTCTTTTTGAGAACATATACCATTGAATAAAAATTTTTCAAAAAGCTCTCCGATATAGTCGCTGCGCGAGTAATTGGGCAAACACATTCTCAAGTTTTTCCATGGATTCACAAAAGTTTTCAGCCGTATGTTGCATTGAACAGCTTGAAGAAACTCGGTTTGAATGGTTGCCATCATCTCTTGATATTCTTCATCTGTTATCTCAGAGCCTTGTTTGCATTCAATTAATTTTTTCAGATGAAGATAATAAAACGCGCCGACAATTGAGCCTCCCGATACAGTTGAGATCACGTCAACATGGCGAAGCAGCCCCATGTCGGCCATTCTCGTCAGAACGCCGATATGAAAAAAACCGGCGCGAAATCCGCCGCCGGAAAGAGCCACACCAAGTTTACTTTCTTTTTCTTCCAGCATGATCAGTCTCCTTTTTTACGGTTATTATTTTTTAGGAGAACAACATTTATGCTGACTGTTTTTTATCTAGCCTGCATCGTCAATTTCGGGCCGCCCGCTTCTTCATCTTTTCTCACGTCTCCATCATACAAATGGCAGGCGACTAAGTGGCCTGTGTCCGCTTCCTTCAACACGGGCTTTTCCAGCGCGCATATGTCCATTGCCGCCGGACACCTTGTCCTGAACACACAGCCGCTCGGCGGGTCGATCGGGCTCGGGAGCTCGCCTTTTAAAATGATTCGCTTCCGCTTATCTTCGATGTCCGGGTCGGGGATCGGAATTGCGGATAAAAGGGCCTGTGTATACGGGTGAAGCGGTTCTCGATAGAGCTTGCCGCTGTCTGTGATTTCAACCATGTTTCCGAGGTACATGACACCGATGCGGTCGCTGATATGCTTGACCATTGAAAGGTCGTGAGCGATAAACAGGAAGGTGAGCCCTTTTTCTTTTTGCAGTTTTTTCAGGAGATTGACGACCTGCGCTTGTACGGAGACGTCAAGAGCTGAGATCGGTTCATCACAGACGATGAATTCCGGTTCAAGCGTGAGCGCCCTGGCAATGCCGATTCTCTGCCTCTGACCGCCGCTGAATTCGTGCGGATAGCGATCGGCAAAGCTTTTGTGCAAGCCGACGGCTTCCAAGAGCTCGTCCGCTTTTTTGAGGCGCCCTTTATTTCCCCCGTATAAACCGTGGATTTCCATCGGCTCCAGCATAATATCCCTGACCGTCAGGCGCGGATTCAGTGATGCGTACGGGTCTTGAAAAATCATCTGGATTTTGCGATTGTACTGAAACGCCTCTTGCTCATTCAATTGATGGATATTGACGCCCCGATATGTCACCTCGCCTTCGGTCGGTTTATAAAGGCGCAGCAGCACCCGCCCTGAAGTCGATTTGCCGCAGCCTGATTCACCGACAAGCCCGAATGTCTCTCCTTCTTTGATCTCAAAGGAAATCCCGTCGACCGCTTTGACCGTTTTGCCTTTCCCGGCGTCAAAATGCATTTTCAGCCGGCTGACTTTTAGGAGTGTGTCTATTTTCATGGCGATCTCCCCTTCGTTTTTGTTTAAAAGTAGCGCCTTGCCGCACACAGCTCTTTTTCATAAACCGTGCCTTTAAGAGATATGATTTCAATCGATTTTCCCGTTTTCGGCGAGTGGAGCATCCGCCCTTCCCCACAGTAGATGCCAACATGATGGACCCGGCCTTGGCCCTCTTCATATGCAAAAAACAGCAAATCTCCCTCCTCCAGCTGGCTTAAGGAAACGTCCTTGCCTCCTTTTGCCTGGTCGCCGGCATCGCGGGGGGCGAGGTGTCCGTTGGCTTTCAGCATATTGAAGGCAAACCCTGAACAATCATAGCCGAATCCGCTCATTCCCCCCCATAGATACGGAAGGTTTAAAAACGCTTTTCCCGTTTGCACGATGTCTTTGCCGGAGCCTTTGCGATGTCCTTTGATTGTCGCATCTGCTTTTTTCAGCCATTTTCGTCCCAATGGCGTCGCCACTTCAAACCAGCCGCTCTCCTCCGATAGAACAGCGAGCTTTGTGAGAAAGCTTAATTCGAGTTCTTTTGTTTTCTTTTGATCATATAAAAAAGCAGTCGGTTTTTGAATAACGGCGCAGCTTTCGGTCTTGGGATCTGTTTTTCTGACCAGGCAGGCTGCGGGAATCCAGCCCGGATAACCACGCTCATTTTTCGCAGATGGCTGGCCGGGAATGACGACAGATGCCCAGCCGTCCTTTTCCTCGAGCACCTCGACATCTTCGCCGAATAAAACCTGTGTTTGCAGAAGGTTTTCCGTACACAGCGCAAGGCGGTCTTCATATGCTAGTGACTCAAGCCAATGTCTGATAGGAGCGGGTTTTGAGAGCATCATTTCATCTGCACGGCGCGGTGCTTCGGGATGTGTCCAAACATTGGCTACCGCGACGGCGGCTGTATAGACCGTCATCAGTCATCTCCCCTTAAACCTTTGATATAATCAATCCCGAGTCCCGGGACTTCCGGAATCGTCAGTTTCCTGCCTTCATAAATGATGCCGCCCTGGACGATGTCTTCTTTCAGCATAAGCGGTGCGTCAAAGTCAAATCTTGTCACGTTTTTCTGGCTTGCGGCAAAGTGCGCGGCGGCTGTAATGCCGAGCCTCGTTTCGATCATGCTTCCAGCCATGCATTCCACACCGCAGGCTTCTGCCATCGCATTGATCGTCAGCGCCTGGCGGATGCCGCCCGCTTTCATCAGCTTGATATTGATCATGTCGGCGCTTCTTGTTTTCAAAACCAGGAACGCCTCCTCTGCTGTAAAGACGCTTTCATCCGCCATGATCGGCGTATCCACTGCATCTGTTACTTGCTTCAAACCTTCAAGATCGTGTCTGTGGACAGGCTGCTCCACAAGCTCAATATCAAGACCTTCATCTTCCATCTTGCGAATGGCTCCTATCGCCTGCTTCACTGTCCAGCCTTGATTCACGTCGAGCCGGATGTTAACCCCGGACCCGCTTACCTTGCGGATTTCGCGGATACGGGCCAGGTCTGTTGCGATGTCGTCTTTTCCGATTTTGATTTTCAAGGTGTGATAGCCTTCTTTTATATAGCGTGCGGCATCCTTTCCCATTTCTTCGGGGTCGTTGACACTGACGGTAAAGTCCGTCTCCATCTCCCGCCTGTATCCCCCCAAAAATTGATAAAGAGGCAGGCCGCACATTTGCGCTAAACAGTCATAAACAGCCATATCAACGGCCGCTTTCGCACTTGTGTTTCCAATCATCAGCTTTTCGATTGTATGAAAAATGGCGTCCGCTCTCAGTAAACTTTGGCCGATCAGCGCCGGGGCGAAGACCTGTTTGATCGCCCCTTCGATGCTTTCAAGCGTTTCGCCGGTGATGACGGCGGTCGGAGGCGCTTCTCCCCAGCCTATCGCCCCGTTCTCAGCTGTGATTTTCACGATGACAGCCTCTGCGGTATGTACGGTTCGAAGCGCGGTTTTAAACGGTTTTTTCAGGCGAACGCTGGCACGGTATGTGGTGATGTCGGTGATCTGCATGCCGGCCCTCCTTTCTCTTAAGTTTTAAGAAATTCCCGGCTCGATCGTCAGCTGTTTCCGATCGGCATCCAACACGGCCTCCGCCCCGATCGGCACGGCGATGTTCGGTGATGAATGGCCGATTTTAAAGCCGGACAGCGCCGGTTTTCCCTCGGGGACGATATAGTCTTCGATCAGCTCTTTCAGTGTCAGCGATTGCTCGCGTTTTTTCGGTGTGCAGTTATGAAAATCGCAAATCAACATCCCGGCGGCGTCGGAAAGCTTTCCCGCCATCTGCAGATGATTCAGCATCCGGTCAATGCGATAAGGCTCCTCATCGACATCTTCGATAAACAAAAGCTTTCCTTTTACATCGATTTCAAACGGAGTTCCGAGCGTGGTCGTTAAAAGGGCGAGATTACCGCCGGCAAGCTCCCCCTTCACCTTCCCTTTCACAACCGTCTTCAAAGGCGAGGTGTCATCCGTCAAAGTAAGCGTCGATTTTTGAAAAAGCTGTCGAAACGAATGTTTTGTCAGCGGATCGACGTCATCCCGGCCGATGTCCGAGCTGAGCATCGGCCCGTGAAAAGTGACAAGCCCCGTCTGCTGCCTGATGGCTGTATGCAAAAAAGTAATATCTGAGTAGCCCCAGAAAATTTTCGGGTTGTTTTTCAAGATCTGATAGTCGATGTTTCCGGCGATTCTTGCCGTTCCATATCCGCCGCAAGCGCAGATCACCGCTTTGACGGCAGGATCTAAAAACATGTCATGAAAATCGCTCAGCCGCTCTTCATCACGTCCTGCGAGATAGCCGTGTTTTTTTGCCGCGGCCCGGCCCAGTTTGACACGAAGGCCCAGCTCTTGTAAAAAAGCGACGGCGGCATCCAGCTTTTCCGGATCAGGCGGACTGGCCGGTGCGATCACTCCGACCATATCTCCTTTTTTCAGCCGTTGAGGCGTTATTTTCAACAAAAGAGTACCCCCTTTTAGAAAAATCCGCCCGGCCCTGTGCTAAGCTTGCACAGATCACAGGCGGACACGGTTTATGTTTTTTCGGCCCATTTGAGCTCGATATAGCCGACAGGGTGGCGGATGATGCCTTTTACGTTCTCTTTTTCCAAATGAACTTGATTATAGAAGTGGATGGGAATGATCGGCATTCCTTCAAACAACAGCTTTTCAGCCTGATGCATCAGCTCGTTCCGCTTTTGTTCGTCGGCTTCTTTTTTCGCCGCGTTGATCAGCTGATCATACGCTTTATTGCTCCACCCGGTTCTGTTCATCGCATTGCCGGTCTGAAAGCTTTCCAGAAAATTGACGGGATCTGCGTAATCGGCTAGGAAAGAGCTTTGGGAAAACTGAAATTTCAGCGCTTTTTGCTCTTCAAGGAATGTATTCCACTCCATATTTGCGAGCTTTACATTGACGCCGAGCGTGCTTTTAAGCTTCTGCTGAATGGCCTCTGCCATTTTTTTATGCTCAGGCTTTGTACTGTATGTCAATGTCACAGCGGGAAGCTTTTGATAATGTTCTTCCTTCATGCCCTTTTCCAGCAGCTTTTTCGCTTCTTCGGGATCATATTTAACCAAATCGCCGCCTTCCTCGCGAAAGTCCTTGCCGCTAGGTCCCTTAATACCTGGAGAGACAAAGGCCCGCGCCGGTTTTTCACCGTTTTTTGTGACATAGTCGACGATTTCCTGCTGGTCAATGGCCATCGCGAACGCTTTTCTGATGTTTTCATTTTTAAACGGCTCCATATTGACGTTGAACCTGTAAAAATAAAGGCCCGCCTGCTCGAACACTTTCACCTGGTCAGAGCCCCTCAGCTTCTCGCTCATCTCTGCCGGCACATAGGATGTATCAAGCTCATTGGACTCGAACATCTGGTAATCCGTATTTCTGTCATCAACCATCGCCCATGTGACTTTATCAAGCTTGACGGCATCCTTATCCCAATACGTATCGCTTTTTACCATCGTGAAGCTTTCATCATGCTTCCACTCTGTCAGCTTGAACGGTCCGTTGCCGACAAATGTGTCTGCTTCTTCGTGCCATTTCGGATTTTCTTCGGCGACCTTTTGATTGACGGGGAAAAAGGCCGGATTGGCGACAATGCTTAAAAACGATTTCTGCGGATGGGCCAGTGTGACTTTCAATGTTTTGTCATCCAAAGCCTCCACTTTCACATCATCTTTTGCGCCTTTTCCCGTGTTAAACGCCTCTCCTCCTTCGATAAAATAGCCGAGGAACGCGGCGGATGAACCCGTTTTCGGATCAAGCAGCCGCTTCCACGCATATTCGAAATCGCCGGCTGTCAACGGATCCCCGTTTGACCATTGCGCCTGTTTTCGAATTGTAAATGTATATGTCTTTCCGTCAGCGGAAATGTCCCATTTTTCGGCTGATGCAGCCTCAGGCTCATGATCTTTTCCAAGCCGTGTCAGCCCTTCCATAATGTTGTTCAGCGCCTGCCATGACACATTGTTAAAGCCGATCGGCGGATCGAATGACGTCGGCTCATTCTCATTGTTCAGCCGCAGGATTTGTTCTTTTTCAGCTTCCTTTCCTTTCTTTTCCGTCTCCTGACCGGCTTGCTCATTCGCCGTACACCCAAACAGCATCACAACAATCATCATAGCGGCCAAACTGCTCCACAACCTTTTCATCAAATCCCCCCGTTTCATTTGATCCTTATCACTTTCTCACCAATACGGCCCGCTCGTCCTGAAGCCAGCAGCACACATCATGCCCGGCTGTAAGTTCGGTTTTCACAGGGTGGAGCTTTTCGCACACTTCCATTGCAGATGAACAGCGGGCGGTAAACGGACACCCTTGAGGCGGTGAAAATAAATCAGGCGGCGTCCCGTCAATCGGGACAAGCTCCGCTTCTTCAATGTCAAGCCTTGGAACGGATTTCAGCAACCCTTTTGTGTATGGATGCTGCGGATGATAAAAGATGTCTTTTCTCGTCCCCGTCTCCGCGATTTTTCCGGCGTACATGACCGCGATTCTATCGGCCGTCTGCGCGACAACGCCCAAATCATGGGTAATCAACATAATCGAGACCCCGGTTTTGCGCTGTATGTCTTTAAAGAGCTCAAGGATCTGCGCTTGAATGGTGACATCAAGCGCTGTTGTCGGTTCGTCCGCAATCAGGATCTCCGGTTCGCAGATCAGCGCCATCGCGATTACGATCCGCTGCCTCATTCCGCCGCTGAATTGATGGGGATACTGCCGCAAACGCTCTTTCGGGTTCGGGATTCCGACAAGCTCAAGCATGGAGAGGGCGGCTTTTTTCGCGGCATCCTTTGAAATTCTTCGATGCTCCAAAACCGCTTCTGTCAGCTGGTCGCCGATCGTTAACGTCGGATTCAGGGCAGTCATCGGATCCTGAAAAATCATCGAAATCTCGGCGCCGCGGATTTTCCGCATCTCTTTTTCAGACAGATAGCGCAAATCCCTTCCTTTAAAACGGATCGAACCGTCGGTGATGGAGGCGGAATACTTCGGCAAAAGCTGCATGATGCTTTGTGATGTTACGCTTTTCCCGCAGCCCGATTCACCGACGACCGCAAACGTTTCCCCTTCATATAAAGCAAAGCTGACACCGCGGACAGCTTTCACCGTCCCTCCGTGTGTCGCAAATGAAACATGCAGATTTTCAACATCCAGCACTTTTTTCCGCAAACATCCATCACCTCCTCAGCTTCGGATCCAGCGCATCCTGGAGTCCGTCTCCCAGAACATTAAAGGCGAACATCGTCAATGAAATAAAGAAAGCCGGAAAAAACAGCCGCCACCAATCCCCCGACAAAATGACCGGCAGACCGTCGTTGGCCATCACGCCCCAGCTGGCAAACGGGGCTTGAATCCCTAAGCCGAGGAAGCTTAAGAACGCTTCGGCAAATATGGCTTGCGGCACCGTCAGCGTCATTTGCACGATAATCGCCCCCATCATGTTCGGAAGCAGGTTCCGCCTAATGATCCGCATCGTTTTCGCCCCAAATGTTTTGGATGCAAGAACGTGCTCATCGTGTTTGATCTTCAGCACCTGCCCTCTGACAATTCTCGCCATGCCGACCCAGCCGGTGACCGTCAGCGCAACGATAATCGTCCCGAGTCCCGGTCCCATCAAGACCATCAGAAGGATGACGACCAAAAGGTATGGAAGCCCGTGCAGGACTTCGATGATCCGCATCATCACATGATCGGTCTTACCGCCTTTATAGCCGGCAACACCGCCGTAGATAACACCGATCGCAAAATCGATCAACGCCGCCATAAGGCCGACAAAAAGCGAAATCCTCGCTCCATACCATGTTCTTGTAAAAACATCGCGGCCCAGCTCGTCGGTTCCGAACCAATGCGTTCCGGACGGAGGCAGGTTTTGCTGGGAAAGCGACTGCTGTGTGACACTGTGGGGAGAAAGAGTCGGCCCGAGAGCCGCCATGATAAAGAGAAAGATTAAAATACTCAAGCCAGTCATCGCCAGCTTGTTCTTTCTTAAAATCCGCCAGGCGTTCTGCCAGTATGAAAGGCTCGGCCTGACAACAGATTCGCTTTCACCCCTTACCTGTTTCTTCGGGGCAAACCATTCATTCGGGATAGGCCCGCCATGCGGAGTCCCATTTTCCCGGCGAACCGGAAGGCTCATATCTCTCACCCTTTCTTATGCAGTTTAATGCGCGGATCAAGGATTCCGTATGCCATATCGACTAAAAACAGCATAACGATGAGGATGATGCTGTAGAAAACGGTGGTTCCCATAATCACGGGATAATCGCGGGAGTTGATGCTTTCGACGAAGTATTTTCCCATGCCTGGAATCGCGAAGATTTTTTCAATGACGAAGCTCCCTGTTAAAATGGCGGCTGAAAGTGTGCCAAGCACCGTAACAACGGGCATCAGCGCGTTTTTAAGCGCATGCTTGATGACGATTTTAAAGGGAGAGAGTCCCTTCGCCCTTGCCGTGCGGATATAATCCTGGGTCAGCACTTCAATCATGCTCGACCGCGTCAATCTGGCGATTATCGCCATCGGTCCCATCGCCAAAGCCGTTGTCGGCAGCACCATATGCATCGGGCTCGTCCAGGTCGAAGGCGGAAAGATGTTCCAATTGACGGCGAATTGCTGAATCAAGAGGGTCGCCATAATGAAGTTCGGCACAGAAATCCCGAGGACGGCGATTGTCATCGCCAAGTAATCGATGATCCCGTTTTGCTTCAGCGCCGCAAAAATGCCGAGGGCGATTCCTGATATGACCGCCAGCACGAGCGCCGTCATCCCCAGTTCAAATGAAACAGGGAAGCCTCTTGCCAGCATGTCGTTCACACTTTGCGAAGACTGTTTGATCGACGGTCCAAAATCAAAGGTGATGATCGATTTCAAGTAGATCACATATTGCACAATGAGAGGCTCATCTAAGTGATAATAAGCTTCAAGGTTTCGCTGAACCGCCTCATTGGTGTTTCGCTCCTCATTAAAAGGAGAACCCGGAATCACTTTCATCATCACAAAGGTCAATGTTGTGATCACCAAAATGGTCACAAGCATCGAGAAAAACCGCTTCATGATGTAACCCGCCATGTCCATCACACCTTCCTAGGAAAATGTCGTCCGCATCGCCAGCTCTGTCATGACAAGCATCGCTTGGTAGGCCTCCAAAATATCTTTCGCTTGATAGCGGACAATCGTCGTTCCCGGTTTGATTTCAGTGCCGGGCATCAAGTTCGCCCACTCCGCCTGGCCGTAGTTGGCAAATTCGATGCTGAGCACCGGCCTGTCCGGAGGTGTGAGGGGCTTGACCTTGTCCCTGTTTTGCAGCGCATAAGCCGTCTGTTCCTTTAAAAGACGCCCCGCTTTCTCAGGTGTCAGACATTTGACGGCCGAACGCGAAATCGTTTCTTTCACGGCCGCGGTCGTCACGTTCGGGATCAGCTCCTTCGCTTCAGCCGCGGCCTCACTGTCACCGGCCACCATGATGACCGGAACGCCGTAATAGCCGGCTACATAAGCGTTAAAGCCGAGCTCGCCGACCGTCTGATCGTTTATGTAAAAATGCCGAACACCGAAGATCATGCTGTGCGACATCACGCCTCTCATCGACGCCCGCGCGTGATAGCCGAGAAACACCGCTCCCCCATATGTTTCATCAAGTCCCTGAACCATCGAAAACGGCTTGACATCCCCTGAAATAAGCTGTGCTTCAGGATGGAGGTGCTCGATCAAAATATTGTTCATTTTTGAATGGCTGTCATTGACAAGCACTTCTGAACAGCCGTTTTGCAACGCTGCTTCAATCACATGATTGGCTTCATCCGTCATGATCGCCCTTCCCCGCTCATAGTTCAGCTTGCTTGAATCGACAAACGTATCATCAGGAAGTCCAGAAATTCCTTCCATATCAACGGACATGTACAGCTTCACAAAATTCCCCCTCATCAAAAACATCTCAAATTTTTTATTATTTTAAGAATATTCTAACAAATTATATTAAAATCTTAATAGGATTTCAATAACTATTGGGAAATTTAGAAATTTAAGATAACAATGGAAATGTGAAGAAATTTGTCGAACAGCACGAAAAGGCTGCCCTCAAAAAGGCAGCCTCCCCGCTTATGGCCGTACGGCATCTTTTAATGATTGATACTTGTCCAGCGTTCTCTCAAACAGCTTATCAAAAACCTCTGGTACAGCCTGCTGAATAACCTCTGCGCCTTCTGCTGTAATGCCGCCTTTTGTCGCCACCCGTCGAAGGGTTTCTTCAAAGGTCATTTGTTGTTCCAACAAAAGTTTCCCAGTACCTACTAAAGAATGGATCAGGAACTCAAACGCTTCTTCTTTCGTCAGACTGCTGTTTCTGACTGCGGACTGGGCGAACTCTTCAAAAATCGCGGCGATAAAACCCGGTGAAGAGCTTGTTAAATTGCTCGCGGCATCGATATCGTTCTCGCTGATGTTTTTTACTTTGCTGAAAGGGGAAAGGTATCCTTCGAGACTGGTTTTATTGTCTTCTGTCACCCGTTCGCCGTGCACGACAAGCGAAATGCCGACTCCCGCTTCAGATGTCAAAGTCGGGATGTATCTTGATACTTGCCGGTTTGTCCATTCGTGCAGCTGTTCAAGCGTGATGCCCGCAGCAATTGACACGATATGTGCGTGTTCCTGAAGAAATGGATTGATGTTTGTGAGCGTTTCTTTCACCGCTAAAGGCGGAACACAGATGAAGATGAGTCCGCACTGCTTTGCGAGATCTTCAGACGATTGGAAGGAGACATCCGGATGAAGCCTTTGGGCGGCCGCTGCTTTGTCTCTGTCAGCCCTTGTTGCAACAAGCACCGTCTCGCCCTTTATGTTGTCTTGTTGAAGCAGCTTGCCCGCGATCATCCGCGCCATGCTCCCGTATCCGATAAAACCGATTTTGTTCAATGTTCGTCAACACCTCTGGAATGTCGTATTGTAAGAAAAAAGCATCCATATCTATTCTATCCTTTTCCTTTGACAATTTCCCACATTCTTTTCATGTTTATCCCACAGTCTTTGTTTATGATGGGTGTATCAAAGGATATGATAACAATAGGAGCGTGGAGAAAATGGAATATAACAGGGAAAATCAACCTCAAACCGAAAACGAAATCATCGTCTCTGATAAACAGCCAAATCAAAAATTAAAACCAGAACAACAAAAGCGGAGACTATCATGGATGACGCCGATCATCAGCGGCATCATCGGCGGAAGCCTCGTCCTCGGCGTGTCGACTTATCAGCACTCAAAAGACCAGACAGTCGATTCGTCCGCTCAGACACAAACCAATCAAACATCCACTTCTTCGTCAGCGAACGAGACGAAGACGGAAAAGCTGTCATCTACAAGCTCTTCCGACGTGTCAGCAATGGTTGAGAACATATCGCCGGCCATCGTCGGCATCTCAAACTATCAAAAACAGACAGAGAATGATATGTTCGGCTTTGAGAGCAGCGATAACACGAACAGCGGCAGCTCAACCGAGGAAGAAACAGGCACGGGTTCAGGCGTCATTTATAAAAAAGCGAACGGAAAAGCGTATATCATTACGAACAACCATGTCGTCGAAGGCGCAAGCAAGCTGAAGGTTTCTCTCTCAAACGGGAAAGAAGTCGAGGGCAAACTGGTCGGAAGCGACTCCTTGACAGACCTTGCCGTTGTCGAAATTTCTGCGGATAACGTCGAAAAAGTGGCGTCATTCGGAGATTCGTCAAGCTTAAGGGCGGGCGAATCGGTCGTCGCCATCGGCAATCCGCTCGGCAAAGACCTTTCCCGCACCGTCACACAAGGAATCATCAGCGGTGTTGACCGGACCGTATCCGTCAACACATCTGCCGGCGAAACGGAAATGAACGTCATTCAAACGGATGCCGCGATCAATCCCGGTAACAGCGGCGGTGCTCTGTTAAACACGAAAGGCGAAGTGATCGGCATCAACAGCATGAAGATCAGTGAAACAGGCGTGGAAGGCATCGGTTTTGCGATTCCGAGCAATGATGTCAAACCGATTGCAGAAGAGCTGATGTCCAAAGGCAAAATCGAACGTCCATACATCGGCATCAGCATGATGGATCTGAGCCAGGTTCCGGAAAACTATCAAACCGGAACACTCGGTTTAAAGAGCAGCCAATTAAACAAAGGCGTCTACATCGGCCAAGTCGCTTCAGGATCTCCTGCCGAAAAAGCGGGGCTTAAAGAAAATGATGTGATCGTCAGCCTGAACGGCAAAGAAACCGCTGCCGGCAGCACCCTTCGCAACATCCTGTACAAAGATACGCAAATCGGCGATACGATAAAAGTGAAAATCATCAGAAACGGCAAGACAATGACCAAGCAAGTGAAACTTGATCAAAAAGAAGAAGCATCTTCTTAAATCAATCCCCCCCTGTTTGATATAACAAAAAACAAGGCCCTTAACACGGGCCTTGTTTTTTATTTGATCGGTGTAAGACGGGCTTCGATTTCTGTTCGCCTGTTTTCAAGGTATGGCGGAAGCGCAAGGCTTTGTCCCAGCTCATCGAGTCCTTCGTCAACATGAAAGCCGGGTCCGTCGGTGGAAAGCTCAAAGAGGATGCCGTTCGGCTCTCTGAAATAGAGCGCTTTAAAATAATAGCGCTCAACAATGCCGGAATTCGTGAAACCGTGCGCACTGATTTTTTCATGCCATTTTTGCAGTTCGTCTTCATTTTTGACGCGGAATGCGACATGGTGGACACTGCCTTTTCCGGGACGCTCTCTTCTCATGTCTTGCGTTTCTGTGAGATGAACCTCTGTGGCGGCTCCGCCGTCTCCTGATTCAAACACAACCAGCTCCCGGCCGCTTCCATCAATCTCCTCTTTTGCAACACGCTTAAAGCCGAGAAGTTCTGTCAGCACTTCTTCAGTCGGGCCTCTATCGGGAACGGACAGCTCGACAGGCCCAAGTCCTCTGATCTGAAACTCTTCCGGAATAGGACTGTTTTTCACTGGCACCCCATGATCTTTACCTTCAGCGTCCGCTACAAGAATGATCGTTTGCCCTTCATGATCGAAAAAGCGGAGAACGCTCCGTCCCGCACGCTGCATGATCCCGTCTGGCCTGACGCCGAGTTCATCAAGGCGCCGTTGCCAAAAACCGAGGGCTTCCTCGCTCGGAACCCTGAGGGACACTGATGAAATGCAGTTTGTTCCTTGTATCTTTCGGGCCAGCATCGGAATCTCGAAAAACGTCAAATCTGAACCAGGGGTTGCAACCTCATCACCGTAAAACAAATGATACATTGTCGGATCATCCTGATTGACCGTTTTCTTGATCAGTCTCATGCCAAGCCCTTTGACGTAAAAGTCGAGATTTTTTTGCGCGTTGGCCGTTAAAGCGGATACGTGGTGAATGCCGTTCACTTTCATCTTGTATAATCTCCTCTCAATTAAATATCTCGAATTCGAGATATTTTCTTTTCTTCAAAAATAGGTGATTTCAGATGAAAAGTCAACCAATACGGCTTTCGATCCGGTTCGTTTCTAAGGGTAAGCAAAACACTAACAATATAACTTTTAATAGATTACATAGTTCGTTTATAACCGCATTTTTTTAGTTTTACTCTGTGAAAAACAATGACCTTCAAAGGAAATACGAAAATCTGAAAATTTATTTTATTTTTATTTTGAAAAAAAGGTATTACAATATAAAAATAGTTTTTTTACAAAAAGAATGACACAACAGGAGGCGTAGCAAATGAATGCAGACACAAACGGACTAAAAAAAGAGATTGGCTTGTTATTTGCGCTTTCTCTTGTGATTGGCACGATCATCGGCTCGGGCGTGTTTATGAAGCCCGGCAGTGTTCTTTCTTATTCCGGGAATGCACAGATCGCCCTTTTCGCCTGGCTTCTCGGAGGCATTTTGACGCTTGCGGGCGGACTGACGATCGCCGAAATCGGCACGCAAATTCCGAAAACGGGCGGGTTGTACACGTATCTGGAAGAAATCTACGGAGAGTTTTGGGGCTTTTTGTGCGGCTGGGTGCAGATCATCATCTACGGACCGGCGATCATCGGCGCCCTTGGGCTATATTTCGGGTCGCTTGTGGCCAACTTGTTTTCCTGGGACAAATCATGGGCCGCACTGATCGGCATTATTTCCGTCGCGTTTTTGTGCATCATCAACATCATCGGGACAAAGTACGGCGGAGCGGTCCAGACGATCACAACGGTCGGAAAACTGATCCCCATTGTATGTATTGTTGTCTTCGGGCTCTGGCAAGGTGATGAACATATTTTCAGCGAAGTCAAAAGCTTCGGCGGAGAGAATTTCGGAGCGGCGGTGCTGGCGACATTGTTTGCCTACGACGGCTGGATTCTTCTTGCCGCACTCGGCGGAGAAATGAAAAACCCGGAAAAGGTGCTTCCAAAAGCGATGACCGGAGGCATTTTGATTGTGACGGCGTGCTATCTGTTTATCAATCTGGCGCTCTTGCATATTCTGCCGGCAGAACAGATTGTCGCACTCGGTGAAAATGCGACAAGCACCGCCGCTTCGATGCTGTTTGGACCGCTCGGCGGAAAATTGATCTCCATCGGTATTATCGTCAGCATTTTCGGCTGTTTAAACGGAAAAGTTCTGTCTTTCCCGCGCGTTATTTTCGCGATGGCGGAAAAAAAACAGCTGCCGTTTTCGCGCTGGATCTCGCATGTCCACCCGACATTCCATACGCCTTGGATTGCCGTCACCGTACAGATCATGATTGCCGTCGTCCTCATGATGATCAGCAATCCGGAAAAGCTGTCTGAGGTTTCGATTTTTATGATCTATATCTTTTATGTGATGGCATTTTTCGCGGTGTTTATTCTGAGGAAGAAAAACAGCGGACAGGAAAGATCCTACAGTGTGCCGCTTTACCCTTACATGCCGATTGCGGCTATTGCCGGATCGCTGTTTGTCCTTTTCAGCACCCTGATCACAGACTTTTACAGCTGCCTCTGGTCTATCTTGATCGGCCTTGCCGGACTCCCTGTTTATGTGTGGATGAAAAAACGAAACAAAGGCGGCTCCCATGTATAAGCCGCCCGCTGCTGCCGAAGATGTCCGGCAGCTTTTTTTATCCTTTGACAGACCCGATCAATATCCCTTTTGCAAAATGTTTCTGCAAAAATGGATAAACCGCTAAAATCGGCAGTGTCGCTATGACAATGACGGCCAGTTTGATCGACTGTTCCGGCGGCACCGCACTCTCCATCATCTCATTGGTCCCGGTCAAGTCGGACAGGATCGTCACCTGGCGCAGCACCATCTGCAGCGGCCATTTGGCGCTGTCATTGATATAAAGCAGGGCATGAAAAAAGTCGTTCCAGATGCCGACCGCATAAAACAGGGCAAAGGTGGCGATGATCGGCTTTGACAGCGGAAGGGCGATCCTCAGGAATACGCCGATTTCTGAACAGCCGTCTATTTTCGCCGATTCCTCGAGTTCTTTCGGCAGCTGCTGAAAAAAGTTTTTGATAATGATCAAATTAAACGGATTAATCGCCATCGGCAAAATTAAAGCCCAATAGGAATCGAGCAGTCCGAGTGTTTTGACGACGATATAGGTCGGAATCATCCCCCCGCTGAAAAGCATCGCGAAAATCACGAGATTTAAAAGCAAATTCCTGCCTTTGAGGTTCCGTTTCGCAAGGGGATAGGCCATCGTAAACGTAAACAACAGCTGAACAAAAGTTCCCACAACCGTAATGAACACGGAAACCCCCATGCTTCTGATAAAGGTCGGCGTAGAAAAAATGTAGCGGTACGCATCCAGTGAAAAGGTTTCCGGAAAGATAAAGAAGCTCCTTTCCGACAGCTCGGCTTCTGTTGCAAAAGACCCGGCGATGATGTACAGAAATGGCAGCACCGTCACAAGCCCCAGGCAGCCAAGAAAGACAATATTAAACACATCGAACACCCGCCCGGCTTTCGTATTATGGAGCGATTCTGAAGCGGACATCCCATCACCTCCATTCATTAAAACAGACCATCCTGGTCGAATTTTTTCGCGACATAATTGGCACCGAAAATCAGGATGATGCCGACGACTGATTTAAAAAGGCCGACTGCCGTGCTGTAGCTGTAAGCCCCTTGGGTAATCCCAACCACATAGACATACGTGTCAAAGATTTCGGCGACGCTCCGGTTTAATGAATTGGTCATTAAAAAGATCTGTTCAAAGCCGATGTTTAAAAAACTGCCGATTCTTAAGATAAGGAGCACGACAATCGTACTTCTGATCGCGGGCAGCGTGATATGCCACATTCTCCTGAAGCGCCCGGCCCCGTCCATCACCGCCGCTTCATACTGTTCCTGGTCAACGGCGGCAAGCGCCGCCAAAAACAGAATCGTTCCCCAGCCCGTCTCCTTCCACATGCTTTGCAGCACGATCATCGGCCTGAACCATTCGGGATCGGAGAGAAATGAGATCTCCCCTCCCGTTACATGCTGCAGCATTTTATTGATAACCCCTGTATCAACCGTAAAAAAGACAAATGTGATGCTGACGACGATCGTCCATGAGACAAAGTGCGGCACATAAATAAACGTCTGAATGCATCGTTTATAAATCGCATGCCTTAATTCATTCAGCAATAGCGCCACGATCAATGGCGCCGGAAAGGCGAAAAGCAAGTCGAGAGCGGCCAGCATCAGCGTGTTGCGCAAGAGCCGGAAGAAATCGGGATTCATAAAAAAATCCTTGAAATACTCGAATCCGACCCATTCGCTCTGCCAAAAGCCGAGATATGGGGAATAATCCTTAAAAGCGATCAATACGCCCCACATCGGCCAATATTTAAAGATGAGAAAATATAAAACACCGGGAACGAGCAGAAGATAAAGCCATTTGTCCCGTTTAAAGGCCGAGAGCCCATTTGTTTTTCTAGCCGCCTTGACAGCGGCCTTCTCCGTTTTTGTGGCGATTTCCATGTCCTAAACCCCCTTTCGTGTGCATTGGCGGAGATGGGCTATTCAGCCTGCCGGTACAATTGATTAAGCTCCTTCATCAAATCCTCGCCGCCGCTTTTATACCAAAGCTCAACGGCATCCTGAAAACCTTTTTCATCAATGTCTCCGATGATAAATTGTGTTTTGGCGTCAAGGATGATGTTGTCGAGCTGTGCGCCTTTTTGCGTGTACACATCTGAAACGAGCGATTCTGCCGGGTTGAAGACGGCGATTTTTTCTCCTTCTTTGATGATCTGTTCACGGTGCTTGAACAGCTTTGACGTTTGTTTTTCAATGTAATATCTTTGTTCCGGAATCCCCATGCTGAACTGGGCGAGCCCTTCGTGTTCGTAAAGCAGTTTTTTGTTATTTTTTTCTAGAGATGTGAATGTTCCGTTTTCGAGCTTATAATTACGCCCCTCAATACCGTTGTTGGCAATGATCTGAGCCTCTTTATCGTTCATTTTGTCCAGGAAGCTCAAAACCTCCCTCAGCTCTTTCTCCGTTTTGACGCTTGCCTTCGGGATGGCAATCATTCCGGCATAGCCAGACGTGGGGAATGTATAGGTCCCCTTCGGCCCTTTTACCGTACCGACGACATCGATCACACCCTTGTTGGCGGGGTCGGCTTCCTCAAGAGCGCTTTGGATTTGTGAAGCCCTTGAACCTGTATCGACGATCACGCCCGCTTTCCCTTTGACGACGGGGTCATTCCATTTCGCCGAATCCATTACGGCAAAATCTTTATTGATCAGCCGTTCATCATAAAGTTTTTTAAAGAACCGCAATGCCTCCATATACTCCTCTGTCGTAAAATCGGGAACGAGCTCGCCGTTCTCATCTACGCCATAGCGATTCGGCGCGCCGAACCAAGTCTGCATAATATCCCACGGACTCCCGTTTCCAAGCCCCATCCATTTCGGCACAACCATGCCGTACGTATCGTCTTTCCCGTTCCCGTCGGGGTCTTTTTCTTTAAATGCTTTCAACACTTCATAAAAATCATCGATCGTTTTCGGCATATCGAGCCCGACGTTGTCCAGCCAGTCGGTTCTGATGATGATCGAAGCCCGAATCAGATCCCTCGCCCTGTATATGCCGTAAATCTCGCCGTTGATCGAGCTGTTTTTCATGATCTTTTCATCAGCCTTGCTGAGATTCGGGTAATCTTTTAAGTATGGAGACAGCTCCCAGAACGCGCCCGCTTTAACCGATTTGATAAATCCTGGTGATTTGTCGGTGATAACGATCGCGTGCGGCAAATCTCCGGACGCCATGACAATGTTGAATTTGTCATTGTAGGAAGAGTTCGGAACCCATGTCACGTTAATTTGTTTTTGCGTATACGTTTCAAGCGCTTTCAATGACGGGCTGTTTTGCCCCGGACTTTCCGGCGATAGAAGCGGTGCCATGATGTGGATCACATCCTTTTGCTTGTCCTTTTCGTTTTGGCTGGATGATTCGTTTGCGCTGCAGCCCATGAGAAGAAAAAAGGCGGCGGAGGCAGCCAGCCATTTTTTCCCCTTGCTTTTTACTACCGGCATTTTCATTCCCCCTTTATGATTTAACAATAAATTTAAAGCGCTTTCATTTTTCCGGCAATCTTCATTTTTTGCCTGTCGCTTGAATGTGTGACATCACCTTTTCCTGAAGCTCCCGACTGGGCGGCATATCGCCGAGAAGCTCCAATACTGCGATTAAGTTTAAACACCATTGCGATACACAGTTTGTCGTCACCCAAGGCATTTCCGTCAGTTCTCTCCATCTGTTCGTCCGCTTTGGTGTAATCGGCAGTGGTGTATGGCTTTGCGTTTCATCCAGCAAAAGGCGCCACACTTTTTCGGCAAGCTCCCGGTCCCGGCGCCGGTGTGCAGCATATGCGGCCATTGCAGCAGCAAACATCGGCCAATGGAACAAACCGTTATGAAGCTTTCCCCCGCTCCTTCGCCGCTTCTCTTCATCGCTCAGCAAATAAAATTCGCCGAATTCACTAAGCATCTCCTTCCATTCTTCATCTTCCAGGAGTCCGGCAAGTTCCATCCATACTTGCGGAGCGCCAAATGCGATCACCATATGGTAGCCGCCTTCGTTCCCGTCTCCCATGTGAAACAAAGCGGCATCCGCCGGATCATAGCCGAACGTCGGCCCTGACAAAAGACGAAGCGGCAATGCTTTCAGCTGGCTGATCCCTTTTTTGATTTTTGCAAGATATGCAGTGTCCCCCGTCCGTTCCCAATGTGTTAGCCAGTTCGAGCAAAACGCCGCCCAATCAGGGCCCACTCTTGCATGTGCAGGAAACCCGCCTTTCGGATAATAAGCTCTCATCGGGTCCAACGTCGCGACTGCTTTGTCGGCATCCTTTCTTTCAGCGAGAATCTCACCCGTGCGTTCATCGGCCGTCAAAAAATAGTACATTTTATGGAGCCCGGCCATGCTGATTCTCGCTTCTTTGCAGCCGCAGCCCCAATGGAGGACATTGTGCCTTGAACCGAGACCTTGATATTCTCCGAAGTGGTAGCAGTCAACCTCGCTTGTATGGCGCGTCATCGCTTCGGCCATTCGGAAGACATCCTCCCTGCCCGACCGGAGAAATGACTGCCAAAGCCACAGATTCGGTACAAGCTCTGTGTTTTGCCATGCGTAACCGCCAAGATCATACCGCCACATATGGCGGACGGGATCATACGTATGCATCACATCACCATAATGCCAATACCCGTACCAGCTTCGCTGTTCGACTTCGTTTTTGTAAAACCGGAAAGCTTCGTCAAGCTGTTCTTCAAGCATCGCTTCTAGCGGACGGCTTGTATCTTTCAAGCTCCAAATCCCAAGTGCGCGGGTGTTGTAATAATAGTCGGGCTCACAAAGCAAAAGCGGCGGATTTTGCCATTCATCCGCCAGTCTCATCAGTTCTTCATCGCTTGGCGGCTTTGTCAAACAGGCGAGATGGACTTCGCTCGTATTGGCAATCCCTGAAGCAGTAGAGCGCATTTCCGCAAAGCCTTCATATGCGCTTTCAACATGGGTGTCCTTTGAATAGTGGCGGAAATCCATCGCTTCCGCTTCCGGAGGCCAAAACCAGACCGTCAATGTCGTTTCATCAGAGGCGAGATTTGCCGCTGTAAGTGAGGACGGATATTTTTCAAAAAAATCCTTTAGCCCTAAAGCGATTCCACCCGTTTCTCCTCCTGCATACATCAGCCCTTTCGCTCTCTCTCCGCGGAAGGCGGGCACCCAGGCACAGCTTTTATCCGTCCGTTTTTGCAAACGGTAGTGATGCGGAGCGTCTTGAACGAGTTGAAAGTCATGCCAAATCGCATTCCGGCGGGCATCCTGAACCACGGCCGATGTTTCTGGTGTCTCACGGACCGGCTGTCCGGCAATTTGTTTTTCATAAATCCCGTTTGATTCGTTAAATCTTCTCGTCACAAGCAGCTGGGCCGCCTCCCCGTAAATGCCGCTGTCAGCCGCATAACGAATGTGCCGATTCCAAGGGGCACCTTTGAAAAACGCGGAAAACTCCAAGCCGAGCCCTTTGATCCATTCAGTTTGCGGATCTCCGTCGATGAAAATGGTATGCATGATCCGAATGGCCGATACCCCGGCGTAAAAAGACAGTCTGACGGCAAAAGGAAGCCAAGGGTTGCCCCGGTCTTCGCTCCGGTGGACACCTTCTGCTTTCAACACCGCTTTTACCGGCCCGTTTTGTTCAATAACCACCCTGTTGATCATGCTTTTAAATCGTGTGATTTGATAAGTCTCGTGAAAATCTGCGGCAGTCCGTTTTTCTTTTAAGGCGATGAGCCGTCCGTTTTTCGCCATCATTTCCCCGGAAATGGAAATCGAGCTGAACAAGGTCGAGCCTGTTTTCTCCAGCTTGCAGACCATCTCCCCGGTGTCCACTGTGATGCTGTCTTCCTGCTCTGAAATGTGTACGGTGTTTTCAGGTGGTTTTGGACACCCTTTTTGCAGCCAAAAACGGCCGCCGCTCTCTTCTGTGAAAACCGCCGCATGCCCTGTCCATTTCAGCGATCCGTCAGGCCAATAGGCAAGCGGCCATGTTTGTAAGCTAGGCGCCTGACCGTTCTGATCGGCGATGGTGACTGCCTCCCCTTTTTGCAGCACACCTTTTTCCCAGGGAACTCCCCATGTGACGCCACCCGCCCGGGGCGGCGCCTTCAGCCATTTCACTTCAGCCTGTGCTTTCACAAGCGCTCCTCCTCTTTCTGCATTTGTCTGATCAGTCTGTATTTTCCCTTTCCATTCTTTTGACCGTCAATGTTCTTTTTTTGCCTTGGGAACTGGCCGGGATTTCTCCTTATTTGCAGGGCTGCCCTTCTTTTGCAGCCGTATCAGGCAAAAGAAAAGCCGCCGGCATTGCCGGCGGCGGTTCTTCTTCAAAGTCCTATTTTCCAGAAAAACAAATAACGCGATGTTCATGCGGTTTGAGCATTAAACAGCCGGACATCGGCTCGCCGGATATCAAGTCGGTTCCGCGATCCAGCAGGGTCACTTGTCCGCCTTTGCCGTCCATATTGACGACCACCCAGACAAGGCCGTCCATTCCCCTCCGCGGGGCGACGATCGTGCCCGGTGTAACATCTGTTCCCAGTGTGACACCCGCTTCTTCGGCATAGTGGCTGATCAGCTTTTTCAACATGATATCACCGGCCTCACCCGCCGGCAAGGAACCGAGCATGACGATTTTTCCTTTCCCCCGTTTATGCTCAGTTATAAACGCCTTCCCAGGTGCCGCTCCTTCTTCGATGATGCCGACCGCTTCGGAATCGTCCGGTTCAAAAACAGCGCTCCATAAACTGAGCGGCGCCTTAACGCCAAAGGCTGCACCGACCGTGTTTCGTTCATCCATCGGATAAGTAAACAAGGTTTTGGCCCCGGCGCATTTTTCTAAATCACCCAACCCGCGGTCGGTGTGAATCGTATGATGCTCTGTCCTTCCTCCTGCCAGAGGCCCCGCGATCCAGATTCCGCCGCTTTCTGTGAAGGTAGCCGCTTTTTGGATATATTCAGGAGAAAGATAATGGATAAACGGTGTAAACAGCAATTTATAGCCGTCAAGCGGGCTTCCTTCCGGGATGACGTCCCTGTGGATGCCGAGCGAGAGAATCCTGTCGTAAAACTCGGTGATGAGCGACCTGTAATGAAGCTTTCGGTGGGGTTCCGTTTTGAAAAAGACCTTCGCCCTGTCCGAGTAGACAAGAGCCGTTTCAGCCTGGACGGGAGCCGTTGCGAGCATGATGTTTTCGATCTCTTTTCTGGCGCGCTCGACTTCAAGCACATTCCCATACCCTACATCCGGCGCTCCCCAAGCGCTGAGGACAGCGCCGTGCGGCTGTTCGGAACCGGCCCGCTGCTGCCGCCACAGCCAATAGCAGAACGCGCCTCCGCCCAAGGCGTAGGATGATACGGCTTCCGCTTTCAAATAGCCGTCCTGATGCGGCAATGCATAGCTTTCCAATGAAGCGCTGTAAGAAGGGCTCGTCTCCATCACCCAAAAAGCCCGGTCTTTTTTCATGTTTCTCCATAAATCGCAGTTCAACAAAAAGGCCGCTCTGTTCTCTTGCGTGGCGTACGTATCAAATGAGGCAAAATCAAGTCCGCCAAACAGCTCTTCATTGTTGACGCCGAACATGATGCTGCTGTTATGGGTAATCGGCGCATCGGAGTACGCCCTGATCACTTCAGCCTGCTCAAATGCAAATTCGGCGATTTTGTCCATGGAAAACAGCTGATACATCGTCCTTAACGACGAGTTATGCAAAAATGGCGTCGGACCGGGCTGCGGAATTTGCTCAAAGCGCTGATAGGTTTCGCTCCAAATATCGGTTCCCCAGGCTTCGTTGAGACTGGCAATCGACTCGTATCGCTCCTTCAGCCATTTGTGCCACAGCGTTTTGCATGTTTCACACATGCATTCCGCGACATGGCATTTGAATTCATTGTCAAGCTGCCAGCCGATGAGTCCCGGGAGCCTGCCGATTTTTTCCGCGATCTGCTCGGTGATCAGCCTGGCCCGCTTCCGGAAATACGGATGGTTTGTACAGACGTGCTGTCTTGAGCCATGCCCCATCGTCTCCCCTTTTTCATTGACATACATTCTTTCCGGATGCCCGTGGGTAAGCCAAATCGGCGGAGTCGCGGTCGGCGTGCACATCACCGTGTCAATCCCGTTGTCATCTAGCTTTTTGATGACATCGGCAAAAAAACCGACATCGATCTTTCCTTCCTCAGGCTCCATTGTCGACCAGGCAAATTCACCGATTCTCACGACATTGATCCCTGTTTCCTTCATCAGCTTGATATCTTCTTCAAGCGTTGCTTCATCCCATAACTCGGGATAAAAACAGGCGCCATGATACAGCTTTTTCTTCATGCTCACACCGTCTCTTCGACAAACGGCAAACCGAGTTCCCGGATCCCGGCCGAGACGAGCTTTGCGATTTCCCGGGCACCTTTTTTCGTGAAATGAGTGTAATCGTTTACATTTTCCGAAATCATAAAATATTGAAATATTTCGCTGTAGCCTTTTTCGGCAAAATGCTGAAGACTTTTTTCCATTAAGTCGATCAAGCGGACATGTTCTTCATGGGCCACCTGCTTCATGGCGATGCAATAGTCGGGGAAATCGTTCAAAAAGACGCCGTCCTTGTAATGAAGCCTTGCCACCGGTGTGATGAGAAGCGGTTCCGCTCCTTTTTGTCGCGCACCTTCGACATACATTTTCAAATATTCTTTATACGTCGTATACGGCTCTGTGTAACGCTCCGGTTTATCTTTTGAGGCATCATTATGCCCCATCTGCACAAACAGCCAATCCCCTGTTTGAATCACATCCAAAATCGAGGCGAGCCTCCCTTCTTCAACGAAGGTTTTTGAGCTCCTCCCCCCGATCGCCCGGTTGATCACCTGTACATCTCCAGTCAAATAGACTTGCAGAAATTCCCCCCAGCCTCCCTGCGGCGAGTCTGCCCTATAGTTTTGCACGGTCGAATCACCGGCCAAATAAATGCTGATTGTCAAACCGATCACTCCTTTTCATCTCTTCGTGTCACCCTGTTTTCCCTGCCTTCCGCGGTGAAACCGCTTACTATTTATTTTAGCGGAGCTGGCTTTTTGTCTACAATCATACTTTTTTGTTTTTCGAAAAGGCCGAGGGAGAGCTCCGTCGCCCCGGCCATTTTGTTTATTTTTGCAATAGATTACAAGCTTGCCTGATGAATGATTTCCCTGATCCGCTTCTTTGGATCGCCAATAGCAGCGCCCCCGTGATAGCAGATCACCGTCTTGATATCAAATGCCAAAAGCTTTTCCAGCGACTTGATCGCTTGCTTCATATCCGGGGTCACGCGGGGAATGGGCGGCTGTAAACGGCCTTCGGCACATACTAAAGCATCGCCCGTAATCAACGTTTTGCTTTTCTTCAAATAAAGGCTGACATGGCCTTCCGTATGCCCCGGTGTGGAGATCACCTGAATGCCTCCGCAAAACGGCAGTTCCATCCCGTCTTCCAGCAGACAGTCGACCCTTGCCTTCGGCGGATTTGCGAAAATGGCAAGCAGATCTTTTGGCAAGGCTTTCTTTTCCTCATCGCTCATCTGCTTCGGATCTGTCTTGAAAAGCGGGCGTTCGCCTTCTATATACGGCTTTTCCAGCTTGTGGGCATAGCTTTTCACACCTTCGGCTTCCTGTAAAATACCGGGAAGACTGCCGATATGATCGATATCCTGATGTGTCAAGACAACCGCCTTCAGCATCTTGAAGGGGACATCGCATTGTTCTAGCGCCAGGCGGAGTTGTCCCAATTGCCCCGGCATGCCGGTGTCGATTAAAACGGCGTCTTCCTCATCCCACACAAGCACCGGGTGAAGCGCGGCTTTTTGGCCAAAAGCTTCACTTTCCAATTCCAGCATTTCAACACCATCTGATATTCTCATCATTGATCCGCTCCTTACTCAAAGTTGATACAGCTTGCTCTACATCAACTAGATTAATAGCGAGATCATCATTTGTCAAATAAATATTTTATTATATCACACTTTTAAATTACAGTCAATGTTTTTTAATTCTTTTTCACTGAAACGGTATAAATATTGGGCCGGGGCGGTTTTTTCATCCCCGTTCCCAAATAAAAGCCGGGATGAGGCGGCTGATTGTAAGCGACGTTTTGCCAGGCCACCGCCAAGCGGTAGACGGGATCATGCATGAATGTGTAAAAACGGTGCTCCGTCAGCTCTGTCGTTGTATAAATGCGCAAGGCCTCGCTTGTTTCTATTCTGAACACGACATCTTCCCGCCAGTCGCCGAACATATTGGCCTGAAGAACAGGCGTCCCTTTCGTCCAGTTGTTTGATAGTGTTCCTTCAGCGGTAAGGAGATTGATCAGCCTTCCATTGTGATAATCCCACTTATCAATTTTCGGGATGCCGTTCGGCTCTTGCCAATCATGGTCAAGCAATTCCCGAAGGAGATCGCCGTCCCACCATATCGCAAAATTGGCCGAAGCCGGAGCAGTATCGCTGATTTTTTCCCCCTTGCACGTATAGAGCCCGTATGAATGTCCTTCTGTCCCCGGAGGATCGATCGCCCAAACCAGCGCACCTTTATAGCGCGGATCAATGTGGGCCGCCATTCCCCGTCCGACATCGGTATCGGCGGGTACCCCCCAAAGAATCTCGCCGGTTCCCGCATCGCGAAAGGACAGGCCGTATGGCAGGCGCGGATCTTCATGGACTTGAAACACTTCAAGCCCCGGCCTGTCGGGATCAAGGTCGCTTACATGCAGCGCATCCCCGTGTCCAAGCCCAGTCGTATAAAGCCCTGTTCCGTCATGATCAACGACCATCGCCCCGTAAATGATCTCATCCTTCCCGTCGCCGTCAACATCAGCAACGCTCAGGCTGTGATTCCCCTGCCCCGCATATGCGGCATATTCAAGCTTGTCGCTGTCAAATGTCCATAGCTTGGTCAGCATCCCATTGCGAAAATGGTAGGCGGCAAGCACTGTTCTTGTGTAATAGCCGCGCGCCATCACCAGGCTCGGCCGCTCCCCATCCAAGTAGGCGATGCCGGCGAGAAACCGGTCCATTCTGTTGCCGTAGCCGTCCCCCCAGTCCTCAAGCTTTCCGCGCGGCGGTTCATAATCGACCGTCACCAATTCCCCGCCAGTTTCACCGTCAAAAATGGACAAGTATTCCTGCCCCGATAAAATCCGGCCTTGCTCATTTCTGTAATCGGCCTCCTTGTCACCGATTACCCGGCCCGTTCCATCAATCGTTCCGTCAGCGGTCTTCATGGCGATTTCCGCTTTTCCGTCACCGTCAAGATCATAAACCATAAACTGGGTGTAGTGGGCTCCCGCACGAATGTTTTTCCCGAGGTTGATTCTCCACAAATGTGTTCCGTCAAGCTTATAAGCGTCAATGAATACTTCCCCTGTATAGCCGTGGTGAGCATTATCTTTCGAATTGGACGGATCCCATTTGAGCACGATTTCATATTCGCCGTCACCGTCAAGATCCCCGATCGACGCATCATTGGCGCTGTAGGTATACGGCTCGCCGTCAGGAGTGAACCCGCCTTCCGGTTTATTTAACGGCACATCCAGATAGGGCTTCTTCCAAACCGGCGCTTCTTTCGATTTTTCGCATTCTTTTCCGCGGAGGATGGTTTTGACGTCATAAATTGATTCAAGATCGCCGTTTTCATCTAGAAAATTAGTAGATGAGGTGATTGGACGTGAATTGATTTTGCGACCGTTGCGGTAAAGGTTAAAAGCTGTTTTCTCAGGGTCTGTCCCGAGCAGTCTCCAGCTGAGAAAAACGCCGTTTTCCGTTTTCACGGCAATAAGACCGCGGTTTAATGCTTCCATTTGCCTCGGCGCCGCCGTCATGTTTTGTTCATGAGCCGGCCCGCTCTCTTGTGTACGCTTCATCGTCTGCTCTCCTTTCAAGACAATGCTCCATCAGAACGATTTTTTCAACTCTCGTTTCAGCGGATAAAGGTTCAGATCTGCGATCTCTTCTGTGACGAGCCTTGCCAATTGATTGGCCCCGTACTCTTGGAAATGAACCCTGTCTTCGATTCCGTCCGGATAGTTCGGACTTTCTCCAGGCTCGAGAAACATAAACACATTTTTCGTCGCTTCAACACCGATTTCATTGTAAAAGGCGATGCTTTTTTTGTTCAGATCGATGACGGGCACATTCATCTGACGCCCAAGCTGCCTCATCGCTTCAGGGTAGTCTCCGATGCTGTTATAGAAAACGCCGTTTTCATTGAATGTCCGCTTGCTCTGCGAAGTGACGAGCACCGGATGGCCGCCTTTTTCTCTTGTGCATTCGATATAGATTCGCAAATAATCCTGAAATGTCGTATAAGGATCTGTATGGCGGGCCGGGTCCGGGCCGGCGTCATTAATGCCGAACATGATCAACAGATAATCCCCCCGCTTCATGCGGTTCATAATCGTATCAAGGGAACGTTCATCAACAAAGCTTTTCGCGCTTCTCGCCCGTTTGGCCTGATTATCGATGGCAATGTCGCCCGTAAAATAATCGTCCAAAAACTGCCCCCAGCCGGCCATTGGCGCGTATCCCCGCTCATAGTCGGATACGGTCGAGTCGCCCGCCAGAAAAACCGTCGTTTTGTCGTTTGTTACATGATAAGCCGTTTTCGTGATGATGACGGCATTGATGTGCGGCAGTGTTCTCGCCGTCAGACATTGGATGGAAAGGCGGCCGTCTGTAATCGTAATCGGAAACGTTTTTTCGTTGTAAGAACCGGCGCCGGCGCCAAACGAATAAAGCTGAAGCATGCCGTTCGCCCGTACATCCATATTTGTTTTTGCCAGGTCGTCTCCGGTTATGATCTTGACTTCGTATGTTCCGTTTGGCAGATCGAGAGAAAACGCGGTGCCGCCGGGAATGCAGAAGTCTGAGCGAAGCGGGTCGTTTGTGCCGCGGTCAGTGCAGGATACCTTGGATGAGTCGTCAAATCCGAAGCCTTTTTCAGGCGAATAAGCCGATTGAGCGGAAACCGGGATAAATCCGGGGGCTGCTTGTCCGTTGCCGAAATCGAATTGATACATATGCGAAATTTCGATGGCATACACCTTTGGCGATCCTTGCCAGCCGAGGTCAAGCCGTCCGTCCTCTACCGAAACCGTAAATACCGTTTCAGCCGCGCTTCGGTTTGCTCCGGCAGGAATCGCTCCGACCTTCTCACCTTCTGCATAAAGTGCCGTTTCCTCGGCAGCTGTGGCAAATACGGTTATCCGGTATTTTCCGTTTGCAAGGTCTGCTAAGAATGCAGCATCGTTTACAATACAATAGTCTTTGCGCAAGGTTTCATGACTTTTCGTCCGTTTGCATTTGATGCCTTTTCCATGCGAAAAGCCGTATCCTGTGTCTTTTTTGTAAATCGAGGTTTTCCCGATTTTTGTGTAATGCTCTTCTGCGGGCCCTATTCCAAAATCGAACAGAAACAGCTGCCGGTCGGTCTGCGCAGCGGCCTTCTGCGGATGCATCAGTCCGATAAAACCCGCCAGCAAAAGGATGAGCAGGGGAAGAGCCGCGGTGAAACGAAGATATTTCTTCATGTTTTCAGTCTCCTTTCACTCAGCGCGTATCAATATTTGGCTTCTCGGGGACCGCCATGCCTTCCCCTAAATAAAAGCCGGTGTGCGGCGGCTGATTGTAGCCGACATTTTGCCAGGCGATGCCGAGCCTGTAGACAGCGTCATGCATCAGCGTATATATGCGGTGATTGGTCATATCTGTCGTCGTATAGATGTGCAGTGCACTGCTGTCATCTGTGCGCCAAATCACTTCCTCGCGCCAGTCTCCGAGAATATCGGCCTGCAAAGTCGGCGTCGCTTTTGTCCCATTATTCGCAGAAGCTCCGGCCGCTGTCAGCAAATTGATTGTTTTCGCATGTTGATAATCCCACTTATCGATCCTGTTGCTGTCAAGCAGCTCTCGCTGAAGGTCTCCATCCCACCAGATGCCGAAATTGGTTGACGAAGGCAGTGTGCTGCCGATCTTTTCTCCTTTTGCCGTGTAAAGTCCCCCGTTTGCCCACGCTTCAGCCCCCTCATAGCGCGGATCAATATCAGCGGCCATCCCGCGTCCGACATCCTTGCCTGCATGGACGCCCCAAATCAGCTGTCCGGTGGCCGCGTCGCGAAAGGACAATCCGTATGGAGAACTGCTGTTTTCATGCACTTGAAACACTTCCAGCCCGGCTCTTGCCGGATCAAGGTCTCCGGCGTGCATCGCATCTCCATGGCCCCAGCCTGTTGAATAAAGACCTTTGCCGGCATGGTCGACAGCCATCGCACCGTATAAAATTTCATCTTTTCCATCCCCGTCTGCATCTGCGACACTTAAGCTGTGATTGCCCTGTCCGGCATATCTCTCATTGCCCGGCGCTTTTGAATCAAATGTCCACAGCTTAGTCAGCTTTCCATCCCTAAAGTTATAAGCGACAAGGACGGTTCTCGTGTAATAGCCGCGCGCCATGACAAGACTCGGCCGTTTTCCGTCAAGATATGCGACACCTGCGAGAAAACGATCAACCCTGTTTCCGTAGCTGTCACCCCAGTCCGCTACATTCCCCCGGGCCGGCTCGTAGTTTATCGTCTGCAGCTCGCTTCCTGTATCACCTTTAAAGATCGTCAAATACTCAGGCCCTTCCAAAATCCTGCCTTGGCTATTCCGATAGTCGGCGCTGCGGTTGCCGATCACTTTTCCTTTTCCATCCGTCGTTCCGTCAGCCGTTTTCATCGCGATTTCCGCTTTTCCGTCGCCGTCGAAGTCATAGACGAGGAACTGTGTATAGTGGGCGCCGGCGCGGATGTTTTTACCCAGCCCGATTCTCCATATTCTCGTACCGTCTAGTTTATAAGCATCGATCAACACTTCTCCTGTATACCCGTCCTGTGAATTATCCTTTGAGTTGGATGGGTCCCATTTGAGAATGATCTCGTACTCACCGTCACCATCAAGATCACCGACGCTCGCATCATTGGCACTGTAGGAATATGACTGGCCATCAGGCGTTTTCCCGCCGGCCGGCTTCTCGAGCGGAACAGCTTTGTGATTCTCACCCCAAACCCCAACCGTTTCAGAAGGCGCCTGTTCTTTGCCGTTTAAAACAGCCCGAACTGCATAAGAATCATTGGCATTTCCCCCCGCATCCTGATAATTCGTGCTTGATGTGATCGGAGAATTGTTCAGTTTCCGGCCGTTTCGATACACATTAAAAGAAACGGATGACGGCTCTGTACCGAGGAGCCGCCAGCTCAAAAACACACCGCTTCCAGTTTTGACAGCGACAAGCCCCCGTTTCAGCGACTCCATTTGTCGCGCTTCATCCGCATGGACTTTCCCGGCTTCCGCCTGTTCCGCAACGGGTGGAACTGCCATGATCAAAAACAAAGCTGAGGCCGCCAGCCGTTTTCCCCACCTTTTTTTCCTTTTCCTCATAATAGTCTCCCTTCACAAGATAATTTGTAAGCGCTTACTTAAAAGGAATTCTATTATGACTTCCATTTTTATTCAATTGCACTTTTTTGCGAGGGGCAAATAGCTGACTAATAGCCGCCGGCGGCAGCTTTTTTATTAAAATTGGTACTTTTTTGCCTTACTTCTCACGCTTCCAGCCTCATAAAACACCTGTGTGTGATAAACATAAAAACAAGAGCAAATAAACTGACACCATAAAACGGGATCAGCCCCGGCACCGTTATGAGCACACAGACGACCAGCCCGCCCGCCGCGGCCAGCCCGGCCGTTGTCAAAGGGCGAAGAAGACCGATCAGTACAGCCTGGGAAAAATAGCGGGAAAACGGCAGCTCAAAATGAACGTAGAGCGGGAAAATATAAATGAGGACCATCGCATACGCCAGCCCGGCAAGCAATGTCGCATAGCTGATCATGATCGAAAACAAGTCTTCGCGAATATGAAAAAATTGATAGTTAACAAATAAAATATAACCGGCCGCCGCAAGGATGAGACCGATCCCGTTTGCTTTGGCAAATTCCTTTTTGTATGTTTGGTAAAACGTTTTGAAAAGCGGCAGATCCGTATAACCAAAAAGCCATTTGCGTACGACTGTAAACATCGCGGCCGTGCTTGGAGCCCAGCCGAGAACGATGCCTCCGCATACTGTAAACAAAATCCACAAACCGTTCAGCATGGCGATCTTAACGGCTGCTTCACAGCCGTTGTAAATCATCGCCATTACGCCTTTTTCACGCATGATGCACCTCCCCTTTAGCCGCGCAAAAGCGTGCGAACCTCAAAATTGCTGTAGGCCGCTTTCAGCGGAGCCATTTGCCTGAAGCCGATTTTTCCTCCTCCGTATACAGGGCCGAAGCGGCGGCCGTCATCCGTCCACTCCAGAATGGAAAGCCCGTTGATCGAAAAGTGAATGTATGGACCGTCTTTAACGAGCCTCATCCGGTAAGGCGGAAGAGCGTCGGCTGCTGGCGGCAGCGGATCGGCTCCCTCCTCGACAAGGTGAAAACCGCGGCTTTTCCTGAGATTGCATGTTCTGAAGGCTCTTTCATCAGCATGCTTATGTCTGAAATAAGAGAGATGCAGCGTATTGATATCACCTGAATGATATTCCGGATATTTGCCTGTTCTTTCTGCGAGCTTCCGATCAAACAAATCCTCTCCATTCCGTCCGGAAGCCGCGAAAAAGATCATGCACAGCCCGGGTTCTCTGATAGGGTAGAAATCCCATTTGATGATGATCCCATCAGGAAACGTCTCCGGGCACCAGTACACAAAGTGTGCGTCATCTCCGTAAAGCTCCGGATCAAGCTCATTTTCCAGATGAAGCCTTCCCTCAGGAAAGCTGACCTTTCCTTTCCCTTCCATGACCCAGCCGCTGAGATCCTGAGGAGATGATAAACGATTTTGATAGATCATGAGGCCCTCCCTGTTGTCAAAACTTTGCATGGCGACCGCTCCTTTCTGTTTGAAGATAGGCGGAAAGAGGAAGCCCAAGCTCCTTGATGCCTTCTGTGACAAGCTTTGCAATCTGACGAGCGCCGTATGCGGAGAAATGGGTGTTATCTTCGATGCCGCCTGGATAATGAGGATGCTCATCAGGCTGAAAGTGAACGAACAGCTGCTTTGACCCTTCCACTCCGAAAGATTCATAGAGCGCTTTTGTCTTCGACCATAAATCGATGTGCGGCACTTCAAGCCTCCGCGCAAGCTCAAGCATCGCTTTTGGAAAATCGCCAAGCGTATTAACGATCGCTCCGCTTTCATCAAAATGCCGCCTCTGGACAGAAGTAACCAAAACCGGAAACGCCGCTTTTGCCCGCACGGTTTCGACATAGCGGAAAAGATTGTCCTGATACGATGTAAACGGATCTGTTCCATACGGCTTTTGATCATTGTGACCGAATTGAATCAACACATAATCCCCTGCTGTGAGACGGCCGGCGATGTCAGCGAGACGCCCCTCGGTGATAAAGCGGTTGGAGCTGGCGCCGCCTTTGGCCAGATTGACGATTCTTGCTTCATCTGTAAAAAACAATGGAAACGCTTGACCCCAGCCGGCCATCGGCGCTTCATGCGGCGGACACTCGGCAACGGTCGAATCCCCCGCCAAAAACACGGTGACTTTCGGTTTTTCGTTCATGTTTTCCTCTCCATTTCACGAGGTTTCCTGATGAAGCTGTCTATAGCGGCTCGGCGGAACCCCGACCTGTTTTTTAAAAATCCGGTTGAAATAGCTGTGTCTGTAGCCGACAGCCTCTGATACGTCATGTATTTTCTGATCCGTTTCGAGAAGCAGCTCTTTCGCTTTTTCAATTCGCAAATGCGTGACATAATCGATAAAATTGATGCCGGTGATCTGTTTAAACGCCTTGCTCAGCGTATATGAATTCGTTCCCGCTTCATCAGCGCAGCTTTCAAGTGAAATATCATTCATGTAATTTTCGTGAATCATCGCAAGCACCCGTTCGACAAGCCGTTTTTGCTGTCTGTTGTTTCTCCCCTCAAGTTCTTTGAGATAAGGACCGACAGCGCGTTCCATCATCCAGGCGACCGCGTGTGACGGCTCTCTGAGTTCTGACAGCTCCCGGATCAGATCGTTATTGGAAAATAATTCATAAGGGTGAAGACCCGAATGAAAAATCTCTTCCTGAATTTTGGCAAACAGCTGAATCATTCCCGGCTGGATACGGGCCTCTGTTTTCCCTCTTTCCGCAAGCTCATTCATAAAAAGCGCGATCAGGCGTTCGGCTTCATCTTTTTCTTCGAGGCGGATCGCTTGTACGATCCTTTTTTCCAGGGCAAACGGATAATAAGCATCAGCCTGTGTCTTCTCCTTCCGCCGGCTTAAATCGATCAGCTGGCTGGAATTTTCAAACTGTCTGTAAAGCTTCCCGGCTTTCACCTCTTCATATATGACAGGAATGTCCTTTACCATGCCGACCGGCTTTGAGATTGTAGCCGTAATGTGAAGCCCGCATAGTGTATGAATCGTATCTGTCAGCTCGCGGACAAATTGCGCGGCGGTTTTCTGCTGTGCGCGAGGACCGCTAAACATCAAAAGGGCATCGAGCGATAAAGCGCGGGCATCGCTGATATACGCCCGCCGGAATACTTTTTCGGCCAGTTCGCGGGCGATGTTGGCCAGCATAAAATTGGCGAGGCTTTCGTCTTTTTTGGAAAAAGAGCCGGCCCCGTCATAAAGGCCGGTCATCTGGATATCGATGATGATGAACACCTTGTCTTTCGCTTCCCAGCCCCAGCGCTTCAGACGGTTTTTCAAGCTTTTCTCCGCTTCTCCCGCAAAGCCTCCTTGGAGAAGCCGCTGAAAAAATCCGCTTGTCACTTGAGAAACTTGAGCCGTCATCTGCTGTTTCAGCTTCCCGCTTTCGTTCGACATGTCCTCCCAACGCTTTTGGAGCCACTGAAATTCATCGCGGCCGAAAGCGGCGGTTTTCTGTTCTGCTGAACAAAGCTGGATCAGCTTCTCGACAGGTGAATAGATTTTATTTGAGGCATACCAGGTGAGAATGAAAGCCAGCACAATCCCGGCCATGCTGACGGATGCGACGAGCTTTGATAAAAACAGGACAGGAGAGGTAATGGACGACATTGGCGATGCGGAAACATAAGTCCATTCCTGGCCGAGTCGATCCATCTGTCCGAAGGAGACGGAATAGTTTTCACCTCTCCACTTCATGAAAAAGGCCCCCTGTTTGCTCCGCTGTTTTTCAGCCCGCTTCTTTAATGCGCTTTCAAATTCTTCGCCTTCCTTTCCAAAAGGTGCGTCCCTGCTGAAAAGCAGCGCGGTTCCTTTTGAATATGGGGAAAGGCTTTCCAGCAAATGCTTCATTTCTTTACGATCTATCGTTACAATCAGGGCGCCGAACGGCTCTGAAATGCCCCCCGGAATTTTATGAACGAGGGCCATGCCTCCAGTGCTGCCGCGCCATTTTTTCCAATAGACGTTTTTATTGCCGGAAAGCAGTGAATCGTAGGATTTTAAACGATTTCGATCGGTCAGCGCGCTGTATTCCGGATTTAAAAGCTGGGGCTCACCTTCATGAATGAATAATTCAACCCGCTGAATGAGCGGATTTTGGTCCTGGAGAACAAACAGCGACTTTGACAAGCGGTATGTCGTTTGAAAGTCTTTTTTTAAATCCGTATGAGCCAGCCCGCTCATCAGCCGTGTGTCATACGCCAGCTGGGAGAGCATGATTTCGAGCCCTTCCAGCTTGTCATCCATTTGCATGATTTGGCGTCTGACTTGGCTTTCATGCAGATGCTGAAGCTCGTGTTCGATTTTTGCGGCTGAGAAAAAATAGATGCCCGCACCCGTCAACAGACCCGGGATGCACGCAATCAGCAAGATCAGCACAAAACTCTTTTTGAAATAGGTCCCCTTCCGCCGTGAAACATGTCTTTGATGCAGCTTTTTCATGCCTCTCCCCCCACTGCAAATGAAAAGAATGTTTCTTTTTCAATTTTTATTGAAATGCTCGCGATTTTGAGCGGATGACATCTGCCAAAAAGGTCAGCGCAAGCCCCTGCCCCCAGCCTTGAATCCGTTTATACGGGACATCCTTATACCCCCCGGCGTCCCGCATGACCGCCGTTCCCGCGGAAACGCGTTCGACCCTGCCGTCCGGCGCGACGGATTCTGTGATGGCCGCCAGCGCTCTCTGAACCGACTCGTGGTACAAAGAGCCTCTTGATAAAAGACCGGAGGCAATTCCGGCGGAACCCGAGACTTCAAGATATGAGCCGGGGTCTGTCACGATGGTGTGCCATAACCCGGAAGGATGCTGAAGCCTGACAAGCGCGCTCAACAGATCTCTCAATGAGCCGTCGATGATCATATAAGACGGATGGGTCACATCAATCAGCGGCAGCGCTTTGGCCATGGTCAGCGCGGCCCAGCCGTTTCCCCTCCCCCAAAATATGCCTGACATATGGTTTTTGGCCACATTGTCCCAGCCGTGATAATACAGATTGGTATCCATATCCTGCAAAAGTTCTTCATGACCATGATACTGGCGGAGGCCATCCTCAAAGTATTCTTCACTCTCGACAAGCTTTCCGATGCGGAGAAGAAACAAGCCGGCCATCATCATCGTATCGACCCACGCCTGCTCCGGGAAGACGTTTTTCTCTGAATTGACGGTATGCTGGAGGATGCCGTCTGCAAACCTCGGCGCTTCATGAAGGACATAGTCTGCCATTTCCCTGGCTGTTTCAAGATAACGGTCATCACCTGTTGCCTGATAGAGCGATAAAAGGGTATGGCCGATGGAGACGCCGTTGATCGAAAGCTTCGGCAGGCCGTCTTCAAGCTTTTCATCCGTCCAGTTTTTCAGAAGCTGAAGGTATTCTTCCTTTTCCGTCGCATCATACGCCTCGGCCACGCCGTAAAACGCCACACCGCCGGGCCAATCCCATTCAAAATCCATCGCAAATGTCCGCTTGACGATTCTGTCGATCATGTCATTCAGCTTTTCTTCATCAAAAACAAGTTTTGCCACCCGCATTCACTCCTTTTTTATTTTAATCCGCTCATGCTGATGCCTTGAACGATCGATTTTTGAAAGACAAAAAACACGATCACGACAGGCAGCAGCGAAACGACGGACATCGCAAACATCGCACCCCAGTTTGACGCCGTCTCCGTATCCAAAAACAGCTTCAACGCCAGGGAAACCGGATAAAGCTCGGGCTTGTTTAAATAAAGGAGCGGATTGATCAGCTCCTCCCATTTCCAGTAAAATGAAAAGATCGCCGATGTCGCAAGCGCCGGGGCGATCAGCGGCAGGATTACCTTGAAAAAAATGCCGAGACGGCTGCAACCATCAATCTTCGCCGCTTCATCGAGTTCAACCGGAATCGTTCTGATAAACTGGATCATCAAAAAGATAAAAAACGCGTGTCCAAAAAACTGAGGAACGACGATCGGCTTAAAGGAATTCAGCCAATCAAGCTTCGCAAAGATGATGTACTGCGGAATCATCAGCACTTCATGCGGCAGCATCATCGTCACCATCATAGCGGCAAACCAAAACGATTTGCCTTTAAACGAAATCCGCGCGAACCCGTAGGCGATAAAAGCTGACGACAGGACGGCGCCAGCGGTCGATAAACCGACGATGATCAGCGAGTTTTTGATGAATGTGATAAACGGCTGTCCGGCAATTCCCTTCCATCCATCCGCATAATTGGAGATGACAAACGGATCGGGAACGAGCGAATGAGAAGTGGCGAAAATGCTGGCGCTCTCTTTAAAAGAACTGACAACAAGCCATATGACAGGATAGAGAAGAAAAACCGCCAAACCGGCTGTTGCAATATGAAAAGCGATCTGACCCGTCCGGCTTTTCCCGCTCCTTACAGGAACGCGTGCAGGCGCCGTTTCCTTGACCGGCTCCATCATGATCCCTCCTTTGATTCGTAATGCACCCATAAGGATGATGTTTTAAATAAAATGAATGTCACAAGGCCGATCAATAGGAGCATCACCCAGGCCATGGCTGAGGCATAGCCCATTTGGAAAAAGTTGAAGGCCCGCTGGAATAAATACAGGGAATATAGGAGCGTTCCGTCAAGCGGTCCGCCCTCCCCCTTGGAAATAATATAAGCCGGTGTAAAGGTCATAAACGCGGATATCGTCTGCATCACCAAATTAAAGAAGATGATCGGGCTGAGCAGCGGAAGCGTAATCAGGAAAAACCGCTGCACCCTGTTTGCCCCGTCAATGCTGGCTGCTTCCTGATACATCGGCGGAATGTTTTTGAGTCCGGCCAAAAAAATCAGCATCGAAGAACCGAACTGCCAAACCGACAAAAGGATCAGCGTCCACAACGCACTCGTCGGATCCTGGTACCAGAAAATCTTCTTTTCAATCCCGATAAAAAACAGAAGCGCATTGATGACACCGTCATTCCCGAAGACATTGCGCCACATGATCGCCACCGCCACACTGCCGCCGATGATCGACGGCAGATAAAAAAGCGTCCGGTAAATACCTACTCCTTTTTGCGATCTGTTCAACATCACCGCGATGAAAAGCGCGAACGCCAGCCTGAGCGGTACGCCGCAGAGAACATAGTAAAATGTCACTTTCAATGATCCCCAGTACTTTTCATCATCCGTCAGCATCGTTTTGTAGTTGTCAAGGCCCACCCACTTAGGAGAAGTAAACAGATCATAATCGGTAAAAGACAAAAACAGTGAAGCGCCCATCGGTATCACGGTAAAGCAGAAAAAGCCGATTACAAATGGAGAAATAAAGGCATAACCCGCCAGGTTGTCATTCAGTCGTTTGCTCTTCACGGTCGCATCCCCCTTTCAGGCATTACCTTTTTTGATTTCGTTTCAAGATGTCGTTCGCTTCTTTTCTGAACTTGGCGGCTCCTTCTTCCGGTGTGATTTTTTTGAACAAAATTTGGTCTGACGTATCCTTCAGCAGCTTGATCACTTCAGCGCTGCCAATCGGTTCAGGCGGGTCCGCCTGACCTGCATGTTCTTTTGCCCGCTCGACATATTCAAAAATCTTTTTTTCCTCTTCATTCAGTTCCGACTTTACCGCTTCGGCCGTTTTCGCTGAAACGGGTACACCGCGCTCACCTTTGATCAGCGCATTGGCTTTTTCATTATTGATAAAGAAATCGATAAATGTTGCCGCTTCTTTTTTATGTTCGGAGCTTTTCGGAATCGAAAACAGCATGCTCGGTCTGAGAAACAGCGCTTTTTCTTTCGCCTGTTCCGGCGGCAGATGGAGTGAAAGCGGCGCATCCGTCAGCTGGGCAAACGCCGAGTATTGGTTGGAATAATTCCATGTGGCAGACGTTTCGCCTTTTACGATAAAATCGTCTTCCATCCCTTTGATTTGCGCGCTTTCATCAGGTGTCGGAGAAGCCTTCTGCTCGACAAGTCTGACCTGTCTTTTGAAGTAATCGACAAACAGCTTGTCATCCGTATAGGCAAGACCTGTTCCATCCTCTTTATAAAAGCGCTCGCCCTTCGTCCTGAGATAATACGGGAAAAAGACGTCAGGCGGATGCATTCCGTTTGAGCCGTATTTTCCCGTCTTCTCCTGCACCTTGAGCGCCAATGTTTCAAAATCGTCCCATGTCCAGTTCTCATCATCAATCTCGGCGCCGACTTCTTTTAAAAGGTCATCATTTGTAATGACGGACAGCACATTGATCCCGAGCGGAAAACCGTAAAGCTTGCCGCCGATTTTCCCGCCCTCGAGCGTCTTGTCATCAATTGCATCTGTGTTGATCGTCCCGTCTTTCACATACGCCGAGAGATCTTCCAGCTGGCCCTTTTCACCGTATTGTGATAAATATGCGGAATCCATCTGGATGACATCAGGCAGCTGGTTCGCCGCGGACATCGGTGCGAGCTTTTTCCAATAATCGTCCCAGTTGGCAAACTCCGCTTCGATTTTGACATGCGGATTTTCCTTTTCGTACATCTCAATCACTTTCGTTGTGTAATCATGTCGCGGCTGTCCGCCCCACCAGGCGATCCTCAGCGTGATCGTGTTTTCTCCGCCTGAGCCCCCCGCCTCTTCGCTGTTTGAACTGCATCCGTAAAGCCCGGACAGCAGCAATGCGCATAACGAGACAAGCATGAATCTCCTCATCGACATCCCCCTCTTTTTGTAAGTGCTTACATTTTATTTTAATGACGCATTTTCGTCCCAGAAACTCAAAAAACAGAGAAGAATGTTAAAAAAACAGAGATCGCGTCGCAAGAAAAAGCCGCCGGACTTTCTCCGGCGGCTTTACAGCAGGTGTTCTTCTTTTTTCCGGTACTCAGACGGTGTACAGCCTGTATACTTTTTAAAGACGAGGCTGAAGTATTTCGGATTATCGCCAAATCCCGTCTCCTCCGCGAGAGCGCCGATCGTGATATCGTTTGTCTTTTTCATTTTGGCGATCGCTTTTTCAATCCGGACCTTCGTCACATAGCTGGAAAACCGTTCACCTGTTTCCTGTTTGAAAACCTTGCCGAGATAATCGGGATTCATATACAGCATGGTTCGGGCCGCCCATTTTAATGACAGCTTCGGATTGGCGGCTTCCTTTTGGATCAGCTCAATCATTTGCCTGACCAAAACCGATGTCTGCCCCCCGCTGACCAGGCTTTCAAGCTCGGCCCGCACGCGGCCATATAAAACAGCGGCCTCCCCGATGTCACCGCTTCCGCTGAATGCTGCCGCCGGCTCTATCTGTAAGCGCTGGCGTGAAAGCCTTTTAATCCTTTCCAGATTTGCTTTTAGCTGTTCATCTTCCATTCGGGCTTTGACTGCGAGGACGAGCGCACCTTTATGGCGGATGGAGGTGATGATGCCGCTTTTGAAGACATCACAGGCGATCTGTTCGAGATCAGACAAACACCTTTTCCCTCCCTGCTCCTGGAATGAAAGGAGGACGAGCTTCATGTTTCCGCTTTCTGAAAAAAAGTGCAAATACCTTTCGGCGTCTGACTTTTCGCCTGTGATCAGCTCTTTGAACACGTGTTTTTCAAGGTGCGGCCTGATCATCTCCAAATCGGTTTTGACCTGTTTGGCAGACTCTTCTTTTTTCAGCTCGCTGACAACGCTTTTGAGCGATTCTGTAATATGGCTCTCATTGCAAGGTTTCAGCAAATAATGCCTGACACCGTATGTCATCGCTTTTTTCGCGTATTCAAACTGGCCGAATCCGGTAAGGAGAATAAACCGTGTCGATGGGTACTTGCGGGACACTTTTTCAATCAGCTCCAATCCTCCCAATCCCGGCATTTTAATGTCTGAGATCACGATATCCGGGCGCTCGCGCACAATCAGCCGATAGGCGTCAGCGCCGTTTTGCACCGCACCGATTAATGACGTGCCGACTGAATTCCACTCGATCATCTTTGAAATCCCTTCAAGAATGATCCGTTCATCGTCTGCCAAGAGCACTTTATACATCATCACACCCCGCTTTGAAATGGTATTTTAATATTCACCTTTGTTCCCTTGTTTTTTTCGCTTGAAATGGTGATTCCATACCTTTTGCCAAACATCAGCTTGATCCGCTCATCAATATTTGTAAGCCCGATGCCTCTGCCTTTTGTCCGTACAAGCCCCTTTCTCGCTTTCTCCAAAAAGTCTTCATCCATGCCGGGACCGTTGTCAGCGACTGTTAAATAAACGGATTCTCCCTTTCTGAACGCCTGAATCCGAATGTGACAAGGCTCAATGACAGGCTCAAGGCAATAGTGAATGGCGTTTTCCGCCAAAGGCTGAAGGATCAGCTTTGGAACCGGGCATGTTTTGACAAGCGGATCGATCTCCACATCAAACACGAGCCTTTCGTCAAAGCGAAACCGCTGAATCGTAAAATAATGAAGGACAATCTCTGCTTCCTCTTCAATCGTTAAACAATCGGTTTTCAGATTCATCGCACTCCGCAGCAAAAATCCGAGAGATTCGGTCATCTTTGAAATTTGCGGCTGACGGTTCATTTTGGCGAGCCAATTGATCGATTCGAGTGTGTTGTATAAAAAATGGGGGTTGATTTGCGCCTGCAGCGCTTTAAATTCCGTTTCTTTGATCATCAGCTGCTTCTCATAGTTCTCCGCGATTAATTCATTGATCCGTTCGATCATTGTCACAAAATTGCACTTCAGCACGCTGACTTCGTCCTGATGCTCAGGTGATGCAGAAAGCGGCGGCCGTATGTTGAAATCGCCGTTTTGCACATTTTTCATGGCAGCCACCAGCCCTTCAATCGGACTTGTTATGCCCCTGGCCATTTTTCTTCCGAAGAAGACGGCAATGAAAAAGAAGAGAATGAAAAGGGAAATGAGTATAGATTTCATCGCTGATATTTTGGAGAACATGGTGTCAAAAGGAATCAGACTCCAGTATGTCCAGTTCCCATACGATGACTTGACATATGAAATGAAAAAACGCCGGCCGTTTTCTTTCACAATGTCGTATCCGTTTTGATCCGGAGAAGATAAGCGGAGCACATCGATTCGGCTTAAAGGGATTTCTGAAAAGAACGCGTGTCGTCCGTCAGACATGGCGATTTTGCCTGCGCCTTCCCCCATATCTTTCGGAAGGTCGGCGATAATGTTTTGCAGATCACACACAATCAGCACCGTCCCCAGGTGATCGAGGTTTAAATGCTGATAGGAACGGATTTCCCTGACGGATAAAAGCTCACCACGGACATCCGGCATCGTCGTCCATAGATTGCCGCCTTTTTGACGCGACGCTTTTAAGGCAAGCTCGTCTTTCCGCTCTATTATAGCTTCGGCAGAGCTGGCCCCTGCTGAGTATTCCGTCCCGAAGGCATCGAACAAATGAATCGATTTAATGTACCGTTTAGAACCGGTGAATTCGGCAAGCTTGTCCCAAATTTCTTTTTTGATGCGATACCGGCCGTATGTGTTCTGATTGCGGCCGGCTTTTAAGAGGTTGGTTTGAATGTTTGTGTCGGTCGCGATTTGATAGGAAACATCTTCAATTTTTTTTAGTTCATCTTCAATCGCTTTGGAAGACATCATCAGCACCTGGGACGATTTTCTGTAAAGCTGCTGATCATACACGCGAAACGCGTATTGAACACCGCTCAAAATCAATATCAGTGAAACCGCCATAATGAGCGTGATCAAAATAAACAACTGATCTTTAATTTTCAAATGATGATACCGGTTCACTAAAAAAACACCCTTCATTTCACGCGCGGGACGGCAGTCTGTTTGTCATTGCCGCGGCCGTCAATGGCGAAAAATGCGCTGGACGCCAATTTTGTCAGGAGCAAGCTTAACCCGCTGCCGCTGAAGAACAAGAGAAATGTGACGTGAAATAAAGCGGCCAGCACCATTCCAAATGCGCTCAATATCATCAGCAAAGTGATGAGCGGACGGGAAAATCCGATCATGAAGCTGTATTTCAGAACATCGATTCGTTTCATTTGATAGTGGACATAGATTGGAAAAGTGTATAAGAAGATGATGGCGTAAATGATAAACAAACTGATAAACAAGCTCAATACGGCAGGCTGACCTTGAAAATATATGGAAACAATTTGAAAATCAACATATAACACGAGGGCGATTGCCGCTAAAATGAAGCCGAGAATGCTTGAACCGGCCCATTCCTTTTTGAACGCCTGAAAAAAAGTCTGGAAAACAGGAATATCTGTTTCACCCTTCACCCACTGTCTCGTCACACTAAACATGGCGGCAGTCGCCGGCGCTAATCCGAAGATGACCGCTCCCGCCAAAGAAAAGCCGATCCACAGCAGATTAAGATATGCCAGCCTCATCACCCACTCGCAAAAACGGTTAAATCCGTTTGTCAATGTGTGAATCATGGTAAACCTCCTTCATTTCGACCAGTAAACGCTTACAAAAAATATATTTCTCCTCTTTTTAAAAAAATCCTCTTTTATGGCGGGTCCAGACGAAGAAGGGCTTGATCTACATTGCAAGACCAAGCCCATCCTCCTTTATTTTGCTGAATGTTTGATATTGACGCCGACCGCCGTGCCGTTCCGGCTTGAATCGGCGACCCCCATAAAGGATTTGTGCTCCCGGTCAATGAAAATGCTTTGGACATTGCCGATATCCTGCGGACTCGATCCGAAATCATGGCCGAATTCATTGAGCTTCAGCCTGACGTCTTCCGGCATGCCCGATTCATAACGGTAAGAAGACAGACTGTTCGTATAAATCCTCGGTTCTTCAATCGCATCCTGGAGACTCATGTCGTACTCAAAGTAATTCAGGATCGTTTGGAAAACGGAGGCAATAATCGTTTTCCCGCCAGGCGATCCGACGGTCAATACCGGTTTGTCGTCTTTAAAGACGATCGTCGGGGTCATGCTGGACAGCGGCCTTTTATTCGGCTGCACTTCATTGGCGCCCCCTGGAACCGCGTCAAAATCGGTCAGTTCATTATTTAAAAAGAAACCGTATCCCGGTACTAAAATGCCCGTACCGAAAAGCTGTTCGATCGTCGTTGTATAGGAAACGACATTTCCCCATTGATCAGCGACAGTAAAATGAGTGGTTTCGCCTGTTTCGTTATCATCGGCCTGCGGCACGATGTCATAGTTCGGCTCCCCTTCTTCATATTTCCACGGGTCCCCCTCTTTCACATCGCGGTTGACCTCGTCAAGGCTGATCAATTTTTGCCGTTCTTGAATATATTCCGGATCAAGCAATCCTTCCAGCGGAACATCGACAAATTCGGGATCGCCGGCGTACGCCGCTCTGTCCGCATATGAAAGGTGCATCGTTTCCGCTAATAAATGATATTTTTCAAATGACTTCGGATCGTACTGTGACAAATGAAAGTCATCGATTAACTTCAGCATTTGCAGCATGAAGACCCCTCCCGAACTTGGGGGCGGCATGCTTGCAATATCATAGCCGTGGTAATCTCCCCAGATCGGCTTGTCTGTTGTTACATCATAACGCGCCAGATCATCAGGTGTCATCGATCCGCCGAAATCCTGGACGACGTCTGCGACAGCACTGCCGATTTCACCCTTGTAAAAGGCTTGTGACCCTTCTTTCCGGATCAGTTTAAAGGTTTTCGCCAAATCCTCTTGTACGAGCTTATCGCCTTCTTTCAGCGGCTCGCCGTCCGGCAGGAAAATATCTTTCGCAGCCGTTTTGCTCAGTTTGTCCTCATTGTCCTGAATCGCCTCCGCCAGCACTGAATCGATTTCAAATCCGTCTTCCGCAAGCTTGATGGCAGGTGTGATCAGTTCTTTCATGCTCTTCGTTCCCCATTTTTCGTGCGCCGCTTCCAGCCCCTTTAACGTCCCCGGGACACCGACTGCGTTTCCGTGCCTCGATCTTTTGGAGAAAGGAATCACCTTCCCGTCCTCATCCAAAAACATATCGGGTTCAGCGCCTTGTGGAGCCCGCTCACGGCTGTTGATAATCGAGGTTTCCTTCGTGCTGCCGTCATAGACCATCATAAATCCGCCGCCGCCGATACCAGACATCATCGGCTCTGTCACATTGAGGGCAAACTGGATGGCGATGGACGCATCAATCGCATTTCCGCCTTTTTTCAAAACCTCTGCACCGATTTTTGATGCCAATGGATGAGCCGTCGCCACCATCCCGTCCTTACCGACTGCGACTTTTTCTCCGCTGCCACTTACACCTTCAGCTTTCGACACTGGACTGAAAAAACAACCAACCGCGAAACAAAAAGCAACAACCAAGAAAGCTAACCGTCTCATCAGCTCACTCCCTTTCCAGTTTATTACTACTATATCAGGAAAGGGAACTGAAAATAAGAAAAAATCTCAATTTTCGATATTTTTAAACCGAAAATCCCATGCATAGAAAAATTCCCGGATAATTCATTCTTTAGACACAAATACATATAAGGAGAAAACGACTATGGCTTGTCAAAAAAACACGATGAACATGTCAGCCTCACATCCGTTAACTTGTGGCAACTGCCTGAAAATTAAATTGTTTTTTTCGACTGCACCTGTTTTTTTTCGACAAAAAGTTATATAATATTTTGATGTGTGCATTGTCTCATTTAAACAATGGAGGGTTACAAATGTTGAAAAGAAAAAAAGACAAGTTTTCCGTGCTTTTGATGGAAATTGCAAAAAACCTGGATGAAACAGCCGAATATTTTGTTCATTATAAAGTGACAAATCAAACAACCCTAAAGGAATTTGCAGATACCTTAAAAGAGTATGAGACAAAAGGAGATAATTATGTACATACGATGATTAAGGAGCTGAATAAGGCTTTTATCACGCCGATCGAGCGGGAGGATATCCTGCAGCTGACGAACAGTCTTGACGATGTACTCGACGGCATCGAGCATTTCTCGGCGATGATGGAAATTTTCTCGATCACCTCTTCAGACGAGCATATTGATAAATTCAGCGGCTACATCAGAGAATGTGCAAAAGAAATTTTAATAACCATTGAATTGATGGCGGACAATCGCTTGAAAGAAATTCAGCCGCATGCCATCAAAATTAAAGAATACGAACACAACTGCGATAACCTGCACCGCAAATCGCTGAAAAATCTTTTCGGTAAAGAGACAGATCCGATTAAAGTGATCCAGTACAGAGAAATCTATGAGACGCTTGAAGAAATCGCAGATTCATGCCAAAGTGTAGCAAACAATTTAGAAACCATCATAATGAAAAATGCGTAACGAGGGATTATAATGGATCTTTTATTTGTATTAACCATATTGATTGTCATCTTTGCTTTGGCATTTGACTTTATCAACGGCTTTCATGATACGGCAAATGCGATCGCCACCTCGGTATCGACAAAAGCGTTAAAACCACGGCACGCCATTATTATGGCCGCTGTCATGAACTTCGCCGGCGCCATGACGTTCACAGGCGTCGCCAAAACAATTACGAGCGACATCGCCGATCCTTTCAAGCTTGAAAACGGATCGATCGTGATCCTTGCAGCTCTTATCGCCGGCATTACATGGAACCTAGTGACCTGGTATTTCGGAATTCCCAGCAGCTCATCCCACGCGATCATCGGAGCGATTGCCGGAGCTGTCATCGCATCGGAAGGATTCGCCGCGATTAAATACCACGGATTTATTAAAATTATTGAAGCACTTATATTATCGCCCATTTTGGCGTTTGTTTTAGGATATTTGATCTACAGCATCGTCAAAGTCATTTTTAAGAACAGCAATCTGGCAAAAACGAATAAGCGGTTCCGGCGCGTTCAAATCGCGACAGCTGCCATTCAGTCCTATACGCACGGCACGAACGATGCACAGAAAGCGATGGGTATCATTACGATGGCTTTAATTGCGGGTAACTTGCACAGTACAACTGACATCCCGTTCTGGGTGCAGTTTGCATGCGCCACGGCTATGGGTCTCGGAACATCTGTCGGCGGCTGGAAAATCATCAAAACCGTCGGCGGAAAAATCATGAAGATCCGTCCCGTCAATGGTGTCTCTGCAGATTTGACGGGAGCCCTCATCATCTTTGGTGCGACGATCGTCCATTTGCCTGTCAGCACGACACACGTCATTTCTTCATCCATTTTAGGTGTGGGTGCTTCCCACCGGGTGAAAGGCGTAAACTGGGGCACCGCAAAGCGGATGTTGATCACATGGGTCATTACCCTTCCTATTTCGGCAACCATCGGTGCATTTGCCTATTTCATACTTGATTTATTCTTTTAATCAGCACACTCCCGTCCGAATCTAGGACGGGAGTTTTCATGTTTAAAAGAAAGCCGGCATAACAATAGAATAGGAACTGCACTATTTCTCGGGAAGAGGGAAACAAGTTATGCTGCTATTTTATCAATTCCTTGTTTGGCTCATTGTTTTGGCGCTGGCTCTGTACGTGGCTGCCGTGTGGCGTTTTGAAAAAAAGCTCACCGAAAAAACGGTCGCGATCAGAAAAACGTGGTACCTGCTTTATGTTATCGGCGCCGTGATTTATTGGACGCACGATCCGCAGTCGATTTTCACGAATCCGCTTCATTACCTGATCGTCGCCGTTTTCTTCACGCTCACCGATGCTTTTATTTTTTTAAACGCCTATTTTAAAAAACTCGGAAGTTCTGAACTCGCCACAGACACAAGGATGCTTCTCGAAGAAAACAACGACCTGCTTCACACTTATCAAAACAGGCTGAAAACGTACCAATACCTATTGAAAAACGAACCGATCCACATCTATTATGGAAGTATAGAAGCTTATGCTGAAGGCATTGAAAAACTCATCAGCCGCTTTGGCGAAAAAATGAATATTTCTGCCGCCTTATGTGAATATAATTCAAACGAGAGCAAGGATCATTTGCTTGAACACATGGAAAACCGGTTCGCCGTTCAAGAAAAGCTGGATCGGAAAGACGTCTATTACGAAGAAAACGGAAAAATGGTCCTGATTCCATTTTCGATCCATGATTATGACTATGTGATGAAATTAACCTCAGAGGATCTGGTCACAGAATTCGACTACCTCCTGTTTACTTCTTTAACAAGCGTCTATGATCTCCTGCTACCAAACGAAGAGGAAGGTGACGATTGAGATGGAGCCTGCTTTTCAGGAAAACGCAAAGAAGCGCCTTTCATTTAAAATGTTTAAAAAGCAATCGAAAACCAGTATCGCAAAATACGAAGTCAGCCCCCACACCGAACGGATTTTCAAACAAAACGAACGGCTGATAGGCGAGTATAAACGGAAAAAAGCCTGAAATGGGACGGGGAAAAATTTTCCCGTCCTTATCCCATTTTCCCAGTTGATACATACAATAAACCAATCAACACAGATTAGGTGATACCGTGAAAAAACAAAAAAAACAAGTCAAACATACAGACTTCGCAAAATTCGGCCTGTCAGACTATACCGCCCTCCTCAGAAAAAGAAGCGAGAACCTGATTAAAGCGCTCAACAAGAAAAAAAAGAAATAGCAGCACCCCTTCCTTGACGAGGAAGGGGTTTTGTTTGCCCGCACCGATTCCGTCTCTCGCCTAAGATAAAAACGGTTTCTGTTCATCACCTGAAACAGCTGGCGGCAGCTTATCCGAACCGATCGGTTTGACAAAGAAAGCAACGGAAAGCGAGCCTGCCACTGCGAGCCCCCCAGCCAGCAGAAACGCGCTTGTAAAGGCGCCGCTGTACTCGACGATGAAGCCGGTGACAGTCGGACCGATGATCCCGGACGTATTGGCGAGAAAATGCATGAAGCCGCTGACACCGCCGACCCTCTCAGGATGAACGATATCCTGAATAATCGCCCAGTACGTGATACCTGTCAAATACAAAAAGAAAACGGACAAAGCGACTAATGCGACCGCTCCGACGGCGGTGGAGACCACCCCGGCAAACCCGATGCATACAGCAGCAGCCAAAAGGCATATGACAAGAACCGCTTTTCGTGAAAACATCTGCCTGCCGGTGATCCTGAAAATGTAATCGGAAATAAATCCCCCAAGCGCAAGGCCGATAAACCCGACAATCCATGGAATAACCGTGGCAATGCTCATATCGTGGATACTCAGCCCGCGGGCCGTCGTTAAATAGCTGGGAAACCAGGTTAAGAAAAAAAACAAAATATAATTGTATGAGAAAAAAGCGAAAGCGGTGAAAAGGACAGTCGGCTGTTTTAAATAAAAAGACAGCGGGATGGGAGCGGATTTTTTCGAGTGTTCATGTTCACGGGCGTCTTTTTGGAATTCTTCAGGTCTTTCTTTCATGTATTTGATCCAAAACCAAACCCAAATCAGCCCGATCAGCATAATCAGCACAAAAGAAGCTTTCCAGCCCCAATGGATGGCAATCAGCCCGACGATCGGCCCTGAAATCGCGCCGCCGAGCGGAGTTCCGCACATCGTCATGCCGAGCGCCCTTGCCCTTTCTTTTTGCGGGAACCAGTTGTTGACCGCCTTGCTTGTCGAAGCTGACAGCGGACCTTCCCCCATCCCAAAGATGACGCGGATGATAAAAAGCGACACAAAATTGTAGGTCAGTGCGATCGCTCCGCTGAACACAGACCAGACAATCATCGCCAGCGATAATGTGTTTTTTGCTCCAAATCTGTCTGAAGCCCAGCCGCCAATGAAATTAAATACCGCATACCCGATGAAAAAACTGCTGAAGAGCATCCCCATCTGAGAAGGACGGATGTTCAGATCCTCCTGAATGAACGGAGCGGCGACTGACAGCGCCGAGCGATCCAAATAATTAATAACCCCTGCCAAAAAGAGCATGACAATCACAAACCCCCGGCCGTTTGCAAACATTGACAACCCCTCTTTCCGTCATAATTCGTAAGCGCTTTCTCATTGCATCAGCCTTACAATCTGATTAACACTTTCACCGGATTTTTCTCAGGTGCAAGCGCCTCTTCAAACCCGTCAACCACACCGCTGAACGGAAGATATCCGGTCACAAACCGTTTGGCATCAACAACGCCTTTTCCAATGGCTTCAATAACCGACTCAAAATCGCTTTTTAAAGCATTTCGGCTAAATAAAACGTCCAGCTCCCGCTTATGGCATTCAGGATCGAAAAGTGACAGGTGATCGTTGACAAGTCCGACATATATGATCCGCCCCCCATGAGCGGCATATTGGTAAGCCTGATTCATGGAAACGGAATGGCCGGTCGCGTCAAAAACGGCGCTGGGGAAATCCCCTTCTGTCATTCGCTTGATCGCATCAGCTGCACTTTCCCCGGCAAGAACGGTCTCATCAGCGTCCGCCCACATCTTACTGAAGGCAAGACGCTCCTTTCTGACATCCATTGCGATCACTTTCGCACCCTTCAGTTTGGCAAACTTCATCACGCTGAGCCCGATAGGCCCTGCCCCAATCACCAGAACCGACTCGCCGTTTTGAACATCGGCCCTGGCGACAGCGTGGGCGCCGATGCTCAAACACTCTATAACGGCTGCTTCGCTGTATGTCAGATCCTCTGTCTTCATCAAGTGGTCTGCCGGGATTTTCATATACTCCTGCATCCCGCCGTCTGTATGAACACCCAGCACCTTCAGATTCACACAACAATTGGGCCGCCCCATCCGACAGGCGGCACACGCTCCGCATTCCAAATAGGGAATGACTGCAGCCCGGTCGCCTGGCTGCAACACTCCGCACGGATCATCAACACTGACAATCTCCCCCGAGAGTTCATGCCCGAGCACCCTCGGGTATGAAAAAAACGGCTGTCTGCCGCAATAGGCATGAAAGTCGGTGCCGCAAATCCCAATCCGCTTGATTTTCAGGAGCGCTTCTCCTTTTTCCGGTTCCGGCGCTTTGGCTTCCGCCATTTTTAAACGGTAAGGTTTTTCACACACAATCTGTTTCATTCCTCCGCCCCTCTCTCGTGTTTAGACTCCCGAGTACGCCATAAAGCCGCCATCTACAGGGATTGTAATGCCTGTGACAAATCCGGACATGCCTGCGTCCGCCAGCCAAAGCATTGTCCCCAGTAAATCGTCCGGGCTGCCAAACCGCTTCATCGGCGTATGGGAAATGATCTTCCCCGCCCTTTCCGTCCATTCCCCGTTTTCATCAAGAAGAAGCCGTTTATTTTGTCTCGTCAAGAAAAAGCCGGGGGCAATCGCATTGACTCTGATCCCTGTTTCGGCCAAATAGACGGCAAGCCATTTTGTGAAATTTTCGATGCCGGCTTTTGCGGCGCTGTAAGCGGGCACTTTTGTCATGGGGATGTGTGCGCTCATTGAAGAGATGTTGATCACTGAAGCCCCTTTTTTGTTCAGCATCGTTTTCGTGAATACTTGGGAAGTTATGAAAGATCCGAGAAAGTTCACATTGAACACAGAGCCGACGTCGCTGCTTTTCAGATCAAAGAATGTGGTTTCGTTATCATTGATGAGGTCGTCGGGGTGCAGGGTTTCATTCGATGTCGTACCTCCGGGATGATTGCCGCCGGCTCCGTTAATCAATAGATCGCACCCGCCGTAAAGCTGTGTAACCAAACGTTCTGCTCGCTCAACACTTTGTTGGCTGAGGACGTCGCACTCCACCGCTACGGCCTCTCCCCCCATCTTTCGGATACCTTCAGCCACAAGCTCGCCGTTTTCGACACTCCGGTTTAAGACGGCCACTTTCATGCCCTGCCGTCCGAGTTCCCTTGCCATCGCACTGCAGAGGACACCGCTTCCGCCTGTGATGACCGCCGTTTTTCCTCTTAAATGTTCATGGATTTCAAGCATTGTGAAGCCCCCCGTTTTTCTCTTTCAAGTGCGTCCCAAATGCCCCATAAATACATGATTCCCAGCGCCCTGTCATAGAGGCCGTATCCAGGCCTGCAGTTTTCACCCCAGATATGGCGGCCGTGATCTGGACGGACATACCCTGAATAGCCCGCCTCGTGATAGGCTTTGACGATGCCGCAAATGTCCACAGAACCATCTTTCGTCCGATGCGATGTTTCGATAAAATCCCCGTTTTCATAGACTTTAACATTTCGAATATGTGCGAATGGAATCCGGTCAGAATACGTTTTGATGATGCTTGCGATATCGTTATCGGGATTGGCGCCCAATGAACCGCTGCAAAGGGTGACACCATTGGATGGGTGGTCGATCAGACGAAGCAGGCGCCCGATGTTTTTGGCAGAAATGATGATGCGGGGCAGCCCAAAGACCGGCCATGGCGGATCATCAGGATGGATCGCCATCTTAATCCCGCAGCGCGCAGCGGTTGGAATAATCTGCTCCAAAAAATATTGCAGATTGCTCCATAAATCTTCTTCTGTCACGTTTTGATAGGCTTCAAAAAGCGCTGTCAGATGCTCCAGCCGTTCAGGCTCCCAACCCGGCATCGTATAATCGAGATTGTTGGCGATTTTTTCGACAAGCTCAAAAGGATCGATCTGATCAACTTTTGCGTTCTCATAAAACAAAGCGGTCGAGCCGTCTTCGGCTTCTTTGTATAATTCGGTCCGCAGCCAGTCAAAAACAGGCATAAAATTATAGCAGATCACCTTTACATCGGCTTTAGCCAAATTTTCAATCGTCTGCTTGTACCTTTCGATATACAGGTCTCTCGTCGGCAGACCGAGCTTGATATCCTCATGGATGTTAACGCTTTCAACAACGTCGATGTGAAAACCGTGCCGCCCGCAAACCTGCTTGACCTCCATGATGTCTTCCAGCGGCCATTCTTCACCGGCCGGAAAATGGTGAAGCGCCCACACGATTCCTTCAACACCGGGTATTTGCTTGATTTGCTCAAGGGTGACAGTGTCATTTCCTTCTCCGTACCATCTAAAAACCATTCTCATCACGGGATCCTCCAGTCCGATTTAATAAGTCAATACCACTTTTGTGATCTGCTCTGGATGATGCTTGGCTTTTTTCAGCGCCCTTTCGATTTCCGTAAACGGCATGATGTCAGTCACAAAGAAACGGACAAGCTCCGGATGTTCATTTAAAAATCGAATCACTCCGGGAAATTGATTGACGCTGTGCTTTGTGCCATGGATTTCAATGTCTTTTTTTGTGAGCTGAAGTCCGGGGAGTGTCACATCGTCTCCCGTTAATCCGACGATGACGATCCGACCTCCGGCAGCTGCCAGCCGAAGCGACTGCTCGATTGTTGCGGGGACCCCGGCCGCTTCAAATACAATGCCGGCGCCTTCCCCATTGGTCAGGTTAAAAACTTCCCGTTCTGCATCTTCTTGATCAGGATGGATGACATGATCAGCTCCGAACGTTTTGGCAAGCTCCAATCGCTCCCGGACGGGGTCGATCGCGATAACCTCAACATCAAACCGCTTTTTCACCTGGGCTAAAATCGTTAGCCCGATCGGCCCCATTCCCAATATGACAACCGCTTCGCCGTTTTGAAGATCGGCGCGCCTGATCGCCTGAGCGCCGTTGGCAAACGGCTCGCATAATGCACCTGTTACATCGTCCATTTCATCAGGAATAGGATGGACATGTGATTCGGGAACGGTGAGAAATTCCGCGAATCCTCCTCTCCGCACCGATCCGATCATCTCAATGTTGACACAGGCGTTCGTCCTTCCTTTTCGGCAAGGATAGCAGCGCCCGCAAGAAATGGCCGGTTCAATGACGACGCGTTTCCCTTCCAGTCTTTTGTCTGCCTTTGCCCCTGTTTTTTCTATCACCCCTGAGAGCTCATGTCCGAAAATTTGCGGATAGCGCCCGTAAGGATTTGTGCCGTCATAAAAATGAACATCGCTCCCGCAAATCCCGGCGGCCTTTACCCTGACGAGGACTTCATGGGCGTCTGGTTCAGGACAGGGAAGCTCTTGAAAATCAATGGAAAAAGGTTTTGTCATCACCGCAGCTTTCACATCACCACTCCTTATGCTTTGAAATAGCCCGGAAACTCCTCGATAAGCATTTCCCTGTCAACGATCACAAGCTGCAAATGCTCCTCGGCAATCCTGCGGGCTTCAGACGGCTGTTTTGACTTGATTGCTTCCAGAATAGCCGCGTGCTGGCTGTAAATCGTATCCCAGTTGAAATCGGCAGCAAGCCTTAAAAACCGTATCCTTCGAAATGGAACATTCATCTGCTGAATCACAGACCAAATGTTGGATTTCTGACAGCCGTCAAAAATCGTTTTGTGAAACGCTTCGTCTAAATCAAACAGGCTTTCGTAATTTTTCTGTTTCATTGATAATTGCTGCATGTTCAAATTATGCTCCAGCTCAATCACCGCCTGCTCCGGAAAATCTTCGCACGCCAGTTCGGCAACGGCTTTTTCAAGATTTTCCCGCATAAAGCGTGCTTCCTCCACCAGATGAAGATCGATTAAAGATACCCGGGTTCCCTTTTGCGGATAGATCTCCAAAAGACCTTCGCGCGACAGCTGCAAAAAAGCCTCTCTGACCGGCGTTCGGCTGACTTCATACCTTTCTGAAATTTCTTTTTCCGAGATGTGCGTCCCTGGTGTGAGGCGAAACTTCATAATATCTTCCTTCAGCCAATCATAAACCTGATCTCGTGCAGATCGGATGCTCGATTGTTTAATAGTCACAGATGCCACCTCCCTTCCCTGATTATGGTACCATACTTGTATGGTAGTGTGGTAGATGTTTTTCGAAAATTCTAAACAATAATGGTTTCGTCCCTTCATCATGGATAGACAGGATTAATCCGATTATTATTATCCTTACAGTGTTCAATTCATAGCTGATCATGATTTGAGAAAGGATTTGCTGTATGAAAATCTTCGAATCTAAAACTTTAGTAAGAATGGTTATTGGTTTATTGTCGATGAGGAAGTTGGCATATCGCTGCCGGGGATATACGAAGTTCATGAAATACATTGGAGATGGAGATAAAGAAAGTGCAATAGAGGGAACCTCGGCTTGTAGATAAACCCCTGTTTTCCACAGGCTTTGTTATAAAATGAACAACAGGTTGTATACACTGTAACTGACTTAGATTCACCAATAAGCCTGCTTTCATTTAACGGCAGGCTATCGAAAAAATTTCGATAGCCTGAAAGGCCTCTGCTACAAGGGCTGTTTTGATTACTGCAGTAACGCTTCAAGTTTCGTCTTAGTCTTCGGTCCGTAAATTCCGTCGGCACCCAGCCCGTGCATTAATTGAAACCGTTTGACCGCATCCGCTGTTTTCGGCCCGTAGCAGCCATCAATACCGTTATGTTTCGCGCCTTTGTCCGGGTAGAAATACAGGGCCGCTAAAGCCTCCTGAATTTGTCGGACGGCCGTTCCTTTCATCATTGGACTTTTGACTTTGTAAATCCCGGAGGGCAGCTTGTATGATGTTTTTTTACCGCTTGATGCTGACTCTTTCTTTTTCACTTCAATGGCCGCGAGTGCTTTTTCTGTCGCCGGTCCATATATGCCATCAATTGCAATTCCCGCTTTCTTTTGCAGGGATTGAACGGCTTGTACCGTTTCATTTCCGTAAGAGCCGTCGGCCCCATACTTTGGCAGCGGGAAGCCCGCGGCGATCAAACGCTTTTGCAGCGCTTTTACTTTAGAACCTGACGATCCTTTTTTCAAGATCGTGCCTGTTGCATGGCTTGCCTGGCTCGTGGACGCCGCTGTTTTAGAGACGGTTTTATTTCCGAGCAGACGATCGACTGTTGTCCGGAATGCCGCGAGCCGGCTTGAATCGCTCACCCAGGGGGCCGGACAGTTCTTTTGTGTCACATCGTAATGACGGACGATGTTGTCAGTCGATAATCCGTAACGCTTGCAGAGATCGGCCGCTAATTCAGCTGCGTTTTGAACGGTTTCGCTATGGATTTCGCCATCTTTTTCGACGCACATTTCAACACCGATGGCTGTCGTGTTGGCATTCGGCTTTAAGAAACTCACATAACAGCGGTTTTTATCATGTGCATGGTATGCGACCTCATGTTCAGGGATAATCTGCTGCACCTCATGTCGATCAACAAAGTAATGTGCGGATGCATAACGCTGATCGGCTATGCAGGTGCCGTTGAAATAATTCCGCTCATTTAATGCCGATGCGCCGGGCGTCGCCGTCCAGTGCATGACAATTCCTTTCACCTTCGGCAATTTCAGGCCGGGTCGGGTGTATTGATTGACTTTCACAAAGTTTTCCACAACTTTAACCATTTACCTCAACTCCAATTCTGATTAAAATAACTGCCGGCCGGCTTCCTTATTTCACCAATCCTTTTTGTTTCAATGCTTCTTTTTGCAGCTTTCCTTTTTCGGTGACATAGTTGTTTTTATACCAGGCCATAAGCGCGGTCATGATTGTAAAAGCCGCAGAGCCTGCCGTATACAGAGCATCCGCCAATGTATTGATCTGATCCTCGCTGACCGGCAAGACAGGTTTGCCGAACATCATCAGCGTCTGGTTTACCAATGCCATAAAAAGAAGCACCGTCCGGACGACCGTGCCTTTGTCAACATTTTTCATCATATGTTCCTCCCTTATTTTTGCAGTAAATTATAAAAAACAGCGATCGCCCCGCCGATGATGCCGGTGCTGACCGCTGTGATGATCGCGCCTGTGATGCTGCGTTTGATCCAAGTTGTGTTTTCTTCGATTTTGTTTAGCTTTTCGTTAATCGAGATGATTTGCTGATCGTGGCGGTCAGATGTTCTTTCCAGTGTGCTGACTCGCTTCTCAAGCGTTTTTTGATCTGCTTTGATTTCCGTGATTTCTTTTTGAAAAATACCGATTTCATTTGTTTGCGGCATCTGCATGCTCCCTCCTTCCCGCAAGCTCACATGTTTAGCGCGGAATCACTTCATCTAAACCATAAGATGTGATGTTATCAACGCTGTCCGCAATTTGTCCTTCAAGTCTCATATTTCCGTCTGTTTCTATATAAAGTTTGGTCATACCCGTTGTACCAAAAATCGGAACGATCCTGCTGCGAAATTTAGACGGTCTATATGCCGGAGGGAGAGTTCCAAAGACAACACCCCTTTTTGTCACGATTTCCCCCTCTAATAAAAGAAGTCCGCCCATCAATGCACAACGCACTTTTCGGTCGCCGTGTGCCGCTCCGTTTTTAAGCGGAACATCCGTCCATGAAGGCTCAAGATCATTTGCTGTTACGACTCGCTTCCATCCCTTGAAGATCCCATTCGTATGAACGGTACTATGCCATAATGTATTGTCATAGCTTCTCCAGGCGTAAATGGTTTTTCTGCCTGCATCTGTCTCAATGACATCATAATTAAACCAAGAACTGTCATCAGGTACTGGATTATTTTGTACAACATGCCCTGCTGCAAAATAACATCCTGTGGGCAATGTTAAAAGATCTGTTCCATTCGCCAGCTTCGCCCTTGATCCATTATCAGTCGTCACCTTGTATAATTGGGCGCTGTTCCATTTTTCACGTTCTTCTCTAGTGATGTGGAGAGCCGCATCAGTCGCGTGAGCATCGATTTTTGATTGAGCCCCTAAGACTGATTCCAGCTCCACCCACTCAGACCAGTTCCCTTCGGAAATGGTTTTTCGGTATGTTCTATTCGCATGGTCAAATGCGATAGCCTGGCCGTAGCTGCCTTTATCATCACATGTCCAAATGCCCCTTACATCTGTGCCGGGACCATTTAGCGCGCCCGCTGCAGCTGTAAAATGGATAAACCCCGTATATTGGGGAAGAACGGCATGAAAATCATCGGTTGCACCAATGTAGACTTTTTCTTGTCCGTCCTCTCCCGTAATATTAAAAATTTGACTGCTATTCCATGTTGTTCGTTCATTTTCTGTAATGTGCCTTGTATGATCTTTGAGGTGGGAATTGAATTCCATTTTTGTTGTTGCCTTTTGTTCTACTTCGTCAGTACGCTTTGCAATCCGTTCATCATTATCATTCAGTTGGTCGACAACTTTGTTAAAAAGATCGGCATGGGCACGGTCTGTTGTTTCAAAGCGTCTTGCTTTTTCAATATCCACCCAGTCTTCGCCTCCAAATTAAGTGTGATGTCTCTTGCTGTAAATGATCAGTTTCGCTCTGGCCATTTCACCTTTTTCTTTCTGAGCTACACTGCTCAGAAAGAAAAAGGTGATGGCTGACGGCGGTGCTTGATCCACATTGGGGGTTTTTAGGCAAATGTACTAAAAACGTCTCCCGCCCTTATACTAAAGGCAAAATAAAAAACCCGCCTAATTAGACGAGTTTTTTTGTTTTCTTGTGTAAGCTGGATCATTGGTGAACAATCCATCGACTTTTAATTGAAGCATTTTTTTCGTCAGTTTCTTCTCTTGATTTGCGTCAAAAAACACATGGATCTGCAGGTTTTCCCTGTGAATCTTATGAACCATATCTTCATTGACCAGCTTGCCGTTCACCCCGACAGCAGTAGCATAAGTTTTGATTTTGTTTAACACCTCGGCGTTTAAATGGCTCGCCTCATCATCCCGCAGAAGGCGGATAAGCGGAATATTCTTGTCGAGTGAGCGGACTTTCTCCAGGCTCCTCCCGCTAAAAGATTGGACAACGACCTTGTTTCCGGCAATTAAGCCGTGCTTGTCAAGGATCTCAACAAGCTGTTCCTCCATGATCAAACGGTTGTGGTCATCTTCCCTTGTTTCAATATAATACTTTGTTGATCGGCCGAATTTTTGGATGATCTCTTCAAGGGTCAGTATTTTTTGCCCTTTGCCCGCATCAAGCTTTTTTAATTGGGACAACGTTAAATCCTGCACATTTCCTTTTCCATTCGTTGTTCTTTCAACACTTTTGTCATGAATGGCGACCAGCTTGCCGTCTTTCGTTTGCCTTAAGTCGATTTCAATGAAATCAGCCTGATCTGTGATGGCGCGCTCATAGGATAAAAGCGTATGCTCCGGCTCTATAGCTGAAGCCCCCCGATGGGCAATCAATAAAGGGTTGTAAATGCTTTTAGAAGCTGCTTTTGTCGATGTTTCAGCATCCGAACAGCCGCTTATCAAAATCACTAGACCTATGATGAGAAAGTAACTAATGTTTTTCATAAGGACAAAAATATCATAATTTCCCACCAACTGCAAATACCATACAAAGAGAATCCATGTTTTAAACAGCTTTAAAGCTAAAGCCCAAACTGATAAATTCATTTGGATTTGCCGTATTTGAACAGTTTTCAATGATGACTTTGCCATTAGTGTCAACAAGCAGCCGGTGATGCTGAGGCACACCTGACATCCCTATTTGAGAAGCTACACCGACAAACTGGAAAGGCCGTAAAGGCCGATAACCGGCTGGAAGCTCGAATGCAGGTATTTCAAAGCCGATCTTTCCTTTGGCGATGGCTCCTTCGACAAAAACCGTTCCAGTTACATCCTTTGTATACCGCACTTTATATGCGTCAGAATAATGGACCCAGCCATTTTGCAGTGCGGGATAATGCCAGATTAATTTTGTTAAATCAGCCCCGAGATTATCGGTATATTTTTTAGCCTCGCTTAAAGCTTTATCCGCCTTCGCTTGGCTTGCGGCCGCAGATTCAATCGGAAACCAATTCATTGCGGTATGAACTGTATTGTAGTAAAACCACCAGGCATTTCCTGCTGTATCAACAGCATAACCCATGCCAATTCCTTTTTGGCCGACTAGTTGCATCCCGCGGAGGCTTCCTTTTGACGGGGTATCTTCTACGGCATTCGTTCCATAAAAAGTGACGGTCCCGAGATCTTTTAAAGCCTCGTAGAAAGAGCCTGAAGTCAAATTGATTTTGTGTATTCCTGAATCAGAAGTAATTTTAAATAATTGAGCGCCATTCCATTTATTACGTTCAAGATCGGTAATATGTCGAACAGCATCCTGATCGTGTAAATCAAACTCCGTTTTTGACGCTTGCTTGATATTGTCTACATGTTCAAGTCCAATCTGAGTCTTCGTCACAGCATGCGGATTGTTTTGATTGCTTGTATGCTCTTCAATATATGTTTTCGCATTTTGCTCCGCTTCATCGGCCCGTTTGGCAATTTGTTCATCATTTTCATTTAGCTGATCAATCACATTATTAAAAAGATCGGCATGAGCACGGTCCGTTGTATGAAAAGGCTTTGGTTTTATTAAATCCATACCTTACCCCCTGATTTACTAAGCATCAAGTCAAGAAATTCAATCCGCTGACTTCCTTGATGTCCAGATAATTATAGTGAGGATGTTGATCAGAAACAGCTCGCGGCTTTGTCCCGTCATAACCGACATACATAAAAATTTCAATGTAATCACCTTTTTTCAGCGGAACGACGGCCGAGCCGTTTACATTAATAAAAAATTCATTTCCTTCTCTTGCGGTTCCGCCGCCGGTGCTCTCTCTGTAATGATCTATTGGTTTATACAGCGAGCCGTTTTTATAGATAAACAGATGGAAATTAAAATATGTTTCCCAGTTTTCCAAAAACAAGCCTGAACTTACATAGTAGACTCCGTCATTCGGTGCGGTAAACCGATTTAAAGTCGTATCAAAGGCATTATGGCTATCGATCACCTTTTTATTGAATTTTATTTTCGGAGTCGTTTGCTTTTCAAGCACCTGTCTGCCTGACATGGTTAAGCTGGCATGAGCAAACCCTGATATCTTTTCCCAATTCGTCCAGCCTGAAGTAGAGTACCAATGGCGAATCCAAGTTCCAGTTAGATTTGAACCGGTTGATTGATTACCAGTTCCATAAAAATATTGAGTAAAGCGAACGGCAGAAAATTTTTCATTTTTTATGAGGCCGTAACCTAATGGATATCCTGTTTGATTGTTATCAAATATACCAATTAAAGTGACGCCCATTGGATAGTCTTCTCCGCTTACTGCGGCATCCTGAATCGCCTCAGTCCCGGTCAATAAAGTCAATTTCTGATTAGTGAAATTTGTATCGACGTAATGTTTAGCATCTAGCAACGCTTTTTCTGCTTTTACCTGAGAGTTTGACTCGGTTTCTAATGTCCGCCAACCTTTCCATTCGCTACTATTAATGGTGTTTGTAAAAATCGTTCCGGTTGTGTCCGTCGCAATCACAACCCCATACCCATCAGGACCGCAATTTAAGAATGTCCCCCTCACATATCCAGCAGAGCCCGGCGGCCGGTTGGAGGCGGCTGTATTGATGGCAAACGTATGAAAACCCGCCCCTAAATCGAAAAGCTGCGCCAATGCATCTCCGTCTTGAATATGCAGCTTTTCAACCCCGGTGTCATCGGTAATTTTTACGAGCTGGGCAAGTGCTTTCAATTGCTTGATCCCATGATCCGTATAATCCTTCGCATTCTTTTCCGCCTCTTCAGCGCGCTGTCCAACCAGTTCATCATTTTCATTCAATTGATCAAGCATTTCATTGAAGATATCGGCATGGGCGCGGTCTGAAGTTTCAAAGCGTCTCGGTTTTTGGATGTCCACCTGTGAAAACCTCCTTAATAAATGTCGTCGATTTCAAAGACAAACTCAATGTCGCCGTCTTTATGCTTGTCAGTCATCGTTCTGACTGCGGTGAATTTTCCGTCTTCATCGACAAGAGCGAGCTCGTTAATGACTTCCCCGGCCAGTTCGCTTTCTTCCAATGTGCATGTATAGCGGACTTTGGCCGGTTCCATGAAGACAAAGCCGTCGATCTCTTTTTGCAAAAGTTCGTTCTTCAGCGCCTGTTCCGTGCCCTGCAATGAAATCGGTTGTCCCTGGTCATTCGTTCCGCCGTTTCCGAAAGCCATTTTTGTGATTTTCGTAAGCGTTCCGCCTTCCGCTCTGGCTTTCGCCATTTGCTGCCTCGCATAAAGCGTTGTCACCGTTAATTGTTCCGCCATGTTTCATTCTCCTTTATATTGCAATTTTTTCCGTTGTCGCTGCCAGCTGCTTTGTACCGTCTAGCAAAAATGCGCCGTTGAGCGTCCACCATTTTTCCTTCATTTCAAGCGTGCCTGTTTGCTTCACTTCATGCTCGCATTTAAAGGTCAGTGTAAGGGCATGGCGCTTTTCATCTCGTTTGCTTAGACCGGTTTTCATCCGCACGGTCGGTTTTTGCTCTGTTTGCATTTCCGCCTTTTTCCTTATCACAAGATGTGAAGCAGCCAAAATGTTTTGCTGTTTTTTGTGCCGCAATAAGAGCTGCTGTCTGAATCTTCGCGGCAAACCGTCGATCTCGCGGAAGCCGTTCAAATAAAATGAATCATCAAGCTGATACTGGCCGTCTAAATAGACCGGAATCGTCCCGAAAAAACCGTTTTTGCTTCTTAATACAAGTCTGTTGTGATCGTTTTTCGGAGGCCGGAATGTATAATAAAACCCGCCCCGAAACGTGTAGGCCAAATGGGCGGGCTTCATGTGGTCAACGGTTTGAATGATGGAAGGAATATATTGCAAATCTTCCCCGTTTACAGTCAGCAAGAAATGGTACCTTCCCGCGGTCAGTCTGACTTCTGCGGAAGGGTGTTTTAAAAAAGCATTGACCGCACGCTCGATTGAGCGGGAGGTAATAGGCGGGATATTGGACATTTTCGTCAATAACCTCGCCCTGCGAATGTCGATGCCGTCCGAAGCTTCCCGCCTGACATTCAAAATCGTTTCCCACCGATCAAGCCCCCAGGTTGCCGTCGTGACAAAAAGCTGGTCTGTCACATCAAATATCTGTTCATTTTGTTTTTCAAACTCCGGGGCTTCTGCAGCTAAAATCTCACTCATCTCCCGGATTTCCGTTAAATAGGGAGGCAGGTAAAATGTCATGTCTTCAAGTTTGCTCAATGATTGTCACCTGCCCCAGCTTCGGAATTTCGGTCTCTGCCAGCTGGAGATTTTTCGCCTCGCCGTTTATGGCAACGTCAGAATAGTCGCTGACAGAGGATGATTCATAGATGATGTTGTTGATTTGCGACAGACGGATGACGGTTTCTTTAAACGCATTCTCTTTAAACAATTGAATGATTTTTTCCTCAATCTCCTGTTTGGCATCATCAATCGTCCGCCCCGTTGCCGGAATGATTGTCGCCGAGATCTGAATGTCTTTCCATACTGCGCTTTCAACAGTTGCATAAGCGCCGATCGGCGCCATCCCCTCCCCTTGTCCGGGTTCAGGATCGATATACTGCTTAACTCTTTCGATTAATGCTTGTGAGGCAGGCTCCATTTTGGCGCTTGTAATCACAATCTTCACGGTTCCTTCACCGTTCCAGAGCGGAAAAACCTTTGCTTTACCGACACCTTCGACTTTCTCCGCCCACTGTTTGTAATGGAGCTGATTCGCGCTGACCGCTTCCCGGCGGACCCGGACCAAATATCTTTCGTAAAGGGATTCGTCCGTCTCTTCCTCCCGGCCGGGAATCTCAAGAGTCCCCATGACCGCTTTCTCAAGGCCGGGGATGGTATCGAGCGGGAGCAGCGGTTGGCCTGAGAGGTTTGCATTGCCGCTTGTCCCCGCGGTTTCGCATTCAAGTTTTCCGTCCTCCCGTATCGTAAAGTACAAGTCTTCCAGAAAGAAACGGGTTCCGGGGGGAATTGAAACACCCTCTGTAAACTCGCCTGACCAGATTGCTTTCGATGCCTGATAGCGCGCTATGCCGGCTTCGGCGGCCCTTCTGTCCAAATACTCCCCTTCAGCTGTATCCGCATATACCAAATTCAGCACCTGATCCAGCCAAATATATGAAACGGCCAGCTCAGCCGCCGCCGGGGCAAGCGCATTCCAGATCACGCTGTTTTCACGCTTGTCAATATCAGCGGAAACCCGGTCAAGCATACGTTCCATGATCTCTTCAAATGTCTGGTTTTCAAACATCTTCCCCTATCACCTCCTCTATATCCAGTGTTCCTTCGTCGGTTTCCACTGTAAATGACACGTGAAAAGCATCGCCTTGACGTTCAATCTCAAAGTCTGTGACAGCGTCGATCCGTTCATCATAGATAAGGGCTTCTTCTATCAGCCTCGGAATCTCCATTTCTTTATAAGCGTCTGTTGTTTCATTGTCTGAGAGAACTTCCTGAAGCTCATTGCCAATGTTATGACTGTAGACGGCATAAGCATAGCGCTCCGTTCTCAACGCCATGTAGGCCATCTGTTCAATGGCTTCAAGTCCGGAAATAATGTCGCCTGTCATCCGTCCGGTCTGAAAATCAATTTTGTACGTCTTTGATGTTTCAACAGCTTCGCTGCTATCCTCAATATCTTCGAATGCTATTTCAGGTGAAAGAGCCAAACCAAACCACCTCCTATATCCGGTCGATCACAAAAAAAGATTGCCCGCCCGGCATGGCGGCAATCATGACGCGGTCGCCTTCGTGTAATTGATTGTAAAAGCGAATGGTTTTCTCTTCTCCGTCAACCCGTATCTGCATCGTATGATCGGTTAAATGCCTGGCTACCACCAATAAGTCGGACGGAATCACCAACTTTTCATGATCGCGGAGTTTAAGCTTGAGCGGAGAGGCAGAAATGACTTCCGCGGGCATGATATCAACAGGTGATTCATAATGTACGGCTCCAAGAGCCAGCTCTTTGATCGCATCGCTTAATCTCATGAGGATGCTCCTTCAGGTAGATGATTGTTGGCTACGACATCAATCGTCATGATATGCTTCGTTCCGGAAAAATGATGTTTATCTTTATCAACCCAGTAAGTCTGTTTGACACCGGCTTCCGGAATCGAAATATAAACCGGCAGACCGCTTTGGATTTCGGGAATACCGATGGCCTGTATGCTTTTCAGTTCTTTTTTGACACCTTTCTTTTCTGCCTGCAGCCTCTTTGCCCGATCGCGCAATTGAGCTTGGTTAATATCGTCGGAAACCGTTTCTGTATACTGAAGAACACCGAACTTTTTCATGGCAGCTTCATCGCTTGCGGCGGCAGTGTAGGTTTTGTTATCCTTCTGTTTCCTCAATTTCACCCTGGTTGCCGTTTCTTCGATTGATGTGCTGTAGCTGTAATCCGTAATGTTGACGCCGGTTTCCAATACCCAAACCTCCTCAGGATCCGGCCATGCTCTTAAACAGAGCCTGCCTTTTTCTGAATAAAGCTGGTATTGTCTGCCCGTTTGTTTTTTCGTTTCCTTCAACGCTTTTAAAATGATGTCATACAGGCTGGTATTATCTTTGAATACAAGCGTTTTGATCGTATGCCCCGTTTCGGCGATCTGACCTTTAGGAATTTGAAAGTCGCTTGCAATCCGTTTGACAATGTCATCGGCCGACTTATTGGAAAAAACATATACGTCTTGGTTTTTGACTAAGTACTGCAGCATATCATACGCTTTAAACGTCATCGTATATTCTTTCGGCACCCTGCTGAAAACGATCCCGCGAAACAATTCCTTTCCCTTCCACTTGAACAGCACGGTATCACCTTCCTGTACGCTGTAGTACTGCTGCGTCCCTTGCTTGATCACGATCTGCGCCTCAATCGAACGCGGCGCCTGAAATCTTTGCCCTTCTAATGAGACGCTTTCTGTGACAAGCTCATACCATTCGCTTTCTTTTATGACAAATAATTCGATCATCATTATCCCCTGCTTTTGATTTACGAAAAAGCACCGGAGACACCGGTGCTTTATTTTACGGTATTTTCAGCTTCTGCCCCGGGAAAATCCAATGGCCCGGCTGCTTGATGTTGCGCTTGCTGCGTTTAATCATTGCCTGTTTATTGGCATTCCAAATTTTCCGCCACTCTTGGCTGTTTCCATAGAAGCGCCCTGCAATATGCCAGAGCGTATCTCCTTTTTTGACGGTGTAAACTTTCGGAGCCGCCTTTGACGGCCGTTTCTTTTTTGTTTTCTTTTTTTGTTTGATTTTTCGGGGCGAAGCTGTTTTGTATTCCTTTAAGGTGATATCAAAATCGCGGTCACCGATGTCCTTTTCCCCTTCATGATGGGAAAAGCTTTCAATGCTGCATGTGAGATTGATCTTCGTCCCGGTCACGAGAAATTGAACCGGCTTTTTTGCTTTCAGCCATTTGTCAATCTTAAGAATCGCATTCTCCGGTGATGGAAACCCTTTGTATTCTGCAAGTGAAGAATATTGTTTCGGAAAATGCGACGAAAACGAAATCGTTTTCGCACCCGGTTCATTAATAAAGGTGATTTCGCCGAATTTCGCCACCTTTACCGACTCGTTTCCAAGATTATCGCTGATTTCAAGCTGCTCCGGCAGAACGGGAAGGCGCAGCTTTTCCTTGCCTTGCGTCAGCCAAAATTCGTACACGGATTTAGTCATACGCTACGCTTCCTTTCGTTCCGATATGGATGTCTCGTTCAAGCTCGTCGACAAGGGCACGCTTGATTTTGGCAATCAATGTCTCATGATCCTGCTCATTGTGGTAGTGATGATCACCGGTAATATAAATATTGAGCTCTTTGGCGCCTTTTGCAGGCGGCTGCTCTATACGGCTTTGGCCTGTTGTCGCAGCTGCCGCTTGGCCGCTTGATATAGAGCCGGACGGTTCAGAAGCCGGATCATGGACTTCCATTCCGAGCGCATCTGCAGCCTTTTGCAGCAGATAGCGGCCGCGAATGCCGCGTTCTTCGGGAATGATCCATTCCCGTTTTCCGCCTTCGCCGACGCGGGCAATTTGTTCGTTTGTGATGAGGCCGCCATTGGCATAACCCCTGTAGCCGCCGCCATTTCGCTTACTTCTCATTCCCGGCGTATTAAAAACTGAACCGTAACGAGCTTTAATGTAATTAATGGCCGCCACAGCATTATGAATCGGTTTCCAGATATCATTTAACCCTTTCATCTTATAGGCGTTAAAGGTTGGATCAATCGTTTGCATTAACCCTTTGGATGGCGTGCCACGTTGGGCGTTGCTGTCCCACAGGTTAATAGCCCGCGGGTTTCCGCCTGATTCATGCATAGCCATTTGAGATAATGGACCAAGCCAACTCATCGGCGTGCCTGTAATCATAAGGGCTTTGAGTAGCCAATCTTTTACGTTTCCGCCGACTGCTCCCATCCCTGCGAATGCTGCAGCTAGAGAGCCGGCTTGTTTTTCGGCGAAGCTCTTCACATCGACAGAGCTTAGCCCTTTCACAATACCGACAGACGCAAAACGCCCGAGACTCATCATAACTCGGGATGGAGAATGAATATCCAATTCATCGCGGAAGGCTTGTTCCACTTTCTTGGCCAGCTCTTTGGCAGCTTCTTTCACTTCACTGCCCTTTGAATTCATACCCGTTATAAAGTTGCCAATCATGCCAGTTCCCCAGCCGCTTGATGACTGCTTCGCATCAAGGAATGGCTTATTGATATGAGTGCTGACAAATTGGTTTGTACCTGTAGGCGTGGAATTCTGGCCAGCCGCGAATCCTTTGACAGTATTCACACCCCAAGAAGATGCTGAATTAACCGTATTTTGAAATGGCGCTTTGACTTTGGACTGCAGGAGGCCATCCGTACCGGTCGCCGTCGTATTTTGCCCTGCCGCATATCCAGTTACCACGTTTTTGCCAAAGGTTGGTGACAGGGTACTCAAACTATTAAATGGCTTCTGAATATTTTTCTGCTTCCAATCCTCCATTGAGACAACGTTTGAATTTAATCCTTCATCAAAACCATCTGTGAATTGCTGACCAAAAGACGATGCTTGATTCGTAACATCGCCGCCCGCATTCATCGATGGTGAGACAGAGGCAGAATAAGAAGCCGCACTTGAAATAGGTGTTACAGTTCCTGCATCAGCGGATGCCGAACCAATATCATCGACAACCTGCATGCCAAGCTGAGTTGCTGCCTGTGCCAACAACATTTTTCCGCGCCCGCGGTTGTTTTGAGTTGGAATGACAAATTCGTTTCCGGCTTCCCCGATCCAGGAGATGGTTGGTTTGGTGATATAGCCGCCCGTAGCCTTTGTATCTGGTTTCTTCTTCCGCTCGAAACCAGTCTTTTCTTTACCGATTTTTTCAAAGGCTGTTTCATTGTCACCATATATAAGATTGTTCCAGCCATCTTTTACAGACCCTCCAAAATCTTGTGCTTTTTTCCAGAGGTCTCCGGCCCAACCAAATGCATTTTTAAATGCCGTACCGATTTCTTTGGCGAGGTCTAAAACGGGATCTAAAAGCTTATGAAACCACTTATCTATTCCCTTCCACGTTTCTTTAATATTTTCTATAGCCTCTTCAAACTTGTTCCAGATATCCATTGCAAGTTTGATGACAGGTTTTAAAATGGGATCCCAAACATATTCAATAAACCATGTTGATACGGTGTTCCATGTTTCCTGAATCCAATTCCATGCTTTAACAAGCCAGTCCCAAATGGCGGTTGCCGTGTGTATGGCCGGAACAAGAATTGGGTCCCAGACGTTTTCGACGAACCATGTTGATACGGTGGACCACGTTTCAGAAATCCAGTTCCATGCTTTAACGAGCCAATTCCAGATGCTGATTGCCGTTTGAACCGCCGGTCCAAGAATCGGGTTCCACACATACTCCATGAACCAAGATGAGGCTACCCCCCATACCAACTGGATGACGGACCAGGCAACTGCAAAGAAACCGACGACATTGTTTATCACTCTTACTGCAATATTGTAGAAGGGAATCCAAACGTTATCATTAAACCATGTTGATACGGTATTCCAAGTATTTTGAATCCAATTCCACGCTTGAACAAACCATTCCCAGACCTTAATAGCAAAATCAACGACGGGTTCGATCAAAGGAGTCCAAACGTTGTCCTGAAACCAAGTTGTTATGCTTGACCATGTGTCCTGGATCCAAGTGAGGGCATCATCAAAAGCTTTAGAGATTGGATCTGACACATTATCTGTGAACCAGTCAGACACCTTCTCCCATGTTTTTTGAATTTTACCCCATGTTTTTTCTGATTTTTTTACAATGGAATCCCATGTCTTCATGACGCCGCCGTTGTCGTCTAACATCTTCCCAAAATATTCACCGAGACTTGAGCCGCCCATGCTGCCGACGATGCCGCCGATAGCGCCTCCAATTGCCGTCCCGCCTACTGGAAGAATGGCTGTTCCGAGTGCCGCTCCCGCAGCTGCACCGGCTAGCCCGCCTCCAATTCCACCGCCTGCAGAACCGATTTTTTGACCTGCATTTTCGCTGTTCATGTCCATTAATTCAGTAGCAGATAATGCAACCCCTGCATAAGGGAGAAGTTTTCCTGCCCCTTTCCCCAATGCTTTAAGGCCTCTCTTCCATCTGCCTCCGGAACCATTTCCAGAAGGATTTCTCCCGGAACCTCTCCCTCCTGCAGGAGAGCTTTCTTCACTTCCAGGCCTGCTGCTTGTCGCCGGTTCATTGATCAGAGAACCGCCGCCTTCACAGCAGCAGCCACCGCCACCATCTTCTCCCTTGAAGAACTTTCCGAGCACTGCATCAAACGACTTATCCATAATCTTTTCGGGAAGACCCTCTACCCATTTTACAAACTTATCTTTACCTGCATTTAGGATTGCCGTCCATATCGCTTCTTCTTTTCCCTCTGAGGATTCACCGCCCGGCTTTTCCACTTTTGCATTGACTTCAATCGTTTTCTTCGCCTCTATGTCATTCAGTTTTTTCCGAAGAGCTTGGAGTTTGCCTGTTGCCTGGTCATTAAGTGTGAGGGTCGCTTGATGTTCCTTTGCAAAATGGCTGCTGATAAATGATGAGATCCGGCTGACTGTTTTTGTTACTTTATCGATCACATACAGGGTTGCGGTAAATCCTTTTTGCAATGTCGCCTTCATGTAACCGGTGATTTTTTGCACGGCTCCGGTCACTCGGTCATTGACGGCTGTGGTGATCGTATATTCATGAGATGCGAGAGCGGAAAGCATGTTTTTAATTTTACGAATGCCCGCTGTCGCCTGGTCATGAACAGAGATCGTGAATTGAAACCTCTCGGGAAGGTTCTTTTGGAGCTGATCCGAGATGTTTTGAATGGTGCTGCTTGCCAGGTCAACAGCCGATATCTTCAGCTGCCATGAGCTCAGATTTGCTTTTAATGTAAGATGAAGTTTGTTCAATGTTTTCGCGGCCTTGTCAGCCCTGACCTTAACAGTCAGTGGACGGCTGAGCATTTTTCGTCTTTTCTCTAAATTCTTAAAACCCTTTTGAATCCGCCGCAGCTTCTTCGACACCCGGTCTTCCAGCTCAAAACGTGCAGTCAGTTTAGCCATGGATTATGTACCTCCTTTCCGTGCTTCTTTTTCCAAGATGTCAAGCTTGTAGCTGATCAAGCCGTACAATAAAGCTTTAAAAGGTTTTGGCGCCTCATAAAGCTCGAGAAGCTCGGATGGAGAATAATGAAGGTCATGCATCGCAAAATAGAGATACACCGCTTCTTTATTCCCATCCTTGATCAGTTTTTTGCTTCTTCTTCCAGGTCTTCGAGATCGTCTTCAAAGCCGTTGATTTCAATCGCCTTATTGAGCCAGTTTGCGTATTCTCCGCCGACGGAGAGAACGCGTTTGGCGACTTCGACAGGATCGGCTGTTTGATATGCGTCTCTTAATTCTTTTGAACGGAAATCAGGATAGATGGTGGATTCGATCGCAATTCTCGCATAAAAACGCTGGGTGTCGAGGTCTTTGACACGGCCTCTGCCTTTGATGTTTTTATATGTTGTATTTTCTTTTTCCAGCTCATCGATTCGCTCTGTTGTAATCGGCTTGAACACAAACGGAATGACATTGCCCTTTTTATCAGCGAACCGCTTGGAAATCGGCACTTTTATTTCCTCGGCTTCAACGGTTTGGCCAGGCATAAAAAAGGAAAGATCGTATACTTTTTCTTCTTGTTTTTCGCTCATGGTTGATTGCTCCTCCTGAATTTTCATTTCTGCACAATAAAAAGCGCCCTCGGATGAGCGAGAGCACTTGGTTAAATATTCCTGCCGATCTGTTTCTATGGCAGGACCGGCGAACGTGCTTCATTAGGTGCGACCAGCACCTTTAAGCCTGTTTTTATTTAAAAGGTGTCTTTCAGCTTTTCCGGCACATCAAAATCTTCAAATGTGAACGGAACTTCTTCTTCAAGCGCCTCTGAATCGACATCAAGGCTGGCGATTTTGGCGGAGTCGAAGTTCACGTCATACAAGGTGACGCGTTCTGTTCCGCGGCCTGACGACTGGTCGTCAAGGACGGCTTGAAGAGTAAAATACGGATCATCGCCTTTTTTCACATAGTTCATCATTAAAGTGACGAATTGAGACGTTACTTTATAGAAGGTCGCCGTTCCTGTACCATTTGCGCCTGTTGTTTTATGGCCGGTCATCCGGCGTCCCATGATGTTGACTTCCGCTTTATTTTTTTCAACATTCGCCTCAAATGTTTTAATGTGCGCCATTTCCTCACCGTCAAGAAAAAGGCGTCCTTCTTTTCCTGAAATCGTGTTTTGCGCTTTTAATGCCATATTATTTTACCTCCACATTAAAGTAGAATTTTTCCGCTGCATCAACCGGCTGAATGGCTGCATCGATTAAAAATCCGTCGCGGTCTTCGTTCAGTGCAATGGCAATGTCGTTTTCCGAATCAAAACCGGAAATGCCGCCCGCTTCCTGAAGCGCCGTCATGTATTGGATGATCAATGTTTTGACATACTGCAATCCGTCCTCGGAAGCGGGAATGTCGCTGCCGCTTGCTTTACGGGCTTTGATTAAAGTCTTCAATTCACGGGTCAAGTCGTTGTTCACCCCGTCGAGGACGCGGATGATTTTGTTTTTCGAAAATTTCTTGTTCTTTTCCGCCGTAAAGCTTGTTAAAGAGTTGATGTCTTTTTCGACGCTGACCGATTGATCGCGGGCGTCAAAGGTAAATAAGAACTCGCCTTTTTTGAGGCGCTCAATCACCTGGTCTTCGTCCAGGCGGTCAAGAACGTCAACAGCACCTTCGTATTCGACAAAGGTTAATGACTGATTAAAAGTCGCGCCCGCGCTGGCTCCGGCCACCCATGCCGTTGCTTTGTCAGGAGTGATTTCCGTGCCGTCTTCAAGGACGACGCCTCCTGTCACATTTATGATGCCTTCATGATCAGCGGCATAATTGGCGACAACACCTTGAACTTTTTGGCCTTGTTTGTCGCGCAGACGCTTAATGAAAGCTGCAAATGTCGCTTTCAGCTGCTCGTTGTCAGCGACAGGCAAAGCGATCGTATGAAAATATTCTTTTTCGGCAGCATCCAAAAAAGCCGTGTAATCCGCGACGCTTGCTGTACCGTTTTCACCGCCGGACAGCGCCGTGCCGGCTGTCAGCTCAAGTGCGCCTTCACCTTGAAAAATGACATAAGCATTTGCCGTGAGCTCTGCACCTGTCGTAACGGTCTGGCGGTCTGCTTCATCTGTACCGACAAACGTCGTCACATCATATTTTTTTGGATCGAGAACATTCTCGGAAATGCGGATGGATATGTTATTCCCTTTTTCACCGCCGTATTTTGCAGTGACCGTCAGTGTTTCGCCAATTTGAGCTTTGGCTGGAACACCTGTATTTAATCGGTATAAAAGGACCGTCTCCGCGTTTTTCTTCGCTTCGCGGAATAACAGAAGAGACGGATCATCAATGTTCAATCCCACTTTTTTGTTTAAATCCTCGATGCTTGAAATGGCTGCGAATGTTTTCGGCTCTCCCCAGCTGGTGACAAGAGGAAGCGCCACAGTGCCGCGGTTTCCGAGAGAGACCCGTTCCTCTGCTGTCGTTTTGAAATTAAAGTAAATGCCGGCACGCTCTTTTTCTTTGCCTGGTGTGAATGTTCCGCCGTTCATTAATTGATGACCTCCTTGGCTAAAAATGTTTGGATAAGCTGACTTGCTTCGGTTTTTGCAATCTGTCTTTCTTTCACATGAAAAAGAGCACCGTCAAGCACTTCCGGCTTTACACCGAAAAGCTCTTTCGCGTGCTCCCGCAGATCCTCAATGTAAAAAAGCGCTTCCTGTGGCGCCTTTTTTGCTGCTGATTTCGTCTTTTTGCTGACTGTCAATTATTTCACCCCGTTTGTCACATCAATTGTTTCAAGTGAAGGCTGAGCCTCTCTTTTATACCAGTAGCGGCTGTTCCATTGCACAATAATGGAGGCCGTCCCGCGATCCCCGATCCTTGTCTCGATTCTGTTGATTCTCAAGCTTTCCCCGGTGCCGGCGCCCGACTGATCAATCAGCGGGATCATATGACGTGCCTCTCTTACGGCGTCTGCGATCCGTTCCGCTTGATCGAGGGCCGCTTGTGAGTCATGATGAAACAGTCTGACATTCAAGGTGAACACCTTCTTGAACGTTGAGACTGTATCATTTTCATCAAAGACACGAGGAGGCGGAAAATAAAGCGACGGGATTTGAAAATGATCGGGAACTTCTTTTTCATAGCATACCGCAGGAAATGTTTGATAAAAGAAATTCATGACAGATCCCGTTTCATCGTTCACATCATCACCTCCTTACAAGGAATCGAGCCAAGTTTCCAGCCTTTCAGACAGGCGTTCTTCAAATAAACGCGCAAATATCGAAAACGCGTGCTCCCAATAGCCTGTCCCTTCCACCCATTTGCGTTTCAAGGCCATACCGGCCGTTGATCCGGGATCATAGAAAAAGCGGCCGCCCTGCCACCTTCCGGGAATCCACCTGATTCCGTCCTTTGCTCCTGTCCAATGGCCGTCATTTACAAATGAGGCATACTCCAATTCAGTGCCTAGTTCAAGCGACAGCCCGCCGCTTTCTACTATCCAAATATTTTCCTCGGCTCCCCGCCGGAATGAGCGCAGCAGCCGGCCGGTATCAACAGATTCCGCCTGAATGATTTCCCGGCTGATGAGCTCTAAAAAATCGAGTCCGGCCTGTTCCAGCCAGGCGGTCGCCTGTTTCTGAAAGCCTCCGCTTGCCGCTTCGTCAAGCGCTTCTGACAGCTGTTTCAAGCCTGTGATTTTCATAGTTTTTCATCCCTTACTGCGAGCACTTCCCAATGATGATCTTTGATGTTTCGCGGTTTTTGCAGTGTGTAGCCGATACCGTTCCAGACGACTTGATCATGCAGACGGACATCCGCATCCCGCGGAAAATGCACCAAATAAGAATGATAAATGACCTGTTCCGGATCCTTTTGCACAAGCGACTGATTTTTTTCTGCAAAATAGCAGGGAACATCGACGTGATCAGGGGTTTCTCCGTATGTGCGAAGCGGCTGAAGGTCCGCCGCCGGAACGCCGTATTTCGTTTCCGGCGCCTGTTCTTTTTTGACGTGATAGATATCACAGCGGTCGCTCAATAAATGCCGGTAGCTCATATCGCACGCACCTTGAAGCGGGCGGATTCGTAATCGGAAATATATTCTTCAAGAAGTTTGTAAACATCCGGCTTCACCATGCCCCCGCCGCCGGAGAGGGTATAAGAATAGTCTCCTAACTTCTCGGATTGATAGCCCTTCATGAATGACTCATCACCGTTTTTTAACGCATGATACTGCGCCAGCTTCAGCAACGCGAGCCTTGCTTTTTCCGGCAGCGGCTGATATGTCTCATCAGTGAAAAGGTGGCCCGTGATCTGTCTGACATCTGCTTCGGCTTCGAGAATATCCTGGCGCAGCAACTCGGGAGAACGTTTTTTCACAGCCTCAAACACGGAATACTGGATGATATCATCAGGTGTGATCAGCATTTTCGTTCATCCTTTCCCGCCATCCTCCGGCGCGTTTCCTTCACTTCAAAGCATGGGTTTCCTTTTAAATACCTGTAAAGATCTCTGGAAATGGGCTGTTCTTCTTGAAAGCTGAACCTTATGCCTTTCACATCATATGTTTTGCCTTTTACGAGTCTTGCGCTATACATTGCAGCTACTCTTTCACATTCATGATTTTTGCCACGGCATCTTCTTCTTCGAATTTGCTGTCCAGTTTTGCAGTCAGGACGATGATAAATTTGCGGGCGCGAATGTCTTTATCAACTTCGATTCTGATATTCCGCGAGAAACCGAGAATAATATTTTTCGGATGCGTCAAAATGATGTCCGAAGCTTCTCCTGCTGCATCCCCTTCCCCATAGGTATACGGCTGAATGTTTGATACCCCTTTTACAGGCACGCCGAATGCGGTTGACAGCCCGCCTTGAACGGCCGCATCCCCGAGATTGGTCTGCCGGTCTGCGACGCGGTCCTTCCATTCCACTTCCTGACCGATCGATGTATAGAACCTGAATTCTTGGGGAACGCGCATGTATTTCGCAGGTACTGCTTTGAGCCCCTGTTTAAAAAGCTGGCGGCTGATTTGTTCGCCTCCGGCATCGACGATGTGGGAAACGGACTGCTTCCTGATGCCGTCAAGCTGGGCGAGATACGGATCGGACGATGTGACATCACCGTTGACAATCAGTTCTTCGATATCGACGGCGGCCCGTTCGGCCAGCATTTGCATCAGCGTATTTGTAAGACCGTCTTTTTCGATGTTGTTTTCAAGCGTGTCATACGTAATATTGACTTCTGCGATGACTTCTTTCGTGTTCAGCTGCACGGTGCTTGTCACAGGAACGGTTAATTGATCATCAGTCAGTGTTTTTCCTTCATCGGCTGCCCTTAAAATTCGCTGGCCGAATCCGATTTTTTCAAATTTCTGTGAATCGCTCTCCATTTGGATGACGCGTGATTCATTGAAAATCGTCGGCGTATTTTGCACCATGCGAATAAATGCGGAAGCCTGCGCCGGATTCATCAATCCTCCGCTTTTCAGCGATGCAAGCGACATTTCAGCTTTCTGAATAATATCTTGGTTTCTCATTGTTTTCCTCCTCTTAATTAAAGCAGTCCGCTCCAAATCGATTTTTTCACTTCTTCTGCTTCGCCTTTTTCATCTGCCGTCTGCTTTGAAGCGCCTCTCGTCTTCTCCAGTGCTTCAATGCGTGCAATAAGGGGTTCGAGCATTTTTTGGACGATGTCTTTCACATGTTTGTCAATGTCTGATTGCTCTTGATTTTCGTTTGCTTCCGTCTGTTCTTCCAATGCGTCAAGGCGCTTAAGAAGCGGGGCCAAGACAGATTCGATCGTTCCCTGGACTTCTGCTCGTTTCATTTCTTTTTCTCCCTCTCCCGTTTTTTGTTTATTTCCTGCGAAAATATGCTTAAACATCTGAATGAAGCTGCCCGCCTCATCGTTTTTTTCGCCGGGTGCTGATTGATGGTCAAGCGTTTCAGCGGTGCCGGCCATGCTGTAGCCTGTTATTTCTCCTTTTTTGATCTGCTCCCAGACTTCATCACACGCTTTTGTGACCAGAACCCAAGAGCCTTTGGCAATCGTTTCGCCGTTCACTTCAAAATCGGCCGGAGCGATATAGGATTCGACAACTTCGCCGACACCGCCCTGAAAATTGTGGTCTTTGTCAATCTTGCGGGCGTCTTTCAGAAAACCGTGAGCCGCTTTTTGGATTTCCTCAGCCGTCATGAAATCTTGGTGGGCATCGATGACATTCGGTTCATAGACCACACCGTAGACGAGCTTTTTTTCATCCTCCGCTTTTGCGATCAGCTTGACTTCCTTTTGAAAGGTCGGCGTTTGCTTTGATTTGGTTAAAAAGAATCTCTTTTGGTTGGCTGCCTTGTCGACATAACTGACGAAATTGATTTTTGCATTTTTCAGCTCTCTCGGCACGCAGTGTTCACCTCCTTTCAGGGCTGTTGTTGAACGACTCGATCATCGCTTTTAATTCGGGCAGGAGGCTTGCGATTTCAGAAGCTCCCTGAGTCTGGGCCTGTCCGGCTGCCGGACGGTTGTAAGCTTCTTCAGGCCATTCGTCAAGCGTTTTGCCGAGCACCCTTCCCGCCAGATCCCGCAGATCGTTCGCGGAAACCGCTCCCGCCTGAATAAAAGGACCAAGCACTTTTGCGATCTCCAGCGGGTCGCGAAAGTCTGGTCCTTTTAACTGCAGCCGGGCATGATGAATCCGCAAGTCGCGCAGAAACATCGTATTCAGCTTGCCGATCAGGATTTTCCGCTCCGGCTCAAAAACCTGTTCCTCGGTTATTTTGCGCGCTGTATCAGCCGTTGCCCTGTTATATTCATGGGCGTCTCCAGTGTAAAGCGGCGGAAGCCTGAAGGATGAACGGATTTTATTGCGGCTTTTTTCGTCATATTCAAGAAACAGCGCATCTTCCTGCAAGATTTCAGCCAGCGATTTGATCTCCACTTTCACCGGGGTAATATCTTGCGTCCCGTGGATATCTTTTTCTTGAGAAATGCCTTCCGCTTCGATCAAAAGAAACTTATGCGAATTTTCGACACCTTCCAAATCATTCATATATTCCTGCAGCTCTCTGTAGGAAGTCTCTGAAAGCATGCCGTTTTCGACCGTGATCACAGCCGGCACATGCCGCCCCTGTCTGAAATACATGTAGTTCAGTTCTTCCGCCTTCCTCGCGCCGTAGAGATTGACGATATTTCCGATCCATCGGGGAACACCGTAAACACCGCTGCCGATTTTAAAATGAACCGCTTCATTCGCCCTTTCTTCAACAGGCGTCTTCCGGTTAAATTCGCCTGTTGTCATATCCATGATGCGCGGGTCGCCGTACTCTTTGAAGTACACCTTTCTTCCGTCGATCATCTGAACATATTTGCGGAATTTTTTCTGCCTTTTCATTTTTTTCACGGTTCCGTTTTCTAAATAGGCAAACTCGATCTCGACCGGCTCTGTCAATCCGCAGACGCGCATGTTTTTCACATCAAGATACTCAATTCCCGCCGGCTGCCCCGCGCCGTTCCTTAACACTTCCAAAAAGCCGTTCCCCGTTTTTTCCCGGTCTTCTATCATATAGCCCAACACCGTTTCAGCCGATTCATCGAAATGAAGATGGCGGCAAAATTCCTCAAGCTTGCTCCAATCAGCTTCAGCCGCTGCTTTTTGCTCAGGTGTTACATCCGCTCCGTTAAAATCAAATGCGTATTCGGCTGAAAGCCCGAATCCGGCAATATTTGTCTTATAGGCATCAATACATTGCTGGAGAATGGAAGAATATTCGGCGATCATTTTCAGCTCCTTGAGATTGTATGGAGGCGCGAGAATGTCATCGCCGTAAATCTCCGAAAATTGATCTTCATAAATTTGTTTTGTCACAGGTCCCCGATACTGGGATTTCATGACCTTTGCTCTTACCATTTGCTGAGAAGTCATGTGTTACCTCCTTTTCCTGTTCGGACGTTGTTTCACATCCGGTTCCGCTTTTAAATCTGTGACTTCATAGTCATCGAGCGCGTACCATAAAGCGGAAAGAGTGTGCGGGTCAATCGTGAACCGGTCCTCTTTCAGGTGTCCGTCTTTATCCGCGGCATAGGTCAGGGGCTGTAATTCATAGATCGTATGGATGCAGCGGTCGGAGCAAAAGATTTTTTTAAACCGTTTGATTTTTTTCGTATATTGGAGGCGGGACCCCTGGAATTTGCGGGCGCCTATCATATTAAAACCGTTTTGCCTGAAATACTGGATGCTTTTCGGCTCGGCCGGATCGGCTTTAATGAGCTCCTGTGTGCCGCGGAGCTCATCAAGGTCCTTCGCCGTCATATCGTCTGTCAGCTTGTTTTTGTAATACTCCCAGTAAATATAAAGGTATTTTTGCTCGGGATCGATCACCGCACGAATGACGGCATTGTAGGATTCTTCAAACCCAAAGTCCATTCCGGTTCGCTTTAAAGGATTTGAAATGCGGTCGATTTGTTTCATGACCGTTTCATGCTTCATCACTTCAAACTGCGGCAAAACCCTTGTGCCGTTCACTCCAAAGCGGCCTTTCCGGGCAATCCGGTAAAGATCCGGATCATATTCCTTCATATCGTCAAGCTGCCTGATGTAGCTTTTCGGCAGAAACAAATTGTCCTCTGCCGTGGAATGGTGGTAATACGTATCACCCACGGTGACAATCCGCTTTTTATATAAGGCTTCGTCGTCCAAAATAAACCGTTTCTTCAGCTCATCTTTAAAAAAGTGTCTGTACGTCCAGCTGCCTTTGCTGACAGGGTTTGTCGTCAAGATCATATGGAGCTTCAAAAAAGGGTGGCGCAGCCGGCCGATCAGTTCTTTAAAGCCTTCATACTTCACTTCCGAACATTCCTCAATCCAGATCAGCGATATATTATTGATCGATTTCAATTTAGACGGATTGTCCATGCCTTTAAAAATGATCCGGCTCCCATTGGCAAACCTGATGTGCATCGGTGAAGAAACCGCTTGTACCGCTTTTTGCGCCCCCAGCTCCTCAATAATCGTTGAACATAATGAAAAGGTGGAATCGCGGTGTGTTTCAAACACCTCTCGCACAACCAACGCGGTTCGCTTTTCCTGCAAGAGCTTTAACATGATTTTTAATGCGGTGTGATAGCTTTTTGATGAACCGTAGCCGCCGACAAGGAACTGAAAGGTCTGCTCCCAGTTGAATACATAATCTTCAAAATGGGGATTGATTTCCTTCCTGATCAAACCGAATCACCTTTTCGGGTGATCAGCACTTCAACCGTACCGTCTTCAGCGTCTTTTTCCGCTTTTTGTTTGGCAAGCTTCAGCTTTTCTTTTTCGATTTTCCGTTTAAACGAATCCGGGAACAGGTCAAAGTATTGAGACAGCTTGTCCAGCGCCTTCATCTTGTCGGCCAGCTTGATCTTGATTCCCTCTTTTCCGAGCTTCGCTTCTGTGACCACTGTACCGTCGATGAAATCGGAGTGTTTGACATCGACAAAGCTGACCTCTTTCATGACGGGATTGTTTTCTTCATCAAAGATCGGCCCTGCTTTTCCGACAGCCTGCACTTCTTTCTTGCCGAATGTTACATAATCCGTTATATCTGCAAACGCGATTTTTACATAGACGTGAAGGACATCCATCGCCTCGACGAAAATCTCGCCCACCATGTCTTTTTTGATGCGCCTGATTTCTTCGGCAACCTTTTCGTTTTTAAGAAGACGGCAGCCTGTCACATGAGCGCTCGCAGGCGAGTATCCCGCTTTAACGGCGGCTTGAGTGGCGTTGAAGCTTTTGACATAGTAAATGCAAAACAGCCGCTGGCGCTCATTCAGCCCTTCACTGTGAATCAGGCCGGCATCTTTTCCCTTGCGTTTCTGTCCGCTGTTTAACGCTTCCTTCCAGCGGTCGCGGCTTTTCCAGGTGCTGATCTTTTGGTTTGAAACCCCAAGCTCATCAGCGATCGCCCGATTTGCAATGTTTCCTTCATATTTTTTAAAAAGCTCGAATGCCTCGTCTCTTTTCGGGTCTCTTGGCCTTGGCATCGCAGGTCTTCACCGCCTTTCTTTTGTAGCCTGTTATATTTGATCTTTCATTCGTGCGAACGTTTGTTTCCTTCTTTCACTTATAGGTGGCAAACGTATGACAAGTGTGAATGTTTTTATGCCAAATCATCCAGCGGTTGTTCAATTCGCTTTGCCATTTTTGTTTGCGCCCGTTTCACATTGGTTTGCACGGTTGACTTTTTGATGCCGAGCATCGCGGCAATCCGCTCATAGGAAAATCGCTCTACTTTATGTAAGATGAAGATTTCCTTTTCCCTTGCCGTCAGAACGGAAAGAGCCGCTTCAATCCGGGCTTTGTCAAACGGTGAAAGCTCCTGAGCCGGCTGGAATGTCATCCGTTCTGAAAAAGTATCGATCATTTGCGGGTCCTTGATCAGCATTCGTTTATAAGAATCCCGCCTGTCAATGGCCCGTCTGATCCCAGGCTCTCTGCCGTTCTCAAGCCAGGCGATCACATACTCCAAATCCGTGATCATGTTTCTGATCAGCTTCTTATCTTTCAGCTGTTCAGCCGTCAATTCATGTTCATCTTGTAATGGCTGATACAATTTTTTTGTCGCCTTCAATGTTCTTTTATATTGAAAAAGTAAATCTTCCATGTTCGGTTCCCTCCGTTTTTCGAAATAAAAAAGGACACCAATCAGCTGCAACCAGTGCATTCTGATCAGTGTCCGCAGGCTTTCCGTCTTGGACATCTTCCATTTTCGAATCTGCTAAAGTTTATATCCGATTTCAAAATCGACCCTGGCCAGGTCTCCTTTTCGCGTTTCCACAACCGTTTTTCCGTGCTCCGGGGCTTCAGTCTGCCATGCCGTTCCTTTGACTCCGTCAAGGACGATCACCGTCACCTTCCCCTTTGTGATGCGGCTTGCGAGAGATGTCTCCTCTAAGGAACGGATTTGTGTCGGGTGTTTCATTCTGATTCCTCCTCATGTTGTGTTTCCGCTTTTGAAATGACTTTATTTAAAACATGGATCAGCTTACCCTCGATCGACTCGGGGGCGGCCGGACCTTTGCTCCGCAAATAGGCAAGAGCCAGTTTTGATGCAGTCAACAGCTCTGGTGCCGCGGCGATTAAATGAGCATTTTTTTGTTGAGAAAATGCGGTGTAATCTGCGATTTGGGCGATGAGCCTCCCGTTTGAATACGGGAAGCGCTGTTTCTCCTGCTGACTGTATGCTGAATAAATGTATAAATCCGAGCTCGTTCTGACGATGCGCCATGGCGGCGGACTGTAAACTTGAGCTTCTTGTTTCACTTTTTTCACCTTCCGTCTTCCTGAAGCCATTTTTCAATTTGCGCCTCTTTTTTCGCTGCTGTCAGAAAAATGACAATCAGCGCATATAAACATTTAAGCACTCTGTTTCACCCTTGCTTTCATTTTGAGCATCAATGCTTCAAGCTTGTTGATTGTCTCCGTCAGATCGCCGCGTTTGTCCCGGCAGTTCGGACAGGCGGCGAACATTGTAGCGGAGCCGATCTGCCTGTGCACTGTTTTTCTTCCTTCACATAGTCGGCACATTAAAGCATTCCCTCCAGTCTATGATTGATGTCGAAAGCGTTCCCTTTCAGGATGACGAGAAAGTCCCGGCACATTTCTACAAGCCTTGTACCGAGCGCTTCATCAATCGCGATGATTTCTTCTATATCAAGCTCGCTTGAAAGCAAAATCGGCTTATGGTTCAAATATCTGTAATTGACGACCGCATAGGTTTGTTCAATCTGCCATTCCGTTGCCCTGGGCTTACCGCCGGCAGGCTTGAACAAATCATCGAGAAACAGAACTTCAACTCGCTTCATCCTGTTTAGCTTATCCTCAAGCAATGCAAAGTCCCGTTTTAAATCGTTGAATCCTTCGACAAAAGGGAAATAAAGGACCGGCACATAAAGCTTCTGCATCAGATGATTGGCTGCCGCCGTAAGCAAATGGGTTTTTCCCGATCCCGGACGTCCTAAAAGCGCGATGCTGTTTCTCCGGCTTGTTCGAATCTCCGGATAAGCTTGTCCATATTCAAGGGCACAATCATAAGCGTCTTGAACAGACGGATGCTTGCCTTCGGTCTTAAAATGTTCAAAACTGAGGGTTTTAAATGCTTCGGTAATCTCACTGGACTTTAAAAGCCTTTGCGCCCTGCGCCGTTCTCTGCAGGGGCATGCCACCCATACTTCCGTATCTCCGCGCCGCTCGATAAACCCGAGTTCGTCTTTGCACATGGGGCAGTCAAACCGTTTGCCGGCGAATTCGTCCGGTTTGGCCGCCTGTAATGAACGGCTTTTTTTTCTCAGTTCTTTCATGACATCGTCGATCGTGCGTCTGCCCATTATTTTCCCTCCTTGACCTTGTCCCGGCGCCTGACTCTTGCAGTCGATCCAGGATATATTTTTCACAGTAGCTGAAGACTTTGATCGTTTCCTGTTTGCTTTTTCTCCGTTCTTCATACTCGAGAAAGCATTGTTCAAGCCATTTGATTGTTTGCGGCAATGAGACACCGCGGGCGACAATCCGGGCGATGGCTTCATAATCCCTCTGTGCAGGCCGGACATCCCTTCCTTCCTGCAAAGACCTGAGAGCTGCGAAACGTTCAGCAACCGCCTGAATTTGCTTTTGTTTTGTTTTCATCTGTATAACATCTTGATTAGATCGGACAGGTTTGCCGGTATCACTAGACTCATTTGTCCGTTCCGCAGACTGTGAACGGACATTTCGGGCCAGCCATTTTTTCGAATGTCTGACAGACAGAATCAAACCGTAAGGAGCCCGCGTCACAGCAATGTAACCGCTCTGTTCGAGCTGGGAAAGCCACCTTCTGATCGTTTTTTCATTCACACCGAATACGGCGGCGAGCTCCGACGCTTTCAGCGGCTTATTTCCGAGCACAATTCCCCATGTGATGCCTTCTTTTTCAATTTCTTTCGTCGTTGAACTGATGCACCATAAAAACAGCCAGATGGCGCTGCCGATTTTGTCGTAATGCTTCCGGTTTAAAATGCCTGAATAAATCGGGAACGGGTAACTTTTTTCAGTCATCGGCCGCCTCTTTCCGCTGTAGAGGCACTCTCTCGCTTGAGCATCACATATCGCTCATATTGGTCTTTCGTTTCAAATTGAAACACCGGCGTTCCGTCCTTTGTAAATGAGATCGATCCGCCGGCTTCTCCAAGTCTCCATTGGTCAAACCGGTTATTGCTGTATGGAATGGCAATCGCCTCCATGCTGTATCCCCCTTCTACGGCCCCTGCTTTCGCCTTCCATATCGGCTGCCGAACGACAGCCTCCCGCGGATAACCATAGGCCCGGATTTGTGTAATCATAGGATGTTCGAGATTCATCACATCGCCTTCTTTCCTCATGTGTTCATTAGATACATTTTGTATCAAGAATAACCTGAAAAAGATCGGGAAAAAGCTCACGATCCGAAACAGCATAGAGTTTTTCAAACTTCAGCATCGTTTCTCTGCCCGGATTTCGTGCCCCATTTTCGATTTTGCGAACATAGACCTCAGATATTCCCAATCGTTCGGCCACTTGCTTCCGAGTCCATCTCCGCCTTAAGCGTTCTTCCATTAAACGTTTTCGCAAATGTTTTCACCCCGCTGTTTTGATACAATTCGTATCTGTATGTCTATGATTATAATTGATACATTTATTATCATCAATACTTTTTTGATACTTTTTTTATCATTTATTTCATTCGATACATTTTGTATCTATAATGGGTATTATAATGACGAAGTGAAGGAAGCGAGGTCATTCTATGCTGGGCGGCAGACTGAAAACCTTAAGAGGAAAACGGACACAGGAAGAAGTTGCGAAACAGATTGGCGTATCACGAGCGCGCTATTCCCATTATGAAAACGGAAGAAGCGAGCCAGACTACGAAACATTGAAAAAACTGGCCGATTACTATAAAGTGACAATCGATTATTTGCTGACAGGTGCGGAAAAAAAGGAGCCGCTTCAAGACAGCCTTGATGACCCCGATCTTCAAATTGCCTATCGGGACATGCGGGAATTTTCCCCTGAAAGCAGACAGCAGGCGATTGAGTTCATTCAATATTTGAAGGAAAAAGAAAAAAAACGGCAGCCTGAAGACAAACAAACGGATAAATAAGGTATTTTTATTAAACATTCCCTGATGAGCGCCGATTTAATGAATAAGACCTGCATCAAAAGGGAAAGATTTGCTCAGGCGGTTTCTCATGATATATAGTATAATCTGCATGTGTATTAAAGCCCCTTAGCCGGGCTTTTCTTTCCCGCTCAAAACAGAACATTCGTTCGAAGGGGTGTCTCGCATTGGAATTTTATTTAACCCATCTTGAAGAATACGTCAAAAATATGTATCTAAAGTTTGGTTTTTTCGAACCGCAGCACATCGATATGAACAGAGTCGCAGCGGGGCTTAATATTTGGATTCACTATGAAAATATGGACAGCATGATGATCAAGCATGACGGAATGTACAGCATCATTCTTAACAGCAAGCTCTCAAGACAAAAGCAGTGGGAGGACTTCGCACACGAGCTGTGCCACGTTTTAAAGCATGCGGGAAATCAATTAAACATGAACAAAATGTTCAGGGAGCTTCAAGAATTTCAAGCCAATCAATTTATGTATCATTTTTGCGTGCCTACTTTCATGCTCTTGAAATTGGATTTTCCCGAACTGCGCTGCAATGCCGTGAAAATGGTTGCCGACCTGTTCAATGTAACAGACGAATTTGCCGCCAAACGAATCGAACTATTTGAAAAACGCCAGACCGGAATCGAGTTCCACAAAGCGTGGACGGACAGCCTGAAAATCGCAGGAGAGCATGCTGAAGGACGGGATCAAGAAGATGAATTGACACGCTATAAACGGGAAACCAGGCGCCCATACGCCGCCCGAAAAAGCGCTGAAAAGCTGCTTGCGGCTGAAAGGCAGCCAGCATATATGCTGAAAAAGTGACGGAGAAAGCCGGCAGAAATGCCGGCTTGCGGATCATCGATACACTTTTTCAATCCCCTCTTTTATCGCTGCTATATAACGGAAAAACACCTCGTTCTTAGACGCTTCCCTTCCCTTTAAACTGAAACGCCCGAACATCGCCTTTCGCTGGGCTGTGCTGATTTCTAATTGCACGCTTAAACCTGTTTTGCACCGATTGTTGATGCTCGCAGGATTCGTCCCCGACAGATAGGCGTCTGCCGCCAGGAGTTCAGCGGAAAACCCGTGGTTGTGTAATGCTTCGGCAAAAATACGGGCCCGTTTGTGATCAGTCCCGCCGACCAGCGTCCGGCAAAGAGAGGGTTCTTCATAGCCGTGCAAAGCCAAAATATAATGGTGTCTCTCGGCCATTTGCACGGCAAGCGGGTCATCAAAATGGGCGCTTGTAACGTGAAGCTCTTTGTTGCCGGATCTTTTCAGCCCCTCAAGCAGATAAACGGAAAAATCCGCGGCCAAACAGCGGACGATTTCACTGATCCCCGGCTCAATCCCCCCTCCGTGCGGAGCCATCACAAGCAGACCGCTTTCTGATACCCTTGAAAAGACCGTATAATCGATCCCCTTCTGTTTATTTTTCGACAGCTCTGTAAAACTGGCGTATTGGTCTGTCAATCTGTGTTTCATCGTTCTCCCCGGAATGTCTGTTTTTCAAGTAGTTTACCCGCAGTCACTAAGTTTGTAAATTACAATTGGATATTTTTTTGATATGATCAGATGTATACCGCATGATTAGGAATGAATGCTTAATGAAAAAAACACTAGGAAACATGGTCGCAGTCACCTTAATCTTTCTTTTGATCCTCTTTGTCTTCGCACTCTTATTCGGATCTTATTTTTTCGGGACCGCCGGTTTTTTCGCCATTTTCGGTGTAACCTATGAATCACCGGCCTCACTGCTTTGGTTTATTCTCCTGAGCTTTGTCCTCGGCGTCGTCTTTGAAATTCCCGAAAGATTTTTAAGCCTTTTGATCAGACGTAAAGCCGTCACTTTTACAATTGATTGCTTCTTCACTTGGCTGGCGATCCATTTAGCCGATGACATGATGGACGGGATCAATATCCCGATCGATGTTGAAATCATCGCCTGCTTGTTTTTATTTGTGATCCAGCTGGCCTTTGATGAAAATAAAGAAAGGAGCAGATCTGATGACTGAGCAGGAAAAAGATTTGCAGCGCTTTCGAAAAATGAGAACATGGGAGCGGAGATCGGATTCATTTTATGGTTTATCCATGATTTCCGATTCTATGATGGTGTGTGTCAAATGGATCGGTGGTATCATCGTTAAAATAGTCCTTTGACACCATTTCGAAAAAAAGGCCTTTATGAAGGGCCTTTTTTTTCGTTACAATACATGATGTTGACCGATCGGTATAAATACAAAGGAAATGATAAAATGACGGAGCAAACAAAAAGCCGCGACAAAATCCTGCGCACGGCTTCCAGGCTGTTCCGCAAACAGGGCTACCATGCGACTGGATTGGCGCAGATAACGGCAGAAAGCGGAGCCCCAAGAGGATCGATTTATTACTACTTCCCCGGAGGCAAAGAAGAGCTTGCCGCCGAAGCCATCAAATTAACGGGTGAACGGATCAAAACCTATATATCATCAACTCTCAGCCGGGAAGCGGACCCTGTAAAAGCGTTTCAAACATACATGCAATCGATGGCTGACGGCGTAAAAGCGCACATGATGGAAGAAAACGATGATATCCCGATTGTCTCAGTCGCTTCAGAAACGTGGTCTTTCAGCGAGACGCTGCGGAAAACGTGTGATCAAGTTTATCAAGATTGGCAGCTTGTCTATCTGGAAAAACTGACACAATCAGGCTTTTCCAAAGAAAAAGCGGCTTGTTTGAGCATTGCAATTCAGGCGATGATAGAAGGCGCTTATGTACTCTCCGTGACGAAAAAAAACGGCCGGCCGCTGAGCGCGGCTGCTCAACAAATTCCATATATGCTTCAACAATAATCAAAGGTGGGAAATCAAATGGAACATACAAAAAAAGGATCCATCATGATCATCGCAATCTTAATCGTCGGCAACTTCCTTGCTTTGATTAATGAAACGGTCATGAATGTGGCATTGCCGAAGATCATCGACGACTTCCGCATATCTGCAAATACGGCTCAATGGCTGTCTACCGGATATATGCTCATGATCGGAATCGCCGTACCTGTGACTGCGTTTTTAATGCAGCGGTTTACGACAAGGCAGCTGTTCATTTCCGCCATGGTCTTATTTACAGCAGGGACTTTTTTGGCGGGGGCGGCTCCCGTTTTTCCCCTCGTCCTCGCAGGGCGAATCATCCAGGGCTCCGGAACCGGACTGATTCTGCCCTTGGTGATGACTGTCATTTTGACATTGGTTCCCCCAAAAAAACGCGGAACGGTCACGGGGATGCTGACCCTTGTCATTTTATTTGCCCCGGCGATCGGTCCGGTGATTTCCGGCTATATTGTTGAGCATTATTCATGGCGCATCGTCTTTTTTATGATGCTCCCTGTCGCGCTTTTTATGATCGTCTTTGCCGTTTTCAAATTAAAAAACGTCACCGAACTCACCTATCCGAATATCGACATATTGTCGATCATCTTATCGACCGTCGGATTTGGAGGGATCGTTTTTGGCTTCAGCAACGCCGGAGAAGAAGCGGGCTGGAGCAGCCCGAAGGTGATTATCGGACTTGCGGCCGGCATCATCGGTTTACTGCTGTTTGTCCGCCGCCAGCTGAACATGAAAGTGCCGATGCTTGACATGAGGCCTTTCCGCTCCAAAATCTTTTCCGCGGCAGTCGTCCTGATGTGGATCGTCATGATGCTGCAATTTTCCATGATGCTGATTTTGCCGCTGTACTTTCAAATGGCGCTCCAGCTCTCCCCGATGGATACAGGGCTTTTGATGCTGCCGGGAGGCTTGGTACTGGCCATGACCTCTCTTGTGGCAGGACGCCTGTTCGATCAGCTCGGATTTAAGCCGCTTTTATTCACAGGCTTAATCATTGTGATGGCCGTGCTTTGGCTGTTTACGAACATTTCAAGCGATACCTCGATGGCAGCGGGAATGATGCTTTACGCAGGGTTTACACTCGGCGTCGGCCTGACGATGGCACCGATCATGACGCTTGGCTTAAACCAGGTCCCGAAACCTTTATATCCGCACGGTTCGGCGATCATGAACACGGTCAACCAAGTATCAGGCGCAATTGGACCGGCTTTGTATACAACGATCCTGACAACTGTTTCAAACCGTTACATGGAGCAGTCCTCCATCACAAACAAACAGGAACTGCAAATGCAGGGAATGACGTCAGGCGTTCATACGGTTTATTTCGTCGCCATCGGTTTTGCGGTTGTGGCGCTTCTTATTTCTCTACTTGTGAAAAGCGAAAGCCATAAAGAAAGCCGTGCGATGTAAAAAAAACGCAGAAGGCGTGTCTGCCTCTCTGCGTCTTTTTTATTAATCTAAAATTTGAACCTTAACGGTTTTGACGCCCCATTTCATTGCGTCTTGTTTATTTGGAATAAATACATCTATCTTATTTCCGTTAATGGCGCCTCCGGTATCTTCAGCCGTCGCTTCGCCATATCCTTCTACATATACTTTGGTACCAAGCGGAATGACGTCCGGATCGACCGCAATCACTTTCGCATCCTGGTTGGCATTCAAGTCGACTCCCGTTTTGGTGATGCCCGAGATCCCGCCGTCGTTTGCCGTATAGGCTGTCGCCGTAACAGTCAGTTCTTTATTCGTCTGCTCAGGCTGCTGTTCTGCAGCTTCTTGCTTCACCGGTGTTTGAAGAGCGGTGCTTTTTCCGTTTATGGCAATCGTATCACCGGCAAAAATCAAATCTGATTTGATATTGTTCCACTCACGCAGATCATTTACAGCAACACCAAAAGCTTGAGCAATGCGTGAGAGTGTATCACCGGATTTGACAGTGTACTGTTTCTGATCAGATTTTACTTCTTGAGAAGTAATGTTCAGCTTTTGACCTGGAACAATGAGGTCTGTTGAAAGCTGATTCCATTTTTTTAAGTCCTTGAGGTTCATCCCGTTCTCTTGAGATATCCCCCAGAGCGTGTCCCCTTTTTCAACTTCGATTTCTTTTGCCGAGGCATTTGCTCCGAATGCAGTCACAGACACCGCTGCGGCTGCAGCCAAGGACATGATTGTCTTCTTCATAAGTTTAAATCCTCCCTTGTTAGCTCTTTTGAAACTAACAGGGAAAATCGTAACATAGCAAAATGTCATCCCCATGACAGATTGATATGAATTTGATTACAGTTTGTTTACTGAAATAGTTTTATTTTTTGTAAAATTCGGTTTATTACACCCTCTACATCTCTTCTGCTCCCCGCCCAGTTTCAGCCTAAAGGATGATGTTTTTTTATCGTCAAAAAAGGGAAAGATACTAAAGAAGCTTCTATTTCGTAAGATTTCTCCCTCTGAATGGCGTGTTCTTTAAGGCGAAGGAAAAATTTTCTCGCAAACTACTTGTAATCTATCTGTAATTATTGTAACATTTGTAACATAAGAGAAACGTTGAAGGAGAGAAGAACAATGAAAAAGTTTTTGCTTTGTTTATTGGCTGCTTTATTAATCTTGCCCGTCGGTACAACGATTGCAGCGAAAAAACAAACATCAGGAGAGTTAACAAATCAAGAGGTATTGACGATGGCGCTCGAGGCCCGGGAGCATTTTTGGAATGCGATGAGCGGTCATAACCCTGAGGCTCAAAACTCAACCTGTGAGACAAAAATATTTGAATACCGCGGCATTCCTTATACGTACATGTGCAGCGAATTCAGCACAAAGGCAAAATTAACGGACTACTTGACACAGATCTTTACAAAAGACGCGATTGCCAAAGGCTTTGAAAAATACAACATCATCTCTTATAAAGGAAAAATGGCCGTCCCTGTCGGCGATGGAAGCAACCTTTTAGGATGGGAGAAATCTAAAATCAAGCTCGTTTCCAAAAAAGCCAATGTCCGCACATATGAGTTTGCCGTGCCCGCGCTTGACGGTTCAGTGACGGCAAAAAGAAAGATTACATTCGTCAAAGAACATAACAAGTGGAAAGTCGATCAGTTTGATGCTGCCATTTAGAAAAAAAGCCAATGTCTAAAATCCAGACATTGGCTTTTTCTGGTCTGTTACACTGTCAATTCAACAAGATTTCCATCCGGGTCTTTAATGACGCTTTCATAATATCCGTCACCGGTGACGCGCGGCTTCCCGACAACCTGAAACCCGCTTTCTGCAAAACGTTCCGTCATCTCGTCAACCTTTTCGCGCGATCCCAAAGAGAATGCCATATGGGCATAGCCAGAAGCCGTCTCTTCCCCCTCGGCCAAGTCCGGACGCCTCATCAGTTCCAGACGCGTGCCCGATTGAAAGCGGATGAAATACGATTCAAACTGCTTTTTTGGATTGATGTATTTGTCGCTTGCCGTTCCGTGAAAAAATTCCGTGTAGAATGCTTTCATTTCTTCTAAATTCCTCGTCCAGATTGCGATATGTTCAATGTTCATTTTCCCTTCCCTCCCACTTGATATTACCATATATGAACACCCTCTATGATCTTTTAAATCTGTAAGTATTCATGAAAATCCCGATACAGATCAAAAAAGCGCCGGCCATGATGTTGTATGTGATCGGTTCGCGCAATTGCAGCCAGCCGAAGAAAAGGCCTAAAACAGGAACAAACATGAGCGCCATCGATGCTTTTGACGCTTCGATTTGGTTGAGAACCCAAAACCAGATAACAAATGTAAAGGCCGTGGAAAACAACCCGTTAAATAATAAAGATAAGACGGCTGCATTTGACCAGTGAAGCGAGTGAGTCGGCTCCAGAATGAAAGAGAAAATCAACAGGAAGACCGTCCCGATGAGCAGCTGCCAGGCATTCATATGAATCATATCCGTATTGTGAAATCTCAGTTTGCTGAAAACATTGGCAACAGCCCAGCTGAGTGCAGCTATGAGAACGCACAGCTCCCCGAATATGACGTTTTTTTCGAAATGAAGAATCTCTGTGCCAAAAATAAATAAAAGTCCGATAAAACCGGATATTAAACCAATCATTTTATAAACGTTGATTTTCTCGTTTAATCTAAAATGACTGATAACCGTTACAAAGATCGGCATCGTATACACGAGAACTGACGTTTTGCCGGAATCGACAAACTGCATGCCATATGTCAGCACCCCCATATACCCTAAACCCATCAAGAGGCCCATGACAAAATAGTTTTTGAGATTCTCTTTTCCGATCGCTCGCTTTTTCCCTTTGATAACGAGAATGATAAACAACGGAACCGCACCGATGAGTAAACGCAGCGCCGAAAACAAAACGGGGGGAATATCATGGATTGCGATTTTCATCGTTACCCACGTATAGCCCCAAATCAATGTTACTGAGATGATTCCCAAGATGACCTTGAACAAATCATTCAGCCTCCTTCCTTACGATGTACTGGTGCTCGCTTTCATCATATGCTATCTTTTTATATAACTGAAATACATTTTAATTATCGGAGGTATAACCTATTGGTTATGAACATGAATCATCTTCACATATTTGTGAAGGTCGCAGAGAAGATGAATTTTACCGAAGCTTCGAGAGAATTGTTTATTTCTCAGCCTGCCGTAAGCAAAGCGGTTAAAAACCTGGAAGATTCACTTCATTTGAAATTATTTATGAGAGATAAACAGAATGGCTTAATGCTGACTGAAACGGGAAAGGACATTTTGGTGCTGGCAAGACAAATGATCGGGATTGAAAGTAAAATCTATCAAACCGCCGATCAGAAACAAAAGCTGTTAAGCGGCAAAGTCAAAATCGGTTCGTTCCCTGCCGTGTCAACCAATATTTTGCCTGAGGCCATCGCTTTGTTCAGATCAAAATATCCGCTGATTGATATTGAATTAGTTGAAGGAACATCTGCGCAAATAAAAGAATGGGTGGGGGATCGATCGGTGGATTTCGGAATTGCGGCATCTCCGTTTGAACCGTTTGAACATCAATTGCTGTTGAGCGATTATATGGTAGCCGTCATTCCTGAAGCATATGCGAAATTAACAAAAGAACAATATATTGACTTAAAAAAATACGAGCATGACATCATTTTTTGTAAAGGCGGCCATGAGATCGCCCTGTCGAAAACATTTCAACAGCACGGGCTTGACGTAAAAGAGAATTTAACGGTACAACACGCCGACACATTAATGAAAATGGTCAAAAACAATCTGGGAATAGGGATTATATCAAACTTTACGCTTTCTTCTGTATCCCATGACCTGGCCGTAAAAGACATTACCCCTCGAATCAGCCGCGATATCGGCATCATTGCCCATGCATTTGCCGAGCTGACACCGGCGGCGCAGCAGTTCACTCAAGTCCTGAGCGAAGTCGGCTGCTTTGCAAAAACAAAATCGCCTTAGCATGCTAAGGCGATTTTGAATGGATTCAATCATGAAAATTCGTGCCGTCGGTCGTTTCTTTAATAATGCCGGCGCGGATGACGAAATCTCCGAAATGCTCCCCTTCCTCGCGCTCTTTTGCATAGCGCGGAAGAATCGTGCGCAGTTCTTTTAAAATGTCTTCTTCTCCGATGTTTTCGCGGTACATCTTGCTCAGACGGCTGCCGTCAAAAGCGGCGCCGAGATACATGTTGTACTTGCCCGGAGCTTTTCCGATAAACCCGATCTCACCGAGGGCATGGCGGGCACAGCCGTTCGGGCAGCCTGTCATGCGGATCGTGATCTCTTCATTTTGCAGTCCGTTTTCTTCGATGATCTCATCGATCTTATCGATCAATGTCGGCAAGTAGCGTTCCGCTTCAGCCATCGCCAGTCCGCACGTCGGCAGTGCGACACACGCGATGGAACTGCGTCTCAGTGCTGTATAATGCTTGCCGTCGGTCAAACCGTATTGTTCGATCAATTCGTTGATCTTTTTCTTCTTTTGGCTTGATACGTTGGCAATGATCAAGTTTTGATTGGCGGTCAGACGGATATCGCCTGTATGGATTTTGGCGATCTCCCGCAAGCCGGTCATCAGCTTGTAATCTTCATAATCGGTGACACGGCCGCCTTCGATAAACATGGTAAAGTGCCACTTTCCTTTGACACCTTTCACCCAGCCGTAGCGGTCGCCGTTATGATCGAATTGATACGGCTTTGCTTCTCCAAGGCTCCAGCCGAGGCGGTTTTCCAGCTCGTTTTTGACCGTATCCAACCCGAGGCGGTCAACGGTGTACTTGAAGCGGGCGTTTTTGCGGACGGAGCGGTTTCCGTAGTCGCGCTGGATCGTTATCGTTTTTTCGGCGACATCATACAATTGTTCAGGCTTGCAGAAACCGATCACTTTAGCAAGCTGCGGATATGTCGCCTTGTCTCCATGGGTCATGCCCATGCCGCCGCCGATCGCCACGTTGAAGCCGATCAATTTGCCGTCTTCAACAATCGCGATAAAGCCGAGATCCTGTGAAAAGACATCGATATCATTTGACGGCGGAACGGCGATTCCGATTTTGAATTTCCGCGGCAGATATAGCGGTCCGTACATTGGCTCGACTTCTGTCTCAGGCGTTCCGGCGACTTTTTCTTCATCAAGCCAAATTTCATGGTACGCCCGTGTGCGCGGCAGCAAATCATCGCTCAATTTTTTCGACCATTCATACACTTCGGCATGGATCTCGGATTGATACGGATTTGAAGCGCACATCACATTACGGTTGACGTCCCCGCATGCTGCAATCGTATCCAGCAGAACCGAATTAATCTTCTGGATCGTTTTTTTCATATTCCATTTTAAAATGCCGTGCATTTGGAAGGTTTCCCTTGTCGTCAGCTTCAATGTTCCGTTGCCGTACTGATTGGCAAGCTCATCCATGACCAGCCATTGCTCAGGTGTCGCTACACCGCCCGGCATCCGCACGCGCAGCATGAACTGATAGGCAGGCTCAAGCTTTTGCTTTTGCCTCTCATTGCGGAGGTCACGGTCATCCTGCAAATAGCTGCCGTGGTGTTTCATCAGACGGTTGTCGTCATCGGAAATTCCGGAGCTGATCGGCTCAAGCATTGATTCCTTCAGGGTGCCGCGCAAATAGTTGCTTTCTTCCTTAATGCGCTCTACATCGCTTGGAGGGCCTTCCGGTGCCTTTAATATTTCGTTCCCCATGTTGAAAAAACCCCTTTCAATCAAAATCAGTATACATCGCGCTGATAACGTTTTTGCTTTTTCATCTCGGCAAGGTAAGCTTCCGCCTCTTCGCGGCTCATACCGCCTTCTTTTTCGATAATGTCGAGAAGTGCGCTGTGCACGTCTTTTGCCATGTTGTTTTTATCGCCGCAAATGTAGAATGCCGCTCCTTCTTGAAGCCATTCAAACAATTCCTTGCTGTGCTCAAGCATCCGGTGCTGTACATATACTTTTTCGTCGGTATCGCGCGAGAATGCGACATCCATTTTCGTCAGCACTCCGTCTTTCAGCCACTTTTGCCATTCTGTCTGATAGAGGAAATCGGTGACGAAATGCTGGTCGCCGAAGAACATCCACGATTTTCCTGCTGTTCCGGTCTCTTCGCGCTCCTGCATAAACGAGCGGAACGGTGCGACACCTGTACCAGGGCCAACCATGATGATCGGTGTCTCCGGATTCTCAGGCAGCTTAAAGTTTTTGTTTGGCTGAATAAAAATCGGCAGTGTATCGCCAGGCTGCAGGCGCTCTGCACATAAAATCGAGCAGACCCCTTTTCGGTCTCTGCCGTGCGTACTGTAGCGGACCGCGCCGATTGTCAGATGCACTTCATCCGGATTCGCCGCTAAGCTAGATGCGATCGAATAAAGGCGCGGCGGCATTTTCCGCAAAATCGAAACAAATTCCTGCGGAGGCGCGCCGATCGGACCGAAATCGCGGACAAAATCAAGCAGATCGCGGCCATCGATATACGCTTTTAATTTGTCTGCATGTTCCGCTGCGGCCAGCTCGCGCAGTTTTTCATGTCCTAAAAGTTCAGCCGCCTGCTGAATAAATTTCTTCGTTAATACTGTAATCTCAAAGGATGAAGTCAACGCTTCTTTGAGCGGCAGGCTTTCCCCCTGTTTGTCAACCGTGACCGTTTCATTCGGATCCCAATTCAGTTCGCTGAGCAGCATGTCAACAAGCTCAGGGTCATTTTCAGGAAAGATGCCGAGCGCATCGCCAGGTTCATATGTGAGGCCTGAGCCTTCAAGCGATAATTCGAGATGGCGCGTCTCTTTATTCGAGCCGCGGCCGTTTAAATTCAGATTTTCCAGAACCTCAGCTCGAAACGGATGTTTTCTTGAATAAACCGTTTCTCCCGCCTGCGGTGCAGGCGCTGTCTGGACCGGTGCGGCGCTTTCGGCCCGGCCCTGCGCTTCGCTTAAGCCGTTAAAAACGCCTTCGAGCCATTGAGCTGCAGCTTCATCAAAATCAACATCACAATCGACGCGCGGAGAAATTCTCGTTCCGCCGAGCTCAGCCAGCCGCTGATCAAATTCCTTGCCGGTCTGGCAGAAAAACTCATATGAGCTGTCTCCAAGCGCCAATACGGAAAAGCGGAGATCATCAAGCTTCGGAGCCCGTCTCCCATAAAGAAATTCATGGAATGACAGCGCGTTGTCAGGCGGCTCGCCTTCCCCGTGTGTACTGACGACAATCAACAGATTTTTCAGTTTTTTCAATTGATTTGGCTTAAAGTCGCTCATGGAGGAGACAGTGACTTGAAAACCTCGTCCTTCAAGCGATTTGCCCGCATTTTCCGCAACCCCCTGGGCATTGCCTGTCTGTGATCCGTACAGAATGGTCACTTCTTTTGAAACGGGCTGCGCCGTACTTAGGGCCGGGGCTTCAGCCGGAAGTGTTTCCAGCGCCGCCGCTGCATCGTTTGTCTGAGTAGCCGCCAAATATCCGCTCAGCCAAGCTTTTTGCGATGCTGTCAAAGTTGGCAGAAGGCGGTTAAGGAGCTCTGCCTGCTCCTGGTTAAAAGGACTGTTTAATACCTGAAGTTGCAACGATATCCACCTCACTAAGGATTAAAATGATGACTGATTTCTAAAGCGGAAAAAGGATTATCCTTATCATATATCGACTATTCCGATAAATCAAATCGGTTTTCGTGACGCAATTCAACTGCATTTGCCGTTTTTTGATTTCAAAAGAATTGTAAGCGCTCACTCCCCGCTCCCTCTTTGCCGCGTGTCATGATCCAGCTGGAAAACTGTACATTCGCTAAAAAAGATTCTAATTTAAAGTTTACTGGAATACTCAACATTAGTAAAATATATATTAATTATTACAGCTATTAATATTTTTAATAATAAGGCGGGGATGATTTTGTATTATGACGCGCTCAAAACATTTGTCACTCTGGCAGAAGTGAAAAACTTTACGAAAACGGCCGAGATTCTCCTCATGTCACAACCGAGCGTCAGCATGCACATCAAAAACCTGGAGAAAGAATTCCAGACAAAATTATTTGAACGGTCGCCGAAATATTTGAAGATCACCCCGACAGGTGAAATTTTATACGACCGCGCCAAACAAATGATTACGATTTATGAACAAACGAGACAGGATATCCTTGACCACCACAATTCCGTTAAAGGCGAGCTGAAGATCGGCGCAAGCTTCACAATCGGAGAGTATATTCTGCCGTCGCTTCTTTTTGATCTGCAAAAAGAATATCCCGAGCTCGAGCTTAAGGCGGTCATCGGCAACACGGAAGAAGTCGTGCAATCCGTCCGTATGTACAAAGTGGACATCGGTTTAATCGAGGGACAGACAAACGACAAAGAGCTGTCTGTAAACGCCTTTATGCAGGATGAACTGTTCATCGCTGCGTCAAGCAGCCACCCCCTTGCCGGTAAAGAAGAAGTGACAATGGCCGATCTCCAAAACCAGACATGGGTGACGCGGGAAGTCGGTTCTGGCACGCGCGAATACCTGAACCATGTGATCCGTTCAAACGGCTTAAAAGTGAAGTCGTTTCTGACGATCAGCAGCAATCAAGGAATCAAAGAAACGCTGATGACGGGCATCGGGCTTTCCCTCTTGTCGCAAAGCGTCATTGAAAGAGACGTGCAGCACGGAAATCTTTCGGTGATCAAGCTGAAAAACCAAACCTTTAACAGAACGCTTTCATATATATACTCTCCCATCATGCAGGATAAGAAAAATGTGAAGATTTTTATCAATGCGCTCAATAAAAGAACACATATGGAATAGGAGGATGTATTGAAGCAGTTTGCCCCAATGGCTGGCTGCTTCTTCATTGCTCTCAGATCACTAAAGATTCAGCAGGGAAATGATGATTGATGTCGAACTGTTGGGTATAGAAAGACTTGATTGGCAACGTTTTCTCAAGCACGATTTGAAAAACAGGAGGACGGCATGATTTCACTGAAAAACTATATCAGCCTGGTCAAACCCGGAATCATCATTTCCAATTCCATCGCCGCATTCGGCGGATTTTGGATCGCATGTATCAGTTCAGAAAAAGCGTTAGCCGGAGGCGCGTTTTTTATGGCCATGCTTTCGGCGATGGCGGGAACGGCGCTTGTCATGGCGGCCGGGACCGTGTACAACAATTACTTTGACAGGCATATCGATGCCAAAATGGAGCGCACGAAAAGTCGTGCATCTGCAGCCGGCAGATTGTCCCCGCGCTCGATCCTGGCATACGGCACCCTGCTGGGAGTCGCAGGACTCACATTGTTATGTACGCTCAATGTATTGACCGCTCTTCTCGGATTCACCGCCTTTATTTTGTACGCGGTGATCTATACGGTCTGGTTTAAAAGGTCATCGGTATGGAGCACATTTGTCGGCAGTTTTCCCGGAGCGGCACCGCCTTTAATGGGATATTGCGCCGCTGTGGGACATGTTGACATGACAGCGCTTATTTTATATGCCATTATGTTTTTATGGCAGCCTCCGCACTTTTGGGCGATCGGCATTACCCGCAAGGAAGAATACCGAGCAGCGGGAGTGCCGCTTCTTCCGGTCGTCAAAGGCAACCATATGACAAAAGTGAGCATGATCAGATACATCATTCTGCTTGTGCCTGTCACGCTTTTATTGTATTTCTACGTCGGCCTTGACCGCCTGAGCCCGCTTTATTTTATATCCGCTCTAATCCTCGGCTTTATCTGGATTTATAAAAGCTGCCAGGGGTTCAAAGCGGAGAACGATATCAAGTGGTCCAAAAGCATGTTTCAATATTCGCTCGTTTATTTTTGTCTCTTGTTTTCGATCATGATTGTCGACACCTTCATGATGGCGTTTATCTTTAGAGGATAATCCATTAAAAGTTAAAGATTAACGAAAATTGAACCCGATGGCTTCATCGGGTTCAATAGGGATCCTGCTCTCCAGGTTCGGAAAAAGCATTTATTGATAGTCAACCCAGGCTGCCCCCTGGTCTGCTGACCGCACACAGTTCTCCACCCAGCGAACGCCTTCAACTCCCGCCTCAATTCCCGGGTACCAAACATCGTTGAAAGCTTCTCCGCGGTCCGCTTTCTCCATGGCCTTTGCAAAGCGGGCATACAGATTGGACCACGATTCAAACAATCCCTCTGAATGACCTGCTGCTATCCGGTCGTCTCGAAGCGCCTCTGAGTACAGGTAATCCATCCCCCGGTCTAAAGTCATCGCCGGTCTCCCCTGCACTTCATACCTCAGCTGGTTAGGATGTTCATCCCACCATTCGATGCTTGCTTTAGAACCGATGACGCGAATTTTTTGTCCGTGCATGCTTCCGGCATTCACACAAGAACACCAGATCATCGCCATGGCGCCGTTTTCATATTCCATGATTGTAAAAGCATTGTCCTCCAGCGGTGCGCGGCTCTTCACAAAGCTTTGGCGGGAACACATCAGTTTTTTAATTTTAAAGTTTGGAAGCATCACCTCAGACAAAAACAACGGATGCGTTCCTAAATCTCCCAGCACATAGCTGGGGCCGGCCACTTTCGGATCCACCCGCCATTTCGTACTGGCGTTATCGTTTTCTACAGGAGCGGAATGGAATCCGTGGGCAAATTGCATGTTGACAATGCGAATATCGCCTAAATCGCCATTTTCAATCATTCGGCGCGCCTGTTCAATCATCTGGTGTCCTGAATAGCCATATGTAATGCCGACGACTCGTTCTTTTTCCTTCGCCAGTTTTTCCAGTTCCATAGCTTCTTGCGTCGTAAAGCAAAGAGGCTTTTCACAGATGACATGTAATCCGGCATTTAAAGCCGCTTTTGTGATTTCATAATGGGTGCTGTTGGGTGTTGCAATGGACACAGCTTGAATGCCGTCTTCACGCTTCCCTTCTTCATGAAACATGGTTTGATCATTTGGATAGCACCGCTTCGGATCAACGTGCAAATTCACACCGAAGTCTCTCCCCCGGTCCGGATCAATGTCAAATGATCCGGCAACCAATTGAAAATGATGATCGCGCAGGGCGGCCGAGCGGTGAATGTAGCCGATTTGGCTTCCGCGTCCGCCGCCGACCATCGCCCAGCGTATCGGTTTTTCAAGATTTTTTTCCCCATTTATCATCGTTTGATTTCCCCTTTTTTAAAACAAATTTAGAATCCGGCGCGTTTTAAATAGTCAACGCTTTGTTTGACATCGCACAGACTCGCATCCGCGTTTCTCGGGTCGCGCTCCTGTTCAATGGTGATATACCCGTGGTAATCGAACTCTTTTAATAATCGATAAATCGATTTATAGTCAATGACCCCCTGTCCGATCGGGCACATGACACCTTTGGCACAGGCATCAAAAAACCGAATGCGCTCCCTCATCACTTCTTGATAAACATCGATGTCAATGTCTTTAAAATGGATGTAATCCAATCGGTCTAAGAACTTCCCGAGCCAGTTTACGGGGTCCATTTTTGAATAATATAAGTGTCCCGTATCAAGGCAAAGTCCTGCTGTTTCATAAGGAATGTCGTCCATCATCTTCTTGATCTCATCGGCAAATTCGATATAGCCGCCGGCGTGCGGATGGATGACCGGTCTTACACCATACTTGTTCCACGCTCGTTCTAAAAGGGCCCGAATATGTTTCATCATATTGTCCCAATCCTGTGCGGACAGCCTTTTCCCCCGATCCGGGTGCCCGGCTTGGTAATCCCTTTCACGATGCCCCCAGTCAATCAATACCAAAAAAGGCGGCGAATATCGTTTCCCTTTCAAGCGGGGTTTGGGCAGTTGGGTGATAAAGGAACAGATCTCATCAGCCTGATCCAATAACTTTTCCAGATTAGACTCTGACACGAGATCGTCAAAGATCGTACCCGCGATGATCGTCAAATGATGTTTGGCAAGCACTCTCTGCACTCTCCCGATATCCATCGGTATATATCCGTACGGCCCTAATTCGATTCCATCGTATCCCGCTTGTGATGCTTCCTGCAGCACTTTTTCCCATGGAGGGTTATAGGGGTTCGTTGGATCATCAACACCCCAGCAGCAAGGAGCTCCTGCTAAGTAAAACAGCTTCATCACCTCCAACACCTATATGCTTTATTATAGTTTCAGAGGTGATAAAGCGCTTTCATAATCTTGTTGAATTTCAGCCGTTTTTTCTTTTTCATTCCATAAAACTTTCACTATCTTGTTTTGAAGAAAAAATAGACTAGCTTTCTTTTTTTCTCCATAGCTGACGGTATTTTTTTGGAGAAACCCCGACGATTTTAGAAAAAAGGGTCGAAAAATAACTGGCATTATCATAACCGACCATCCCGGCAATTTTTGTGATATGATCACTTGTGTTGATCAGCAGTGACTGCGCCTCTCCGATTCGGCGCCGGATCATATATTGAATAGGAGAAAAACCGGTCGAATTTTTGAATACATGAACCAGATAATAAGAACTGACATGAAATTGTTCAGAAAGGAGACGCAGTGTAATGTCTTCGAGGTAATGCTCATCAATGTAAGTTTTGATGGCGTTTGCCAATTGCGAATCTTCTGTTTTTAATAAACCTTCATTTTCCTAGGGAATTTGCATAATGAGTGTGATCAGCGTACGAAGCAGGTAGCTGCAAATTTCCTCGGCCCCGGACTTTTCCTCGGAAATTTGCCAGTACATCATCTCCAGCAATGACTCTATATGTGCAGCATATTCCCTGCTATGCAACACATATGAATGGTCTTTTGGGATCAGATGATTTCTCGGCAGCCCGGGAAGCTTCACATTTGTGATTCCGCAGCAAAAAGTGCTCATATTCGTATCCGGAACGGCAAACTCATCGTGAAGGACACCTTTGTTATATATTAAAATATCACCTTTTTTTGTATGATAATGCCGGTCGCCAATGATGTGGCTGCCGCTTCCCTCTTTTATATAAATGATTTCCATCAAATCATGATGCATATGCATCGTTCGGGGCATTTTTGTGTGGGTGCCGTCAACTTTGCTGATATAAAGCAATTCAGGAATTGAATCGCTTTCAAAACTTGATTGTATGCCTTTTTTAACGAAATATTGAGTCATGATGGATCCTCCTGATCATTTCGTTTGATCTGCTGCCTCTGTAACAAGTGAAGCCGATCACTTGCACAGCATAAAACACCAATGAAGAGTTCATCGGTGTTTTGACCGTAAACCTTATGAAACGTCAATCTTCTTGATGATTCTTGCCGGATTCCCGCCAACAACAGCATCATTCGGCACATCCTTTGTCACGACCGCACCGGAAGCAATAACGGCATTGTCACCGATTGTAACACCCGGATTGATCACGGCCCTGCCGCCGATCCATACGCGATGGCCGATGACTACCGGACTTCCCGACTCCGCACCGCTCATTCTTTCAGTCGGGTCAAGCGGATGCATGGCTGTATAGATGTGAACACCAGGCCCCATTAAACAGTGATCACCGATTCTGATTTCACAAACATCGAGAAATACACAGTCAAAGTTGGTAAAGAAATGTTCACCGACATGGATGTTATAGCCGTAATCACAGCGGAATGACGGTTCGATGTGAATCGTGCTTCCTGTTGACCCGAACAGCTCTTTGATCAGCTCCGCCTTTCTATGTTCATCCAGTTCTGCATGCTGATTGAACTGGTTCGTAATTCTGCGGGCGTTCTGCCTATCTTTGACCAGAATTGGATCAGCTGCATGATAAAGCTCTCCTTGCAGCATTTTTTCTTTTTCAGATTTCATCTCTATGCCCTCTTTTCAAAAATAAAACCATCTTTAGAGCTTGGCTTCGACTCTTTTTACTCATCTAACAACCCTTTTACATTCTTGTCATACAGCTTTTTTAAAAGCGCGTTTATTTTTATGGCTTGATCTTCCGGAATCAATTCTTTCCCCTCAAGCGAATAATTTGTATCTGCAAACAGATGCATCATGTCGGTGCAATCTTCATGAAGTCTCACCAATTCCCGGCGCTCTTCTTTTGAAATTGTTCCATCCAGCATTTTTGCCATTAATTCCTTTAACCTGTAGATATGCGTTTGAAAAATTAACCCTTTGACCGTAGACGGGCTGTCTGCCATGTTTAATCCATCCTTTTCCGCATTGTTTTTCATCCAATCATCAAAGCTGACACCTTCTTGTCAACTTCCAAAACTCGCAATTGATCCCCTCGGAAATTGTATGTTTTCCAGACTCTATGTATAAAGATATCATACGAACGATAAAAAGGAAAAAAATTCTTTTTAGACCTGTTGCTTCGACCCGATTTAGGAAACGTCTGCTTTCGCGAATGGATGCCCTGTTTTCTTAGAAAGCAAAACCGCAAAACATATTTATAGACTTGGCAACGTCACAAGGAACATGAAAATGAATGAAAACCGCTTTTGATCATTGATTTCGCAAACCAGTTTGATAACAAAAAAATAGCCAAACAGAGCATGCTAAGCGTGTCAATCATTTGGAAAGATGAACATCGTCTCCCCCTCTGGTGCTTGCTGTATCTTGTTATTTTCATTATCATTTACGGAAATCCGGCTGGCTGAAAAAGTTCCAGCCGTTTGCTTACGATTTTAAGCTTTTTAAAAGGATGAACAAAAAAATCAAAAAAACAGTTGACGAATTGATTAAACCCACATATAATAGAACTTGTCAGTAAGACAAATACCCAGTGTTACATACCATGATTCCGTAGCTCAGCTGGGAGAGCGCTACCTTGACAGGGTAGAGGTCGCTGGTTCGAGCCCAGTCGGAATCATACCGAATCGAAACGGCAGGAAAACGTTGATATTCAACGGATTTTCTGCCGTTTTTGCGTTTAATTTTTTTCTTCAATACTCCTCTATCCCACCTCATCATTCTAACAAAAAACAGCCTCAGTGTTTGAAAGAGTTATGGTAAAATATTCTTTGTACAAAGTTTGGGCTCACTCAAGGGAAGCTGGCTCATCCCCTATGAAAGGGGGTGATGCTTATGACAACATACGAAACAATCTCGCTAATGATTGCTTTTGGCATGTTAATTGCCGTGTTGTCGAAGAAAGAAAAATAGACTTCCCTTGAGCCCTGGTAAAGTTCATAGGGAAAGTCTATTTTAAAATGACTGAGCCAAGCCCTTGTTGGGCCGCTTTGTACACGCGACTCGACTGTTGGCGCAGTCGGGTCTTTTTTATTTTATGCATTTCTTAAAGGAGAAATACATCTGGCGCGCTTTTCATTTTGAAATGCATCACGCCGCGGAAGATTATAAATCGTCTATATTCAAATTCATATTAGCAATTTTAACCCACTAAATCAACTATAAACTAGTTTCATGAATAAAACCTTTAAAACCAATTCGAATTCTCCCGCAAGGTGCTCCTTCTTTCAACATTTCCAAAAATCTCGTCAAAGTTTTTTTCGCGAAACTGACGTTTTATTTTGGGAATTTTTAAACAACAGCAATTGCAGCTCTGAATCATAAAATAAATAACAATGAGGGTAACCGCATTGTTATTTAGCTTTGCCTGCTATTGTTTTCTTAGTCTTCCGAGTTTTGACTAACGAGGCTGCCCCTATGACTCCTGCATCATTTCCTAACTGCGCTAGTTTAATTTTTGTACTGGTTCGGACATGTGGATAGGAAAATTCATGGAAGTATTCCTCTATTCCCTTTAGAAGGGTTTCTCCTACAGCGGATACGCCGCCTCCAATCACAATTGCATCAGGATTCCATAAGTTCCCGATGTTCCCGCAAGCAAATCCTAAGTAAAAATAAAATTTATTTACTGCCATGAGTGCTAATTTGTCATCTTGTTTTGCTTGGTCAAAAACAATCTTAGCCGTTACTTCCTGACCGTCATCAATTAACCATTTCAGCTTTGATTCACCAGCAAATTCTTCTGATAAATCCCGCGCTAATCGAACCACACCTGTTCCACTAGCTACGGTTTCCAAACAACCGCGATTGCCGCATGTACATGGATAACCATCATGATCCACAATCATATGGCCTATTTCTCCTGCAGCCCCTTTTCCATGAATTAAGTGGCCTTCAACAATCACACCTCCGCCAACACCTGTGCCAAGCGTAATAAAGACTAAATTGGCACAACCTTCACCCGCCCCCTTCCAACGCTCTCCTAATGCGGCGACATTCGCATCATTATCGATGCAGAAAGGAATTCCGGTTCCAGCTTCAACCTTTTCTTTAACTGGCTGCAGCGTTTTCCAGCCTAAATTAAATGCCCCACTAACAGTTCCTTTTTCGATATCGACGGCTCCAGGTGAACCCATACCGATACCTAAAAAATCATCAGCCGACAGACCGTATAAATTTAACCGGTGATTAATGGAATGAATAATCTCGGGAATAATATTCTCCCCTTTATTTTGAACATCTGTTTCCATGCTCCACTTTTGTTGAATCTCCCCTTCTGCCGTGAGAATAGCAAATTTTACGGTAGTGCCGCCTAAATCAATTCCGATTAATTTTTTCATCTTTTTTCCTTCCTTATTCACAAAGCCAATCGTTTCCTTGATTAAGTTTAAGATGTTATGATTTATCTGTTGCAGGCTTTGTTTTTTTCACCATTCGACAATAGCGGAACTGAATACATATTCCTTCTTCTTTAACAAAAAGAGCTGTCTGGAAACATTAGCCTAAGACTTCTCTTACTTTTCTCAAAGCAACCCCGACAACTTTGTCCATATCGTAATATTTGTATTCACCTAAACGGCCGCCGAAGATGACATTGTTTTCTGATTCGGTTAACGCTTTATATTTTTGATACAATCCACTGTTCTTACGGTCATTGATCGGATAATAAGGTTCATCTCCTATTTGCCATTTCATACCATATTCCTTGCTTATGATGGTTTTAGGCTGTGTTCCAAATTCAAAGTGCTTATGTTCAATAATACGTGTGAAAGGAGTTTCTCGGTCTGTATAATTAACGACCGCATTTCCTTGGTAGTCAGGCATTTCCAACACCTCAGTTTCAAACCGCAAGCTTCTGTATCCCAAAACACCGTATTTATAATCAAAATAAGCATCAATAGGTCCGCTATAAACTACTTTTTCTGTAACACTGTTCCAATAGTTTTTATCCTCCAAATAATCTGTATGGAGCTTTACCTCAATTCCTTCTATCATTCGCTCAACCATAGCCGTATACCCGTCAGTTGGTATTCCCTGATAGGTATCGTAAAAGTAATTATTGTCATATGTAAACCTTACCGGTATCCTGCGAATGATAAAGGCAGGAAGTTCTGTGCATGGACGCCCCCACTGCTTTTCGGTGTATCCGCGAATGAGTTTTTCATAAATATCCGGTCCAACGAGATTAATAGCTTGTTCTTCCAAGTTTTGCGGATCTTCCACAAAGTGGTCTTTGCATTGCTGTCGGATTTTTTCCTTTGCTTCATCTGGTGTTACAACGCCCCACATCTTGTTAAACGTGTTCATGTTAAACGGCAGATTATAAATTTCACCATGATAATTAGCGATTGGACTATTGATATATCTGTTGAATTCGGTAAACCGGTTAACATAATCCCAGATTTTTTTATTGCTTGTATGGAAAATATGGGCCCCATATTTATGCACCTGTATATCTTCCACTTTCTCCGTATAAATATTGCCAGCAATATGGCCGCGTTTATCAATTATGAGACATGATTTTCCGGCTTTTTTTACTTCGTGGGCAAATACGGCTCCATATAGACCCGCGCCTACAATCAAAAAATCATATTTCGGTTTCATAAAAGTCGATCTCCTAAGAGTTTTTTCATTGATTTTTTTATTACAAAAATGACTTTCTATGATTTTTATTTCTTATAAGCTGTTTTCATTCTTCAATTAATTAAATCCGACCAATCTTTGCGAGATTTTGTATACCGACACGGAAATCCCTCGTCCAACCCGGCCGGGTAAGTTAATGGTCCGACCCAAAATCCCGTATTTGAGATGGTAATAAAAATTTATATCCTTCTCTTTAATATACTCCCATAATTCTTTTTTCTTTTTCAGATTCTCTGCTGTTCCTGAACGTATTAATAAAATGGCAGAAACGATCGTAACGATTTCCAGATGGTGAAGCATATACTCTCGGAGCTTTTGACTTGTCACGTTTTCCAGATTCACTTGTTCTATCATAAGCTTGTTAACTTTAATCTGTTGGTCAACCCTTTGAATCATGACACGCTCATTCACCGACTGGTCTTCCCTGCCGATCAAATACCGATAAAAATCAACGTTGATATAGTAGATTTTCTGTACATGTTCAAGTGGTCTGTATACAAATAAATTATCCACATAAAACGTATGCTTAGGCAGTTCAAGACCGCATTCTTTCAGCAGCTGCGTTCTGTAAATAACAGAATGCATTAAAAGATACTGTCCTTTTCGGAATTGCCCTATATCATTCCAAGTGAAAATGGTTCCTTCCGGCAGGACATTTTCATATTTCATAACCTTCTTGTATTTTGTGCCTTCTTTTTCATAAACAAAATTGCTAATCATCATATCCACTGATTTTTCTCTTGTTATAAAGTCGTGTATCTTTTCAAGTATTTTTAGATATGCCCGAGTATCTACCCAGTCATCACTGTCCACTACCTTAAGTAGTATCCGGAAGCATTTCGGATACCCGTATTTACGGCTTCTCCATGTCCTCCGTTTTCCTGATGAATTGCTTTGATGATGGTTGGATATTTTTTTGCATATTTATTGGCAATGTCTGCTGTTTGATCTGAGGAGCCGTCATTAACTATCAGTAGCTCTACGTCATCGCCCCCGGGCAATAGAGACTCGATGCAATACCTCATATATTCTTGTGAATTATAGCAAGGAATAACTACTGATAATAATTTCATTACATTCACTACCTTTTCTTTGCCTATTTTTCAGGTTCTTGTTTAAAAATAATTTTAAAAATCGGGAAGAATACCAAAAAAGATATTCCGCTGTTAATTATCATTGTAATAATATCAGCTGCTGTTTCACCGGTTGAGCCCCATGTATTCATAAACATATGATATATCGGCGCTTTATAGAAGCCTTGGGCCGCCGCCGCACCTATCGTGATGACAATGTATGCGACAAGATACCAAAACGCCGCTCTCCAAATGTTGCTGTTTGATTTAAATGTAATATTTCTTTGGACAAAAAAGTTGATAATCTGCGCTATCGCAATTGTGATTTGGACTGCAAGGAAATAGGCAAGCCCGCCCCCGCCGCCTGCGGTAAGCGAGCCGGCTGCATAGTCAAATACATAATAAGGCGTTCCATCAAAGTTATGACCAAACTGCAACACTTTAAAACTAATTGAAACCAATGACGTATGTTCGAATAAACTTTTAAAAATAGGCATCAAAACAAGCTGCAGTAAAGTCACACCATTACTTATCATAAAAAACAAAAGGAATTGGGCAATATTTGGATGCCTTTCTTTATAAGAATTCCAAAAACCTGCGGTTCCTGCAACTAATTTTTTATTTTTTGTATCGGTGTTACCCATTCAATTTTACATCTCCTTTGCCGCTGTTTCTGCTGGGGTTATTTATTTAGCGGACTTTACCACCTTTTTTCTTTCCTTTAACACATGACTGGCCCCCTTAAAAAATCGGCCATTCACCATCATCAAGATACCATCGACCATTGGCATATTGACGATTCCTCCTGACATTCTGGCAATTCCCCTGAACGGCAAATGATATATAGACATCATCATGAGATTTGCAGTGCTTCTTTTTCCTATTTTTCGTAGAAACCAGTGGGTAAAGATAATCGAGTAAAACGCCAATTTCCCAAATGCCCCCCTGGCATACTGGCACTGTGCAATGGTATCGTTGTACCCCAGTCGTTTTGTTCGATCCCATTTGGATTCAGGAACTTTATATCCAAGCAAGTTTTCAAATTCTTCTTCACTGACATTGTTTGCATGACCTGAATAATAGGAAGGAAGTTTCTCATTGTCATATGGAATGGGGGCACCTGTACCTTCCACAAAAATAGTGTCTCTTAAACGGATATCTGCACTTGATGCACCGATCAAAATTTCATAATCAGCTTGTTCAATTTCCCATTTATTTGTCTTCACATTAAAATAGCGGAAGGTTTTATCATCAAAAGGAATGGTTACGGTTTTGGTTTCTCCGGGTTGTAACAATATTTTTGCAAATCCCTTTAATTCCTTTTTCGGTCTGAATATCGCCTTGGATTTACATGCTACATACAGTTGTGCGATCTCCATTCCGGCGATATGACCGGTATTTGTTATTTTAAACATCACGCCTTCGATATCAACCTGAATATCCGTGTATTCAAATGTTGTATAGCTCAACCCATATCCAAATGGAAAGAGAACCTTCACACCCGCCGTATCATAATAGCGATAGCCAATATAGGGACCTTCCCGATATTCAACGCTAATCTCTTTACCAGGGAAATGATAAAAGGAAGGCGTATCCTCATAGCGAATCGGATAGGTTTCCGCCAATTTACCGGACGGGTTGACCTCACCAGTCAATACCCGCAATATGGCACTAGCACCAGCCTGCCCACTTAAATACCCATGGACCAACCCTTTTACTTTATCAATCCATGGCATTTCCACCACGGAACCGCAAGACAGAACGGCAACAATATTTGCGTTTACTTTATATAATGCATGTAATAGCTCAATCTGGTTCTCTGGAATCTTCATGTTTTGTCTATCAAGTCCTTCGGCTTCTGTTACTTCATCAAGACCTATATATAAAAGAACCATATCCGCCTCTTTTGCAAGGTCACACGCTTTATTTATTTTTTTCTTATTCTTCTTTCCATAGCGCTCAAAGCCAGGTTCGAATCCGATACTGTCAATTCCTGATTGATCTAGAAAATCTAGTGTTCTGTCTAGTTTAGTAGGATTAATAATAGAGGAGCCGGCGCCTTGGTATCGCGCTTCCTCCGCGAAATCTCCGATCACAGCCACTCTTTTTCCTTTTTTCAGCGGTAATATGTGATCCTCGTTCTTCAATAGAACTATCGACTCTTCTGCAACCTTTTGCGCCATTCTGTGATGCTTTTCCACATCAATCTCTTTATGTTCCGCCTCGAAAACCGCCTCCGTTGTAAAAATAAGCTCCAGTAATCTGTCTACACATTCGTCCAAAACTTCTTCCTTAATTTCTCCCCCTTTAACAGCCTCGACAATTTCCCCATTGGTCTCCCCTGCAGTCGATGGCATTTCCAGCTCATTACCGGCAAGTAATCCGGCAACCCGGTCATTGCTTCCGCCCCAATCGGTCACAACAACCCCTTGAAAATGCCATTCATCCCGGAGGATATCCCGCATCAAATGGATGTTCTCATTCGTATAAGCACCATTTAACAGATTATAGGAAGACATCATGGTCTTTGCTTTACCTTCTTTAATAGCGATTTCAAATGCGGTCAAATAGATTTCCCTTAGCGTCCTTTCATCGACGATAGTATCGATCGCCATACGTCTTTCTTCCTGATTGTTTGCCGCAAAGTGCTTCACACAAGCTGCTACCCCTTTTGATTGAATACCTTTAATCATTCCCGCGGCCAGTTTTCCGGCCAGATACGGATCTTCACTGAAATACTCAAAGTTTCTTCCTGCCAATGGGCTTCTCTTCATGTTGACCCCAGGCCCAAGAAGGACATTCACTTTCTGGGCTGCAGCTTCTTCCCCCAGATATTCACCCATCTTCTCTCCCAGCTCCACATTCCAGCTATTTGCAATCGTTGCAGCCGTTGGAAAGCAAGTCGCCGGAATACTGGGATTCAGTCCCAAATGGTCGGCAGCTGCTGCCTGTTTGCGAATTCCATGGGGGCCATCGGCAAGAAACATACTATTAATGCCTAGGCGATTGATGTTCTGGGTTTGCCAAAAATTTTTGCCTGACATTAAAGATGCTTTTTCTTCTAATGTCATCTTTCTAATTAAATCTTTATGTTTCATCTCGATTCCTCTTTTGCAGTTTCGGCAGTACCCAGAAGTACTGCCGAAACATTGTTTTTGATCGTACAATTCATCAGTCTATTTTTTAATGAAACTTATATTCAAACGTTTTCAGGCTGAAATATTGACTTTATTCTGCTTTTTCAGTTTTCTAGTGACGAATACAATGATCGCAAGAGCTGCAAGTAGAATGACAACATTTGCAGCAATCAGCCAGTACTGCCATAAAGGCGTAATTTCAACAATTCTGGAACTTGTAGATATTCCATTCATAGCGTTGCTGTTGACAATGGAATAGAGAATATTGTGAACAGATTCTCTTAAATGATTGACCACTGTAGGAGTTAACTGATCATTACTCAGCTTCCACAGTTTGGAATCTGTGTTCAACCAGAGGTTGGTTCCAGCTTCAATTCCTTCTCTCAGATCCTGGTAGGCGAAGTGAGAGAGGGATGCCTGATCGGTTACGACAGTACCTTTAAAGCCCCACTCATTTCGAAGAGTTTCCGTCATAAGGCCTTTATGGCCGCCTGCCCAACGAGCCCCAATTCTATTCATGGCTGCCATAGCACCGCGAGCATCTCCTTCACGGACAGTGGTTTCAAAGGGTTTTAAATAGATTTCGCGCATCGCCTGTTCATTTGCAAACATGGCGCCGCCTAGACGATTCGTTTCCTGATCATTCAGTGCAAAATGTTTCATATATACAAAAGTGCCTTTTGATTGAACACCTTTAACTTCACTTGCACTTAACTTACCTGATAGAAAGCCGTCTTCAGAGAAGTATTCAAAATTTCTTCCACCAAATGGGGTGCGGTGAGTGTTAACACCTGGAGCATACCAACCTGCAACCTCATTTCTAATGCCATCTTCCCCGACTGATTCTCCCATTTTTTTAATGAGTTTCACATTCCATGTCGAAGCCATTACGACTTCCGCCGGATAAGCCATCCCCTGTTTATTTCCGCCCACAAGCGTATTGGAGATTCCTGCAGGGCCATCCAAATTTGACGTTCCGGGTAGGTTGATTGATTTAATCGGTACAGTGGCATACCCGCCCATTCTGACAAGTTTAGTCATTTCATCAACAGTCAGTTGATTCAGCAAGACATCCCAAAGTTTATCGTCATAATCACGTCCTATAAACATGGCAGCATTTAATTCTCCAAATTCTTTACTAATGACACCTGTTTCAGGCATGACAGCATCCTTGTCTTCGGTGTATGAGATGGCAAGATCGTCAAGCAATTCCTTTGATGCGGTTAAGGAACCATCCTCATAGGTGGAAGGCCATGTACCTTTCCAATCCTTTCTGGAAAGATATTTAAAAGAAGAATCATAATGTTTGATGTCAACATCATCAAACTGATTGGATATTTTATTACCCGTTACTGCAGACTCCGCATAAGTTGTAGAATCAAGAGTATCAACAGTAAAATTCTGTACTAATGCCGGATTACCATCATAATCCATACCGTCTTTAGTAGTTTTACCCTTTGCTGCGAGTATGTTATTCAAGGCATCATGTGCGTTTTCACCTGCTGTGAAATAATAATCTCCAGCATCCACAATGTATGTCCCTTTGCCGTTGGCATCGTATGTTTTCATTTCTTCTTTATCCACTTCAATCGTAACGGTTTCTGACTTGCCTGCTTTCATTTCCGAAGTTTTTGCAAATCCTACCAACTCAACAGACGCCTTTTCAATGCCGTTATCTTTGTCATATTTTGTATAAGGGGATTGCATATAAATCTGAACAACGTCTTTTCCCGGAACAGAACCCGTGTTCATCACTTTTAAAGAAACTTCATATTTATCATCTTTTTCCTTTACTCGATAATCGGACCACTTAAATTGCGAATATGAAAGACCATATCCGAATGGGAACTGAACCTGCTCGGAATAATTGTAATCGATTTCCTTTTCGTTACCTAGGACTACATCCTCATATCGAGTCTCATAATACTTATATCCGACATAAATGCCTTCACCGTAAACCATGTATGAATTGCCCTTATCAACTTGACTGTTAGCTATTTTGTAATTCCCGAAATTAGCCATTGCAGGAGAGCTAAATGCATCATACGCATAGGTATCAACTAAATTTCCCGATGGATTGACGCTTCCATTCAATACCTCACCGATTGCATATGCACCGGTCTGTCCCAGAGCACCGACCGAAATAGCAGCATCAATGTTATATTCATCTAAAAAGCCTAATTGTATAGGGTTAGATGAATTGATTAGAACCACAACAGTTTCAAAGTTTTCTTTTGCAAGCTTAAGCATGTCTTTTTCATTGTTGTCAATTTCAAGATAATGATATCCTGTAGAAAGCTTGTCGGTTGCAAGATCAGAGTGCTCTCCACCGGATCGGCCGATCACAACCAGTGCAGCGTCATTGTAATCTTTGAAGCTATTGATTTCCTTATCGGTATACACACTCCGCGGAACTTCATTTACCTCAAAAGATCCCTTCCCTTCTATGTCCGGTGTTTTCTTTCGATAAGAAGAACCTGCGCCGGTCTGATAGAAATCCCAAAGCGTTTTATTGACTTCGAATCCGGATTGTGCAAGCACAGCCTTCAAATCCGGTACTTTTGCAGTTTCAACAGAACCGGAACCGCCGCCTCCATAAACGAGGTCAACTGAGTTCTGACCAAGAACAGTAATTTTTCCCTTAGACTTAAGCGGCAATGCATTGTTTTCATTCTTCAACAGCACAATGCCCTCTTCTACAAGTTTCTGCACTACCTCTTCTGCGCGAGCTTTCTGTTTGTCTGCAGAAGCAAACGAACTCTTATAATATTCATTGTCTTCCTTATCTTTATCATCAGTGACAATTTTGCTGGTCGGATGACTTAAATAGATTGAGATAATCTGCGAATAATTTTTGGCATAAATATCCCCTACAATAACCCCTATAATCAGCACCGCACTTACTATATATAAAATAATGGCTGCGGGCTTTGATATTTTTTTCGTTTTTTTCATGTTTTTCCTCCACCATTTAATTAAACTTAGTAAGCGGACTATATGGACTATGTCAATTTAGCTACTCGAACTGAATACGCTTACATACTTAGCATTTAATTGTGGGCGCGCTTAAATTAATTGCTTTACTTGAATTTACCATATAGATCAAACGGTGCATATCAACGAAAAGTTCCGGGGCATAAACTTTTCGTTGATTATAAAAAAAAGCCGTTTTAACTGGCTGTTCGCCCATCAAAACCGCTCAACTTTATCTTTGCAATAATCCTTTATATAATTTTTGAATAAAGATACGGACTTTGATTCTATGTCTCTTTTCCTGCTGACCAGGTAAATATTCTGAGGGATTTTTTCCTTCAATCGAACGAGTTTAAGCCTATCGTCATGATGCGCCTCTTCAACAAAGTCCACGGATACTGCAACATATCCGTTTGCCTCACAAAGGGAGTGAGCCGTTTTAATATTTCCAAACTCATGAACAATATGCGGAGTGAAGCCATGTTCCAAACATTTATCGATCAAGCTGTGCTCCTTCCCCTTTTCAACAGATTTAATCACTAACGTTTCATTTTGTAAATCAGTTATGGAGATCACGTCTTTAGCTGCCAGGGGATGCCTTTTAGAAACAAGGATTACAACTTCTCCGGTTCCTATCAAATCGCAGTCGCAATTTTCAATTTCTTCACTGCCCATGATTAAGCCTACTTCTGCTTCTTCTTGAAACAAGTCACCTAAAGGATATTCATCCGGCAGCTCTCTTAATTTCATCTGGATATCGGGATACTGATTCGAAAAGGCAAACAGAATTTCTGCAGGAACCATTATCGTTGTTGAGAAGGTAACCACGACATTTAATATGCCATCTTTACCGCTCATTATACTAATCTCTTTCACCAAGTCATCCATTAAATAACAGATATGTTTAGCTCGGGCAAACAATAATTCACCGCATTCTGTCGCTTCCATTCCATGCGACCCTCTAATAAACAATTTTGCCTCCAAATCCATTTCAAGTTGTTTAATCGTCTTACTGAGCCCTTGTGGGGTAATAAATAAGTCTTTAGCGGCAGCAGTAATACTTTTCTTTTCATAGACTTTGATGAAATATTCTAATACCTCTTTATTCATAATTTTCTCTTCCCTATATTTCCTGTCTTACGGCTCTTTTTCATCTTGCTTCTTTCTTTCAATATATGAACAAGCCCTTTAAGAAAACGACCATTTACAATCATTAAGATCCCATCCAGCATCGGCATATTTACGATCCCGCCTGTCATTCTGGCAATTCCCCTGAATGGCATGTGATAGAATGACATCATAATCAAATTGGCAATACTTCTTTTTCCTATTTTTCGCAAAAACCAATGAACAAAAATGATCGCAAAATAAATAAGTCTTCCTGAAACCCCTTTTGCATATTGGCACTGTTCTATAGTATCGTTGTAGCCCAACGGTTTTGTCCGGTCCCATTTCGGGTTGGGAGCCTTCCCTCCCAACAGGGTTTCAAATTCTTCCAGACTGATATTATGTACATTTGCGGAGTAATAGGTTGGCAGTTCCTCCTTGTCGTATGGAAGAGGCGCGCCTGTACCTTCTACAAAAAGGGTATCCGCTAATCGGATATCGGTACACGATGCGCCAACCATAATGTCGTATTCGGCTTCTTCGATTTCCCAGTTATTCGTCTTAATATTAAAATACCGGAATGTTTTATCATCAAAAGGGATCGTTACTGTTTTTGTTTCACCTGCATTGATGAAAATCTTGGAAAACCCCTTTAATTCCTTTTTCGGTCTGAAAATATCCTTGGATTTGCACCCCACATAGAGTTGTGCAATCTCCATCCCGGCAATTTTCCCGGTATTTGTTATTTTAAAACTGACACCCTCATGATTAACCTGAATATCGGAATACTCAAAAGTTGTATAACTAAGCCCAAATCCAAAAGGGAATAGAACATTAAGCTCAGCTGTATCATAATAACGGTAGCCAATAAATGGACCTTCTCGATATTCAACGCTCACTTCCTTTCCTGGAAAATGGTAGGAAGGTGTATCCTCATAGCGAATTGGATAGGTTTCAGCCAATTTCCCGGAAGGATTCACATCACCTGACAACACTCTAAGGATGGATCTTGCTCCCGCCTGTCCGCCTAAATAGCCATGTACAAGGCCTTTTACTTTATTAATCCATGGCATTTCCACCACAGAACCGCAAGAAAGAACGGCCACAATGTTCGGATTTACTTCATTTAACGCGTTCAATAAATCGATCTGGTTTTTTGGGATCTTCATACAATGCCTATCCAAACCTTCAGCCTCTGTCACTTCATCCAGACCAATATACAGAAGAACAACATCCGCTTTTTTGGCGAGTTCACATGCTTTTTCGATTTTCTTCTGATCTCTCTTCCCGTATCGTTCAAAGCCGGTTTCAAAGCCGATACTGACAATTCCAGACTCCTCGAAACAGTTGAGAGTGTGATCCAGTATTGTTGGATTAACGATAGATGACCCTGCTCCCTGGTAACGGGCATCTTTGGCAAAATCCCCAATTACGGCAACTTTTCTGCCAAACCGGATGGGTAAGATATGGTCTTCATTTTTAAGAAGGACTATTGATTCTTCGGCAGCCTTCTGCGAAACCCTGTGATGCTTTTCCACATTAAATTCGGAGTGAGGTTTATTAAATACCTCATTTGTAGTAAAAATAAGCTCTAGTAATCGATCAACACATTCGTCTAACACTTCTTCTTTCATCTTACCGCTTCTGACTGCTTGGAGAATTTCCCGGTCGGTCTCTCCTGCAGTAGTCGGCATTTCCAACTCATTTCCAGCAATCAATCCTGCAATTCGGTCATTGCTTCCTCCCCAATCGGTGACAACAACCCCCTTAAAATCCCATTCGCTACGCAAGATACCCTGCATTAAATGTAAATGTTCATTCGTGTAAGTTCCGTTTAACCGATTATACGACGTCATGATTGACTTAGTCTTACCTTCTTTGACCGCAATTTCGAAGGCGGTAAGATAGATTTCCCTAAGGGTTCTTTCATCGACAATTGCATCAATCGTCATACGTCTTTCTTCTTGGTTGTTTACCGCAAAATGTTTCACACAAGCGGAGATTCCTTGTGATTGAATACCTTTAATCATACCTGCGGCAAGTTTTCCGGCTAGATACGGATCTTCACTGAAATATTCAAAGTTTCTGCCGCATAAAGGATTTCTCTTTATATTAATACCAGGTCCCAATAAGACATTCACATTTTGCGTAACCGCTTCCTTTCCGAGATACTCCCCCATCTTTTCGGCCAGATCTTCATTCCAACTATTTGCTATCGTTGCAGCTGTTGGAAAACAAGTTGCAGGATCCCCGGCATTGAGCCCAGGTTGTTCTGATCCGACTGCCTGCTTCCGAATCCCATGGGGGCCGTCTGCCAGAAGCATGCTTCTGATACCTAGACGATCTATGTTCTGAGTTTGCCAGAAATCTTTTCCCGACATTAATGATGCTTTTTCTTCTAACGTCATGTCTTGGATTAATTCTCTATATTTCATTCGCGATTCCTCTTCTTATCTTTTCAGTATTTCCCCATAAGATGTGCCAGCACATTATTTTGATTTATTATAATTGTACAAAAAATATTTTTTTATAGCTATTGATAATATATTGATAATATTATAGTGGTTCTGTCTGTCAACGGACTTTTGGAAAACCTCAATTTATGTTCTTATAACCTTTTTTCGTATTGGTGCTGAAATAGTTAGTTCAACATGATGTCAGTGGAACTATTTCCAAAAGCCCCACATCATTTAATCTTTATCTACATTAGGATATAAAATCCTGCGAATAAGTCTGAATTTGCAGAAGGTCACTGTTCCAGTGCCGTTTCTTCAACCGGCATCTGGAGGGCTATGAATTGATCTCTAATTGTTTTCCCCTGCATTTTCCTCAAAGAAATTGAAAAGTTCCAGTTCCTCCCCATCCGTAACATTCTAAACTTAGGCCAAAACGATTATGTTAATCCTGTAACGTTTATGTAATTAAATAACATTTGACTGATTGATTTTTAACAACAGTTGTTTTTTTGTTTTTAAGTTTTATTTCAGGACTAAAAAACAAGTCCTTTGTCTGATTGAGGGAGGGCGAACCCCTGCTAAAATAAAATGCGTGTTGTTGGGAAATATTTCTCTAAAAGGGAGGGCCGATTGTTAAAGGACATCGAAATTTGAAAGGAGAACAATTGTGGCTAAGTCTATCATTTCTGGTTTTATTTTATTTTTTCTGCTTATTTTTTCGGCAGCTGAACCAACATCAGCGGCTTTTTGGAATACAAAAGGAGACAACATTATTCATGATCCTTCCATGATTAAAGAAGGAAATACATGGTATACATTCGGTACTGGTATCGGCAATGGAATCCGCGTCATTAAATCGACAGATGGAAAAACGTGGAGCGCAGCACCAAGTATTTTTACAACTCCATTATCATGGTGGAAACAGTACGTGCCAAACCATGAAAAAAACCAATGGGCGCCTGATATCAGCTATTATAATGGTCGCTATTGGCTTTATTATGCGGTATCCGCGTTCGGCTCGAATACTTCGGCGATCGGACTGGCTTCAACAGACCGAATCTCTTCCGGGAATTGGCGCGATGACGGACTTGTCACCCGGACGACGACCGCTAACAATTATAATGCGATCGACCCTGAGTTAGTCATTGATAAAGAAGGAAATCCGTGGCTGTCCTTCGGCTCGTTTTGGAGCGGCATCAAGCTGACAAAGCTTGATAAAAAAACGATGAAACCTACAGGGAAGGTTTATTCCATCGCATCAAGGCCGAGCCATGGCGGAGCGGTTGAAGCGCCGTCTATCACATATAAAAACGGCTACTATTATTTATTCGTTTCGTTCGATAAATGCTGTCAAGGTGTGAACAGCACGTATAAGATCGCTTACGGCCGCTCAACAAAAATTACGGGACCTTACTATGACAAAAGCGGCAAGAAAATGACGGAAGGCGGAGGCACAATCCTCGACTCCGGAAACGACCAATGGAAGGGCCCAGGCGGCGCGGATATCGTGAACGGCAACATCATCGTCAGACATGGTTATGATGCGCTTGACAATGGAGCGCCTAAGCTGCTGATCAATGATTTATACTGGGATTCCAAAGGCTGGCCGAAGTATTAGTTTTTAAACCGAGCAGATGTTTTCTGCTTGGTTTTTACTGTTATTTTAGCAGTAGCTATATAAACGATTCATTCAAAATGATCATGCCACTACATTCATCATCCAGGGCTCGTTATGAATAAAAAAGAGCCGCCATTCAGGTACCAAACAACAGCTCCTACATATACGTATAACAAAACCGAGCATAAAAGTGCCCCCATTTTCCTTTTTGGAAGAAAGTCTTGAAAGGCAAAAAAATATTTAATCCGCCATATCTTCAAAATATCGATCATTTTGATCAACTTTTTTAATAAATTCCTCTAGAGAGTCAGCTGTTTTTTTATCAAAAAAGAATACTGGAGACTTATCGGGATCATTTAAATCAAGCGTTAAATATACACCTTCATTTACCTCATAAAAAACAAGCTTGTCTTCATCTTCATATATACCATCTAAATCAGGGTCAAATTCGTAAATATCTTCCCTTAAAGTGATATCTGCGATAGTAGCGGGGTCTAAAAATCTGTTTATTGCATTATTATTCCCATTTATAAACCCGTACCCAATCTCTAAATAAAATTCTCTGAGCTCTTTAGGAAATAGAAAACCAAGTCTATCTTCCGCTTTTATTAGATCGTTTTCTTTTAGCTCATAAAACTCATGATGACTATTTTTTATAAAATTAAATTTGTTCAGCCTCATGAACCTCCTTAGAGTGGTGCACCTTTACCATGAATATCCGAAAGATGCTCATCACGGACAGATATCTCCATATTGCATAATCAACCTCCAACGATAAATTTCCTCCTGACAGACAACAGAGCCAGGCCGCCAAACGCTCAAGCAAAACGGTCATATCTTGCTGTTTGATTCCACTATCCGCACCGCTTCTTCCTCTGCACCATTTTGATAAATAATCAAGCGAGTTACCACACCATCCTCCAGAATAAATTCCACTTCAACAGACAATGACCTGAGGAAAAAGCGCGTTTCCGAGGCTGGAAATCATTCAAAACGGATCTGTCCGGTGATTTGCATATAAAGCCGGTCCTTATCAACTGTCACATGAGCGGCGGCGCCATCCTGAAGTGAATAACTTCCGACATATCTTTTGTAAATGGCCGGATCGATCTCTTTTTTCTTTTGATCGGCAGGGCGATCAGGGATTTTGCAGGCCTTGTCAAACAGGATATTTTCAACGGCTTCAAAGATGGCCTGTTCATATTCATCATCCTGTTCCACATTGCTCAAATAAATGAAGGTTTTTCGTTGATCGATATATCGGATCATTACGGTTGAATAGCCTGGCCAGCCTCCGCTGTGACCGACAATTCGCCCTGTTTCAGGACTGTCCCGAAGCACCCAGCCGCACCCGTAATCTACAGACTCTCCGTTTTTCAGAAAAGCGGGGGAAAAAGCAAGCTCTTTTGAGGCTTGATTGATTAAATGGTCTGTATATAAAGCCTGGTCGAACAAATATAAATCATGAATAGTTGAGTTTACGGTTCCGTCCCCCTGAATCCCGTCAAGATAGCAGACATATTTTGTTTCTTCAAGGTCATCAGGCAGAACGTACTGTTCTGTATGCACGTCATACACATATCCATACGCATAGTTCTCAATGGTTTCAGGCTGAAGCCTTCTGTTATACACCCTTGAGTTCCGCATTTCCACCGGTTCAAAGATACTTTTTTTCATATATTCGGCAAAACTCAGACCTGATGCCTTTTCAATGATAACCGCAAGCAGCACATATCCCGTATTGCTGTACAGCCAACCTTCACCCGGGGCAAAATAGCGTTGCGGCTGATGATTCACCAGCATATCAACGATATCTTGGTTAACAGCAATCTTGTTGCAGAAACCATTCCATATAATCGGGCAGCCCTGACGTATGTGTCAATAAATGGTGAATCGTTACGCCCTGATAGGGGAATCCCGTCATCCACCGTTCTATGGGATCCTCGATATTCAATGCCCCTTGCTGTGCTAATTGAAGGATCCCCAAGGCGGTGAACTGCTTGGATAGCGATGCTAATTCAAATAAGGAATGTTCCTGTAACAAACGCTTATCTGCCAGGTTTGCATAGCCGAAGGCGTTTTGATAGAGAATGTCACCGTCTTCAGCAACTAACACTGCCGCATTGATAGGACTTCTTTTATTCAACACACGAAACAGATGGACAAGCTGTTCTCTTTTTTTCTGTTTCACTTCTTCACCTCCTTTCTTTTTATACACATATGGAAATTAAAGGTTTCAACTAAAAAAAGACAAGAATACATCTTGTCTTTGAAGGATGGATATGAGCTGTTTGTCCAACCGGCTAATAAATTTCTTTATCTAAACCAAGCCTTCCCTAAATGATTCATAAAGTTTGGATCATTAAAAGGAACGTTTGCACTTCCAAAATCCGCTGTATTCAATGCGTTTCTTGCAGCAGGTGTTAAGTCTTCCCAGCCGATTAAAGGCTGCATTCCGCCTTTTGCGCTGTCAACGTATAAGCTGTGATTGATCGGTGATTGAGGAGCGTCATATCTGATCTTAGGACGATCGCCATCCATGATATGACTGTTTGGAGCTGTTTTTGCAAATTTGCCGTGTTGTGAATAGGCGATTGACAGTACCTTCGGATTTTGATTGGCCGGGTTGTCAATCCATACGACGATGCCTTCCCAGTCATGTCGATGGCCAAATGGCTTTAAGGCGATCGGTGAATCTTTCGGAAAATACCAAGCATACATGATGGCCCATACCCCGTTGTACCACGCAGATCGCGAATATACTTGTCCGACGCTTTTGCTGCAGTGGCCTTCCGGCGCTCCGGTAGGCTCTAATCCCCCGCTCGTATTGCCCTGCGCGTCTACTGCGGGAAAGGGCACACATCCGCTGGCCACCTTTAAATATGGCTGAAAGCGTTTCGCCGCTTTTTGCGTAACGGTAACAGGTGTTACTTCTTTGAAGCCTATCACTTTGTCATGATCGATGACCGCTGCGTTTGCTGATGGTGTTAAGCCGACAAAAGCCAAAACAGACAAAAAAAGCACATATGCGATTTTCTTCATTCTCAACTTCCTTTCCATTCATTTTACAGAAGGATATTGATAATTGCATTGAAGATTGCCTGGACACCAACATCATCTAAAACGTCATCGTTAACTTATGTATTTCTGCAATTCATCTCTATTTGCATTAAGACAAAACAACTGTAACCGTTTTTCTCACCCTCCTTTCATGAACTTAGTATACAAATTTTTCTGCAAATAAAAATGATCCAAAACGATTAACTTCTTGTCCATTCCAAATCTCTAAACGACAGGAATGATCATATCGATTCACAATTCGAGAAATTCAAAAAGATACTTTAGACCTAAAATGAGGTTGAACACAAACTTTCAATTCTTAATGGGATCGTTCTCTCAGTGTTCTTCTGTTCCCTATTGATCAAATCTGCCTTCCAACTTATAATTATCAGATAATTCAAAATAAAGACAGGAGGGGTTTTATGAATTCAGTCATTTCAGCGGATGATGTGTGGATGCTTTGGGGATTTATTGCGGTTTGGGCGGCGGTGAGCATTTATTTGGAGCAGCGGTTTCGCTGGGCGGCGGCGGTGTCAGGCGCGGTGCTGGCGCTTGCCGGGGCGATGCTGTTTACGAATGTGGGGATCCTGCCGACCGAATCGCCTGTTTATGACGCGGTTTGGACATATGTCGTTCCGCTGGCGATTCCATTGCTGCTTTTTCAAATCAACCTCCGGAAAATTCTCCGGGAAAGCGGCCGGCTTCTGTTTATGTTTTGCATCAGTGCGATCGGTACAATGATCGGAAGCATTTTCGCATTTTTTCTTTTTAAAGAGCAGATTCCACACCTTGACAAAATCGGCGGAATGATCAGTGCTTCCTATATTGGAGGAGGGGTGAATTTCGCGGCGATGGCGGCGAAATTTTCCCCTCCTGGAGAATTTGTTTCATCGACAGTTGTCGCTGATAACTTCATGATGGCGCTGCTCTTTTTCATTTTAATGGGCATACCGGCGGTGAAATGGTTTCAAAATCGCTTTGCCGGAGGGAAAGCGGCGGCGCCGAGACAAAACGAGGCGGAAGCCTATTGGAAACGAAAAGAAATCTCATTGCAGGATATCGCCTTAGGACTGGGAGCTGCTTTTGCGATCGTTGTCGTTTCCGTGAAAGCGGCGGCTTATTTTAAAGAACGGCTCGCTTCCGACGGCGGGTCGTTTTTCGCCCAGTTCATCTCCGGCATTCTCGGCGATCAGTATCTGCTTTTGACAACGCTGACGCTTTTCTTAACCTTCGCCTTTCCGCGCTGGTTTGAAAAGCTAAAGGGTACTCAGGAAATCGGCACTTATTTGATTTATTTATTTTTTGTGGTGATCGGCATCCCCGCAGACTTGCGGATCATCCTCATGAATGCTCCGCTCCTTTTAGCGTTTGTCTTTATCATTGCCATGTCCAATCTGCTCGTCTCGCTGGCAGCGGGAAAAATCCTCCGTTTTCGGCTTGAAGAAGTTTTGCTTGCGACGAACGCCTCTGTCGGCGGTCCGACGACGGCGGCTGCAATGGCAATTGCAAAAGGCTGGCGGGAGCTCATCGCCCCGATCATGCTCGTCGGCACGTTCGGCTATCTGATCGGCAATTATGTCGGAACAATGCTTGGAACATGGTTTTCATCACTTCTGTGATGCAAAAAAGCCGGGGAATCCCCGGCTTTTTCGTCTCCTACGTGCGGAAGAGCGTCTCCGTTACGGTTTCTAAGGCTTGTGCGAAGTCCGCCTGTAAATCATCGGCATGTTCGACACCGACGCTCAGTCGCAAAAGTCCGTCGGTAATGCCCCGTTTTGCGCGCTCCTCTTTCGGCATGGCGGCATGCGACATTTTCGCCGGATAGGAGAGAATCGATTCTACCGCTCCAAGACTGACGGCAAAGACGGGGAGAGAGACATGTTCCACAACCTGTTTGACGGCTTCCGCATCCTCCAGCTCAAAGGAAAGCACCGCGCCGGCGCCGTTCGCCTGCTGTTTGTGAACCGAAGCGCCCGGATGTGAAGACAGTCCCGGATAATACACTTGTTTGACGGCAGGATGGTTCACGAAAAACTCGGCGAGCTGCTGAGCCGTCCTGCTCGCTTTTTCAAGCCGCACCTGGAGCGTTTTCAGCCCTCTCAGCACAAGCCAGCAGTCCTGAACACCGAGGACCGCGCCAAACGAATTTTGCAGTTTATAAAGGTCTTCCCCGAGCTTTTCGTCTTTGACGACGGCAAGCCCTGATAAAACGTCGCTGTGGCCGCTTAAAAATTTCGTTGCGCTGTGGAGCACGACATCAACGCCGAGCTCAAGCGGACGCTGAAGCGCCGGGGTCATGAACGTGTTATCGAGAAACGTCAGGCAGCCGTGCGCTTTCGCCAGCTTGACGACGCCGGTGATATCGGTAATGCCGAGCGTCGGATTTGACGGTGTTTCTAAGTAGATGACTTTTGTGTTTTCCTTGATGTTTAAAGCAATTTCATTTAAATCCGTCATATCGACGAATGTGTGCTCAATCCCGAAGCGGCTCAGCACGTCTGTAATCATCCGGTACGTTCCGCCGTAGACATCCTTTGTGACCAGGACATGATCCCCTTTGGACAAAAGCAGAAAAGCGGTGGAAATGGCGGCCATTCCCGAAGAAAACGCAAAGCCGCGCGTCCCCCCTTCCAGCTCGGCGATCGCGTCTTCAAGCGCCTTCCTTGTCGGCGTTCCTGAACGGCTGTAGTCATATTCGCCAAACTGGTCAAATGAGCTTTGATGAAAGGTGGAGGCATGCTGGATCGGTACGCTGACGGCTCCTGTTGTTCCATCGGTTTTATGCTGATTGTGGACAAGCTTTGTCTCGAGTGTCCAATTTCCCTTACTCATCGGCCAACCGCCTCCTCTTTCACTTTCTGCAATGCCTGCTTGAGGTCATCCTTCAAATCCGCTGCATGCTCAATTCCGACCGAAAAACGAAGGAGCCTGTTGCAGACGCCGCCGGCGATGCGGATTTCTTCCGGTATATCCATATGGGTCTGTGTCGCCGGATAGGTGATGAAGCTTTCAACACCTCCAAGGCTTTCGGCGAAGCAGATTGTTTTTAGGTTTTGAAGAAACGGGTTGACCCATTCCTCCTTTTGGACACGGAATGACAGCATGCCGCCTTTTCCCGGATAAAGAACATCGGCAATTTCCTCCTGCTCTTTTAAAAAGGCCGCGAGCTCACGCGCGTTTTCCTCGTGCTGCTTCATTCTGAGGGCCAGCGTCTTCATGCCTCTCATCAAAAGCCAGGAGTCAAACGGTGACAATACTGCGCCGATGGCGTTTTGATGCTGAAACATCTCTTCTGCCAGCTCTTCGTCTTTGGCGACGACAAGCCCTGCCAAAAGGTCGTTATGGCCGCCCAAATACTTTGTCGCACTATGGATAACAAGGTCAGCTCCCAGTTCAATCGGCTTTTGCAGCACCGGGGTGTAAAACGTATTGTCGACAATCAGAAGTAAATCATGGGCTTTGGCGATTCCAGCGACTTTTTGAATATTGGTTTCCTGCATCAGCGGGTTAGTCGGGGTTTCCACAAAAAGCGCTTTTGTGTTCGCCGTGATCTTTGATTTGATACAGTCTTCATCTGCAAAATCATCATACAAAAAGCGCAGACCGTATTTCTTCCATTCATTTTCAAACAGACGGTATGTTCCTCCGTATAAATCCGAGGAAACAATCAGCTCATCTCCGCTTTGAAACAGAGCCATGATCGTCTGAATGGCGGCCATACCCGAACTGAACGCAAAGCCGCGCGTCCCCCCTTCGAGTTTCGCGATCGCATCTTCCACAAGCTGTCTTGTTGGATTTTTTGTGCGGATATAGTCAAATCCGGTTGATTCCCCGATTCCTTTATGCCTGTAGGCGGACGAGAAATAAACGGGGGGGTTGACGGTTCCCGTTATTTCATCACTGCGGTTTCCGATTTGCGCCAATGTTGTTTGTACATGTTCAGTCATATGACACCATCCTTTAAAAAGTAAAAACCCCTTCTTCATAAGAAGAAGGGGGATTATGCGCTTCTTCTTATCTCCCAAGCATTCGCTTGCTGGATTTAGCACCTTGGTACACTGGACAAAGTTCAGTGCAGACCGGTTGCTGAGGTTTCAAAGGGCCAGTCCCTCCACCTCTCGTGATAAGAAATCTGTTTAATTTTCTGATTGTTCTTTACTTTAAACTAATTCAGGACATTTTTCAAGAGTCTTTTTTTTACCTTTCGACCGCCTACATAGTGGTATGATGAAAAAAACGGCCAGTGGGAGGAAGCGATGCCTAAAACACAGCGATTAATCGAATTGATGATGACCATTCAAACAAAGCGAAAATTCACCGCCGGGGAGCTTGCAGCCGAATTCGGGGTTTCCTACCGCACCATTCTCCGGGACTTGGACGAGCTGAGCGCGCTCGGTGTCCCCATCTATTCCGAAACAGGCGCCAATGGAGGCTATTATTTGCTGAATGAGCCGATGCTGCCCCCGCTTTTTTTCACAGAATCTGAGGCAGCCGCCATGTTTTTCGCCTATCAATCTTTGCAGTTTTTTGGCTCGCTGCCCTTCGAAACGGAAACGAGGACGGTTTTAAAAAAATTTTATCATCACCTCCCGGAAAACACGCAAAAGCGGATCGATGCGATGAAGGACAGGATCGTCTTCTGGAATCCGCATCGTCCAAAGGCGGCAGAGCATTTAATCACATTGCTGGATGCCGCTGTAGAGCAATCCGTTTTAACCATCCATTATGAGGGAGCGGCAGAAACGAAAAGATCAATACAGCCGATCGGCTTATACAGCTGGAATGGTTTCTGGTATTTGCCGGCATACTGTTTTAAAAGGCGGGCTTTCCGGCTGTTTCGCGCAGACCGCATTGTCAAAGCGGAAAAAACAACAGACGAACAAGCCCTCTCTCTTCCATATCAATCCGTTCTCAGCTGGATTCAGACTTCTGAAAGCAAGTGTCCGGACCCCGTTCGTTTATGTGCACAATTGACACCGGCCGGCGTAAGACAGGCGATGTCTGACCTTGATTTGGCGAAAATCGTTGCCATGAATGAAGACGGAAGCGGCTCGATCAATACAGATATTCCAACAGCGGAAATGGACTATATTGCTGACCTATTATGGAATTTAGGCGCTGAAGCTGTTGTGATCGAACCGGCGGAAATCAAAGAGCGCCTAAAACAAAAAGCGGCTGAGCTTTTGGTGCGCTACAGCTGATTTTTTCGAACCATGACAAAAGCTGTCAGGATTGCGTGGTAAGATCAAGGTATATTCACGTAGAAAGGGTGACGCTGATGAATGCTGTTCACACAATGCGAGATGTTCTCTTGCACGAAATGGAAACGGGGGTGCGATCGACATGCCTTCTTTTCGAAAAGGTGAAGGAATCTGACTGGTCCTACCGCCCCGCCGACAACATGCGCAGTCTGAAAGAGCTCGCTTGCCACCTTGCCGCCATACCGGAATCAGACCTGGCGATTATGCAGGAAAAAAAGCAAAGCGATATCGCTGTCATTGAAAACCGCTATGGGGACTTCCAATCTGCGGATGACATGACGCAAGCCATGAAAACAGGCTTTGAACAATTGAAAACCTATTTCGTCTCCATGTCAGATCAAGCATTGTTAACAAAGAAAACAACACCGTTTTATCTTGAAGAAGGCATGACCCAAAGCCGCTGGCTGGCGGAAACACTCACCCATATCTTCCACCACCGCGCCCAGCTGTTCAACTATTTAAAACAGCTTGGTTATCAAGTCAGCATGTTCGATCTCTATATTTGAATGAAGGTGATTTTGATATGAAGCTTCCTCTTACAGACAAAGAACGCTCCGGGTTAAGAGCCGCCAAGGTCAAAGTAAAAGACACAGCGGAAATGGAAGTGAAAAGCCTTGCTCAAGCGCTCGGTTCAACTATGGCGCGGGCCAAATACATCAAAGCGCTCGCCCAATTCCAAACGGTTCCTTCCATCGGCCCGAAAATCGCTCAGGAGGTCATCGATTTAGGCTTTTATTCGCTCGCTGACATCAAAGATGAGACAGGTGCGGATTTGATCATCCGCCTCGAAAAGCGAAAAGGCTATTGGGAAGACCCTTGTGCAGAAGATGCGCTGCGCTGTATCGTCTATTACGCCAACAATCCCGGAAGCGGGAAAAGCTGGTGGGATTTCACAGAAGAAAGAAAAAGATACCGCGAGCAATACGGATATCCTGCGGATCGACCGTCCACCCCCTGGTATGAGAAAAAACGCTGAAAGGCTGCCGATTTCCGGCGGCCTTTTTGATAAGCGAAAATTGCGTTTCGCAAGAGAATTTTTGTGAAATTCGTGTTACAATGTATGGAAACGTTCACAACATCATTTCTGGAGGAATTCACCTTGGCTATGAAAACAGGAGTCATTCAGGAAAAAAAGCTTTTTTCAAAAGAGCTCGGCGAAGAAATGGAGCTTTTGGTCTATCTGCCCGCCTCCTATTCCCCGCTCTACAAATACCATGTCATCATCGCCCAGGACGGGCACGACTATTTCCGGCTCGGCCGCATCAGCCGCCAGCTTGAGGAACTGCTTAACAACGGTGAAATCGAACGGTCCATCATCATCGGCGTTCCTTACAAAAACGTGCAGGAAAGACGGCTTACATACCATCCGGAGGGCTCGAAGTTTGAAGCTTACAAACGCTTTCTCGCACATGAACTTGTTCCTTTCGCAGACCGTGAATATCCGACATACCAGGTCGGATCAGGGCGGACCCTGATTGGTGATTCGCTCGGCGGGACGGTCTCCTTGATGACAGCGCTTGATTACCCGAATATGTTCGGCAATGTCATCATGCAGTCCCCTTATGTCGATGACCATGTATTGGACAAGGTGCTGCACTCCGATTCCCTGCAGCTGATCTCCATCTGCCACCAAATCGGCACAAAAGAAACCGAAGTTCACACAACAGATGAGCAAATACTCGATTTTACGAAGCCCAACCAAAAACTGAAAGACTTGCTTCAACAAAAGAAGGCGGACTATGACTTTGAAACATTTGATGGTGATCATAAGTGGACGTACTGGCAGCCTCTGATCACCCCTGCTTTAAAAAAAATGCTCTAGCTCTCCGTATATCGGCCTATCTTTGATATACTAAACCATATAAATTGTTTAAGGAGGGAACAAAATGAAATACGGTATTGTGTTATTTCCATCAAAAAAACTTCAGGATATTGCAAATTCCTATCGAAAACGCTATGATCCGAATTACGCTTTAATCCCGCCTCATCTTACACTAAGAACATCTTTTGAAGCGTCTGAAGAAAAAATCGGCCAAGTCGTGCAGCAGTTGCGAGAACTGGCAAAAGAACTCAAGCCGATCCCGCTCAAAATCACGAAATTCAGCTCTTTCGCTCCCGTGAACAATGTCATCTACATGAAAGCCGAACCGAACGAGGAGCTGACAGAGCTTCACGAAAAAATGTACAGCGGCGTTTTGGAAGACAAACCGGAATATGCGTTTGTTCCCCATGTCACGATCGCCCAAAACCTGTCAAATGACGAGCATTCCGATGTCCTCGGCTCGCTGAAAATGAGAGATGCGTCACACGAAGAAACCGTTGACCGCTTTCACCTGCTTTACCAATTGGACAACGGCTCGTGGACAGTGTATGAAACTTTTATTTTAGGAGAGTGATGAGTCCCAGTGGAAGCCGTCATCGCGAAGAATAAACAACAGCTGGAAGACGCATTTTTTGTAAGAGAAAAAGTATTTATCAAAGAACAAAACGTATCTCCGGAAGAAGAAATGGATCATCTCGATCAAGAGTCTTCACATCTTGTTATCTATGACGGAAAAGAGCCGATCGGAGCCGGGCGTCTCCGCCTTGTCGACGATTTCGGCAAGCTTGAACGGATCTGCGTCCTCAAAAGCCACCGCTCGCTTGGCATAGGCAACCTGATCATTGAAGCGCTCGAACAGGAAGCCCGGAAACAGGGGGCTCATCAATTTATGCTGAACGCCCAGACGCAGGCCGTCCCATTTTATGAAAAACACGGCTACAAAGTCGTTTCAGAGGAATTTTTAGACGCGAATATTCCCCATGTGAAAATGGTGAAAAAGTAATCGTTCCAAGTCAAATTGGAACGGTTTTTCTTTTCCCGGAAAAACATTTCATAGTTTGTTCATCTTTTGTTTATCGTTTATTCAACATTATCCATTAAAGTTGTTTTTAAGCTTTGAAGGAAGCGCTAAAAATCCGATGGGAGGTCAAAATCGAATGCCGCTATGATCAAACAGAAGCTCGTCACATTATTTCGTTTTGGAACCGTCGGAGTCGGAAACACACTCATTGATTTCGGCGTATTTTTCCTCCTGACGTCACTCCATGTCCCCTACCTTATCGCTCAGATTTTCTCCTATTCGGCAGGGGTGGCTAACAGCTATATCTGGAATCGGACATGGACGTTTCAAGTCAAAGAAAAAGCCCACGGAAAGGAAGTTTTCCGATTTATCATCATCAATTTAGCAGCGTCAGCCATGACTTTTCTGCTTCTATACGCTCTTCAACAAAGGGGGCTGTCCCTTGTGATCAGCAAAATAGCAGCAACTGTTCTCGGCATGGCGGTCAATTTTGCCGGTAACCGGCTTTGGGTGTTTCAGGACCCGGAAACAAATCGATAAACAAAAATGAACAGGAGTGAAGGAATATGAAAGTAAAAAAAGCCGTCATCCCAGCAGCGGGGTTGGGAACAAGATTTCTCCCGGCGACAAAAGCGCAGCCGAAGGAAATGCTGCCGATTGTCGATAAACCGGCCATACAATATATTGTCGAAGAAGCCGTCCAATCAGGAATAGAAGATATTTTGATCATTACAGGAAGAAATAAGCGCTCGATTGAAGATCATTTTGACCGGTCGGTTGAGCTGGAGCAAAGTCTATTAAACAAAGGAAAAACTGAAACATTAAAGGAAATACGGGACATTGCCGACATGGCAAACATCCATTACATCAGACAAAAAGAGCCCCTCGGACTCGGGGCTGCGGTGTTGTCAGCACGTCACTTCATCGGTGATGAACCGTTCGCCGTCCTGCTCGGCGATGACATTATGGTTTCGGAAAAGCCGGCTCTCCAGCAGCTCATCGATGTCTATGAACAATACCAGACAGAAGTCATCGGCGTTCAGACGGTTGAACCGGCAGATGTCAGCAAATACGGGATCATCCAGACGACCGTGCAAAAAAATAAAGTCTATGATATTCAGGATCTCGTCGAAAAACCTTCGGTCAAAGAAGCGCCTTCCAATATTGCGGTGATGGGCCGCTATATTTTGGACCCTGCGATCTTCCCGGTGCTCGAACATACGAAAAGGGGCGCGGGAAACGAAATCCAATTGACCGACGCACTCAGGGAAATCTGCAGAACACGAAACATTTGTGCCCGGCAATTGGAAGGAAGCCGTTTCGATATCGGTGACAAACTCGGCTGTTTTAAAGCGAGCACGGAGATCGGCCTGATGCGCGAGGAAATGCGGCCAAACCTGTTAGCCTACTTGGAAAGCGTCTTAAAAAGGGAGATGCAGAAAGGAGCTTTGCGATGAAAACAGTGCTGGTCACCGGTGGTGCCGGATATATCGGCAGCCACACCGTTCTCGAACTCAAAAAACAAAACATAGCCGCTGTCGTTCTTGACAATCTGTCTACAGGGCACAGGGAAGCTGTTCATGCCCCCCACTTTTACGAAGGCGATATCAGCGACAGCGAATTGGTCAAAGCGATGATCAGGCGGCATGAGGTCGATGCTGTCATCCATTTCGCCGCAAAGAGCCTTGTATCAGAATCAATCGAAAAGCCGGAGCACTACTTTAGGGAAAATACGATGAAATCATGTGCATTTTTTGAAACGATTATCGGTGCAGGTATCAAAAACATCGTGTTTTCTTCAACCGCTGCCGTCTACGGTATAACCGGAAACAAACCGATTAAAGAAACCGATCCGCTCGCACCGGTCAATCCTTATGGCGAATCAAAGCTGATGATTGAAAAGTATCTCCATTGGGTCGGCAAAAAGCACGGTGTGAAGTGGGCCGCCCTCCGCTATTTCAATGCGGCAGGCGCCGCCTTAAACGGAGCCATCGGCGAAGACCACAATCCGGAAAGCCACCTCATCCCGCTCGTTCTGCAAACAGCCCTGGGCCGGCGGGCGGCCATCTCCATCTTCGGTGATGATTATCCGACACCGGACGGGACGTGCATCAGGGACTATATTCATGTTTTGGACTTAGCTTCGGCCCATCTTTCAGCTCTTTCCGGGATATATGAAGACAGACTGAAACAAAATGTTTATAATGTAGGGACAGGAGCCGGACATTCCGTAAAAGAAATCATTGAAACTGCGGAAACGATAACAGAACGAATCATTGCGAAAAAAACGGACGGGCGGAGAGCGGGAGATCCGCCTGTGCTTGTGGCAGACAGCGGGAAATTGCAGGAACAGCTCGGGTGGAAGCCGAAATACAGCGATTTAGAAACCATTATTCAAAGCGCTTGGGAATGGCATAAAGCCCATCCGAGCGGGTTTTAACATTCGCTTGTTTCCGTCAATAGCGGCAGGCATTTCTGCAGCTGGCCTGAAAGTTCGGCTGATGAAAGTGTAAAGGCAGGGTGAAAAAAAGAAAATGGGAAGCATAGTGAATGATATTTTAATGTGGCTGACCGATCTCGGATACCTCGGGATTGCAATCGGTTTAATGATCGAGATCATCCCCAGTGAAATCGTGCTCGCTTACGGAGGATACATGGTCTCAAACGGAACGATCACCATCACCGGAGCCGTGATCGCCGGCGTCATCGGGGGAACGATTGCCCAATTGTTTCTTTATTGGCTCGGCTACTACGGAGGACGTCCGTTTTTATATAGATACGGAAAATACTTATTCATCCAAAAGCATCATATCGAAACAGCGGAAAAATGGTTTGAAAAATACGGCGGCGGCGTTGTCTTTTCAGCCCGGTTCATCCCCGTGGTGCGCCACGCCATCTCCATTCCGGCCGGCATCGCCAAAATGCCGATTTGGAAATTCACCGGCTTGACTGTGCTCGCCATCATCCCGTGGTCGATTTTATTCGTCTACCTTGGCATACAGCTGGGCAGCAAGTGGGATCATGTCGAAAATGTCGCCCGGACATACACAACACCGATCATGTTCGCGGCTGCCGCCTTGATTATTCTCTATTTCGGGCTCAAAAAGTTTCGCAAAAAATAACGAAAACCCCGGCCTTCAACGGCCGGGGTTTTTCATGGGCATGACAGTTAAACAGACTCATTGATATGGTTTCCCCTCGTTTTCCGGCCTCCGCCCCGGCGGTTCAGCGCTTTTTTCCGCTTCTTTTCCTGCAGCCGCTTTCCGAAAGCGGACAGATTTTCCTCTCTTTTCTCCACTTCCCGGTAAGCCCGTTCGCTTGGAATATCGGCAGTTTTTTGTATATATGCATAATTTGATTTCCGGTTGATGCTGCGATTGGCGTATTGTCTATACTGATCATTGTGAACCGGCGGCAAATATCCCATCGTTCCTCCCCCTCACACTTACATTCCCAAAAATCGACTGTTTGAAACGGATCTCATTTGATATGATAGACGTTGTCTCACAACTGGACGACTACCAATTGTTGGAGGTGCTCTTTTTGAAATGCGCCCGATTAAATAACCGAGACATTCATATACATAAATATTCGAGAGAACATCTTCAATTCCTCTTTGATGAGGCAAGAAAAGACCGCATCACTTGCAAACACTGCGGCACACCTCTCAGACTGAAATTGACGATTCATGAAGAGCCGCAATTTTTCCATAGAGAAAACGGAGATTTTTCTCTATGTGAAGCGGAAGATCTGAAAGAACAAACAGAAGAGATCAAAGAAGCGGACTATCAGGAAAGCGGCGTCTTCCGCCTGCCGCAAGGAAAAGCGATTGCAGAATCACAGCAGACGGTACATTGGGAGCCGCCGAGAGAAGCGGCTGTTTCGACTCCGTTTGCTCCGGAGACAGAAGCGGCGGCAGAGCAGGTGTTTCCGAATATCCCTTTAAATGAAAAACAGCTTGAAGCCGTTTCTGCTTCAGAGGAGCCGCTGTTAGTCCTGGCCGGTGCCGGAAGCGGGAAAACGCGGGTATTAACCGCCCGGGCGGCGTATATGATCGAAAAGCTCGATGTCCCGCCGTCAGCCATCCTGCTTGTGACATTTACGACAAAAGCGGTGAAGGAAATGAAGGAGCGGATGGCTTCCCAGTACGGACTGGCCGAACGCACTGTCAACCGCATCGTGACCGGCACATTCCACAGCCTTTTTTATAAAATTCTCTATCATCACGATCCGGATAAATGGAATGGCGAGCATTTATTGAAATGGGAATGGCAAAAAGAACAGTATATCAAAATGGCGCTGGCCGAAGAAGGTCTTGATGAAAAGGATTTTCCCGTTGACCAAGCGATCCAGCAGATCGGCTACTGGAAGAACGCTTACCTTCCGAAAGAGCGCATCCCCCTTGAAGACGAATGGGAAAAGCGGGTGCACCGGCTGTACCGCCATTATGAAGAACGAAAAAGAGAGCGGCGGCAATTCGATTTTGACGATATGGCATCGGCATGCTATGAGCTCTTTCAAGAACGGCCCGATGTTTTAGAGAAATACCAGATGCGCTTTCATGCGATTCTGATCGATGAGTTTCAGGATATCAATCCCGTTCAATACGCGATCATCAAGCTTCTCGCAAGTCCTGAAAACAACCTGACATGCGTCGGGGATGATGATCAGTCGATCTACGCGTTCAGAGGCAGCAGCCCGTCTTTTATACTGGACTTTGATCAAGACTACCCAAACGCGAAAACGATCCGCCTCACAACCAACTACAGGTCATCCCACCCGATCGTGGCAAGTGCGGACGCGGTCGTGAAAAAAAATAAAAAGCGCTTCCCGAAAACATTGAAAGCAGTCAGGGACGACCAGAAAAAACCGATTTTATTTTATCCTTATGATGAGGAAGAAGAAGCGATCATGGTCGTCTCAGATATCCGGAAAAAAATCGAAATGGGGGCAAAGCCGGAAGATTTCGCCGTGCTTTATCGGACAAACAGCGGCGGACGGGCCATTTTTGAACGGCTCCATCAATCAGCCGTTCCCTACGCAGCCGAGCAAGGCGTCAGAACATTCTACAGCAGGCGGATTGTCCGGCAGATGCTCAGCTTTTTGTATTTAAGCCAAAATCAGGACGATGCCGAAGCCATCAAACAGCTTTTGCCGGCGCTGTTTCTCAAACAGTCCGCATTAAATACGCTCAAAGCCGCCTCGATCACGGAAGACTGCACAATGGTAGAGGCGCTCGCAACATTAACTGACATCAAACCGTTTCAGCGCGAAAAAATCAAAAAAATCATTCCTTTTTTCACCGGCCTGAAAACGATGAAACCGGTCGAAGCGATCACGTTTGCCGAGGAAAAGATGGGCTTTTCCGATTACTTGAAAAAGCGCGGAAACGAAGGCAACAAGCTCGAAAAAGGGTCGGATGATCTGCGCGATCTCAAAACAGCAGCGAAAAAATTCAAGACGATTCCGGAATTTCTCGAACATGTCGACCATATGCGGGCTGCCGAAAAAAGCAAACCCGATCCCGGCGGTGTCCAGCTTTTGACGATCCACCGCGCGAAAGGACTCGAATTTAAAACGGTCTATATCCTCGGAGCGCTAGACGGCTCCATCCCCCACGATTTCGCGCTCGATGCGGCGAGAAAAGGGGATGAAACCGCTCTTGAAGAAGAACGAAGGCTCCTCTATGTCGCGATGACCAGGGCCGAACACAATTTATATATCAGCGTCCCTTCGGTCAGAAGAGGCCGAAGCGCATACCGCTCAAGATTTTTGCAGCCGCTTTTAAAACCGAAACCTGAATTGCAACTCAAGTAAAAAACACCGGGCCTCCCTTTCATCGGAAGGCGCGGTGTTTATTTTTTGGAGTTCATCATTTTCGTGATCGTATTGAAATCCATTTTTTCTTTTCCGCTGACAATCGATTCGACGATCTTATCTTCCATTTCCTTCGGAACCCGTTTGTTCGCCAATTGTGCAACGCGCTTGATGACGCTGCGGACCGTATTTTCATCTTTGAAGTTTGCGTTTTGCAAAGAATTTGCCAGCTGCATGACGTCCGTCATACTGACGCCCGTTTTCTTTTCAATTTTCTTGAAAAATTGATTGTCCATACCCCTGCCTCCTTTTTTGGGAGTGATACGCTATCTTATGCATTCGGAAAACGTGTTGTGCTTTTCCACCTGAACAAGAAGAGAGCGCGCAAACCAAAGGCGCGGCGCTCTCTTCCTTTTGAACTAGAGAATTAGTATTTAAAAGAAGCACCTACAATGATAAGAAGAATAAACAACACAACGATCAGCACAAATTGCGAGCCATAGCCGCCTCCGCCATAGCCATAGCCTCCGCCACAACAAAAGCCCATCTAAAGCACCTCCTTTTCTCTCTACACGATATGATAGTTGCTAGGTTTCGCTTGGATTGATGCATAGGGCTTGTGTGGATTATTTAAAAATGCCCGGAAGATTCCCCTCTTCCCCCAGCCGTTTTTCAGCGTATTCCGCAAATTGTTCAAGCTGTTGTTCAAACTGTGCTGCGAAGCGATCAAACCGGTCCAATTCTTTCTCGTTATCAAACATGATCCGCTCATGATCTGCCTGCTTTCGCTGATGCTTTTCGAATATGGACTCGAACAGCTGTTCAAAAAGATTCATGCGATCTTCCTCCTCATGAATGATGTATGCAAGAGGTGAAAAAAGGGAAACAAAAAACCGGATGATTTCCGGTTTTTTTGTTCATATTATTGAATTCTCTTTTTTTTGCCGCATCCGCAGCCTTTTTTCTTCACTTTTTTTGAGAAAGTGGACTGATTGTTGCTGGAAGCATTCTTTAATCGGCCTTGCTGCCGTCTTTTCAATTGTCTCATTGCCATTCCTTCCTTTCTCATTCTTATGTGCCATTATATGATTCTTTCTTCGATAAGTTGCTGTGACAAACCCCCATTCAGTCCAGCCATTTTGATACGATCGTCTCCAGCACCCCCGCTAAGCCTGCGATGGCAAGCAAGAGGATCAGCCATTGGGCGACGTCCGGAATGAAGGCATAAAAAATCAGCAAGAACGCCGTACACCACACCCCCGTGCACCAATAGCAGCTCAACAGCTCGCCGATCCAGGCTCTCAAGCCTTTCCCTTTCATGACAATATAGGTTTCAATTTCACCGGTTTTTTCGTTTTTTTCTTCAATTTCCTCGTGGAAAAAGCTGCGCAGCGGGGCCGTGATCGTATCAAACACGATCAGGCGCGTCAGCCGAAACACCGCAATGGAAATTAAAATGAACAACAGCCAGCTTTGTATCACAGGGCTCCCCCTCTAAAAAAGTCTATTTCCAAATATATGCTATTCGCATCATAAACATGATGCGAGAAGCTTCATTCCTCTAAAATTGGGTGCTGAATTGTATGTTTTCCTTATTCCGCTAAGATACCGGTCTGCATTTAATAAAGTGTGGATAAGAAAGGAGTGAAGGTTATGTCGTTTCATGAAAATGCCGAAGAACTGTATGAGAAAACGTTCAACGAACTAACCAGTGAATATGACCAGTTGATTGAAGTGATTGATTCGGAACATGTCACGATCAACACGGCAAACGTAACAGCCGCACTCTCTTTACAGGCCATCGTCATCACATTGATGATCATGTCGGCGCAGATAGCGATCGAAGATCAGGATACGGCAGACATCGTCACTGAACACGTTTTAGCCGTAAATAGACTGCTAAATAGAAAGAAATTTTTCATTCAAGTCATTGGCAGCCGAAATGTAACCATTACACTTTCCTCTCTGCAGATCCTTCTTACAGTCCAAGTTTTAATTGAAGTGCTGATCGCGCTTTTAACAGAACTTGACATCCTTTAAAGCTTCTTTCTTTCTAATATTTTTTAGAAATTGAGGTGAGAATCAATTGTCAGACCGCGAAAAACTTAAAGCAGATGTCAGCCCGCTAACGAATACGCTTGTCCAAAATATTCTAAGAAAACACGGCGTCTCAAAAGATAATGTGCGGAAGCTGTCAGAAGGGGAAAAGGAAACCATTTTGAACATTCTCGATGATTTGAAAGCACAATCCGAAGCCCTCATCCAAAAACAGAAAGAGAAGCAAAAATCCCAAGCTGAGGCTTCCTCACAGTCTGAAGAAAAACCAAGACGAAGAAGACGTTCAAATAAATTAAGAGAAAAGCTCAAACAAAGAAGGCAACAGGAGACGACAGCCGAAAAAGAAGAAAAAAATGGGGATTTGGAGTAGGGTATCTGCCATATACAAGTTCAAGAGTTTGAACATTTAATAATAGTAAATGGAAGGAGGAAATCAAATGGAAACCAGACCATATTCTTGGGTTGCGCTTGATCCTGAATGCGAGCATCCGGGATCAGAGTATTATCCGAGATTCCCTAAGAAACAGCTTTGTGATGACTACAGCTGCAAATGCGGCAAAGACGAGGCATTTATCAATCAGGAGCTCGATCAGTTCAACATTAACAAACAGCTTTCAGATGAAACGATCATCATCAAAGACTCTTGCGATATCAGAGTCTCTACCGAGGAAACGCAAGTTGTCGCATCCGTCATGACAGCAGTACAGACAGCGATCGTCACAGTCGTTCTTGCAATCATTGATGATGCTGAGCTTGCAGAGCTTGTATCACAAGACCTGCTGCAGGTAACAGCAAACAAACAAGCAAACCGACAAAAATTGGTCATCGACAATTCCCGCGATGTAACAGTCACAACAGAAGATACAGATGTCGCTGTATTGGTCAGCACGGCGGTCCAAACGCTCACAGTTGTCATCGCAACGCTTATTGTCGGCATCATCTAATACAAAAAGCAGAGCCACCAAGCTCTGCTTTTCTTCATTTTTATAGACGATCACCCACACCAACAAGGGCACGGGTACATATCTTGTTAAAGACTAAAGTCAAATATCCTATACAAAGGAGCTGAAATCCATGAGCTGCGGAAAAAACCATGGCCGGCATGAAAATTGTGTATGCGAAGCAGTTGAGCAGATTATTGAAGAGCAGAATGCAGTCGAGGAAACATCAGCGTGCTCGACAAGCTGCTTTGGCAACCTGCTGAGTCCGACTGTTTCCGGTAAAGACACGATTCCGTTCCTTTTGTACGACAAAAAAGGCGGACTGTTTTCAACATTTGGAAATGTCGGCGGATTTTCAGATGATATGCAGTGTTTCGAATCTATTTTCTTCCGGGCAGAAAATCTAAAAGATTGCTGTGCAACTCTTTCAATCCTGAGGCCTGTGGACATAAACGGCGACACACTCAGCGTTTGCCACCCTTGTGACCCTGACTTTTTCGGGCTTGAAAAAACGGACTTTTGCATCGAGGTTGACCTGACATGTTTCTGTGCGATTCAATGTCTGTCACCTGATCTAGTCGATCGCACAGCAGACAAAAATCATCATCATAACGGTTAAAGATGTTGGACTGTATCAAGCCGATTCGCCCATAAGGACGGCTTGGTACACTCTTTACAACGGCTGCCGGCTCTCGGCAGCTCCTTTTGCCAATAAAAACCCGGCCGTTTCGAAACGAAATTAAAATCCTGATTTAGGAGGGATGATAACATGACGAAATTTTCAGGCGACAATTGTGTTTGTGAAGCCGTCGAAAACATCCACGACCTGCAAAACGCCATTGAAGAGGAAGGCTGCCCGACCAGCTGCTTCAGCAACCTGCTGTCACCGACACGCAATTTAGGCGACACCATTCCATTCATTTTATACACATCAAAGTCAAAGCCTTTTGTAGCGTTCGGAAATGTGGGTGAACTTCAAGCAGGCCCTTGTTTCAGCACCGTTTTCTTCAGAGTGGAAAATATCGATGACTGCTGCGCCACACTAAGACTGTTGATCGCCTTTGATGAAAACCGCCGCATTCTCGATTTTACAGATGATAAAGATAAAATATGCGATGTGTTCCGCCTTGAAAAAACGAATTTCTGCATCGAAGTCGATTTGGAATGCTTCTGTGCTATCGAATGTCTCAATCCGCAACTGATCAACCGTTCAAAATAAAAAGTCCCTGAACCGGGACTTTTTTTGTTAAAAGCCGAGCGGGTGCAGCGACGTGATGCTCTCGATCGCAAGTTTCGCCGGAGCGCCTTTGCTCGATGTCCGAACGAAGACCGCTCCGTCTTTTTTGTCAACGATCGTCCCTCTGTATGTTTTTCCGTCTGCTTCTATCAGACAAAGGGTTTTTGGCATATTTCCCGGCAGGCTTGTTAAAAAGTCGATCTTTTCATTGATGGACATTTTGCTGATCGGCTTCTTAACCGGCTTCATCCCTTTTTCAGGTCCGTCCGTCTCCTCTTTGTGCACGGCTTCCGCTTCTTTCTCCTTGGAAGGCGAAGCTTCTGCGCGCTCTTCTTTCCGCTTTGCCTTTTGCTCCGAAGGAACCGGCTTTTCCTTTTTCTTTCGTTTAATGAGAATATCCTGCATGTTGGCGTCCGCCGTGCCATAATCCGGCTGCACAATATACATGAGCGGCTTTTGCTCCGCGTCGTTTTTCTTATTAGACATCTTTATCCCTCCGTTTGCGTTCATGGTATATCTATATGACGGGAACGGAGAAATCAGAAGAAAAGAAAAAAGCAATCCTGTTTAGGATTGCTTTTTCAGCCCTTATTTTATCGGGCAATAATATGATAGCCGGAATCCACATGCAGGTTTTCGCCGGTCATGCCGCGGGAAAGGTCGCTGAACAGGAAAGCGGCCGTGTCGCCGACTTCTTCCGGTGTCGTCGTGCGGCGAAGCGGTGCGCGCTCTTCAATCTCTTTTAAGATGGAGTTGAAGTCGCTGATTCCTTTGGCTGACAATGTCCGGATAGGACCCGCGGAAATGCTGTTGACGCGGATTCCGTCTTTTCCGAGATCGCTCGCCAAATATTTGACGCTTGCATCAAGCGAAGCTTTCGCAACACCCATGACATTGTAGTTTGAAACGACGCGCTCTCCGCCGAGGTATGTCAGCGTGACAATGCTTCCGCCTTCTGTCATGATGCCGCGGGCCGCTTTGGCGACCGCTGTCAGTGAATATGAACTGATGTTGTGTGCAAGGAGAAAACCGTCGCGGGTCGTATTCAAATATTCTCCTGTCAGCTCTTCTTTGTTGGCGAACGCGATGCAGTGGGCAATGCCGTGAATGACTTGAACTTCCTCTTTGATTTTGGCAAAGCATTCTTCAATTTCCTGATCGTTTGTGACATCGCATGGCAGAACAAGCGAATCATTGCGCTCCAAGGAATCTGCCAGCTCCCTGACCGATTTTTCAAGGCGATCTCCGGCATACGTAAAAATCAATCTGGCGCCGGCATTGTGAAGCGAGCGGGCAATCCCCCACGCGATGCTTCGTTTATTGGCAACTCCCATGACGACAATATTGCGACCTTCAAGAGATAAATTCATATGTATTAAATCCTCCTAATGATTAACATTTTATTAGTACCTGATCATAATATATAGTATCACAATTGATAGCAGTCTGACAATTTCCGAAAAAAAACGGCAGGCGTTCCGTAAAAAACACGCTGCCGTTTTCTAATTCTTCTTTGTTAGCTACAGTCTCGCGCCCCTCTTTTGATAGGCAAAATGATTGGTCGGCCCGTGGCCGGCTCCGATATCCAGGCTGTTTGCAACCGCTTCGTGAACGAATTCTTCCGCGACTTGAAAAGCTTCATGTATCTCACACCCCTTCGCCGTTTGCGCCGTTAGAGCAGCGGCAAACGTGCAGCCTGTTCCATGAGTGTTTTTCGTCTCAATATAAGGATTGATATGTTCAATGAAGCTTTCTCCGTCAAAGAGGAGATCGGTCACTTTTTGGTTTTCCGGCTGATGCCCGCCTTTAATAATCGGGTAACGGACCCCCATTTTATGCAATTCCTCCGCCGCTTTTTTGCGATCATCCATCGTTTTGATGCTTCTTCCGGTCAGCACTTCCGCTTCCGGAATGTTCGGGGTTGCCGCATAAGCCAGCGGCAGAAGGCGCCGCTTCAATGTCTCCACGGCTTCATCATTTAATAATGAAGCTCCTCCTTTGGCAATCATGACGGGGTCGACGATGACGTTTCCCAAGTCGTATCTCGTGATGTTTTCAGCAATGACTTCAATCATCTCCGCGCTCCAGAGCATTCCCGTCTTCACAGCATCCGGTCTTAAATCTTCGGCGACGGCTTCAATCTGCTTTGCCAGCGCTTCTGGAGAAAGCGGATAAACACCGTGCACCCCTGTTGTGTTCTGTGCGGTAATCGCCGTCAAAGCGGTCATCCCGAAAACTTTTAGCTCCTGAAAGGTTTTGAGGTCGGCTTGGATACCCGCTCCTCCGCCTGAGTCAGATCCGGCGATCGTCAATGCTTTATATATGCTCATCATGTCTCTGCTCCCTTCGGTGTTTAGCCAATCCACCTGTGGTATATCGTTTTCGCTTTGTTGACATCGTTTGTTCCGTGAATAAAAGCGCGGCCGTCACGGAAAATGACGAATTTAAACTCTTTTAGCCTGCAGGATACAAGATAAGGATTCCCTGTCACATCCAAACCTGCTTGTTTCAATTTCACAGCCAGTTCTTTTAATTCAGGCACCCGGCCGCCCGCCGGTCTGATTTGAACCGTTTCCCGGCCGCAGAGCACGGCGGCTTTTGTTTCGTTTTCCGCGGACAAAAACGGGAAATCCCGGGTCCCGCAAGTCGGGCACGCCTGATTTTTAAGGGCATCGGCCCGAATTTCGGATCTTTCGTTTGTCCATATATCAAATGAGCGGAGCACCCCGCCCGCCTGATGTCCTGTCAAAAGCTTAAGAGCATCTATGACCTGGAAGGCGGCTACCTGCTGGACGATCGGACTGATGACGCCTGCTGTGTCACATGTCAGGAAGCCGTCCGGCAGATGCCCCAAAAGGCAATGAAGACAAGGCGTTCTGCCGGGGATAACGGTGTAGGTAATGCCATAGCTTGCCACACATGCCCCGTAGAGAAAAGGAACGCCCAATTTGACGGCTGCATCGTTTACGATCAGCCGGGTTTCAAAATTGTCCGTCGCATCAATGATCAAAGAAGCGCCTTCAGCGAGGCTGATTACTTTCTCGGCGGTTACGTCCGTGACGATTCCTTTGATGCGGACGGAGCTGTTGACGAGACGCAGCCTTTTTTCAGCAGCAGCCGCCTTGGGCAGATGGAGAGCGACATCCTCTTCTGTATAGAGCTGCTGACGCTGAAGATTGCTCCATTCCACATAATCCCTGTCAGCAATCGTCAGCGAGCCGATCCCGGCTCTTACAAGCATCTCAGCACTCGCCGCCCCCAAAGCCCCTGCCCCGATCAGAAGCACATGGGCGTCCTGCAGTTTTTTCTGGCCGTCCGGCCCGATCGGTCGGAACAGCTCCTGCCTCGAATATCTGCCGGTCAAATCGTCAACTTCCCTTCTTCAGGACTTGAGGCAATGCCGTAGTTTTTTTCCGGAATTCTTCCGGCAAGATAACCGAGCCGTCCCGCTTCAACGGCAAGCTTCATCGCATGCGCCATTTTCACAGGATCCTTTGCACCGCTGACAGCGGTATTCAATAGCACCCCGTCAGCACCGAGCTCCATCGCATATGCGGCATCTTTCGGAGAACCGATTCCGGCATCGACAATGACTGGAACTTGAGCCTGTTCGATGATGAACGACAGGTTGAGCGGATTGATGATCCCCTGTCCTGAACCGATCGGGGAGGCCCCCGGCATAATCGCATGGACGCCAAGCTCCTCCAGTTTTTTCGCCAGCACGACATCATCCGATGTATACGGCAGGACGATAAAACCTTCTTCCAGTAAAGTTTCGGAAGCTTTCAGCGTTTCGACAGGATCAGGTAAAAGCGAACGGTCGCAGCCGATGACTTCCACTTTGATCATGTCGCAAAGGCCGCTCGCTTTGGCAAGCTTGGCAATCCGCACCGCTTCTTCGGCCGTTTTCGCGCCGGCCGTATTCGGAAGCAGCGTATAGCGGCTTAAATCAAGCTGTTCCAAAAAGTTAGGCTGCGACTCTTCAAAAATATTCATCCTCCTCACTGCAAAGGTTAAAATCTCAGACTCTGATACACTCACGGCCTCTTTTTGGACCTCAAACGACGGGTATTTTCCCGTTCCGAGCAATAGCCTTGATTGAAATTCTCGATCCGCGATTTTTAACATGTTTATCCCCCTCCGACAAAATGAACGATTTCGATGACATCGTGTTCTTCCAATTCGACTTTGCGATATTGGTCTTTTCCGATAATTTCTCTGTTTCTTTCGACGACGACAACCCGGTTTTCCAGCTGATAGGATGCGAGCAGATCGTAAATCGTCCCCCCGTCATCCTTCCACTCTACCTGCCGTCCATTGAGCTGAATGTTCATCCGCCAACAGCCTCCTTTCTGTCCGCTTTAAACGCTTCTTGCCACGTTTGATCAACAGGTCGGTCCAGTATCATATTGGTGATCATCTCGCCTGTTGCTGGCGCCAAAAGAATGCCGTTTCTGAAATGCCCGGCCGCAAATAAAATCCGTGTGTTTTCCGGATGCCTGCCAATGTATGGATTACCGTCTTCGGTTTCCGGTCTGAGACCGGCCCAGCATTGGTCAATTTTCATGTTTTCGATCTCGGGCAACATCGTTTTCGCCTTTTTGATGACGGCTTCGATTCCGCCGAGCTCAGGCTGTTCACTCCAATCCCCCGGTTTCATCGTGGCGCCGATGACAAGCTTCCCGCTATGGCGGGGGACGATGTAGCAGTGGTCATGATACAGTGTCCTTGTTAAAGGGATCCCGTCATTCCAAACGGACAGACACTCACCTTTGACAGGGTAAAATCTTTTATTTAAGCCGAGCTGTTTGAAGAAAACACCGCTCCACACACCGCTTGCGATCACGACATGCTCCGCTTCCGCCTTGCCCGCCGCCGTCGTGACCACGTGCGCGCCAGACCCGGGCTCGATCGATATGACAGGGGCAAATTCAAAGATATCGGCGCCCGCCATTCTCGCTCCTTTGGCAAATGCCCGGCAAACGGAAACGGGTTCGACATGAACATCGTCTTGAATAAAATTGGCGCCGAGTATTCCTTTTCCCGCATAAGGCTCTTTCTCATACACCTCTTCCGCGCTCAGCCATTCGGCAGAATCCAGTTCTCCCATCTTCATAAGGCGCTCTCGATCGCTTTCAGAAAAGGCGAGCTTTAAAATTCCGCCGTTATGTCTTTTGATGTCAATCCCGCTGGTCTGTTTTAATTCAGCGGTGAGGCGTTTGTATGCCTGTTGGCTCACTCTGGCAAATTCAAAGAATGTCCCGGGTTTATCGCATTCGGCATGGGCGCCGAGCATGCCCGCCGCCGCACCTGTCGCTTTTTGTCCGATTTGACCGCTTTCAAAAACAGCCGTTTTGATCCCTGCTTTTGCAAGATGATAAGCAATCGAAGCGCCGATGATGCCTCCTCCGACCACGATTGTGTCATAGCGCTTTTTCATATGAATCTCCCTTCATGATCGAGGAAAGCCGTGCGGCTGCCGCATGCGGGCTGTCGCTCGAAAAGATCCCCGACATGACCGCGATCCCGTCAGGATCAGCCTTCTGCACGTCAGGAAGCGTTTTTGCGGTGATCCCGCCGATTGCGATAACCGGAATGCGAACGGCCGCCTTCACATCAGCGAGGCTCGCGGTTCCTCTTCCTGTCCGGCCTTTTTTGCTGTCTGTCGCAAAAATATGGCCGAACAGCACGTAATCGGCCCCTTCTTTTTCAGCCTGAACCGCCTCTTGAACCGAGTGAACAGATTTGCCGATTTTCAGATGCGGAAAACGATCTCTCACACACTTGACAGAAAAGCCGTGCGACGGCAGCTGAACACGATGGATATTGTGGAACAACGCGACATCCACCCTGTCATTGATGACGAGCTTTTGTTTATCCACGCCGCCGATGAGCAGCCTGCTGATTAAATCAGATATGTCGCCTGTATGCTTTGATCTCTCGCGAATGTGGATAAAGTCAGCAGCATTCTTGATGGAAATAATTTTTGCCGCCAATTCCTCCACAGAATGCCTGTTATCGGTGATCGCGTGAAGCTGCAACCTGATCCACCCCGCTTTGTGACCAGCTTTCTTTTTGATAGGCCATATCCCAGAACCGGTATTCGTAAAAGCTGGAGATGACGAAGTTCTCCTTCATCTTCTCGCGGGTTTTCTCATCAGCGTCTTCAGCCAGTTCATCGAAGCGGTTGATCTGTTCCGTTACAGATTTTTTAAACCAGTCTCCTCCGTATGTCGCGATCCATTCCTGATACACGGCATTGTCAGGTTTGCACGTTTTCAGCGTTTCGCCGACCTCGTAGTAAAGCCAATAGCACGGAAGCAATGCGGCGAGAATTTCCGCAAAATTACCGCTCATGACGGAACGGTACATGTGGCTCGTATAGGCATATGCCGTAGGCGACGGCTGAAACGCGTTGATTTCTTCTTCTGTAATCCCCAAAAGGTCAGTAAATTTTCTATGGAGCGACATCTCGGCTTCATATGTGCCTTTCGCGTGGTCAGCCATCCGGCTTGTCGTATACAAATCTTGAGCATATGCCGCTCCAAAGGATTGGACTTTGGCAAAGTGGGTCAAATAGTAGGAATCCTGCATGACATAGTATTTAAATCGGTCAACCGGAAGTGTGCCGTCTCCGATTCCTTTGATAAACGGGTGGACAAAGCTGCCTTCCCACCATTCGGCAGCGCTTTTTCGGCATTCTTCTGAAAATTTCATTTCAAGGCTCCTCCTTCATTCCTGAAAAATGAAAAAACCACTTTCCCCGCAGGAAAAGTGGTTTGGAATTTGCATATAGACATCGTCAAATACCTTGCCACTTCCCTACGCAGGTTTGAACCTGTTCAGGTTATGAGGGTCTAAAAGTCACACTTTTATCTCAGCCCTTATCAAGGACTCCCCTAGTGGAAAACATTTCTTTTTCATTCAGTTATACTTTAATCTTATCACGAAATAGAAAATGGTCAAGCATCAGTCTTCAAGCGTTTTTTTCAATTCTGCGATATATTCGCGCGAACCGGTGGCGATCAGCCTGTCGCCCATCTTCAGTCTTGTATCCCCGTGGGGCACAAGGCTGTCGACGCCCCGGAAGATCCGCACAAAAATGACATCTCCTGTAAAAGGAAACTCCCTTAACAGTACGCCGTCAAACCGGTCATTGTTCATATTGATCTGATATAAAGATGCATCCTGATTGGTCAGGAGCTTCATAACCCCCGGCGCTTCAATAAGGGCACGGAGCAATGTTTTCGTTGACAAGAGAATCGAGAATGTGTCGATCCCTTTTTCTTTCAATTCGCTTTCCGCCTGCGGCGAATCTGCGCTGGCGATAATTCTTTCCACCTTTTGCTCCTTCGCGTAAAGCGCAATTCCCGTGTTTCGCTCTTCATTTCCCGTCGCCACGACAAGAATGTCTGTTTCAAAAACGGCAAACGATTTTAATGTGTCATATTCATAATCAGGCAGCACTTCCACATCAAAGACGGAATCGGCCAGCTTCTCTTCTTTCTTTTCCTGATGAACATGGAGAATCCTGACGTTATATTCTTCAGGAGACAGTTCAAGTGTGACCGGAAGCGTCATTTGATTGGCGCCGATAAAAGTGATCGTCTTTTTCTCTATTTCGTTTTCCGCTTTCGGCATCAGCTTTTTAAAGCCGGTCGGTGTAATGATGCATGTGATCACAGCCACCAAAATCAGCGCGCCGGACATTTGCGCATCGATCACGCCGATGCGTTCGCCGATCGTCGTCGCTGCAATGACAAGAGACAGTGTCGATGTCAAAAGAAAACCTGAAGCCAGCACGGTTTTCGTGTCATACCATTTTTTCAAAACCAATGCGGGAATCACCTTGCTGATGAGTAATGCTACAAAGAGCAGCGGAATCATCACTAAAATTTTCGGGTTTCCAAAAAGCGACCAAATATCAAGCTTGACACCGGTCATCACAAAAAAGATCGGGATTAAAAAGCCATAGCCGAATGAATCAAGCTGCTGGACGAGCTCTTTGTTCGGTGAAAGCAGCGACACGAGCACCCCAGCTAAAAATGCGCCGAGAATATTTTCCGCGCCGAGCGATTCCGAAAGGGCGACCAGTACGATAATCAAAGTAAAAATCGCCCTTGTGCCGATTTGAATCGTCCCTTTTGACATCACTTCTACGAAAGAGCGCTTTTGAAAGACCCTTCCGAAAAGGTAGAGGACGACGCCTGCGCCAAACAATATAATCAACAGCCACATGTTGCTGTTTTCTTCACCATAGATCGATGCAAATACCGCCAACAAAATCATCGTCGCAAGATCGGCAATCACCGCCACAAGCAAAATAATCTGGCCGATATTCGTCTTCATGAGACGCTGTTCCTTCAAAGTCGGGACGACGACGCCGAGAGAAATCGTTGAAATGATCAGCGTCATTAAAAAGGCGTTATCAATAAATCCGGCCAGTACAAAGCTGTATGACAAGCCGAGCGACAAAATAAATATTCCGACAAAGATAAAGGCAGCCGTCGTAAATGTATTGGGAGCTGCTTTTCCGTTTGGGAGAAGCAATTTTTTCTTTCCTTTTTCAAAAGCGGAAAAATCAATTTCAAGACCGCTTAAAAACATGAGAAAAATAAATCCGAGCATCGACAGTGTTTCCAACCATGCATCATGTTCTGCAACAAGGTTGAAGCCGCTCTTGCCGATAATAAGCCCCATAATGATTTCCGCAACAACAACAGGTATACTGAGCCTAAAGCGGTGCAGCAGGATGGGCGTTAAAAATGCAAATATGAGTACAACAACTAATGATGAAACAGAAGTGTGCTCCATAAACTGGTACCTCCTAAAAACCGGTTTCCGGGTATGTTTATCTTGCCCTTTTTCAAGGCAAAAAAGATCCATATTTTTGAAATGTTATGTGAGAAAAGATGACCAGGCTTCACTTTGATCACATGTGTAAGAACCGATTTTAACAAGGCTCGCCCAGAAAAAAAAGTGATTTGCCTGATTTTCTCCATTAAAAATTTTCGCCGCCCAAAAAAAGGATGATTTCCAATAAACACTGCTCATGAACGAACGGCTTCGGGCCATGATAAGCATAGAAAATGAACCGCTTTCAGCTCGGGGTAAGACTAAAAACAGGAAGTGAAAAACAGATGAAATATGATGTGATCGGTGATATTCACGGATGCTACGACGAGATGATCGCACTGATTGAAAAGCTCGGCTACTCCTTTCAAGCAGGCCTGCCCGTCCACCCGGATAACAGAACGATCGTCTTTCTTGGAGATTTGACGGACAGAGGGCCCAAATCGCTTGAAGTGGTCGAATTTGTGGCCCGGGCCTTTGAAGAAGGAGCCGTTCGGTATGTGCCGGGCAATCACTGCAACAAGCTTTACCGCTTGTTCAAAGGTAATCCGGTAAAGCTGATGCACGGACTTGAAACAACGGCTGCCGAATACAAACAGCTGCCCCAAAATAAACAAAAACAGGTCAAAGAGCAATTCATGCGCCTTTATGAACGCGCTCCGCTCTATGAGATCCTTCATAACGGCGAACTTGTCGTCGCCCATGCGGGCATCAAAGCCGAAGACATTGGAAAAAAACCAGTTGGAAAGGTCAAGCAATTTGTGCTCTACGGAGATATTACGGGGGAAACGATGCCTGACGGAAGGCCTGTCAGACGGGACTGGGCGGCTCATTACCGGGGAAAACCGTGGGTTGTGTACGGCCATACACCAGTCAAAAGCCCGAGGACGCTTCATCATACGATCAATATTGATACGGGGTGTGTCTTCGGCAACATGCTTACCGCCTTCAGGTTTCCTGAGTTAAAGACGGTATCCGTAACGTCCTCAATGCCGTATGACGAATCGCGATTTCGCATGAATCCATAAAAAAGAGAGCTGTTTTAGCTCTCCAATAACTGTCCGATGTCGTTCGGAACCGGTGCCTGAAATGTCAGCTCTTTGGTTGTCAGCGGGTGGATAAACGTCAGCGCTTCGCTATGGAGCGCCTGTCTGTTGATCAACTCCCGGCTTCCGCCATAAAGTGTATCCCCGCATAGCGGGTGTCCGATATGGCTCATGTGGACGCGGATTTGATGGGTTCGTCCGGTTTCCAGCTTGAGCGAAACGTCCGTGATCCGGCCGAGGCGGCTGTTCACCCGAAAGCGGGTCACCGCTTTTTGTCCGTCAGGGAGCACAGCGCGCTCAATAATGCTTGACGCTTTTCGGCCGATCGGGGCGTCGATCGTGCCGCAATCATCGCGGAGCAGTCCATGGACGACTGCGCGGTACCTCCTTTTGACAAGACCCTGTTTTTGCATTCCTGATAAAAGCGAATGGGCAAACCGGTGCTTGGCGACAAGCATCACCCCCGATGTATCGCGGTCAAGCCTGTTGACCAGGTGCACGGTCGCCTGGCACCCGGTCTTTTGATAATAATGAATGAGCCCGTTGGCAAGGCTTCCGCCCGGGTGCTCCCGCGACGGAATGGACGAGAGACAGGGCTGTTTATTCAAGACGAGAACATGATCATCTTCAAATAAAATATCGAGCGGTATTTTCTCGGGCAGCAATGATTCGCTCACGCTTTCCGGCGGAAATTGGATGAGCAGCTCGTCCCCTTTTTGCAGAACATGCCTGACTGTCACATGCTCTCCGTTTACCAGCAGGTCGCCGCCCCCGAATTTGATGTCCGTTAGCATCCGCTTTGAAATGCCCAGGCTTTGCACATATTCTTTCAGAAGCATGCCATGCTCTTTTTCTGTTATCCTTTGGTTCATTGAAAAATCGTTCACAGCAACCCTTCCCTACTCACCCTTGCCGATGAAGGAATCCTGCACCCTCTTCCAAAACGGAAACGGCCGGAAGCGGGCGAATCTGACATTTTCTTTCGCGACGCGGCATTGAATCGACTTCACGTCTTTATGAAGCAATGTTAAATGATCGATTGCCACCTGAAATGTGACATCATTGATCGGTTTGATCAAACATGTGTGGTGTTCAGGCAAAATGAGCGGCGAACCGACCGTCCGAAAGACGCGGTTGTTGATAGACGCCATTTCGGCAAGCTGTATGGCTCTGATGGACGGGTGAATAATCGCCCCGCCGAGCGCCTTGTTATACGCCGTGCTTCCAGACGGAGTTGAAAGGCAGAGTCCGTCGCCGCGGAACGTTTCAAAAAGCTCACCCTTAATCTCGACATCTGTGACCAGCGTTCCTTCAATGCTTTTGATCGTACATTCATTAAGTGCCAAATACCGGGCTTCATCACTGCCGTCATTGTAGCGGACGATCACTTCCAAAATCGGATACTCGACGATTTGAAACGGCGTTTTGGCAATTGCGATCACCAGCTTTTCAATTTCATCGGGAACCCAGTCCGCATAAAAGCCGAGATGTCCTGTATGGACTCCGACAAACGCCGTTTTATCGAGGCGTCCGCTGTATTTGTGAAACGCGTACAAAAGCGTTCCGTCGCCGCCGACGGAAATGACGATATCCGGCTCTTCTTCATCGCACTCAAGGCCGAAGTCAAGCAGATATGTCTGAATTTTGCTTTTTAATGAATCTGAAACCGGATTTCCTTTCGATGATACTGCAAATTTCATCAGTCGATCTCCTTTCCCCTAACGGTCATCCTCGTCCTTTTTCTTCCGCGAGAAAGCCGCCTGGGCTTCCTGAATTTCGCCCCTGATCTCAGACATTTCTCTGTCAAGCCTTGAAGCCGCTTCAGAAGCTCTCTGAAGCCTCAGTTTCACTTTTTCCGGAATGTTGCCGCTGTACTTATAGTTTAAAGAGTGTTCAATCGTCGCCCAAAAATTCATCGCCAGCGTGCGGATTTGGATTTCAACGAGAATCTGTTTTTCTCCGTTTGTCGTCTGCAAAGGATACAGCACCACCAAGTGGTAGGAGCGGTAGCCGCTCTCTTTATGTTCCGCGATATAATCGCGCTTATCCACAACCGTAAAGTCTTTTCTCGCCAGGAGCATCTCCACGACGATGTGAATATCCTCAAAAAACTGGCACATGATTCTGAGCCCGGCGATATCCTGCATGCTCTCAATATTATGTAACGGAATGTTTTTCCGCTTGGCTTTTTCCAAAATGCTCGGAACAGGCTTTACCCGTCCGGTCACAAACTCAATCGGTGAATGTTCTTCCTCATATTCATAAAGGCCTCTCATCCCTTTAAGCTTCACTTTCAGCTCTTCAACTGCCTGCCGGTACGGCGCTAAAAACTGCTCCCATTGTTTTTCATCCATAAACCTTCCCCCAATTTCCTTGCCTTTTTTTCTAGAGGAATACCTTTTTCACTCTCTCTTCCATTTCTTCGCCATAATTTGCATTACCTTTAATATTGTCTATTAAATACGCGAGCTCGTCATGGAACCCGCTAAGCTCCATGCTCTCGTTTCCGATCTTTAAAAACACCGGAAGCTTTTTATCAAGAGCCGATTTAAGTTCGGACCAGATCGCCTCGTTTAAAATGACGTATTGGAAAGATTCACCTTGTTCAAGTATGTAAACAAATGCAAAATGATCGGAGTCCGCCAGCATCCGTCCGGCCGGTTTTCGCTCCGCTCCGTCATTGATCTCGCTTATCAGGACGAGCCGGTCATTTTGCAGATTCGCTTCAGCAATTTCAATTCTATTCTGCATAATGTTCTCCTTTACATAAAAAGTACAGTTTCATTTTATCATATCAGAATCAAGATTGATAAACGTTCCCTCTCACGAGATAATAAGAGAAATGTCATTTCAAACAATTGAGAGGAGTAGAAAATGAGTCAGGAACTCGAAATAGAATTTAAAAATATGCTGACAAAAAAAGAATTTGAACAAATAAAATCACATTATCAATTTTCTGCCGGAGAGTTTTTCACACAAAAAAACCATTATTTCGATACGCCGTCTTTTTCATTAAAAGAAAAAGGAGCGGCTCTGAGAATTCGCGAAAAACAAGGCCGGCATGTGCTGACATTAAAAGAGCCCGCTCCCGTCGGGTTGACGGAAACCCACCAGCAGCTGTCCTTTAAGCCTGACCCAGAATCATTTCAAATCCCGGACGGTCCCGTCTCCGACCGTCTGAAGGGCCTCGGTGTTGCACCAGGAAGCCTCGCATACTTCGGTACGCTTGCAACAGACCGCGCCGAAAAAAAACTGCCGCAGGGGTTAATAGTTTTGGATCGCAGCCGATACTTAACAGTAGAGGACTACGAACTGGAATTCGAAGTCGCTGATTATGAAAAGGGAAAGCATGATTTCAAAGCACTTTTACAATCATTCGGCATCCCTGAGCGACATACCAAAAATAAAATCGTCCGTTTTTATGAGCAAAAACGAGAAAGGATAAATAAGGTGGAAAAACAATGAACATCAATCTAGCCGCCCTTCTGGAACTTCAGGCGATTCGCTCGTTTTATCAAACGTCAGGCAGCACTTCCGAAGATACGGATTTTGACTTCAGCTCGATTTTAAATCAATATTTAGCGAATACAGGCAGCCTCTCGCAGGGAACACTTCCAGCCGTTCAGACGGCATCCGGGTCCCTTCCGGCGGAAAAAACCGCGCCTGTTGCCGCCGCATCATCCACCGCTCAAAAAACCGTTTCTTTTGGCGGCCAAAATCAAAAAATTGACGAGATCATCAAACAAGCCGCTGAAAAATACGGTGTGGATGAAAAGCTGATTCACGCCGTCGTCAAACAGGAGTCTGGCTACCGGCAGCAGGCGGTCAGCCCGTCCGGAGCCATGGGGCTGATGCAGCTCATGCCGTCGACGGCAAAATCGCTCGGTGTCAGCAATGCTTTTGACCCCGTTCAAAATATTGAAGGCGGGACAAAATATCTAAAGCAGATGCTTGATAAATACAGCGGGAATGTCAACCTCGCCTTGGCTGCGTATAATGCCGGACCTGGAAACGTTCAAAAGTACGGAGGGATTCCGCCTTTTAAAGAAACGCAAAATTATGTAAAAAAAATCACCGCGAATTACTACGCCTGAGCCGGAAAGATTTCTTTCCGGCTTTTTGCCGCCCATAAAAAAACCTCCAAATGAATCCTCCAAGTATAAAAAATACACATTTAATAAACGAATATGATATGATATTTCATACAAAACAAGCGATTCCATTCCGCGGGCTAAAAGTCGGTTTATTTGTAGAAATGGAACGGGGTTGCTAAAATAAGTATATACAATCTTGAAATAATAAATGATGCACAAGATAAATATTTTTTTGCAATGGGAATCGTTATTTTTTCCTATTAGCCATTTTAAAAGGAGTAGTCAACATGGGACAATCGTTTAACGCACCTTATGAAGCGATTGGAGAAGAACTTCTATCGCAACTTGTTGATACTTTTTATGAGCGGGTGGGACGGCATCCGCTGCTCTCGCCGATTTTCCCGGATGACTTGACGGAAACGGCGAGAAAACAGAAGCAATTTTTAACGCAATATTTGGGAGGCCCGCCGCTTTACACAGAAGAACACGGACACCCGATGCTGAGGGCTCGGCACCTTCCGTTTCCGATCACACCTGAACGGGCGGATGCGTGGCTTTCCTGTATGAAAGAGGCAATGGATCATGTCGGTTTGAATGGCGAAATCAGGGAATTTCTTTTTGAAAGGCTGACATTGACAGCCAGACACATGGTAAACCAGCCTAAAATGGAGGATGGTTCACATTGACGGTTAATCAGCGTGACCAGTTTTTCTCCCATTGCCACGGACACCCGCAAAAGCCGATGGAAATTTATATGTTTGTCGATCCGCTATCTCCGGAATGCTGGGCTTTGGAGCCTGTGATCAAAAAATTAAAGATCCGCTACGGCCGTTTTTTCACATTGCGCATGATTACCGCCTGCAGCATTACGGCGTTAAATGTCCAAAAGCGAAAGAAACACCGTCTCGCAGAGACTTGGGAAAAAATCGCCTGCAGGTCGGGAATGTCCTGCGACGGTACGCTTTGGTATGACAATGCGCTTTCCGCTCCATACCTTGCCTCCCTTGCCCTCAAAGCCGCGGAGCTGCAAGGCAGAAAAGCCGGGCTTCAGTTTTTGCGAAGCATGCAGGAAAACTTGTTTCTCAATCAGCAAGATATTACCGATGAAGAAGTGCTGTTTCACATTGCGGAAAACACACGGCTTGATGTGGAAGAATTTAAAAAAGACCTTCATTCACAAAGCGCTGTTAAAGCCCTGCAATGCGATATGAAAATCGCTGCCGAAATGGAAGTCGAATCCGTTCCGACGCTTACCTATTTTAACAGCCTCCGCGAAGCGGAGGGGTTAAAAGTAACCGGAAATTATTCATATGATGTATATGAAGAAGTGCTGTTTGAAATGCTCGGCGATGAACCGAAGCCGTCGCAGACGCCGCCGCTCGAATTGTTTGTTGAATACTTTCAATTTGTGGCGGACAAAGAAATTGCTGTCGTTTATGATTGGTCCCTTGAGGAGGTCGAACGCGAAATGAAAAAGCTTGCTTTCGCGCGAAAGGTCGAAAGGGTCGAAGCCAAACACGGCATGTTTTGGCGCTATGTAAACGAAAACGACGATGCCGGGCCGCTCTATCAGTGTGAAAAATGACACGGGATTCCCCGTGTTTTTCTTTTTCTAAAATACCAAACATATGTTCTTTTTAAAAACAGTAAGAAACCGCGCCGGGATAAGCGCGGTTTCTATTATGTCTTAACGACAACAAAGGGGATGGGAGAAATTTTTCACGGTCAAACAAAGGGGTAAATGTTTGTTTGTGATCAATTTCACATCATTATAATATCAAATCATGTCGACTTTTGACAACTGATTTTATTACTTTTCACATTTTTGTCACAAAACATAAAAAATAGATGTCCATCATATGATGAAAGTAGGAAAGAAAACGCCTGTGCTTCACAAGGTGCAGGAAGCCTAAAGCCCCGGCGATTCACAGATTTTCCGCTCCGCCTTTACGCTTTTTTTGATTTTAACATTTTATCAGTCCATAGGAGGGTTTTTATGCTGCAAATTGTTTTGGGACTTGCATCAATATTGGTTTTTTTTATATTAAATATTTTAGGCTTGATGCAGATGCTTCCGCTTTATATCACATCCCCCCTGCTGTTTGTATCCATCCTTTTTACGATCAGCCGCTTCAACCACAGAAAAACATTTAAAGGATTTTAACGCGAAAAAGCCGCCGGCAAAAGGCAGCACCGGCAGGCTTTCATATTATGGATTAAGCTTAAGCAGCAGCTCTTCCATTTCATCGAGCTGTTTTTCAAACGTTTTGCATGCGGCTTCAATCGGTTGTGACGACGTCATATCAACGCCCGCTTTTTTCAGCACTTCAATCGGATAATCCGAGCTGCCCGCTTTTAAAAATTCGATATAGCGGTCAACTGCTGGTTTGCCCTCTTTTAATATTTGCTGGCTTAAAGCCTGGGCTGCACTGAAGCCTGTCGCATATTGGTATACATAGTAATTGTAATAGAAATGCGGAATTCTTGACCATTCAAGGCCGATTTCCTTGTCGAGCTCAATATGATCTCCAAAGTACTTTTTGTTCAAATCATAATAGATGCTCGTCAACAGCTCAGGAGTCAGCGGCTCCCCTTCCTGGGCCCTGACATGGATCTCATGCTCAAATTCGGCAAACATCGTCTGTCTGAACACCGTTCCTTTAAATCCTTCAAGCATGTGGTTTAAAATATAAAGCCGCTGCTTCTCATCCTCAAGTGTATTCAACAAATATTCTCCCAAAAGGGCTTCATTTGTCGTTGAAGCCACTTCAGCCACGAAAATGCTGTAGTTGCCGTACGGATACGGCTGATATTTTCTCGTATAATAGCTGTGCACTGAATGGCCGAATTCATGAACGAGTGTAAAGAGGTTGTTGACGTTGTCGTGCCAGTTCAGCAAAATATACGGATTGGTTCCATATGTTCCGGAAGAATAGGCGCCGCTTCGCTTCCCTTTATTTTCATACACATCGACCCAGCGGTTGTTTAAGCCTTCTTTCAGAATCGATGTATAGTCTTCTCCCAAAGGTGCGAGACCCTTCAGCATATAATCTTTTGCCTGTTCATATGTGACCTTCATACCGGCATCTTTCACAAGCGGAGTATACAGGTCATACATGTGCACCTCATCAAGTTCAAGCACTTTTTTTCTGAGCTCGACGTATCGATGCAGGAGAGGCAGATGTTTATTGATCGTTTCGACAAGGTTATCATAGACTTCCTCCGGGATGCTGTTGCGCGACAGCGCCGCTTCCCTCGCCGATTTATAATGTTTAACTTTCGCATAAAAATTGTCTTTTTTCACCGCTCCGCTGAGCGTTGAAGCAAGCGTGTTTTTAAAGCGTCCGTACGTCTCGTACACCGCCTTGAAGGCAGCGCGTCGGACATCACGGTTGTCACTCTCTAAAAAGGTAATATAATTACCGTGTGTCAGCTGCTGTTTTTCCCCGTTTTCATCCGTAATCTCCGGGAATTCCATATCGGCGTTGTTCAGCATTCCGAATGTATTTGACGGTGAAGAGAGGACATCTGAAACCTCGGCCAAAAGCCCTTCTTCCTTCTCACTCAGCACATGCGGGCGCTCTTTGTTAATTTCTTCGAGCGCATGGGAATAAAGCTTTAATTCCTCTTTTTCTAAAAGGAACTGCTGCAGCTTTTCCTCTTGAATCGACAGAATTTCCGGCACCATATAGGCTGTGGCGCTGGCCGCCTGTGTATAAAGGTTGCCCGCTTTATCATTAAGGCCTTGATAAAACGAATTTCCCGTATCTTGATCATAGCGCATATGTGCGTAAGTATACAGCTTGCCGAGCCTTTCCATCACCTGATCCTGAAACGTCAGCGCTTCATACAGATCATCGGCTGAATGGCCGAGCTTGCCCTTGAATTCGGAGAGCTTAGGCAGCAGCTCTTTCACCGCTTGAAATTCCTCATTCCAAGCGTCATCGGTCGGGAAGATGTCCTCGAGTCTCCACGTGTCTTCTTGCTTTACCTCATCTCTTTGAGGCAGTTTCTTCGCTTGTTTTTCTTCAGCCACTGTAATTCCCCTCGCTTTCTTTACTCCAAGTCCATTGTTGCGCAATAAACTTGTATTGTGTTTATCTTCTGTTTTTTCACCGTCTTTTGTCAAATCATTTGCCAAAAAAATCATGCTTGACACCGCGACTAAACAACAAAATACATATCTTTTGATCTGAAACAGGCTAAAGACACCACCTTCCTTTCCTTAGATTGAACGAAAGGCATGGTTGTCATTCGGAAAAATACCATTCGTCACTCTTGAAAAGCTCCGAAAGCCGTGTTTTTGCAACAGGCAAACAGGCGGGATAATAAACTTCTTTCTCTTTCTTTAAAAATCCTTTTTCACAAAGGAGACAAATGTATTCACTCACGGCTCCTGACGCCGTCTCCCGTCCGTTCCACCTCAACTTCAGTTTGCCGCTTGAAATGAGTTTGTTCATGAAAGAAACGGCTGAATTCAGGCGGAAGGAAGACTGCTTCACAAGATGCAGATAAAGGTGGCCTTGCCATACATAAACCGGATGGGCAAATATATAGCCCTTTGATAAGGGAAGAAAAACTTCAGACGGAAAAAAAGGAAGCGGAACGCGAAATTTTTCGTAAAACAATGCAGCTATGTCTTTTTCATCTTTTGATAAAAAGCGCCGGGATGTCGTGCGAAATTTGAGGAGATTCCTCTTCCAGGAATGAAGCTGATAAGGGGAAGGCCTGACAGCGGAACGCAAATCACCGATCGTTGTTTGCTTGAGAGGGAGAAACCTTACCGTTGCGGATATTTTGTTTTTCAAAAACGGGATTAAATGCTCAAGGACAAGAAAAGCCTTTTGATCGGGGCAAAAAAACAAAAGCCTCGGGAGCTTTCTGCCGGTCCCGCTGAACTGCCAATGAAAATGTGAAAGCTGAAAAAAACTGCCCGTCAAGCGCTTCACGCGGTTTGCACCGATGATCCAGAGCGGCTCAATCCCGAGTTTCAGGAAGCCGTCCGTCCTTTTTCGATGCTCCGCCTTGCTGAGATTCGCACATTGAAACTCAACGGCTAACCGGCTGTCCGCAGAGCTTACAAGCAAATCCGGCCTCTGTCTGATCTGATCCAAATAAGGTTCCAGCACCGGATTGAGCCCTTGCCGACTGAACCATTTGTACAGGAGCCTTTTCCCTTGCAGATGATAGAGGCTTTCCGGCTCATGTGAAACAGGACATGTTGAATCCGGCTTATGGGCAAAGTGATGCACCTTTTGAACGCCGATTTTGAGATCGAGCTCATGATGGCAGACCGGACAATAAAAAGCGTGTTTTTTTCTCAAGCGGTTGAGTTCATCTGCGCTGTATCCGTCGGCAAGACAAATCAGCCGCCCTTCATTGTTTTGTGCGCTGAACACTTCTTCTCTCTCCTTTCTTTATTTAGTATTCAACAGATGTACGGTCTCCCCTTTTTCTGAAAACGCTTCAAATTTAAGCTGATTTTATATAAAGTAGTATTATAGAGCACGAAATAGATGGGAAAAGGAGTTTTTGATATAAAAAAGAAACTGACCACAAAACTGACATTGCTCATTCTATCATTGCTGTTCATCTTGCTTTCTGTCATGAGCGGACTTTATCTATTGATTTTAGAAAATTCTTTAAAAACGCAAATTGAGGCCAGAGCGCTCGATATGGCGAAAACGCTCTCCCAAATGCCATCCGTACGGGAAGCCTTTGAAACGCCCGATCCTTCAGAGACGCTGCAGCCGATTGCAGAAAAAGCGAGAAAACAGTCCGGTGCCCAATATGTGGTCATCGGCTCGGTCGATTCGATCCGCTATGCTCATCCCGATCCGGAAAAAATCGGCAAGCGGATGGTCGGCGGGGACAATCAACGAGCCCTTAAAAAAGGCGAATCATACGTTTCCGAAGCCGTCGGCACACTCGGAGCAGCCGTCAGGGGAAAAGCGCCGATCCGCACGGAAAATGGAGAAATCGTCGGCATCATCTCGGTCGGTTTTTTAAAAGAAAACATCCAGGATATCGTTTATCAATATCAGACGAAACTCATATTTTTATTGGGATTTGTTGTGCTGATGGGGGTTTCGGGAGCCGTCTATATTTCCCGCAATGTAAAAAAATCGATTTTCGGCCTTGAACCATATGAAATTAATCAATTATATACGGAAAAACAAGCGATTACCGAATCTGTGCACGAAGCATTGATCGCCATCAACAAACATGAAGAAATCACCCTTTTGAATAAAAAAGCCTGTGAACTGCTCGGCGCAGAAAGTGAAGACCAATGGCTGGGCAGGCCGATTGCCGAGCTTCTGCCGGACACGCTCCTTCCGGAAGTCTTGAAAACGAAAAAAGCCCAAAAAGACCAGGAATTAACGATCGGAAACGAAGAGCTGATCGTCAACAGGGTGCCGATTTTTGAAAAGGAAAGCATCCGCGGCGCTGTTGCGAGCTTCAGGAGAAAGACGGATATCGACGAACTTTCGAAAAAACTGGCGCAGACATCGCAATACGCGGAAGGGCTGAGAGCGCAGACCCACGAATATTCAAACAAGCTCAATACGATCGCCGGCCTGATCCAGCTTGAAAGCTATACTGAAGCGCTTGAATTAATCCAAAAAGAAAACAAAAGCCATCAGGATATGCTGCACTTTTTGATTCATTCCATACCTGACCCGCTTCTTTCAGGTCTCTTACTCGGTAAAATCAATCGCGCCAAAGAGCTCCACATCAACTTGGAAATCGATGAGAGCTCAAAAATAGACGCATTGCCGCCGGACATGGATCAGGGTAAATTCATTACGATCCTGGGGAATCTCATTGAGAACGCATTTGACGCCGTCTCTCAAAAGAAAGAGCGGAATATCCTCGTGTTTTTATCTGATGGAGGGGATCATATCCTGATCGAAGTCGAAGATTCGGGAGACGGAATTCCCGATGCAGACACAGAGCGGATTTTTCAAAAATTTTATTCGACAAAATCTGCAACTCACCGCGGTCTCGGGCTCTTTTTAGTAAAGGAAGCTGTCAATGCATTAAACGGAGAAATTAAAGCGGGCAAAAGCGAGCTTGGCGGAGCATTGTTTACTGTCGTGATTCCAAAAAAAAGAGAAGTGCTGGGGGTAGAAAGATGAAAGCACTGCAAGTTTTTATTGTTGAAGATGATATCAAAAACGCTGATATTCATCAAAAGCTGATCAGCAAAATTGAAGGGTTTTCCGTCGTCGGCATCGCCGAAAATTTTCAAGACGCCAAAGATTTGCTTCCGGTCGTAAAACCCGACCTTGTCCTGCTCGATATTTTTTTGCCGGATGGCTCCGGGATGGAGCTTTTATGGCTGATCAGACAGAAGCTGAGACGCACCGATGTCATGATGATTACAGCGGCCAAGGAAGTGGAATATGTTGAACAGGCGATCCGCGCCGGTGCGGTTGATTATTTGATTAAGCCGATCATGTTTTCCAGATTGAAAGAAACGCTTTTAAACTACCGTTCATACCGATTGAAAGTGAATACGCTGTCATCGATTGACCAGACGGATGTCGACACATTGATGGCGAAAAGAAAGAGCATGATGAAAGAAAAGCGGACAGCGGAAGATACCTACCCGAAGGGCATTGATGGACTGACATTAAAAAAAGTCGCCGATGTGTTGCAGAGCAGCGACAATGCCGACGGTGTCACGGCTGAAAATCTCGGCCGGACAATTGGTATCAGCAGAACGACCGCAAGGCGCTATTTGGAATTTTTAGCATCTGAAAAGCATGTCAAAACAGAACTTTACTACGGAACTGTCGGACGCCCTGAACGCAGATACAAGCCTGTTAAAGCAAATGAAAGTCCGGAAGCGTAGCGTTCCGGACCATCAAATTTTTTTACCCTTCGACATCGATCGATTTGTTTTGCCGGTTTCTCATTGCCCGGGAAATCGGCGGCACGATCAGAGACAGGAGTGCCACAATCAATAGACCGACTGTGACAGGGCTTTCGAAAAAGATGGACAGTCTCCCGGAAGAGAGTGTCATTGCCTGTCTGAACGACTCTTCCATCATACTCCCTAAAATAAAGGCCAAAATAAACGGAGCTGCCGGAAAGGAAAGAACCCGCATCAAATAGCCGAGGATGCCGAAGAAGACCAAAATATAGAGATGGACAATATTAAAGGTCACAGCATAAACACCGATCAAACAGAAGACAAAAATGAGCGAAATCAAGAGCTGCTTGGGAATCAGTAAAATTTTTGCCAAAAAAGGAATGAGCGGCAAGTTCAAAATCAGCAAAAACAAATTGCCGATGTACATGCTGGCGATCACGCCCCAAAAAACGTCAGGATGATCAGTCAGCATAAGCGGCCCCGGCTGAACACCGACGACGAGAAGCGCACCGAGCAAAACGGCGGTTGTTCCTGATCCGGGAATTCCGAGTGTCAACAGCGGGACAAACGCTCCGCTCGTTGCCGCGTTATTAGATGTTTCCGGCGCGGCAATCCCTTTAATATTGCCTTTGCCGAATGATTCAGGATTTTTCGAGATACGCTTTTCTGTAATATACGAAATAAATGAGGCGATCGTTGCTCCTGCACCCGGCAGGACGCCAAGCAGGAATCCGATCACTGAATGTCGTGCAATCGGCCCGGAAATCTCTTTCATTTCGCTTTTTGTCACCTTCAGGCTGCCGACTTGTGAGGCTTCGTTTGTCATCGGCTTGTTTCGCGTTTTAATTAAAAAGGCGACTTCAGCCAAGGCAAACAGTCCAAGGGCGACGATCAAAAAATCGATTCCTTCCAGAAGGCTTGCTGCACCGAAGGTAAACCGCTCTGTTCCCGTTTGCGGATCAATTCCGATCGTGGCGGTCATAAAGCCTAATGTTGCCGAAATTAACGCTTTGACGGTCGATCCTTCCGACAGGCTGGAGATCGCCACCAATCCCAGGAGCATCAGGGCGAAATATTCGGTCGGTCCAAATGTAACGGCGACATTGGCCATCGCCGGAGCGACAAGCATCAGGGCAACGACGGTAATCGTACCGCCGGCAAACGAACAAATGGCAGCTACGGCCAGCGCCTTTCCTGCTTTCCCCTGCTTCGCCATCGGATATCCGTCAAACGATGTGGCAACGGTTCCGGCCACACCGGGTGCATTTAAGAGAATGGAGGATGTCGAGCCGCCAAACACCGCGCCATAATAGACACCGGCCATCAAAATCAAAGCGGAGGCGGGATCCATCCCATAACTTAACGGAATCATGATGGCAATTGCAGTGATCGGTCCAAGCCCAGGAAGCATGCCGATCACTGTCCCGATCAATACGCCTAAAAATGCAAACATGATATTTTGCGGGGTCAAAGCCACCTGGAATCCGTATAAAATACTTTCTAACATGCACTTCCCTCCCTACTCGTTTATTAAAAAGGCATAACCCCCTGCGGTAGCATAATGTTCAGCAAATAATGAAATGAAACATAAATGGCGCTGCTGAAAATGAGCGAAACGGCGGCGGCAGTTTTCCATTTGCGATAGCCCAATACCGCCGGCAGGACGATCAGCAGCAAAACGGTTGACAATAAAAATCCAATGATCTCCAGCACCGTAATATAAATGATGAGAGAAGCGACGCAAAAGACCATCACCTTTACATCCTGCTTCTTTAATTGAAACAGCTTTTTTGCTTCCGTGTCTTTCTTGTCCTTTTCAAAAAACAAACAGATCCCGAGTATGACAAGCACTACGCCGAGGCTTTTCGGCAGCACGTCCGCGTCAATGACGGCGTACGGATAACTCTCCAAATTAAAGCTGAGCGCCAAATAGACGGCGGCTACAGCCAAAACCACGACAGATACGCCCCGGTTTGTGATCCTCATTGGTCTACACCAGCCTTTCTCGATTTCTGACAAGCCGGCGAAGCTTCGCCCGGCTTGCCGTCTGAAACGATCACATCGTGTTTATTTGGCTTCATCACCAAGCCCGATCTCATCAAGCAAACTTTTCATTGCTTTGTGTTGGGCATCAAGATATGTTTTGAATTCCTTATGGTCCATATATTTGTCCTCCCAGCCGTAGCTGTCCCGAATCGATTTCCAGCTGTCTTTTTCCATCATCTCTTTGATTTTCTTCTCATAAAACTTGACAGCTGCCTCACTCATTCCGGGCGGTCCCATAAAACCTCTCCATACGGTGAATTCGTCATCGATTCCCTGCTCTTTTAATGTCGGAAAGTCTTTGACGGTCTCCCCTTTCATGCGCTCCGGCGCGGTGATGGCCAGCACCCTGACCTTTCCGGCTCTCGCTTGTTCGGCGGCTTCACCGACCCCTGTCGAGTAGACATCCGCTTTTTTGCCGAGCAGCATGCTCATGCCGGCGCCGTCTTGCGCCGTAATATACTTGAGCTGCTTCGCATCAACACCCGCTTTTTGGACGGCGCTGACAAATTGCATATGGTCCATGCTTCCCGGTGATGACGTCCCGACAATCGAAACAGACTTCGGATCTTTTTTCAGTGCTTCAATCAGATCTTTCATAGATTGATATGGCGAATCTTTATGAACGACAAACGCGCCGTAATCGGCAATCACGCTTGCGATCGGTGTGAAATCTTCATGGCCGTATTGAGATTGTCCGTTTAACGGGACGAACAAGAGCGGCGGTGATGTAACAAAGAGCGTATGATTGTCGCCTTTTTTGCGGTGGACATACGACCAACCTGTCGCTCCCCCGCCGCCCGGTTTGTTGACGACAGCCATCTTGTCAATCAATTGTTCTTCACCCATGATTTTTGCCACAGTTCTGGCCGTTGTATCCCATCCCCCGCCGGCTCCGGCGGGCGCAACAACCTCAATCGGTTTTGAAGGTTTAAAATCTTTTTCTTCCCCGGCTTTATTGTTTGAAGCTGAGTTTCCGCCGCATCCTCCCAAAATGAGCGCAAACACGAGCAAAATCGTCAAGCCGCAAAGTTGACCCCTTTTTGACATTTGTGTTCCCCCTTTATTGTAATCGCTTTCATTATAGCTTCCTTATCTTTTCGTGCACAGTTTAACTGCATAAAATTCTTTTTGTTCATAATGTTCACAAAAAACCTTCCCCAAATATAGATTGCAGGCAATTTACCTCCATTAAAGGGTAGGATAGGCTCACAACGGCGGGATCAACTTCTGCTAATTAATAAACCCTTCTCCGCAGAGAAGGGTCAGTCTTTCAATTTGATATTACACACACATTCTTTAAGGAAGATACATCGTAAATTTGCCGTTTGCTACCAGGCTGTTCAGCATGTACAGGCAGGATCCGTAATAATCGTCAGGAATATAGGCGCTGTTAAACACATTGGCAAACCCTGTCCTTAATGAGGCATCGCTTGCTGCAGTCGCTCCGCCTGCATTGGCGGCGATCAGCCCCACCGGACTTCCTCTTTTAACGGCCGTCCCATTCAGCGTATATTCATGGGCCGTTCTCCCGAAGTTTTCCCGTTTCATAAACGTCAAGAACTTGTTAACCGCTTTTTGCTCGCTGGCGCGATATGCGTTATCTGCCGAGGACCAAAGTGTATAATCCATCGCGATGTGGGACACCGTCCGCCAAGCATCATAGCTGAAATTTCGGTCTGTTTCCGTTGAGGAATGTGCCGCATCGCTTACACCGTCGAAGCCGGCTTCATCAGGAAAGAGCCCTGTGGCGGCATTGGTGACGGATGATCCGTTATTTAAAACACTTTTAAACGTCGTTTCTGACAAGTATGTTCGAGATTTGTTTGCTGCCTCTTTCCAAAAATACTGCTGGCTGCTTCTGGCGCTTTTAGCGAATAACTCGAAAAAAGCAGGAACGTGGTAGGAAGGATCCGTCCAATTGACATAAGGGCCGAATCGAACCATCTCCTTGCTGTTTTTAATAAAAACTCTCGATTCCTTGCCAGCGTTGGCGTATTCGCCAGCACCGGCCAAAGCGTCAAGCAGGTCTTGGGCCCGCGCTTTGTAATCATACGGGTACTCTTTATCACCCCAGCGGTCAGACGCCATAAGAAGCGCTGCCGCAAACCAGACTTCACCGTCAGATGCAACATTCTGATCAATGGTTTGCACGTCTGAGCTGTTCGTTTTCATATGCCAGCGATGGTAGCCGTACAAACTGTCATTTTTCTCGGAATGGCGCATATATATGCGGACGAAATCCCATAGCCTTTGGAACTTATACTCATCATTCATTTGCAGCGTCATCATCATCCCGTAGCTCATACCCTCTGTTTTGACACTGTAGTAACCATTGCCCAGGTTATCGTCCGTCATCGAAGTGATATAAGCTGAACCGTCCTTCATATAATGAAACAGCGATCCGCCTTTCTCATCAAAATACTTTTTATAGGCCTGATTCAAATTGTTTTTGCCCGTTGGTCCGAGAAGAATATACGGCTGCCATGGCTGTTTGAGAAAAAGCGGCACAAAAACATGTTAAACCAATAAAGACAGCCATAATCCATTTTAAACATCTTCGCTTCAAATCGTTCTCACATTCCAAAATTTGTCATGATACCTCATCCATCTTAATCAATGAAGCGGGAAGTGTATAGATGATATTGACCTATTCGGTTTGGGCCGAAATGATTGGAAAGTGTGAAGCCGTTTGAATGATGGAGAATGGGAGGAGTGAAGTTGCGGGAACTTAAGCTTATCATGATCTTTTTTGTTCCCATCGTTGCTGACTGTGTAAAGGAACGGAGAAAATTAAAGCCGGCTTCAAAAGAAACCGGCTTTTTTATGCAAAGTGCTTTTTTATTGTATGAAGAGCATGATTTGCTGCGATCAGTTTTCCATACTCCTCCAGCATGTGAATCGTCATTTTTGATTCTGAGGCGTATTCCAGCAAAATGCTGAGCTGATTTTCAACCTCTTCATCAGGCAGTTCATTGAAATCCACGAATAAATAATAGCGGTTTTCATGAGAATACAATGTCGTTTGGCAGCCGACGACGGTCATTTTTGACAATGAGATGACATCCTCAAAATCAGCAAATTTTAATACGAATTGCAGCTTCTGCTCTTCGGCATCCTCTTCCTTTTGAAAATCTTCCAGCAATGCATCGAGGCTTTCTTCTGCTGCATCTTGCTTTTTATCTTCAGGAATCGGCAGTTCTAGCTTTTGTCCGTCTTTGGAAAGCTGAGCTCTTGTGACAATGATTTCCAACCCTTTATCAAGGGCCTGCACTTGAATCCAAAGGGGGCCTTCAACGGCAAACTCTTCTTCTTCGTGCACTTCGTCCATCATTTCCCAAAACAGCTCTTCACTGCGTTCACGATTGTACCAGATTTCTTCCCTGTCAAACCCCCGGTCTTCTATATCACCGTAGGAAATATAAAACTTAACCGTATGTTCGTTTATTCTTTCGATTTCCATTTGCCAACCTTCCCTTCTTTGTATGATGGTGAAGGGATAACTAAGCTCCCAATTAATTGTACTTTACTACACTTTACCCATTACGTCCACTTCTTAACCTTATCCCTGAACAATCTTTAATTTCTATTTTATGATAAAAAAGGCGCAAAAGAAATAAAAATGCATAAAAGACAAGCAAACATAATTTCCGCCCCGCTTCATATATTAATTGTACAAGCAGAGCTGAAGATGACGGGTTCTAAAAAAAACGGGCCCGTTTAGCAAAGAGAGGTGCCAGTTGATGGAACACGATGTGTTGATGTCATTCCTTGTCATCATCGGAATCGACCTCATTCTCGGCGGAGACAACGCCGTTGTCATCGCAATGGCCAGCCGCAATTTGCCTCCCATGCAGAGACAAAAAGCGATCATCATCGGCACATGCATCGCCATTTTCATGAGAATCATGCTGACTGCAGCCGCAGTGTATCTGCTGACAGTTCCCTATCTGCAATTGATCGGAGGAATCTTCCTTCTGTATTTAGGATACCAGCTCCTGATTGAGAAAAAAGATACCCAGCATGTCAAAAGCGGGACATCCCTATGGAAAGCGATTCGCATTATTGTGGTGGCTGATTTGTTCATGTCCTTAGATAATGTCATCGCTGTGGCCGGGGCCTCGCATGGGCGGCTGATGCTCGTCGTTGCCGGACTCATGATTTCGGTGCCCGTTATTATTTGGGGCAGCAGGCTGATTCAGGTCGCCATGACCAAATTTCCGCTGTTGCTATACGCCGGCAGCGGTCTGCTCGCATATACAGGCGGCGAAATGATCGTCAGAGAGCAGGAGCTGTCTTCCTTTATGGCCAAACACGGCATGATTGAAATGCTGCTCCCCGTCCTAACAGTTATTTTTGTGATTTTAGCCAGTATTTATTATGAACAACTTAGTGAGAAACATTAAAAAGAAGGCTGAAAAATTTCAGCCTTCTTTACTCTTCACAATTAATTGGCCAGACGCTGCGCTTCCCTCAATTGGAATGTGCGCACTTTGCGAGGCAGGAAGCGGCGGATTTCGTCCTCATTGTAACCAACCTGCAAGCGTTTTTCGTCGATGATGATCGGACGGCGCAACAGGCCTGGATGTTCATTGATGAGCTGGTAAAGCTCTTGCAGAGGCATTGTTTCAAGGTTGACGTTCAACTTTTGGAACACTTTTGAACGAGTTGAAATGATCTCGTCGGTTCCGTCTTCCGTCATCCGCAAAATTTCTTTTATCTCATCAATTGATAAAGGCTCTGAAAAAATATTTCTTTCCGTAAATGGAATATCATGCTCTTCTAACCATGCGCGCGCCTTTCTGCATGACGTGCAGCTTGGTGATGTATATAATGTAACCATATGCTTCACTCCTTAAAAAGTAGAATGAAATAGCGCATTCTTAAATTGAAATTAATCTAAAAAAGTAATCTTTATAGAGTATTATACTATAAAAAAGTAAGTGTGAACAGTCTGTAACAGAAATTTTTTGACAATCCTGCGACTTTTGTTCTTTTTGCCTATTCTCATTCTCAACTAGTTTAGTTCATCGAAAATGTTCTTTTGTTTTTGATCATCAACGATCTTCAGGACATCATCGACATCCTCAAACGATTCTCCATACCATTTTTCATCTTGATATGTATGGATTTTTTCATACGTTTCTTTCATCGCTTCATATACTTCTTCTTCCGTGTTTGAACGGGGAGACCAATATAAAATCTCCATTTCACTGACTTTGCCGGTGGCAAGCGACCGGCGCCGGTAACCAATTGACTCAGCGTGTTTAAAGTTTTGCTTTTGGTAAAATTTGAGACGCTTTGCCGTATCTGCATCCTCTTCGTCCACAGGTTCGACTTCGAGAAGGATCGGCTTGTTTTTCTTTTTCAGCTTTTCGAGCAGTTTTGAGCCGAGACCCTGGCCTCTTGCATCTTTAGAAACGAACAGATAGTCGATGAAGATAAAGGAATCAAACTCGGCATACATCAGCACGTGATGACGGCCTTCTTCTTTATGGTAAATATCGTTTTGTTCCTTTAATAATGCCTCCATATGTTCTTTTGATTTCATTTCTTCAACGGGAAAATACTCGCTAAGCTTTTCATACCAGTTCATTGATTTGCTCCTTATGATGTTCTTATGATTCACACCTTAGATATACCCGCTTTCTCTTTAGTTTAAACAATTTCTTTTAAGCATCAGGAGCAGATCAAGCTGAGCATGTTACCTATATATACTAAGACGAACGTCCGCGGCGAAGGTTTCATTTTTTTTTCACAAAAAAACGGAGCATCTGTTTTGCTCCGTCAAAAAGGCAGCCATCAGGCCGCCTTCTATATTATTTCGATTGGTACGCTTTGAACTCTTCTTCAGAACACATGACAAAATGTCCGGGCTTCACTTCGCGAAGCTCCATCTCTTCCCCGTCTCTCAGCTTATGGACGGACGGATCATACGTTTTCCGCATACGGTTGCGCTCGTAATCCGGATCCGGAAGCGGAATGGCTGACAAAAGCGATTGTGTATAAGGATGAAGCGGGTTCTCGTATAATTCATCGGCCGGCGCCAATTCAACCAGCTTGCCAAAATACATGACGCCGATCCGGTCGCTGATGTATTTCACCATCGACAGGTCATGAGCGATGAAAAGGTAGGTCAATCCCCTCTCCTTTTGCAGATCCTTCATAAGGTTGACGACCTGAGCCTGGATCGAGACGTCAAGCGCTGAGATCGGCTCATCGGCAATGATGAATTCAGGCTCGACCGCAAGAGCCCTGGCGATTCCGATCCGCTGGCGCTGTCCTCCGGAAAATTCGTGAGGATAGCGGTTTGCGTGCTCTTTGTTTAAGCCGACAAGATGGAGCAACTCGTGCACCCGTTCAAGCCGTTCTTGCTTCGATTTTGCCAGGCCGTGAATATCGATCCCTTCCGCGATGATATCGGCGACCGTCATCCGCGGATTCAGTGAAGCATACGGGTCCTGAAAGATCATCTGCATCTTCCGGTTGAATTCAAGAAGGTCTTTGGCAGACTTTTTGTCGTGCACATTTGTTCCTTTGAATAGCACCTCACCGGATGTCGCTTCATATAAACGAATGATTGTCCGTCCTGTCGTCGATTTACCGCAGCCGGATTCACCGACAAGGCCGAGCGTTTCTCCTTTATAGATGTCAAAAGAGATTCCGTCTACAGCTTTCACAGTTCCTTTAGGCGTTGAGAAATGCTGTTTTAAGTTCTTGATTTCAAGCAGTTTTTCCGCCATATCATTCACCTTCTTTCACTTGAACCGGTTTTTGGTCTTGAAACTCCCGCATTTTGCTTTTGACGGCCGCAGGCGGTTCAACCTTTGGAGCGTCAGGATGCATGAGCCATGATTTGACATAGTGTGTGTCAGATATTTTAAACATCGGCGGTTCTTGTTCAAAATCGATTTTCATTGCATAAGGGCTTCGCAATGCAAATGCGTCCCCTTTTGGCGGTTTCGTCAAATCAGGAGGCGAACCCGGAATCGCCATCAATTCTTCATCACCGTCATTGTCAAGGCTCGGCATTGAAGCAAGCAGCCCCCATGTGTAAGGGTGTTTCGGGTTGTAGAAAATTTCATCAACCGTTCCGATTTCAACAATCTGGCCGGCATACATAACGGCGACACGGTCGGCCACATTGGCGACGACGCCGAGATCGTGCGTAATAAAAATGATCGATGTATCAATCTTTTTCTGCAAATCTTTCATCAGTTCCAAAATTTGCGCCTGAATCGTCACATCGAGCGCTGTCGTCGGTTCATCAGCGATTAACAGCTTCGGATTGGCGGCGAGCGCCATCGCGATGACAACCCGCTGCCTCATGCCTCCGCTGAATTCGTGAGGATATTGATTCACACGCCGTTCAGGCATCGGAATCCCAACGAGGCTGAGCAGCTCGACCGCCCGCTTATTCGCGTCCTCTTTTGAAATCTTTTCATGTTTAAACAGTACTTCGGTGATTTGGCGGCCGACTTTCATCGTCGGGTTCAAAGACGTCATCGGATCCTGAAAAATCATACCGATGTCTTTGCCGCGAATCGACTGCATTTCCTTCTCTGTTTTCGGCACCAAATCTTCTCCGTCGAATAAAATTTGTCCTTTTTTAAAGTAGCCCGGCGGCATTGGAATCAGCTTCATAATCGCCTGTGAAGTGACGCTTTTGCCTGACCCGGATTCTCCGACGATCGCAAGCGTCTCTCCTTTGTCAACGTGAAAGTTGACACCGCGGATCGCCTGGACTTCGCCGGCATATGTTTTAAAAGAAATGGCCAAATCTTTCACTTCAAGTAAGTGTTTCATCTATCTCACTCCTTTATTTACGAAGCTTCGGATCTAAAGCATCGCGCAATCCGTCGCCGATAACGTTAAATGCAAACATGGTCAAACAGATAAATGTAGCCGGGAAAAACAGGCGCCATGGATAATATTCCAAGCCCTGCACACCGTCGGTTGCCATCGTTCCCCAGCTCGCTAACGGCTGCGGGACGCCGAGGCCAAGATAGCTTAAAAACGCTTCATAGAAAATCGCCGTAGGTACGGTCAATGTCATGGTGACCAAGATCGGGCTCATGATGTTTGGAAGCAGGTGTTTCCTGATGATGCGGGAGTTTTTCGCGCCCAATGTTCTCGACGCCAGGACAAACTCCTGGTTCTTAAGCTGAAGCACTTGTCCGCGCACGATTCTCGCCATGTTGATCCAGCCGGTGATGACCATGGCAACGATCATCGTGATCAAGCCTTTCCCCATGACAACGAGCAGCAGGATCGTCATTAATAAGGATGGAATCGCCCATAAGATGTCTGCTATTCTCATCATAATTTCATCCGTACGTCCGCCTCTGATGCCGGAAATCGCACCCCATATCACACCGATCAAAACGTCGATCAGCGCAGCAGCGAGTCCGATTGTCAGCGAGATGCGTGCGCCGACCCATGTTCGGACAAACACGTCTCTTCCAAGGTCATCTGTTCCAAACCAGTGCTCTGCGCTTGGCGGCTGATTCGTATTCGTTAAATCTGTCTCTTCATATTGAAAGCTCGAAAACATCGGCGCAAAGATGGCCATTAGAGCGATCAGGATCAGAATCACCAGCCCAAACAGCGCGAGCTTGTTTTCTTTAAATCTCAAGAATACATCCGTCCAAAACGAAAGGTTTTTCTTAGAGATCTTTTCGGCTTCGCTATGGTCAACAGCTGCAGGTTCAAACATGTCTTTTGGTATTTGCTGCATCCTTTTACTCCCCTTTCTTAGCGCCAAACAGTTTGATGCGCGGATCGATTAAGCCGTACAAAAGATCGACAAGCAAGACGCACAGCAAAAGAATCGCCCCGAAAAATACGGTGACACCCATGATAACCGTATAGTCGCGGTTTGTAATGCTTGTGACAAAGTGCATGCCCAGTCCCGGGATACCGAAGATTTTTTCAACGACAAACGTCCCCGTCAAAATGGATGCCGCCATCGGCCCCATATACGTCACGACAGGCATGATGGCATTGCGGATCGCATGCTTAAAGGTAACCGCTGACGTGCTTAACCCTTTCGCACGCGCCGTGCGGATGTAGTCGCTGCTCAGCACTTCAAGCATGCTTGAACGGGTCAGGCGGGCGATAAACGCCATCGGCATTGAGGCGACTGCGATTGCCGGAAGCACGGTATGTCCCCATGACTCCCATTGTGCGACAGGGAACCAGCCCAGTTTCATCGCCAGCACATACTGCAGAAGCGCCGCCATGATGAAGTTCGGCACGGAAATACCGACAACGGCGATAATCATCGCACTGTAGTCCTGCCATTTATTCCTCTTCAGCGCTGCGATCACGCCGAACAAAACACCGAATGCCAAGGCGAGGCAGATCGCTTCCAACCCAAGTGTAAAAGAGATCGGAAAGCCGGAGTTGATTAAGTCGTTTACAGTTTGTCCTTTATATTTAAATGAAGGCCCAAAATCCCATTTCATAACCGATACTAAGTAATCGAGATATTGTTTAAATAGGGGCTGGTCTAAACCATAGTAAGAATTGAGGCTTGCTTCAATTGCAGGAGGAAGTTTCTTCTCGCCTGAAAAAGGTCCGCCCGGAATTGCTCTCATCAGGAAGAAGGTAGCTGTTACAATAACCCAGAGAGAAATCAGCATATATACGAGACGACGGCCTAAAAATTTAAACATTGTTACACACCTCCGAATATTCAGTCTATTAACTTCTTTTCATAAATAAAAGTATATGGGGGGAAACTCCTAGGCCCCATATACTTTTTGATGCAGTTTTATTCAAAATACGCTGTTTTGAAATAGATCTCTCCAGTCCCTGTCAGAACAACGCCTTTTAAGTTTTCATCTTGCATATAAGGCATTGTGTAGAAGTAAATCGGAGCGATCGGCAGTTCATCCATAATGATGCTTTCGGCTTCTTTCATCAGCTCGATGCGTTTATCGTCATCGGTTTCTGTGGAAGCTTTTTCAAGCAATTTTTTGTATTCTGCATTTTCCCAGTTTGTATCATTGTTTCCGCCTTCTTTGTCACGGTATGTTTCAAGGAAGTTCATCGCGTCGTTGAAGTCGGCGATCCAGCCCATGCGGCCGATTTGATAGTTTCCGGTATGGAGTTTATCAATGTATACGTTCCATTCCTCATTGCCTAATTCAACATCAACGCCTAGATCCCTGCTCCACATTTCCTGTACGGCCTGGGCGATTTTTTGGTGGCCTTCATCCGTATTGTAGGAAAGCGTGATTTTCGGAAGGTCGGACGCCTTTTTCAAACCGAGTTCTTTCAAGCCTTTATTCAAGTATTCTTTTGCTTTTTCAACATCGTGATCTTTGAAATAACCTTTGTTTGACTCAAACCCGGTGACAGCCGGCGGAACGAATCCCATCGCCGGAATCTGTTCAGCCTGTGTGATGTTTTTAACGATCGCCTCGCGATTGATCGCGTATGTCAAGGCTTTACGGATGTTGACATTGTTCAATGGAGCAGCTTCCGTATTGAATTTGTAAAGGTAAACGGCTGCGAACGGATCGATATGCAAGCCTTCTTTTTTCAGGCTTGGAATCGCATCTGTCGGAATCTCATCAAGTGGCTGTCCGACGAAATCAATCTCGCCTTTTTTGTACATGTTGAGGCCGGTGTTGGCGTCGTTGACCATCGCCATGTTGATTTTCTTCAGCTTGACAGCGTCTTTATCCCAGTACTGGTCGTTTTTCTCCAGCACGATGCTTCCGTTGTGCTTCCATTTCGTCATTTTGAAAGGTCCGTTGGATACGTAGTTCTCGTCGGCTTTTGTATACCATTTCGGATTTTTCTCAGCGACCTTTTTATTGACTGGCATATATGTGTAGAATGCCGTCAATTCCGTAAAGTACGGTGTCGGTTTTTCAAGCTCGACTTTCAACGTCTTGTCATCAACTGCTTTAACGCCGACATCTTCAATTTTGCCTTTGCCGGTGTTCGCCGCTTCACCGCCTTTTAAGTAGTAAAGCTGGTAAGCGTATTGTGACTCATTTTTCGGGTCAAGTGCCCATTTCCAAGCGTATTCAAAATCCTCCGCTGTTACAGGATCTCCATTTGACCATTTCGCGCCATCGCGGATCGTAAACGTGTATGTCTTCTGATCATCGCTGACTTCGATTTTTGACGCGGCAGCTTCAACCGGCTTTCCGTCTTTGCCGATTGTCGTCAATCCTTCAAAAGTCTGACGAAGTACGTTTGCAGAAACCGAATCGTTCGCAAGTCCCGGATTGAGTGAAAACGGCTCGGTTTTAATGTTTACATTCAATGTGTCTTTGCCTTTGCTGTCTTTTTTACCACCATCGCCAGAGCTTGAGCCGAAGCCGCAGGCGCTGAGAACGAGAGTGAAAATAAGCATTAAACTGATTAATGACCAACGCTTCTTCAAAAAGAAACCCCCCTAATTCATATTTTTTAGTTCCTTACTCCTGAACATTCAGATTTATCATAAAAAAGTATTAGGTCCACTTGCCATACTTTTTTCTCTGTTTCGTCTATTCTGAATATTTTTATGTAAAGAACCTGTAACACCGAAGTGAACAAATTCATTATAATTAATAGAATAATTTATTGCAATATTAATTTTCAATTATTTTTTTATTCAAACAATTTAACTTTGTCAGTTTTTCTACCAATGATACAAATATACTTCTCTGTATTAAAGCGTAAACACACTAAAATGAAAGTCGATATTTAACAGAAAGAAACGTTTTACACATATAACATTTACTATTCGTTATAAAGAATTCACCACTGTCAGGCCGACTCTTCTCATCCCGATATTGTTTTTCTTTTTGGAGCCCCGTGACTTTCATTTCGAATTTATATATAATAAAATTATGGATAAATGCTTTGAAAAAGAAGAGTACACATTTCTCCCCATTTACAGAGAGTCCGCGGGGCTGGGAGCGGATAATGGCGAATGTGGAATGGGCTTTGGAGCAGCTGACCGAACACGTATAAGTAGGCTCAGCCGGAGCAGGCTTCGTTAACAACGTTTAAAGTGATTTCATTTTGATCATAATGAAATAATCAGGGTGGCACCGCGGTTCATTCGTCCCTTTCTTAAGGGAAGAGTGGGCCTTTTTATTTTGAAATGAAAAGAGGGATTCATATGAAGAAAACGATATTTTCCGGAATTCAGCCGAGCGGCTCTGTTACGCTTGGCAACTACATCGGTGCGATGAAGCAGTTTGTCGAGCTGCAGGATGATTACAATTGCTATTTTTGCATCGTTGACCAGCATGCGATTACGGTTCCGCAGGACCGCCTCGCATTGAGAAAAAACATCCGCAACTTGGCCGCGCTTTACTTGGCCATCGGCCTTGATCCGGAGAAGGCGACGCTGTTCATCCAATCCGAGGTGCCGGCGCATGCCCAGGCAGGCTGGATGATGCAGTGTGTCGCCTATATCGGCGAGCTTGAGCGGATGACTCAGTTTAAAGACAAATCACACGGAAAAGAAGCCGTCGTCTCCGGTCTCTTGACATATCCCCCGCTCATGGCGGCCGATATTCTGCTGTATGGCACAGACGTCGTTCCCGTCGGCGAGGATCAGAAGCAGCATCTTGAGCTGACGAGAAATTTGGCAGAACGCTTCAACAAAAAATACAATGACATCTTTACGGTTCCCGAAGTGAAGATTCCGAAAGTCGGCGCCCGCATCATGTCGCTTGCCGACCCGCTCAAAAAGATGAGCAAATCGGACCCGAACCAAAAAGCGTTCATCACCCTGCTTGACGATCCAAAGCAGCTTGAGAAAAAAATCAAGAGCGCCGTTACCGATTCTGACGGAATCGTGAAGTTCGACAAAGAAAACAAACCGGGCGTCTCCAATCTGCTGACCATCTATTCGATTCTCGGACAAGTCTCAATCGATGAGCTTGAGGCCAAATACGAGGGCAAAGGCTACGGCGAATTTAAAACCGATCTCGCCGACGTCGTCGTCGGCGCCCTGAAGCCGATACAAGATCGGTACTATGAATTGATCGAATCTGAGGAATTGGACCGGATTCTGGACGAAGGCGCCGAACGGGCAAACCAAGCGGCGGGCAAAATGCTAAAGAAAATGGAAAACGCGATGGGGCTCGGCCGCAAAAGACGTTAAGCAAAAAACACCTTCTTGATTGCTTCTGCAATGAGAAGGTGTTTTTCATAAAGAACAGGCCTGCACGGCCGCAAAATGCGATATTCCTATAATTCGCGTTGATGAAAACATGCCTCTGGTCCTGCAGAAGCCGCTTTTTCGCCGTGTTTTTTCTTTATTAGTATAAGGTTCTGTTTTTTAATGGAAAGCGCAAAAAAGCCATCGGCATGACCGACGGCTTTTTAGTTGACTTTTGACTCATTTTCAATTTCCCAAAGCTTCTCAAAAAACGGCTGTCCTTTAATTAAGTTTTCACAAAAGTCCCGGTGTTTGTCAGACCAGCCGTCAATCGTTTCATTGAAAAGCATGTCCCAGATTTCTTCAAATGTCATCCGTTTAATCTGTTCATACATATACGGATTCCATTCCGTGTACCAGTAGGCGATCTCAGCGCGGTTTTTAAGACCTTTCAGCTGATCAAGCGCCATGAACAGCAGCTGTTTCAGCTGACGTTCTTTTCTTGTTAATCCTCTGACATGCTCCGGTGATAATGATAAGATGTGGTATTCCTTGGAAGACTGCAGCTTTTCCGGTGCAAATTCGTATTCTTGTGCTTCAACGTCCTTGACCATGTCATAGACGAGCTGTTCCTGTCTTGGGATGAGGCGGCTTTTTCTGACGGGGATCGAATAGCCGGCTGTATCAACCGCCAGGATTCCGATGCCGTCTGTTACGACGAAGCAATGATCAAGCTGTGTACGCTCATGGTTTTTGCGGATATATGCTTTTTGATGGACATCCTTTAATAATTCGGATGGAAGTTCTGATAGATCATTTTCTATGTAGTTGAACAAAACGGACGAAACTCTTAATAAAGGCACCTGATCCAACAGTTCAACACTGTCTTCCTTCCGCCATTCATGAAAGTGACAGACATTGTAGCCATTTTCTTCTCCCTCAAACCAATTCACCCACACATCATGAAGAAATAACATTTCCTAACCCCTCACTTTATAAAAACTGTTGTCCACAGTATAGGCAAGGGTAAAGGAAATTATTCCATCTATGGCAATGGCTCATAAAAAAACGGGGCCGCCTGAAAGACGCCCCTGTTTTCTCATTTAATATTCTTCGGATCAAGCGCATCTCGGAGCCCGTCTCCGAGAAAATTAAAGCACAAAACGGTGATTAAAATCATCAAGCCCGGAAACAGCGGATACCACCACGCTTCAATCATGATCGTAAAGTTTTGCGCATCCTGCAGCATGTTGCCCCAGCTCGCCATCGGCGGCTGGACGCCGAAGCCGAGATAGCTTAATGCCGATTCCGCAAGAATCACGGTACCGACGGACAGTGTCGCCGCAACGATGATCGGCCCCATGGCGTTCGGCAGGATGTGCGAAAAAATGATTTTGTAGCTCCGCGTCCCGATCGTTTTTGCGGCCAGGACAAACTCCCGCGATCTCAAGGACAAAAATTCTCCGCGCACAAGCCGCGCCGTCGTCGTCCATCTCGTCAAAGCGAAAATCAGAATCAGCTTGTCAATGCCAGGCTGGAAAATCGTGACCAGCGTGATCAAGAGAAAGATATCCGGGATGGATAGGATGATATCAACGATTCTCATCAATATCGCATCAATGATTCCGCCGAAATAGCCGGCAATGGCGCCGACCACGGTTCCGATCGTGATCGACCCGAGCACTGAGGCGAAGCCGACAAGCAAGGAAATTTGCGCTCCGTACAGCAGGCGGCTGAAAATATCGCGGCCGAATTTATCCGTTCCCATCAAATGTTCGGCACTCGGCGCCTGCAGCTTGTGAAGCAGATTTTGCTGTTCCGGTGCATATGGAGCGATCAAAGGTGCAAAAAGCGCTGAGAGTACCACAATTAAAAGCATCAGGCCGCCGGCGACAGCCAGCTTATTTTTAAAGAATTTCTCAAAAAAGATTTTCGTCATCGTTTCCGGTTTTTGCGGAATGTTTTCCTGTAATCCGATTTCCGCTGAAGGTGCTGAAGGATTTGGCTGTGGCATCGTTTATCCCCCCCTTATTGTTAATACTCAATCCGCGGATCGATCACCGCATACAGAATGTCGGCGATTAAGTTGCCGATGACGACCAGCACGGCAGAAATGACGGTCATGGCCATAATAACCGGGTAATCCCTTTGAAACGCGGAATCAATAAACAGTTTTCCGAGACCCGGCCAGCTGAAAATCTGTTCGGTAATGACCGCTCCGCCGATAAAAGAAGGAATCATCAGTCCAAAAATCGTCACGACTGGAAGCAGTCCGTTGCGCAAACCGTGCTTGTACACGACGCGATTTTCTTTAAAGCCTTTTGCTCTGGCCGTTCGTATGTAATCCTGTCTGAGCACATCAAGCATGCTCGACCTTGTATACCGCGTGAGCCCCGCCATATCGGCGACCGCAAGTACGAATGCAGGCAAAATCAAATGATGAACCCGATCCCATATGCTGAAACCGGAGTTGAGCGTCATCACACCGCCGGTCGGAAACCAGCCCAAGTTGACCGCAAGAACCATAATCAAGATCAGACCAAGCCAAAAATTCGGGATCGCAAGACCGATGAATGATGTAAACGTAATGCCGTAATCAAGCTTGGAATAAGGGCGCCGCGCCGACAGCACGCCGAACGGTATCGAAATTAAAAGCGCCAGTATGGTTGAAACAACCATTAACAGAAGCGTGTTGGGCAGCCGCGCAAGAATCAAATCAATGACAGGCGTTCCCTTCCTGACGATCGAGGTGCCAAAATCGCCCTGCAACATATTGCCGAGCCATTTCAAATATTGAATATGCTCCGGCTCATTCAACCCGTATTTCTCGATGAATCGCTCCCGGTCAGCCTGGGTGATCGACGGATCAAGCATGAGCGAAACCGGATTGCCGGGGGCCGATTTCATAATCGCGAAGGAAAGAATGGTAATTCCAAGCAAGATCGGAATAGACATTAACGTTCTCCGAATAATGTATGTCACCATCTTCTATTCCCCTTTTATCATGGATTTTAAAGCGCAGGGAGAGGAAAACCGCCCTCTCCCCTTTAAAGAATATGAGATTATTGTTTCAGCCACCATTTATTAATGTTGTAGAAATCATCTTTCGGATGGAATTCAAAGCCTCTTAAGTTTTTAGGAACCGCCCGGTGGTAATTATAGTAGAACAAGAACGTGTACGGCTGATCTTCGGCAATTAATTTATAAATTTTCTCGTACGCTTTTGAGTATTCTTCGCGGTCTTTCAGTTTTTTCGCTTCCACAAGCAGCTTATCGACTTCTTCGTTTTTGTACCAAATGTTGTTGAGACCCGATTCAGACTGGCTGGAATGGAAAATGTCGTATTGATCAGGGAAGGTCCCTAAGCTCCAGCCTAACAGAAGCGCATCGTAATCCCAGTTTGGCGCGCTCGTTTGCTCAATTAGAGCGCTGAACTCGACAATCTGCGGCTTCGCTTCAATGCCGACTTCTTTCAGCTGCTGCTGAATGACGACGGCCGCATCTTCACGCACTTTGTTTCCTTGGTTTGTTTTCAGTGTAAACGAAAACTTTTTCCCGTCTTTGTCTAAAATGCCGTCACCATCTGTATCTTCCCAACCCTCTTCTTTCAGCATTTTTTTCGCTTTTTCCGGATCGTAGTCAAAGACCGGAATATCGGCATCTTTCGGATAGTTCCATGAGACTGGGCTTTCCGGGATATTCGCGACTTCTCCGTCGCCGTCAAGGACATTATCGACGATCGCTTTGCGGTCAATCGCATGTGTCAGCGCCTGACGGACTTTTTTATCTTTAAACAGTTCGTTTTTCTCGTTCCAGCCAATGTACGCATAGTTCAGGCCGAGTCCTGATTCATCCCTTACATGATCAAATTTTTCGACCGTTTTGACATCTGTTCCAGGGACGACGAAATAATCAATGTCCCCTGCCTGAAGCTGGGCGAGCGCCGCGTTGGCGTCCGGAATCACTTTGTATGTCAGTGTGTCGAGATAAGGTCCTTCCCCGTAGTAATCTTCATTTGCTTCCACTTTGACGTACTGCCCCTGCTTCCATTCCACAAATTTAAACGGCCCGGTGCCGATCGGATTTTTCCGGTTAAATTCATGGTCGCCGAGATCTTTAATCGGCACATCTCCCAAAATGTGTTCAGGAAGAATATAGTAGCTTAAAGTGACAGGCAAAAATGAAGGGTCGTTATGTTTCAGCTTGAATTCCACTTCGTATTTTCCTTTTTTTGTCACTTTGTCGATCATTTCGAAGTTTGAGCCGCGTTCGCCCGCATAATCTTTGCTGAGCGGAATGTTGTACGTAAACACGACGTCATCCGCGGTGAATTCCTCGCCGTCATGCCACTTGACGCCTTCTTTCAGTTTGACGTCAAAGGTTAGTCCGTCCTCAGACTCATCAATCTTTTCAGCGAGTTTCATCGTCGGATTTAGTTTCGTATCAGAGCCGACAAGCCCGTCAAATATAAACCCTTCGATATCAGAGCTGGAAACATCTGTTGAATATAAACTGTTAAATAAAGTAGGCTCTCCTGTCGAACCGATAACCAAGTCCCCGCCTTTTTGAGGCTTTCCGTCAGATTTGCCTTCTTTTTCTTCCCCGCCGACTTCACCGCTGTTGCAGCCCGCTAGAAAAATAGATAAGATCAATAGCAAGCTAAAAATCGAAAATCCTGTTTTGCGCATGTTCATTTTATGAATTCCCCCTTATTAAACTGTTGTCCTTCCTTTCAGACGAATTGACCCCCGTTTTTTAAGAAGACATTCCCCCTCTCAAGGATTAAATATGTGAAGGCCTTTCCCTTTATTCGTAAAGGTGGCATGCCACAAAATGGTTGGCTTTCACTTCCTTGAAAGCGGGTGCCGTTTCCGCGCAAATCGCTTTTGCCGCCGGACATCGCGTATGAAAGACGCAGCCATTTGGAGGATTGGCAGGGCTCGGCAGCTCCCCTTTCAAAACGATCCTTTCCCGTTTCTCCCGGCCTTTTTTCCTTGTGACGGGGACGGCGGAAAGCAAGGCCTGTGTATATGGATGAAGCGGATTGTCGTACAGTTCATGCTTATCCGTCAGCTCCATCATTTTGCCGAGGTACATCACGCCGACTCTGTCGCTGATATGGCGGACGACGCTCAAATCATGGGAGATGAACAGATACGTCAAGTTGAATTCTGCTTGAAGCTCTTCCATCAAATTGATCACTTGGGCCTGAATCGACACATCCAAAGCCGAAACCGGTTCGTCGGCGATGATGAGCTCAGGGTTTAAGGCGAGTGCCCGCGCGATTCCGATCCGCTGGCGCTGGCCTCCGGAAAATTCATGGGGATAGCGGTTTGCAAAGGACGGATGCAGGCCGACCCTCGCCAATAGCTCTTCAGCTTTTTCATTGCGCTCTTTGAGATTGTACATATGATGTGTGGTGAAGGGTTCTTTGATGATGGAACGCAAGGTTTTTCTCGGATTCAAAGAGGCGTATGGATCTTGAAAAACCATTTGGATATTTTTGCGGACGCTTTTTCTCAAAGCTTCTTCCGACAGCCCGGAAATGTCCCGGCCTTTGAAAAGGATTTGCCCTGCTGTCGGTTTGTAAAGACGGATCATCGTCCTGCCGGCCGTTGATTTTCCACAGCCCGACTCACCGACGATCCCGAGCGTTTCGCCGCGCTTTAATGAAAAGCTGAGGCCGTCGACCGCCTTGACATCGCCGATTCTTTTCTGAAAAATTCCCGACCGGATCGGAAAGTATTTTTTGACGTCCTTCAGTTCGAGCAAGGGTTCGTCTCCGGTTATCTGCTGTGTGGTCTCCAACTGTTCTACATTTGATGTCATCGCCTTACTCCTCCTCCTCATATAAGAAGCATCTGACGGACCGGCCGTCCGGCCGCGTTTTCAAGCCGGGCTGGGCACCCCAGCATTTATCGACCGCGTTCGGACACCTCGGGGCAAAACGACAGCCTGCCGGAAGGTTGTCAGGCGTTGGTACATTTCCTTTTATGGCTGTTAATTTTTCAATGGAGCCGTCAATCACAGGGATGGAGTTTAACAGGCCTTTTGTATAGGGGTGCAGGGGTTCATCAAAGAGTTCGTCTACTGCAGCGTTTTCCACAACTTGTCCGCAATACATCACGATCACGCGGTCTGCGATTTCCGAGACGACGCCGAGATCATGGGTAATGAGAAGAATCGAGGTATTAAATTTGTCGCATAAATCTTTCATCAGCTCCAGCACTTGTGCTTGAATCGTCACATCCAGCGCTGTCGTCGGTTCATCGGCGATGAGCAGTTTCGGGTTGCAGCTGAGGGCGATCGCGATCATCACCCTTTGCCTCATGCCGCCGGACAAGCGGTGGGGGTAGTCTTTCATCAGCTGTTCCGCTCTTGAAAAGCCGACAAGCTTTAACAGTTCAACCGCCTTTTGTTCGGCCTTTTTTTTAGAAAGCTTTTTATGATAGATCAATACCTCTCTGATTTGTTCGCCGATCGTTAAAACAGGGTTGAGCGATGTCATCGGCTCCTGGAAAATCATCGAGATTTCGTTTCCGCGAATCTTGCAGAAATCTTCTTCCTTGTATGTAACGAGATCCTGGCCTTCCAGTTTGATGGAGCCGTTTATGATCTTGCCGCCGGAGCTCTGAACCAGCCCCATGATGGAGAGGGATGTGATGCTTTTTCCTGAGCCTGATTCTCCAACCAGCGCCACGGTCTCCCCTTTTTTGATCGAAAAATCGACGCCGTCAACCGCCGGAATCGGCTGTTTTTTTCTAAAAAAATAAGTTTTTAAATCATTGACTTCCAGCAATGCGCTCATCTAGATTCCCCTTCCCATAGATCAGAAGTTAAATATAATTGAAAACTAATATTTATTTTTTCAAAAGCTGCTGGATAAGACTGAATTATCTTAAAATTTTATAGTTGTATATTATTACATAACCATTACAAAAGCAAGGAATTTTTAGATTAAATGTAATAATATTAATTTAATCCCATAATTTTAATGTTTTAAAGCGACAGCTCTATAAAATCTTCAGACGGAAGGGATAAAACATCGGCAACTTTCAATTTCTTTTTCGACAAATATTTTTTTACAATATTGTAGCCGACGGCATAACCGAGCATATCAGGATAATAACCTTTTCCAAATAAAATATTGGAGAATAGTCGTCCTTCGTGGCGTTTCAGCTCGAAATGCGGCTCAACGAGGCGGGTTTGAAAATGGGCGAGCTGTTTTTCCGAGTAAATCTTGGTCCATGCTGCTGTTTCCGATGCTCCAAGACGTTCATAAACGGCATTTTCGGCCAGGCCTTCGAGAATAATTGTATCAAGAAGCGTCATATTTTTTTCTTCTTTTGCGATATTTTCTAACCGGCAGACATGGTTATATTCATGGGTCATGACCGCTGAAACGGCCGGGGGAGAAAGGTGTGCTGAAAGAAACAAAAAGAGTTTGTCATGAAAGGCAAGCCCTGATTTTGATCCGAATTCGGCGCGGATTTTGCGGTTTCTTTCATCGACTGGAAGGATGATGATCGGAACGTCGGGTCCGTTCCACCGTTTTTTGAGCAGCTGTTCTTCTTTTTCCGCTTGTTCAAATACGCCTTTTTTCTTGAGCTCCTTCATCGTATCCCTGCCTTCCGGCCAATTTTTGACCATGCCGTGGGATTGCAGATGGCTGATCAGCGACATGCTTTTTTCCTTCGGCGCCCCTTTGAAATACGGCAGAAGAAAAAAAGACAGCTCCCGCATTGATAAAGCTTGTTCATACCATTCGTATGTTTTAGCGACACTCATCTTCTCTTCACTCCTTTTTCACCTGTATGTTATGCAGGCCATAAAAAACGGCTACCATCTAGATGGCAGCCGTTTCAAAGAGGCTATTCATATTTTTTGAAAATAAGTGTCGCATTGTGTCCGCCGAAGCCGAGCGAATTGCTGAGCACAACATTGACATCCTGGCGGCGCGCCTTGTCCGGAACATAGTCCAGATCGCAATCTTCGTCAGGCGTTTCAATATTGATTGTCGGAGGAATGATGCCTTCTTTAATAGCAAGCACTGAGAAGATCGCTTCGATTCCTCCGGCAGCGCCAAGCAGGTGCCCTGTCATCGATTTTGTCGAACTGACGGCAAGCTTGTAGGCGTGTTCGCCGAAGACTTCTTTAATGGCGATCGTTTCGAATTTATCGTTGTACGGTGTGCTTGTGCCGTGCGCATTGATATAATCGACAGATTCAGGAGCGAGACCCGAGTCTTTAATCGCTTCTTTCATCGCTCTGACGCCGCCTTCTCCGTTTGGCGCAGGCGCGGTGATGTGGTATGCGTCTCCCGTTGAACCGTAGCCGACCACTTCCGCGTAGATTGTCGCTCCGCGGTTTAATGCGTGCTCAAGCTCCTCAAGGACGACGATTCCCGCTCCTTCTCCCATGACGAAGCCGTCGCGGTTTTTGTCAAACGGGCGGCTCGCCGTTTTCGGGTCCGGATTTGTCGAGAGCGCTTTGTTCGCAGAAAAGCCCGCAAATGACATTCTTGTCAGCGGCGCTTCCGTTCCGCCCGAGATCATCACATCGGCGTCGCCGCGCTGAATGACTTTAAAGGCATCGCCGATGGAATTCGTGCCCGTCGCACATGCCGTAACCGTACATGAGTTAACGCCTTTTGCACCGAGCGCGATCGAAATTTGTCCAGTCGCCATATCGGGGATCATCATCGGCACGAAAAACGGGCTGACCCGGCGCGGTCCTTTTGTCAAAAATGTTTCGAACTGCTGCTCAAGCGTTTCGAGCCCGCCGATGCCGGAACCGACCCAAACGCCGATTCTGTCGGCATTTTTATCATTGATGTCAAGCCCCGCGTCTTCGACAGCCATTTTCGCAGAGACAACGGCATATTGTGTGAACCGGTCCATTTTTCTTGCATCTTTTTTATCCATGTAATCTTCTATTTTAAAATCTTTCAATTCTGCGGCCACTTTTGCAGGATACTCATCCGCATTGACCCGTGTAATCGGCCCGACCCCGGAAACCCCGTTAACCGCATTATTCCAGCTCGTTTTGACGTCATTACCAAGAGGTGATAAAGCTCCTAATCCGGTAATGACTACTCTTTTACTATTCATAAGTTGCACCTCACCTTTCTTTCTAGCGGCCCCAGCGCATGGCAATGGCTCCCCATGTCAAGCCTCCGCCGAAACCGACCATCACAATGACGTCACCGTCTTTAATGTTACCAGCTTCAAGCTCTTCCACAAGTGAAATCGGAATTGAAGCGGCTGATGTGTTTCCATATTTATGAACCGTTTTAGACATTTTTTCAAGCGGAAGCTCCAAACGTTCGCGCGCCGCCTCCATGATCCGGATGTTGGCCTGATGAGGCACCAAAAAGTCGACATCCTCTTTAGTCAGTCCCGCTTTTTCAATGACATTGACACTGGATTCTCCCATTTGGCGGACGGCGAATTTGAACACTTCCCTGCCATTCATGATTGTATGATCTTTTTCATCCAAGTACAAGTGTTTTCCGCCTCTTCCATCTGCGCCGAGCTCAAAGGAAAGAATGCCTTTGTCATCGCTGACTGGTCCGACAACCGCGGCTCCCGCTCCGTCTCCGAATAAAACGGCCGTGTTGCGGTCATCCCAGTCGGTAATGCTTGAAAGCTTCTCCACTCCGACAACAAGCACATGCTTGTATGTTCCGGCTTCGATAAACTGTTTTCCGGTGACAAGACCGTACATAAAACCGGCGCAGGCCGCACTGATATCCATCGCACAAGCGTTGAATGCACCGAGCTTTTCTTGAATCATGCAGGACACTGTCGGGAATGACTGATCAGGAGTAACGGTGGCAACGAGGATCATATCAAGATCTTCCGCCTTAACATCTGCATCTTCCAGCGCTTTTTTTGCAGCGGCGACAGCCATGTCAGACGTCATTTCGTCTTCGGCTGCGATTCTTCTTTCTTCTATTCCTGTTCTTGTACGAATCCACTCGTCAGAAGTTTCAACCATCTTTTCCAAGTCGAAATTGGTCAGTATTTTTTCAGGGATGTACCGGCCAATTCCAATAATTCCAGCTTTCATAGGAAAGACTCCTTTATTCATGATTTTTTCCAACTAATGTTATGAGTAATTATTAGTATCTGGTACTAATCCTACCCTATTTTTTTTCAGTTGGCAATATATTCGTCTAATCTATCAGCAGAGAACCTTCATATAGTAGTGGTAAATAGAGCAAGGGGGGATGATGGATGGCAAATGACGATTTTTTCTCAAAAATGATGTTCGGCACAAATCAGCCCGCACACCGCGAGGAACAGTCTGATCGCCAGGAAGCTGAAGAAACAAACACCGCACAGGAACCCGACTACATGCATGTCATGAACCAGGTTGGACAAATTATGGATTCGATCGATGAACTGAAGCCGATGTTTAAAGAAATCGGCTCGATGGTGAGCGCTTTGCGAAAAAAGATTTCCATCTAAAAAGCCACTTCTCTTTAAAGTGGCTTTTCCCAGTTATCAAGCGTCTGCGTCGGCATCTGCTTTTCCGAGCTCATACGCTTCAGCCATAACCTTCGTAAATAAGGTCATAAACGGCTGGAGCATATCAGGTGAAAGCTCAATGCCCGCTTTCTCCATTTCTTCTTTTGCTTCGGGAACGTACTTCATGGCAATTTGCAAAAATTCCATCGATTTTTCGTGCTGCATCTCTCGGTCACCTCGCATATTCATTTGGCAGTTTATTTGTTTTTTTGTATTGTTCAATCAACCTTTTCATGTCTTTTTGAAACGATTGATCGACGACCGGGCTGAACTCCCCCATCTCGATGACGCCTTCCTGAATGTCGAAGGTCCGCCGGCCACCCTTCAGTTCGCCTTTGTTAAATTCTGCGGCTGTGATTTCATAGGCCTCGTCGACATGCTGAATGGTGCTTGTCAATACGACGTTTTCCCCCAATTCAGACTGGTCGCTCACATAGCCGATGGCGTACAAACCGTCTTTTTTGATTTGTTCAATGACAGGGACATTATACCCGTCTCCGGCGGGATACACAACATCGACGCCCTTCTTTTTCATTTTTTCATATAATATAATGGCTTTTTCGGCGTCATCCCACTGCCCTACATAGTCTGTGATGACCTCGATGTCCGGATTTATGTATTTCGCGCCTTCGATAAAACCTTCAACTTCAGGCTGCCACTTTTGTGTCGCAAGCACGCCGATTTTGTTCGATTTCGATTGGTGGGCTGCTGTCATGCCTCCGAAAAATCCCATCGCTTTTCCTGCGAGGGATATGCTTGTCACATTTTGATGTTCGGCCTTGCTGTTCATCAGCACAAAATGAATATCGGGATAGTCGTCAGCTATGTCATTAAAGGTTTTTTCGTATTCGCTTCCGTGCCCGTAGATTAAATTGACGCCTTTTTTATGAAAATCCTCTACAGCCATTTTGACTGCCGCCTCATTGTCAATTCCTTCTTTATAATAGACATCGACATTGAAAACAGACTGTATTCTTAACAAGCCTTTATATCCTTTGGTTCCCCATACTTGATCACTTATTGTATCAGGGACAAGCAAACCGACTTTTTCAATTTTCCCCGCAAGCGGCGCTGAGCGGCAGCCGCATAAGGCAAGGAAAACCAAAAAAATCATGCCAAGCCTGTACACCATGCCATGTTCAACTCCCTTTCAAAAAACAAGCAGTTTTAATCTATCTTTATTGTATCCTTTCAAGGGTAGATAAGGAAGATCTTTCTTATTTTTTGTCGAAAGTTGTAGACATTTGTCTCTTCCATTCCTCGATTTTGGCATCGGCCTCTTCCGCAGTTGTTTTCTGTTCGAACTCCAATTCCTCAAGGTTTTGGTGCACCATGAAATCGGCGAGCTGAGCTGCAACGTCATCCACAAAAAAACACGCTTCCCCTTGCTCTGGACCTTCTTCTTCCGCGTTCCAGGGACCGTACATATCCGGCAGTACGATGGTCTTCACTCCTTGCTGTGCAATGCGCTGGCACCAATCTTCTTCCATTTGATGCTGATAGACAAGCAAAACGGCGGGCTTGTTTTGCGTCAATGCGCTCAGCTCTTTTTCGGACATGCAGCCTGTATATTGAATAAACACCTTGTCGTATTCGCTTTCAGGCTCTTTTTCAATGATGCGGAAATGTTTGTTTCTCACAAGCCACATTAACCGCTCTTCCAGGTAAAGCCGTCTGATGTCATCGTCCGGCTGATTTAATTTGACACCGATGTCAACGCCTTCCTCAAGAAGACGTTCGCAAAATGAAAGGCCGAAGAATTCATCTGCTCCATACACCAGCGCGGATTTCATGTGCTTTGACCACCTTTCGATCCAGCTTTTTCTCCAAGTAAAAACAGCCCTGATCAAAAACGGGCTGCTACCATTCTATTCTCTATAATACTTTTTCATGCATTTTGAAAAATTGCGCGATCGCTGAGTGGAGGCGTTGCGGATGATCAAACAGATGCAGTGTCAGCCCCACCCGGTAATCGCCTTTTTGCTGCCGTTCCTCAAACGTTTTGGCATGGATCATATACGGGTATGGAGAACCGTTTAGCCTTTGCCAAATATGGACAGGGACGAGGTTGTGGTACGGGGAGATGCTTTTAAACGGGTAATCGGCCGCCTCACGTTCAGAGATGCGGTAGCTTTCTGCAATTTCTTTCATAAACTGCTTATAAAAAAATTTATTTTCTTTTTCCCTTTGATGATGAGCCTGAAGATCGAGGCAAGGATTGAGCAGCGCTGCAGAACGTATTTGATCCGGAATCGAGCGGAGGAGTTCATCGGTGATCAGCGCGCCTGTTCCTTCTGCCAGGAGATGAATTTTTCCATTTAAAATTTCCTGTTTGAACACATAGTGAATGAGCTGCTTCGCGTATGAAATCGCTTTTTCAGAGCCCCAGTGCCTGCCGAACAAATTGCTGTTGACAAGGGTGTAGCCTTTGTTTCGCAAACTTGTCAACAGCTCGTGTCTTCCGTGATGCTGCAGCCAAAAACTCGAATCTTCCCCGACGAAATGGTTCCGGTCGCCGAAAATAAACACCGCAAAACCGTTTGGTCTGTATGGAAGATGGATCACATTCCACTCTGAATCGACTTTAAAAAAACGTTCCGTTATTTTCATCACTTGCCTGCCTCCTTCCTGCCGTAATCTGCTCCAATATTTTATGTGGAGAGCGCATCAAACGAATAAGGAAAAGTCCCAGTCAGCATGATGAAAATAAACTTTTAGAAACCGCCGATCTGATTTTTCTGAATACGAAGCTCAAGGAGAGCTTGTTTGTTCATGAAAATGCCCTTTCTAGTTTACCTTATGTGTGGTATGATAAGCTTTAGAATTGAATGAGAAGGACGAGGTGTGGAGAACGTGCGATTTGTCGTGACTTTTATTTGGACATTTCTTTTGGCGCACATGGCCTGCTACATTGTCGGCGCCATGAACGGTGCTGCATACAACTTTCAGACCAGTTCCATTATGGGCTTCATCATTTTTGCAGCCGTAATTGTTCTTGGAGAAATTATGCCTGTTAAACAGGAAGCAAGTCAACAATAAAAACCCCTGCTTTAAATAGCGGGGTTTTTTTATTGCCGTCCATATCGGACGGCTGTTTTTTTACGGCTTTCTTTTATAGGTCCAAAGCCGGTTATGGTTGGATGTCTCAGGGAAATATTCACCTGCCGACAATTTAATTTGCTGCGGATTTTTCACCATGCTCCCAGTTTCGCCGATTTCAACATATACACCGTTGTTGGGCGCTTTTTGGCCCGGGCGGAATTGATGCTGCTGTCCCAATTTGTTTCACCCCTTTTTAGCCTTTAGATTTCCCTGTTCATGCACAAAACATGTTGATTTTATCTTTACAATCTTTTGCTTCTTTTAGTTTAATGAAAAAAGCGGTTGATTATTGAAACATAACATCTTTCCCTCCCGTCTGTTAGAAGGGCGGAAGAGAATACATGTGAAACGGAGGAAAACCATGGATTTTTTAATGTTGATTAAGTATGTCCTTTTAGGGCTCCTTCAGGGATTTACCGAACCGATCCCTGTCTCATCAAGCGGGCATTTGGTCCTTGCACAGCATTTTTTAGGCTTGAAAATTGAAGGGTTCAGCTTTGAGCTGTTGATGAATGCCGGCTCTTTGATCGCCGTATTGCTCGTGTATAAACGCGATATCATCCGGCTGGCGACGAACGGCTTGTCCTATGTAACAGCCGGAAACGAAAAAGGAAAGGCAGACTTCAGATTTATCGTCTATCTGATCATCGCCACAATCCCGGCTGGTGTTGTCGGCGTTTTATTCGATGATGAAATCTCGGCTTTCTTTAAAGACGGTGTGCACATTACCGCGATCACATTGCTCATTACAGGTTTGGCGTTGTTTTTGATCCGCAATCTTCGCGGCCGGAAAAACGACGGGGAAATGAGATTGAAAGACGCCGTCATTATCGGGCTTGCGCAAATGGTTGCCCTTGTACCCGGCATCAGCCGCTCGGGAGCGACGATCGTGCCGGCTATGGCGCTCGGCCTTAAGTCTGAAACCGCGCTGCGCTTTTCGTTTTTGCTATACATACCCGTCAGCCTCGGCGGAACGATTTTAAGCATCACCGATATTTTCAATGATCCGCGCCTGGGAGAGCTTTTCCTTCCTTATTTGTTTGCGTTCATCGTCTCCATCATTGCCACGTATTTTTCTTTGCGCTGGTTTATGAATATTATGGCGAAAGGAAACTTGATTTATTTCTCCATCTATTGCTTTATCATCGGAATCGCGGTATTGATATTTGCATAAAAAAACGGCTGATCTTCATTGATCAGCCGTTTTTTCGTTTTAAGCAAGCAGCGCCTTCAGCAAGGCTTTCTGCGCATGAAGACGGTTTTCCGCCTGCTGGAAGACGGCTGAGTTCGGTCCGTCGATGATCTCCGCTGTCACCTCTTCTTCCCTGTGGGCGGGAAGGCAGTGCAGGAAGATATAATCGGGTTTGGCGCCGGAGACAAGGGCGCCGTTCACTTGATACGGCTTAAACACATTGAGGCGCTCGTTTGTTTCCGCTTCCTGCCCCATGCTTGTGAAAACATCTGAATAAATGACATCCGCATTCTGTACGGCTGTTTTTGGCTCATTGGTGATCGTCACCTTCGCACCGGATTCAGATGCGAACACTTCGGCAAGCTTGACAATCTCCCCGTCCGGTTCATAGCCCTTAGGCGAGGCAACCGTAATGTCGCTGCCGACTTTGGCACAGGCGATTAAAAGCGAGTGGGCGACATTGTTGCCATCGCCGACATAAACGATTTTCAGCCCGCTTAACGTTCCTTTTGCTTCTTGAATGGTCAAAAGGTCTGCGAGCGCCTGGCACGGGTGAAAAAGGTCTGTCAAACCGTTGATAACGGGAATGTCCGCATGTTCGGCAAGCTCTTCAACTTTTTCGTGTTCAAATGTGCGGATCATGATGGCGTCAACATAGCCTGAGAGCACCTTTGCCGTATCGGCGATCGTTTCGCCTCTGCCGAGCTGCATATCCTTGCTGCTTAAAAACAAAGCGTTTCCGCCGAGCTGGGCCATGCCAGCTTCAAACGATACGCGCGTCCGCGTCGATGATTTTTCAAAAATCATCGCCAATGTTTTTCCGTTAAAGATGTTTTGTATTTTGTTTTTCTTCATGGCGGCTGCTTCTTCGAGCAAATAAAGGATTTCCTCTTTCGCAAAGTCTTTCAGGCTTAAAAAATCTTTGCCGGACAAATCAATTTTTGGGGAACTCCCGATGTTTACAGTAGACATATTTCCACTTCCTTTTTGTATAAATCCTTGAGGGAAACGGCCCGTGTCGTTCCGCTCCCGCTTTTTAAAAATGCCCGCACCGTGTCTTCTTCCGTCATCACGGCCACTCCATGGGTAATGGCGTCCATGCGCTGCCGTTTCGCCTCAGCGGAATTCGTCAAATTAATATGAAGCGCTTTGTCCGGCCGTTTGATCCAGCTTGCAAAATCGGCGGATTGAACGGTGAAGCCCGCCTGCTCTGCGACATGTTTCAGATCGCTGCCCGCTTCCATGTAGATGCAGCCTTTCGTCTTCCAGACGCCTGCAAAAATTTTCTTCATGGCGCTTTCCGGGCTGTATGCGACATACATTCCTTCCCCTGTCGATTTCATCTCAGGTCCGAGCTTCAAATCGACATCCTGGATCGCATGTGATGAAAAGACCGGAAATTTCACAGCCACACCGCGGCTGTTTTGTGACATGGGCTTCAGCTCTTTGAGCGTCAATCCGGTTAAGAGCTTTGCCGCAAGCGGAATCATTTGGACTCCCATCACTTTGCTGACGACGGGAACGGTCCGGCTTGCCCGCGGATTGACTTCAAGGATGAGCAGTTCGTCTCCGTTCGCGATGAATTGAATGTTCATCATCCCTTTAAATTCAAGCTTGCGGACGATTTTTCCGGCTGCTTCTGCAGCGGCACGCTTCATTTTGCCGGTCACAGAAGGCCCCGGGAGAATCGCATAGCTGTCGCCGGAATGGACCCCGGCTTTTTCGATATGTTCGATATAGGTTGGGATATAAATGTCCTCACCGTCGCTTACAAGGTCAATTTCAAATTCTTTTCCGGAAATGTATTGATCGATCAAAATCGGATACGGCATCGCTGCACCGTCTGCCAGCTCCAGAAGCTCTTCTTCCGACTGAACGATCATCATTCCCATCCCGCCGATGACATATGACGGTCTGATCAGCACCGGATAGCCGATATCATGTGCTTTTTGCACGGCTTCTGTTTTTGATGATGCCGTCTCCCCTTTGGCGTGGGCGATGTCCAGTTCATCAAGCAGCTGATAAAACTGGTCTCTGTCTTCAAGCAAATCAAGTGTTTCAGATGACGTACCCAAAAGGGGGACACCCGCTTTCTCGATCGCTTCAGCCACATTGATGGCCGATTGGCCGCCGAATTGAACAATGGCAAAATCGATATCCTCGGCTTCCGCGACATTTAAAATATGTTCGGGTGTGATCGGTTCAAAGTATAGCCGGTCTGCCATTTCATAGTCCGTGCTGACCGTTTCCGGGTTGTTGTTCAGCATGATCGTTTCGTATCCGAGGCTTTTCAGCGTCATGACGCTGTGAACGGCGCTGTAGTCAAATTCGACGCCCTGGCCGATCCGGATCGGTCCGGACCCGATGATAAGGGCCCGTTTTTTCGTTTTCCGTGAGAAATCTCCGTCGCTTTCTCCGAAATAAGTGGAGTAAAAATAGTTTGTTTTTGCGTCAAACTCTGCGGCGCAAGTATCGACGATTTTAAATGAGGCGGTAATGCCTTTTTGCTTGCGGAGCGCGCGTACGTCTTCCTCCGTTTTTCCCGTTAAAGAAGCGATCGTCAAATCGGTGAAGCCCTTTTCTTTGGCCTTTTTCAACAGGTCGCCGGAAAGGGCGTCCCCCTGTTCCATCAGCGTGTTTTCAAGCTGGATCATGTTGGCGAATACATGGAGGAAATAGTAATCGATCTTCGTTTTCACATGAATGTCTTCGATAGAAACGCCCCGGCCCAACAGTTCCATGACCGCGAAAAAGCGGCGGTCATCAGGGGTCTCAAGCAAAGTCCACAAAGCATCGGAAGACACGTCGCCAAGCTCTGGCAAATGGGTTCCGACCGTTTTCAGTTCAAGGGATGCGACCGCTTTTTGCAGCGCCGCTTCAAGGTTGCGGTCGATCGCCATGACCTCCCCTGTCGCTTTCATTTTTGTGCCGAGCTTCCGGTCGGCGTTTTTAAATTTGTCAAACGGCCAGCGCGGGAATTTGACGACGACGTAGTCAAGCGCCGGTTCAAAACTCGCATATGTCGAATCTGTCAGCGGATTTTTCAGTTCATCGAGCGTGTAGCCGACGGCCAGTTTGGCCGCCATTTTCGCGATCGGATAGCCGGTCGCTTTCGAAGCGAGGGCTGAAGACCGGCTGACCCTCGGATTGACTTCGATGACATAGTAGTTTTGACTCTCCGGATCAAGTGCAAATTGAATGTTGCAGCCTCCGACCACATCGAGCGCTGAAATGATTTTCAGGCTGGCCGAACGCAACCGTTGATAATCAGCATCGGTTAATGTCTGCGACGGGGCGACAACGATCGAGTCACCGGTGTGGATGCCGACCGGATCGATGTTTTCCATGTTGCAGACGGTGATGCATGTATTGTTCTTGTCGCGCATCACTTCGTATTCGATTTCTTTAAAACCGGCAATGCTTTTTTCAACAAGGCATTGATGGATCGGACTGGCGAGGAGCGCGCTTTCGATCAGGGGCATGAACTCCTCCTCCGTCTTCGCGATGCCCCCGCCTTTTCCGCCTAATGTATAAGCCGGGCGAACGATGATCGGAAAACCGATGGAGAGTGCAAAACGAAGCGCGTCCTCTTTGTTGTCGACGATTTCCGAATCGGGAACCGGCTCATTCAGCTCCTTCATCAGGGCACGGAATTTTTCCCTGTCCTCGCCTTTTTCAATCGTATCCACCGATGTTCCGAGCAGCTTCACCCCGTATTTATTGAGAATCCCGGCTTTTTCAAGCTCGACCGCTAAATTGAGCGCCGTTTGCCCGCCTAAATTGGCAAGCAGTCCGTCCGGCTTTTCGCGCTTGATAATTTGCGTGAGGCTTTCTGTCGTCAAAGGTTCAAAGTAAATCTCATCGGCAAAAGACTCATCGGTCATGATCGTCGCCGGATTGTTGTTGACGAGAATTACCCGAAAGCCTTCATTTTTCAGCGCCATGCATCCTTGTGTTCCGGAATAGTCAAATTCTGCAGCCTGCCCGATGATAATCGGGCCTGATCCGATAACGAGTATGCTTTTAATGGTGTGATCTTTAGGCATGGGCGATTTCTCTCCTTGCTTCGTTCAATTTCTGTAAATATTCGCTGAATATCCACTCGCTTTCAGCCGGTCCCGGATGGGCTTCCGGATGAAACTGAACGGATATGACAGGCCGTGTTTTATGCATCAGTCCTTCGACAGAACCGTCATTGACATGCTGAAACCTGACCGAAAATTCCTTTGTGCTGATCGCAGCCTCATCTACCACATAGCTGTGGTTTTGGCTCGTCATAAAAACGCGGCCGGTTTCTCTGTCTACGACAGGATGATTGGCTCCCCTGTGGCCGAATGGCAGCTTATACGTGTCACCGCCAAAGGCGAGGGCGATCAGCTGATGCCCGAGACAAATGCCGAGCGTCGGGTAGGCTTTGATTAACCCCCGAAGCGTTTCCATATACGGGAGGATGGCTTTCGGATCCCCCGGGCCGTTCGAAAGGACGATCCCGTCCGGATTCAGCTTTGAGACGTTTTCCATCTCTTGATATGGAACGATCGTCACTTTGCAGCCTTGTTTGACAAGGGATGAAGCGATCGATTTTTTATAGCCGAAATCGATCAGCACAACATGTGTCGAGCCTTCTCCAAAAGTGCCGTTTTCATTCTGTCCGGCGACCTGTGCTGCGACATTTTCCATTAGACGCGGACCCGGCTTGCTGTCCTTTTGCAAGGTCAGCTTGGCATTGAGCGTTCCTTTGGCTCTGATATGCTGGACGACCGATCTCGTATCAACGTGTGACAAAAGCGGAACATCCCATTTCCCCAAGTACTCGCGCAGGCTTTTTTTCGCCTGATAATGGGAAAACTTGTCGCACGCTTCATAGACGACAACGCCCTTTACCTGCGGGCGCTTGCTTTCATAATCGCTGTCATTAATGCCGTAGTTGCCGATCAGCGGATATGTGAACACAATAATCTGTCCTTTATATGAAGGATCTGTCAAAACCTCCTGATAACCGGTCATTCCCGTGTAAAAGACGACTTCACCGGTACAGCCATCAAGGCCTTCCAATTCACCGCTGAAGGCAGTTCCATCTTCAAGAACCAAATATCCTTCCATCTTATGCCCACCTCTGATGAATAAATAATAATATTTATGAATTTTTATACCGTTCGTGCGAAAAAAAATTACTGTTTGACAGCCATATGATCTGTAAACACGCGGTTCAGCTTCTCCACCGCTTGACTGATTTCGTTTTTTTCGACCGTGAGCGGCGGCAGGAGCCTGATCACATTTTCACCTGCCGGAAGTACAAGCAGGCCTTCTTTTTGAAGCGCTTCGATCAGCGGCTGAACGGGTTCTTCACATTCAATGCCGGCGATCAGCCCTTTCCCTCTGATGTCTTTAACAAATGGAAACTGAAGTTTTTCTTGCAGTTCCTTCTGCAAATACGCTCCTTTTTCCGCGACTTCTTCGAGAAAGCTTTTTTCAAAGATCGTTTCCAATGTGGCGTTTGCCGCTGCCATGGCCAGCATATTTCCGCCAAAAGTCGTCCCGTGTGAACCTGGGGAAAACACTTCTGAAAGCTCTTTTTTACCGATCACCGCTCCGACCGGAAAGCCGCTTCCCAGCCCTTTGGCGACGGTGATGATATCAGGCGTCAGCCCTTCGTGTTCGTATCCGAAAGCTTTTCCTGTCCTGCCGATACCCGTCTGCACTTCGTCCACGATGAGAAGGGCTTCATTTTTTCGGCAGAAAGCTTGAACTTCCTGCAAAAAAGCTTTGTTCGCCGGAATAACTCCGCCCTCGCCTTGAATCGTTTCCAGCATCACCGCTGCGACATCCTCTTGATTGCTTAATGTTTGAAAAGCCTCCGGCTCATTGTACGGGAGATAGTGAAACCCGGTCAGCATCGGTCCGAACCCGTGTTTAATCTTTTCCTGTCCGGTCGCGGCCATCCCTGCATACGTGCGGCCGTGAAAGGATTGCTTGAACGTGATGATCTTCGTCTTCTGCGTATATTTCCGCGCCAGTTTAATCGCCGCTTCATTGGCTTCGGCCCCGCTGTTGCAGAAAAAAACGAGATCGCCTGCACTGTGGTTGGCCAGATGTTCTGCTACTTTTTCTTGAAGGTTATTTTCGAATAAATTTGAAACATGCCAGACCTGATCGAGCTGTTTCTTGATCGCAGCTGTCACAGCATCAGGACAATGCCCAAGATTGCAGACCGCGATTCCCTGCACAAAGTCCAGGTATTGTTTTCCGTTTTCGTCTTCGGCGATCGTGCCTTTTGCTTTTGTAATGTTGATATTCCAGCGGCTGTACGTCTGAAATAAATGGCTCACGATACCGCCTCCTTTTGCTTGATGATTTTTGTGCCGATAAATGCATCCTCTTTCAGGAAAGAACCTTTTCCGCTGACGATCATGACCTCCTCCATTTGTTCGCTGAGAGCCGCGACCGCGGAATTCACCTTCGGTATCATCCCGCCGGAAATCACGCCAGCTGCAATCAGCTTTTCGATCTCTTCTGGTGTCAGTGCTGACAGCATGTTCTCGTTTTTCATGATGCCTTTTACATCTGTCACAAACATCAATTTGTCAGCGCGCAGAGCTCCGGCTATGGCTGATGCCGCCAAATCGGCGTTTACATTCAGCGTCTCGCAAGCCGCAGTCATTGACAGCGGGGCAATGACCGGGATGAAGCCTTTTTCCATGAGCGCTTCCGCCATCTGTCCGTTTACCTTTGTAATACGTCCGACCTTGCCGTATTCTTTTTCGTTTAAATATTCGGCCACGAGGAGGCCTCCGTCTTTTCCTGAAACCCCGACCGCAGGGAGCCCGTGTTTTGCAAGCTCAGAAACGAAATACTTGTTGATGGAACCGGAAAGCACCATCTCGGCGACATCCAGAACCTTTTTGCTCGTTTTCCGCTGTCCGTTGACAAACTCTGTATCGATGTTCAGTTTATCCAGCATTCTTGTAATGTCAGGGCCGCCGCCATGGACGACCGCGATATGCCAGCCTTCTTCAGCCAGCTTTTTTAGATTCTCAAAAAATTCGTCTGAAAGCTCGCGAATGACGCTTCCGCCGCATTTAAAAACGATTGTTTTGCCCATTGCTTTCCCCTTTTTACGTGCGATAGCTCGCGTTGATTTTGACGTATTCATAGGTTAAATCACAGCCCCAGGCCGTCCCTGTTCCGTCTCCCTCACCCATACAAACATCGATTTTCACTTCGCTGTTTTCCAAGTATTCTTTGGCAAGCTCTTCGGAAAACGGCTGTGGTTCATTGTTTTTAAACAGACACTGCCCGCCGAGGTGGATTTCCACCTTTTCAGGTGTCACAGAAGCCATGCTGTCGCCGATTGCGACGATGATTCTGCCCCAGTTGGCATCCGTTCCGTAGATCGCTGTTTTGACAAGGTTGCTGGCGACGATTTTTTTGGCGATGATCCGTGCCTCAAGATTCGTTTTCGCGCCTTTGACCCGGGCTTCGATGAGTTTCGTCGCCCCTTCACCATCCCTTGCGATTTGTTTGGCGAGGTCGGTGCAGACAAGGTGCAGACCTTTTTTAAACACCGGCCAATCCTCATGCTCCTCGCTGAGACACTCATTTTCGGCGCAGCCGTTCGCCATCACGAGGACCATATCGTTAGTGGATGTATCGCCGTCGACCGTAATCTGGTTGAACGAGGCATCGGTGATTTCCCTCAGCGCTCTTTTCAGCGCGCCCTCTTCTATACAGGCATCTGTGGTGACAAAACCGAGCATCGTCGCCATGTTCGGATGGATCATCCCCGAGCCTTTGGCGGCTCCGCCGATCGTCACTTTTTGACCGCCGATCATCAGTTCATAGCAGGTTTGTTTTGTCACCGTGTCCGTCGTTAAAATCGCTTCTTCGAAATCGCCTTCTTCGGGCGTCGTCTCTTTGAGAAGGCTGATCCCTTTTGTGATTTTCTCCATATCGAGGTGCTCGCCGATGACACCTGTTGAGGAAACGGCCACAAGCTCCGGAGCAATGCCGAGAATTTCCGCCGTTTCCCGGCGCATCTCATATGCATCAACAAGCCCCTGTTGACCCGTACAGGCATTGGCAATCGCACTATTGACAATGACCGCTTGAAGGTGCGCATCCTTTTTGAGGCTGTCTTGCGTCACCTTAATCGGTGCGGCCTGGAAATGGCTCTGCGTATAAACGGCCGCACTCACCGCCGGAACTGTGCTGATGATGATGCCCAAATCCTTTTTGGAATAGCGAAGGCCGCAGTGAATTCCTTTAGCCGCATAACCTTTCGGTGAAGCGATGCTTCCATCTGTTTTTTTGATGCTGTCTTGACTCACCTGAATCATGATTTGCTCTCTCCCGTCTTATGGATAAATTGGCGTAAAATCAAGTCCCGCCGCTTCATTCCAGCCGTTCATGATGTTAAAGTTTTGAACAGCCTGCCCCGCGGCACCCTTCATTAAATTGTCGATCACCGATACGATCGTCACCCTGTTCGTCCGCTCGTCTACAGTGACGCCGATATCGCAGAAATTGCTGCCGTACACTTCCTTTGTCGCCGGAAATTCACCCGATTCTCTCACTCTGACAAAATAAGAATCTTGGTAAAAATCAGAAAACACTTGCTGCAGCTGATCACCTGACACACTTTCCTCAAGCTCTGTATAAATCGTCGCCATAATTCCTCTTGTCATCGGCGCCAAATGCGTGCTGAATGTGATCGGTTTAAAATCGGGGTCCCACCGTCTTGCAGCCTGCTCGATTTCCGGTGTGTGCTGATGTTCGTTCACCTTATAGATTTTAAAATTGTCGTTGACCTCGGAAAAATGGGTTCCCATTGAAGGCTTTCGGCCGGCCCCTGATACACCTGTTTTCGCATCAACGATGACAAACGATCCGCCGATGAATCCCTTTTTGACGAGCGGAGCCAGCCCGAGCAGAACCGCTGTCGGAAAACAGCCGGGATTGGCTATGTAGTTCGCCTTTTTGATTTCTTCCCGATTTAATTCGGAAAGCCCATACACCGCTTGTTTCAGTACATCTGCCGGAGCCGGCTCCCTTTTATACCACTTTTGATAAACAGATCGGTCTTTGATTCTGAGATCGCCGGACAAATCGATGATCGGCAGGTCGTATGAAGCAAACTGCGGCGTCAGGCGGCTGGATACGCCCGGAGGAGCCGCCATAAACAAAAAATCGATTGTCTCTGCTATTTCCTCGATTTCAATCGGTTTAAGGGTTTGATTCGTCAATTTTACAAGGTGCGGATATGACTGATGGTACGGAACCCCCTCATCACTCGATGAATACAATATGCATTCATCTGTATAAGGGTGCGACCTGAGGATTCTTGTGATCTCTGCGCCTCCATAGCCAGTTGCACCTATAATACCTATTTTCAAAACGAGTTCACCTTCTTGGTCTTTGTGAAATTATTTAACATTATAACATGAATAAAAATTAATTCAATTGTATATTTAATATTTTTTTATGATTTGGCAGATTGATTTTCACCATCAAAAAAAGCCCGCACTCCATGCGGGCCGGAAAAAACGTTTGAAGCTGCCGGCGAATCATCCGAGCTTGACGAATGATCAGCCCGGAAGGTCAAGCGGCCATGAGACGCCGAACTGATCGGACCCAGGCGACTTTTTGGCTGAATCCGTAATCGCCGAGCGGCATCAACACTTCTTCGCCGGCGGTCAGCTCCTGATACAGCCTGTCGATATCCGCTTCTGTTTCACACGTCAAAAACATGAAAAAAGAAGGGATGAACGTAAAATCGTGTTTCACTGAACAGTCTATATACATAAATTCCTGTCCCTTCACTCCCTTCTCCACCATAACGGGTCAGACTCTTGATTTCCGCTTCCTCAATTAAAGATATGTATGTTCTGGCTTTTTCCGCATTTCCTTGAAACATGAAAAACGGTGTTATCTTTGCACTCCTTTAACAAAAGAGCCTGTCAAAATTCGACAGACTCTTCATCCATTATTGTATACCGAGGGCAATTTTTGCATAGCGGGACATCTTATCCCGTGTCCAAGGCGGATTCCAAACGATGTTGACATCGACCTCTTTCACTTCCGGAATATCTGCGAGCGCTTTTTTGACTTCATCGACGATGATCGGCGCGAGCGGACAGCCCATTGAAGTCAGCGTCATGGTGACGTCGGTCTTCCCGTTTTCATCCATGTCCACTTCATATACGAGGCCCAAATTTACGATATCGACGCCAAGCTCAGGATCGACGACCTGCTCAAGAGCGCCCATGATATTTTCTTTCAATGCTTCATCCACAGCACTTCACTCCTTTTTTCATCAGTATAACGTACTTTCGTTATTTTCTAAAATGAAAGTACTTTAAAGATGCTTGTCAAACCACTCCACTGTCTTCAAGAGGCCTGTCCTTGAGACTTTATGGCCCGCGCGTTCATCAGCGATAAACTGAAGCAGGTCCGGCTGTGATTCGTATTGACCGGTGATCGCTTCATAAAATCTGTGCGCCGGTGCAAACGGAACGGTGCCGTCCTGTTTGCCGTGCCAAAACAAAAGCGGCCTCATGTTCAGTTTTTCCGGCTGAAGCGAGAGATCATATTGTTTCAATTCTTCCCGCTGCTCTTCAATTTGTTCTTCAGATACAGGAATCTTGATTTGTTTTTCACGGAAATACGCGAGCTGCATGTCGAAAAATTCCACATAAGCAGGACAGCCCATCAAACTGACAGCCGCTCTGATCCATTCGTATTCGGTCAAGGCGCCCAATGTGACGATTCCGCCCATGGACGTTCCAGCTACCCCGATGCGTCCATTTTCAATCAGATTTCCCTGTTCAAAATGGTTTTTCAGCACTTCCAGCTCTTGAATTTCATTGGTGATAATCGTCCAAAACCTTGAAGCCAGCTGATCGGAAGCAAGCTGCTCCTCCCTCTCGCCGTGGCAGGCCGCCTCAGGCAAAATGACGCGCATTCCCTTTTCGGCAAGGAGGTATGCATAATGAAGGTTGTGTTCTTTTGCGCTTGTAAATCCGTGTATAAACATAACAAGAGGAAGAGCTTTCTCTTTGTTTTCCTCTTTTACAACATGTAAAAAAGGAATGTTTGCAATCTGTTGATTATCGATTATGATCACGATTTTTTCTTCCTCCTTTAGGATGTCCATCATCATCAGTTTAACATGTAGACAATAAAGAAGGTAAAAAGATACACTAAGGGTAAGTCAGAATTTTAAATTTACGGTTAAAGGAGCACTTATGGAAACAAAACCATATTTAATTGCACTGGACTTAGACGGTACATTATTAAAAGATGACAAGACCATATCCGAAAGCTCTGCCGAAGTCATTCAGAAGCTCAGGGAAGAAGGCCATAAAGTCTGCATTTCGACCGGAAGGCCGTTTCGGGCAAGCTCCATGTATTATGAGCAGCTTCAGCTTGACACCCCGATCGTCAACTTCAACGGAGCGTTCGTCCATCATCCGAAGGATGAGACTTGGGGAAGATTTCACACATCCCTTGATCTGGATGTCGTCAAACAGATTATTGAAGTCAGCGAGTCCTATGATGTACACAATATCCTTGCTGAAATCGTCGATGATGTCTATTTCCACTATCATGATGAAAAATTGATCGACGTCTTTACAATGGGAAGCCCGAACATCACAGTCGGCGATTTAAGAACAAACCTCGGCCAAGATGTGACAAGCGTCCTCATCCACGCCAAAGAGGAGGATGTTCCCGCGATCCGCTCGTATTTGTCAGACGTTCATGCAGAAATGGTCGACCATAGAAGATGGGCCGCTCCATGGCATGTCATTGAATTGATCAAAAGCGGCATTAACAAAGCGGTCGGCTTGCAAAAAATTACGGACTACTACGGCATTCCCGCTGAACGCGTGATCGCCTTCGGTGATGAAGACAATGACCTGGAAATGCTTGAATTTGCAGGATGCGGCGTGGCGATGGGAAACGGTATTGCAGGTGTCAAAACCGTCGCCGACCGCGTGACAAAGTCGAATGAAGAAGACGGCATCGCCGACTTTTTGAAGGAATATTTCGCATTGTAATTTTTATTTTGCCATTCATAAGCAGGTTTAAGACAGCCATACTAGAGAAAGACGGAATGTCCGTCGAACTCGCTTTAAGGGGGCAGTCAGGATGGGTAAACGAAGCAAATCGAAAAGGTTTATTCAGCAAGGCAAAGACTCGCTTAAACAGCATGCCGCCAGGTTCCCTTACCGTTCCACATTAGAAGAAGCCGAACGGCGCACAGGACCGACCGAATGCGGAGGTCTGTAGCATGAGAAACGAATTGTTTCAAATGGCAAAGACGGCCGTTCAGGAAGCGGAAACGATGGCCAATACCGCGGAAGCAAGCGAACAAATGAAAGCGATCGAAAGGGCCAAAAACGCCGTTTCTTCCGCATTCGCTAATTCCACTGATGCAGAGCGCCGCGAGCTTCAACATCTTCAGGAACAGCTAGATCAATTATCTTAAAACACCAGGAGCTTGTGTCTTTGACACAGGCTCCTTTTTTTCGCCCATTAAAAACATCCATATTTTCCTAGCCCTTTAAATCATAAAAAATTTGACATCAGAAACAAAACAGAGTACATTAGAAAAGGCGAACGTTTTATATAATAAAATAAATAACATTCGTTTTTAGGAGTGGATATGATGGATAACGTGTTTGATTATGAAGATATTCAATTAATTCCTGCAAAATGCATTGTCAGCAGCCGTTCTGAATGTGATACATCCGTCAGCTTGGGCGGACGGACATTTAAGCTGCCTGTCGTGCCCGCCAACATGCAGACGATTATAGATGAAAAACTTGCGGCTTCATTGGCTGAAAACGGTTACTTTTATGTGATGCACCGCTTTGAACCCGAAAAGCGTCTCGATTTTATTAAAAACATGCACGAGCGCGGCTTGTTTGCTTCGATCAGTGTGGGCGTTAAGCTTGAGGAGTATCAATTTGTACAGCAGCTTTCAGAGGAAAATATCGTTCCTGAGTACATCACGATCGACATCGCACACGGGCATTCAAACGCCGTCATCGACATGATTCGGCACATTAAAAAACATTTGCCGGAAACCTTTGTCATCGCCGGCAATGTCGGAACGCCGGAAGCGGTAAGAGAGCTGGAAAACGCCGGAGCTGACGCGACAAAGGTCGGAATCGGCCCCGGAAAAGTATGCATCACAAAAATCAAAACCGGATTTGGAACAGGCGGATGGCAATTGGCCGCACTGCGCTGGTGTGCCAAAGCTGCCAGCAAACCGATTATCGCCGACGGCGGCATCCGCACCCACGGGGATATTGCGAAATCAATCCGATTTGGAGCAACGATGGTGATGATCGGTTCATTGTTTGCCGGACACGAGGAATCTCCCGGAAGAACGATTGAAAAAGACGGAAAGCTTTACAAAGAGTACTTTGGTTCCGCTTCGGAATTTCAAAAGGGCGAAAAGAAAAATGTAGAAGGCAAGAAGATGTATGTTGAGCATAAAGGCGCGATCATGGATACGCTGACCGAAATGGAACAGGATCTTCAATCATCGATCTCATATGCCGGAGGAAACAAGCTTGAGGCGATCCGCAATGTCGATTACGTCATCGTCAAAAACTCCATCTTTAATGGGGATCAATATTAAAAAAGCATCCGGTAATGAACTGCACCCCAATTGTTAGACACCATCTAACAATTGGAGGTGCAGTTTTCTTATGGTTGCATTTATAGCTAAGAAAAGTACTCAAAGGGCAGCAATCGATTGCCAGATGTGTTGCAGAATACATGAATGACTGCGATCACAAACAAATGAAAGCAAGATGAAAAGGCATGAGCCCGGTACAATATCGGACTCAAGCCAATCAAACTGTTTCATGAATTATTGGGGGCGCTTCATAAGGGATGCTTTTTTCATTTCACTTCAAATGTTTTAGACGCCCGCAATGCGGAAGCGACCTGTTCCGTTCTCCCCTTGAACATGACGCTCACTTCATATTGGCCCGGCTCCGGCACTTCTTTCCACACATCTGTGAAATCATATGTTTCCTTCGGGTTCAATGTCATCGTCTGAAAAGCTTGTGTAAACATTTTCCCTTTTGAATAGCGATATCTTTCGGTTCCCGCCTCGTCTGTGACGACAAGCTCGAACTTCTGCCCGCTGCTGAATTCGAACACAACGGCTTCATCCGTATGATTGACAACCGACATTTGGAATTCGATTTCCCCCGGTTTTTGCACGGGTTCGACCGTCAAAAGAACACTCCCGTTATCCACTTCCCCAGATACCTCCTTTTCGGGGCCATCCGCCCCGTTTTGACCGCATCCACTGACAAACAGCAGCACCACAATGATCGATATCAGCCGCATTCATTCACCCTTCCTTCAGTCTTTGCGGAAAAACCCTAACACTTGAGTTGTTTGCACGACATTTGTGAAAGCTTTTGGATCAACTTCATTGATAATCTTTTCTAAATCGTATAGTTCATACCTCGTGATGACGATCACCATCATTTCTTTTTGTTCATTGGTAAAAGCACCTTTGGCCGGCACGGTTGTAATGCCGCGGACCATTTTTCCGTAGATTGCCTCCTTGATCTCCTCCGCTTTCTTTGTGACGATCATGACGGTGAGTTTGGCATGGCGGGTATGGATCGCATCAATCACCCTTGTTGTCACATATAGTGTAACGAGCGTATATAATGCTTTCTCCCAACCGTTCAATAATCCTGCTGTTAAAATGATGGCTCCGTTTAAAATAAAGAAATAGGTGCCGACCGGCTTATCCTTCCATTTCGCCAGAATCATGGCGATGATATCCAAACCGCCCGTTGAAGCTCCGTATTTCAGCGTCAGCCCGATTCCGACCGCTGCGATCACCCCGCCAAAAACGGCGTTCAGCAAAATATCGTTTGACAGGCTCGTTTCCGGCAGCATGCCAAGGAACACCGTCGTCAGCGCAACGCTTAAAACACTGTAAACCGTAAAAGAACGCCCGACCTTCAGCCACCCTAAAATGCCGACGGGAATGTTTAAAATAAACAAAAGCGTCCCGGTTGAAAAATAAATCGGGCTGTACTGGTCAAGCGCGCTCGATAAGAGCTGCGCAACACCTGTAAAACCGCTGGCATACACATCTGCGGGAATTAAAAACAAGTTTAAGCCGATCGCATTCAACAATGCACCGATGATGACAATGAACAATTTTTTCGCTTCTGCTATGACCATTTTTTGAGTTCCTCCGCTTATTCCGTATATATTTGGTTTACCCTTAAAACAATATTTTGAAAACGGCAATTTAAAAATATATGATATAGTTGATCTGAAAACAAGCTGGAATAGGCGTTCGATTTTCATCAAGGAACAGCTGTCCGCGGGCTTTCCCGCCCAAAAATCCTAACCATTTTTCAGAAAGAAGGGGTTCAAATGACCGTTCATCTTATAGCCGACAGTGCGGCGGATTTGCCTAAATCATATTATGAAAAGCATCATATCTCGTTCATTCCGCTGCGGGTGCTGCTCGATGACCAAGAGTATGATGATCTTCTCTCCATTCAGCCGTCCGACGTATATGAAGCGATGCGCGAAGGCAAAGCGCCGAAAACGTCGCAGCCGTCTCTAAAGCTTTTGCGCGACACCTTCAGCCGGCTGGCGGAAAAAAAGCAACCTGCTTTATATGTCGCCTTTTCCTCAGAGCTTTCGGGAACCTATCAGACCGCTGTGATGGCGGCAAACGAAGTCAAGGAAGAATTTCCGGAATTCGATTTGCGAATCATCGATTCAAAATGCGCTTCACTCGGTTACGGTCTGGCTGTAAGGCACGCCGTCGAACTCGCTACTAACGGCAATACAATACAAGAAATCGAATCGTCTGTAAAGGACTTTTGCGAACATCTTGAACATATTTTCACAGTCGATGATTTAACTTATTTGGCCAGAGGCGGAAGAATCAGCAAAGCATCGGCCTTCGTCGGAGGACTGTTAAACATTAAGCCGCTTCTCCATGTCGAAGATGGCAAGCTTGTCCCTCTGGAAAAAATCCGGGGCAAAAAGAAACTGCACAGGCGGATGATCGAATTGATGAAAGAAAGAAGCCGGGATTTAAGCGGGCAAACGGTCGGCATCAGCCACGGAGACGACGCGGAAACAGCCGAAGAAATCAAACGCCTGATTGAAGCCGAATTCGCGCCGAAAGAAATCGTCATCAACATGATCGGTTCAGCCGTCGGCGCCCATGCGGGACCCGGCACATTGGCGATCTTTTTTCCGGGAAAAGATAAAAGATAAACAAAAACAGGCCTGCTTAAAAGCAGGCCTGTATCGTCAGTCGTCCACGTTGATTGTCCCTTCACCAATGATCGGTGAAAGCGATTCGGCGACCGCAGTCCCGACATCCGGACCGCCAGCCCCCTCGATCACCTTTTCCATTGTGACCGGAGAAATCCTGTACGCTCCGCCGAAGTTGACAATCCCTCCCGCAGACACATGATGAATGTAAACTGAGCAGCTATGTTTCATACTAAGTCTCCTTTTTCGGGTCTTATGATATATGTATGCCGGCGGAGGAAGAAGGCATAAACTTCCCGGCAAAAAATATCGCGATGGGAGAATACATAGTTTTGCCTCCGATGAGCAACATAAAAGCGACATTTTAACGGGAGGTGCTTCCTCATGAAAGATGATGATAAAAAGCCGGTTGACAACAACGCCGTCAACCAAAAGAAAAACCGGCTCGCCGAAAAAAACAGACAAGCCGGAAAACACCAGTATTCCAAAAAAACCGATCATTTGTAAGCCAAAGGGGCGATTGCGCCCGCCCCTATTTTTTCTCGTATGTCCAGCCCTCTTCCTGATAGATTTTCCCCTGCTTCATCAGGTGGCCGAGCGCTCTTTTAAACGCCGCCTTGCTCATGTTAAACCGCTCTTTGATATCTTCCGGGTCGCTTTTATCCCAAAAAGGCATCGCACCGTTTCTCGTCCTCATATAAGTGAGGATCTGTTCGGCGTCAACAGACATGGCGTCCTGCTTTCTCGGCAGGAGCGACAAATTGACCGTACCGTCTTCTTTTACTTTGATCACCCTTGCTGTCAGCCTCTCTCCAAGCCTCGGCTCTTCTTTTCTTTCAGATGAATGGATAAAGCCTCTTATGCCTTCATCGGAAATCAAAAAAGAGCCTGATGCGATCAAACGGTATACTGTTCCTGTCATCTCCTTGTTCATTAAATCGTCCGAAGCTTTGTGAAAAAGCTCGCTCATCTTGTCTTCCGGAGCAGGTTTGGCAAACATTCTGCCGTGGCTTGTGATCTTCAGCATGCAGTACAGCCTGTCCCCTTTTTGAGGCCAGACAGATTCATAAGGCGGAAGATGTTCGGTGGCGACAAGCGCATCCTTTGTGAGCCCGACATCGACGAACACCCCCATGTCGCTGACGGCATCCACGACTTCCACCCAATCGTAGTGATCAGCGCTGATGATCGGTTTTCTCATCGTAGCCGCCAAGCGCCCCTCATGATCGACATACACAAAAACGTCGACTTCTTCCAGATCTTCTATATCCGCGGTGACCTCGCTGTGATGGAGGAGAATCGATTCATCTCCGTCCGTCAAAAAGTACCCGTAGTCGGCTTTGTGATCTATTTGCAAAGTTAATTGCTGTCCCGGTCTCATATTGATTCTTCCTTTCTTCATGCACCTGTTCTATTGATGTATTCCTCCAATGTTCAAATTATTGCCAGATAACGGCCAGGCAAAACCGTACCATATTGGAAGTTTCACCTTATTCTACTATAATTGACTCATAAGTAAAATGGATGGAGGTTTTCACATGGCAAAAGAAAGCTCATTTGACATCGTCTCAAAGGTTGAACTCCCTGAAGTTCAAAACGCAATTCAAACCGCTCTGAAAGAAATCGGCACACGCTATGATTTCAAAGGTTCAAAAAGCAGCATTACGCTTGAAGGAGACGAGCTTGTCCTTGTCTCAGACGACGAGTTTAAAATGGACCAGCTGAAAGATGTCCTCGTCGGCAAGCTGATCAAGCGGAATGTCCCGACAAAGAACATCGAATACGCAAAGCTTGAGAACGCTTCAGGCGGAACCGTCAGACAGCGGGGCAAACTGGTTCAGGGGATCGATAAAGACAACGCAAAGAAAATCAACAATCTGATCAAAAAATCTGGGCTGAAAGTCAAATCCCAAATTCAGGATGATCAAATCCGGGTAACCGGAAAAAACAAAGACGATCTCCAGCAAATCATCGGCTTAGTCAAAGAAGCAGACCTTCCGATTGATGTTCAATTTATAAATTTTCGATAAATTCTCAATTTACTGTTGATTATTCCCCCGATTTTCGGTAAATTGAGTTAAAGTATTCATCACACAATTGAATAGCTGTTCTTATCAAGAGAGGCAGAGGGACTGGCCCGATGAAGCCTCAGCAACCGGTGAATGAATATTCATGACCAAGGTGCTAAATCCAGCAAGCAGTCTGCTTGGAAGATAAGAAGACCGACATTGTCGCTTAAAAGTCTTCTTATCAGAAGACTTTTTTATTTATCAACATGTTCAAGGGGGAAAACAATGGGTTTTTTGGATGATATAAAACACAACATTTTAATCGCCGACGGCGCCATGGGGACGCTCCTTTATTCTTACGGAATCGACCGCTGTTTTGAAGAATTGAATATATCAAAGCCCGATGAAGTTAAACGCGTCCATGAAGCATACGTCCAAGCAGGCGCCGACATTATTCAAACGAACACGTACGGTGCAAACTTCATCAAGCTGTCCAGATACGGCCTTGAAGACGAAACGAAGCAAATCAACGAAAAAGCCGTCCGCATCGCCCGTTCTGCCGCCGGTTCCGCGTATGTTTTCGGAACGCTCGGCGGAATCCGGACGTTTAATAAAAACACGTATTCACTCGATGACATTAAACGGAGCTTTCGCGAACAGCTTTACCTTCTATTAAATGAGGAGCCTGACGGGCTTCTTCTGGAAACCTATTATGATTTGGAAGAAGCGCGCGAAGTGTTGAAGATTGCCAGAAAGGAAACAGACCTGCCGATTGTTCTGAATGTCTCCATGCATGAGGAAGGTGTTCTTCAAGACGGAACACCGCTCAGCGACAGCTTAAAGCTTTTGGCTGATCTCGGAGCCGACGTGGTCGGCATCAACTGCCGCCTCGGTCCCCATCATATGATCAAAGCGCTCGAAGAAGTGCCGCTTTTGGAAAACGCCTACCTTTCCGTCTATCCAAACAGCAGCCTTCCATCCCTTGTTGAAGGTCGCCTCGTCTATGAAACTGATGACCAATATTTCAGAGACAGTGCGAAGGAATTTCGCAACCAGGGCGCACGAATCATCGGCGGATGCTGCGGTACGACGCCGCACCACATCAGAGCGATGGCTGAAGCGGTCAAAGACCTTCCGCCCGTCACCGAAAAACATGTCAAAATCAAAAAGCAAGCGCAAGCGGCCGTTCAACAAGAAAGAACAGAGCCCGCACTGGACGAACTGGCAAAAGAAAAACGATCGATCATCGTTGAACTGGACCCTCCTAAACAATTAAACTTTGAAAAGTTTCTCCGCGCAGCAGAGGAATTAAAGGCGGCGGGAATCGATGCCCTGACCTTGGCGGACAACTCGCTTGCGACTCCGCGGATCAGCAATGTCGCCTGCGGGGCGCTGTTAAAGCAGCGGCTCGATATGAGGTCACTTGTCCATATCACCTGCAGAGACCGCAACCTGATCGGCCTGCAGTCTCATTTAATGGGCCTTGACACCCTCGGGCTGTCCGATGTGCTGGCGATCACCGGCGATCCGTCGAAAATCGGCGACTTCCCGGGCGCCACCTCCGTCTATGACTTGACGTCATTTGATTTGATCGGCCTGATCAAGCAGTTCAATGAAGGTTTGTCCTATTCCGGGAAACCGCTCGGCAAAAAAACGAACTTTTCTGTCGCCGCCGCCTTCAATCCGAACGTCAGACACATTGATAAAGCGGTCAAACGGATCGAGAAGAAAATCGACTGCGGCGCCGACTATTTTATTTCCCAGCCGGTCTACTCGGAGGAACAGCTCATCAAGATTCATGAGGAGACAAAGCATCTTGAGACACCGATCTACATCGGCGTCATGCCTTTGACAAGCAGCAGGAACGCGGAGTTTATTCATAATGAAATTCCCGGGATCAAGCTGTCGGATTCGATCCGCGAAAAAATGGCGCTTGCCGGAAATGACAAACAAAAACAGACGCAGGAAGGCCTCGCGATCGCCCGCTCACTGCTTGACGCCGCATGTGATTTGTTTAACGGCATCTACTTGATCACACCGTTTTTGCGCTCTGACTTGACAGCAGAACTGACGGCTTACATTCACCAGAAAGAAAAGGAGACCGCAAATGTCTATCATCAATGACCAGCTGAAGAAAAAAATCCTCGTCCTTGACGGTGCGATGGGCACGATGATTCAAGACGCAAACCTGTCTCCCGCCGATTTCGGCGGAGAGGCATATGAAGGATGCAATGAATATTTAAGTGTGACGGCCCCGCACATCATCCAAGGCATCCATGAAGCGTATCTCGCCGCAAAGGCCGATATCATTGAAACGAATACATTCGGTGCAACCCGGCTCGTGCTTGACGAGTATAACCTGGGACATCTCGCCTATGATCTGAATCTCGCTTCCGTCAAGCTCGCCAAAGCGGCCGCTGAAAAATTTTCAACGCCTGAGTGGCCAAGATTTGTCGCAGGTGCAATGGGGCCGACAACGAAAACACTCTCGGTCACAGGAGGGACAACATTTGATGAGCTGATCGCCAATTATGAGGAGCAGGCAAGGGCTCTGATCACAGGCGGCGCCGATCTGCTCCTGCTTGAAACAAGCCAGGACATGCTCAATGTTAAAGCCGGCTTTATCGGAATCAGGCAGGCTTTTGAAAAGACCGGCACAACCCTTCCCCTCATGGTATCGGGAACGATAGAGCCGATGGGCACGACGCTTGCCGGGCAGGATATCGAATCATTCTACATCTCGCTTGAGCATATGAAACCGGTCAGTGTCGGCTTAAATTGTGCGACAGGCCCTGAATTTATGACCGATCATATCAGAACCCTTTCTTCACTCGCGCGGACGGCCGTCAGCTGTTATCCAAACGCCGGCCTTCCCGATGAAGAAGGACAGTATCACGAATCCCCACAGTCACTGGCGAAAAAAATCAGGGCTTTTGCCGAGGAAGGCTGGCTCAACATCGTCGGCGGATGCTGCGGAACGACGCCCGCCCATATCGAAGCGCTGGCCGAAGAAGTCGCTGCACTCCCGCCGCGTCCGTTGCCTTCGGGGAAAAGACCGCACACCGTCTCAGGGATTGACGGCTTAATCTATGAAGAAACGATGCGCCCTCTTTTTGTCGGCGAACGGACAAATGTGATCGGTTCACGCAAATTCAAACGGCTCATCGCCGAACAAAAATTTGAAGAAGCCGCCGAAATCGCCAGAGCCCAGGTGAAAAACGGGGCGCACGTCATCGACATCTGCCTCGCCGATCCTGACCGGGATGAAGCGAAAGATATGGAAGGCTTCTTGAAGGAAGCCATGAAAAAAGTAAAAGCGCCGTTTGTCATTGATTCAACCGATAAAGAAGTCATCGAAAAAGCGCTCAAATACTCTCAAGGAAAGGCGATTATCAACTCGATCAACCTGGAAGACGGCGAAGAGCGGTTCGCCGACATTCTCCCGCTCGTCAAACGGTTCGGCGGCGCACTCGTCGTCGGGACGATCGATGAAACAGGAATGGCCGTCACCGCGGACAGGAAGGTTGAAATCGCGGTCCGCTCGCATCAGCTGCTCACCGAAAAATACGGAATTCCGGCAAGCGACATCATCTTCGATCCGCTCGTCTTCCCGGTCGGAACCGGTGACGAACAATATATCGGGTCTGCGAAAGAAACGATTGATGGTATTCGGCTCATTAAAGAACGGCTGCCTGAATGCTTGACGATTCTCGGGGTCAGCAACGTCTCCTTCGGCCTTCCTCCCGTCGGCAGGGAAATCCTGAATGCCGTCTTTTTATACCATGCCACACAGGCCGGGCTTGATTACGCGATCGTCAATACGGAAAAGCTTGAGCGGTTCGCTTCCATTCCAAAGGAAGAGATCGAATTAGCCGAAAAGCTGCTGTTTCAGACAGATGATCAAACACTTGCCTCGTTTACCGATTTTTACAGGGGAAAGAAAAAAGCGGACAAACAGCCGAAAACGTCCCTTTCCCTGGAAGAGCGTCTGTCCGAGTACGTGATCGAAGGTACGAAAGAAGGGCTGATTCCCGACCTCGAACAAGCGTTGGAAAAATTCGACACCCCGCTCGATGTGATCAACGGGCCGCTGATGGACGGCATGGCGGAGGTCGGGCGCCTGTTTAACAACAATGAGCTGATCGTCGCCGAAGTCCTTCAGTCAGCTGAAGTGATGAAAGCCGCCGTTTCCTTTCTCGAAAACTATATGGAGAAAAAAGACGATAGCGGCAAAGGCAAAATTATTTTGGCGACCGTCAAAGGCGATGTTCATGATATCGGCAAAAACCTAGTCGACATCATTTTAAGCAACAACGGCTACAAAGTCGTCGATCTCGGCATTAAAGTGACACCGCAGGAGTTGATTGAAGCGATCCGCAAAGAAAATCCCGACATCATCGGTCTGTCCGGCCTGCTCGTTAAATCGGCGCAGCAAATGGTCGTCACCGCACAGGACTTGGATAAAGCCGATATCTCCGTACCGATCATGGTCGGCGGTGCGGCGCTTTCGCGAAAATTTACGAACATGAAAATCTCGCCTGAATATAAAGGTCCGGTTTTATACGCGAAGGACGCCATGGACGGCTTATCGCTCGCCAATCAGCTGCGGACGAACCCGTCGCAGTTCCTTGAGAAAAAAGAACAGGCTGCACCTCAAGCCGTCGCAGAAAAGAAACCGTCGAAAGCTGTTGTTGAAATGCTTGAAAAGCGCGCCCACATCCCGAAAGCGCCCGTCTTCAAGCCGGAGGATTTGAAGCGGCACTATTTGAAAAACATCGATCTATCCTATATCGTGCCGTACGTCAATCAGCAAATGCTGCTGGGCCACCATCTTGGGTTAAAAGGAAAGGTGAAAAAACTTTTTGCCGAAAAAAATCCGAAAGCGCTCGAGTTGAAAAACGTAATCGATGAATTGCTGAGAGACGGAAAAAAACACGGCTGGTTCGATCCCGCCGTCGTCTATCAATTTTTCCCGGCCTATAGTGAAGGAGATTCGCTTCATATTTTAGATCCGGAAAAACAGGACAACATCCTTGAAACATTTGTGTTCCCGCGGCAGGAGAAGCTTCCGTTCCGCTGTATTTCCGACTACATCCGGCCGAAAGGCGAGCTAGACTATGTATCGTTTTTTGCCGTGACAGCCGGGAGAAAAGTGAGGGAAGTGGCCAACCGCTTTAAAGCGGAAGGCGACTACTTAAAAAGCCATGCGGTACAAGCGCTCGCTCTTGAGCTGGCCGAAGGGCTCGCCGAGCGGACACACCAAATCATCCGCGACCGCTGGGGCTTTCCGGATGCACCCGACTTTACGATGGAGCAGCGTTTTCAAGCGAAATATCAAGGCCAGCGCTACTCCTTCGGATATCCGGCCTGTCCGAATCTCGAAGATCAGGAAAAGCTCTTCAGACTCATCCAGCCGGAAGGCATCGGCGTCCGCTTGACAGACGGGTTTATGATGGAGCCGGAAGCCTCCGTTTCGGCAATCGTCGTCTCACACCCGGAAGCGAGATATTTCAATGTTCATTAAAACAACCCCTGCCTGCCGATTGCGGACGGCAGGGGTTCATTCATGTTTTTCGGCATCCATTCTGCTGTTTATAATGGGCAACAATCGATTCAGCCATTTTCAGCACCTTGTCGTGCAGTTCTTTCGGTTCAATCACCAGCATATGCTCGGCAAAACCGAGTATATATCTTTTCGCTTCCTCTTCCGTATCAAATGATAATTTAATTGGTATCCACCCCTCCTCATCGACTTTACCCGTTTCCATGATCCGCACAAAATGATTGGTAAATGATAATCTTGGCAAGATTGACTGAGCCGCCTTCACCCACACTTCATAAGTCGGTAATTTTTCGATAAAAGCATTTGTTGAAGATCTCCATACTTGAGCAATGTCAAAGTTTTCAGGTCTTTCAAATGTTTCATGAACGGAAATGGCAGATTGAATCCGCGAAGCTCTGTAATTTCGAATCTCCCCATTTTCTTTAGATGCAATCAGATACCAGTTGGACCCTTTAGCCACCAGTCCAAGCGGTGCTACAACCCGATCACTCATTTTTCCATCTGCCCGCTGATAGACGATTTTTAATTTTTGATCTTTCCATATAGCATCTTTCAGCACTTCAAAGGATGCTGCTTTTTCCTTCTTATGACGCCATGAACTCGTATCAATATATATTCGATTCCATACATCTTTTGCGTTTTGGCGATATCCCGAAGGGAGCGAAGCGATCAGTTTATTTCGGGCATCTTCGGATGTACGTGTCAATCCGAGATCATCGAGGAATTGTTCGGAAAGCGGGACAAATAGTGCGCGTATTTCAGATTCTTTTAAGCCGGTTAATTTGGTCTGGTAATCATCAAGCAATGACCAGCCTCCGTTTTTTCCGCGTTCGGCAAAAACGGGAATACCCGTCCCGCTTAAAGCTTCCATATCCCTGTAAATCGTTCGTTCAGAGACTTCCAGCCTTTCTGCCAATTGTTTTGCCGTCATCTGTCCATAAGCTTGCAGCAGCAAAAGAATAGATATCAATCGGTCTCCTCTCATGATGATCTCCTTTTTATAAATGATTTATCTTCATTTCATTAAATATGACAGCTGTTGTCAAGAATCGGTTCTTATAATGACAATATCTTCTTTATGAAAGGAATGAGATGGACTTGAAAGGAAAAGTCGCTCTTGTAACAGGCGCAAGCAGAGGAGCCGGTCGCGGCATTGCTGCAGAACTGGGGAAAGCCGGTGCAATCGTGTATATCACAGGCCGCAGCATTCATGGGGCTTCAACGAATCATTGGCCTGGGACAATCCATGACACCGCTGCACAAATTGAGGCTTCCGGCGGAAAAGGTATTGCTGTACAATGTGATCATACGAACGATTCGGACACAGAGGCTGTCATCACTAAAATTCGCGAAGAACAGGGAAAATTAGATATTTTGATCAACAATGTGTGGGGTGCGCATGATCTGGGTGTTGACGCAAAACCTTTTTGGGAATTGTCTTTGAAGAATTGGGATACGATGTTCACCGCCGGGGTGCGCGCCCAGTTGGCGACGAATCATTTCGCCGTTCCGCTGCTTCGTGAAAATAAACAAGCCCTCATCATTCACACGACCTTCTGGGATGGTGACAAGTACATTGGACAGTTTTATTACGATTTAGCCAAAAACGCATTAACACGTATGGCGTATGGACTTTCATTAGAATTAAAACAGGACAACATTGCCGTTCTTGCCGTTTCACCTGGATTTATGAGAACTGAGCTTGTCTTGAAACACCATGAATCAGATGAAGAGCATTGGCAGGAGTCAGAAGATTTAAGGAGAACCGAAACGCCCTATTATGTCGGACGCGGAATTACTGCGTTGGCAAATGATCCGAATGTGATGGAGAAAAGCGGACAGGTGTTAAGAATAGGCGATTTAGCCAAAGAGTATCAGTTTACCGATATCGATGGACGATATATTCCGCCATTTACGATATAGTTAGTCATTCTCAAAACACCGGGTGATCTGCCGAATCCATCACCTCTCATGAGTTCGACAACCGAAGGAGGAACCATATGATCGAGATCAAACAAATCGACGCCGAAGAAACGTATGAGATCAGACACCGCATTCTCCGGCCGAATCAGCCGCTTGAAGCATGTATGTATGAAACCGATTTGCTCGGGGGTACGTTTCACCTCGGGGGATATTACCGGGGCAGGCTGATCAGCATCGCCTCCTTTCATAAAGCCGAACATTCAGAGCTTGAAGGCCAAAAACAGTATCAGCTGAGAGGGATGGCGACGCTGGAAGGATACCGCGAACAAAAAGCGGGAAGCACACTCATCCGCCATGCCGAAGAACTGCTCCGGAAAAAGGGCGCGGACCTTTTATGGTGTAACGCCAGGACATCTGTGAGCGGCTACTATAAAAAGCTCGGCTTCAGCGAACAGGGCGAAGTCTACGACATACCGCCGATCGGACCTCATATTTTAATGTATAAGAAATTGACGTAAAAAAACCCCGCCTGAAGCGGGGCATTCCCGGCCGCAGGAGCATTACAGCTTTGCGGCCTCTTTTTTAAATTTCGCAAGCGCGTTTGTCACTTTTCCGAATTCGGAGGCGTGCGGGCGGTCATCGCCGTCCTTGTAGCCGTAGTCGACCATCCGGTTTCTGTTGAGGCAGAGCTTCGTCAATTCCGGTTTGAATAAGTCGAACAATTCGAAGCGCTCACGCAGTTCCGGGAATCTTTGCTGATAATCCAAAATCGCATCAGCCAAAGCTTTCCACAGACGCTTTTCAGGAAGCAGACCGTCATTTTCCAAAATGTTGGCCACATAGCGCAAATGGCAAATGAAAAGCCCTGTAAAGATAAACTGCACAAGCCCTTCCGGCGGCTCGCTTCTGAGAACGGCTTTTAAATCTTCTGTCAAACCGCTCAGTTCAGGAAGCGGCTGGTCGCTGATATTGACGTCATCAACAAAATCTTTAATCGCCAGCCTGTGCGGCTGATGATCTTTTAAGACGAGAATCGTATTTTGTCCGTGCGGCGAAAATACGGTTCCGTAGCGGTACATGAAATGCAGAAGCGGCGGCATCACGGTGTTAAACAGCTTTCCGATCCACTCCTCCGCTGACAGCCCCGACTTTTCGATCAGGCGCCTGATAAACGGCACACCGTCTTGATCGATGTATGTTAAAGAAGCGAGTGTAACAGGCCGCTCTCCTTCTTCCAAATACGTATAGATGCTTTCTCTGAAAATGGCGCCGAGCATTTCCAAATATTGATACGGAGCTTTTTCAAGAGAATGATAGTATGGGTGGTCGACGTTCAGACTGGCATTTTCGCCTGGCAGGATCACCCGGCATTCGTCTTTTAGAAATGCGTCGTTTTCGGCGATCCCTTTGATATGCTCAGTGATTTTCGGAGCGATCACCGTCCGTTCCGACGGCAGTCCTCTGTATACAAGCGTATTTAAAATGCTCATCGGCAGTTTGATATGATGCTTATGTTTGTTTGTGATGTTTGTAAAGGTTCTGATCGATTGCTGCGGCAGATACTCGTCTCCGCCTTCCCCCAAAGGAATGATCGCTTTTGCAGCGATCTCTTCAGGAAATTGCTGAATGATCGTATTTGTCCACTGCCATTCGTGGACGGGCAAATAATAATAGTCTTCGCCGGCTGCGCCCTGCTTTTCTATCACTTTAGCGAATTGCCTTAAAGTCAGCTCATCAAGCTCTTCGTTGATCAGCGTTTCATAATCGAGCCCTTCAACCGAGTAGAATGACGCGGTCTCTTTGTGTACGGCGATCCACAGCAGCCGTTCGGCTCTTTGATTTTCCGGCGCAAAGCGGAGATAGTCATCATAGCCAAAGCCGATTCTTCCTTTGTTGTATACAATCCACGGATGGCCGGTCATCTCACCTTCAATCACGGCATAATCGGCTTCTGTCAGCTCATCAGAGGTAAGCGCATCCTTAGCCAAAAGGTGGGCATCCGCCAGCATCGTATGGTTGAACTCCTTGATCAAATGCCCCGCTGTTTCCGGACTCATCGGGATATGCGGCTGAATATCGAGGAGAAACTCTATTGCGTTCACGTGTGTCGTCCATTGTCCGTCCTTAAAGACTTTGATCGTCTCCGGCATCGTGTCAAAGCTGTCAAACATGCGGGGTTTGGCCGCGAACCGGTATGCCTTATCTTCCGCCGTTCTCAGCTCATACCGGTTGATGCCGTCTTCCGTTTCAATCAGATCAGGCTTGATAATATCCTCATACATATATTCAGAAACCATCTTCGCCAGTAGTCGCTGATTGACTTTTCTCCATCTCTCCGGATTGAGCACCTTTTTTAATTCGTCTTGAAACAACATCAAATTGCCTCCTTGATCAGCCGTTTGGCACGGCCGTTTTTTCCGTGATTCCTGTTCCAAATGTCTGGAAGACCGTTTTATGGCTGACGCGGTATACTTCCCTCCCGGCAAGCTGATTGATGATCACCGAGTTCCGGTAAGCGCCGAGCCCCAGGTCAGGCGCACCGACACCGTGTGTGTGCAGCTCTCCGTTTTGAACGAAAATATGGTTTTCCGATTCGGCTGCCGTCACCAGCCTGTAATCGCGTGTAATGACATTGCGGCCGCTCGCGTCCTTTTCAATCAGGCTGTCAACAGGTGCCAGGCATTCCGGCAGCCTCTCTTTATAGCCCGTCGCCAAGACGACGACATCCGCCTGCCGCTCAAATCGTTTCTCATCCACGCGGTGTGCGCAATGAAGAATCATTGTTCCCGCATGCTGTTCGATCCGCTCTACTTCTGTCATCGACTGAAGGTCAAACGCCGCTTCCCGTCCGCCGCAGGTCCGCTCATACAGAAGGTGGTAAATATCGCTGATCGTCTTCGCGCTGATGCCTTTATAAAGCAGATCCTGCTGCCTTAGCAATTCATCTTTTTTCCATTGCGGGAGCTGATAGAAAAAATCGATATAATCAGGTGAGAAATACTCGAGCCCGAGATTTGAATATTCCATCGGGAAGAAGCCTTTTGAGCGGGTGAGCCAGCTGACGTGCTCCGCTTCATCTTCACCGACCAGGTCATAAAACACCTCGGCTGCGCTTTGTCCGGAGCCGACGACGGCAACCCTTTTCCCTTTAAACCCGCCGGGTTTTCTCATTAAATACTCGGCTGAATGGAACACCGAGTCGCCCAAAGCGTCTGAGAGCGCTTCGGGAACGTGCGGCCCCGTGCCGATGCCGAGCGCGATATGCCTTGTGTAATAAACGGCTTCCTCGCCGTTTTCCTGATTCGCGACCCGCACTTCAAAAAGCGCATCCCGGTTTGATTCAATGAGTGAAATGCTTTCGACATTCATTCCGAAACGGCACGAGTCGAGCTGTTCGGCCACCCAGCGGCAGTAGTGGTTATATTCCTTTCTCGGAATATGAAAGTCTTCTAAAAAATAGAAAGAATAAAGACGGTTATGCTCCTGGAGATAGTTTAAAAAGCTGTATTTGCTTGTCACATCGGCCATGCTCACCAAGTCGGCCAAAAACGGCACCTGCAGTGTTGTCCCTTCAATCAGCATGCCGGGATGCCAGTTAAAGCTTTCATTCCGTTCAAAAAACAGCGCATTGATCTCAGGCACGGAATCAGCCAATGCGGCAAGGCCGAGATTAAACGGCCCGATGCCGACGCCGATGACATCATATACATCATTGGGTCTCTTTGTAGAGTTCATCTTTTTTCTCCTTTTCAAAAAAACGTTCTCGTTCGCAAAACATCAATAATCCGGTTTTATCAGGAAGATCCACAGGTTTAATAGGGCGAAACCCGCATTTTCCAAAAATATGAATCATTTTTTTATTGCGGATATCCGGCTCTGCGATGACCTTTTTTGTGTCAGGCTCGGCAAATTGCATGCTGACCATCGCTTTTAAAAGCGGAAGGGCAAGACCTTTTCCCAAATACGCTTTTTCTCCGATCAACAGATGAATGCCCTGGTCAAAAGGTTCATTGTCATAGTGGTGTTCAATGATGTCTCCCTTAACCCAGTACGACTCCCAGTAGCTCATCGGCACACCGTCGATAAAGCCGATGTACAGCGTTTGGTGAGGGTCTGTGATCGCCTTGTGAAAATGGGCTGCAAACTTTGCAAACGGCATGTTTAAATGCCAGAACGGGATGACGTGCTCCTCCTGCATCCAGCGGTAGACGAGCGATACGTCTCTTTCATAGTCCGCTTTTTGAAATGTGATCCGTTCATTCATGGACGGCAGCCGCCTCCTTCAGAAGCGGATTTTGAACTGACGTGTAGCGCGACTGGGTTTCAAGGGAGCCTGTCAGCTCATCCATGTCATAAAATCTCGTCAGCAGATTGGCCTTGCACGGAAGCTCAGGAAAACGAAGCAGGCTGTCGGTCAGCTCAGTGATGCCGTAAATTTGTTCCGCTTTCTCAAGCCGCTCTCTGATCATGGACAGGAGCGTTTCTTCCCGGATCAGCCCTTCGCAGCCGAAACCGTTCACAAGTCCAAACAAATGGTTGAAGAAGAAGTAATAGCGCAGTCTCTCAACAGCCACGCTGTCCGAACAGATCGTCTCGCTCCTTTCGCTTAAGCCTTCGAGCAGGCTGGAGAGCATGTCCGCTTTTGATTCGCTGTAATAGTAGCCTTGGTTATCCCTGTAATAAAACGTGTCAGGGTAGCCGTTTTTTAAACGGATGACGGCGTTCTGCTGGTGCGCTTCAATCGCCAGCCCGTATGTTTCAAACAGCCATAAAACAGGCTCAAGCGAAATGGACAAATACTTGTCAAACCAGTCGGCGCACACTTCTTCCGTTGTCCGTCCTTCTTTTAACGCCAGCTCACGGATGACAGAGGACAGCCTTGACTCTTTCCCGTAAGCGTGATCCTGGCAGAGCCCGGCGATCAGGCTTGCCGAACGGTCGTCTTCATAAAACGGGTTCTCTCTGATCACGACTTCAAAGCCGGATTCCCCGTTTTCTCCTTGAATAGAGATGTAAGCCGGATCTGTGATGACGCGGAAGCCGGGAAACTCCTGGTACAACCGTTGACCGAGCTCTGTCTGCAGAAGCCGGGCCATTTCCACTCCTCTGTCCAGCTCTTTCTGCTTGTTCACACGAAGCGAATTCGTAATTTTGATCGGCACCGAGAATTTGTACATATAGCGCGAGTGCTTGCTGTAGACCGTGCGGACGGAGGATGTCGCCGTAAACGTCCGCCCTTTTGCGCCGAGATATGTAAGGAGACCCTGATCGATCAATTTTTGCACATACGGCTCCTCCAACAAGGCTTTCGCCTGGAGCGGGTGTGCGGGAAGAAGCGCAAAGTCCGGATCGGATGTTTCCTCATCAAGCCACGCTTTGTCAATCATCGGATCGTTCTTCAGTTCCTCTTGAATGACCAGCGGCGCTTTTGTTCCTGTACTTGAGTCGTGCAGAACGAGGGAGGCGTGCGCCTTAAAATAATGAAGCTGAAACTCCCCTTTAAGTTCAGGCGAATAGATGCTTTCCTCTTCAGGCTTCATCCCCTGCCTGCTTTTTGGCGTCGGATGCATCAGGTGGCCGAGCAAAAGCGATTGCTCTGCTTCGATAAACGTAAAATCGGCCGCGTTCAGCTCATGTTGATCACCCGCCCGCTCTTCCACATAACGGCTGATATTACGGCAGCTCAAAATGACTCTAAGCATGAATTCATCCTCGGCGCCCCCGCTGTTTTGCCGAAGAAGCAATTCTTTTGAAGCGAGGGAGACGAGCGTGACATAGTCGAGCGGAAGCCGGTTTTCGTCTTGAGTTGTTTTATAATAGAGCGGAAATGAGAAGAGGTGCCTTCCCGTCTTCGACCAATACTTGACCGGAACGATCAGCTCGATGTGCTGGCGTTTTAGCGGGACCACCAGCATTTTTTGGGAGCCGTCCGCGATCTCACGGGTTTCGATGCCGGTTTCCCGCAAATAGCAATTTAAAAAGCTTTGAATCGTAGCATTTTCTGCTATTTCTTTAAATGAACTCATCTTGTTATCCTCCTGCTATTCAAATAAAGGCCCGCAAGCTCTTGAATCCGCCCGAGAACGTCGTCAAGATCAGAAAGCGCCATTCTCGGATTGAGCAGCGTGAATTTTAAATATGTCTTCCCGTCTGCTGCCGTCTTGGCGATCACCGCCTGTCCCGTTCTGAACAATTCTCTGTGGATATATTTATTCAAGCTGTCATTCTCCGCATCGTCTTCTGCGGCGAGGCAGCGGAAGACGACAGCGTTCAGTTCAGGGTGTGGATTCAGCAGTTCGAACCGATCGCTTGCGGAGATTTTTTTCGCTGCCGCTTCAGCCAATGCGAATGTCCAGTCAATCATCTCGGCGAATGTATCTTCCCCGAGCACACGCAATGAGACAAACAGCTTTAACGCGTCAAAACGCCGCGTCGTCTGAATCGATTTATTGACGAGATGGACGATTCCCTCCGCTTCATCCTCCTCGGGATTTAAATAATCGGCATGATAATCAATCAAGCGGAAATGCCTTCTGTCTTTTACAAGAAAAGCGCCGCAGCTGACCGGCTGATAAAACTGCTTGTGGAAGTCGACGCTGATCGAGTCGGCCCTGTCAATGCCGGCCAATTTATAACGGCGGGCCCTGCTCAATATCAATGCCCCGCCATACGCGGCATCAACGTGGAGCCAAATTCCTTCAGCATGCGCGGCATCCGCAAGTTCGGAAAGCGGGTCGATGCTTCCGAAATCCGTCGTTCCGCATGTTGCCACAATCGCAAAGAGATGTAAGCCCGATTCCTTCAGCATCGCTGTTTTTCGCTTTAAATCGTAAAGGCACATTCGCTTTTCGTCATCCGTGTCGACGAGAACGACGGCACGCTCTCCGAGACCGAGCTGGGAAGCCGATTTTTTCACGGTAAAATGGGCATCTTTAGAACAGAGGATCCGCAGCCGGTGCGCTTCCGGCGGCAGGCCGTCCTTTTGGACGCTCCAGTTCCACCGCTTTTCGCAGTAGGCATCGCGGGCCAAAAGAAGCCCCATATAATTGGACTGTGTCCCTCCGCTCGTAAATGTTCCGTCAGCATCTTTTCCGTATTCAAACTTTCGGCAAAGCCACTGCACCATTTCTTCCTCGATCAATGAAGCCGCTCCGCTTTGATCAAACGAATCCATCGACTGATTCAGCACGCTGATCAGCATCTCTGCAGCGAGCGCCGGGATCAGCGGCGGACAGTGAAGGTGTGCGGCGCATTTTGGATCTTCGACATGAATCCGGTTCGGCAAATAGGCTTCTTTCAGCTCTCTGAGAACATCCGCAAGCGGTTCTCCCGCTTCCTGAAACGAAAATAAGTTTTTGATTTCGTGCTTCAATTCGTTCGGCATCTTCCCGCTGTACGGCTTCGATTTATCCTTCCAGTCGGCCCACAGCACATCAACAGCGGTCTCGACCGCATCACGGTAGGCTTTGATTCCCTGTTCACCGTTGTGCATAAACAGGGAATCAAAGTTTTTCTGTTTACTTGACTGCTTCATAGACGGCCTCTTTGAAAATCGCGGTGATGTCGTCAATTTGCTCTTCCGTTACGATGAGCGGAGGCAGGAAGCGGATCACACTACCGTGGCGGCCTCCCGTTTCAACGATCAGTCCCTTTTCAAAGCATTTTCTTTGAATGACGCTTGCAAGCTCCGCATCGGCCGGGTAGCTGCCGTTTGCGTTTTGCTTTTTGTGCGGTGCGACAATTTCGGCGCCGATCATCAGCCCTCGTCCCCGGACATCGCCGATTTCTGGAACGTGCTCCTGAATGCCTTGTAATTCACGCATGAGTTTCGCACCGACTTTTTCCACATGTGATAGCACATCATGCTCTTTTATATATTTTAAAGTTGCACTTCCGGCCGCCATCGCCATCTGGTTCCCTCTGAATGTGCCGATGTGCGCCCCCGGTCCCCACTTGTCAAGATCTTGATCATAGATGACGACTGACAGCGGCAGGCTTCCGCCGATCGCTTTTGAAAGGACGATGACATCCGGTATAATGCCGGCGTGCTCGAACGCAAACATTTTTCCGGTTCGGCCGATGCCGGTCTGCACCTCGTCAATGATCAACGGGATTCCGCGTTCTTTTGTGATCCTTCTCATCTCTCTGATCCATTCCGCCCGCGCCGGAACCGATCCCCCTTCACCTTGCACCGCTTCAAAGATCATTCCCGCCGGCTGCAGAATACCGCTTTCAGGGTCATCCAGCATATTTTCGATATATGAGCTTGACAGACGGTGGGTGTCGTCCCCTCCGGTGCCGAACGGGCAGCGGTATTCATAAGGATATGGGAGAAAATGAACGTCAGGCATTAATCCTTGGACGTTTTCTTTCGGAGAGAGATTGCCGCTTAATGCCATCGTTCCGTGTGTTGCTCCATGGTATGCGCCATGAAATGAGAGGACGGTTCTCTTTCCTGTCGCTGTTTTCACCAGTTTGAGCGCGGCTTCGATCGCATCGCCGCCTGTCGGACCGCAGAACTGAATTTTCGCCCGTTTGGCGAAAGCTTCAGGCAGGCTCTCAAACACCTCGCTGATAAACTCTTCTTTTATTTCCGATGTGATGTCAAGCGTGTGCAGCGGTCGTTTTTCATCAATCATTTTTTGAATGGCTTCAATGACAACTGGATGATTATGACCGAGTGCAAGCGTTCCCGCTCCAGCCAGGCAGTCATAATACTGCTTTCCATCTGCATCCTTGACCAAGATGCCTTCCGCCGTTTGCATGGCGAGCGGAAATCTGCGCGGATAAGAACGCGCATTTGATTCTCTTCTATTTTGCTGCTCCAAAAACGCTTGATTTTTAGAACGGGTTTGTACAGACATTGAAAGCATTCCTCCAATTGATAAAGATTATCATTTTCATTGACAAAAAAAGTGTATATTTTGTGACGATGATGTGTCAACAAGATTCGAAAAAATGGGACATTTCTCATAACAGAGGCTCTATTAAACTTGTTTTTCAGAAATAGAGTTCTTCATATGAGTCAATAGTTTGTTGATATGATGAATATTGGAATTTAATGGATTAACTTCAACCATCTTGAGTCCTTAAAGAAGGAAAAAATAGAAAGATGCCGGCTAAAAAAGCTTCAGCCGGCAGTGGCGGTTAAAAGTTCCCGTGCCAGTTCGGCGACGGTTCGGATTCCGGTTTCGAGGCCGCTAAGAGAAGCGTAGGAATAAGACAGTCTGATGCTTCTTTTCGCTTCTTTATCGTAAAGGGTTCCCGGATTGATGAGGATGTTTTTTTGCAGCGCTTTTTCAAACAGCACATGAAGCGGCAGTGACTGAAAAAATGTGACCCAGATGTAAAACCCGCCGGGCGGCTCCTTCCAGTCAGCGATCCCGTCAAAGTGCGCTTCAAGGCAGCGGATGGCTGTGTCACGCCTGATTCTCAAGTCATTCCTGATCAAATGGAGGTTTTCTTCATAAAGTCCGCTTGAGAGCCATTTTGCAGCAGCCCACTGGGAGAGGGAGCTTGACCCATAGTCCGTCTGCATTTTGATATCTGCCAGCCTGTCGATCACAGGCTCGGGCCCGGCGATCCAGCCGATGCGAAGGCCGGGGCTGACCGTTTTCGATAATGTGCCGACATAAAGCACGTTTCCGTCTTGGTCGAAGGTCTTAAGCGGGGGCGGAGGCGGACTGTCAAGCCACAAATCGCCGTATGCATCATCTTCAATAATGGGAAGAGATAAGCGCTTCGCGGTCTGAATCAGCTCTTTTCTCCTTTCTTCCGTCATCAAGAAGCCCGTCGGGTTGTGAAAAGACGGAATCGTATACAAAAGGTCGGCGCCATGCTTGTTTTTGCAGGCCTGAATAGCAGCCGGACTCAATCCCCCTTCATCAATCGGAATGCCGTAAAGCCTCATCTCCATCGATTGGAACACATGGAGCGAGTATAAGTATGACGGCTTTTCGGTGAGGACGGCGGCCTTCCGTTTCAAAAGGCCGATCGAGATGAGCTGGAGGGCTTGCAAAGCGCCGGAAACGATCAGGATGGCATCCGGGGAAACATGAATGCCTTTTTGTTTTAAATGAGCCGCCAGCACTTCTCTCGTATACCGGTTTCCTTTCGGTTCTTCATATCCGAGCATCAGCTTGTCTGATTCAGCATCACGGAGCATTTTTTTGACCTGCTGATAGGGCAAAAGCTCAGGCGACAGTTCACCGGTCCCAAGCCGGATGATGTCTTCCCTGAACTCCTGCCGGTTGATTTCCTGGATCGTCAAAGAATTCGGGCGGTGGATTCCCGAACGGACATAGCCGTTCCAGTCGAGCGACGGTCCGTCCGTCATGCCGCTCCATGTATGATTCATCACTTTTGTGCCGCCGCCCCGCTTGCCTTCAAGAAGCCCCTGGGCTGTCAATTCGTCAAGCGCCGCGGTCACCGTGCTTCTGTTGACTTGAAACATGCCGGCGAGCTTCCGCTGGGACGGAATTTTGGTTCCGGCCGGCCATTCGCCCCGCGACATTTTGTCTTTCAAGATTTGTTCAATTTGCTGATACAATGGTATTTCCGAGTTTCGATCGAGCGAGAATTTCATCTCTGTTTCAGCTCCTTTTTGAACATGATAACATTTGGCTGGCTTCTGAAACCATCCAAATGGCCGGAGACACCTCCCCTTTCATCCGCTACAATAAAACGGATATTGTTGAATGAAAGGGGATTTATCAAGAATGACCGCAGCCATTCACGGCATCATTCTCGCTTTTGGACTGATTCTGCCTTTAGGGGCGCAAAACGTCTTCATTTTTCAGCAGGGGGCGGCGGCACCGAGCTTTTTCCGGGTTATGCCGCTTGTGATTGCCGCAGCGATTTGTGATACGCTGCTAGTGATTCTTGCTGTTGCAGGAGTTTCGGCGGCTGTCGCCGGCATCCCGGCGGTGAAATTGATTTTATTGAGCGGCGGCTTCTGTTTCCTGATGTATATGGGATGGATCACATGGCACGCCAAACCAGCTGCAGGGGAAAAACGAACGGATGGAATGACGGTGAAACAGCAAATCGCTTTTGCAGCGGCTGTCTCGTTGCTAAATCCGCACGCCATTCTCGACATCGTCGGTGTGATCGGCACCAGCTCGTTGGCATATGACGGGGCGGAAAAATGGTTATTCACCGTGGCATGTATCCTTGTCTCATGGGCATGGTTTGCCGGACTGGCGGCAGCGGGCCGGGTGATCAGGCGCCTGGATCGGTCGGGAGCCGCGCTTATCTTGTTCAACAAAGGATCTGCTCTCATCATGTGGGGACTTGGCCTCTATCTTGGCGCTTCACTATGGTCCTGAAAAAACGTCCGTTTTTCGTTCGGGCGTTTTTTCTTCATACATATTTTCAGAAAAAGGTACACACAATACATTCAACTGGAAACCGGTTTGGGGGATGCCCATGTTTCGAAAGAAAGATCAAACACCATTCACAGCCGATCAGCCGGCTGTCAGTGCAGAAGCCATTGAAGCAGCGATTGCCGGCATGAGCGATGCCGTATCAGAAGAATATGAAATGAAGAACGGACAAAAAGCCGTGTTTTATTACATCAATACGATCATTGACGAAGGAAGTCTGCACGAATTGATCATCAAGCCCATGATCAGCTGCGGCGACGTTACGGTGTACGATTATTTAAAAGGTTTGCTCTTGAACGTTTTGCAGATTACAGCTTTGGATGAAGCGACAAATCTGCTCATGACAGGGGCCGTTCTTGTCTTTGATCCGCTGCACGGGCACTGGTATGCCATCCCGCTCGAAAACCGGCTGGGGCGGCAGATTGAATCATCGAAAACCGAAACGATTATGTACGGTCCAAAGGACAGCTTTACAGAACAGATCGGCCTTAATTTATCTTTAATACGCAGACGACTACCTTTGACAAATTTGAAAACCGAGAGACTCGAAATCGGCGCTTTAAGCAAAACGTCGATCGTTCTCATCTATATCGACGGACTGACCAACCCTGAATTTGTGGAAGAAGCGAAAAAAAGAATCGCCGCCATTGATTTTGATACGATGCTTGATTCGTCACAGCTTGCGGAATTGATGGAAGATCACCATCATACCATCTTTCCTCAGTTTCAGCAGACAGAGCGGCCCGATATTTGCACGTACAATTTGAGCATCGGAAAGGTCACGATTTTGGTCGATAATACACCGTTTGCGCTGAATGCGCCGATCACGCTTTTTCATCTGTTTCATTCATTCGAAGATTATACAATGCGCTGGCCAATTTCCAGCTTTTTTCGCTGGCTGCGCTATTTCAGCTTTATTCTGTCCATTGCGTTAATTCCTGTATATGTCGCTTTATCGACCCATCATTATCACATGATTCCTTTGCAAATCCTTAATGTATTGATTGAATCAAGGAGCAAAGTGCCGTTCAACCCGTTTTGGGAAGCGTTTCTCATGTTGATCGTGATCGAATTTATTAAAGAGGCCAGCGTGCGGATGCCGACAAAGTCAAGCTCAACCTTGGGTGTCATCTCAGGGATCGTCATCGGGGAAGCAGCGGTGCAGGCCGGCTTTGTCAGCAAAGTTTTGGTTGTCTTAGTCGGGATCGCAACGGTCACCTCTTTTTTGATTCCGAATTACATCGTGGCGAAGGGGTATACATTGATCCACTTTACGATTCTGTTATTATCAGCTTGCCTCGGCTTTTTTGGAATCATGCTCGGGTTTATTGGATTATTTGTCCATTTAAATGGGCTTACTTCTTTAAGACAGCCTTATTTGGCCCCTGTTACACCTTTTTATCCGCGGGATTGGCTCGATCTTTTCATTCGGGGCCCGTTCACTTGGCTAAAAAAACGCCCGGCATTTTTACACCCTCTCAAAAGCTGGCGGTACAGCAAAAGGAGATGATTCTGCTTGGGCCCTTTTAGATTGTTCCATAAAACAAGACCTCTTGGCGGCTTATATATGATCATCATCCTGAACCGCACTCAGGTTCTGTTTTTCATCCTCATCCTGCCGATGTATTTGGTCCATCCGTTTATGATTTTCGGACTCTTGATCATCGGCGCGCTGTCTCAGCTTAATCTGTTCATCCTGTCCAAATGGCTGTCATCTCCTTACGCGCCCAAAGGATATGAGGGCTTCAGAGACGTTTTCGGCGAAGGAAAGCTCCGTTTTCTCGTGTTGCTTTGCTTGATTCAGCTGTTCATTAAAACGGTGATTCTGATCGTGAGTTATGCGGAAACCGTCCGGTACTTTATTTTTCCGGCCATCAATTTAAACTGGCTTGTTCTGTTCATCGTGTTGATCGGCGCCTATGCGGCGTCCAAAGGAATGGAAAATACGATGCGGTTTGCGATCATCGCATTTTTATCATCGTTTTGGATCGTATTCTTGTTTATCCGGTTCTACATACCGCCGATCGCTTCGCTGAACGACTTATATCCGCTGATTCCATTTGAGTGGACAAAAAAATCGTGGCAAACATTGCTTGTGACCTGGTCTGCTTTTTCAGGTCCCGAGTATCTGATTTGCCTTGCTCCATGGTTTAAAAAACAGGAGCGTGTCATCAAATACTTATCTATCGGAAATGCGATTTCCATTCTTGAATATTTGTTTTTGTTTGCGGCATCACTGTTCTTTTACGGTTCGTCTTATTTGCGGGAAACCATTTTCCCGGTCATCAACATGCTCCGCTATTTGGAATCCCCGATTCTGGAGCGGGTTGATACCTTTTTATTGTCCGCGCATATGTTTCATTACGCTTTTGTCATCGCCATCTTTTTACTTTGTTTATACGGCGGCGCCCGGATCGTGATCAAAAGAGTCTCGAAACCGGTTACCCGCAAAGGGTTTATTTTCAGCTTTCTCTTGGTGTTGGCCGCATCGCTCATATTAAGCATATGGTTTTGGGAAAATGGAGAACAAAAGGAGATGTGGTTTATCCTGGAGGTTACGCTGGGAGCCGTTACATATGCGCTTGTTCCTTCACTGCTTCTGGCAGCCGGTAAACGAAAGGGGCGATCATCATGATGAAGGGAAAACGGGCTTTATTATGCTCAGCCTTTGCCTGGCGCAGGGCTGCTCTCCATTTGTGGAAAATAATGAGATTGAAGAAATTTCTCCGGTTACGTTTTGGTTTATCAAGGAAGGAAAAAACAAAAAACTGTCTATGAGCACATTGGTCCCGCCGATCGGACTTGAGAAAAAACGCGTCTTCAATATCGAAGTGAACATGATCAAACAGGCCGGCAAGGATTTTAATTTAAACTATTACAACGAGCTGCAAAACGGGCAGCTCCGCATGCTGATCATTGAAGAAAAGCTGGCCAGAAAAGGAATCCTTCCGATTATCAACACGCTTTTGAACGATCCAAAAACCCCTCAGCGACTATACGTGATGGTCGTCAAAGGGGACTTTGAAAAATACATGCTTAATGAACTGAAACAAAGCGAAAAATTTGATTTCTATCTCTATCAGACCTTAAAACATTTCGAAAAAGCAAGTCAGGGCGAAATGACCATCGTCAACCTGCATCAGTTCAAAAATTTGCTTTACACCCATTTTTCCGATCCCTACACACCGGTTTTCAAAACGGATGAAGATGATTTTATTTATGAAGGAACAGCCCTTTTTAAAGACGACAAATTGCAGAACATCATAGGCGGCGTGGATGACCAAATGTTTCAGCTGATCAACAACAACAAATACCTCAAGCTCCTGGCGCTCCCCGAGATTTCTCTCGTGATCGGCAAGGCCCGGTCATCCGTCTTTTTCAATTTGAATAAAAAAAATACAGCGCTATCCTTGAAAGTGAATGTTGATGGCGGAATTGAGGAATATACCGGTGACAAAAACCTGCAGGATGAGCGGGAATTCAATGCGCTGATCCATGAGGCCGAAGCGCAATTGGAAAAACAGACCGCCGAACTGCTGAAAAAGATGCAGGATATGAAGGTTGACCCTTTTGAAATCGGCGGTGAAGCATTGTTCCCGTTCACTAAGCCGATGAGCGACAACACGTGGAAGAAGAAATGGAGTAAGATGGATATCGATGTTGATTATCGATTGAACCTCAGAACAGTTACAAATACGGAGTAGAATTCCCCGGCCCTGCATGGCTTTGCGGCAATTCAAGGGCGGCCGCAAAGCTTCTCCCACTCATCTCTTAACATCCCGTACCTGATCGAATCATAGTAGGTTCCCTTATAATATCTGACCTTGCGGATACGCCCCTCCATCGTAAACCCCGCCTTTTCTGCGCATTTCATCATCCGCTGATTTCCGGACCATGTGGTCATCCCGATTCTCGGGACATCGAGATGATCAAATAAGTAGCTGACCCATAATGACACAGCCTCAGTGCCGTAGCCGCCGTTCCAAAAGAGCGGGTCATAGATGACGATTCCGCACTCAAGCCAGCGGGTCGGCCGGCACTCCCAATAATACGAAACCGTCCCTTTCAGCTCTCCCCCGATTTCTATCCCCATGTAGCGTGGAGGTCTCTCATTCAAAGCCTGCACAAAGGAATCGGCGAAATACTGATACGGCTCAGGCAGCAGCGGGAAGTAGGGAGCATCCCACTTTTTCCATTCAGGATCTTTCACACCGTATATCCATTTCCACAACAAAGGCAGGTCATCCATCGTAATTGAACGCAGTTTGACTTTCTTACCGTTTATGACTGCCAAGCTTTTCTCCTCCGATCCGTTTGGACTGTTACGAAATTATTCAATATTCCTCTTCATCATCTTTCGGTATTCGATAGGGGATATTCCTTCTATTTGCTTGAAAAGCTTCGAAAAGTAGGTCGGGTCATCGATGCCGACTTGCTCTGCGATCGCTGACATTTTCTCATTGGTCACGGAAAGAAGCCGCTTCGCTTCCAGGATCCGCGCCTTGTTGGCGTATTGTCCAGGCGTGATGCCGAACACTTTCTGCATGCAGCGGGTGATGTAGTCCTGGTGATAATGAAGGGCGGCGGAAAGCTGATCCATGCTCAGCTTTTCTTTATAATGCCGGTCAATATAGCGCTGCGCTTCTGATGCGACACGTTCATTCGCCGAAGGAATGTGAAACGCTTCCTTTTGCAAATGAATCAGCAGCTCTTCAAACAGCAGCTGCTTTCTGAGAGGCAGATCAGAATTTTCCGCTGCTTCATCCATTAAACTTCTAAACTGCTTTTCAATGAAAGCCTTTTGATCGACCTTTCCCTTTCTCGGAAGCCTTAAATGATATAAAGGCGGTGTTTCAAATGTTCCGTGCTGAAGCTTGAGCTCAGTCCAGTTATCTCCTCCCCGCTCTCCCAATTCGTACGCCCCATCCTGAAAATGAAGCCAAAAATAATGGGTTTCCTCTCTGCAGCCCTGATGTCCGTAATGTTCGAGCCCCGGCACGAGGATGATGTACTCCCCCTGCCGGATGCGGTGAGACACACCGTCTTCTGTCAAAAACAGTTCCCCTTTGATCACATATAAAAGGTCAAAGACAGGATATTCTCGCTTGACATGTTTTTCCCCTTTTTTAAACACGCCTTCTCCGCAGACGATCAAAACGGGGAGCGGCGGGATCGTGAAAATGATGTGTTCCATATGGTTCTCCCTCTTTTGATTTGGTCGGATTTCTCCAAGAAGTATCGGTTTCGTCTCTTCTTATTATAAAAAAATGGCGTTACACTATAAAACGGATTTTTGAAAAGAAAGGGGTTATACGCCATGAAAAAAACAAACACCCAAAACCTCTCCTTATTCGCCTTGACCTGGCCGATTTTTATCGAGGTTTCATTATATATGCTGATGGGAAACGCCGACACCCTGATGCTCAGCCAATATTCCGACGACAGTGTGGCAGCCGTCGGCGTCAGCAACCAGATGCTCAATTTAATCATCGTCATGTTCGGCTTTATTGCGACAGGTACAACGGTGATCATTTCACAATTTCTCGGCTCGCGGCAGAAGGCAGAAGCGATGGAAGTCGGATATGTTTCCATCAGCGCCAATTTTATCATCAGTCTATTCATCAGCGCTTTGATTTATCTGCTTGCCAAGCCGCTTTTATTGATGATGGGCCTGTCAGCCAATCTGCTCAGCGATGCCGGCATTTTCTTGAAGATCGTCGGCGGGCTCTCCTTTATCCAGGCGCTGATCATGACATACAGCGCGATTTTAAAAAGCTACGGTTATACAAAGGACACGATGGCCGTTACGATCGGCATGAATATGCTGAATATCGCCGGCAACTATCTCGTGATTTTCGGACCGTTCGGCTTTCCGATCCTCGGAGTGGCGGGTGTGGCGCTATCCACTGCAAGCGCGCGCATCATCGGCCTTTTGGCGATCGCCTTGCTTGTGAAAAAGCGGATCGGGATGCCGATTTTTTCGAAGCGCTTGTTTTTCATCCGAAAAAGCCATTTAAAAAAGCTGTTGAGAATCGGCATTCCTTCAGCGGGTGAGCAGCTTTCCTATAACGCGTCACAGATGATCGTCACCTATTTTATTACGCTGATGGGCGCACAGGCCTTGACGACGAAAGTGTACACGCAAAATTTGATGATGTTCATCATGCTTTTCGGTGCGGCGATCAGCCAGGGAACGCAAATCTTGATCGGGCGCCATATCGGCGCGAAACAATTTGACGAAGCGTACAGCCGCTGCTTGAAAAGTCTATGGTGGGCGCTGGCGATTACGACATGCACGTCCGTTGTGATGGCGGTTTTTTCAAAGCAGCTGATCGGGATCTTCAGCAGCAATCCCGAAATTATCGCAACGGCCAGCATGCTGATTTTGCTGACGATCATCCTGGAACCCGGCCGTTCATTTAATGTGGTGATCATCAACTCATTAAGAGCGGCCGGTGACGCAAAGTATCCAGTTTACATGGCGATTGTCTCGATGTGGGGAATCGGGCTTCCGATTGCTTATATTTTCGGCATCCAGCTTGGATTTGGTCTGGCAGGCATTTGGTTTTCATTTATTGCCGATGAATGGGTGAGGGGAATTTTCATGTACAGACGATGGAGATCAAAAATATGGCTCAAAAAAGGGTTTGCAGTTTAGCCGGCTTTCATTTGAAGCCGGTTTTTATGTTATAAAAGTTAACATATACAAGAAACCACGAGTAAAAATCTAATAGTGAATAGGTCTAATAGATTAATTTTTTTGAAAATTCGTATTGATTTTCATTTTAATTTTACGTATGATAATAAATATAACAATAAAACGTAATAAAACCTTACATCTATAAACAAGGAGGATCTATATGAAAAAAATCGAAACGATCATCCGTCCTGAACAGTTTCCCCGGCTCCGCAAAAAGCTTGAAGAGGTCGGGATAAACGGATTAACCGTTTCAGAAGTCGCAGGCTGCGGCCAGCAGCGCGGAAAACAAGCGCTTTTTCGCGGGACCGCTTATGAAATCAAACTGCTGCCAAAGGTGAAGGTTGAAATGGTCATTGAATCTGAAAGTGTCGATGAGATCATACAAATTATCGAAAGCACATGCTCGACAAATACGGTCGGCGACGGAAAAATATTTGTGCTCCCCATCGAAAACGCGGTTCGAATCCGAACTGGGGAATCCGGAAAAGAAGCGATTGTATAAAAACGGTTTACCTCCGTGTGAAACGCTAAGAAAGGATGATTCTTTTGAAGAAAAAGATATCTTTCGCACTCTTTTTAAGTTTTCTGCTGCCGGTATCGGCTTTTGCCGCTGAGCCGACGGTTCAGTCGGTCAACGAATCTGTCAATATGTCCTGGGTGGCGATCGGCACCTTGCTCGTGTTTTTTATGCATGCCGGCTTTGCCATGGTCGAATCGGGTTTTACAAGAGCGAAAAACACCTTGAACATCTTGATGAAAAATTTCCTGACGATCTCGATCGGGTCGATTCTTTATTTCTTTGTCGGATACGCATTCATGTTCGGGGACAGCGCCGGCGGATTGATCGGCACAAGCGGATTCGCTTTGACGGGTGATCAGGACATCGGGTTTTTCGTTTTCCAGGCCGTGTTCGCGGCAACATGTGCGACGATTATTTCAGGCGCCGTTGCTGAACGGATGAAGCTCGGCAGCTATATGATTTTGACGCTGTTTATGACCGGCATCATCTATCCGGTTGTCGGCCATTGGACTTGGGGCGAAGGCTGGCTTTATGATCTTGGCTTCATCGATTTCGCAGGATCTGCTATCGTTCATTTGACAGGTGCCGCCGGCGCGCTCGCAGCCGTCATCTTCCTCGGTCCGCGCATCGGCAAATATGCAAACGGAACAGTCAACGCCATACCGGGACACAGCATTCCGCTCGGCGCCCTCGGCGTCTTCATCCTCTGGTTCGGCTGGTTCGGATTCAATGGCGGCAGCACGCTGGCGGCTGATCCCGCAGCCGTCCCGCACGTCATTACGACAACCCTTTTAGCCGCTTCAGGCGGAGTGGTCAGCTCGGCGCTGTTTACTTATTTCCGCTTCGGCCGAATCGACCCTTCCCTGACGTTAAACGGCGCACTCGCAGGGCTTGTCGGGATTACGGCCGGAACAGATGGCGTATCATTTACAGGTTCGATTTTAATCGGACTCATCGCCGGCGTCATATTAGTCATCAGCGTTCAGTTCATCGACCAAGTTCTGAAACTTGATGATCCGGTCGGCGCCATCGCCGTCCACGGTGTCTGCGGAATTTGGGGGACACTTGCAGTCGGACTCTTCAACACATCGAGCGGCCTCTTTTACGGTGGAGGAGCCGCCCAGCTCGGGATTCAGGCGCTCGGCATTTTAGCGATTGCCGGCTGGACGCTAGCCGCCACTTCGATCATGATCGCGGTCATGAAAGCGGCGGGTTCGATCCGGGTGACGAAGGAGGAGGAAATTTCCGGCCTCGACTATGCTGAGCACGGTTCTTCCGCCTATGAATATAAAGAAAGCTTCATCGATCAAGGGGACGCTGAGATAACCTCTGACTTCGGCACAGATCTCGTCTCAAGGCTAAACAATTTGAAACCAGGCCACTCTTCCAAAACCGAACAGGTGTAAAAAGCAAACTCCCGGCAGCACGCCGGGAGTTCTTTTGCCGTCCTTACACACAACCCGAAACAGACCGTCTGAGCAGACTTTGAGAGAAGGTGATAAAGCCTGACAATGAATCAAGCGTTGGGGACACGATGAAACACCCGGCAGTTCGCCGGGTGGTCTATTCTTCTATATCGATTCTGTAAGCCTCAAACCAGGTATGGATTTGCGCAAGATGCGCGATAAGCTGTGGTCCTTTCATCAATTGTCCGAACCACGGAACCTGAAAAGATGCACCTTCTGTCTCGATCAGCCGGTCGAGTTTTTTCTTGTCTAAAAAGACGTGCAGCGCCGAATCCTTTTGAGACAGCAAAGACTGAAGCCACCCTTTAACAGCTTTTGTATACGCCGGGTGGTGTGTTTTCGGATACGGGCTTTTTTTGCGGTATAAAATCTCTTCTGGCAAAATGCCTTCGAGGGCTTTGCGGAAGACGCCTTTTTCGCGGTTTCCGTGCATTTTAACATCCCACGGAATGTTCCAAACGTATTCAACAAGCCTGTGGTCGGCAAACGGAACCCGGACTTCGAGGCTTGCACCCATGCTCATTCTGTCTTTTCGATCTAAAAGTGTTGTCATAAACCAAAGCATATTTAAGTAAAACAGCTCTCTTCTTCTTTTCTCCTCGCCTGTTTCACCTTCAAGAGGCGGTGTTTCATTTACCGTTTCTTCATATTTGGCCGTCACATATTCCTTGAGGTTCAGCTTTTTTTGCCAGGTGTTCTGCAAAAGGCCGATTCGTTCTTCCATCGACCTCATCCATGGAAAGCCTTTCACATCTTCAGCCGAATGGAACCAAGGGTAGCCGCCGAAAATTTCGTCCGCGCATTCTCCGGACAGACTGACGACAAAATCCTTTTTGATTTCCCGGCAAAACCATAATAGTGATGAATCGACATCCGCCATTCCGGGCAAATCCCTGACCATCACGGCTTCCGCTAAATGGCCGGCAAGATCCTCCTGGGAAATGACACAGTTGTGATGGACGGTCGCAAATTCTTCAGACATTTTTTTGATCCATGGGCCGTCCGCGTTCGGCTGGAATGAATTTGCCGTAAAGTACTGATCATTGTCTTCATAATCGATCGAAAACGTATGAAGCGGCGCCTTTCCTTCTTTCCCGAAATGTTTGGCCGCCGTCGCGGTGATCGCGCTTGAATCGACTCCGCCGGATAAAAACGTACAGACCGGCACATCGGAAACAAGCTGCCTCGTGACGGCATCTTCAAACAGGAAGCGCACATTCTCTACCGTCTCTTCAAAACTGTCCGTATGCTTTTCGCTTTTGACATTCCAATAGCGCCAGATCGTCAAGCCGTCTTTTGAAAAGCGCATGGCATGCCCCGGCCTCACTTCTTTTATTCCTTTAAAAACTCCGCTGCCGGGCGTCCTGGACGGGCCGAGTCCGAAAATTTCCGCCAAGCCTTCACGATCCACTCTCGCCTTTACTTCTGGATGGGCCAGAATGGCTTTGATTTCCGATCCGAACAGAAACGATGTCCCCTGCTCAGAATAAAACAACGGTTTGACGCCGAGCCGGTCCCGGGCCGCAAACAAAAGGTCGCGCTGTTCATCCCATACGGCAAAGGCAAAAATGCCGTTCAGCCTGTGAACGCATTCTTCTTTCCATTCCATGTATGAATGAAGCAAAACCTCCGTATCGGAATGGCTCTTGAATTGATGCCCAAGCGTGAGCAGCTCTTTTCGCAAATCCTCCGTATTGTAAAGCTCCCCGTTATAGCAGATCGTATAGCCGCTTCCTCGATATGTGCGGGTCATCGGCTGTCTGCCGCCTTCTAAATCCACAACGGCCAAACGCTTATGTCCGAATAATACATGGTCCTTTCCCCAAATGTTCGTGTCATCAGGTCCTCTTTTTGAAAGCGTATCAGTCATTTTCTCCATGACGGACTGTTCTCGGACAAGCGGTTTTTTAAAATCCACCCACCCCGTAATTCCACACATTGTCGATCAGCTCCAATTCTCATGTTCTGTCTCTTTTTAGGCTTCACTTCCTAGTCACTTTACTTATTTTATGCGCCTTACAATAATAGTTGAATTGTCCACTTCAGACTTGTATGAGACAAGCCCGTTTTGGAAAAAAAGAAGAAGGAAAGGAGAACAGCATGAATAGTGAACGTGAAAAACGAATGTATGCCGAAAAGCGCAAATGGATTTACGGCAAGATTTTAATGGAGGACGGCATCTGCCTGATCGAAAATGAAGAAGGGGATTTATTTTTAGTCGAAAGTTTAATCAGTCCCGGCGTTTTTATCAGCATAGACGGAGAATGGCTGAAAGCGGAATTGTTCGACCAATTCGCCGTCACAGAACATTCGGAGACGATACAATTGAAAGGCGGTGAATCGATACGCTATCTGAAAACGGTCAAACAGGCGTTTTTGGAGTTTTTAGAGGGGCTGGATAACGGCCGGTTTTATTCCTTTTTGGAGCAGCTGAACGACCTTGGCTTTTCCGTGTTTGACTGCGTCTATGCCTATAACGGCTTATGCTTTATATCGGAGAAAAAGGGTGCTAAAGGTGTTTCATTTTATCAGTTTTCGAATGATTTAAAGCAATGCGCCCTTCAGCATCATTATGAGCGAAATGGAGATCATAAAGACCGGTTTGAATGGACGACATCAGACGGAGAGCGGATTGTGACGATTTCAGCTTCAAAGCCGCCGTCATAAAAAAACACCAGTCCTTAGCGAAGAACTGGTGTCTCTCGGTTAAAACACTTTAAATCCTAACGGAAGACGGAGTCCGAGCGCAATCGTCAAAAGCAGAATGACAATGAACCCGACCCAGATTCCTGTAATCGATTTTTCCTTTTTCTTGCGGATTAACAGCATTTCCATCATTCCGACTGTTAAAAGACCGAGTACGGCCTTTCCTATGTATTCCCCATTCCAGGATTTAAACATAAACAGGAGCTGTCCTCCGGTTAAGATGATCAAAATGTAGAATAAGCGGAGAACCATATGGGTGATTTTTGCCCCTTTGTGATTGCCTGCAGAATAAAGCCCGTACGCGACGAAGACTAAAATAAGCGCGATGACCCATGTTGTAATGTGCATATGCGTCATATTTATTTTTCCCCCTATCAGATCAGGTATCTTTTTTATATTATCACGAACCCGTCCATTAAACAAAGAATGTGAGCGCTGTCATTACCGCGTCAAAAAAGACGCTGAAACTTCGTCTCAGCGTCTTTTAACATTTATCTTTTTTTGTGTTTTTTCATGCTTTTCGAGATTTGCTTCCAGCGTTTTTTTTCCTGCTGCATCATTCGTTTATCAGCCTTTCTGGCAAGATATTCGAGCTCTTTTTTCAGCTTCAGGTAGCTTTGAAACCTGCCGGCATCCAGCCGTCCTTCGGAAATGGCCGTCTTCACCGCACAGTCCGGCTCTTCATCATGGCGACAGTCCGCGTATTTGCAGTTTTCGGCAAGCTGTTCAATGTCGCTGAATCCCTGCCGGAAGCCTTCTTCCGATTCCCAAAGCTCCAACGCCCTCATTCCCGGCGTGTCGATTAAAAGGCCGCCGTCCGGGAGCAAAAACATCTCCCTGTCAGTCGTCGTATGCCGGCCCCTATCATCACCTTCGCGGACGTCCTGGACATTTTGCCTGTCTTCTCCCAGAAAAAAGTTGATCATCGTCGATTTCCCGACGCCTGAAGAGCCTAGAAGGGCAACGGTTTCCCCTTCTTTGACATACGCTTTAAGTTCCTCCATGCCTTTTCCTTCATAGGCGCTTACGGCATGGATCGGCACGCCGATCGCGACTGATTCCGCCTGCCTGATTTTTTCTTCTATCCCGCTTGCGATATCGGCTTTGCTCAGGATGATGACGGGATTGGCTCCGCTTTCCCAGGCAAGCAGCAAATAGCGTTCCATTCGCCTGATGTTAAAATCCCGGTTGAGCGCATTGACGAGAAAAATCGTATTGACGTTGACCGCTGCTATCTGTTCTTCAGTCGTATCGCCGCCGCTTTTGCGGGAAAATTTGCTGAAGCGGGGGACAATGTCCACAATCATTCCTTTCTTTTCATCATCCCGCGGGCGCATATACACCCAATCGCCGACCGCAGGATAATCTTCGCGGCTTTCCGCTTCAAACCTCATCTTACCGGAGATTTCGGCGAGCCATTCTCCTTCTTCCGTCCATACCCGATATATCCTTTTATGTTCACGAGCCACTCTCCCTAAAACGAGCCCGCCTTCCTTCCCGTCCGTGACATGTCCGCTAATATATTTGATGCCCAATGCTGTTAAATTCAATCCGATTTCCTCCTCATGATCTGATGATTTCTACGAATCAAAAAGAGCCCGAAACAGGGCTCTTTTTCCGCTTTTCTCCAAGCAAAAAATTCCATGAGCCGTGTGCACAGCCCATGGAACATCACCAGATCAATCTGAAGATAACCGTTCAATGATATACTACATGGGCTGTGTAATGATCAGTTGTCCGGCAAACATTGCAATATCCTTTCTCATCACACATCCCTCTTTTCTTAAAAAATAATAGCTTTATTATACAAGATCAACCATTTTTTCACAAGGACTTATTTCACTTGATTCGAAAGCGTCCCGATTGGCTCTATCGTGATCTCAATTTGGTCACCTTCCCGGAGGAACTTCGGCGGATTAAAACCCTTGCCTACTCCCGAAGGCGTTCCGGTAGCAATAATGTCACCCGCTTCAAGCGTCATTCCGCTGGAAAGCGTTTCGATCATTTCCGCCACCGGAAATATCATATCTTTCGTATATCCGGACTGGCGGAGTTCGCCGTTCACCCGCGTCTCCACTTTCAGGTTCTGAGGGTCGCCAACCATCGATTTATGTACGAGAAAAGGGCCCATCGGACAGGTCATATCCAAGCTTTTCCCTATGAAAAATTGCTTATGCCGCTTTTGCAGATCGCGCGCCGTCACGTCGTTCATAATCGTGTAGCCGAATACATAGTCCAGCGCTTCGGCTTTCGGAATGTTTTTTCCGGATTTTCCGATCACGACCGCAAGCTCTCCTTCATAATCGAGCGCTTCTGTCACGCCTTTGTGGGCGTCAATCGCTTCCCTGTGCCCGATCACTGAAGTCGGCGCTTTTGTAAAAACCATGATATGCTCGGGAATATCCGCTTCGCTCCCCATTTCAATCGCATGATCCCGATAGTTCTTGCCGACGCACATTATGTTTTTCCGCGGCGCAGGAATCGGTGCAAGCAGTTTGACATCTGAAAGCGGATAAATGAAAGAACCGCTTTCCTCGCTGTTTTTCTTTTTTGACCACTCGACGAGCTGCTCGACATGACGGACAAACTTGTCTCCCTCACCGACACATTCGATGAGTGTATCAGGTATCGTTTCAAGCTCAAACAGCTTTTTTTCCGCCTTCTTCAGATCCATGATTCTATCATCCATGACAAGCCCTACAAATCTGCGGCTGTGCAGCTCTGCTGTCGCAAACTTCATAAAAATTCCCCCGAGTTATGATTTCAACCTTTTTACATATTCTCTACAACATTTCAAAATCCTTTTTGCTTTCTCAAAACCGCATCAAAAGTCATGCCTAAAAAAGAAAATGGCGGCTTACCATGCAAGCCGCTCATACTACCGTTTCCGGTATTTAATTTCTTCCAGGTTTCCGTCAGACCATGTTGTAATCGTTTCAAAGCCGTCTCTGCCTCTTTTGTGATGATGGGTTCTTTTATGGGAGTGATCCCGCCGTTTGTGTCGGCAGTGGTCGTGTTTTTTGCAACGATCCGGCTTTTTGCTTTTGTGCGATTTGCAGTCATCCGGCTTCTTGCTTTTGTGCGATTTGCAGTCATCCGGCTTCTTGCTTTTGTGTGATTTGCAGTCGTCCGGCTTTTTGCTTTTGTGTGATTTGCAGTCGTCCGGCTTCTTGCTTTTGTCGGGTTTGCTGCAATCGTCCGGTTTCTTGCTTTTATCATGCTTGCTTTTGTCCGGTTTTTTGCTTCTGTGCGGTCTAAACCCCCACCATTCATCCCAAATACTATACGGGCGCCTGCCTTTGAAAGAACCGGCCGAGTCAGGTTCACGGTCTAAATAATGGTCTCTTCCTTCACTTTTAAGCTGGTCCACAGCTTTTTTAATGTCATGATCATGGACATCACTCATTCTTTTACCCTCCTTTTCATGTCCTGCTTTATCATACGCAAGGTGAAGACAGGTGGACTAAGGCAAATGACTGTTTTTTGCTCAGGATTGGGCGGACCGCTTCCGGGACAGGCTTTTTACACATATGATATGGCAGCTGGAAAAGGAGGAAATGATGATGAGTGCCACTGCTTTGGCCGCCTTCAGGCTTCATGTTCGTCCAAAGGATCTGCTCGATTTAAAAAAAGATATCTGGAATGACAAAGCGGTTCCTGGAATGCTTCAAACCGTTTCAAAACAAGCGCCGGTCTTCATTTCATACAGAGGGGCTCACACCCGCAAACTCCGGAAGAAATCCTATTTTGTTCAATATCAAAAACAGACAGGGAAAAAACCGGAAGCCGAATTTCATTTAAATGCTGAATACAACGACCCTTCCTTCATCCGCAACAGGCTTTCCTTTCATTTTTTTGAAAGAATCGGCGTCCTTTCTCCATCAGCCTCACATTGTTTCCTCTATGTAAACGGAAAAAAGGAAGGCATCTATTTAAAAATCGAATCTGTTGACGATGAATTTCTAAAGAGGAGACATTTAACAGACGGGGCGATCTATTATGCGGTGGATGACGACGCCAACTTTTCACTGCTCAGCTCTTTCGATAAAAAGGCAAAGCAAAACCTCCGGCAGGGTTATGAGCAAAAAACAGGCTCCAATATCCATGACAAATACTTGGAAGAGTTCATCTATTTCGTCAATACGGCAAAAGACGGCGTTTTTGAAAAAGAAATTAAACGTTATCTCGATGTCAAACAATATTTGCTCTGGCTGATCGGCGCCGTCTGCACGCAAAACTTCGACGGTTTTGTTCATAATTACGCCCTTTATTTAAATGATGACGCAAAAACATTTCAAATCATTCCTTGGGATTATGACGCGACATGGGGGCGGAATATCCATGGGGAAGAGATGAAGCACGACCACATTCCGGTGACCGGCTATAATACATTGTCCGCCAGACTTCTTGATATTCCAAAGTATAAATCGCAATACTTTATGTTAATGAAAAACATATTGCAGCATGAATTTACCATCAGACAGATAGCTCCTTACATGACAAAGTGGCACGCTGACATCGCTCCATACCTTGAGCAAGACCCTTATACAGCCGTTACTTTCGACCGTCTTGAAGAGGAACAGAAACAGATCTTTCATTACATCGACAAAAGAAAACGCTTCCTCCTGTTCGAGCTTTCCAGGTTTTAGCGGGACCGCATGGCGGCTTTCTGTTCCAAAAGGCCGAAAATCATGTCACATTTTTTGTCATATTGACGAAAAAAATCCTTTTAGCGCAAAATAGGGTATACTAGCATTATCAGAAACAATGAGAAGCCTTCTTCTCAAACGAGCGGATCAAAAAAATCAATTGAAAGTTGGAGACTGCGATGATGAACAATAAAATTGAAGCAAAAAGACTGGCCTTAATTGAAACTGCCGAAAAATTCGGAATCAACTCCAAAGAAGCCATTCAATGCAGTCAGGAATTGGACAGCCTGCTGAATCAGAGGATGCAGAAGCAAGAAAACAGCCTGCTTCAAGAAGACACTTTCAAAAACGCCAATCAGCGCACGTTTTGATAATCGCCCCTTATTTTGCGCTTATTCAACCAATGTCTTTTGCACATAAACGATCGTACAGACGCCATATGCAAGGATTGCAGAAGAGGTAAACGATTCCTGGTACGGGATATGAATAAAACCGTTCAGCAATAATAAAAATCCGCTGTTCAGAAAGAAATATCCGGTGATTTTCGCCAGTTTATCCTTATCCCTGATTCTCTCCTCGCGAAATCCACGCAATATCCACGTCTGTTTTTTGATCCCTATGCTGTACGCTGCGGCAAAAAACAGCAGCGCGGCCGCTATTGACTGCACATTTCCGGAAAAATACATACGACTCCCTCCAATCTCTTCTTTCTTACGTTCTCTTTTCGAAAAAGTTCCATGCTCATCTTTCACATTCTTTGAAGCATAGCAATCAGTCACAGATGCGCCTAAAAAACATAAGATATGGTGAATAGCCCATCAATAAATGTTTGTTCAATGTAAAGGATGTGCCTCTAAAATGCCAGCGATTGTCGGAGCTTTTAAAGTAAATGCCGTCGGTACGAGCGGCGTTGTTCATGTCGGAGACTGCATTACGATTTCTCCTTATGCCGAAGTTAAAACATTTGCGGGCGCCGGAAGCTTCAATACCGGAGACGGATTAAGTGTATACAACCAAAACAGCATTACCAACGTCTATGACAACGATAGCATTGATCAGCCGATCGCAGGTAATCTGTAAGGGGGGCAAGGCATGAACTTTTATATTAATCAAACGATACAAATCAATTATTTAAGGGTCGACGGCATCAGCAATTCTTCCGTTCTGCAGATCGGCAGCGCCGGTTCGATCAAAACGCTTGCCAATCTCTACAATACCGGAAGCTATACGGAACCGGCGCCGCCGGTAACCGGAGCACCTATGGACGAAGCTTTCGGAGAGGGGCAGCCTTCTCAAGTCCTCGTTCCTCTTCATGCTCCATCTGTGACGATTCAATAAATGGGGTGGTTATCATGAAACAGAGCAATCCCTCTTACGGACAAAACTGGTATGCATATTTGCAGCAGCAGGCTGCGCAAATCCAGCAAATTGAAAGGCAGATGATCGCTTTACAAACTGAATTAAACCAGCTGAAAGAAAATCCCGGCACCCGGATCGACCGGATCGAATACAAATTTGATCAGTTGAAAATCGAACGGCTGGACGGAACGCTGAACATCGGACTCAATCCGGCTGACCCCGACAATTTGGAGAATTTTGAGATCAGCAAGCAGTCGCCGGATATCGGAATGGGAATGCTTCAGCAGGAATTACACAGCCAGCTGATGCAGCAAACGAGGCAAATCGTCGACGCCTACTTAAACGAAGAAGCCCCCCTTCTGCTCGAACAGCTTGAAAATCGCTATGAAAGCAAACTGGATGATACAAACCGGCAGCATATCATAGAAGACATACGAAAGCAGATCGACAGCCGCATCCGCTATTATGTGAAACATGTAAAACCGGATGATTCCCTCTCTCCAAAAGAGCATGCCGAGCGGTTGGCTGATTATGTCAAACAAGATGTCACCCGGGCAATCGAGCATTTTCTCAAAACGATACCTGAGAAAGGGGCTGATCACGAATGAATTTTACTGTTGTGAACCGCGATTTTGATGTGGGAAACATTCATATTACCGCGGTTTCAAGTTCCTCTGTTTTTCTGGTGGGAGATACCGAATGCATTTCACTGTCATCCATTTTTGATACGCCGCCGGAATCGCTGATCATCGGGCCTTTCAGGCCGCTGCCTCCTGAAACGTCATGATCAGAACGTCAAAGGTAAAGTTTTTGAAAGCGGAGTCGGTGGGGATCACCAGCACGTTGAAAATCGGAGATGTTGACGAACTGAACCTCAAGACAAAGATTCTCGCTGTTCAAAGATCGTTATCGCTTTTTTTCGGATATGAAGGTTCGTTTCGGCAGGATGACTTTCAGCTGTATCGGCAGCCAATTCCCCATTTGCTGCCTGAAACCGGCGTCCGTACAGCCTTTTTCCATGAAGTTCCGGCCATTCGTGTCAGAGCGGTTAAAATTTGGGGTGTTTCCACTTCTTCTGTTGCTCAGGTGGGCTCGACCCGCCGCATCATGGCCGATTCGAGGGTGAAGCATATTAGAAAGCTCATTCAATAAACTCACAATAGCAGGGCGGCCGACATATACTGTCTGCGAGACTTCTAAAAAGGATGTCGATCAACATGCCAGCCATTGTCGGACCTATTAAGATCAACGAAATCTCAGGAGGAGTAGTGAATTTCGGCGATTCCTTTTATCTTTCTCCAAAAAGCACGTCAAAATCTGCACTCGGTTCTGGTGCTGGTAATACTGGAGATTTCCTTATCGTCAACAGTGGTATAAACGCGACAAATTATATAGACCCCGATGTAAGCGATCAGAATGTTGTCGGAAATGCTTAAAGCAGCCTCTTCGTTAGAGAAGGAGGCTGCTTTTTACCGGCACTCTATCATGAATTTCCGATCTCATTCAAATCATTTCAAGCGATACGGCCGTTCCTTTTCCGCTCGGCTCTGCGGGATGAACGATCAATTTTTTCGGAAGCCTCGCGCGAAGCTCCTGGACATGGCTGATCACGCCGACTGAGAGATTGTCAGACTGAAGCTTTTCCAAAGCTGTGACGACCGTGTCCAGCAATTCCTGGTCAAGCGTGCCGAAGCCTTCATCCAAAAAGAAGAACTGAAGCGGATATTCCCCCCGAAGCTGGATCTGTGCTGACAGAGCGAGGGCAAGGGCCAGCGATGTCAGGAATGTTTCGCCTCCTGACAAGCTTGTGACAGGGCGTTTGACTCCGCCATTGGCGTCGTCCCTCATAACGAATCCGCCTTCTGAATCAACTTCAATCGCATACCTTTGCCTTGTCAGGCCTCCGAGTCGGGCCGATGCGTCTCTTGTCACGCTTTCAAGCTGTTCTTCCGCCAAATATTCAACAAAGCTGTTCCCTTTGAAGACGGCTTGAAGCTTATCAAGACGGTCGATATAAGTCTGCCATTCTGTCAATGATGCTTCAAGTTTTTTAAACCGTTTATGGTTTTCATGAATGACGGCGAGCGCTTTTCCGGCTGCTCCCCTTTCCTCTAATGCCGTGCTGTATGCTTCTTCCGCCTGTTCCTTTAGCTCGGCGGCCTTTTCCCATTCTGCGGGGGAAATCGATCTGGCTCCAAGTTTTTCCGCAATCCGCCTGATATTTGCTTCACACTGCTTCGTTTGATCCCAATAAGATTGAATGTCCTGTCTCAAACGGTCAAGCTCTTCATTGTCCAAAAGATGGTTTTGCACCTCGGCTGCTTCATTAAACATTGTGTTTCGGGCTTTTTCCGCCCACTCGTCCGCCGCTTTTGCAAGCCTTGCAGATGCTTCCCGCAAAGCGAGCTCACAGCCTTTTGTGTGGCCTCGTAAACGGCTGATGCGCGACTCTGTTTCCTTCAGCTGTTCATAAAGTGTTTTTTCCTTGTCGTTCAGCTGATTCAATTGTTGTTTGACGTTCTGCAGCCGTTCTTCGATTGCCGCTGTATCCGGGTAATCCTGAAGCTCTTTTTGGCAGTCGCTTAGTTCTTTTTTCAGGCTTTCAAGCGAATAATGAAGGTCGAGCTTTTCTTTGTCCAATTCATACAGGCGCACTGTCAGCTTTTCTTTCAGCAGTTCCTGCTCTTTTAGAAACGTGACGCTCTTTTCGATCCTTTTCTCATAATCTTCTGCGGCTTGGTCTTTTTCCTCAATTGATGTTTGCCATTCCTGAGCCTGTTCAGGGGTAAGTCCGGCAAAACGTTCGCCAAAGCTTTTCTTATGTTCGCTCAACGAATCATCAAGGTGCCCGACCCGCTGTTTCAGCCGTTCTTGCTCTTTTGTTTCATAAGTGATCTGATCGCGGATCTGTTCGCGTTTTTTGGCCGCTTCTTTATACGCATGAAGCAGTTTGGCCATACGGCTTTTCGCTTCATGGATATCCTGTTTGATTCCCTTCCATTCAAAACGGATTTGCCTGAAGCGTTCGGCGGCCGTTCCTTCTTCCACAGCTGCGGCGGTCTCCTGCATGCCGGAACCGGGTGCGCTTCTGATTAAAAACGGACATTCGCTGATCAAATGGTCTGACTGCTGTTCAAGAGCCACTTTGGCAGAAAGAAATTCCTGCGCCAACGCGGAAGCTTCCGAGATGATCGTTTCCGCTTCCTTTAATTCGGCTTCCGTTTCTTTGAATGAGACGGTTCCGCCGCTTGTGTGTGCAGGGTTTTCATGATGTGTGGAACCGCAGACAGGACACGGCTCACCTTCTTTGAGATGTTTGGACAGTTCTTTTGTAAGCTCCTCGATTTTAGCCTGTTCGCGTTTGGAGAGGATGTCATCCTTTTTCTGAACCGCCTGATGAACCGCTTCGGAGAGAGATCTGTCCGTTTCGCAAACAAGCGCATAAGCGCGTTCAACTGCGGCAAAAACAGATTGAATATGCTCCTCCTCTGTTCTCATCGCACGGTCGAGCTCCTGCTGTTCGCGTTGCAGCTGAGTGACTGCCGCTTTCTGTTTGTCAAGGCGTTCCTGCTCTTGTACCGCCTCATGCTGAAGCTGCCGGATTTGAAAAGCAAGCTGGCCGGCGTCGCGGCAGTTTTTCCGTTCTTCGCTTGTCACCTGAACGGATTTCAGTTCTTTTTTCAGCTGATTCTGCCTGTCGGCGCCCCTTTCCAGAAGGCTTTTTACTTTTTCCAATTCATCGGCAGCACGTTTGATTTCTTCCTCTTTTAATCTCTTCTCTTCCTGTTTCCGATCTAATTCTTTTTGAATGGCGAGCCGCTTCTTTTCAATTTCCTTCAGTGCGGTGAGCTGTTCCTCCTGCTTCAGAAGCTCAGGTTCTTGTTCCTTCTTTAGCGTTCTGAAGCTTTCATAATCCTCTTGCTCCCTCTCTAAACGATTTTCAAATGTCTTCAATTCCTCGCGGGCCTTTTTTTCTTCCTGTTCGGCCCGTTCGGCATCTGTTTGCGCTCCCAGATAGCTATCGGCATACGGTTTCAGCATACGGGCTGTTTCGGCCAGCCGCAAACGGTTTTCTTTTTCGGCAATCGCGTCTTTTTTCTTTAACAGTTCCGCCTCTTCTTTTGCATATCCTTCCTTTTCCTTTTGCAGATTCCAGATTTCCTGGCATTCCGTAAAGTGCTGCACTTTTTGTTCGCGCTCATCCCGTTTATGTTGCAATGCCTGTTCTGCTTCTTCCAGATGCTGTTGTGCTCGTTGAAGCGCTTCTTCACCGGCATCGCCCAGCCCTGCTTGTTCGGCGAGCATTTCATTTTTTTTCGCATACGCTTTTTGCGTCTGTCGTTTGAGTCTTTTCACGAGGCGGTCGCCATACTGTTCAAGGTTGAAGAGGCGCTGAAGCATCTGCCTGCGGTCCGCTCCTTTTAAGGACAGAAATTCAGCGAATTTCCCTTGCGGCAGGACGACCGCTCTTGTGAAATCATCGATCGTAAGACCAAGAAGCTCCTCGACTTTGCGGTTGACTTCATTCGCTTTGTCAGCTAAAACCGTTTGTTCCTCTTTCATTTCAATGAAACGGCAGATAGTGGTTTTCACCTTGACCGGATCTGTCCGTTTGAAAACCCGCTCGACTTTATAAGCCGTTTCATGATTTTTCTGCAGCTTGAAGGTGAAAGAGACAGCAAGCTCATCTTCGGCATGGTTCAAAATGCCGTGCGTGTTGTTTGAAGCCCGTTCGACTTTTCCGTATAAAGCCAGGGTCATGGCATCGAGAATCGATGATTTTCCGCTGCCGGTCGGTCCGAAAATACCGAAGACCCCGGCATCACACAGGCTTTCGAAGTCGATGACCTGCTCTTCCCTGAAGCTGTGCAAACCTTTGATGGACAGGGAAACCGGCTTCATCTTTCATCCCCCTCTTCTAGTTCCTCACCGGAGGCAAGCTCCATAAACAGCTTTACGGTTTCTTCATCGGGAACCGCGCCGCCGGTCTGTCTTTCATAGAATGCTTTGAACCGTTCTTCAATCGGAATACGCCGCGACTGAGCCGTTTTTTTGTCAATCGGAAGGTCTTCAAACACCGGACGGATGTGGATGATTCCCTGATGCGCTTTTCGCAAACGATGGATCTCTTCGATCGAGAGCTGGTCCGTCAGATGGATGTCAAGATCGATCCATGCGTTCTTATCCCGTTCTTCCTCGAGCCAGCTGTACACTTGCGAGATCCCTTCGGTCGCCTTCCATTTCACAAGCGGTTTGCCGCTCGACAGAAACACTTCCTTCCATTCGGCCGGTTTGCCCGGTTCGGCTTCAACGACCGTGACCGATTTGGCGTATCCGGCTTCCGAAAAGCTGTAAGCGAGCGGTGAGCCGGAATATCTGGCAAGCGTACGGGCGCGTTTGATCGTCTGCGGACGGTGAAGGTGGCCGAGCGCCACATATGCGGCTGTTTCAGGGAGGCTTTCGGCCGCAACCGTATATGCGCCCCCGACTTCGATCGGCCGCTCTGAATCCGTCTGGCTGCCGCCCGCCACATAGATGTGGCTTGCCGCAATCTGGACGGCATCCTTTCTGAACTTCTGACACATATGCTGAAAAGTCTGCCTGATTTTCTCGTCATACTGGTCGCGAAGCAACTTTTCATCAAAAGTCTCTGACAGCACTTGATTCAATCTCGATTCTGAAGGATAGGCAAGCGCCGCAACAGACAGGATATCCCCGGAAGACGAGACTTCGATATCAACCGGCTCACTTTGCGGGTATCCGATCAGGTGGATACCGTGATCTGTCGTCAACGGTGAGGCAGCGGAAAGGCGGTCCGGGTTGTCATGGTTTCCGGCAATGACGACGACCGGACGCTTTCCTTTATCAGATAAGGCGGAGAGGCTTTCGTAAAATAGCTGTTCGGCAAGCGCAGGCGGGTTTACTGTGTCAAAAGCATCCCCTGCCATGACAACGGCATCGATTTTCTCGTCTTTTACGATCTCGGCAAGTTCTTCAAGAAAATCCTCCTGCTCCTTCAAGCGGCTTCTTCCTTCAAGCGTCTTTCCCAGATGCCAGTCAGCTGTATGTAAAATTCTCAATATGGGTCCACCTCTCTTTGATCAACACTTCCCCCTGATAAAGGGGGAAGCAGATTGTTAAAACTTGAGTACATGCCCGCCGTCAAAAAAGTACAGGGCGCGGCCTGCAAGCGGGGTCTTGAGCATTGTTTCAACAGCGCGTGAATAAAGTTGAATCTGAGTTTCATAGCGTTTCCTTAAAGCCGGCTCGGCGTCGGCCATGCCGTTTGCGTATTTCCCTTGTATCCGGTCTGTTTTGTAATCGAGCAAATAAAACCCGTCAGCCGTCTCAAACAAACAGTCGATTATTCCCTGAATCAACACGGGTTCGTCCGCTGTCTGCAATTCGGGATAAACCTCTCCGGCCGGAAGCGTCATATTAAAGGGAACTTCACGCTCCACCCGGCGGGCGCCGAGGAGCTTTTCACCGATCTCCGTTTCGAAAAACGCGAGAATATCGTCTTCATCGATTGCAGCGCGCTGCTCTTCTGTTAAAAGCTCATGTTGAACAAGCCTGTCGAGAAAGAGGCTGAGCTCGTCTTGTTCCGGAGCTTTCGAAAGCGGGATGTGCTGCATGACGGTGTGCATCGCCGTTCCGCGTTCGGCCGCGGTTAGTCCCTTCGCCATCATAAAGGATGGCCGTCTGAACAGGTGTGACTCATTTGTCTGGCGGATCAATGAACGGTCACCGTACTCGTCCTCATATTCCTTTTGCCTCTTGATTTCGGAAACAGACTGTTTGGTGCGGATTTTCGCTGCGTCTTGATGTGGATATGACCATGTCAGCCGTTCTCCGACTTCTTTTTGATAGTCAAACCGGGCATTGATCGGCTGTCCCATTTGAATTTGGGCCAGCCTTTCCTGTTTTTCGTCCCCGGCTTGTTTACCGTTTTCGGCTTGAAGGTCAGCGGCGGAGAGCCAGCTGATCTGAAAGCGGGACGGGTGATGCCGGATTTCGTCATCCGCCGAATCGAGGCCAACACCTGCCATATCCCTGTGACGCACTACGGCCGGACCGACAAAATCCAAGTAAGATTTGGCCTGAAAGCGGTCAAAGTCCGGCAGCAGCCATCCCGGCCGCGCAGCCGAAGTTCGCCATTTCGCCAAGAGCTTTTCCTTATCTTTTGCCGATCCGAGTAAATAAAGCTTTTCCTTCGCACGTGTCAGTGCGACGTACAAGACGCGCAGTTCCTCTGACAAAAGTTCGCGGCGCATTTTTTTCTTCATCGCCACAAGAGGCAGCGTCGGATAGCTGATCCGCCATTTTGGATGGATGAATTTCGTGCCGAAGCCGAGCTCTTTATCGAGCAGATACGGTTTGTTCAGATCCATCATATTAAAGCTCCGGCCGATCCCTGCCGTGAACACGACAGGAAATTCCAGCCCTTTGCTTGAATGGATCGTCATCAGCCGCACGACATCCTCCTGTTCGCTGAGAGCTCTTGCCGTTCCGAGGTCATCGCCGCGCTCCTGCATCCGCTCAATAAATCTTAAAAAGCGGAACAGGCCGCGGAATGAAGTCGCTTCATATGATCTCGCCCGGTCGTAAAGCGCGCGCAGGTTGGCCTGCCGCTGTTTTCCGCCCGGCATTCCGCCAACATAATCCAAGTATTTCGTATCGCGGTAAATTTCCCAAATCAGCTCAGCTACCGAGTGGTTTTTCGCAAACACTCTCCATTTTTTCAGAAGCCCTTCAAAGCGGCGGAGCTTATCGTAAAGGCTGTCATTGCGGTCGGCAAGCGCGAGGTAAGCCTTCATCGCTTCGTAGAACGTCGCTTTCTTGTCCTGAATCCTGATCAGGGAAAGCTCATTTTCATCAAGGCCGACGACAGGAGATCTGAGCACAGAGGCGAGCGGGATGTCCTGGTACGCATTGTCAATGACTTTTAATAATGAAAGCGTGACGGAAACTTCAGCCGCTTCAAAATAGCCTGTCGACAAATTCGCATAAACGGGAATCCCCTGCTGTTTGAACTCGTCCATAATCTGCGGCGCCCATGGCATGGACCGCAGCAAAACAACAATATCGCGGTATTGGATATTGCGGGTCGTTTTCGTTTTGCCGTCATAGACCTGAAATTTCTCCGCAATCAGTTTGCGGATCTGTCCGGCCATGGCCCGCGCTTCCAGCTGAACCGTTTCAAGCTCCTCCGCTTCTTCATCGGCGGCTTGTTCCTGTTGTTCGATGATCACAAGCTCTGTTTTTGTTTCTTCATTCGGAGGGTAAGATGCGCCGAGCTTCAATTCGGCTTGTTCGTCATATTCCACTTCACCGACTTTTTCCCCCATCAGCTGCTTAAACAAGAAATTGGTGCTGTCCAATATGTCTGAACGGCTGCGGAAGTTTTTGTTCAAATCGATTTTTTGGCCCGGGCCTGAGCCGTCCTCTGTAAACCGTTTATATTTCGAGAGAAACAAAAGCGGTTCTGCGAGGCGAAAGCGGTAAATCGACTGTTTGACATCGCCCACCATAAACAGGTTCCCCTCATGCTCCTCTTTGGCGACCAGCTTTAAAATCGCTTCCTGCACAAGGTTGGTGTCTTGGTACTCATCGACAAGCACCTCATGGAACTGGTGCCGGTAATGCTTCGCCGCTTCACTCGGCACTGTTTCGCCGGCTTCGTTTTTTTGCGCCAAAATCGCCAGGCAATCGTGCTCAAGATCAGAGAAATCCACGATCGCCTTTTCCTGCTTCGCCGCCTTATAGCGCTTTCCATATTCCAGAACAAGCTTGACAAGCGTATCAATGACAGGCTTCATCGCCTTCAGGTCAGTCAAATGCTGATCAGGGGTCCGGGCAAAATAATCGCTTTTCAGTTTTTCCAGCTGTTTTTTCGCACCGTTGCGGAGCTCTGTCGCTTCATCGATTAATGCGGGCTCAAACTCGTCTCCTTTGCACGGTTTTGCCCTTTTGAACGATACAGCGGGAACAAGCTCATAAAGGGCGGAAAAGTCATCCTTGTGCTCGATCAGCCTATCGATCTGCGCCAAATCGTCCGCGAAGTTTTCGGCGCGGGGAGCGGGTCCGCCCGGCTGTTTGGCCAGCTCCAGCGCACGCGCAAGCTTTTCCCGCGCCCCTTCAAGTACGAGCGCGATATCTTCCTTAATATAAGGATAGAACGGCAGTGACTCCACACCCGTGTCTTGACCGGCGTCATAAAGGTCGGCAAATGTTATAAGCCAGCCTTCCGGATCGGGATGTGACCGTGAAAATTCATAGACGCGCTTCACAAGATACTGCAAATCAAGATCATGGCGGTCTGTCGTATATCGATCCACAAGTTCGAAAAAGGCGGGATCTCCTTTTTTATATTCATCTTCAAACAGCTCATCAAGCACCTCATCGCCAAGCAGTTCGCCTTCGGTCTGATCGGCGATCCGAAAAGCCGGATCGATGTCGATCAGATAATAATATTTGCGAATGACCTGCAGGCAGAATGAATGCAGTGTTGAGATGCTGGCCCTGTTCAATAAAGCGAGCTGTCTGCGCAAGTGAAGGGAGCCGGGGTTTTCGGCAATCTCTTTTTCAAGCGCTTCACCGATCCGATGCTTCATCTCTGCCGCCGATGCATTCGTAAAGGTCACGACAAGCAGCCTGTCCACATCAATCGGGTTTTCCTTTTTCGTAATTTTTCGGATGATCCGTTCGACAAGAACGGCCGTTTTTCCGGACCCCGCCGCTGCGGCAACTAATATGTCCCGGCCGGATGAGACAATCGCCTTCCATTGATCATCTGTCCATGTGCTGCCCTTTGGCTTCGTCATGTCCACTCGTCTCACCCTCCTTTTTCAACCGCTCCAATATCACATTGTCTTTTTCCTGCTTCAGCATACGGTATTCATTCTCCTCAAGCGATTCGTCAAACTGGCAGAACGATTTAAAAGCGCAGTATGTGCACGGTGTTTTGTCTTTTAATTTATACGGTTCAATCGACACGTTGCCGTCTGTGATCTCCTCGCCGGCTTCTTGAAACGTCCGGCGAATGTGGCGCCTCAATAAATGAAAGTCATCCTCTGTGACGACAGCGGAATCCGAACGGAGCGAACCGTCTTTTTTCAGGCCGGCGCTGATGATGTCTGATCGGCCCTGTTCAAGGGTCGTATCCATCAAGCGGATCGCTTCCTGGTCGCCTAAAAGCAGACCTTTCATCTTAAATTGCTTGAAGATTTCCTTTTCAATCTCATCAAGGCCCAGCGGCACGGAAGCCTGAATCATCGGATCATGTACATGAAAATAAAGAACTCCAGCAGGTGTCGCCTTCATCCCGAGCCAGTCCGCCGAATGGGTGATGGACAAATCAAGATATGTCAGCATTTGCAGGGCGAGACCGTAATAGACTTCTGCTAAATCAAGCCCTTTATCACTCGATTTGTAATCAACGATCCGAAGCAGCAGACCTTTTGAACTTTCCGCTTTGTCGACCCTGTCAATTCGGCCGACAAGCTCCATTGTGCATCCGTTTTTCAAGGTAAACCGCATCGGCGGAAGCGGGCCGTTCCCGCCGAATCCAAGCTCGAGACCGACGGGAGCGAAGCCGCTCGCTTTCGCATGTTCGCTTAAAATGCCGGAAACCCTGGAAATGATTTTTTGCAGCTTCTGCTTCACATAATGATGGCGGTTTGAGCTCAGCAGAATCTCTTTTTGCAATTTTGGGGCGAGCCGTTCCACGGCATCGGTGGACAATGTGTCACATTGTTCCTTCGTCAGATCGCGCCACTCCAGTTTCAGCTCATGAAGCCGGTCTGAGATCAGCTTCAACGCCGAGTGGAACAGCTGGCCGATGTCGGGCGCTTCAAGTTTGAAAAACTGCCGTTCCTTCAGCTTTAAGCCGTGTGAAGCAAAGTGTGAAAACGGACACGCTTTGTACGTTTCCATCCGTGAAACGCTCCCCTGAATGTTCTCCCCGTACAAATCGCGGCTCACTTGCTGATTCAGCTTTTGCACTTGATTTCGGAAAAACAAGCTCGACAAAATGTTTCGGGAAAAGAGCCGGTCAGGCTCATTCATCAAAAAGTTGTATGTACTCCACCATACGTCGCTGATCGAATATTGTCTTGTCCAAAGCCTGAGCTGTCCTGCCAAATAGCTTAAAGCCGCGCTTTTATTGACAAGAAATTCAAGCTGCGCTTCATCGCTTACTTGTTCCGGCTCATTGACCAGCATCTTTTCTCCGTGATCGGGAAACAGCTCGTGCAGCTGCTTCACAACCGTTGAAGGCAGGAGTGTCTTTCCTTCGGGATCGGCGATCGGATATGAAACGTAAAGCTTTTCAGACGGGCTTGAAAGCGCCATATAGATCAGAAAGGTCTCATCCAGAAGCTGTTCCCTGCCCGTCGCCGCAAACTCGGCTCCGTTTCGTTTCAGCCATTCTCTGTCGTCATCAGACAAAACCCCGTCATCAGCGGGCCGGGCCGGCAATACGCCATCGTTTGCGCCGATGAGAAATGCGCAGCTCGTCTTATACATTCTGGAAAGGTCCATATTGCCGATAAACACCTGATCGAGTGCTGGCGGAATCAGCGCGAATTTCAAAGACTCCAACCCGGTATCGATCATTTGCTGAAACAGGGAAAAGGAAATATGTTCCTCTCCCATCATCTCGACGAACTCGTCCAATAACTGGATAACGGCGTCCCATACCTGGTCATGCTGCCGCGATTCCGCGATCCGGCCGTCTTCTTCGGCCATCCGCCTTTCCTGTTCAAGCTTCATCGGAACATCGGCTTCTTCAAGGTAAAGGTATAGCGCTTCTGCCATCTCCCTGACTGTTCCGGCTTTTTTCAAGCGCTTTTGCAGCGTGTGAATAGGCGGGACAATCCAGCCTTTCAATTCGTTGAGCATCCGCTCAGTCTCTATTTCCTGATCTGTCTTGGCAAAGTCCTCGTCCAAGGAGGCATATCTTCGATAGGTGAACGGATCCTTGCTTGTCCACCTTTCTCCTTTTATGCCGTAGGCGATGCAGTAGTTCTCGAGCTGGTCAATCTGCTCCCTGAGCCGTTCAGCCGGCTGATCCTGCGGAAATAACAGCTCTGTTTTGATGCAGCGGAAAACCGCTTCATATCTCCAGTTGCCCTTGATGATATCAAGGGTTGAACGGATCAATTCGATCAGCGGATGATTCTGCATCGATTCCTTGCCGTCTATGAAAAAAGGAATATCGTAATCGGTAAAGACTTCTTTTATCGTATCCTTATAGTCTTCGACATTGCGGGCGATGACGGCGATATCTCTCAGTCGATGCGTTCCTTTGCGGACAAGGGAATGAATTTCGCGCGCGATCCCCTCGATTTCGGTTCTTCTGCCGGCCGCCTGCATGATCGAGAGCGCCTCCATTTTTCCTGTATACGCTTTTATCGGCCGTTCATCAAAATGCCGTTCCAAATGCCGGAGTTCCGGAGCGTCCTTATGCCGCTTATCATCTTCAAGACGAACTTCTGTCAGGTCAAGGCCTAACGCCTGCGCTTTTTGATAGAGATCATAATACGCCTTGCCCGTCATCCGAAATAGATGCAGTTCATGGGGAATGTTGTTTGTAAACGGCTTGTCCGCTGTCAAAGAAAACGTCATCTCCCCGGCATGCGCCATCAGCTGTTCAAGCACCTCCATCTCCTGCGGTGTGAATTGATGAAAGCCGTCCACATAGACGGAAGCGTTTTTGATCTCTTCGGCATACGGGATCTGCTCGGCCAGGAGCGTCAAGTAATCTTCCGACTGAACGTACCGGTTCTCGAGATGTTCTTCCAGTTTGCTGTACAAAATATATAAATCGTGCAGCTTATCGGCAAGAATCCGTTCATCCTCATATTCCGACACCCCGCTTCCCTGCATCATCCCGCGGATGGTTTCAGGTGTGAGGCAATGCCGTTTGAATTCGGTCAGCATCCGTTCCACCTGCTCCGTAAATCCGCTCTTATCGCTCGCATTTTGATAGACCTTGAATTCCTCCTTATGCTCTTCGATCAGTTTGCGAAGCAGCATTTGAATCCCTGTTCCCGTCAAAAACGGGCGGTTTGCGCCTCCGGTGTGCTGGAGAATTCGCCAGGCAAGCCTTGAAAAACTGTAGACCTGGGCGCGGATGGTGCCGCCCAAATCATGTGTTTTGCTAAGCTCGTATTCCATTAAAAACGTCATTTGATCCGGGACTAGAAAAATGATCGGTTTTCCGAGCGGTTCATGGCGGAGTTTTTCTCTGATTTCATTTAAAATAAAGGTCGTTTTTCCACTCCCGGACCTGCCTGATAAAAATACTGCTCCCACTTTGTCCGCCTCCTTTTATGTTTTTTCTCATCTCTTTATTCTATCGAATCATTCGTAAAATAACCATTCTCTAAAACTGGCAAAAACCGTATGAGCTCTGCCCCATACGGTTATTTTTGCTTAAACTGCACAAAAAACAGCATCAAAAACGAAATCAACGCAATCGAAGCGACCCACAGCCATGCCAGCGTCATGTTTCCGGAGTCGATCGCCACATAGATCGCCGTCGGGACCGTCTGCGTAACACCCGGTATTATGCCGGCGAACATCAGCGTTGCCCCGAATTCGCCAAGCGCCCTGGCAAAGCTGAGCACACTGCCTGTGATGATTGCATTTGAGGCAAGCGGAATCGTGACGAACAAAAAAACCTGCCATTCGTTTGCCCCGTCAACTCGTGCAGCATCTTCAATTTCCCGGTCAACTCCCAAAAAACCCGACTTGGCCGACTGATACATTAAAGGGAACGCGACGACTGCCGCTGCGATCACCGCGGCCCACCAGGTGAAAATGAGCGGGGCCTGAAAAACGGTTTCAATCATCCGGCCGATCACGCTCTGCCGGCCGAAGATCACGATTAAAAAGAAACCGACAACAGTCGGCGGCAGGACGAGCGGCAGCATCATGACGGTCTCAATGACGGATTTTCCTTTAAACGTTTTTTTGGCCAAGAGCCTGGCCGCAGCCGTTCCAAGGACAACGGCGATGGTGCCGGCCGCAACTGACACTTCAACGGAAATTTTGATGGGAGAAAGAAATTCTTCGAGCATTTCAGCGCTTAGCCTTTCTTAAATCCGTACTTTTCCATCACTTGAATCGCACTGTCACTTTGCAGAAATTTGTAGAAATCCTCAGCCTGCGCTCTGTGCTTCGTATTTTTCACAATCCCGAGCGGATAAATGATCGGAGTGTGCAGGCCGCTATCGGCGGTTTCCACCGTCTTCACCTGATCTGAAGAAAGGGCATCCGTCTTATATACGATGCCTGCAGCAGTATTGCCCGTTTCAACATATGATAGCACTTGCCGAACATCTTTGCCGTAAATGAGTTTAGGACGAACTTTAGACCATAAATGGAGATTCGTCAACGTTTCTTTTCCATATTTTCCGGCCGGAACAGAGTCGGGGGTGCCGATCGCGATATTTTCGACTTTATCTTTCTGTAAATCTTGAAAACTGTTTACTTTCTCGCTTTTCCCTTTCGGTACGATCAGCACAAGGCTGTTTTCCAAAAGCTTGACGGAGTCGCTTTTCGCAATCAATCCTTTATCAACCACTTTATTAAACTTGTCTTCAGCGGCGGAAAAAAACAAATCGGCCGGTGCGCCCTGTTCAATTTGCTGCTGGAGGGCGCCTGATGAGCCAAAGTTAAACTTGACGCTTACATTCGGATGATCTTTTTCATATTCAGCTTTGAGTTCTGTGAGCACGTCTTTGAGGCTTGCAGCCGCGGAGACTGTAAGCTGTACACTTTCAGACTTTCCGCTGCCTGATGCGCCTTTTTCCGCCTGACAGCCGATCAGTAAAAAGGCCGCCAGCAAAACGGTCATCCCCATCAACATGATCTTTTTCATTCGTCTCACTCCAATTTCATCAATATGACATTTATCAGCACTAAAATCCATTTTACGTCAAACTTGATTTTTTTAAAATAGATTCACATGATTGACACATTCTCCGCTCTTTTTCTACAGGCACGCGCTGCCATCGTCATTCATATACTGACAGCGCAAATAAACGATGAAATGTCGAGGTGAAAAAGATGTGGTATGCAGAGCCTTATCCATATGATCACGCCTTCTTTGGCAGGCAAAACACGGAGCTTGTCAAGGATATTGAAAAAGCGGTGAACGGCGAACACAGCGCTGTTGTTTGCTATCAAAAACTCGCGCAAATGGCGCCCGACTCTCGGACTAAAAAACAGATTTTAGAAATCAGACAGGATGAAATTCGCCACTTTAATACCTTCTTACAGATTTACATGTCCCTCGCCGGACAGAAGCCTGTCATCAAAACTACGGAGCCGTGCCCTTCTCAATACCGCGACGGATTGGAATTCGCCCTTAAAGATGAACAGGAAACGGTTGATTTTTATTTGGACATCGCGGACAAAGCCAAATCTCCTGCCATTAAACAGGCCTTCACAAGAGCGGCCGCTGATGAACAAAATCACGCCGTCTGGTTTTTATACTTTCTGACAAAATGACTTAAAGAAACCTCTTTATGCCCGCCAGCAAACTTGATCCATATACCCTTATAGGGTATATTTTTAAAATAGCAATCTTTTATTTTCACTATTTTTTGGTAGTAAAGAGGTGCTAAACACATTGAACGTGCTGCTTATCGATGACGAAATCCGGATGCTGGATCTGCTTGAACTTTATTTGGAAAAGTACTCGTGTACGAAAGCCGCTTCCGGAGAGGAAGCGCTGAGGCTGATTGAAAAACAAACATTTGATTTGGTCATCTTGGACATCATGATGCCGGAAATGGACGGCTGGACCTTATGCGCTGAAATCCGCAAGCTCACGAACGTCCCGATGATCATGCTCACGGCCAAAAATGGGCAGGATGACATCGTCCGCGGGCTGACGCAAGGAGCGGACGATTATTTAACGAAGCCGTTCAGCGAAAAAGTGCTGCTTGCAAGAATAGAAGCCGTCTTGCGCAGGACCGGGGGGCGCTCAGAAATCCGTTTCAACGATTTAATCTGGAATAAACAAAACCATATGGTCTACATCAAAAACAATGAAGCCGGCCTCACACCATGCGAGTTTGAACTGCTCGGCATCCTCTTAAACCATCAGGACCAGGTGCTGACAAGAGACCAATTGATCGAGCGTGTTTGGGGATTCAACTCTGACATCGACCCCCGCACCGTGGATTCACATATGAGAAATTTGCGGAACCGTTTGAAAAAAGCGGGTTTTCCCGTTCAACAATATCTTCAGACCGTCTATGGGATCGGTTATAAATGGACGAGCAAAGGAACTAAACCGAATGCAAAAAATTTCATTTAAGCTTGCAGGATCATTTTTCGTGTTAACCTTGTTCATCGAAGCGATTCTTTTTATCACGCTGTATACGTCGATCGTCAACACAAGAATAAATGAAGAGATCCACGCCCTAAAAGGAAGAGGCAACAGCCACAGAGACGTCTTGGAAAAACATTTTGACAAAAAAACGATCGAACATGTGGCTCTGATGGAAACGGAGGCAGATACAAACGTCATCATCACCGATCATAAACGAAATGTGCTGGCTCAGTCTGTCTCCGGAGATATGACGGCACACCTTCATTTCGAAGAAAAAAACATTCCCGCTTCAGGCACCGTTCTGGAGTCCCATTGGAAAACGTCGAAATACATCTGTACAATCAGTCCGATTATAAAAGGCAGGGATACGATCGGTTATGTTTTCATGTATTTGGATACGTCCTCCATCCAGACGCTGGTAAAGGATATCACCCATCGTTTTTTCATCAGCTTTGGCTTAACCGGCATCTTAACGATCGCCGCCATCTATGTGTTCAGCCGTTTATTGACGAGGCCGATCATCATGATGAAAGCGAAAACCGAAAAAATAGCAGAAGGCCGGGACAATATTTCGCTGAATATTAAACGGAATGATGAGCTGGGAGAGCTTGCCGCTTCGATCGAAAACCTTTCTTCAGATCTGAACCGGCTGCAAAAAGAACGGAACGACTTTCTCTCAAGCGTAGCCCATGAACTGCGGACACCGATCACATACATTAAAGGTTATGCTGACATCGCGATGAGAGATAAGCTTGATCCAGCCGCAAGAAATCATTATTTGTCGATTATTCAAGAAGAATCTGATAACATGACCCGCCTTGTCGATGATCTATTTTTACTGACAAGATTGAAGCAGCCCGGCTTTCAGATCAAGAAGAAACCGATTCACCTTCAAACCTTTGTGGAAAAGGAAGTTCAGAAATCGCAAATCGCCTTTGCGGAAAAGCGAATCGGACTTTTCTCTCACATTCCCGCAGACTTGTATGTTTCGATTGATGAAACGCGGTTTTCCCAAGTGATCACAAACCTGCTGAATAATGCCCGCCATTATTCTGAACATGATACAAATGTGACTGTCACGGCTGCGGTTTCAAATGACCGTATCATGATCACGGTTGCCGATGAAGGCTGCGGAATTCCGGAGGGCGAACGGGACTATATTTTTGACCGCTTTTACCGCATCGATAAATCGAGGTCGAGACAAACAGGCGGCACCGGAATGGGACTTGCCATCGTCAAAGAAATTGTCGAACACCACGGCGGCGAGATTACGGTAAACGGCAGACATCCGAAAGGAAGCGAATTTGTCATTTCCCTGCCTGCTGAAGCTTAATACAATTTCTGCATCAGTTTTGCACATTTTACAGGTATACTATGCGGCAAAACCACGAAGGAGGAAAACACCGTGAAAATGAAATCCGGCTTTCTTTTTGTCATGCTTCTGTTTGTTCTCGTCTTGGCGGCATGCCAAAATTCAGGCTCTAACCAAGGGAATGGACATGATGACCATCAAATGAAAGAGCATTCGGATGCAGAAAAGAAAACAACCGCTTCACTCCCGTCTGATTTCAACAAACAAGCGGCCGAAGGCTTGATCGTCAAAAACACGAAAAACACAACAAGGCTTGATGCCAAAACTCCTGAAGAGCTGAGCATTAAAACCTCGCAAACGATATGGCCAGCCACCCATAAACAAAACAGACCCGGAGCCGTCATTTTGGTTTCCAAAGATTCGTGGCAAACAGCACTGGCCGCAGCGGATCTGATCCATCACCCGAATAACGGACCGGTTTTGTTCACTGATACGGACCAACTCTCTCTTAACGTCCAGAACGAAATCAAGCGCTTAAGTCCATTGGGAACCTCCGACGGCACGCAAATCCTGGCTGTCGGAAATTTTGACAAACAGGCACTCAAGGTCTTGAAATCGTATAAAGTCAAACAGCTGACCGGCGAAAAGCCGGCGGAGATCGCCGAAAAAATAGATGAGGAATATGCAAGCTCAGCGGGTGAATATCCGAAAAGCGTCATCATCGGGTCCTCCGAGGATCGTGCGGAGCTTTACACTTTGCCTAGTGTCAATTGGATCGCACACATGCCTGAGCCACTCCTTTACATCGACAATCAAGGCATTCCCGAAGCAACAGCTCAAGCATTAAAGAAAAGAGACGGCAAAGCGAACATTTATATACTCGGCCCTGCAGCAGCAGTTTCTGAAAAAACGGAAAAAGCTTTAAAGGAATATGGAACCGTCAAAAGAATATCCGGAAACGATCCTGTGACAAACTCGATCGCATTTGCAAAATTCAAAGATCAAGACACCGATTTCGGCTGGGGCGTCACAGATCCGGGACACGGCTTATCCTTTGCATCAACTGCAAAGCCTGAGCTCGCTCTCGCGGGAGCGCCATTTTCCCATTTAGGAAAACACGCGCCTCTGCTTTTGCTGAAAGACGGACAGGCTGACCAAAGCGTGTACTCCTATTTAGCCGATATCGAACCTTTTTTTGAGAAGCATCCGCAGGACGGGCCTTACAATCATGGGTTTATCCTCGGCTCAGAAGATGACATTTCGTTTCAGACGCAAGGCATTCTTGACGATATTCTCGAGATCAAATCGAAAGACGGAGGACATTCCGGTCATTAAGTGAAGAGAGGCTCTGATCAAGAGCCTCTTTCTTATTGCAAGCGCACGAGCAACAGATTCGAACAATCCCAGCTGTATTCAAAGAACAGCTCACCTTTTGAACCAGATGCTCTATAAATTGATCCGCCCTTCATCATTGAGGGCAATCCCCTTTATGGCGCCGCCCGCTTTGACGCGAATTTTATTTTAAAAAGGGGCAGCGCGCAAACCTCTTCTGCTAATTCGGCATCCACCTTACCAAGAAAGCTGATTCTCCTGTCTGCTTCAGCAATCGCGCGCAGGGTTTCTCTCACCCGTACGGCCTTTTCCCTTCCATTTCGGGGATAACTTGTACGTGCAGAAAGCTGTTTTCTGTTAAAAGCAGATGAAGCCAGCTCATCTCTGTTGAATGGCCGAAAGTGGCATTGTCATGAATCAGATCGGCTTTTGCCATAACAGGTTTTTTCATCAGCTCTTCGGCTTCAAACGAACACTTTATAGTACCTGGTACTAGAACAAAGTGCTATAATAAAAACAACATGGCCCCCAGGAGGTAAAAGGCACTATGAAAACATTAAAGAAAGAAACCATCGGTACTTTATTAAAATCAGCCGCTGACAGGTTTCCGCATCATGAAGCGGTTGTGTATGCCGAACTCGGCTTGCGTTATTCGTATCGGGAGCTTGCTGAAGAAACCGCTAAAATAGCAAAAGGCTTAATGGCGCTCGGTATTCAAAAAGGGGAGCATGTGGCCATCTGGGCAACGAACATTCCCGAATGGATCCTGCTTCAGTTCGCAACCGCGAGAATCGGCGCCGTGCTGGTGACCGTCAACACCAGCTATCAGGCGAGAGAGCTTGAATACTTATTGGATCATTCGGATTCCACCACCCTTTTTCTGATGGACGGCTATAAGGGCACATCATATATCGAGATGATTCAGTCGATCAAGAAGGACGGAAAACTGTCAAAGCTGACAAGGCTCGTCTATCTTGGAAAGGGAGAAACGCCGGAACATTTGATGCCGTTTGCCGACATCGCGAAAAAAGGCGAAACCGTTTCTGATGACGCTCTCTGGACCAGAGAACAGTCCCTCACACACGATGATGTCATCAACATGCAATATACGTCAGGAACGACAGGATTTCCAAAAGGTGTCATGCTGACACACCATAACATCGTCAACAATGCGGCGATTGTCGCTGAGAGAATGGGGCTTGGGAGCGAAGATCGATTGTGCATCCCCGTACCGCTCTTTCATTGTTTCGGCTGTGTGCTCAGCACGCTTGCTTGTGTGTCGGTCGGTGCGGCCATGCTGCCGATCATCGAATTTAAGCCTGAAACGGTTTTACAAACGGTCGAACAAGAAAGGTGCACGGGACTGCAGGGCGTGCCGACGATGTTTATCGCAGAGCTCACCCATCCCAACTTTGCAAAATATGACCTTTCTTCACTGCGAACCGGCATCATGGCGGGATCTCCGTGCCCGAAAGAAGTGATGAAAAAAGTGATGAAACAGATGAATATGACAGACATCACGATCGCATACGGACAGACGGAGTCATCGCCTGTGATTACACAGACGACCGTCACCGACACGATCGAACGCCGCGTCGAAACAGTCGGAAAGGTGCACCCGCATGTCGAGATGAAAATCATCGATCCTGATACGGGCGAAACGCTCGGGCCTGATCAGCAAGGCGAATTGTGCACAAGAGGGTATCTTGTCATGAAGGGATACTATAAGATGGATGAGGCGACAAACAAGGCGATTGATGAGGATGGCTGGCTTCACACCGGCGATCTCGCCGAAATGGACCGGGATGGTTATGTCAGAATCACCGGCCGTTTAAAAGATATGATTGTCCGCGGCGGGGAAAATATTTATCCGCGGGAAATTGAAGAGTTCCTTTATGGACACGAAGATATCGTCGATGTTCAGGTCGTCGGCGTCCCCGATGAAAAATACGGAGAAAAAACGGCGGCCTTTATCAAGTGCAAACCGGGCAAAACGCTGACGCTTGAAGACGTGAGGACATTTTGCAAAGGGCAGCTTTCCTATTATAAAATTCCTGAATACGTATTTCTGATTGATGAATATCCGCTGACGGCTTCGGGAAAAGTGCAAAAATACATTTTAAGAGACCGCGCCCAAGCGTTATTGGCAGGGGCGGCAACAATATAGGACATCAAAAAGCCGAACATACCGTGATAAAGGATGTTCGGCTTTTTTACACATGTTTAAAACACTTTTTTGCGATCCCGCTCTTCTTTTAAAATTTCGACTGCTTCACGGAAGCGCTGCGAGTGAACGATTTCCCTTTCTCTTAAAAACGCCAGCCCGTCGTTTAAATCGGGATCATCAGACATATCGATCAGCCACTGATACGTCGCCCTCGCTTTTTCTTCCGCCGCGATGTCTTCATATAAATCGGCAATCGGATCTCCTTTTGCCTGGATATATGTAGCTGTGAACGGAACACCGGCCGCATTGTGATAAAACAGGGCTTTGTCATGATCAGCGTAATGAGCGCCGAGCCCGGCTTCCTTCAGCTGTTCCGGTGTCGCGTCTTTTGTTAATTTGTATACCATTGTCGCGATCATTTCCAAATGGGCGAATTCTTCAGTGCCGATATCTGTGAGGAGGCCGACGACTTTGTCAGGAATGCTGTAGCGCTGGTTCAAATAACGCAGCGCTGCCGCCAATTCACCGTCCGCTCCGCCGTACTGTTCAATTAAATATTTTGCAAGCCTTGGGTTGCATTCCCTCACTCTCACGGGGTATTGCAGTTTTTTCTCATACAGCCACATGAACCTGACTCCCTTCCTTCTTTAAACTTGCCATGGCCAAGGACTTCGTTTCCAGCTCCAATATGATTCCGTCTGATCGGGACTTCCCTGTGTGAGCGGTCCGAACCTTGATTCAAACGCCGCTTTCAGCTTTCTGGCATACCGGGCGTACTGATTGTATTGCTGGATCGCATCCGTATCATCAGGATGTGTGTCAAGGTACAGCATCAACTCGATCAGGACAAAGTCGACGGCCTGAATCTCATGAAGCTTTTGATAGTAGTCTTCCGATAATGAGTTCTTCACCCCCCTGACCTCCCATCTTCATACGGATTCTCATAATGATCATAGAAAACGGGCCAAAGCGTCCCTCTTTTTAAAGCCTCCATCGGCGAAAACTGCGGGAGACCGCGGGGCTGGAAGCCTAAATACAGATTGGGAGGGGTTCTGTAATACCTTTTGCCAAGCGGCGGACACGGGTCAAAAGGGCCGCGGAACGGGACGTATGATTTGACCTTGGTGAATGATTCCTTCGAATGTTTCACATCGGTTCACCTCTATTTGTGATGGAATCTAATTCAATGTATTCAAATCGGCTGTCTGATATGTTTTGCCAAGCTCGGTTTTTCAGTGATCAGCTTTTCTTATCAATCTTTTAAATAAATTCGTATTTTACCAATCACTAAAATTATATTATAGTTATATATAGAAAATACTTTACCTAGTGAACAAAATCATATCGCAGCATACAGGAAGAAGGGTTTTAATTTGAGGGAACAACATGAATTCCTTCGGGATCTTTTATTGATATTGATCAGCGGCCTTGGGGGATTTCTTCTCTCATTGACCGGGATGACGATCGGCTGGATGGTCGGCACGATGGCCGCTGCCTCATGTTTATCCTTACTTCGGCCGGACCCTCTGAAAACAGCGATCAGACCAAATGGAATTGCTAAAGGATGGCTCAATTTAGGGCAAATGCTATTGGGAATAGAGCTTGGCCAAAAAATCAACATGTCTGTGATGTCAATTTTCAAGGAAAATTGGCTGATCGTCAGTGTCATGCTGCTCCTTTCCGTTGTTTTCGCAATGCTTTCCGGATTTGTCTTATGGAGATTCAGCAAGGCGGATATGCTGACGAGTTTTGTAGGGACGGCTCCGGGCGGCCTTTCCGCCATGCCCGGAATCGCCCAGGAAGTGGGAGCGAATACGGCAATCGTCAGCCTCGTCCAGATGATACGGGTGCTTTTGGTTGTGATGACGATCCCCTTTTTCGTTTTTTTCATTAATTCAAAACAGCCCGCGTCTCAGGGCACCGTTCATCAGATTGCCGCAGGCGGAACCTCGGCATTTGCACCATCCCACATCATCTGGACGGCGCTTTTGGTTCTGGCCGCGTTTTGGGCATGCAAAGCATTAAGAGTGTTAAGGTTTCCGGCGCCCTGGCTGCTCGGAAGCATGATTTCCGCAGCCGTGGTGCAGATCGCCTGTGGTCCATTGACCGGATTCACCCCGACGGCATGGTGGCCCCACGGTTTTTCTGTGCTGTCACAAGTTTGCCTCGGAGCAACGATCGGGTCCAAGATCAAAAAAGAGATGTTTATCGGCGCCAGGCAGACGCTCATCGTTGCGCTTGCCGGCTCTGTCGGCCTGATCATCGCCATGATCTTAAGCGCCGCCGTGACCGCAAAGGCTGCGGGCATTTCCCTAACGACAGCCATCTTGGCGTTTGCTCCGGGAGGAATCGCGGAGATGGCGACGACTTCCGTTTCCCTCCATGCCGATTCGACTTTTGTTGTGGCCGTCCAAGTGTTAAGAGTCGTGCTCGTTATTGCGATGCTGCCGCCGTTTTTTCGCCTTTTGCACCAAAGATCGGAAAAATCGGCGCATCCGCATATGAAAAAAGCCAGAGCCGAAGGCTGATCCTTCTGCTCTGGCTTTTTTATTCCCCTATTGAAATGCAGGGAGCCATTCGCCATGTGCTTCTATCAGTTCATCACACATCTTGACGATGTCATCCATCGACAATTCCGCCGATGTATGCGGATCAAGCAATGCAGCTTGGTATATGTGCTCTTTCTTTTTCGTGATGGCTGCTTCTATCGTCAAAAGCTGTGTATTGATATTGGTCCGGTTTAAAGCGGCCAGCTGTTCGGGCAGTTCTCCGGCAATACATGGGGTAATTCGGTTCCGCTCGGCCACACAGGTGACTTCAACAACGGCTTTTTCCGGAAGGTTTGTGATCAGCCCCCGATTCAGCACATTTCCGCCGAATGTGAAAGGCTGATTCGTTTCCATCGCTTCGATGATTCGCGATCCGTATTCCTTTGACCGATCATGCGTCAAATGCTGGTTGCCAACGATTTCATCGCGCATGTCTTCCCAGTTTTGGATCTGCTCTTCACACCTTCTCAAATACTCATCAATCGGAATATTCAGCCCCTCGATCAGTTCGGGATACCGGCTTTTAATGAAATAAGGGTGGTATTCAGCGTTGTGTTCGGAGGATTCGGTCACATAGTAGCCGAATTTATCCATCAGTTCAAACCTGACCATATCATGATGCTTTGTTTTCTGCTTTTCTTTCGCCCTTTTTTTAATTTCCGGATATAAATCTCTGCCATCCCTTTTCACTTCCAACAACCAGGCCATATGATTGATGCCGGCGATTTTTTCCTCGATTCCTTGATGTTCCATACCGAGCGTCTCAAAGAGGTCTTGCGTGCACACCTGGACACTGTGGCAAAGGCCGACCGTTTTCACACCGGTATAGCGAAGCAACGCCCCTGTCAAAGAAGCCATCGGATTTGAGTAATTTAAAAACCATGCGTCGCCTGCAACGCTTTCGATATCCTTTGCCATATCCAATAAAACGGGAATTGTGCGAAGCGCTCTGAAAATCCCGCCGATTCCGACCGTATCTCCGATCGTCTGCTTGAGCCCGTATTTCTTCGGAATCGCAAAATCGATAACCGTGCTCGGTTTATACCCGCCGACCTGAATCGCATTGATGATATATTTCGCTCCCTGCAAGGCTTTTTTCCGATCATCATACGCGCGGGTCGAAATGCTTTCATTATAGCGATTTTTCAAGTGTTCAAGCATCTCCTTCGATTCTTTCAGACGCTTCGGATCGATGTCGTATAAAGCAAATTCAAATCCTTCAAGCGCCGGAACCATCAGACAGTCCCCCAATACATTTTTCGCAAAAATGGTGCTCCCCGCTCCGATAAAAGCGATTTTAGACATTCACATCTTCCTTCCTGTCTTCAATTTTGCTCAGCCTTTCAGTGCTCCTGATGACAATCCCTTGATAAAGTATTTTTGCAGAAACAAAAATAGAATGGTCATTGGCAGCATCGCCATCAGTGAAGCAGCGGCCACCAGATGCAGATTGTTCGCGTTTTGCCCAAAGAAGCCGGCGATCGCCACCGTCAGCGTCTGCACTTCTTTATCCTGCAGGAAAAAAATCGAAAATTGATAATCGTTCCAAATGAAAACACACGCAATAATGCAGATTGTCGCCGTCACCGGCTTCAGCAAAGGAAAAACGATTTTGAAGAAGATCCCGGCTGTGCTCGCTCCGTCCATCCTGGCCGCTTCTTCAAGCTCCTGCGGGATGGTAGAGCGGATAAAACCGGCGTATAAAAAAATCGTCAAAGGCATGTAGGCAGCGGTATTATTCAATATCGCAATCTCATACGTGTTCAGCATGCCGAGCTCAACCACCATCTTGTATAAAGGAACCATGGAGGTCAGCGGCGGGATAATCATGATCGCAATAAATAAGAAATAAACGGCCTGGTTCAGTTTCGTCCGGCGCCTTGCAAGCGGGTAGGCGGCCAGTGAACCGAGCAAGACCAATAGAACAGCGGAGACACATGTAATCACAGCGGTGTTGTAGAATGCATTGGCCAGACCGGCTTTTTCCCAAGCCTCCGTAAAATTGGCAAGGCTGAATTCGCCGGGAAACTTCCATTTCGAGCTGAAATCCCCCTTTTCCTTAAGCGCTGTCGTCAGCAGAATATAGAAAGGAACAAGGTGAAAAACGGTAATGATAACAGAGAGCCCCGTCCATACAGCCCGTCTCTTTTTGTACGAACAATTCACCTATGCTTCCACCTCCTTGCGTTTAAAATAAATAAGGGCGCTGAAGCTGATCAACAGAATCATCGCCGCCATCAGCACGCCTTGTGCGGCTGCATACCCGGCATCCTGTCTCTTAAAATACAAATCATACATAAACGTCGACATCGATTGTGATGCATTTCCCGGCCCCCCGCCGGTGAGCGCCAAAATGACATCAAACAGCTTTAACCCGCCGATGATGTTGATCACCATGTTAATCGTCACAGACGGCATCAACAGCGGCAGCGTAATTTTCCAAAACTGCTGAAAAGCGCTTGCTCCGTCGATCTGCGCCGCTTCATAACAATCTTTTGGAATGCTTCCAAGCCCTGCTAAATAGATGACCATCGCAATTCCGACAAATTGATAGGAATTGACGAAAACAATAATCCAGGGGTTGATCTCCGGACTGCTCAAAACATTGACAGGTCCTGTGCCAAACAGCTTGAGCAGATCATTCAATGCCCCGCCTTCATAAGAGAAGAAAAAATACCAGATGTATCCCATAATCAGCGGGCTGATGATGACCGGCAGATAAACAACCGTTCTTGTCACCGCTTTCATTTTAATGCTTTGAAACAGAAGAAGAGCGTAGAGAAGTCCGATGACGTTTTGCAAAATCGTGCTGCCCAAGCCGTACAGCAGTGTATTTCTGACGACAAGCCATGTTGCGGGGTCGAAAAGCATCCGTTTATATTGGCCAAAACCGATCCAGTCATAGGTTTGCGAAAAGCCGTTCCAGTTCGTAAATGTGATTTTGATTCCGTTTAGAAACGGGTAGATCATAAAGACTGACACAAGCAGCAAAGCGGGAAGATACATCCACCATAACGGGATGCTGACTTTTAATAAAGATTTCCTCTTCCTTTTTGCCATCGCAAGGTTTTTTTCTTTAGCTAATTCGCTCATCATGTCCCCCCTTCTATTTTTCACTGTTTCTTCAATCTGCTGTATTCCTCTTTCATTTTTTCCGACACTTGCTTCGGTGTCAGCGTGCCGGCCAGCAGCTCCTGTCCGGTCGTCCCCATCACGTCCCACATTCCGCTCGGCAGATAGACACGGTCAAAATAGGGCTCGGTTTTAATATCCCGATACTGCTCATAATACTTGGCATAGTCGTTTTCAGCTTGTGTGTTGGTTAAAGCTTGAGGAAATGAAGTGGCTTCAGCGATCATTTTCACATATTTGGGCTGTGCGGCAAATTCGATAAACCGCTTCGCTTCATCGAGATGTTCAGAATCTTTCCAGGCGGCAACCGTGTGGCGTTCTCCTCCGATCCAGCTCGGTTTGTCACCTTCATGTACGGCCGGTGTCGGGATGACGCCCAATTGGATATCTGGATTCACCTCTTTCGTATCAGCCCCGATCGATGTCACCGACAGTGTAAAGGCGATTTTTCCCTGCGCCATCAATTCAACCAGCTGTGAGGATTTTGCCGTCAAAATATCTTGATTGATCAGTTGTTTGTCCTGCATTTTTTTGAATGTATCCGCCAGCAGGGTGTATTTCGACCAGTCGAATGTCCCTTCCAGCAGGGCTTTTTCTTCATTGTGGTGTTGATCTGTGATGAGCAGTGGTGTAGCAAGCTGATCATAAAACTGGGCCAGGGCACCTTTATCAGAACCGGCGAACCAAAAAGGAATGACATCGCCGCCGCTTTTTTCTTTGACTGCCTCCAGCGCCTTCAACAGTTCGTCAAGTGTCTCCGGAGGCTTGATATTGTATTTCTTGAGAAGGTCTGCGTTATAGACGATACCGTCTTTCGCCTGATTAAATGGATAGGCGTATACTTTGCCGTCCTCGTCCTTTAAAATCGGATCAAGGTTGGGATCAAGCTGTTTGACCCAGTCCATATCCTTTAAGTCGGCCGTATATTCGCCGTAGCGGATTTTCGCCCATCCATGGGTGTCGAACAAGTCGGGCATATCATTCGCCGCCATTTTGACGCGCAGCATATTTTCGTAGTCGGCCCCCGGGAAATTGATATCAACCTTAACCCCCTTGTTCTCTTTTTCAAAATCATCGGCAAGTCTTCTGAGGGCCTTTTTTTCACTGTCATTTGTCATTGTTGAAAACATGGTCAAGGTGATGTCGCCGTCTTGCTTCCCAGCGGTTTTTCCGGAACAGCCGGCTGCCAAAGAGGCCAATAAAAAAAGGAGAGTAAAAGAGAAAATCAACTTTTTCATCATTTCACCTCAGCTTATGATTTTTGAATGCCGCAAAACATATCTTCACTAAAGTTTAGTGAACAAATTGGAATCACCTCCTTTTAGGCTTATTCAACTTAGTCAATCTCTTCTGCCGGATCCGCAGCTCTCACGGATGATGAGCTCTGAGGGGACCGTCACTTGCAGCGGCAGACTTCTGCCGCTGATCCGGTCCAGCAGCAGTTTGACACCGGTTCGCCCCATTTCTTCCGTATGGACCTTCACGGTCGAAAGAGGCGGATTTGCAAATTCGGCTGCTTCAATGCCGTTAAAGCTGACGAGCGCGACATCCTCCGGAACCTTGATACCTGATTCCCGCAAGGCTCTTAATGCGCCGATCGCCATCGAATCGCTGGCGATAAAGAAAGCTTCAGGCACATGTTTTGCAAGAAGCGCCTGTTTCATCAGCTCGTAGCCTTGCTGCATCGTATATTCTCCGATATAGACATTGTCCGCATTCTCCGCACCCGCCATCTCCAAAAATGTTGTCAGCCGCTTGTCTTCAATTTCAACCGTTTCTGTCTTTTGATCGCTGATTCTAAAATGTTCCTTCTCCCGTCCGCCGATATAGCCTATCCGCTTGCAGCCGAGCGATTTCAGATGATTTACCGCCCTGGCCGCCGCTTTCTGAAAATCGACGACGACGGAGTCGTGCTGTTCTTCACTGTCAGTATGATTAATATAAACGACCTTTGCCGCCTCACCGACGATTTGCCTCAATCCGGCAAAATTGATTCTGCCGATCACGATCAAGCCGTCGACATCGCCGACAGGCTGGCTGGAGCGGATGCTGCTGAGTTGAATGAACTTCGTAATAAAGACTCCTTTTTCAAAACACTCGCTTTCAATCCCCTGTCTGATCGAATAAAAATACGGATCATTCAATTCCTCTTCCTGCGTCTGGCAGACGACGATGCCGATCCGCGGGCTTCCTCCTTCGGCTGCTGGATCCTGCTCATCGCGGCGTTTCCTGGAGTTCTTGTATCCGAGCTGATGGGCAATATCCAAAATCCGCTGCCTTGTTTCAGGTGCTACCGACAGTGTTTGATCATGATTCAGCACTCTGGAAACGGTTGTGCTTGATACTTTTGCTTGAAGCGCTATATCCTTAATGGTTGCCATGTTCATCCCCGCCTGTCTATAGAATCCATATTCACTAAAAGTTTACTGAAAATATCGTAACAGATCGAGAAAATGTTTTCAATATTAAAAATATTTAGATTTTAATTAGCAGTAAAATACACCCGGCTTAACCGGGTGCTTTTACTGAATATAACGGCCGATGAGTGACAGAAGGTTTTTTTTGCTGTTCCATCCGCAATGATCCTTCTCCCATTTTCACCGGCCGCTGATTCGTTATGTTCAGCCACGCGTAAAATACAGTAAACATGCAAAAAATCCGCCTTGATCTCCAAGACGGATTTTCCCCCGCGCTTTTATCCGACCATCTTTTCGGCAACATGCATGCCTCCTGCTTCAGCATGATGTTCAGCCATAAACCATCCTGAACATAGAGCAACACCGATTGCGGTCACAATGAAAAGCTTTTTCATGACATTCCCTCCACTTTTTTCATCTCTTCTTCTGCTTTAATGGCTTCCAAAAAGAAATAGGCGGCCTCTTTATAAAGAGACTTTTGCCTGTAGACATTGGCCGTTAAGAGTGAAAGTTCGCGCACACTGTCATACTGCTTTGATTTGAATAAGACCTCGAGACAGTTTTTGCAGTCATCGATCGCCTTCTCACCACCTCCTGCATAGGTTGCATAGAGAATATCGATTTTCGCGTCAAATATATCATTCTGCATGCCTTTCGACCTTTCCTTCCCCTCTTCGTAAAAAGCGACGGCCCGGTCATGCTCCCCTATTTTAAACAGTTCCTTAATCATTAAAAATACAGCGTTGAAATAATAGTCTGAAGCGGCATATGCGCGATCGGCCAATACGGTTTCCAGAAAGCTGATGCTCTTTTCTGACTGATCCATCGCTGCATATAGAAGACCGAAATTATGCAAAAGCTGCATTTCTTTGAAATGGTCACCGGCGGCTCTTGCCGTATTGATGGCCTCGGTTAAATATTCTTCCGCTTCTTTATACTTTCCCATTTCCGTATAATTGCCCGCCATCGTGATATATGTAGAGACAAGATTCAAATGATGGTCTTCATAACATCTAAATATCTCCATCGCTTGCCGTGTATGATTTAATGAAACGATATTCTGCCCCAGGTAATAGTAAAGTTTTCCGACTTTGTCGTGGAATTGCGCCACTTCGATTTGATCATGGACATTGGCAAGCTTTTTTTCAGCGATCTTGTAAAAACTGATCGCCTCTTCGTAATTTTTTTTATACACTTCGTATGCTCCCGAAAACAGGTAGTAGTAATACGAAGTCATATGTGATGCAGCGCTGTCGCCGTTTGTTAAATCCTCTTGCTGCTCAATCTTTTCTCCCCTCGTATCATACAGCATGATTTTATGTCTCAGCTCCAGCAAGGAATAGTAGATTAAAACCTCCTGATCCTCCGCCATCTCTGCCAGCATCGGTTTGATTTCTTCAAATAAGCGGATCGACTGTTCCGTATCATTTCTTCTGATGGCGCGGTACCATGAGTTGAGGGTATTGGCGACTTCTTCCGCGGCGATCTTGTTCATTTGGAGCTCCTTTCTTCCAGTCTTCTATTTTTTTGTATTTTTCTTTATTCATATCATACTATAATTTCCCCTTTAGTATTAGTTCATTTTTCACACTTTGCCAATTTCACCTCTCTATTCTCAATTCATTTCTGTTACTTTCAGGTCTTTTGACTCTAACCAACATGAAAATAAGGGTCTGTTGACGCATCAAAAAACACCCTTGCCTTCAGGTATCCAAAAGAGCTTATGCAGGCATAGTTAAGGCGCCTGTTGATGTATGATAGTGTTTCCCCATTCCATAGATGTGCACATCTCCGTTTCCTCCGGCTGAACTGGAGCCTCAAGTTTTTTCCCTGCGCTCCCAGCTCTAAGTGCACAGCCTTATCAAGCGTAATTTTGCCTCATCCCGCTTTGCGCTTTTTTCATCCTTTTATTTTAGAAATGCGCGCTTTCTTAGCTTTGAAAAATCAAAAATGCTCCGATATATAAAGAAAACGCCGCACAAATCAGGAGGAGAGCTGAATGAAAAAGATTGGAAAAACCGCGCTTTCCGGCGTATTGTTTTTTAGCTTCTTCGCGATGACACCGCATGTTCAAGCAGAAGGCCGTGACAAAGAAAAAGAGGTTATCGTCGTCTATAAAAACAACAGCGGCAAAGAAGCGGTCATGGAGCAGGCCGATTCAGTCGAACACGTTTACCGCAAGCTTCCCGCAGCAGCCGTCACCGCTGATGAAAAAACGGTGCGCAAATTGGAACATGACCCGGATGTGCTGTATGTCGAAAACAATGCTCCGGTTAAGGCTGCCGACGCTACAGCATTCAAAGCCGTTTCCAGCGGAACAGAGCAAAACACCGGCTCATTTGCGCAATGGAATATCAAGCCGATTCAAGCTGACCTTGCCTGGCACAAAGGTTTAACCGGAAAACATGTGAGAACCGCAGTTCTAGACAGCGGCATTTCACCTCATGATGAGCTGTCAATCGCCGGCGGAGTCTCAATGGTGGACTATACCGCTTCATACCGTGATGACAACGGCCATGGCACACATGTTGCCGGAATTATCGGTGCGAAGCATAACGGCTTTGGAATCGACGGCATCGCCCCCGGCGCTGAGCTGTATGCGGTAAAAGTGCTTGATAAAACCGGCTCAGGCGATCTTAAAAGCATATTAAAAGCCATCGACTGGTCGATCCAGCACAACATCGACATCATCAATATGAGCCTTGTCGTATCAGGTGACAGCCAAATTTTGCACGATGCCGCAGACCGGGCCTACAAAAAAGGCATCCTTCTTGTGGCGGCCAGCGGCAATGACGGAAACAAAACATCCGTCTATTATCCGGCGGCCTACAGCAGTGTGATTGCCGTTTCAGCTACAAATGAAAAGAATCAGCTCGCATCGTTTTCCAATACAGGTACGGCCGTCGAGTTTTCCGCTCCGGGAACATCCATTATCAGCACATATGTAAACCGCAAATACGCGAGCTCAAGTGGAACTTCCCAAGCCGTTCCGCACGTTGCGGGCATGTTCGCTCTGTTAAAACAGATGTATCCGGCGAGTACAAATAGCGAGCTCCGCAGAAAAATGCAGTTTTTCACGAGCGATTTAGGCGCACCGGGTCGCGATTCGCTGTTTGGCTACGGGCTGATCCGTTTTAAAGAGGCGGACGCTCAATTGGAAAAAGCGCAGAAAGCCGTCGCAAAAGCGGAAAAGAGCAAGAAAAGAGCCGACATCGACAAGGCGCAAAACACGATCAATCCGCTCCCTGCGAACGTTGACAAAACCAATTTGCGCAAAAGGCTGAACAGCGTGGAAAATCAGCTCAAAAAAACGGCCGAAAACAAAGTAAAGCTCGCTGAAAAACAGAAAAAGAAAGCCCATGCCGACGCCGCCCAAACAGCGGTCAATGAGCTCGTCAAAGGGCCTGTCAAAACAAACTTGCAAAAACGGATCAATGCGGTCCGCTCAAACTTGCTTACAACCGCCCGGAATGCCGTTGCCAGAGCGGAAAAAACAGCGAGCGACACAAAGATCAGCAAAGCGCAAAAAGCGATCAATGAACTGCTTGCTGGGAATGATAAAACAAAGCTGCAAAAACGGCTGGACAACGTAAAAAAGAAAGCCGCCGCATACACACAAAAAGTGAAAACAGCAAAAGCCAAAGTCAAAACGGCTGAACAAAGAAGAACGAAAAAAACAAAATCAGCCGCACAATCAGCGGTCAACAAGCTGAAAGCATCGGCTGAAAAAACGAAACTGCAAAAACGGCTGAACGCGATTAAGCTGAAGTAAGACGAAAAAACCTTTAAGGAGCCGCCTTAAAGGTTTTTCATCTGTCTGAATTTTCACTTCTCATCGATTTTTTCCGCGACAATACCGACAATGTCCTTATCTGATACAAAGCCGAAATGGCGGCTGTCATTGCTGTGGATTCTGTTGTCTCCGAGCACGAAGTAATGGTTTGCCGGAATTTTCTCCTCTCCCGTCACTTCCTTGAGCGTAAAATCCCCGGTCAGGTCTCCGCCTGCCGTAACAGCTTTCAAGTCGTCCAGATAGGGCTCTTTGATCTTTTTTTCATTAATGTAAAGCTGATCATCTTCATATCTGAGCGTTTCTCCGGGAAGTCCGATGACCCGTTTGATGAATATATCTTTTTCAGGTCCTTTAAACAGCACGATATCAAACCTGCCGATCGTTTGAAAATGATGGGCGAACCGGTTGATCAAAAGCTTGTTGCCCTCCTGAAACGTTGGGTTCATGCTGACTCCCTCGACCTTATACTCAATAAAGACGGCATTTTTCACCTGAATTCCAATGATGATGAAAAGGACTCCGGCTATGACCCAAAAACGTTTTTTCAATACTATGTCCCCCTAGTCATTCTCTCTCTGGCTGAATTTCACATTCAGACGATGTTCAATCCGTTTTCCGGCGTACCATAAAATCAAAATCACGATCATGACCCCGGCTGTTCTTAAAGGCTGTGTAAACAGCGCCTTCAGGTCATGCCCAACGAAGCTCACCATAAAAATCATCACGGACTTTCCGCACAGCACCGCAAGCGAAAAGGGCAGCAGGCTGATTCTCGAAAGCCCGGCCACAACATTCACCGCGGCAGAAGGTGTGAACGGAAAACAGAGCAGCAGAAACAAAGGACCGAAGCCCCGTTTTTCCACCCAGATCATCAGCTTTTTCACAGACGGATGCCTGCGGATAAATCCAAGAGCTTTTTGCTGGCCGAAATGGCGGATGAAGAGGAAAACGGCGATCGAGCCCGCAGATGCTCCGATCCAAGTCAAGATGAATCCCTGCCATAAACCGAACGAATTGACATTGGCAACCACAAACACAATCAGCGGCAAAAACGGAAGAAGCGCTTCAATGAACGGCAGCAGTATGGCAACAAAAGGACCAAAAGCCCGATAGCTCTGAAAAAAGTCTGCTAAATTCTCTTCTGTAAAATAACTAAAAAATTGCTCCACCATTTATTCTCCTCGAGACGGTTGTCTACTTCTATTCTACACGTTAACAGAAAAACTTTAAATCATCTGTCTTCAGCAGTTTCTGTATTAGTCTGATTCAACCATAACATTTTAGTCATTTTTTCCCGTTCTTGAAAAAAGAACAGCTTTTCGTGTAAAATAAAAACAAGAACAAACGTTCCTAACACAAGAAAGAGGAGAAATGCCATGACAAGAATTCCCGCCGACATCAGGGACACGATTGAAAAGGCGATTTACCTTCCGATGGCCATCAGCATATTAAATCGGGATTTCAGCATCATCCAGCAGGGGCCGTTCAAGCTGAAAGATCCTTATCTGCGCCTGATTGAGCAGGCGCTGAAGCTGGCTCAGCGCGATTTACACGATGTCAAAAACGATTTGCGAAAACGAAACGTCAAAGTTCATGAAGTGTCCCGGGACGAAGCGTTTACGATGTATTCCTTCATCTATGAAGGATACGAGGAGGAGCACAATTACTTCAACCCCCGCATTCGCAATCAGGTCGCCGCGCTTTTGGAGCACTATTTATTCGCGGCTGAACCCGGTCAGTAGCGCTTTTTCAGCTCTCTGAGGATGAACTCGTAGATCAGCTGGTTTCGGTCTTCTTTCGGATAAAGCATAAATTCCTGCTTTTTCTGCATGGCTCCGCCTTCAATCCTGTCCTGAAATTTGGTTCTCAGCCATGCCGTTCGGTAAACCTGATTCTCGAAAGATGTGATGGACACGGGCAGCTCCAACGTTTCCCCGTTCACAAACGTGACGCATGTATTGTCATATTTCGCCGCGCAAAATTCGTGAACATGTGCATGGGAAAGCCACCCGCACTGAGGCCTCGTTGAGGAGAATGTGGGAAAAAGAAAAATGTTGTTTGAATGGTCCACCATGATCGGCGGCTTGTGGGAAACCTTAATCACTTCATACGTGCCGGCTTTTCTTCCGGCATAGCTTGAGCCGAAATAACGGCAGCTTCTTTCTATGATTTGAAAAGGTCTCATATTGACCCTGAATGTCCTTTCGGTTTCAAGTACTTTTGAAGCGGGTATTTCCCCCTCTCCCAGAGGCAGAACGGCCATTGTCGAACGGTTTACTTCATACGAATCCATTGTCATATCCTCTGTGCTCATCAGCATGATCCTCCTAAACATTAGTAAATTTATACTATTAATCTAACATTATCCTCTAAAAAACGACAGGATTTTTTCCAATTAATTTGAAAATATGTTTTTACAATTCCATTTTTATTTTTTATTCTGCCAAACTTGCTTTTTTGTGTCCGAATTTACAAACTTTTATTATCATAAAACATGCTTTCTCAAATAATTTTCTAAAAATTATAAATACTTATTGATTTTTTGATGTGTAATCCATATACTATAAAAAAGGCATCAGGGGGAATCTTTATGAAAGAGAAAAAATCGTACGCTGAGCTCATGAAGTCCCGCAACACCCAAAAGGTAAAAGAACTTGATGTAACCATCATGGATATCTACATCCAAATGGTCCTTGATGAATCGTTGTTTAAACGTCGGTTGAACATGCTGAAAGAGAAGATCGACGAGGCATTAGACAAAGGAGACGAACAATCTTTCCTTGAACTTTCAAGAGAATATACAGCGTTGACATTACACGCATAACAGCCAATCCCGCCAGGATTGGCTTTTTTATGGAAAAAAGGTCAAGTGCGTCCGCATTGACCTTTTTATCCGTTTATAATGGTTCCGCCGTTGACATGAAGAACCTGACCGGTCATGTAAGAGGAATCATCACTGGCCAAAAACAGATAGCTCGGCGCTACCTCAACCGGCTGTCCCGGGCGCCCCATCGGCGTCGTCGAACCGAACACCTCGACTTCCCTTTCGGTAAATGTCGACGGAATGAGCGGCGTCCAAATCGGTCCCGGAGCAACCCCGTTGACGCGGATGCCCCGATCAACGAGCGACAATGCGAGAGAACGGGTAAATGATGTAATCGCCCCTTTTGTCGACGAATAATCGATCAGCCTTTCATTTCCGGCATACGCCGTAATAGACGTCGTATTGATAATCGAGCTGCCTTTTTTCAAATGGGGCAGGACGGCTTTTGTCAAATAAAACATCGAAAAAATATTCGTTTGAAACGTCCTGATCAGCTGATGGCTTGTGATTTTGTCGATTCCCTTCTGCGGATGCTGTTCAGCCGCATTATTGACCAAAATATCGATCGTCGGAAACGCTTCTTTCGCATGACGGACGACCTCATTGCAAAAGGCTTCGTCCCCGATGTCTCCGGCAATCAGTAAACACCCGACACCTTCTTGTTCGACATAGCCTTTTGTTTCCTCTGCATCACGGTGCTCATTGAAATAAACGATGACCACATTTGCGCCTTCCTTTGCAAACAAAACGGACACCGCCCGGCCGATTCCGCTGTCTCCCCCAGTAATGATCGCGGTTTTCCCAGCAAGTTTTTTGGCCGGTTTCGGGCGGTCAAAAACAGGGCGGGGATTCATCAAATACTCCAGCCCGGGCTGCTGGGTCTGGTGCTGGGGAGGCAGTACTTTTTTCGGCTGTTTACTCAAAACAATTCCTCCTTCACATCAATGTAACCTTACTATTTTATGAACTATATCATGTTTTATCCAATTCATTTTCATGCATGAATGTTTTGTAATTGGAAAATTTAAGAACAACTTAAATTTTGGAGGGACCCCTTGTGAATCAAGAAAAACTGCCGGACTCACCCGAATCGTTTTGGAGAGACAGCACAGTGTTTCCCGAATTTCCGTGCCTCTCAGAAGATGTGAAAACAGATGTCGCAATCATCGGGGGCGGGATGACCGGAATCACAACGGCTTATATGCTGACAAAAAAAGGGTATAGCGTCGTTTTGATTGATGCAGACCGCATATTGAATGGAACGACGGGACATACGACGGCGAAAATCACCGCCCAGCACGACCTGATTTATGATGAGCTGATCAACCATATCGGAATGCCGAATGCCAGGGTCTATTATGAAGCAAATCTCCAGGCGCTTTCATACATTAAAAACCTTGTGCTTGAGCAGAACATCCCCTGTGATTTTGAAGAACAAGACGCCTGCATTTATACGACGGAAGAGCAATCGGCAGAAAAAATCAAAAAAGAGTATGAGGCTTACAAAAAGCTCGGAATCGACCGCGATTTCATCAAAGACCTTCCCGTCGCCATCGATATTAAGGCCGGTCTTGTCATGAAAAATCAAGCCCAGTTTCATCCGCTTTATTACTTAAAACATCTTGTCGAGAACATCCAGCAAGCCGGGGGAAAAATTTTTGAAAACACGGCCGCCAAGGAAATCAAAGAAGGCGACCGCCCAAAAGTGCTGACCAGAAGCGGACAGCAGATCTTCAGCGACTATGTCGTGTGCTGCACGCATTTTCCGTTTCATGATAAAAAAGGCTTCTATTTTGCAAGGCTTGAGCCGAGCCGCTCCTACGTCCTGGCTGTCAAACCTAAACAACCGTACCCGGGCGGCATGTATTTAAGCATTGACCAGCCTTCCCGCTCCCTGCGTTCGGTTGTGATCGGCGGCGAGAAAATGGTTCTCGTCGGCGGCGAAAGCCATAAAACCGGCCAGGGAAAAGACACAATCGAACATTATCAGGCATTGGAATCATTTGCAGAAGGTGTTCTCGGCATCGAAGACATCCCCTACCGCTGGTCGACACAGGATTTAATCAGCCTTGATAAAATCCCTTATATCGGGCCGATTTATCCGAAGGAAAAGCGGATTCTTGTCGCAACAGGATTTAAGAAGTGGGGCATGACGTCAAGCACGCTCGCCGCGCAAATCATGACCGACCATATCACAAACGAAAGCAATCCTTATCAGGAGGTCTTTACACCTGCCCGTTTTCATCCTGATCCGGGCATAAAAAAAGCGATGTCCTACAACGCGGATGTCGCAAAGCATTTTGTTGAAGGAAAGCTCGAACAGCCGATCCGGAAGCCGGAAGACCTCGCCCCCGGAGAAGGAGCGGTCGTGGCGATCGGCGGCAAGCGGGCCGGCGCCTATCGCGATGACGACGGACAGCTTCATACGGTCGATACGACCTGCACCCACATGGGCTGCGAGGTCGAATGGAATGACGGGGAACGGACATGGGACTGCCCGTGCCACGGGTCAAGGTTTTCCATCAGCGGCGATGTCATTGAAGGACCGGCTGTTCTGCCGTTAAAGCCCTCTGAAAGCAATACCTAAGCTTAAAAAACGGAAAAAAAAGCCGATAAGAAAATAAAGCGGGATATTTTCAAAAAACCGGTAATTTCATTGCCGTTTACAGGGGGATACGATTGTGTTATTCAAAAAGGACAGAAAAACGGAAGGATCATTATTTGCTGGTACAAGCGATGATCAAACGAGTCGCATCAGGCTTAAACAGCACGCGGAATTTAAAAAACAGCTGGCCATGGTTAATTTAACAGATGAAGACCTTTGGGTGCTGAGCAAGCTGAAACCCTTGATTTCAGAACATATAGAGACGATCGTCAGCCGGTTCTATCAAAACCTTGAACATGAAAGCTCACTGATGGAGATCATTCATGAAAACAGCTCTGTCGACCGCTTAAAAAAGACATTATCCATTCATATACAGGAAATGTTTTCAGGCGTGATTGACGAGGCATTTTTAGAAAAAAGAATTCGGATCGCACATGTTCATTTGAAGATCGGTCTTTTGCCAAAGTGGTATTTGGCCGCTTTCCAAGACATTCTTTTATCACTGCTCAAGATATTTGAAAACGGCTTAAACAATGAAGACTATCAACGGGCCGTCACGGCGGCGACAAAGATTCTCAACATTGAACAGCAGATCGTTCTGGAAGCCTTTGAAGATGAGCACGCGAGACTCCGCGCACAGGAAGAAAACAGAAAAACCGAACTTCACAAGCAAATCAAAGAGACCTCCGGCTCATTAGCCGCCTTATTTGCAGAAACGACAGGCGCGGTGCAGGAACTGGTCGATAAATCAGCAGAAATCGTCGAGACGTCCAGAGCGGGTACGAAGACGGCCGTATCTGTGGAGGAAAAATCGATCGGCGGCAAAAAAGAGCTCGAGGAGCAGGAACAGCAGCTGAATCAAATGGGGAGCAGCATGACCCAAATTGAGTGTGAAATCAAAAAACTGGAAGAAATCGCCCGGCAAATCGAAAAGATTTTTGGGATTGTGACAGGCATCGCCGAACAAACGAATTTGCTGTCTCTCAACGCCTCGATCGAATCGGCGAGAGCCGGGGAGCATGGCAAAGGATTCGCGGTTGTCGCAAACGAAGTCAGAAAGCTTTCCGACGACACGAAAAAAACGGTCTCAACCGTCTCCGAGCTCGTCAATAATACAAACGCCCAAATCGGCATCGTGACCAAACACATTACAGATGTGAATCAGCTTGTTAATGAAAGCAAGAATAAAATGTCAGAGATCAATCACCTGTTCGACGATATTGTCAGCAGTATGAAAACTAGCAAAAACCATAGCGGGCAAATCGAAGGCGATTTGCAGGCCTTTTTAAGCGGACTAGAGGAAGTCAATGGAGCCGTATCCCAAGTCGCTTCTTCAGTTGACGCTCTCGTTGAACTGACAAAAAAATAACCCTTTACACTACACAGGTCATGACATGATCTGTGTTTTTTCCGCCCCTTTATGTAAACCTATATAAAATTATAGTTGACATTACAAAAGTCTCAATGATAATTTGATTCTATTCATATATTTGAAAGGAATCGAAGTCTACTATGCATGTAAAAGATATGGTTTTCATTTCACTTAGCACGGCGATTATGGCGGTTCTCGGTTTTCTTCCCCCGGTCGTGCTGCCGTTTACACCCGTCCCGATCACAATGCAGACGATCGGTGTCATGCTTAGCGGCGGCATCAACAAACCGAAAAACGCCGGGCTCAGTCTCATCGTCTTTTTGCTGCTTGTTGCAAGCGGTATGCCGATTCTTGCGGGAGGCCGGGGCGGAATCGGTGTCTTTACAAGTCCGAGCGCAGGCTTCCTGCTGGCCTATCCCGCCGCAGCTTTCTTCATCGCTTTAGCCGTCGGGAGGCTGTCTGTTCTGCATTTCAGACACCTTTTTTTGATTCACCTTTTATTTGGCATTCTCTTTATCTATGCAGTTGGTGTACCTGTTCAGGCCTTTCTGATGAACATTTCTCTTCAAAAAGCGCTGACGTTCTGCCTGGTCTATGTTCCCGGTGATCTGTTAAAGTCGGCCATTGCGGCTTATCTCGTGCTAAAATTAAGAAAAGCGATGCAGATCAAGAGACAAGGAATATAGTTTGGAGGAATTTCACCATGCCGATCACCGAAACCTATCAACGCCACGCACAGCAGCACCCTGAAAAAACGGCCATCCAGACCGGAACGGAATCAATCCAATACAAAGACTGGCATCGGCTCGTCTGCCGGACGGCCGCCTGGCTGAACAGCCAAAAACGGACAAATAAAAGGATCGCGTTCATGCTGCCGAACGGCCTTCCTTTTTTGCAGCTGTTCGCCGGGGCTGCAGCAGCCGGCTGGACGGCCGTTCCCTTTGATCCGAGGTGGAGCCGCGCCGAGTGCATCGAAAGGCTGTTACTTTGCAAGCCCGACCTTTTCATCACAGAGCGGCCCTTTCCTGAATATGAAGATGCTCTTGCTTTGGAAGAATGCCTCGCGGACATCAGGAAGAGACCGGTTGCTGATGAACCAGACATCGATGATGAAGAACCCTTTTACATCGGGTTCACATCAGGTTCAACAGGCGCGCCGAAAGCATTCATCAGATCTCAACGTTCCTGGATTGAGAGCTTCCGCATCAGCAGCAGAGACTTTCAATTATCCGCTGAAGACAGGGCTGTCATTCCAGGTCCGCTCTTTTTTTCTCACTTTTTATATGGCGCAATGAACACATTATTTCTTGGGGGAACAGTCGACCTTTTGCACAAATTTTCAACGCACCGGCTCGAAAAAACGATCGACAGCCTGCCTGTCACAGCGTTATATACAGTGCCGACAATGACGGAAGCGATGTCGTCGGAAAACAGGCGGATCGAAAGACCCCTTAAAATTATTTCTTCCGGCGCCAATTGGAGCCAACACGCCAAAAACGCGTTCCAAAAAGCCTATCCTAATCTTTTGTTATATGATTTCTACGGGACATCAGAATTAAGCTTCGTCTCCGTTTCCGCTCCCCGCGATTTTCAGGTGAAGCCCGCTTCAGTCGGACGCCCCTTTCAAAACGTTGACGTCTCCATCCGCCGGAACTCAGGGGATATTGCCGATACCGGCGAGGTCGGCAAAATCTATGTGAAAAGCCCGATGGTGTTTTCAGGCTATTTGCAGGAACAAGCCGGCTTCCCCCGCCCTGACGAAAGCGGGTGGATGACGGTCGGTGACATGGGCTGGATGGATGATGACGGATACTTGTACATCTCCGGAAGAGAGAACAGCATGATCGTCTACGGAGGCATTAATATTTTCCCTGAAGAGATCGAAGCTGTCCTCACCTCGCATCCTGAGGTCGAAGAAGCGGCGGTCGTCGGTATCGCCGATGATTATTGGGGAGAAAAAGCGGCAGCCGTCATTAAGGGCGGAGCCTCCGTCAAAGAGCTGAAAGCGTTATGCAGACGCAGGCTCGCCCCCTACAAAATCCCGAGAAGCTGGCATGTTGTCGAAGAGCTTCCGCATACTGCCGGAGGAAAAATCGCCCGCAGCCTCGTGAGAAAACAGCTGAAGGAGCTGATCAAATGAGAGCGGTCATCACAGCCGCCAAACGAACGGTCATCGCAAGACAAAACGGCTCTTTGAAAACAGCAGAGCCGCACGAATTGGCCGCCGCCCTCATTCAATATTTAGAGAAACCGCTGAACGGCCATTTAAATGAAGTCATTCTCGGAAATGTCGTCGGACCCGGAGGCAATATTGCCCGTTTAGCGGCGCTTTCCGCCGGGCTTCCCGCTTCTGTAACCGGAATGACGATCGACCGCCAATGCAGCGCAGGTCTTGAAGCGATCCGCACCGCCTGCTGTTTCGTCCAGGCCGGGGCAGGAAGCTGCTACATCGCCGGAGGAACGGAAAGTGCGAGCCTCTCCCCTTTTCCGCAAAGAGCGCGCTTTTCTCCAGATGAATGGGGGGATCCGGATATGGGCGAAGCGGCAGAAATGACGGCGCAAGCTTATTACATCACCCGCCAAATGCAGGACGATTATACACTGTTAAGCTATCAAAGAAGCATAAGGGCGTTTGAAAACGGTTATTATGAAGATGAAATCCTGCCGTTTCAAGATTTGACGGCTGATGAAAGTATGCTCAGCAAGCGGCAGATCGAAAAAATCGTCCAAAGGGCTCAGCCGGCTTTTAAAAAGCAAGGCACCGTGACAGCCGCCAACAGCTGCGGAATTCACGACGGCGCAAGCGCCGTCGTCGTCATGGACGAACAAAAAGCAATAGCGCTCGGCTTAAAGCCCGTTCTGCGATTCGTCGACAGTGAAGTCAGCGGCGTCAATCCAAATTTCCCGCAAATCTCGCCCGTGCCCGCGATTCAAAAACTGTTACGGAGAAGAGGTCTGTCCGTTCAAGATATCGATCTGTTTGAAATCAATGAAGCATTCGCCGTCAAAATCGCGGCGTGCGCCCAAGAACTTGGAATCGGCTATCATAAACTGAATGTCAGGGGAGGCGCCTTGGCACTCGGTCATCCCTACGGCGCTTCTGGGGCCATTTTGGTGACCCGTTTATTTCATGAGACGAAGAGAAGACCTGATCTGAAGTATGTCATCGCAGCGATCGGCAGCGGGGGCGGCATCGGAACAGCCGTGTTGTTCGAAACCGTATCCGGTCATCATGCGTGAGTTCTCGTTTTGACATTAGTATAATGACCTTATCACCAAAAAACGTGCACTCGTGCTCGAAAGGAGATTTTTGCAAAATGACTGCGATTTGTTTAATCCGGCACGGAGAAACCGACTGGAATGCTTTTGGAAAACTGCAGGGACGAACAGATATCCCTTTAAATGAAACCGGAAAAAGACAGGCGAAAGAAACCGGAGAATTTTTAAAAGATACAGACTGGGACGTCATCATTACAAGTCCTTTAAAAAGAGCTCGGGAAACAGCGGACATCATCAATCAATATTTAGGGCTTGATATTGTGGAAATGGAGGATTTCATCGAAAGAAATTACGGAGATGCCGAGGGAATGCCATTTGAAGAAAGAATGAGGCTCTATCCTGATAAAAACTATCCGAATCAAGAATCGAAAGAAGCATTGGCTGAACGCCTGATGGCCGGTGTTCAAAAGGTCAATGAACAATATCCCGATCAAAAGGTGCTCATCGTCGCGCACGGAGCAGCGATCCATACGCTGTTGTCCAAGATTTCAAACGGAGACATCAATCTTGAAAACACGAAGCTTGTCAACGCCTGTCTGAGCAATATCAGCTTTCAGGACAACAAATGGCATGTCAACGACTATAATCTGCGCGATCATTTGTCAGTATGATATGAATAACGGACGGCCCGAATGGATGCCGTCCGTTGTCGTTTTACTTCCTGCCCCGTTTTGCCTCACGGCGCAGCAAATAGATAAAATAAGGCCCGCCGACAACTGCGGCGATCAAGCCCGCCGGAATTTCCAGCGGCGGGATCAGCCCCCTTCCGACAGCATCGGCCGCAAGCAGGATGATCCCCCCGATCAAGCCGGAAGCAGGAAGCAAAATCCGCGATTCATGGCCCGCCAGCTTTCTTCCGATATGCGGTGCCATCAAGCCGATAAAACCGATCGTCCCCACGGCCGTCACAGCCGCCGCTGTCAGCGTGACGGCTGCGGCGAGCAAAAGCCCCCTTGTTCTTTCAAGGGAAATGCCGAGGCTTGCGGCTACCCCGTCCCCGGATTTCATAATATCAAGCGGTTTTGCCGCCAGCCAAACGGGCGGAATCAAAAGACAGCACCAAATGAAAAGAGCCAGCACATGATCCCAGCTTCTCCCCCATAAACTGCCGTTCAGCCATATTAATGCACTGCTCACATTCGGACTGGATCTTGAAATCAACAGCTGAATCCCCGAATGGCAAAAAGCGTTGACAGCGATGCCGACCAATGCCAGCCTTACCGGGGCGATTCCGTTTCGGTAAGCCAATACATAAACGAGAACGGCGGCCAGGATGCTGCCAAGGAAAGCGGCGCCTGTCAAAAAAAGCGGTGTTTGCTGGGCAAACAGCACGGTGACGATCACCGCGCCGAGCCCCGCTCCCCCGATAATGCCAAGCGTGTCTGATGCTGCGAGCGGGTTTCTCAGCAGCGACTGAACGATCGCTCCGGCAATGGCTAAAGCGGCGCCTGCCAGGACGGCCAGGATGATTCTCGGCATTCTGAATTCCATTACCATAAACCGAACGCCGGGATCGCCTTGCCCAACCAATGCTTTAAGCACGGCGAAAAGCGGGATGTTCTCATCGCCGATCGCCAAATTCAACACAGTGAGCACAACCAGACAAATCAAAAGGAAGAGCAGGACCGCCGCCGGTTTCCCCCGGTGTTTTTTTGTGTGGTCTGTCCTTTTGTTCATGAAGCCGCCCCCTTTTTTCTTCTTCGCGCCAAATAGATGAAAAAGGGCGTTCCGATCAATGCCGTGACAACGCCGACCGGTGTTTGGTACGGATAATAAACAAAGCGTGACGCGATATCAGCCAGCTGAAGCAGGATGGCTCCTAATACGGCTGAATACGGAATCACAGCGCGGTAGTCGGCGCCCGCGACATACCGGATCATATGAGGAACCATCAAACCGATGAAACCGATCGGACCGGCTGCTGCTACAGAAGCACCGGCTAACGCGACAACGGTGACGGCAATGAGCACCCGGACCACCCAGACTTTTTGTCCCAAGCCTTGGGAAATGTCGTCACCGAGACTGAGAACGGAAGCCGCTCTTCCCAGGGCCGCCGCAATCAATAAACCGATGATGCTGACCGGAAGCAACAAATGCAGCTTTTCCCACGAACTTCCGGCCAGAGAGCCGGAAAGCCAAAATAAGATGGTTTCCGTCGATTCTTCATTGAAAATCAGCATCATCTGTGTCAGTGAAGCAAGGATCGCCTGAATGACAACGCCGATTAAAGCAAAACTGATATCCTTGTCATGCTCGCTGAAAACCGATGCGGTCACATAAACGATCATGGCGGCAAAAGCGCCCCCCGTAAATGCGGCGCCCATCGTCATTTGAGGAGCCGCGGCTGCCGGCAGCATCACCGTCAGAAAGACAACAGCCGCGGAAGCGCCCGCATTTATGCCGAAAATCCCCGGCGATGCCAGCGGATTTCTTGTCACCGCCTGCATGAGCGCACCGGCTGCGCCCAGATTCGCTCCGATCAATGCCCCTTCCAGAGCGCGCGGTATGCGAATCGTCTGAATGACTGCGTGCAGCTTCGAACCGTCACCTGAAAAAATGGCCGCCCAAATATCGGAAAGCGCGATATTTGTTGAACCGATCGAAATCGAAAGCGTAAAGCTCGCAAGCAAAAGAATGAAAAATAAGAGCGGAACGAACCGGTTCACCTTCATCAAAGCAGCTCACCTCCCAAAGAAAAAACAAGCGCATGCTTTTTTGACAAAAAGCATGCGTTGAATAGATAAGCCGGCATCAGGATTTCTTTTGAACAGCCGGAAGAATATGTTGATCAATTTCGTCAATCACGGCATTCGCCCCGTCTATGCTGCGGCGAAGCGACCATGCGAATCTGTCAACCTCATACACATTGCCGGTTTTGACGGCATTGAGCTTTTTCCAGAGCGGATCTTTTTCAATCGGCCTTTTTCCATCTTGATCGACTTGATCCTTTTCTCCTGTCATCAGGATCATGACATCAGGATCTTTTTCCAGAAGCTGTTCAAGCGTCATTTTAATATTGACGGACTCACCGTTGTCAGCATCGCTTTTTTGGCTGTCTCCCACACCGTATGTGTAGCCGATTTTTGCTAAAAGCTGAGAGGTGAAGAAGTTTTCGTCACGGACGGTGACAGCCTCATTTGTATTCCCGATTAAGAGGATGCTTTGCTTTTGACCAGCAAATTTCTTTTGCAGCTGATCTAGTTTTTCTTGATGTTCGGTCAGTTTTTTCTCCATTTCGTCTTCTTTGCCGACCGCTTTTGCGATCGTCTTTGAGACGTCAAGTGTATCCTCGTAATCAGCGTTTAAATTTTTCAAAGCGATCGTCGGCGCGATTTTTGACAGTTTATCGTAAACACCGCTGTGTCTGCTTGAATCGGCAATGATTAAATCGGGCTTTAACGCGGCAATTTTTTCAAAACTTGGCTGGGCGCGTGTCCCTACCGATGTGTAGCCTTTGATTTCTTCCCTGACTTTTTCATTGATAAATTTCGGTTTTCCGTCATCTGTGACACCGACAGGCTTGATTCCGACGTCAACGAGCGCATCGATGAAGCCAAGCTCAAGGACAACGACCTTTTTCGGATGCTTCGGCACCTTTGTTTCGCCAAGGTCATGTTTGACTGTCACAGTATCCTGTGCGGACGTTTTTTCGCTTTCGCCTGCCCCCGAGCAGGCCGCTAAGACTGAAATAAGCAGACATAGAATGACAAAAGATTTAAGCTTCATATGTATCTCCTTTTTTCTTAATAGACGAAACTATTATAGCAACAGCAGAAACAAATGACAACGATAATCATTATCATTATCAAAAAGGAGATTCGAAATCTGTGATGTCCGTTTTTGTTTTGCCTTCTCTGCTTAAAGAAAGCCAGATGACCGTCATGATGATCATGATCGTGCCCGCTCCTTGAACCGCATTGAACGGAACATCCAGCCAAACCGCCGATGACAGAACAGCCGCAAGCGGTTCGGCACAGCTCAGGCAGCTCGTTTCCTTCGGCGATAGATAAGAAAGGCTGCCAATATAGAGGGCAAATGCAAGGGCAGTGCCGCATAAAACGACAAACAAAACAGCCATCCCCTCCCCGATGCCGATTGCAGACGGATCAAACTGAAACGGGGGGAACACGACGGAAATGCCGAGACCTCCGATCAGCATCCCCCACCCCGTGACCGTCAGTGCACCGAACGCTTGAATTAAAGCTCCGGCATAAACCGTATAAAAGGCAAGCGCTGCGCCTGACAGCACACCCCAGATGACCGATGGCAGCGGCACATACAGGCTGTCGGGCCTGCCTCCGGTCAACAGCAAAAACACGCCCGCCAGCGCAGCAAACGCGAGCATTACATCTTTCAGCTTAGGTGAAGCCTCTTTTTTGATATAGATGTAAATCAGCACAAAAAAAGGCGCTAAATACTGAAGAACGGCAGCGGCCGCCGCATTTCCCCCTTCTATCGAAGAAAAGAATGTATATTGGACGGCGAGCATCCCAAAGATTGAAAAGATGAGAATCGAGGAGGCCGACGATTTTTTCTTCCAAATCCGAAAGACATGCGAGCTTGAGTTTTTCACAGCAACATATAATAAAAGAATCACGCCTGATGCGAGAAGCCTCACCGAAACGAGAGCCCCGGCACCTACTGCTCCCTGCTCAAATAAATACTGGGCCGCACTGCCCGACAATCCCCACAATGTCGCGCCGGCAAGGACCATCATGATTCCTTTGAAATGCTTTGCTTTCATATCATCCACTCTCTCCCATATGCGATATATTGCATATTCTAATGCAAGAAACATTGATCTGCAACCCCCCCCTCTAAAAAATATTATGTTATGAAATGATCGATTGGTATTTTCATAAAATGAAGTAACGGTCGGAGCTATTGGCGCCGTTGAAGGGCGGGACGTCTTTCACACGTAGAAACGGCGGGAACTATATACTGAAGGTATTGGTTATTTTTCTAAAACAGTCATTTATGACCAAAAAATGGTTATATATTTTCGGGAAATTTGGTCCTACCCGACAATTCATTTTTTTTCTATAATAAATTAACAGAATAATTCGAATAGAATATATTATCCATCTATTTCAATTATTCTGAATAAAAAAGAGGAGAGTGAGTAACGATGAGAAAAAGAAGTCTATGGCTTAGTGTGCTGACGGCCCTTCTGCTCATTTTTTCAATGGCTTTCAGCGGGTCGGCTTCTGCTGCCCAGCCGGCGAAAAATGTAGAAAAGGACTATATTGTCGGATTTAAGTCAAGAGCAAAAACAGCAGCCGTCAAAAAAGATATCATCAAAGAAAGCGGCGGAAAAGTGGACAAGCAGTTTAAAATCATCAACGCCGCAAAAGCATCGCTTGATCAAAAAGCGCTGAAGAAAGTGAAAAACGACCCGAGCGTCGCTTATGTCGAAGAGGACCATGTCGCACATGCACTGGCACAAACCGTCCCTTACGGCATTCCGCTCATCAAAGCTGATAAAGTGCAGGCTCAAGGCTTTAAGGGAGCCAATGTCAAAGTCGGTGTCATTGATACCGGAATCCAATCCTCTCATTCAGATTTAAATGTTTCCGGCGGAGCGAGCTTTGTATCCGGTGATTCCAATCCTTTTATTGACGGAAATGGACACGGTACACATGTTGCCGGTACAGTAGCAGCGCTCGATAATTCAATCGGCGTTTTAGGCGTGGCACCAAATGTGTCCCTCTACGCCATTAAAGTGTTGAATTCAAGCGGAAGCGGAACTTACAGCGCGATCGTAAGCGGAATCGAGTGGGCGACGTCAAATGGAATGGATGTCATCAACATGAGCCTTGGCGGATCATCGGGTTCAACCGCCTTGAAACAGGCTGTTGACAATGCGTATGCAAGAGGAGTTGTCGTTGTGGCAGCAGCGGGAAACAGCGGATCATCAGGAAGCAGCAATACAATCGGCTATCCTGCCAAATATGATTCGGTTATCGCTGTCGGTGCAGTGGACTCTAACAGCAACAGAGCTTCTTACTCAAGCGTCGGCTCAGAGCTTGAAGTCATGGCTCCAGGCTCAGGCGTGTACAGCACATATCCTTCCAACACTTATGCGACATTGAACGGCACTTCAATGGCGTCACCTCATGTTGCAGGAGCAGCAGCTTTGATCTTGTCAAAATACCCAACGCTTTCAGCTTCACAAGTCCGCAACCGTCTCTCCAGTACGGCGACTTATTTGGGAAGCTCCTTCTACTACGGCAATGGGCTGATCAATGTCGAAGCTGCCGCCCAATAACATATTTTAGCAAAACCTCGATAGAAAAAGCTAGTGTTTTATCACATTAGCTTTTTCTTCGTTATTTGGAGCCCTGTTCAACGTTTTGAATCCGCTCCATGATGGTCGGGTGACCGTATTTAAAAATTTTGACGAGAAACGGCGGATTCGCTTCACTCAATCCCGCCTTTGACAGCTCTTGGAAAGTGGAAACAGCAGCCTTTTTGTTTTTCGTCAATTCAATCGCATACTGGTCGGCGGCTTTTTCCTGATGTCTTGATACCGCATTTGTAAAAGGGGAAGAAGCGAATGAAACGACGCCGATCAAGAGCAGCAAAAGCGGGAGCGCTGCAAGATCCGCTTTGCTTTTGATGTTGAACCTTCTTCCATGGCGGCGGATGATCCATTTATATATTTTGTCGATCACAAACAAGCCGGCGAGGGACAAAAGCAAATAACCGCCGAGGCCGATGTAGACATGCTTCATGACATAGTGCCCCATTTCATGCGCCATGATGAATAAAATTTCAGGCTCGTCAAGCTTGTTCAGCGTCGTATCCCATAAAACGATCCTTTTATTAGCACCGATCCCTGTCACATAGGCGTTTAACGCATTCGTTTTTTCAGACATGTTGACTTCATACACGTGGTTCGCGGGTATGTCGGCCTGATCGGCAAGCTTCAAAATGTGGTGTTCCAGCTCTTTATTTTTCAGCGGGTAAAAGTCGTTATATAAAGGATCGATCACAACAGGCTGAAGAAAAAACAAAAACAGTGTAACCGGGACAGTCAAACACCATGCATAAAACCACCACCGTTTTTCATGCTTTTTGATCAGCCAGAAAAACACCAGCACCGCTCCGAGCGTCAAAGGAAAGCTGATCCAAAAATCGATCACCTGATCCTTGATCCAGCTCGCAGTCGTCTGGGTTGAAATGCCGTAGTCAAGCGAGTATTGGTAGCTGATCCAGTCAAGCGGCAAAGAAGCGAGCGCAACGATCAGAAACAGGCAAAAAACATAAGCCGCAATCTGAATAAACCTGCGCCTTGACGTCTGCTCCGCCCAATCCTTCATTTTCTTGGATAAGCCGGCTGTCAAAAGAATAAAAAACAAAAACCATTCAAACGGAATCCGGAAAAAAAACAGAAAATCTTTGATTTTCGAATACTCTTCCGACAGGATAAGCTCCCGTTGATTCATAAATGTCGCCGGATCGGCACTTGTCCCTTTCAGCGCCTCGGGAACGGAAGACTCGCCGGTCATAAAGAGGTACCAGTAGAAAAAAAGGCCGTACAGTACATATAAGAGACCGGCGCCTGCGATCCATTTCCCCATCAACAATCACTTCCTCTCACTAAACGGTTACTCCTATTGTAAGCTTTTTAGCAAAAAGTTAGAACCAAGCCTTACAATGAGAGGAACAATCCCGTTCCGGCAAGCGTCAAAATCGTACCTGTGACGACAATGATGACGCTCGCTCCCAAATAGGCGAATAAAAAAGCGATGAGAGCGCCGGCAAGTCCGTAAAGCATGCCGCTTTGGACAAAAAAAACGCCCGGAAAAATCAATGCGCCGAGCACCGCATACGGCACGTTCTTGAGGACGCGCTCTAAAAATCCGGGAAGCTTCAGATTTTCAAGTGCGACTAAAGGGATCATCCGCGGCACATATGTAACAAGAGCCATCCCGAGAATCATCCAGATGATGTGATGACTAGACATATTTTCTCTTCCCCTCTGTTCTCATTTGATCAAGCCATTCAATCAGAACGGCCGATAAAAGCGTAGCACATACAATCGACCAGCCCGAGGACAATAAGCCGTTCAACTGGATAGCGGTGTTGAGCACCCCTGCCGAACCGGCCAAAAAAAGCACTTTTCTCTGTTTTTTTAATGCGGGCACAAGAAGCCCGATGAACATCGCATAAAGGGCAATGCTCATGCTCTCCTGCAATACTGCCGGCATGGCCGCGCCAAGTGCATGGCCGGCGGCACTCCAAACAACCCAGCTTACATAGCCGATCGAACCAAGCCCCATCATGTATGACGTCGTCAGTCTTTCATTTCTTAAAGCAGCGACCGTAAACGATTCGTCCGTCACCGCAAAAAAGGCGTAGAACGCTTTTTTCCAGGATGAATCCTTTTCCACGAGCTGGTTTAAAGAAGCGGAGAATAAAAAGTGCCTAATGTTGACAATAAAAGTCGTCATGATAATTTCAATGATTCCGGTTTGAACGGCGAGCATGCTCAGTGACATGTACTGGGACGCCCCGCCGAAAACAAGCGCGCTCATTAAAAACGTCTCGAAAATCGACAAGCCCGTTGTTTTTGCCAAAAGCCCGAATGTCAGGGCAACCGGAATGTAGCCGACTGCAAGCGAAACCCCTGATCGCAGTCCGTCCATAAATGTGAGTGAACGCTTTGTTCCCATCTTGACACCTCTTACGGATAATAAATTAATGTATAGCATGATGCGGTCTGTTCCGTATGGTTCTGATAGCTGTGGACAGTATTGGCGGTAAAATGCATGGCATCGCCTTCATGTAATTCACAGCTGTAGCCTCCCGCATCCACGGCGACCGTCCCTTTGGAGACGAGCACATATTCTTCGATTCCTCCGTGATGAGGCTCAGACTCATGCATGCAGCCCGGCAGCAGTTCAATGTAAAAGATTTCGAATTTCTTTTTTTGATCGAACGGAAAATGCGGGTAAGCCGCATATTTGTCTTCACCGGCCATCACAGGCGTTTTCTCGAGCCTGCGAACGATTGTCGGTTCCCCGGCCGGTTTTTCGGCCAACGACGTAAAAGAAACTTGCAGGCCGTTGGCGATTTTCCACAGCGTGGTGATCGTCGGGCTTGAAGCGCCTTTTTCGATTTGCGCGAGCATTCCTTTGCTGACACCGGTTAGATTTGATAATTGATCAAGGCTGTAGTTGCGGATTTTTCGAAGCCTTTTGATATTTTCGGCAACCTGCTGTTCGATGGAATTCATCTTTCATCTCCTTATAATAAATTGAACATTTGTATAATTTAATGAACATTATAGCATAATTTTTCAGGATGAAAAGATATGTGCGCGGAAAAACTTGAGACATGAGGTGATCATTCTGAAAAAAATAATGGGCATCGTGCTTTTTTTCGGTATTTTATCACTTAGTGTTTTTTATATATTCAGCCTGATGGCAGATCCTTTTGATGCAAGAAATGCCGAAGAAATCACGCTCGTGCCGGCAGAAAAAAACGGAAAAACGATCAGGATTGAAGAAAGGCGAGAAATAAATGAGATGCTGGATGTGTTCAACAAAGGGAAAAGAATGAAGAAAACCACGGCTCATGAACTGTCCGCCCCGGATTACCGCGGCGATATCAAAATGAACGATACCCACAGGGTGCGTTTCACGGTCTGGCTGAAGGAAGATGAAGCTGTGATTTTGAAGAACGAAGATGCAACTTACTTTCACCTCAATAGGAAAGACAAAGCCGTTCTCATCAAAAGATTGCAAAAAGGGACGCAGGCTCGCGTCCCTTTTTCTGCTAAGATTGCTTTGTCAGCATGTCCTTTAAAGCGCGTCTTAAAATTTTCCCCGTCGAATTTTTCGGAATTTCTTCCATGAAAACGATTGCTGACGGCCGTTTGTATTTGGCAAGATGCTTCTTGCAATGTAAAAAAACCTCATCTTCTGTCAGCGTCTTCGTTCTAGGAACGACATAGCATTGCACGGCTTCCCCTGTATTCGGGTCAGGAACGCCGATGACCACCGCTTCCGCAACTTCCGGATGCCGGTAAAGCACTTCTTCGACTTCCCGCGGATAAACATTGTAGCCGCCGACGATAATCATGTCTTTTTTTCGGTCGACAATATAGAAATAGCCGTCCTCATCCCGTTTAGCCAAATCTCCCGTATACAGCCAACCGTCTTTAATCGTATGCGCCGTTTCTTCCGGCATTTTGTAGTAGCCTTTCATGACGTTCGGCCCCTTGACGATCAGTTCGCCGACCTGGCCTGGTGGAAGCTCCTCTCCCAGCTCATTGACCACCTTGTTTCTCACATTCAGAATGTTGGTGCCGATCGAGCCGGGTTTGCGGCCTGTGCTGAACGGATTAAAACATGTTACAGGCGATGCTTCAGAGAGCCCGTAGCCTTCCAAAACGAGGACGTTGAACTTCTCCTCAAAGCTTTTCAAAAGGGCTACAGGCATGGCCGCACCTCCGGAAATGCAAAGCCTGACAGAGGCAAACCCGTTCCCATCGGCCTCCTCATACTGATACAGATAGTTGTACATCGTCGGAACACCGGAGAATATTGTTGCCTGATGCTTCTTGACTAGTTTAAAAACAGCCGCCGGACTGAACTTCGGTACGATTAAAATCGCGGCGCCGTTCATCAGCGGCGCATTCATGCAGACCGTCAAACAGAACACGTGGAACATCGGCAGAGCGGCGACGACAAGATCGGCTTCATTCATCGTCAAGTATTGCGCCGTATCATTCGCATTTGAAAACAGATTTTGATGGGACAGCATCGCGCCCTTCGGTTTCCCCGTCGTTCCAGACGTATAGAGAATCGCGGCTGTATCTTCACTTTGGATGTCAGGAAAAGACTTTTCGGATGGCTTCATCATATTTGCAAACGATTTCAATTTCATGCGGACTTCTATGTTGGCCGATTCTTGAAGAGGCTCTCCCGTTTCACACAGTACGACATGCTCGACCTTTTGGAGGGATTCGTGCATCTTTTCATACAATGGAAGAAGCTGCCCTGCAGCCACAATCACTTTTGCATCACCATTGGTGAGCATATAGCCGATTTCCGTCGGCGTATAGGCCGGATTAATCGGAATGACAACGGCTCCGGCTTTCAGCGCTCCATAAAATGAAATCACAAAGTGCGGTGTATTGCCGAGAAGCAGTGCGACATGATCTCCTTTTTCAACCCCTATTTCCTGCAAACCCCCTGCGAAACAATCGATCTTTTGCTGCAATCCTCCGTAGGTTTCCGTCTGTTCCCCAAAAATATAAGCGGTTCGGTCAGGCTTTGACCGGGCTGTTTCCCCTAGCTTTGAAACTAAATTCATTCTCCCACCCCTTAAAAATGAATGAATAACCATTCATTTTGTGATAATCAAAATCTATTCCCATTATAGTAAATGACGAGAAAACACTCAAGAGCCGAAGGGAAATATCTTCCATAACTCCTGTGTTTAAAAGAAGGAAGCATGCCCAAGGGTATGGGCGCGCTCCCTCTAGTATACGAGATCGAAAAATTCTTCTTTTTGAATGTTTCCGAAGTAATGTTGAATATCAACACCCTGCAGGGCTTCTTCAATCGCTTTTCTTTCATATTGAATGCCTGTCAGCTTGTCTTCGATTTCTCCGACATCGCCGACACCGAAAAAGTCGCCGTAAATGTTGCATTCATGGATGACGCCTTTGTGCACTTCAAGGCGGATGTCAATCGATCCGGCTGTAAAACGCTTTGAATGCTGGAGGTTGAACTTCGGCGATTTTCCGTAGTTCCAATCCCAGTTTTGATAGCGTTCTTTTGAGATTTGCTGAATGATTTCCCAATCTTTTTCCGTCAACTTGTACTCCGGAATTTCATCCTCCGTATCGAAAATGTAGCGAAGCAGGAGGCTCCTGAATTCCTCTGTCGTCATCTTCTGCTCGAGAAACTCGCTGATGTTGGCCACGCGGCTTCTAATCGATTTAATGCCCTTTGATTCGATTTTATCTTTCTTTACCTTCAATGCGGAGACAACGTTCTCTATTTCTGAATCAAATAAAAGCGTGCCATGGCTGAACATTCTGCCTTTCGTTGAAAATTGCGCATTGCCGGAAATTTTCCGGCCGTTTGCCATCAGATCGTTCCGCCCGCTCAGCTCAGCGTCGACGCCAAGGCGCTTTAAGGCTGCGACAACGGGCTCGGTGAACTTTTTGAAGTTATGAAAGCTGTTGCCGTCATCCTTCGTAATAAAGCTGAAGTTCAAGTTTCCGAGATCATGGTAGACGGCTCCGCCGCCTGAAAGTCTGCGGACAACGATGATCCCGTTTTCATCGACATACTTCGTATTGATTTCCTCGATTGTATTTTGATTTTTGCCGATGATGATCGACGGCTGATTGATATAAAACAGCAGATAAGTCTCTTCCGGATCAAGATGCTTTAAGCAATATTCCTCAATGGCCAGATTGATCCGCGGATCTGTGATATGTTGATTATCGATAAACAGCATGTTTTCCTTCCTCCTTCTCATCTCCCCACACATAGCCGGTGTGTGCCAGATCAACGCCGCCCTTGTATACGGTTTTGGCCTCTTCCACAAGCATCCGATGCTCACCGAAATGCGGAAGGTGTGTCAACAAAAGATGCCCCGCTCCGGCTTCCGCTGCGATCCGGCCCGCTTCAAGGCTGTTCATATGCCCGGCTGATGCGCCATCCTGTCCGGCATAAAAATTGCACTCGCTGATGACGAGATCCGCCCCTTCGCTAAAAGGAATGAACGCTTCCTGAAAGCTCGAATCCGCGGTATAAACGACCGAGTGGACACCGTCGGTAATCCGCATCGCAAAACAGTCGACAGGATGGACCGTTTTCAAAAATGTGAATGTAAACGGACCGATTGTCAAGGGCTGATCGGGATCATATGACAAGCCCGCAGTATGCGTTTTATATGTAAGCCTTGAAAACTGTTCTTCATCAAAAGGATGTCCGTAAATCGGAAGCGCATTCTCCCCTTTTCCAAGGAATGAACCGACGAGTTTGGCAAATTGCAATGGCCCGATGTCTGCAATATGGTCGTGGTGATAATGGGATAACACAACGGAATCAAGCTTTTCAACAGGCAAAAACTGCTGCAGCTTCGATAACACCGCGCTGCCGCAATCGATTAAGACCGAACGATTCCCTGATTGAAGCAAATAACCTGAAGTCGCTTCATTTGCGGCCGGAAACCCTCCATAGCACCCGATAACAGTGATCTTCATCCTGCTTACACCTCATTGTTTATGAGTTTAGTCCCCCTATTCAATATACCCATTTTTCTTAAAAATTGCATGTTTTATGTTTTGTCATAAAACAGACATTGATTTTTCGCACACTGTTATAATACAATGTAATCAACAAACGAATTGGAGGAATTGAAATGCTGGGCAAAATCACAGAATTTTTCAGAAATTTACCTTCAAAAAAATGTTCCAAATGCGGCAATGAAATTGATGAGCAGCACGAATGCTACGGAAATACGTGTTCTAAATGTCTCAATTTAAAAGATTTATAAATGCTAAGACATACACTTCGGCGGACAATTGCTCCCCGGGGTGTTTTTTTGTCACAAAGTTAGTCATAAAGTGAGAGATTTTTGTCAAAATTCATTATCTTAATAACATTTTACTATCTGGATTGGGAAAATAGGCTCCGCTTTCGGAGCCTGTTTGATTTTGAGCTGTGTAAATGATCTCATATCTGAATTTTCGATATATTCAGATGTTATTTTTTTAATGGACGAGCTGCTTTTTCTTTCGCTATACTTAATTTACGATCTCGAATTTAATATTTTAGTATAATTACATACTTGTTGGGAGGGCATCTATGAAAAGAATGAAAATCGGCTTAGCCACGCAAATATTCCTCGGGCTGATTTTAGGTGTGGCAGTGGGAGCTATTTGGTTTGGAAACCCCGCTGTAGCAACATATCTTCAGCCTGTCGGTGACTTATTTTTAAGACTCATCAAGATGATCGTGATTCCAATTGTCGTATCCAGCTTGATCGTTGGGGTTGCGGGAGCCGGAAGCGGCAAAAAAGTCGGCAGACTCGGCTTTCGGACGATTCTTTACTTTGAGATCATTACCACGTTTGCCATTGTTCTCGGACTGCTCTTGGCAAACGTTATTCAGCCAGGACACGGCGTCAATTTTTCGGGTGCCGAAAAGACGGATATCAGCCAATACGTCCAAACGGAAAAAGAAGCGGGCACAAAATCGGTCGCAGACACTTTTTTACATATTGTACCGACAAACTTTTTCCAATCTCTCGCCGAAGGAGACATTCTGGCGATCATTTGCTTCACCGTCCTTTTCGCCCTTGGGGTTGCAGCAATAGGGGAAAAAGGAAAACCTGTGCTGTCTTTTTTTGAAGCAACTTCCCACGCTATGTTTCATGTCGTCAATATTGTCATGAAATTCGCACCGTTCGGCGTTTTTGCCTTAATTGGTGTGACGGTCTCCAAATTCGGTTTTTCGTCACTCATGTCGCTGGGAAAGCTCGTTTTACTGGTCTATTTCGCGCTGGCTTTCTTCCTGATTATCGTCTTCGGCATCGTCGCCAAACTGGCCGGCATCAGCATTTTTAAATTTTTGGCATACTTAAAAGACGAACTTCTCCTTGCCTACAGCACTTCAAGTTCTGAAACCGTCCTGCCCCGCGTGATGGAAAAAATGGAGAAAATCGGCTGTCCGAAAGGCATCGTTTCCTTCGTCATACCGATCGGCTATACATTCAACCTGGATGGTTCTGTCCTGTATCAGGCGATCGCCGCCTTGTTCTTGGCGCAGGCGTATGGGATTGATCTGTCCATTGTCCAGCAGCTCACATTGATTCTCGTATTGATGGTCACATCAAAAGGGATGGCCGCGGTTCCCGGCACATCGTTTGTCGTTCTTCTGGCGACGCTTGGAACCTTCAACATCCCTGTAGAAGGTCTTGCCTTTATCGCCGGCGTCGACCGGATTATGGACATGGCGCGGACGGTTGTCAACCTAACCGGAAACGCCCTTGCGGCGGTTGTCATGTCTAAATGGGAAGGCGAATATGACGCCGTCAAAGGACATGCTGAATTGAATAAAACTGAACCCGCTGACATGAAAATGTCCAGCTGACGGCATGAAAAAACGTATGTATTCCCTTTATCGGAAAACATACGTTTTTTTTAAAAATATACGATTTAATCAAGAAACCTGTCCAATCAGCTTCCTTCTATTGACATACGATGTACTGTACTTCAAATAAGAACAGGAGGGAAGTTATCATGTATTACTATCATGATCACTGCAAGAAGGACTTTGACTACGATTACGACTATCATAAGAAAGACCACGACTGCAAGAAATACTACTACTATTATTATTACTACTACTATCCTTGCTATAAGAAATATTATGACTACGACTATAAGAAATTCGATTATGGCTATGACCACTGCAAAAAGAAAAAGCATTATGACTTCTGGTAAGTCATTCTATTAAGATTGCCGACAACCCTTCACATTCGTGATCGGTTTTTAAATCGGCGCTCACAAATCAGGAAGGCATGCCGGCTGCGTGCATGGATCCCCTGTGAAAGTCTGCTCCTCTGGCCGTTCTTCCTGAACTGTAATTGTTTAAAGGTCACGCCTGAAAAAAGATGACTTCCACAACTTTTCTCCCAAGGGATCGATCCTTGGGAGTTTTTTGCGAGAACTCAAACCATTTCCGACTGCACGTAGTGATACAAAAGGTTTGCCGTATGCTCCAGAGATGTCCGGTGCGTCCTTTCAAATGCGTGGGATGCGTCGATTCCCGGGCCGATCAGCCCGTGGACGATGTCATGGCCTGCTTTGATGGCAGCCGAAGCGTCCGATCCGTAGTACGGGTAAATATCAAGCTTATATTTGATCCCATGCTTCTCACAAATTTCGGTCAGGCGTTTTCTGAGACCGAAATGATACGGGCCGCTGGCATCCTTGACACAAATGGATACCGTATATTCATCCGTCGATTGTCCATCACCGATCGCCCCCATATCAACGGCCATGTATTCGACTGTTTCAGGCGGTATGTTCGAATTGCCGCCATAACCGATTTCTTCGTTGTTCGAAATCAAAAAGTGGGTTGTGTAAGGCAATATGATCTTTTTATTATGAATCGTTTTGATCAGCTGCAGCAAAAGAGCGACGCTTGCTTTATCATCCAAATGCCGCGATTTGATAAATCCGCTCCGCGTGATTTCAACCCGCGGATCAAAGGAAATAAAATCCCCTACATTAATGCCGAGCGCCCTGGTGTCTTTTTCATCCCGGACAGGCTCATCAATGCGGACCTCCATGTTTTTCTGGTTCCGTTCGGCTTTCCCGGCGTCTTTATATACATGAACAGATGTTTGATGCATTAAGATCGTGCCCGTGTATGTTTTTCCGGAAGCCGTTTCAATTCTGCAATATTCACCTTCGATCGAATTGTAATGAAAGCCGCCGATTAAGTCTATTTTCAGCCTTCCGTCTGACTTAATCTCTTTCACCATTGCGCCAAGTGTATCAACATGCGCCGTCAGCATCCGGTGGCGTGTCCTGTCGCGCCCGGGAATCGTCGCGATCAGCCCGCCTTTATGATTGAGCCTTGTTTCAATCCCTTCTTTCTTTAGCAGCTGGTCGATATAGTGTATGATCTCATATGTATTTCCGGTCGGGCTCGGAATCGAGACAAGCTCTTTGATAAGCTCCATTGTTTCCTCGACAGATGACATCTTCATTCCCCCTATCTTTGGATGTCTATAGTATACCTCATAATAACAAATTAGTACCAGATACTAATACTTGATGATATAATATAAATAAGGAGAGTGAGTTCATGAAAACTTTATCAAAAGCGCGAATCTCGGCCATTGGGAGCTATGTTCCCAAAAAGCGGCTGACAAACGAGGACTTGGAAAAAATCGTTGACACTTCTGATGAATGGATCACACAGCGGACGGGCATGAAAGAAAGACGGCTGGCTGACGAACAGGAATTCACATCAGACCTTTGCATTCAGGCGATAGAAAATTTACAAAACAGATATCACGGCACACTTGATGATGTCGATATGATCATCGTCTCCACAACAACGGCCGACTACGCGTTTCCGAGCACAGCCTGCCAAATTCAGGAGCATTTCGGATGGTCGGATACCGGTGCGGTCGATGTCAATGCAACATGTGCCGGGTTAACATACGGCCTGCACATGGCCAACGGGCTCATCACTTCGGGATTGCACCGGAAAGTCCTTGTGGTTGCCGGTGAGACATTATCAAAAGTGACCGATTATACAGACCGCTCATCATGCGTATTGTTTGGGGACGGGGCCGGCGCACTGCTTGTCGAGCATGATGAAACAGCTGCAGACTTCATCACATTTGTCCAAGGCACGAAAGGCGACGGCGCCCGGCACTTGTACAGGACCGGCTTGAGAAGTGATCTAAAAGGAGATCCGCTTGCAGGAGAAGGGAAAATGGTTCAAAACGGGCGTGAAGTATACAAATGGGCTGTCCGCACCGTACCAGAGGGCATTCATGCACTGCTCGAACAAGCGGAAATGTCTCTTGAAAACATCGATTGGTTCGTACCGCACAGCGCAAATTTGCGGATGATCGAATCGATCTGCGAAAAATCGGGAATCCCGATTGAAAAAGCGCTGACAAGTGTTGAATGGTTTGGCAATACGTCTTCCGCTTCGATTGTCCTTGCACTTGATGAAGCCGTGAAAAACGGAAAACTCAAAACTGGAGACACACTGCTCCTTTTCGGCTTTGGCGGAGGCTTTACATATACCGGACTGCTTGTGAAATGGGGTGTGCCTGTTTCCTAAAACAGGAGAAAGAGGATTGGCAGCTGAACAGTTTCCGGCATAAAAAAAACACCTTTTTAGACCTATAAAGGGCTAAAAAGGTGTTTTTTCCTTATGCAGGCTGCTCCTCGATTTTTCCTTTGCTGAGCAGCACTTTAAAATAGATGAGCGTTAAAGCCATCATGAGCAGGGCAACACCGCCGAGGACAGCGGCCTGTTCCCACATATAACCGTAATCTCCGCTTGAAATCACCGCTCTGTAGCCTGCAATGCTGTAAGTCATCGGCAGCGCCGCATGAATCACTTGGAAGAATTTTGGAACGAGGGCGATCGGGAATGTTCCGCCGCTTCCGCCAAGCTGCAGGACGAGCAGAATAACGGCGATGAACCGGCCGGGATTTCCCATCGTCGCCGCCAAAAATTGAATGAGCGCAAGACAGGTAATACTCATAATGATGCTGAACAAATAAAATCTCCAGACGCTTTGCACTTCAAGTCCGATTCCCCAAAGAATAATCGTGCAGGCGATGACCGCTTGCAGAATACCAACTGGAAGAAGCACGCTGAATTTGCTGATGAACCAGCCAAACGCCGATTCGGGCTTGCTTGAAGGTTGTTTGACATCAAACACAACGGTGATCATGAGGGCGCCGACAAATAATCCGAGCGATAAAATGTACGGGGTCAATCCTGTGCCGTAATTTGATACCGGATCGATCTTGTCGCCTTTGACATCCACAGGATCAGAAAACATATTATAGTTCTTTTCCCCGGCTTTGATATCACCCGTCTCATCCGCCGCATCAGACAGCTTGTCGGAAAGCTCCCCGCTGCCGTCTTTCAGCTTGCCAAGCCCATCGTCCAAATTCTTCATTGCGTCAGACAGCTTGAAAGAAGCATCCTCCAGCTTCTTGGATGAGCTTTGCAGTTCGCCAAACTTGCCGGTCAATGTCTGGCTGCCTTCGGCAATCTTTGAAGACCCGCTTTTCGCTTCTGCGAACTTTTCGTTATAAGCCCCAAGCCCGTTTGTCAAGGTGTCGAGTCCTTTTTGGATCTTTACCGATCCGGTATAAAGCTGGTTCGCCTGGGAAGGGAACTTTTTAAGCTCCTGAAGCTGCTGTTTCATAACAGAAAGATCAGGAAGCTTGCTCATATCCGGAATCCGCTCTTTCAGCTGTTCCAGTTCAGGGAGTTTCACCTCTCCCATCCGCTGATCGACCTGTTTTGAAAGAGCCGCTTTTTGTTCTTTTGTCAGCATGTTGCTTGATTCAATAATTTGTTTGACTTCAGTTTTTTGGTTTTTCAATGCTTGTTCCAGCTGTGTCAAGTCGTTTGACATTTGGCCGATGTCTTTTTTCGCCTTCTCGGCGTTTGTGAGCGCCTTTTCCAGCTGCGCAATCTTCTCATCTGAAATCGATTGTTCGAATTTGCTGATTTGCTGGGCCTTGTCATTGAGCTGCTCTAAGCCTGCCACCAGCTGCGGCATGCCTTGCTGAAGCTCTTGTGCACCGCTGTACAGCTGACCGCTTTTTTCCTGGAACTGTCCGAGGGCAGAATCAAGGTCATGGATTTTTTCATTGAGCGTATGAAACGCCTTACCGAACTTCTCCATGCCGTCTTTGTTAAACTGCAGCTGGCTTTTCGCCAATTCTTCCAGACCCTTTTTGATCTTTTCGCTGCCGTCTTTTGCATCCTTTAAGCCTTTATCAAGCTTTCCGGCTCCAGCGCTTGCTTCTCCCAGACCTTTTGCAATCTTACCGAAGTTATCAAAGATCACTTTGACGTACTGTTCGCTGATTTCCGAGCCGACTGAATGCTGCAGCTGCTCAATCGCCTTGTCGCTGATCTGAGCGCCGACATAGTTGCGTCCGGCGTTTGTATGATAAATCAGATCAAGCTTTTTCGGCTTTTTGTCCAACACAGTGCTGGCGTTTTTTGAGAAGTTTTCAGGAATTTCCACAACCATATAATATTCTTCATTTTGCAGGCCTTGCAGCGCTTCATCTTTCGTTGTAAAATGCCAGTCAAATTTATCATTTTCTTTCAGTTCTTTAACAAGATCATCGCCGATGTGAAGGTCTTTTCCTTCATATGTTGTTCCCTTATCAGAGTTGATGACCGCTACAGGCAGCTGATCAACGTGTCCGTAAGGGTCCCAGTATGCCGCCAAAAAAACGCTGCTGTAGATCAGCGGAATAAAGAGAACCCCGATGACAGAGATGAGCAGTTTTTTATTTGTGATCAGTTCTCTCCACTGGTTTTTTAAAACATTCATGGTTGATACGCCTCCTAATCAACGGCCGGATCTATCGATTTGGCCGCACACCTAAAAAAAGGAAGGATTATCTAGTTTGACAATCCTTTTAAAATATACATTTTCAGCATTTCTGCAATTTCTTCTTTCTTCAGCGGTTCATGGTGTCTTTCCCAATCAAAGATAAGCGCAATGTAAAGCTTAAAAATGACAAATGCGTTCAGTTCGGGATCACACGGTCTTATATCGTCATTTTTAACCGCTTCTTTTATTTTTTTCTTAATGTAGTTGATCACCATCCGCTCCAGCTTTTCAGTCACTTCCCGGGCGGCGGGGGTGCCCAGCTCCGTTGCCTCCTGAAAGATTTTAATCGTCAGCTGATGTTTCTTTCTGTACTCCAAAATGGCCATCATCGCGCGATGAGCATTTTCATGAAACGGCAGTTCAGGGTCGATCGCTTGATCTGCCGTTTGCTTCATTTCAATCAGCAGCGATGAAAAAATTTCGCCGAACAGTTCCTCCTTATTTTTGAAAAAGGTATAGATGGTGCCCTTCCCGACATTTGCAAGCTTTGCCACTAAATCCATTGTCGTCGCTTTGTATCCAAATTGTGTGAATGATTTTGTCGCCGCTTCAATAATCAGTATTTTCCGGTCTTTGCTCATGCTTTCTCACCCCAAAAATGACTATTTGAACATTTTGGTCAATAAGTACAGAGAGTAATTTACCACATCCGCAAGCGAAATGCAAATGATTTAAATGTTAGTTTTTCCATATCCAGCCTTTGATTATGTGATCATGAAAAGGGCAAAAAAAAAGCCGCCGATTTCGGTCGGTCAGCTTTGCTCTTATTCTGCTTTTTCAAACAGGTGGGAAAGAACATCTTTGACGGCTTGTTTGCCTTGATCGATGCAATCCGGAATTCCGACACCTTCAAAAGAAGCGCCTGTCACAAAAATTCCGGGATACGAGGTTTGAAGCCCTTCCCGTATTTCTTTTATTCTTTTTTGATGGCCGACATGATACTGCGGCATGGCTTCATTCCATCTTGTGATACAGCTCATTTCCGGCTCGCCTTCGATGTTCATGATCCGTTTCAGATCGTCGAGCACGATCTTGACCATTTCTTTGTCCGACTGCTCGACAACCGACTCATCACCGGCTTTGCCGACGTAAGCCCTTAACAGAACTTTGCCTTCCGGCGTGGTGCTCGGCCATTTTTTGTTTGTCCATGTGCAGGCGGTGATAGAGAAGTCACTGTTTCTTGAAATGACGAAGCCTGTGCCTTGATGCTCCATCTGGACAGCTTCCTCTGGAAAGCCCAGCGCCACATTGGCGACAGATGTCGAAACCATTTTCTGCAGACCTTTCAGCCAATCTTCATCTTGAAACATTTGCGAAACGGCTTTATGCGGAGCGGTGACCACGGCTGCATCGGCGTCGAGCACGGTTCCGTTGTCAAGCTTCAAGCTGTATCCGCCTGCGGCGTGCTTGATCTTGACTACTTTTGTGCCTTTGTAAATCTTTGTCCGTTCAAGCTGTTTTTCCAGTTCTTCTACAATGGTCTGCAGTCCGGTTTTCAAGGTTTGAAACTGGCCTTTCTTTTTGCCCGCCGGCTTTTGGCTGCCTTGACGGCCGCGCGACTTTTTCATACCGACGATCAAGCTTCTGTATTTCTGCTCGGTCTGGTAGAACTGCGGGAAGGTTGACATCAGGCTGAGGCGGTCGATATCTCCGGCATAAATGCCTGAGAGCAGCGGCTCAATCAGGTTTTCAACCACTTCCCCGCCGACGCGTCTTCTGAAAAACTCACCGAGCGACTGGTCTTCCTGAGGCTTGCTTGCGGGAAGAAGCAAATCCATCCCCGCCCTCAGCTTTCCCTGAAAAGAAAACAGGCCGGTTGTCAAAAAAGGCCCGATTTTCGTCGGCACACCCATTACAGCCCCCTCCGGGATCGGATAGAGCGTCTCATTGACGAGAACATAAGACTGGCCTGTCGCATTGTTGACAAGCAAATGCTCGAGTCCGAGATCTTTGACAAGCTGCGGAGCGCTCTGTTTTCGTTCCAAAAATGAATCCGGGCCCCTCTCAATTACATATCCGTCTTTGTGGACGGTCTGAATCTTTCCGCCTAATCTCGGACTCGCCTCAACAAGCGTCACTTCAGCCGGAAGGCCGTTCGTTTTGATTTCCTTTTCCAAGTAGAAGGCGGCGGCCAACCCGGTAATACCGCCGCCGATAATGACAATCTTCCTGCGTTCTCCACTCATATAAAATCGCCTTCTTTACTGTTCTTCTTTGTCCAATTCTTTCAGCACAACATCTGCTAATGCGTCGATAAATTGCGGTTTTGCATTAGGCATTTCCGGCCTGTAGTAGCTGGCTCCGACATCATCTGTGACAACTTTGCATTCATAGTCGTTATCGTACAGGACTTCCAAATGGTCGGCCACAAAACCGACAGGCGCGTAGACAAAAGCGCTGTAGCCTTTTTGCTCTGATAAGTCCCGCGTCAAATCCTGCACATCAGGTCCAAGCCAAGGATCAGGAGTGTTGCCTTCGCTTTGCCAGCCGACCGCATAATCCGCCACACCCGCTTGTTCAGCGATAAGGCGGGCTGATTCTTTGAGCTGATCCGGATATGGATCTCCTAAATCAACGATTTTTTCGGGCAGGCTGTGGGCCGATACGATCAGGACAGCGTTATCCCTTTCTAGAGGCGGCATTTGCGCGTACGTTTTTTTGATTTGATCCGCCCAGTAGCTGATAAATTTCGGCTCATCATACCAGCTGTTAATCGATGTGGTCTTGATGCCCAGCTTATCCGCTTCCTCCTTTGCCCGCTTGTTGTATGACTGGACGCTGAATGTGGAAAAGTGGGGCGCCAGGACGATGCTGACCGCTTCTGTTATGCCGTCTTTATGCATGTCCTGAACGGCGTCTTCAATAAACGGCTCAATATGCTTAAGACCGATATACGCTTTAAAGGTCACATCATCCTGCATCTCGTTTAAGCGCTTTTCAAGCTGACTTGTCTGCTCGCCGGTAATCTTCGCCAGCGGGGAAATGCCGCCGATCGCCTGATAGCGGTCTTTCAAGTCCTGAAGCATGTCCGGCTCAGGTTTTCTGCCTCTCCTGATATGCGTGTAATAACGTTCAATGTCTTCTTCCTTGTATGGCGTTCCGTATGCCATGACGAGAAGCCCCATTTTCTTTTTACCCAACATGAACACCTCTTTACAGATCTTTATCTATTCGTATTTTGACAGTTCAGGTCGTAAAGACCAACTGAAATGCTCATGAAATCAGGCTCGATTTTTTGGAGGCGGAATACTCATGAACAAATGCCGTTAACTTTTTCAGCGTCTCAGGGCTCACCTCAGGGAAGATACCGTGGCCGAGGTTGAAAATAAACCGATCTGTCAGCAGGCCCTGATCGAGAATTTCCTTTGTTCTCGCCTCGATGACATCCCACGGCGCAAGCAGAATCGACGGATCGAGATTTCCCTGGAGGGTTTTGGTCAGCCCTTTGTCCCTTGCTTCCTGAATGCTCATCCGCCAGTCCAGGCCGACGACGTCGAGGGAAAGGTCATGCCAGTCGCGGGCAAGGTGGCTTGCGCCAACACCGAACATGATCAATGGCACACCTTCTTGTTTAAGCTCTTTAAACAACACATCCATCGTCGGTTTGATGTAGCGGCGGTAGTCAGCCGCATTCAACGCTCCGACCCATGAATCAAACACCTGAATCGCTTTTGCGCCGGCGCGGATTTGCGCCTTCACATAAACGGCCGCCATTTCGCCCAGTTTTTTCATCAATTTAAACCACGCCTCAGGCTGACTGTACATAAACGCTTTTGTTTTATTGTAGTTTTTAGATGGACCGCCTTCGATCATATAGCTTGCCAATGTAAACGGCGCACCTGTAAAACCAATCAGCGGGACGTTCAGCTGCTCCTTAGTCAGCAGTCTGATCGTCTCGAGAATATAGGGAATATGTTCATCCGGCTCAAGCTCGCCGAGTTTTTCAACATCGGCAAGCGAAGTGATCGGCTGATCGATCACAGGGCCGATTCCGTTTTTAATCTCAACGTCTACGCCAATTCCTGGAAGCGGTGTCATGATGTCCTTATAAAGAATCGCCGCATCCACCCCGTACTGTTCGACAGGAAGCCTTGTCACATATGCGCACAGCTCAGGCTGATGCGTAATGTCAAACAGTCCGTATTTTTCTTTTAACGCCCGGTATTCCGGCTGCGATCTGCCGGCCTGCCTCATGTACCAAACGGGCACATGGGCGGTTTTTTCTCCGCGGCACGCTTTTAAAAACGCGTCATTAAAAGCATTGTCGTTTTTCACACTGATTTCCACCTTTCAAGCTGCAACCATACGTTCGCAAAATTACTCCTTCAAATATACCGTTTTTTTGCTGAACGGTATACTCATGAGACTTATTGTTCAAAAAATTGATGAATTTCGTGTTCCTAATGACCCGAAGGAAATATATTCGGTTCGATAAAATCGGTCCCTTCCCCCTCTGTTTTCGTTTGCGGATTGTATGGAACAATTTTGTATGAAGCACCGGAAAAAACATTGGCATACGGGATGTCATAGCTTCCCGTTCCTTTTACGGTATCGATCAATGTTTCTTTTCCGTTTTTCTTTTCATATATTCGGTATTCGGCTCTTTTATCCTCTTGTTCATGCCATTTTAGTGACACCGTAATCAGTCCCATAGGTGAAAAGGTGTAGTCTGCTGTCGCGCTTTCCAGGTCTTCAAGATGAATCGGACGGTCCAGATCCTTGATCCCTTCCGGTTTTTGAAATGCGGACGGCTGCTGGCCGGAGCGTTTTAATATGTCTTTAAACAGCCTTGTCGGATAAGAGCTTCCGCCTTTTAAATAATGGGTTTTATCCGTCCTGTCATAGCCCATCCAGACAGCCCCTGTCACTTCGGGGGTATAGCCGGCAAACCAGGCGTCTTTTGTACCGCCTTCTTTACCGGTAAACGTAGTGGAACCCGTTTTCCCGGCCACCTCTCCAGAAAATTCGCCGGCTTTCCCGGTTCCGCTTTTGACAACCTCTTGAAGCATGCGCGTCATGTTCCAGGCCGTCTGTTTGCTAAAAACCTTTTCCGGTTTTTCTTGATGGCGGTACAGCACATTCCCGGTCTCATCCGTAATTTTTTTAATAAAGAACGGCTCATCATATTTTCCTGAATTGGCAAATGTCCTGTATGCGCCGGCGAGTTCAAGCGGCGATACGCCTGTTTCAAGCCCGCCCAGCCCCAGCGCGAGGCCGTCATCAGGAAGGTTCATCCCCAAACGGCTGAGATAAGGCTTGACGGTTTCAACACCGATCTCATTCAGCGTCCAAACAGCGGGAGCGTTTTTACTGTATGTCAAAGCATCCACCATCGAGACTTTTCCTTCATACTTTCCGTCATAATTTTTCGGGGAGTAGCCGCCTTCATATGAAAGCTGTTTATCTTCAAGCAGAGAATACGGTTTATAGAGCTTTTCTTCAAGAGCCGGCCCGTAGACGGCAAGAGGCTTGAACGTCGAGCCGGGCTGCCGCGGAGCGGTCGCTCTGTTATAGCCCTTCGGAAGATAATCCCTCCCTCCGAGAGCTGCAACAACACCGCCTGTCTTATTGTCGATAAAAACGGCGCTGCCTTCGGCTTTATTGTCTGTACCCGGAAAATAGCCGTCCTCTTTCATCAGCGTATAGGCTGCTTTTTGGATTGAGGTGTCAAGCGGTACAGTGATCGTGTATCCGCCTTGAAGGAGCTGCTCGCTTGAAATGGAATATTTGTCTTCCGCCTCTTTCATGACAAGGTCAATATAGCTGTCGAGCCAAGGCGTTTTTGATTTTTCTTTTACGTGAAGGCCCAGCGTGCTTCCCTGCGCCCTGACCGTTTCTTTTGAGCTGAGATACCCCTGCTCATTCATCATGCTGAGGACGACATTGCGCCTCTCTCTGCTTTTATCCGGGTGGAGAATGGGTGAATATGTGCTCGGCGCCTTGGGAATCGAGGCGAGAACCGCTCCTTCGGCCGCTGTTAAATCTTTTACATCTTTATCGAAAAAATAGTTTGCGGCCGCCTGAATCCCGTAAACACCGTGTCCGAAATAAAGCTGGTTCAAGTACATTTCAAGGAGCTTGTCCTTGCTGTAATCCCGTTCTAAATTAATCGCGATGATGACTTCTTTTGTTTTTCTTAAAAACGTTTTGTCATTTGTTAAAAAAATATTTTTAGCCAGCTGCTGTGTGATCGTGCTTCCACCTTCTACTTTGCCGCCGGCTAATATATCTTTGTAGACGGCCCTCGTCACCGATTTAAAGTCGATGCCATGGTGCTCATAAAAGCGTTGATCTTCAACAGCGATGAACGCATGTTGAACGTTATCCGGCACTTCATCGATGGAAACCGGTCTTCTGTTTTCGGTATAAAGGCTTGCGACCTCTTCACCATTTTGGTCGACGATTTTAGAAGAAGCATGGAAAATCAGCTTCTTTTCATCAATGACGTAATCCCCCAGAAAAATGATCGTAATATAGCCGATTAATGATAATAGGATAATGGCAGCAGTTATGATAATTGGAATGAAAAATCTTTTTTTCATCTGTTCACCTCATTCCTTTCTATAGCTAGTATGGGAATTTTTTCTTCAGATTATGTTTTCGCATTTATTCATTTCCTTGATAGAATTTTAAAACGGCCTTTTGTTATACTATCAGAAAAGGGGTGGGTAAAATGAATTTTTACATGACATACGGAACCGTTGATTTTTTAAAAAAGATCGCTGAAAAACACGGTCTTGAAAACATGCTGTTTATGAAAAGCTACGATTCTGCGCTTCTTTTTCACGAAACGGAAGGAGAGAGCGTTTTCCAGGCTCCTCACCGCTACGAAATCATCGACCGGTCCGGGGAATTGGGAGAGTCCGGTTTTGTCGTCCTCAACAACATCCCTGTGACACCTGAAGGCAGACCTTTGTTTGAAACCCGTTTTAAAAACAGGGCGGGAAAAATCGAAAATCAGCCGGGGTTTAAAGCGCTTCGCGTGCTCAGGCCGCAAGAAAGCGACACCTATATCGTGTTATCGCTCTGGGAATCAGAACAGGCCTTTCAGGATTGGAAAAATTCAAACTCATTCAAAGAAGCACACAAAAAAGAACAATCTTCAGCAGGAATCAACAAAGGCGGAACGATCTTTTCCAGGCCGTCCTATATTTCTTCCTATCATTCCGTCCAATAACTGCCTTTTCGGCAGTTTTTTTATTTCCGGGGAAATGGCCCTCCTTCACACTCTTGCAGCCCAGGAATAAGCTGTATGAGGTCATGATACAGGGGGATTGGAAATGGATCTTGAACTGACGTCCGTTCATTTTTTGTATTTGGCGTTCATTGCCGCCATTCTTGTGTTTATGCTTCTCCGCCTTGACACGACATGCATCTCGCTTGCCGGAGTGTTTTTCATTTCCCTAATGGCGACCCATTCCTTCAGCGCTTCTGTCATCGGCGTATTTAACAGCTTAATCTATGCAGCCCGCGAACTTCTCCCGACCATTTTTATCATTTGCTTCGTTGTTTCCATGAGTGAGCTCCTGACCAAATCGGGGATTCATGAAACGATGATCACCCCCATCGCCAAGTGGATAAAAGGGCCTGCTCTGGCCTACTGGATTACCGGAGCTCTGATGTTTATCATTTCATCCTTTTTCTGGCCTTCCCCTGCCGTTGCTCTCGTCGGAGCCGTGCTTTTGCCCGCTGCGCTTAAAGCCGGCCTTTCACCGATAGCCACGGCGGCAGCGATGAATTTGTTCGGCCACGGCTTCGCCCTGTCAGGAGATTTCATTATTCAAGCAGCGCCAAAACTGACGAGTGATGCGGCTGGTGTCCCGGTTGCAGAAGTGATGGCCGCAAGTGTTCCGCTCGTCCTCGTCATGGGTTTGACAACGACGGTTACAGCCTTTTTCATGCTGAAAAAGGAGCGCACAGTTTCAGGGATTGATCCGGCCGGCGTGCAGCAAGACGCTCCCGAACCGCTGCTTGGTCCGGCTGCGAGAAAATGGCTCGCATTCGTCGTGCCGATGATATTCATCAGCGATATTGCCCTTATGTTGATCCTAGACCTCCAAGGAGAAGAAGCGACAGCGCTAATCGGCGGAACAGCCGTTTTCGTCCTCATTCTTATCCATTTTATCGTCTACAAGCACCGCTGCCTTGAGAAAATCACCGCTTATTTCATTCACGGGTTTCAATTCGGTTTTAAAGTGTTTGCCCCCGTCATTCCGATTGCCGCTTTTTTCTACCTGGGCGATACAGGTTTTAAGGAAGTTTTGACGGCCGACATTCCGGGATTCTCGAACAGAATTGTAAACGACCTCGGATTGGCTGTTGCCCATTCCGTTCCCCTGTCTCCCGCCATTGCCGCGATTGTCCTGACATTCGCCGGGGCTATTACAGGTCTTGACGGCTCAGGATTTTCCGGAATTTCTCTAGCCGGTTCTGCCGCCAGCATGTTCGCTGCCGCTACAAGCGCCGATCCAGCTGTTCTGACAGCCCTCGGCCAAATTTCCGCAATTTGGGTAGGCGGCGGAACGTTGGTTCCTTGGGCGCTCATCCCTGTGGCAGCCATTTGCAAAGTTGATCCGTTTGAGCTGGCAAGAAAAAATTTCATTCCCGTCGCCTGCGGCTTGGCGGTAACTACGCTGGCTGCGATTTTTCTTTTATAAAAGCTTGAAAGCATGGTTGAACAGCGGCTCAAACTGTCATAAAATTATAAAAACTCGTCGTTCCTTAAAAGGAGGAATTGTTTTGAGATTAGCCGCATTAAAGCAAACGATCCATCAGGAGCTTGATACACACTATGATGAGATGGTCAAATTGAGGCGCCATTTCCACCAGCACCCAGAGCTCTCATTTCAGGAAAAGAACACAGCCGCGTTTATCGCTTCTTATTATGAAGCGCTGGGCGTTCCGATCCGCACGAATGTCGGCGGAGGCGGTGTCCTCGCTGTTATTGAAGGAAATGAGCCAGGGCCAGTCGTTGCCTTAAGAGCCGATTTTGACGCGCTGCCCATCCAGGATCAAAAAGATGTCCCTTATAAGTCAACGGTTCCCGGTGTCATGCATGCCTGCGGCCATGACGGCCATACCGCAACCCTGCTCGTTCTTGCAAAAGTGTTGAGCCGGCATACGGACGATTTAAAAGGAAAGATTGTCATGATCCATCAGCATGCTGAAGAATATTCACCCGGAGGCGCCAAGCCGATGATTGAAGACGGATGTCTCGATGGAGTCGACGTCATTTTCGGCACCCATCTGTGGGCCACTTCACCGCTCGGAACCGTTCAATACCGAACAGGTCCAATCATGGCAGCCGCTGACCGCTTTACGATCACGATTCACGGGAAAGGCGGCCATGGTGCACAGCCTCATGAAACAAAGGATGCCGTCTTGATCGGTTCTCAAATTGTGACCGCCCTTCAGCATATCGTCAGCCGCAGACTCGATCCGACACAGCCGGCCGTCATCTCGACTGGATCTTTTCTTGCGGAAAACTCTTTTAATGTGATTGCCGATAAAGCCGTTTTAATCGGAACCGCACGCTCCTTTAGCGAGGATATCCGCGCAGCTATTGAAAAAGAGATTGAAGAGGTCGTAAAAGGAATTTGCGGCATGCATGGAGCCTCTTATGACTATGCGTATGAAAGAGGCTATCCGGCCGTCTGCAATCACCGAGAGGAAACGGCTTTTCTCGCCGGCATTGCCGGGGAAACCGAAGGCGTTGAAAAGATAGAGGAAAGCGAAATGCAAATGGGAGGAGAAGATTTTGCCTACTATCTCCAGCATGTGAAAGGAACTTTCTTCTTTACAGGAGCCAGCCCTCTTCATCCCAATGAAGTCTTTCCGCACCACCATCCGAAATTCGATATCAATGAAAAAGCGATGCTGATCGCGGCCAAAGTGTTGGCAAGCGCCGCTGTTTCTTATCAAGAGCAGAAAGCGCCGCTCGCAAGCGGAAAACGGGACAAATGACTTTTATACAAAAACAGCCGGATTATCCGGCTGTCTCTTTCATGAATCTTAAGTGAAAGACATGTCTCGCCGTTTCGCCGAGGTGGCCGAGCAGCTGATAATTGGCCGTTCCCCCGACAATCGCACCGAAGCCCGGGACAAGCTGAAATAATTTGACGAGATCGAGATAATCCCGATATTCCTGCTGAAATGTCTGCCAATCGATGTCGCGCTTTTCTCTTTCCCAATTGTCAATGATGCGGAAAATCTCTTTCCGGTGGGCATCACCCGAAAAAGCAAGCTGAAAAATATACAGGAGGAAGATCCGCTCTTCCTTCACTTTGACGTCATAGCCGTAAATCGCTGCCAACTCAAACAGGCATTTCATTTTGATGCCGAGCAGGAGCGGAAAATCCGCCAACCCGAGAAAAATCCCGCCGGCACCCGTACCGGCTCCTTCGACTGCGGCCGCTTTCTGATAGCGGGCCACCGCTTTTTGCGCCAATTCGGCTTTTTCCTTTAAGGAAAGGGAGCCAGTTTCCCTTTGGGAAGTCGTCAAATTTGAGCCGACGAGCGTCGCTTCGACCATTTTTTTGATGCTTTCCGTTACGGCCTTGTGCACTTTTTTGGGAATGGCAGCATTGATCTTTGTCTGAACGCCTTTTGACATCCGTTCTGCCATCGACTGCTTCCGCAGAAACTTCATTTTCCAGCGGTGAGCCTCATCTAACAACAGCTGGTTTTCATTCATGCGCCTTTCACCTCTTCTTTATTCATACTGAAAAAAGGAGAAAAGGTTTCATTTTATCTGCGGGCATTTTTCCTTAACCTGCTGGTAAAATAAGGCTTCATGACGACAAATATTAAGAGCGCCGAACCGCCCAGACCTAAAAGCATACCTGTCCATTGGAGCCTGACGCAGGCGGCGGCTGCGACTAAGATCGCCTGAATGCTCAAGACAATCTGAAGCAGCTGGAAAAAGCTCTTTCTTTTTTCTTCTTGTCTGACAGGGTAGAGCTCCTGCAAAGACAAATGCGAAAAATGATCAAACAGCGGTGTCAGCTGAATGCCGGTGATGAAAACGGTGAAGACGACAAGCAGTGCAGACACCCACTCAACCGTTGAAAAGTAAGCAATGATGAGGGCGAAAATCACGGTCAGCCTGATCACGATTCCGAAATAGTCGTTTGATCTGATGAATGCCCTGCCGTACATGTACGCAAATGTCCGCCGCTGATCATACGGGATGAAGCCGAGCATCCAGTCGAGATATGCCCTTCTTTTCGCTTGTTTCTTTAGGTGAGGGACATCGGTAAACAGATTGGCAAGCCGGTAAAACCGTTGTTTTCTTTTGATTTCATCCTCTATATGGAGCTCCCATTTCAATGACTTTTTCTTATCAATCATTGTGAAATAGACGAGCAAAGCTGCCATGATCACATAAAGCGCGGCGGCAAAGCCGTAGGAGGCCTCTAAAGCAAAGTAAATCACGATCGCATTGAGAAAAAAGCGGACAACCCTGTCCATAATCCGCATATTTTTCTCGCTGAAGTATGTCAAACGCCATTGCATCGCCATGTTCCAGACCTTTAAAACAATAAGCTGAACCAGCAACATCAGATAAGCCGACAGCGTCTTTCCGCTCGCCTCGAAGTACAGCGGCGCTAAAACGAGCATCGCCGCGACAAGCGGAAACAGCTGTGTGATAAAACTGAATCGGAAGGCCTGTTTTAAGTACGGCTCCATTTTCGCTTCAAGCGGCAGCAAAAAAACAAGATCCGCTTCTTTAATCAATGTTCTGACATGCGATCCCGCCAAAATGAGCGAAAACAGGACGGCCATCAGCCAATAGGCCGGAAACCCTTCCGGCATCTCCTTCAGCCATTTGCTGTACCAGCTCGCACCGCCCGCCAGCACAAAAATCATGACGATGACGAGATGATCATTCAGCATATATTTCAAGTACGATCTCGTCTCTTTTATATACTCCTCGATCCTTGTCTTCCAAATCGCGCGAATGCTATTCATAGCTCTCTTCCTTCGTCAGTTCAACATACAGATCGTCAAGGCTCGCCTCTTTCATGGAAAACTGCTCTCTCAGCTCTTCAAGCGTACCCTTAGCCCGCACTTCGCCGTTATGTAAAATAATAAAAGAATCACAATACCGTTCTGCGGTGGCTAAAATATGCGTCGACATCAAAACGGCCGAACCGTTTTTCTTTGCTTCATTCATCCGTTCAAGGAGAGCGTTGATCGCCAGCGGATCAAGGCCGAGAAAAGGCTCATCGATAATATAAAGGTCAGGCTCCACCAAAAAGGCGCACATAATCATGACCTTCTGCTTCATCCCTTTGGAAAAATGGGCCGGAAACCATTTGAGACGCTTCTCCATCCTGAACTCCTTCAGCAGCGGCGGAAGCCTTTTTTCAAATGTTTCTTTCGATAATCCATAGGCCATCGCGGTCAGTTCCAAATGTTCCTTCAGCGTGAGCTCTTCATATAAAATCGGTGTTTCCGGGATAAACGTAAATTGGGAACGGTAGCTTTCCGGATCTTCCATGAATGTCTTGCCGTTCAGCTCAACAGAGCCTTTGTGCGGCTCCATCAGTCCGATAATATGGCGGATCGTCGTGCTTTTCCCCGCCCCGTTCAAGCCGATCAATCCGACGATCTGCTCCCGTTCAATCGAAAATGAAATATTGCGGAGCACCGGATTTCTTGTATATCCTCCAGTCAGATCCTTAACAGTCAGTAGTGACATACGTTCGTTCCTTTCCACTCATTTTTCTTAATAGTACCAAAAACAAGGAGGCTTTTAAAACGTTTTCCCTCCGGCTTTTTTCAGTCTGAAAGAAAAACGAATAATCGAAAACGGTTCAGGACAATCTAAGTGATGAAGAAGGGGCAGCTGATCACTCTGGCAAATGAGGTGTTTGTCAAAGACGAGTCTTGAGTAAGAAACGTGTCAGCTTAGAAATTTCTTTCATCCACTGAATTGAGAAAGCATCCGCTTCTTATGGCAAAGCCGTTTGAAAAGGGTGTGACGATCAAATGAGGTGTTTGTCGCAGGAAATGTATAGGCGTTTCAAGTCTTCATTTTGACGAAAAATGGGGTGCTTGCAAAAGGCAGGAAAAGTTTCTCATCAACAAGCGAACCTTCTTCATGGCAGGGTGAACGCGGGAGCCGTTCATCCTGTTTTCGTGTTTCACCGGAAATTATGGTAATATGATGCTTATACATAACCTTTCCATAATGGAAAAAGGAGGAAAAATATGAGCGACTGTATTTTTTGCAAAATCATTAACGGTGAAATCCCATGTGCAAAGGTATATGAAAACGAACACGTCTTGGCTTTTCTTGACATCAGCCAAGTGACGAAAGGACACACCCTGGTCATTCCCAAAGTCCATAAAACGAACATTTACGAAATGACGCCTGAAATTTCAAGAGAGTTTTTTGAAGCGGTTCCGAAAATCGCCCAAGCCATTAAAGATGAGTACGAGCCGATCGGCTTAAACCTGCTCAACAACAACGGCGAAAAAGCGGGTCAGTCCGTCTTTCATTATCATATGCACATCATCCCGCGCTACGGAAAAGGTGACGGCTTCGGCGCCGTCTGGAAAACACACGCGGACGACTATTCACCGGAAGATTTGCAAACGATTGCCTCTTCCATTAACAGCCGTTTGACCAAACAGGCATAACACTTCCTCAGGCATCGAGAACATCGATGCCTTTTTCTATATAAAGCCTTCCCGCATCCCCGCGTTTTTGTCATAAAATATTCACATGTTTCGCTCCTTCTTGGTGCGGCTGGAATCAGATTGCTCTATATTTCACACAATTCAAATTTTTTATGTATAACGCGATCCTTTTATGATAGGATTGTTTTATATTTTTATACATGAACAGGGAGCGATTGTGATGATACGTACAACGAACTTTAATGCAGGACCTGCGGCACTGCCTTTAGAGGTGTTGCAAAAGGCGAAAGACGAGTTTCTTGATTTCAACGGTGCAGGGATGTCCGTTATGGAGCTGTCCCACCGAAGCAAGGAGTATGATGCCGTTCATCAAAAAGCGAAAGCTCTTTTAAAAGAACTGATGGAGATCCCTGAGGATTATGACATTTTGTTTCTGCAAGGCGGAGCAAGCCTCCAGTTTTCAATGATTCCGATGAATTTTCTGTCCGCACAAAAAACGGCGCACTTCGTCATGACCGGGTCATGGTCTGAAAAGGCGCTCGCAGAAGCGAAGGTTTTCGGAAACACATCGATCATCGCTTCAAGCGAAGAGGACACATACAGCTATATTCCGGAAGTTGCGGAAATTCCGGAGGACGGGGCATATCTTCATCTGACATCCAACAACACGATATTCGGAACGCAGTGGCAGGAATATCCCGACTCTCCGATTCCGGTTGTAGCCGACATGTCGAGCGATATTTTAAGCCGTAAAATCGATGTTTCACAGTTTGACATCATCTATGCCGGCGCCCAAAAAAACCTCGGACCGTCCGGAGTCACCGTCGTCATTATGAAAAAAGAGCTGCTCGCAAAGGAAAATGAAGGAATCGCCAAAATCTTAAAATACTCCACACACGCAAAAGCGAATTCGCTCTATAATACACCGCCGACTTTTGCGATCTATATGCTGTCTCTTGTCCTTGAATGGATCAAAGACAAAGGCGGACTGGCCGAAATCGAAAAACGCAACCGCAAAAAAGCCGAGATTTTATACAGCGCGATTGATGAAAGCGGCGGATTTTACCGCGGCCATGCGAGACCGGACAGCCGTTCAGCCATGAATGTCACCTTTACGCTGAAAAATGATGAGCTGACAAAATCATTCATCGAAAAGGCCAAGGAAGAAAAAATGTCGGGACTCGGCGGACACCGCTCTGTCGGAGGCTGCCGAGCATCGATCTACAACGCTGTTTCCGTTGAAGACTGCGAGAAACTGGCAGCATTTATGAAGAGATTCCAGGAAGAGCATTAAGCCTTGATCCTTTTTCTGACATCTTCTGAAAAAGGCTTCCCCATTCCTTCTAAAGTTTGATATACTACTAGAAAGCTTTCGCAATAAATGGCGAGCATATTATTGGAAAGCAATAAAGAGCCTGAGACGAGGAGAGAATAGACATGAAAACAAAAGAATTAGTTGCCATGGCGCTTTTTGCCGCCATCGGAGCAGCGCTGCACGCTGTGATTCCGCCCTTTTTTTACGGTATGAAGCCAGATATGATGCTGATTATGATGTTTATGGGAATCCTTCTGTTCCCTAAAGTGCAAAACGTACTTGTCATCGGAATCGTGACGGGCATCATTTCCGCTTTAACGACCGCATTTCCGGGAGGACAGCTGCCGAACATCATTGACAAACCAATTACAGCTTTGATCTTCTTTGCCGTATTTCTTGCTGTGAAGAAGCTGAAAAATAGAACGGTCACAGCTTCCGTGTTAACCGCAGCGGGAACGATCCTTTCCGGAACCATCTTCCTGGCGGCGGCCCTCCTGATTGTCGGCCTGCCTGGAAACCAGGGATTTGCCGCACTGTTTACGCTCGTGGTTTTGCCTGCTGCACTCATCAACACAATCGCCATGTTCGTGATCTACCCGATCGTGCAGGCGATCATGAAACGTTCAAGACTGATCGAACAGGCAAAATAAAACCGAAATGCCTCTTTAAAAAAGGTGATCTTCCTTTTTTAGAGAGGTTTTTTTCATTTCTATGGTCAAAAAAAGAGGAATCCGCCCGATATTTTATATAAGAAGCCGAATGAAAAAAAGGAGCAGGAGTGCTAATCCAGCGCTTCCCGTACAAAAAAGCGCTTTTTGTTTTAGTACGCGTTTCGGCGGATAAGATGCGGAAAAACCGAGAAGCCTTAAATAGTAAAAGGAGCCTGCAGCAAAAACAGCGGATAATATTGTTAAAACAATGATGATGACAGACAACCCTCTCCCTCCTTTTTTAAAAAGTATGCTAAAATAAAGCAAGCTATGCAGATGTTTCTTCTGAATCTAAAACAAGTTTTCAATGACAAAAAGGCCGGCGTTTTTGCTTTATAGCCTGACCTTTCAAAAATATAACCGGGGTGATGTACATGTCAAAAGGCCGATCTTTAGCAGCTGGACTGATTGTGGGCGGAATCATCGGCGGTGTCGCCGCTTTATTGTCCGCACCGACTTCAGGAAAGGATTTGAGAAGACAGCTCAAATCAAATTGCGGAAAGTTTGAAGACACTGTCAATAGACTGAAAACCGACGGACGTGCTTTAAAAGAACAGGTTGTCAAAACCGCCAGAGAAGGCGCTGAAATCATCAAAGATGTCAGCAGCGAACTGCAGACGTCCATCCAGGAGTGGCGCAAGGAAATCCAGCCTCATCAGGAGAACCTGAAAAAAGAAATCGCTGATATTGAAGAGAAGATCAAACAACTGGAGAAAACCTTACAAAACTAATATATTCAGCGAAAAAAAAGAACCTTTAAAAAGGGGTGTGAATGGTCATTTTCACGCTCTTTTTTTAATCAAAATGTTGAATTAACACCGAAAAAAGGATTTTTTAAAAATTTCGTAAATTTACATCTTTATTAATCTTTATTTTATTGGCATAATAGAAATTATAAGATAAAGAGAAGCAGGTGAAGTGAATGAATCGAGCGGAAGAGCCCTATTCAGTGAAAGAAGCCCTTTTATTCAGCCAGCGAATGGCACAGCTCAGCAAGGCGCTTTGGAAATCGATCGAAAAGGATTGGCAGCAGTGGATTAAGCCTTATGATCTGAACATTAACGAACACCATATTTTGTGGATTGCCTACCAGCTGAACGGAGCTTCCATTTCAGAAATTGCGAAGTTTGGTGTCATGCATGTATCCACGGCGTTTAATTTTTCCAAAAAGCTTGAGGAAAGAGGATATCTTGAATTTTCCAAAAAATTAAACGATAAACGCAATACGTACATTCAGCTGACCCCGAAAGGCGAAGAGGTATTTCTTAAAATCCTTGAGTCCTATGACCCATCCCGGAACGCTGTTTTAAAAGGCGCCCAGCCCCTGCATCAGCTGTACGGAAAATTCCCTGAAATCGTGGAAATGATGTCCATCATCCGCCATATTTACGGCGATGATTTCATGGAAATTTTCGAAAAATCGTTTACCAACATTGAAAATGAATTTGTCAGCGAAGAGGGCAAAATGAAGAAAAAAGAACCAGCAAAAGAAGCCGGGGAATCGATAGAAATGGACAAACCGCTTGAGCCAATTAAAAATTAAGCCAGATCATATCGCTTGATGATGCTGATGAACTCGCTCATCAGCGGTTTGTAAAGACCTTGTCTGTGAAGGGCGAAAATCGTTTCGTGCACTTCAAGTTTTTCATTTAACTGCCCGGCAAAAAGCGTAAGGAGATGATCGAACATCACATATCCTTGCGCTTTTTGCGCTTCCAGTTCCTTTGTAAGTTCCTCGCACAGCTTTTCCGTCTCCTTTGCTTCTTCCTCGGATAAGCCCTGTTCAATCAGCATTTTATAATATGGATATTCGCTTAAATCTAGTGTGCTCAAAAGCAGCCTCGTATAAAATTCCAGCCGCTCAAGACGCTGTTCCAATGATTTCATATTCGTCACTTCTCTCACCCTTTCTCTTATTTTAGCCGATATTAGCTTCTGATGAAAGTTCAGCGGAAAATTTTCCGTTCCTTTAAAAGCCCCTAAATTCTTTCTAAAATAACGAACTTTTTTTCGAAAAGGGATTGATTTTTCTCATCCAAGGGAGTAAATTATTCTGAGGATTTCATATATGAGTTTTGAAACGGAAGGATGTTATTCATGAGTTGCTGGAAAACCATCAATCTGATCAAAGATTATGGAGGCATGCGCATCGTGCTCAGTGCCGTCAGTTTAATGATTTTATTTTTTATTCCTGAATATTTGGCTATGCAGCTTATTCATCCGCAAACCGTTCAGAGAGGCGATCATGCGCTTTTGTTTGCCGGGCTTTTAATTGCTGCGATTATCGCCCATAAGATCCTTCACATTGTACCGATGTTGACGAAGAAAAAAATAGAAAAAAAGATTTTTTGGCTGAAAATGAGAACATGGAGAGAAATTCCGAAAAATACGATGCTGACTTCTCTTCTCTGCCCATTCCTCGTGATTACACCGATTTTGTTTTACGCGGGAGCAGTGATGCCGAGCTTCGCCCATTATTTCTGCATCATTTCCAGCATCCATTTCGGCTACTGCCTGCCGGACTTTTTGTTTGCCTGGAAACTGGTCAAAGCGCCGAAGAATTGCTTTGTTGATCAGGAAGCAGACGATTTTGATATTTTAATACAAAAATAAGCGGAATAAGCGCTGGAAAATCCTTTTTTTCAGTCTATTTTCTATCTTTTTTAATAAATATTTGGTAATGTAATATGGAGCAGAAACAGAGAGGGGGATCTCCTATTATTCTTTTTTATTTCATCTTGTTTGCGGTCTTCACTGTGTTTAACATAAACAAGCTTACAAACTCTTTATGCCTTGTCAGAGAGATTCCTGAAGAACGGCAGGATAAGGTATTTAGAATGATTAACGTGCTGATTTTAATTTTATTGATCTCATCATTCATTGAGATTTCCTTTACAGTGTAAAGAAAAAGGATAGCTGCCCTTCAGAATGTAAGGGAGCTATCCTTTTTCATTAGCATATCCAAGAAGCACCAATAATAATTAATAAAATGAACAGTACCACCAACAGTGCAAAACCGCCGGCGAAACCTCCTGCGTAACCATCGCCCATATTGACACCTCCTCTGCCCCAGTCGTTACATTAGTGTATGCACGAATGTCATGAAACGATTAGGCTCTCGGAAAAAGAAAAGAACCGCCGGAATTGGCGGTTCTTTTCCTATTTTCCAGGTTTAGCACAGATAAGCTGCACCAACGATGATTAACAAAATGAATAACACGACCAATAAAGCAAAACCGCTTGAGTATCCTCCGCTCATGTTATTGACCTCCTTTTCTTGATCACTATATGTGTATGACCGCCGAGAAAATTTGACTAGACGGATGCCCCTCTGTTGAAATTCTTTTTACAGCATGTCAGAATATGATATGATACAATTTAAAGGAAGTTTAAACTGTTAAGATTAGGAGTGTTTGCATTTATGAAGAAAATTGCAATTGCGGCGATAACAGCAACAAGCGTGCTGGCTCTCAGCGCATGTAGCGGAGGAGATTCTCAGGTTGTTGCTGAAACAAAAGCTGGAAACATAACAAAAGAAGACCTTTACCAAACCCTTAAAGAAAACGCCGGAGCGGACGCGCTCAACATGCTTGTTCAGAAAAAGGTACTCGATGACAAATACGATGTCACCGATAAAGAAATCGACAAAAAGCTGAACGAGTACAAAAAATCAATGGGAGACCAGCTTGATTCACTCATTAAGCAAAAAGGCGAAGACTATGTCAAAGATCAGATTAAATACGAGCTTCTCATGAAAAAAGCCGCAAAGGATAACATAAAAGTAACCGATGATGACGTAAAAGAGTATTATGACAGCCTAAAAGGCAAAATCCGCGCAAGCCACATTCTTGTCAAAGACAAGAAAACCGCAGAAGAAGTTGAGAAAAAGCTGAAAAAAGGCGAAAAGTTTGAAGACCTTGCAAAAGAGTATTCAACTGACGGCACAGCTGAAAAAGGCGGCGATCTCGGCTGGTTTGCCAAAGAAGGCGAAATGGATAAAACATTCAGCAAAGCCGCTTTCGCATTGAAAACAGGCGAAGTCAGCGAACCGGTCAAAACGGATTACGGCTACCATATCATTAAGAAAACCGAAGAGCGCGGCAAATATGATGATATGAAAAAAGAACTGAAAAAAGAAGTTGAAGAACAAAAGCTAAACGATCAAACTGAGCTTCAATCTGTCATAGACAAGCTTGTGAAAGACGCTGATTTAAAAGTCAAAGACAAAGAGCTGAAAAAACAGATCGATCAGTCACAGACAAACACCAACAGCAACAGCTGATGTCGCAAAAAAAGCTGTCCATCCCTAAGGGGTGAGGACAGCTTTTTATTATGCGATGGAATGTTCATTTTTCTCTGAACCCTCGTTTTTGTCATCGGCAGAACGCTTCATTCGCCTTTCTTTTTCCTTCTCCATGCGCTCGATATAAATGCGGCCTTCTTTTTCTATAAACGACTGATCGATCTTTTCCTCTTCCTTTGCGGTCGCCATCAGCTTATAAGCGCTGAATATAATGCCGACGATGCAAAGGTAGACCCACCACGGAAACAGCAGCATGGCTCATCCCCCTTTTTCAATAAACTGTATATCAGACATTATGCAAAAAGGAGACAAGTTATGACGTTTATTTATGAAAACTAGGCTTGTAAAAGGAGCGGTTATCCAAAGCAAAGACGCGTTCCGTATATTCACCAGGCTTGACCCGTTCGAGCGCCCTGTCCATCATATTGATTTTCGCGTCAAGATTGTCAATATAATGAAGGACCTCCGCCTCTTTGACCATCGGCGGCTTCGGGCTTCCCCATTCAGGTTTGCCGTGGTGGCTTAAAATCAAATGCTGAAGAATCAGCACTTCCTCGGTATCAATTTGCAGCTCTTCTGCGGCTTTTGAGATCTCCGTCACCATAATTGAAATATGGCCGAGCAGATTCCCTTCAACCGTATAGGTGGTTGACACCGGGCCGGAGAGCTCTTTGACCTTCCCGAGATCATGCAAAATGACACCGGCATACAGCAGATCCCGGTCGAGCGTCGGGTACAGGTCCGCGATCGATTTCGCCAGCTTCAGCATCGAGACAACATGGTATGCCAGTCCAGATACAAACTCATGATGATTTTTCGTCGCAGCCGGAAAGTCCATAAATTCATTTCCGTATTTTTTGACGAGGTGTCTCGTGATTCGTTGAATATTCGGGTTTTTCATTTCAAAAATATATTGGGTGACCGTATCCATCATTTCATTTTTGGGGATCGGGGCGGTCTCCAGAAAATCGTCGATCCGGACGTTTTCATGTTCGGCCGCAGGTCTGATGTTTCTCAGTTTCAGCTGGTTCCGCCCGCGGTAATGATGAATGTCTCCGACCACTTTGACGATCGTCTGCGGTCCATAAGTCGTTTCATCATGTTGCTTGGCGTCCCAAAGCTTTGCTTCAATATCTCCCGACTGATCCTGGAGCATCAGTGTTAAAAACGGTTTTCCGTTGCTTGCGATCCCTTTTGTCGACGATTTGATAAGCAGATACATATCGACCTGTTCGCCGACTTCATGCAGCATAATACCTTTTGCCATTTTAAAGCTCCCTCCGTTTTCTTACATAAATTCATTATAACACAGACCATTTATTGACAGATTGACATTAACCTTATTTTTCCATCTGGTGCAGACTTGGAGAAAGCATTGTCACCTCTCCCTCGCGGAAAGCTTCTCTCACATGTTCATGACATGTAAAGTATAATATTTGCTGCTCTTCGCCTGACAGGCGTTTTAATATGTCCAGCACCTGTTTAAACCTTTTTCGGTCAAAATGGACGAAGCTGTCATCAAGCAGGAAAGGCAGATTGATGCGTTTTTGCTGGGACAGGGCGAGCGCAAAGCGGATCGCCAAATAAAGCTGTTCACATGTGGCCTGGGAAAGCTCGTGTGCGTAAAACACAGCTCTGTCCTTCCTCATGACCATCATGGCGTCATCTGTTTCGGAAAAATAAATGTTTTCATATCGTCCGTCTGTTAACGGCTTTAATAAAGATTCTGCTGTATGCAAAAGCTTCGGAAGACGAACCTTCTTATGGTCTTCTATCCTGTTTTTCACCGCCTGCCTGACAAGCTTGACAGAGGCCCAGTTTTTGGCGAGTTCGGTGACCCGCGCTTTTTGCATTTCCACCAGGTGTGTGAGCTCGGAAACCGTTCCGGATTCTTCAAGCCTGCGCTGCTCTGCCAAAAGCATAGCAGCCTTTTCCCTTTCTTCTTTCAGCTGAATTTCCGTCCTGTTCCTTTGTTCGTTGGCTCCTTCAAGCTTTTCTTTAAGATCGGCAAGAGAATGAGCGGACGCCAGCATGACGGCCCTTTCGTCTTTTTTGCTGATCTCAGCTTTGATCCGGCTGAGCTCTAGTTTCACTTCTTTTTTGAACTCATCGCGCTTCGCCAGTTCAATAAACCTATCCCGGCCGTTTGCTCCAGCCTTTTGAAACAATGCGGTGATTTGTGATTTGAAGTACTCCGCTTCCTCCGACAATTCTTTGATTTGCTCATCCGTATGTTGAATAGACAGCTCTGCCTCCTGTTTTTTCAGGAGCTTTTCTTTTTGTGAATCAAGCTCGTGTTTCAGCTTGAACATCAGCTCCTGCACGCTGCCTTCAGATTGAAGGAGCAATGTGGCGAGCCGTCTTAAGCGCTCTTCAAACGATGCTTTTTTTGCCTTCAAGCTCCGAAGTTCGTCTTCCATTTCCCTCTTTTCGGATATCCTCGTGGAAAGTTCCTTCATCAAAGCGTAAGCATCGGATAAAAAGGACGGATCAATTCCCAGGTTCAGCTCTTTTAAATAGCGATCGATTTGCTCCTGATAGGGAAAAAAATCTTTTTCCCATTCTTCGAATTTTTGAATCGCCCGTTCGTATTCCGCCTCTTTTTGCTTCAATTCAGACTGTTTGGCCATGAGCAGCTGTCTGTTTTGGTCGTCCCTCCACAGCGCTTCTCTTAAGCGTTTCAGTTCCGGGCCATTTTCCGCTGCACCGCGTTCGGCATCTTCAAGCTGCTTTTCCATGAAAGCCATAACAGAGGACGGCTCCGGCTTTTTCAATGCGAAAAGAATCAACACGAGCGATAAGGGAATGATCAAAGCGGCCGGAAGCCAAGCTTTGAAAAACACCGCTGCGGCGCCTGCTGCAATTGCCGCTGTCAGCGCCGCGGCAGCAGCGGTTTTCCTTTTTTTCATCCGCTCGTTTTGTTCACGCTTCAGAAATGACAGCTGGCGCAGCAGCTCTTCACGTTTCAAGGCCCCTCCGCCGGCTGCTGTCAAACGGCTCAGCGCTTCCTCCTTTTGTTTGCGGATATCATCCGGCATCACTTCGCCTTCAACATCAGAACAGGCCTGTTCCGCCTCCTCAAGATTGATCCGCGCCTGTTCAAAGCGTTCATCAAGGGTTCGTTTCTCTTCGCGCAATCTGAGAAAAGTCTGAACCGTCTCCTCAAGCTTCCACTCGTACTCGTATGTGGTGTCCGCCTTGAGAATGTCCGCTTCATGATCGATCTTCAGCCGCTTCATCCCGGCCTGAACCCTTTCATTCGTCTGCTTCAGCTTGTCCGTCAGCGTCATGATTGTCTCGGTATATGATTGGTAAAACGGATGCTCTGATAAGAGCTCTTCGATTTTCGCTTCATGCCGCAAATAGCCTTCATGCGGCGCAAGAGCCGCCGCCTGCTGCTTCAAATCGCGTTTTTTTTCTTGCAGCGCCTTCAGCTGAGCGGCCTTTGGATGAAGGTGGGATTCGTACTTTTCAAGCTCAAAAAGCCCTCCCTCCGGGAAGCCGCTTTCTGCGGCCCCGTCCGCCTCAAGCTCTGCGGCCAGCCGCCGCTCCTCTTCCTTCAGCGGATGAATCTCGATCGCCTGTTCAATTTGCGCGATCGAGTGCATCAGGTCTTTCAGCAGCCGTTCGTTCTCCTTAATGGACGCTTCCGCGGCTTTTTTTCCGTTTACGATTTGCTGATAGTCGCCTTCGCGCGCTTTCGCCTTTTTCAGATCTTCAGAAAGCTTTTTTAAATGTTCAAGCTCCTGATTGAGCTCCGGCTTCCGGCCATTCGGCTTAAACAGCTCTTCCTGCCTTTTTCTCAAAGCTTCATCCATTTTGGATACGACGTCTGATCCGAACAGACTTGAGAAAAGCAAAAACTTGTCCATTTGATCACGGCTGAATTGATGAATCTCTTGAAGCCCGAACACATCAAATGAGTAGACCGCTTTATACAGCCGCCTGTCGATGCCTGACAGCAGCTGTTTCAAAAACGCCTCCGGCCGGGTGCTTCCATCTTCTAAATATACGGTGACCCGTTCAGGCTTTCCCGCAATCCGTTCAATGCGGATATGACCCAGTTCGGGATGCCGGGCTTCCAGCATTCCCCCGTAGATTCCGCCTGTTTTCGGCACGTATCGCTTCGTTTTCGGAAAGCCGAACAGCATGCTCTCAATAAAGGACATCAGCGTCGTTTTTCCGGCTTCATTCAGCCCGTAGATTAAGTGAAGGCCGGAAGGCGAAAGGCGAAATATCTGATTGGCAAACTTCCCGTATCCGTATATATGTATTGCGTGAATATTCACCCCGTATCCTCCCTTACTTCCTGATCATCTTCAGCCCATGAAGCAGAGCATTTTGCGCCTGAATGCGAATGTCGTGAACATCTTCCTTCTCAAAGCGCTCTCCATACCTTCTGAAAACGGGGTGTCTCTCCAAATCGGCGAGAATCAGGCCGATATCCTCAAAATCATTAATTTCACGTGTGAGCTCCCGGAAGAACGAATCGCTTTCCAAGTCCTCCATCCCTCTGTCAGTCCGGTCTTCGACAGCGGCGAGCCAGATGAAATGTTCTTCTTCCAGCTCCTGGTCATGAAAAATGTCAAGCAGCTCATCTGTGATTCCCGCCGACCCTTCCCTCAAATAAGGGGGAGCTTCTCCGGTCAGCACGGCTTTGATGCAGGCGGGTTTTCCTTGATTTCTGAATGATTGAAAGACGCCTTCGATCAGATCGATTAAGTCTGTTAAATGTTTTGTTTCCGATATATCGAGATCAACCGTTTCCCAGAGCACATCCGAAACCGCTTTAAAGGCAAAGGAAAGTTCGCCTTCATGAGCCTTGACGAGATAGCAGCCTTTCTCACCGGTTTCCTTCATATGGCGGGATTGTGTGTTTCCCGGATAAATCACCGCCGGATGTCCGGATGAAATGACCTGTCGTTTATGAATATGGCCGAGCGCCCAATAATCCATCTGGCCGTTTTTTAGATCTTGCAGAGAAAAGGGACAGTATGGATCATGGCCGCTTTCCCCTGCAAGCGTGCCGTGGATCATGCCGATATGGAAGGGGGCGTCCGTCGTTTTTTTCATTTCGGAAGCTTTGTTCGCAAATACCGAGCGCTCCGGATAACTGTATCCATATATGCTCGCCGCAAGCCGGCCGTCTTTGTAAAACGGCTTTTCTTCAATGTCCTCCGCAGAAAAAATGTGGACATTGTCAGGCCATTCAACAGGTGTCCATTCCCCGCCCAAATGATCATGGTTTCCGAAAATGACATAAGCCTTAATATCGTTTTCCCGGAGTTTTAAAAATTGATTGCGCAAAAACATTTGGGCTTTTAAGCTGCGGTTCGCTTCATCGAAAAGATCGCCGGCCAGCAGCATGAAATCAGCCCGCTCATCTACGGCAAGCTGAAACACATTCGCCGCGCTCTGAAATGTGCTGTTTTTGATCCTGCGGTATACCTCTTCAGGAAGCCGGCTGAGGCCGTGGAACGGACTGTCCAGATGCAGATCGGCAGCGTGAATGAAGGTGATGTTTGTCAATCTTCTGCTCCTTTTTTATAAAACAATTTCTGCCCTCATTCTATCACGGCTTTCAGGCGAATGCACGTTCTATTGATCAACCGGAAAAAGCAGCTTTTCTTTCAAGCTGCTTTTCTCCTATTCTCACTATTCGTCTTTGGACAGGCGAAGCGCCTGTTTGATATTTTTCAGCCCGCCTCCGTGGCCGTACATGAGAACGCCGCCTTTATAAACCCGCGCACCGATGACCGCGAGAATGATGATGGTTGCGGCGGTGATGCCGATGCCAAGCGCCGCCTCCCAAAACGGAATATCAAGCATTCCCACCCTGAGAAACATAATCATCGGGGCGAAAAACGGAATGAAGGAAGTGACCGTAATAAATGGTGAGTCAGGCGCGTTTAAACCAAACATCGCAATCATAAATCCGGCGACAACCAAAAAGATCATCGGGGAAATCGTCTGCTGAACGTCTTCTATCCGGCTGACGATGCTGCCGAGAAATGCGGCAAGCGTTGCATAAAGGAAATAGCCGAGCGCCAGAAAAATCACGCCGTAAACGAGCGTTGCCACAGGAACACCGGATAGGTCGAAAAAGCCTTTAATCTGTTCTGCCGCTCCGCCTGCATTCTCTGCGTTTGCCTGCAGGGACATATAGCCTGCCAGAATCAGGACGGCCAGCTGTGTAACCCCCAAGAGGGCGATCCCGAACAATTTGGCAAACATTTGCTGAACGGGCGGTACACTGGAAATTAAAATCTCCATGACGCGGGACGATTTTTCGGTTGCCACTTCAGTCGCGATCATTGATGCATACATCACGACAGATATATAGATGACAAACAGGACGATATAGACAAGGCCTGACGCCTTCTCCAGCTCTTCCTCCGTTTTGGCCCCTTCTTTCAGAGCGACACTTTTGATTTTAACCGGTGCAAAAAGCTGATTCAGCTTTTCCGGCGGCACATTCAGCTCAGCCGTGCCGACGGCGATTTTCGTTTGTGAAAGCGCCTGTTCAATCGTGGAAACAGATGACTTCTCAGCGATATCAAGCGCCTTATATGTTCCGGAGACTTCGCCTTTTTGATCCTTGGCTAAAATGAGGATCCCGTCAAGCTTATCATCTCTTACGTCTTGTTCCAGCTCTTTTTCAGTCTTCTTCGCTTTTTCAAGCTTCAGCTCATGATCCTTGTCAATCGCCTTCACCTGCTGGGAAAATGGCTCATACAGCTGATTCGCTTCATCAATGACGGCGATTTTATCCGCTTCACCGCCGTCACTGTCAAACATGGAAATAATTGAGCCCAGGTTTGTGACGACCATCACCAGTGCAAGTGTGATCACAGTCGAGATGATAAAAGACTTCGTTTTCAGCTTGCTTATATATGTATGAAAAAGGACAATCCAAAACCTACTCATAACGGGCACCTACCTTTTCAATGAAAATATCATGCAAAGAAGGCTCTTCCAGTTCAAACTTTCGGATAAACCCGCGCCCTTGAAGCATGGAAAACAGCTCCCGGGAAATGTCCTCATTCTCGATTTGCAGCCTGACGCCGTCAGAAATCTCTCTCCACTTTGTAATCCCGCTCGCTTCTTTGAGAAAACTCAAGTCGTCATCTGAGTGGATCGTGACGTTCTTTTTGCCAAAAGAACGCTTGATTTCTTTTAATCTTCCTTGAACGACCGGCGTGCCGCGCTGCAAAATGCAGACGTGTTCACAGAGCTCTTCAACATGCTCCATCCTGTGGCTCGAAAAGACGATGGACGTTCCGCTGTTTTTCAGGGAAACAACCGCGTCCTTTAACAGCTCGACATTGACAGGATCGAGTCCGCTGAACGGCTCATCGAGAATCAAAAGGTCGGGTTTGTGCAGAACAGCTGTGATGAACTGAATCTTTTGCTGGTTTCCCTTTGAGAGGTCTTCAACCTTTTTATCCGCATATTCTGTAATGTGGAATTTTTCCAGCCATTTATCCATTTCTTTAAGCGCGTCCTGTTTTGACATGCCTTTCAGACGGCCGAGGTATACGAGCTGATCTCTTACTTTCAGCTTCGGATACAGTCCGCGTTCCTCCGGCAAATAGCCGATGCTGCCGGTGACATTGTAATTGATCGGCTTCCCCTTCCAGGTCACCGCGCCTTCTGTCGCATTCAAAAGGCCCAGTATCATTCGAAACGTCGTCGTTTTTCCCGCTCCATTTGCACCAAGCAGTCCGAACATTTCTTTCTCGGGGATCTCGAGCGTCAGATCGTTCACCGCTGTAAAAGAACCGAACTTTTTCGTTACATGATCGATTTTCAGCATCAAAAACTCCTCCTTCCAATTTACAATCATACGTTAGTCATACAAATTTAAAAAGGATTTTTTTGATTTTTATATAAATTTAAACAAACAGATCTTTATTTGTGAAAGGAGAATATAAATGGAAACATATTATGTAACCGCTTTCGATCCTTCGGGGGAAACCTTGCTGAATGAACGGTTTGAAGCGATGAATGAGGAAGAAGCAAAAGAAAAAGGAAAAAAGCTGTTGAAGGAAAAACAATTCTCGGACCATACCCACCGTGTAGTTCATTCGTCCGGTAAAATGATCGTGTTCCAAAGATAAAAGAAATCGCGAGGCGGCGCTTTGAAGCAGACACCGGTGTTCCGCCGCCCGTCCTTTGACTGCTTGTTTACCCGAGAATCAACGCGGCCAACAAGCCGAGGTTAAGCAATCCGAGCAAAAACGACACAAATGCAATGCCTTTATGTCTCTGCCAAAAATAGAGACCGTTTGCGATCAGCACAGAGATGATGAAAACGTCGAAAATGCGAAACGGCATGTCTTCCAACTGAAAGACCGGATTGAAGACAGCAGTTCCAGCCGCGCCCAGCACCAAAAACAGAGAAACTGACCAAAACGATTTCCACTCTTTTTCCGCCGGGCTTCCTAAATCCTCCATAGACTAAAGTGCGCCTCCTATGCCGTTGTATTCCCGTCCGAAGTCGTGATCATTTTGTCCGCATACAGCGAAGGGGCTTTTCCGCTTTCCGACAAAAAGCTCGCAGACGTCAACACACAAGCCAACGACAACGCGACAACCAGCAGCTTAACTTTCATACAACGCATCTCCCCTTTGAATTTTTCGTCTTGCCTGAGCGCCCTTTTCATAATAAAAAATGGAATCTTTCAGCCGCTCAACTTTATTATAATATTGAGCCGCGTCTAATGCCAGTTCTTCGACAACAGAATACATATGTTTCGACTCCAAATAATCAAATCCGCGTTCCACAGCGATTTGGTCCCCTCCGTCTAAATACAGTCCCCGCAGAATATTCAGCTTTGCCGCATGTTCTTCATCGCCGAGAGATGCCGCACTTTTGATGCCTTTTTCGTAACATTCGGCAGCTACAGCAAAATTGGCCTGTTTCAGATGGACGTACATCAAATTGTAGAGAACCTTTGGAATATATGATGAACTTTCCTGTTTGAAAATGGAAAGAGCGCTCTCCATGTGGTCGGAAGCTTCGCGGTATAATCCTTGATAAAAGTAGCAATTCCCCAAATTGAAATGTGCGGATGCCGTCAAATGGCTGTTTTCGATTTTTTTCGCATCTTCTAAAGCATTGGACAGACTTGTCAGCGCATCACCATATTTCATCGATTCAACCCAATTGCCGGCAATGATAAAATCGCAAAAAATCTTTTTTTCTTTCAGTGTTTCGTATTTGTTAAAAATCTCGGAAGCCAGCTCCGCATAGTTGATCGAAAGGTACCGCTGGTTGATATAATAATAAATTTCCGCAAGCTTATAATAAAACTCTGCCTTTTCAACCTCGTCTGCCAATACGCTCACTTTTTGTTCAGCCATTTTATAACAGTCGATCGCTTTGACGAACTGCTTTTGCTTAAATTCGTACATTCCTTTAAAAAACCAATAGTAATAGTTTAATAACCCCGTCATTTGGTCTTCTTTTTCTTCCAAATCCCGAAGGTTTTTTTCAATATTTTCTGTTTTTTCTGGTTTCAAATAGCTGAGCATCAGCTTATGCCTGAATTCTAGCAGCGAATAATAAAGCAGGACATCCTGATTTTCTTCCATGTCTTGAAAGTCGTTTAAAATTTCGGCTTTTAATGATTCACTGGCGGCGACCTGATTTTTCCGAATGGCGTTGTACCAGTCATTCAGCTTTGCAGCAACGAATTCAGATGGAATCTTTTGTCTCAATTTTCTCCGCCCCCTCGGCTCCAACAACCTGTGTCTTATGAATCATTTTATAAAAGTTTAAATTTTTTTACAAATCGTTTCAAACCTCATTCCCATGACCGCCATCCCATTCGTGCCTTTAGTCATTGGCGATTAAACCGGGGTTGCCGCTTTTCCAGAAACGCCCTGATTCCTTCTTGATGATCGCTTGTCCTTCTCATTTTGATCTGGGACACTTTTTCAAGATCAAGCGTTGTGCGAAGACGGCCGGCATTCAAAGTCTGATAAATTTTTTTCGTCTCAATCATGGCCGAAAGCGGCGATTCGAGCAGTTTTTCGAGATGCGCCCCAACATGGCGGTCGAGATCCCCGTCAAATACCGCATCAACCAGCTGAAGCCTCCTCGCTTCATCAGCCGTCAGCTTTTTGCCGCTCCAAATCAGTTCTTTGGCGGCGCGTTCACCAATTCGCCGTTCCAGAAAAAAATGCCCGCCGCCATCAGGGACAAGACCGATGCCGATAAAGTTCATCGCCAGCTTTGCTCCTTTGTCGGCAAGCACATGATCACAGCTGAGTGCAAGGCTCAACCCCAGCCCCGCCGCCGCACCGTGGACGGCCGCGACCGTAATCTTCGGCATGCTGTAGATCATCATTGCAATATCGGAAAGCGTATCAATCACAAGTTCTGACAGTTTTTCATCGGTGGACAGCATCATGTTGATGTCGCCTCCCGCTGAAAATCCCTTTCCGCTGCCTTTCAGAAGCAAAAGCATCGCTTCACTTTCCGAAGCAAGGGTCAATGCCTCTTTCAGCTCTTCAAGCATTTGGACATGTAAGGCATTATACGCCTCTGGTCGATTCAGGACAATCTCAAACATCTCGCCCCTGTCTTTCCATTTGATATACTCCAACTTTCAGCACCTCCGCGAATGCGTTTTCAAAAGACGTTAGCTTTACTATTCCACTTTTAATCTCCAAAACCTTTTTTTAAGTCTGAAGTTTCATTTCACAAAAAAACTGCCGGTTAGGCCGGCAGTTCAGATTTAAGCCCTATGAAACCCGCTTTTGGCGTCCTGTTCATAAAGCTCAGACAGGTAGCGAAGTTTTTCCTCTGTGTAGTGTTCAAACCTGTCGTTATATGTTTTGGGATCCTTCGGATTGGCGAAATGCGTGATTTTTCCTGTGTTCGGATCGACAAATTTACTTGCCGCTCCGCAGCCGATGCCGATGATCGTCTGCTTTTCTTCCATGATCATAATGTTGTAGATGCTTTCCTGTCCCGGCAAAGAGTAACCGATATTTTCAAGATTGCCGAGGATGTTTTTTTGCCTGTACAAATAGTAGGGATGATAGCCGTGCTGTTTTGTCCAGGACACTGCATCATCCATCATCTTGACGATTTCCCCGCGGTCGGCCACTTTGTATTTGTGCTTGTTTCTCGTCATTTCAGATGCCCGTTTAAATGACAATGTATGGACTGTCAGTGACTCCGGCATTAATGCTTCCGTTTCGCGAAGGGAGTTTTGGAATTCTTTGACGCCTTCGCCCGGAAGGCCGATGATTAAATCCATATTGATGTTCGACATGCCGTGCTTTCGTGACAAATGATATTTTTCAATCGTCTCTTCAACCGTATGATGGCGTCCGATCGCCTTCAGTGTCTCATTTTCGTACGATTGCGGGTTGATGCTGATGCGGTCGATGTTCCATTTGTTTAAAACGGCGAGCTTTTCCTCTGTGATGGTGTCAGGGCGGCCTGCTTCAACCGTAATTTCACGGATATTTTCCACATCGGGAAAGGAGCGGTACATTTCTTCATACAAAAGATCCATTTCTTCCGCGGAAATGCTTGTCGGTGTGCCCCCGCCGAAATAAACGGTCGTAATTTTCACATGATGGGTTTTGAGCCATTCGCCGATTTTCTGCATTTCATAGTGCAGACCCCACAAAAATGAACCGACCCGTCCGGCCTGCCCCCTGATGGCGTAAGCTGGAAACGTACAGTAGGCGCATTTTGTCGGACAGAACGGGATGCCGATATAAATCGAGACTTCCCTGTCCAATTCGTATAAATCAGGAACAGCTTTCAGCTGCCGGTCGATGATGTTTTGCATCAGTTCGATCTTTTCTTCATGAATTAAGTAATCTCTTTTTAATTCGGCATGAGCCTGCTCTTTTGACAAGCCGCTCTGCAGTTTTTTGTGAAGCAGCTTTGTCGGACGGACGCCTGTCAAGATGCCCCACTTCTGCACGATCCCCGTATGCTTTTGCAGCATCGTTAAATAAATATAGGAAACGGTGTTTTTCACCTGTTTGAACGCTTCTTTCTCCGACAAACCGGGCGCAAGTGATTTCGTGCAGTCGGCTTTGATGTCCGTATCTTTGATCGCTCCAGATGCGCTGACTGATGCCTCGTCCCGCTCATAGCGGAGGACAATCGCAAGGTCGGCTGTTTCTTCTTCAGCGAAAACAACCTCGGACTCTTCAAAAAATAGGTTGGCTATGTGCTCAAGGGGCCGCTGGAATCTTTCATCTTGAAGCCCTTCTATATAAATGCGCAATCTCATCACCTTTTTCGTTTCAAAACTTTCTTTAGTGTACAAAAATAACCGGGCAAAATCAATCCGGGCCGGCAAAAAGGCCTCCCCTCCCCGCATTTAACATTCCGGATTATGCCCGTAACAAACGAATCCCCGTTTCCAAAACGAAAACGGGGATGTTGTCGGATTATACTTTTCTAATATGGAATTTTTTAAGAAAGCCTTTGCTCTGCTGCATTCTGAAATATTCTTTAATCATATAGGCGACGCCCTGCTCATCATTGGATCGCGTCACCCAATCGGCTTTTTGCTTGACTTCCTGGACGGCATTGCCCATTGCCACACCGAGTCCCGCAAGCTCAATCATCGGCAGATCATCGATGTCATGGCCGATCGCGACGACATCGTCCATATTGAAGCCAAGATCTGCGGCAAGCATGGTCAAGCCCGATTCTTTTGAAACGCCTTTGTGGACGATCAGCATTTTTTCTCCAGCCTCGATGATATCGACCGAAGGAAAAGCGCCTTTGATCGTTTCTTTGATATCCTCTTGCTGCTCTTTTGTACAATAAACTTCAATAACCGGCGCACTGACCGGTTCATCCATCAGCATATCGCTTAAGGAATCAACGAACTGCACGGGATAAAAGATCGGATCAGACGGATGGATCATCGTTTTGCCAAGCAGATTGGAGTTTGTTTTTTTGCGGTTGCCGATTGAATATTTTTCATGGAGGATTCGTATATTGCAATCATAGCTCTCCAATATTTGAACAAGGTTGAACGTTTTTTCTTCGGAAATCCTTTTTTCCAACAATGGTTCATCAATATTGTCGGCAATAATGGCCCCGCTGTGGGTAATCAGTTTTGCATTGAGTTTAAGCGATTTGGCGATTTTTTGCGCCGAGCGAAAATGCCTGTTTGTGACAAGCGTAACATATACATCTTTTTTCTTTGCATATTCTATCGCTTCCTTCGTTGCGGGATGAAGCCGTCCGTTTGTCCGAAGCAGCGTTCCGTCTATATTGAGCGCAAGCATTTGTTTTGACACTTGGAGGTCCCCCTTCTTTGATGACTGAATCTATTACAGAGAATATGTCCTGATCCGCCTCTTTAGAACAGAGCTCTTTTGTTCAAATAAAAAAAGCCTGTGAAAAACAGGCTTTTGCTTCGCATCTTTTTGGATACGATCATGATTTCTCCCTAAAATATCCGAAAACAGCGAATTCAATGCCCCTTTTCATTCAATTCGCTGTATATAATGAACCCCTTTTATTTGACCGGAAGTTGTCGTGCTTTCCTTCAACAAAATCTGTTCATTTTCTCTGTACCCCTTAACATTTTGCCGCAAGTCAGTTTATCATGATCGTATCCCGGCAAACTATGAAAGCACTTACATTTAGTATTATCGCAACAATTTCACAAATTGACAAGTCTTTTTTTAAATGATTATGAAAGTTATTTATTCACCTAGTTAAAAACCCCCTCTTTTCCATGTAAAGAGGGGGTTTTTTATTAGCTTTCCGGATTTCCGTAAAGTTCTTCCAGCGGCTTCATGATGATTTTGTTCAGTTCGGCAATCAGCACGCTCATCCGCTGCTCTGCTTCCATCAGCTGAGAAATTTTTTCATGCTGCTGGACAAGCGCTACGGATTTTTGCGCCTGTTCGACTTCCTCCTGGGAGATGTCTTCACCGTTCATCTGTTTCTGCTGAAGCTTCAGCTGAATATCACGAAAGTTATCAAACATCTTTTTGGCAGATTGATCGGCATTCACCTCATCATAAAGGCTTTTCAACCGGGAGTATTCATCGCTTTCACGCAATGCCTTCTCCAAATCATAAGCCGAATCGTGCAAGTTGACCGTCATGTTCATACGCTCCTTTCCTGCCGTTATTTCCTCTCATGGAAATGGCACCACTCCACTATAACAAACTATGGAGTATTTTTCACAGTTATACAGACGATTTCTCAGATGAAGATCACGAAGAGGGCTTGAACCGCTCCGATGATTCCGCCAAGCAATCCGCCTAAATACGTGATCATCTTAAACTCCCGTTTCGAGATGGACAAGACCATTTCCTCGAGACGCTCGACCGGAAAATTGTCGACCTGCTCCTTTACGATGTCTTCAAGCTGGAGCCTTTTCAATATATCTTCCAGGCGGCGCCCTGCTTCTTCAAGAAGGCGGTCGGTCACTTCCGGCAGACGTTTTTCAACCTCCTGTTCGATCATGGAGACGTATGAGCCTGTCGTTCTTTCAAAAAAAGGCGCGAGCGAAAATCGCTTCATCAGCTTTTGTTTCATCTTCATGATCAAGGTTTGAAGGTTCCATTTGTCATCCGCTTCTTTAAAAGTATACTCCTTCAGCTTGTCCCATTCATTTTCAAGCAAATCCATCAGCAGCCGTGCGGTTTCACCGTTTTTCAAAAACTTGATGATCTCCGGCTGAACGCGGTCAACCAGGCTGCTGTTGCCTAAAAACATCTGCACCATGCTCCCGAGCATGCCGCGCTCTTTCAAAAAATCGTCAATCATATGTCCAAGGCGGCTTTTCCCTTCATCACTTTCAAAATAGCTGACAGCCCGCTGCAAAATATAGTCGGACACCATCGGGATTTTTTCTTTCAGCTTTTCCTGTGCTTCTATAGGAATCAGCTCTTTCAGCGGTTCATGTTCATACGCCTCCAAAAGGGCAGACAGCTTTTCATCCGTCCATTTGTTCACATATTGGTCGGCCTTCTGGGCGGGATCGGCAATTCCGATTTTTTCGAGCGCTTCTCCAAGCGTAAGCGTCGATTGGCCTGCGTGCGACAAGAGCCGCCTCCCCAATTGGAGCGCCTCTTTTTTGACCGCGTCCGATGTCAGCCTTTTTTGGATTCCCTCCGTTGTCAGCAGGTGACCTGTGACCATCTGTCCCATCTGCCTCGCCAGTTCATCACGTCTTTTCGGAATCAAACCGGGTGTAAAAGGGATCCGCTTCCCGAATATGTAATGCGCCTTATATGGGCGAAAAAGCATTTTGATCGCAAAGTGATTCGTCACAGCGCCAATCAGTGCGCCAATTGCAATCATGATGATAAAAATTCCTAAAACATACATTTATTTTTCAACTGCCTTCCATTCACCTGATGTCATTGCTGCCTAGACTGCACACGGCCTTCCGCAGCTGGGACCCGTTATGCCTATCATTATCTAAGGATACACTGTTTCATAATAGGAACCTGAAGCACCTTACACTCGCCTCTATTTAAAAAATGAATAAGCTGCGTCTTCTTTAGGATTGCCTTTTTCCTTTACTTACAGAAATTTATTTTCATGCTAGAGAAAAAAGTTATACATATTACTGATATTTTTTTGCAACTAAAAACTCAATAAAAGGTAAAGTTATCATTGATAGCGCTAATAACAGCAATAGAAAGATATTCATTGTCTCGTTTATAAATTGGTCAGCAGCTACTGCTCCAAAAATAAAAAATGTCAGAAGAAAATAACTCACTTTCGAACTTTTCTCTGTAATCCTTTGTCCGAGCTCTTCCTCCTGCAATATTCCATCTTGCTCTTTCTTTGTTCCCCAAGTGATAGCAGAAAAAAATATCATCAACAAAGCACCCATACTCATAACTTCGTTAAATCCAACAGCTTTTCCAACAACAATCTTATAAATTGTAAAGCCTATCACAATCAGAGCAGCTATACCCGATATTGCTGAACTCATTTTTCGAGTGCTCATCCTTCTCCCTCCCTTTCATTTAAAAACAAGATATCAACCCTAACTTCTAAATTTTTTGCAATATCAAATGCTAATTGTAAACTGGGGTCATATTTATTGTTTTCAATGGCATTAATCGTCTGTCTGCTCACATTGCATAAGTCTGCCAATTTTCCTTGCGAGATGTTTTTTTTCTCTCGATACTCCTTGATTTGATTTTTCATCAGATTTCCACCTTCACAATAAGATAGGTGTTAAAAAGTTTTTACATACAGAGTATAAAAAAAGATGGTTAAGGTGTCAAATCTTTTTTACATCCAAACCATCATATCAAAATATGTCTTCTTTCGCTAACCTATCCTTTAATTGAAGTCCATTTCTTCACAATCTCCATCATGATATTATCCAGCGTTTATTTGAACGTCTTATTCCATTAAATCAACCGATTGCGGAACAAAAATAACATGGGACAGGCGTTTGAACAATAAAATTGGTCAAGTGGCTTTTATTTAGGGCGAAAAATATTTTTAATAAATTTCCAATTTATAAATGCCTATTTCCGCAGTTTCAGGCGTATCATTTAACAGAAGTTCATGTATATGATGATTGTCCCCACGGCTTAAAGAGTTAGCCGCGTCCTTTTCTTTGGCCGGCTAAGCGTTTTTTAACAAGGAGGAATATGCATGCTGACGCTTGGATTTATGTCGCTGTCCAACGATCATGAAAAAGATTATGCCGAGGAATTGGCGAAAATGGCTTCGGAATACGGCATTCGCTTGATCCGGTTTACACCTTTGGATATCTCTCCGGGCTCCCTATTTGTTAAAGCGCTCACATATCACCCCAAATCGGGACAGTGGAACGAAGTCGAACGGGAAATTCCCGAAGTGATCTATGACCGCTGCTTTTACGGCCGCGATCAGCAATCGAAGAAAGCAAAACCGATCGTTGAATGGCTCAAAAAATACCCGAAAACGGTCTTCCTCGGACTTGGACTCCCTGATAAATGGACGGTTTACAAGGCTTTAAAGGCCGACTCCATTCTCCAGTCCTATTTGCCTGCCACGAGGCTTGCGGCCAGCGCGCAGGATATACTGCGCCTCCTTGCCAAAGAAAAATCGTGCATCTTAAAACCCGCTTCCGCATCAGGAGGACGCGGCATCATCCACCTCGAAATGACGGGGAAAACGGTGAAAGCCTCTTACCAAACAGGGAAGCATAAACAGCTCAAATCGTTTTCAAAGCAGGCTTCCTTTGAAACATGGTGCAAAAAAGTCCTGCAGCACCGCTATCTATTGCAATCGTTCCTCGACATTCAAGACAAAGACGGCTACCCGTGCGACATCAGACTGCTTTTGCAAAAAAACCGCTCGGGGGAATGGGAAACGGCCGGGAAAACGGTGCGCAGAAGCTACCAGCACGGACTGCTGGCGAATCTGACCGGGGATGCTGAATCGGTAAGCTTTGACAGCTGGCTCGTATCCGTTCCCAAGAAGCGCCAAGCCGTCCTTCTTGATGATTTGGAGACGATTGCTCAAGCCGTGCCAAAAGCGCTCGAATCCGGGCATGGGCCGTTATTTGAGCTCGGCCTTGATATTTGCTTGACGAAAGATGGAAAGGTTTGGCTTCTTGATGTCAATTCTAAGCCGGGAAAAAAAGCTTTTTTAAAACATTCCCCTGAAAGCAGACTGCTTTTGCATCAAGGTCCCCTGGAATACTGCTCCTTTTTGGCGGAAACGTTCGATAAGAAAGGGGCTGGGAAAAGATGACCGGTCAAACGTTTACGGTCGGGATCCATCCAAACAGTGAAAACACGATGCTGATTCCCGCTCCTTTCAAACAGGAAGGTCTGCTTTATGCGGCTTTTGGAATGTGTGTAGAAAGGTGTCATATCTCCTTTGACAGTCATTTGCAGCGAACGGTTTTGCTCTCTGAGAATCTGTACAAAAGTCTGCGGATTCCGCACCGCGGGAAAGCGACCTTGTTTTTCCGCGATAATACCGTCCATATCGGGCCGTTAATCGGGATATTCACCGCCGGCTTCACAAAGTCGGAGCATGAGCCTCTGAGAGACCGTTCTTTGTTTTTTTCGAAGCTTTTAACAATGGAGCTTCCGGCCGGCGGCTATTGCTATCTGTTTGGCACCCATCAAATCCAGTGGGAAGAAGGAACGGTCCGCGGCCTCATCTTCAGGGAAAACGGCTGGGAGGAAGCCGTCGTTCCCCTGCCGAACGTCGTTTACGACAGGCTGCCGAATCGAAAGGCGGAAGACTCGGCCGCCCTGCAGGAAGCGAAGGTGCGTCTGGTGAACGAATACCGGATTCCATGGTTTAATCCCGGCTTTTTTAATAAATGGGATGTATATGAAGCCTTACGGCATGACGAAAGAACGAAAGAATTCCTTCCTTATTGCGAATTAGAGCCCGGTGCAGAAACAATCAGCGACATGCTGAAGCAATATGGCGTCATCTATGTAAAGCCGACCGACGGCAGCTTGGGAAACGGCATTTTTCAGCTTTCTAGAGGTGAGGATCAACACTTTTTGGCAAAGGACGCTAAAAGCGAGAAAACGTATCCGGGAGCGGACGCTTTTTTAAACGATTTAAAAAAACGTCTGAAAGCCCCGTATATCGCCCAGCAAGGTATTGAACGGGTCAAGGTCGGCGATCGGCCCGCGGATTTTCGGGTGCATACGAACAAAAACGGAAAAGGAAAATGGACCGTAACAGCAATCGCCTGCAAAATCGCGGAAAAAGACGGCATCACAACTCATCTTTCAAAGGGAGGCGCCGTCAAAACGCTTGGAGAAATCTATGATGACCCCAAGGAGAGGCTGCTTATTCTGCAAAAGCTGACCAAAACAGCTCTAGTCATCAGCAGTGTCCTTGACGAAAAAATACACGGCTTTATCGGTGAAATCGGTCTTGATCTCGGGATGGACGTGTCAGGAAAGGTTTGGATATTCGAGGCCAACTCCCGTCCGGGCAGAGGAATTTTCGCCCATCCCCGTCTATCATCTGTCAGCCATTTGACGAAAAAAAGAAATTTCGAATACGCGTCTTACTTAACCGAACAATCGCTCCTCCATCCGGAGAGCATGTGGACCTAGATGAAAACCGTGAAGTTGATGCTTCACGGTTTTTTGTGGAGAAACCATTTGAAAAGAGCCTATGATCTTTGCTGTGAATAAGATACAATGATAACAAATCAACGTTGGATAGCCGGCTTGTGGTTCGACCGCGGAACATTTAGAAATCGATTAAGGAGCGTGGCACTTTATGATTTCTCACTTTCAATGGAAGCCGTTGTTTAAACAAGAAAAACTGCCTGGCTGGAAAATTTCGTTTTACCATAATGGAACACATTATGAAGGCATTTACCATCGCTCTGGGGAAATTGAATGGGGCAGCGTTTATCCGCCTCATGATGATGAGCCTTCCCTTAAAAGCGAAATTCATGAATTAATGCTCTTTCATATTTACGAATAAATGAAAAGGACGTTTTCAGGATGCTGGAAAAATTAAAAATGTTGTACGGCGAAAGAATGGTTGCCTCCGGCTCGGCTCCAAAACATGAAACGCTCTGGTATCAAACGGACGAAGGCGAAACGTTCGGCGTTTTAAAAGAAGCGGTGACAGACCGGGAAAAACGGCTGCTCTCGGCGCTGTTTCAGCCTTTTAGAGAACCGGAGGCGCCCGAGCTTACACTGCGCGAAAAAGAATGGCATCAATATATTTTTGCCAATGCCCCTCTACACAATCTGGAAAACATTCAGCATGTCCAAGGACATTTTTTCAAAATGAAACATTCGCCTGAAGAAAGACAGGCGATAAAAGAGGCCGTCAGCGGTTTTTTTGAAAAACCGCTTATTGTGTGGTATGACCTTCATGAAGCGGTCATCCTTCATGAAGATCCTTCTGTGTTTCTCTCAAAAAAAGAATTGGAAGAGCTGTCTGACGCCTTGACGAGCGATTTTTTGTCAACCCCTGTATTTTTCAGCGGCCAGCTTCATCAAGTGAACGCTTCGCTCCAAGAAAAAATCCGCTTTGAAAAACAAATGTTCCACCATATGCTGGCGAACAATAATCGCGGAAATGTCGCTTCATTTTGCCAGTGCCTCCCGTCATTTTTGCTGGCGGCACCGGAAAAAATCAATGCCTCGCTATTTTCGGACGCCATGCGAGATGCCCTGGCTGATCCGGAAATCTCCTTGACGATCCGGACGTATTTGAGATGCAGCCTGAACGCATCTCTGACAGCCAAAGAACTATTTATCCACCGGAACAGTCTGCAATACAGGATTGACAAATTTATTGAACGGACGGCAATTGATATCAGACAGTTTGAAGAAGCAGCAGCCGTTTATTTGATCCTGCATGTTCTCAAGCTTTTCTAGCAATCTGCACGAACTCAAATTGTGCACCCTGTCCATTTACACCGCCCATTCATTTCTATAAGATAAAAATAAATTAAGCGCTTACATAAAAAGGGGGATGAAAAATGGCTGAGCTTGTACTTGACCGGATTTACAAAGTGTATGACAACAAAGTGACGGCTGTGGATAATTTTAACCTTCATATTGAGGACAAGGAGTTCATCGTCTTTGTCGGACCTTCAGGCTGCGGAAAATCGACAACACTTAGAATGATCGCGGGACTTGAGGAAATCACAGACGGCGAATTCATCATTGACGGAAAACGGATGAACGATGTTGCCCCGAAGGATCGCGACATCGCCATGGTGTTCCAAAACTATGCCCTCTATCCTCATATGAATGTCTATGACAACATGGCTTTCGGGCTGAAGCTGCGGAAGTTTCCAAAAGACGAAATTAAACGCAGGGTGCACGAAGCGGCGAAAATTCTCGGGCTTGAAGAGTATTTGGACAGAAAGCCAAAAGCGCTTTCCGGCGGACAGCGCCAGCGCGTCGCCTTAGGCAGGGCTATCGTCCGCGATGCGAAAGTATTCCTGATGGATGAACCTTTATCAAACCTTGACGCCAAGCTGCGCGTTCAAATGCGCGCTGAAATCACAAAGCTCCATCAGCGCCTGCAAACGACGACGATCTATGTCACGCACGACCAGACGGAAGCGATGACGATGGCGACGAGGCTCGTCGTCATGAAGGACGGCATCATTCAGCAGGTCGGCGCGCCGAAGGAAGTCTATGAAAACCCGGAAAACGTCTTTGTCGGCGGCTTTATCGGCTCTCCGGCGATGAACTTCTTCACGGGCACCCTGAATGAAAACAGGTTTACATTCGGTGATGCATCCGTCCTTGTTCCAGAGGGAAAAATGAAGGTTTTGCGCAGCAAAGGCTATAGCGGAAAAGAAATCATCATGGGCATCAGACCTGAAGATATTCATGACGAGCCTGTCTTTATCGAAGCTTCAAAGGAAGCAAAAATCGATGCGCATATCGAAGTGGCTGAGCTGATGGGGGCTGAAACAATGCTGTATTCACAGGCGGGCGGACAGCCGTTCATCGCAAGGGTCGATTCGCGGACGGACGTCCAGGCCGGGAACACGGTCGCTCTCGCCTTTGATATGAATAAAGCCCATTTTTTTGACAAGGAAACAGAGCTCCGCATCCATTCCGAAGGATAATCCAATGCAAATGACCGAAGCAGCTTATGCTTCGGTCGTTTCGATTGCAACTGTTTCATCATATGTGCAGTCTTGGCAAGTGAATATATGAATGCAGTTCCGGGGCTTCTGCAAAAATGAATCATATTCCATATACGGGCTGTACGGTCCGTAAAAATCGGTCGTTCTTCCGGCATCCGCCATCTCGCCGCCGCACTTCGGGCAATTCCTTTCCACGACAAGCATGCCATTGCACACAGGACACATCTGAACATCCTCCTGACTTTTTCCTTAGCATGCCCAAATTGCAGCATTTTGCACTTTCAACATTTACCAGTCCGCCTCATGCATGCAAATCCGATCGTTCCTCCATAATACGTAGTAACAATCCACATTGGGCTTAGCCAGAGAGGCAGCGGTGAACACCGTCAGCTGGTGCAAATCCAGCCGGCCCAACCATACTAATATGAAAAGGAGTTTGGATACAATGGCTAACCAAAATTCTTCAAATCAACTTGTTGTACCTGGAGCAGCTCAGGCGATTGATCAAATGAAACTCGAAATCGCTTCTGAGTTCGGTGTGAACCTTGGCGCTGACACAACTTCCCGTGCAAACGGTTCTGTCGGCGGAGAAATTACAAAACGACTCGTTTCCCAAGCTCAAGCTTCTATGGGCGGTCAACAATAAACAATTTCATATATTGGCTTAACAGAAGAAGGTGCTATGCACCTTCTTTTTACATTGGCCAAAAACGCGCACCCCGCTTCTCCTTTTTTCATATGCTGAAAACAAAGGAGGAGTCGGCATGCAGTATGTGGCAAGCATCAATTGGGAACTGTTTCAATTTGTCGGGATCTCTCTCTTGCATGAATATGTCGTCAATGTCCGCCCAATTCATGCGGCCTTCCGCTTTCAGGGGGCTTTTTCTTCCAGACGATCTGGCGTATGATAGATCAGATGGGAGGAATGAATGATGAAGATTGCGCTTTTTGGAGGCACAGGCCGTGTCGGACAGGCCTTTGTGAATATTTTGGAAAAAGACGGCAGACACTCGGTTTACGCCCTCGTCCGCACGGAAAATGCAGGCCTTTTGAAAAACCGCTGCCGGACGCTGACGGGGAACGCAAGAAATCAGGCTGATGCGCGCGCTTTGATCGCAGGAGCGGACATTGTGGTCAGCTGTTTAAATACGGATGGAGACGATACATTAACCGTCTCCATCGAAAACATCATCAATGCCATGAACGAACAGAACAAAAAACGGCTGATTACCATCGGAACCGCCGGAATTTTAAATGCAAGACAGGATCCCAAGCTTTACCGCTTTGAAACGAATGAATCAAAAAGACGTTCAACACGGGCGGCTAGAGAACATGCCAAAGTGTATGAACGGCTCGCCCGCACGAACCTTGATTGGACAATCATTTGTCCGACCTATCTTCCCGACGGTCCGGCCGTTCAAACATACCGGACGGAACGGGATTTTTTGCCCCTTGGCGGAAAAGAGATTTCAACAGGAGACACCGCCCACTTCCTTTTACAGGTCTCCGAGTCTGATCAATATATTAAAACAAGAGTCGGAATCGCTTATTGATTGTCAACAAGGTGTAAGCCGGAGATCGTCCGGCTTACACGCTAAGCTTCCCGCGCCCTTTTTGCAGCTCATACATTTGATAATATTGTCCTTTTTGTTTCATCAGCTCTTCATGATTGCCCCGCTCTATAATCCGCCCTTTTTCAAGGACAAGGATTTGATCGGCGTTTTTGATGGTTGACAGCCTGTGGGCGATGATAAAGGTTGTGCGCCCTTTTTTAACCACGTCAAGCGCCTTTTGAATAACGGCTTCTGTTTCGGTATCGATATTTGCCGTCGCCTCGTCTAAAATGAGGATGGCCGGGTTATAGGCAAGCGCACGCGCAAACGAAATCAGCTGTCTTTCCCCGGAGGAAAGCGTGCTCCCTTTTTCAATGACCGGCTCATCAATGCCTTTGGACAGATGAGCAAAGAGCTTATCCGCCCCTACGTATTTCAATGCCTCTTCAACCTGTTCTCTCGTGATCTCTTCACTATCAAGGCTGACATTTGAAGCAATCGTCCCCGAAAACAAGTAAGGATCTTGAAGCACGATCCCCATGTTCTGTCTGATTTCCTGCCGCGACATTTGATAAATGCTTGTTCCATCAATTTTCACATCGCCTTTTTGAATGTCGTAAAAGCGGAACAAAACATTCATAATCGAGCTTTTGCCTGAGCCCGTATGACCGACTAATGCGACGGTCTCCCCTTGGTTGGCTGCAAATGAGATGTTTTTTAACACAGCGGCCCCGCCGTCATAGCCAAATGAGACATCCTCAAACACGACATGCCCTTTCATTTTGTCAGCGCTTGTTTCTTCCACATCAACTCCCGCCTCATCCAAAAGGCGGAATACCCTTTCAGATGACACGCGCGCCAGTTCAAGCTTGGCGAATTGGTTGACGATGGCGGTAATCGGCTGAAACAAACGATTCAGGTAGTCAACGAATGCATAGAGGGCTCCGATTGAAATCATGCCTTCCGCATTCAGTGCAGCGCCTCCAAAGTACCAGATCAATCCGGCGAATGTCACGTTTCTGAGAATGTTGACCAGATTGTGCGACATGAGAGAATTGAGATTCAGCATTTTATTTTGATAGCGGAAGTGGTTTTCATTGAGCTGTTCAAATTCCCGTTTCGTCTCCTTTTCGCGGCGAAAGGCCTGAATGATGGTCATCCCTTGAATGGACTCATTCATTTTAGCGTTGATCTCACTGTTGATCGATCGGAGTTTATGATTGTATCCTGATGCAAATTTGCGGTAGATGACCGACCAGACGGCAATCAGCGGCACGATCACCAGACAGGCGGCTGCAAGCCTGATATCAAGCAAAAACAGCGCGGCAAAAATTCCGGCAATATAAATAAAATTGGTCACAAATGTCGAGAGGACGGTGACGTACAAGTCGCGGATCGCTTCTGTATCATTTGTTACTCTGGCCACGATTTTTCCGGCCGGCAAATTGTCAAAATAGCGGACCGGGAGACGTTGGATGTTGGCAAAAACATCCCGCCTCATCTTTTGAATAATCCGGTTTGCACCCATCTGCAGCAGGTAGAATTGTCCGTAATGGAAAAAAACCGAGAAGATGAGAAGGCCAAAATATAAGAAGACCAGAGAGATGAGCCCTTCAACTTCGGGTTCATAAAACGAATACACTTCAGACATTGACAACCGGTCAGCCTGATACGTTTTCGACTGTTTCCCGTCGGAAATTCGCAGCTCCCCGCCGGACGCCGTGCGTTTCCCGTCAAAAGGAACCGCTTCATCAACAAAATAATAATCTAGGCCGACTTGAAAAACATGGACTTCCCTCGTTTTTTCTGCGGAAGGGCCCAGCCTGTCTTCCCTGACATATTCGCGGCCGTTATAGGAAACCGTATACTTGCTTTTATCCGGGACTTCATACCACGTCTTTTCAATCCCCAAAATATGATCGTCGATCATCTTTTTGGCGATCATCGGTCCGGTCAGTTCGGCGGTCACCGCCACAGTCAGCATGACAAGCGCCCAAATAAGGATTTTTTTATAATGAAGCGCATATTGCCAAAGCCTTTTTCCCGTCTTCATCCAACAGTCCTCCCTTCTTCCACTGAAGGAAGCTGCTGTGCTTCATACTGTTCAAAATACCAGCCTTTCGCGGCGATCAGCTCATGGTGCGTCCCTTTCTCAATCATGCGCCCGCCTTCAAGGACAAGAATGAAATCGGCATGCTCAACAGCCGACATACGATGCGACGTAATCAAGGTTGTTTTTCCTTTCCTGGTGTGCCGAATGTTGTCAATGATCGCCGCTTCCGTCTTCGCGTCAACAGCGGAAAGCGAATCATCCAATATCAAAATATGAGGCTGTGCGATTAAAGCCCGGGCAATCGAAATCCGCTGTTTCTGCCCTCCTGATAAAGCGACGCCTTTTTCCCCGACCATCGTCTGAAGTCCGTCTTTCAAAAGCTCAATGTCCTTTTCCAAATAAGCCGCATGAATGACACCTTTAAGGTCCTGCTCTGTCGCATGCTCAGCGCCGAACAGAATATTTTCTTTGACCGTTTTTGAAAACAGCACATGATCCTGCGGTACATAGCCGATCCAGCTGCGCAGCTCGTCAAGCGGAAGCTGTTCAATCGGCACATCCGATATGCTGATTTTTCCCTTACCCGGCGGATACTGCCGCAACAGCTGTTTGACTAATGTCGTCTTCCCGCTTCCGGTTCTCCCAACGATCCCGACCGTCTGCCCCTCTTGGACAGCGAAGGAAATGCCGGTAAGGTTTTCTGAGGCAGAGCTCGGGTACGTAAAACTGACATTATCAAACACAATATCCCCCGGCTCCGTTTTTACAGGGGTTGAGGCTTCCGTTACATCAGGCTGATACGCGAGTGTATCCGTGACCCTGTCAAGCGATGCATTCCCCCTCTGCATGACATTGATCAGCTCCCCGATCGCAAACATCGGCCAGATCAGCATCCCCAGGTAAACGTTGAATGAAACGAGTTCTCCCAATGTGAGCTGGCTGCGGAACACAAGAAATGCACCATAGCCGAGGCCGATCAGATAGCTGATGCCGACCAAGAGCTTTACCGTCGGCTCAAACAGCGAGTCAATCAGCGCCACTTTCATGTTTTTTTGATAGACATCCGCCGTCATCCGGTTAAACCGGGCGACATCGTTTTTTTCTTGCACATAGGCACGGATCACCCTGACCCCTGAGACCGACTCAAGCACGCGGTCATTCAAATCGCCAAAGGCATCCTGCGCTTCGGTAAAACGCTGGTGGATTTTTTTCCCGTAAATACTGATCGCTGCGGCCATCAAAGGCAGCGGAATGATCGAAGCAAGCGTCAGCTTCCAGCTGATGAAAATCCCCATCGTGAACAGAATCGTCAGCATATACATGGTTGAGTCTACAAGCGTCAGGATTCCGAAACCGGCCGTCATCGAGACCGCTTTTAAATCATTTGTCGCCCTCGCCATCAAATCTCCGGTGCGGTTTTTCTCGTAAAAAGCCGGCGTCATCTTCAAAAGGTGCCCCATCAGTTTAGATCTGAGGATTTTCTCGATCAAATTCGCCCCGCCAAACAGCTGATACATCCAATAGTAAGACAATGTATATACGACAATGGCAAGCGCCATGAATAAACCGATATAACCGAGCATCCCGGCCGCTGAAAATGTCCCCGCCTGCATATCGTCAATGGCGTTTCCCAGCAGCTTCGGCGGAAACATCTCCAAAATATTTACGATGATGAGCAAGGCGATCGCGACCGTGTAGCGCCGCCATGAGGCTTTGAAAAACCAGCCAAGCTTCCATAAAACAGAAAACATGTGATATCCTCTCCTTTTTTAGCCGCCTTCAAGCTTTTCCTTACAGTCGTTGATTTTGTTTTTGCTGACAGTGAGCATCAAAACTCCTCCTTATGTTCGTTTTTTCGAAAAATCAGCTGGTCCAGCTTCATTTTCGTCTATAGAAAAGCATGGGCCCCAACTTGTTAAAACCATGCTTTTTCACCTAAAAAAAGGCATACTGTAAATGCAGCATGCCCTTTCACATCAAAAAGGCGCATGTACGCTCATACTACGCGACATGCGCCTTCCTTCATTTTCAGATAAAAATGCGGATTTTCTATAACCATCTGGAAGGTATGGAGCCGTCACGCGCAAATTGATTTGTCTCTTGAGCTGGTCGATTGATTCTCTTCATGACGATACCCTCCAATCTTATTAATATTTTCCATCTTATAGTACGGCCCTTTATTTGTCAATTTGTTTTTTGAAAATTGACAATCTTTTTCTTCATCTTGTTAGATCATGTGAAAAACGGGTAAAACGTCTATAAACCCATTTCGAAAGGAGGAGCAAAATGTTGAAAGCCGATCGCATCATCGTCGCCTTTGACGAAAAAGAAGAAAGCAAGAAAGCGCTGCAAAAAGCGATTGTCCTGACAAAAAAGCTAGGCGCCGAACTGACCATCGCCCATGTTCACGAACCGAAGCAGGCAAGAACGGCGAGCGAAGAGCAGCGGCCCGCCGCAGGCGCCCCTTATCTTTACAGCGGCATTCCGGCCGCAGCTCCCGTCCCGCACGAGTCCGACCCGGCCGGGGAGCCGCTGATCTATGAAGATAGCGCAGAAGAAGCGATTGCCGCAGCCAAAATCATCTTAAATAACAACCAATTCGACGCTGACATTGAAGTGTTAGAAGGGGACCCTGCAAACGCGGTCCTTCACCATGCTGAACATATCGGTGCCGATCTCGTCATAACAGGAACCCGCGATCAAAACCGCCTGAAAAAACTGCTGTTCGGGAGTGTCAGCGATAAGATTTCCTCAAAGTCGGAGATACCGGTGCTGATCGTCAAGTAATACCGCTAAGGAAGCCGGCTTTTACAGCCGGTTTCTTTTTAATGGTGCCGCCTTTTCCCCCTCCCTCACACCCCGCCTCATATCCATTTACAGGAAAAATAGGCGTTGCATTCAGTAACACTCACCTAACAGGCCTCATAATTTGATCTTGAGTGACCCGGGTAGACTTTCAATCTACGCATATGATTTTGTTCTTTTGGATTACATTGAGGAGGATTGTATAAAATGCAACATTTTTATGATGAACTGCAATCATTGGAGATGGATCCATTCCAAGCGGAGACGCCTTGGAATCATGACCGTCACCATGTCAACGACAAGCATTGCGCGAGCTGCTGGAGTTGCGCCAGTTGCGGAAGCTGTTGGAGCTGTGCGAGCTGCGGAAGCTGCTGGAGTTGTGCAAGCTGCTGGAGCTGTGCAAGCTGCGGAAGTTGCTGGAGTTGCGCGAGCTGTGCGAGCTGCGGAAGTTGCTGGAGTTGCGCGAGCTGTGCGGGCCACTGCTGCTGGCATGGAGGTATGTAGCACCACCCGAAGAAAGCCGCCCCTGCCTGTTCTGCCGCAGGGGTCTTTATCATAACAGACAAACATGATTACATAACATGATATGTATGATTTTTACATCTTCTAAGGAGGAGGCAGCATGACACAATTGACCGCTTCCGCTCGTCTGAAAGTGAAGAAAGATACACGTTACCTACCCGATCCGCATGGAGCTGTGTATTTTAAACATAATTCCGGTTCGTTTCGTATCAAAGGCGCTTCAATTGATCAATGGATTGAAAAACTGCTGCCGATGTTCAATGGCGATTATACGCTCGGCGAATTAACAAACGGGCTGTCGGCCCCGTACAAAAACAGGGTGTATGAGATCGCTGATATGCTGTATCAACACGGATTTGTCCGGAATGTGGAAAAGGACCGGCCCCATCAGTTGGAAAGCGGGTTGCTGCAAACGTACGCTCCGCAGATCGAATTTATTGAAAGCTTTAAGGATTCGGGAGCTTATCGCTTTCAGCTATGCCGCGAGACAAAAGTCTTGGTGCTTGGTGCGCTCTCCTGTGTTGTGCCATTGATTCAATCGCTTGCAGAGGCTGGTTTCGTCAATATTTACCTTGATGCAACTGATCAAAGTGAAGAACTGAAAACCGCCATCGAAAAATCGAAGCAAAAAGACGATGCAAAGATTGAAATGATCCCCAACGGAAATTGGCGGGAAGCCGTGCCATCCATGGATTGGATTTTGTATGTCGGAGAAGGTGAAGACTCAAAAAATCTCCGCGAATTGGAAACGGTTTGCAAACAAGAGCAAAAAGGATTTTTTCCGGCAGTCTGCCTCAAGCAGGTTGGTCTTCTCGGACCTGTTATACCGCCTGATTCAAGTGTTTTTTGGGAGGCGGCATGGCGGCGTGTACACCGTAGTGCCCTTCATGAAAATCGGGAATCGAAAGCCTTTTGTTCAGCGGGAACAGACATCCTGACAAACGTTCTCTCCTTTGAATTGTTCAAAATGGTCACCGGACTTACGCCGCCGGAAAAGCGGCATGAAATGTATCTTCTTGACTTTAAAACGCTTGAAGGGGCTTGGTATCCGTTTCTTGACCACCCGCTCATCAACTTCGACGGAGCTGAGGCTGAATTGCTGGAGGATATTGAAGAAAAGGCGGAAACGAAGCACCGGGACGGCCGGTTATTTCAGTTATTCAGCGACCTGACATCGACAACAGCGGGGATTTTTCACCTGTGGGAAGAAAAACATGTAAAGCAGCTGCCCTTGTCACAATGCATTGTTCAAGCCGCTGATCCCTTGTCATCCGGACCGGCCGAACTTTTGCCTGAAACGGTGTGCGCCGGTTTAACACATGAAGAAGCACGACGAGATGCAGGCCTGACCGGGATTGAAATGTATATGTCAAGACTTGCGGGCCCTTACCTCAAAGAGATAGGACAATACGGAATCGGCGCCGGGGAAACGCTTGCCGAAGGCGTATCAAGAGGAATGCAGATATGTTTGGATGATCATTTCACACAGAGACAAATTAGCGGAACAGAAACGATCAAGCTAAGCCAGTTGGGTGCTGTAAAAGATACGCATGCCGCCTACTATCTCGAAACACTGTCCATGATGCACGGCACCCCCGCGCTCGGCATAGGGGAGGACGTTTTTGGCTTTCCCGTTGTATGGGCGGGCGTTGATGACCTCTGGTACGGAAGTCCGGGGCTCAATCTGACATTGGCGTTCAGGGAGGCGCTCAAGCGGGCGCTGATGGATATCAATCCGCTGCAGGAAACGGCCGTTGTTTTACAAGAAAACGAAATGAAGCTGGAGATTCCTGCTTTTGAGGATCCCCCGCAAGCCCTAAAGCCGGCATGTCAAAACATCAAGCGCAGCGGTTTACAGCTCTTCGTCTACGATCTGCCGGCAGAACCTTTTTTGCAAGAAAATCTCGCCGGTATTTATGCTGCACGCATCAAAAAGGAGGAGGCTTGATGAAAGAGAGAATGCTGCTTGTTGGTGAAGGCGTAATTGCAGAAGCTGTATCCAACCGTTTGGCCGCTCATTACACATTCACCCGCCAGCCTGATTTTAATGCTGGAGTACCCGAAGGAACGGCATTCGCCATTGTTGTTCACGATGCTTCGCGTCCTTTGCTCTATCGGGAGGCCGAGAACAGATTGAGGCCCGCCGGCATCCCCTGGCTCCGCGCTTTCGCAACATTTGGCGAAGGCGTGATTGGACCACTCATTGATCCGAACGAATCAGGGTGTTCGCAATGCGCTGATAAGAGGAGGTTTATCGCTGCCCCGGACAGCAGGGAAATGCTTGAGCTTGAGCTCGAGCAAAACAACCGAGACGCCGTCCGCGATCCTTGGGTATCAAAGACTGGAGCGCGCCATATAGCCCTTTTCATCTGCAATGAAATCGACAGGATCATGGGAGGCGATACCAGCCAATTGAAACAAACGCTGTTATTGATCAATTTAAACACATTAGAGAGTTCTCTTCACTCTTTTATACCTGACCCGCTGTGCACGATCTGCAGCGTGATGGCTGATGACTCACAGGAGGCGGCGAAAATCGCGCTTCAGCCAAATCCAAAAACGAGCCCGGAAAGCTTTCGCGTCAAAGAGGCTGACGAATTAAAGCAAACGCTCGGAAAAGGCCTTCTCGACCAGCGGACAGGGATTTTCAACGGCAAAATGTACGACGCGATCTTGCCCTTTGCCGATATGATCGTTAACATGCCTCTATGGACGGGACATGAAGGTGTCGGCGGCCGCAGTCACTCATATGAAAACAGCGAGTTAACCGCTCTATTGGAAGGTTTGGAGCGTTATTCAGGAATTGCACCGCTCGGCAAAAGAACAATCGTTCACGACTGCTATTTCAATGTAAAGGACCGTGCACTTGATCCAGTGAAAACGGGATTGCATGACGAAAATCAGTATCGGCAGCCCGGCTTTCCTTTCCGGCCGTTTCATCCAAAACGGCCGCTCCATTGGGTTTGGGGCTATTCCTTTTTACAAGAACGGCCGATATTGGTTCCGGAATCGCTCGCCTATTACAGTCTCGGCCGGGAAGACGCCTTCGTCTATGAAACGTCCAACGGCTGTTCAATCGGCGGAAGTTTGGAAGAAGCGATTTTCCATGGCATATTGGAAGTGGCTGAAAGGGATTCGTTTTTAATGACCTGGTATGGGCGGCTCCCCTTAAGGCAGCTAGATATTCAGTCGTGCGAAGATCTGGAATTGAAGCTGATGGTCAATCGGGTTCGCAGAGTCGCCGGATATGAACTGTATGTCTTTAATTCGACAATGGAACACGGCATCCCAAGCATTTGGGCCGTCGCCAAAAACAGCAAGCGGCAGGGGCTCAACCTTATTTGTTCTGCCGGGGCGCATCCCGATCCTGTCAAAGCGGTCAAAAGCGCCCTTCATGAGCTGGCGGGCATGATGCTGAAGCACGACCGTCACCTTGAAGAAAGCCGGGATAAATACGAAGCGATGCTGCACAATCCTTTTTTGGTCCGGGAAATGCAGGATCACAGCATGCTGTACGGCTTGCCGGAAGCCGAAGAACGCCTCCGGTTTTTATTGGAGCAAACGCGCCCGCCGCAAACATTTAGCGAAGCCTTCAAAGAAAGAAAGAAAACCCTTGATTTAACGGAAGATCTTCGTCATCTGCTCGAAACATTCCGCCGCCTGAACCTTGAAGTGATCGTCATTGATCAGACGTCGCCTGTGACCAAACGAAGCGGACTGTCCTGCGTGAAAGTCCTGATTCCAGGCATGCTGCCGATGACATTCGGGCATTCCCTCACCCGGTTGTCTGGGCTTGAGAGGGTGCTTACGGTTCCGATGGAACTCGGCTATACAACAGAGCCGCTTCAATCCGAACAGCTGAACCCGCACCCGCATCCGTTTCCTTAAATTTCATAACATGTCTATTTTTTTTGCCTGTTCTGCTTTATAATAAAGCGGAACTTTTTTAGGCGGTGAATGCATGAAACAGGAATACAAGCGGCCGCTTCTGTTCGCATCGGCTCTTTTAATGGCTTTTTGCTTTCTTTACTACGGCGGCAAGCTGATCGGCTTTTATATGACGGAATATCCCAAATGGACCGGGAAGAGCGCTGACGGGAATTGGGAGGCGGTCATAAAAAAAAGCGACAACGGGTACAGCGGAGATTTATATTGGACAGGCGGCGAACCGGATGATACGTATTTGGAAACATTCGTTGTGAAATTTGATGATGAAACGGCCCTCAGCTCCGAAATTGAAACGGCGATGAGCGACTATTCCGGCGGTGTTTTGCCCGGCGGAGGAAGAAAAGAGGAATCCGTATCTTTTCTGGAAAATATGGAGGAATCCGAATTCGACGGCCGCACAGTCACCGTGCAATTGAATTGGAGACAGGGAAAGCACGTTTCCCGTACAGAATTTATCCTTGAAAAGAAAACATTTTAAAACGGCGAAGTGTCACACTCCGCCGATTATAATTTTGCTTTTCATAACAGCTTCCTCCCGCGGTCCCAAAGCCTGAAAGCCTGTGACCTCATGCGGCAGATCAAGATTCGGGGCGTTGGTCATCCATGTATAGGGCTCCAGACAAAGCAGGTCTGAATCGTCAGATGTCCCGTTATACACGACCCAGTGTTTGAAATGACTGTCGCACTGATATGACAGGCGGATGTCGGCAAGGCGGTCGCAAATGTCCGCGGTGCTGTTTCCTTCCTGATCCACTTCAGCCGCGAAAATATCATCCAGCCTTTCTCCAGCCGCGGTTCTCCCTGTCTTAAATTCCTCTGTCACATGATATTCACCCGTCGGCAGCAACCGGTCTGTCAGCACCCATTGTTTCTCAGTCGGCAGGGAAAACAGACATTGCGCTTTATCTCCTTTTTCATTGAACGGATAGCGGAATGAAGTGTGATATCCAAGGCCGAGCGGCATCGGTTCTTTGCCGTGGTTGACAACAGAAGCATCCATCTGCAATTGTTTGCCTTCCAGCCTGTAGGTGATGACGATCGAAAACGAATGGGGAAAGATGCTTTGAATGTCGGGATGCTCGTCCGCATGCAGCACCGTCTGCGCCATGCTTTTCTGATCATCGGCCTCCGCTTTTGTCAGCGTCCATTTTTTATCATGAAGAAATCCGTGCAGATGATTTTGCAGCGGTTTTTCATTGATGGGCAGCTGATAGGTCTTTCCGTCATATGTAAATCTTCCTTGGTCGATCCGGTTTGGCGGAAAAAGGATCGGGATTCCGAATAAAAAAGGGTTGGCATCATACTCTTCCTTTGTTTCAGGCGTTTTCAGCAAGCTCAATCCGCCGGGCTTCCACTTCAGGGAAATCAAATTGCTCCCCCATCCCGGCACAAGTACAGCCTCCAAATATTCATTTTCCATCAAGATTGCTTCTTCATTTAAAAATCGGCTTTTTTTGGCAGTGCAGGACATCTCGCATTTCCCCCTATTTTTCATCTATTCAATACAGGCATACGCTAAAAACCTTTCTATAAGCCTATTATATCTAAAGAAGTCAGCGCTTTCAAAAATACGCCCGCACACACGAAAAGTTTTTGAAATATTTTAATTTAAGTATATCTTCTATTTTTCTGTTATAATACGTTTACGCACAAAAGCATAAAAGGATTAAAGACTGATATTTTTTCTAATGAGGTGTATGATTTGTCAAACGAAAAACGCTTATCGTTTTCCATATCGGCTTTATTATTTGTTGTCATCTTAGCGGTCATTTTTACATGCCTGTTTGTTTTTCACGCCGAACCGCATGTGCCATTATTGATTTGCGTCGGCTTTTTGGCGGTCGTGGGCGTGTTTAAGGGCTATTCCTGGAAGGAGCTCGAAAGCGGCATCGTCTCCGGAATCCAAAATGGCGTACAGCCGATTATCGTCCTTTCTTTAATCGGCATGTTAATCGGAGTTTGGGAATATAGCGGAGCGATTCCGACCGTAACGGTTTACGCGTTAAACCTGGTCGAACCGCATTATCTGCTCCTGACGGCTTTATTCAGCTGCCTGATCATCAGCTCACTGGTCGGTTCAAGCTTTACGACGGTCAGCACGATCGGCGTCGCCTTGATCGGCGTCGCCCAGGCGGCGGGTGTGCCATTGACATGGGTGGCAGGGGCCGTGATTTCGGGCGCCTGTTTCGGCGATAAAATGTCCCCTTTGTCTGATACGACAAACTTTGCCGCTGGAATTGGCGGACTTCCGATTTTCAAGCATATTAGACATATGATGGGCACGACGATTCCGGCACTTTTGGTGACCATTCTGCTCTTCTTTTTCATGGGGCGCACGCTTACCATCGGCGCGGCCTCTACGGATAATATTCAAGCCATTGTCAGCGGGATTGAAAACACGGTCGATATCAGCCTGTGGACGCTGTTATCACCTCTTTTGGTGATTGTGCTTGCCGTCAGACGTATGCCGGTCATTCCGTCCCTTGCGGCGGGAATCGTGTCGGCGGGCATTCTTGCCGCGCTTATTCAGCCTGATGCAGGCATTTCCTCCTTTTTATCAGCGATGCAAAAAGGACCTGTTTTTTCAGCGGAAACTGAAGCTGTTGCCAATATTTTAAACCGCGGCGGCCTCCAATCGATGATGGGCTCCGTTTCCCTGATAATCATCGCCTTTGCGCTCGGCGGTTTGATGGAAAAAACGGGATTGATTACAAGCCTTCTTGAAGGCGTGATCCGCGGCATCCGTACAAAAGGCCGCCTCGTTTTCTCAACCGTTTCATCAAGCATCGGCATGAACTTGTTGACTGGTGAGCAGTATTTATCGATTTTGATTCCCGGCCAGTCGTTTAAAAAACTGTATGATCAGCTTGGGATTGACCGGAAGCATTTATCAAGGTCACTTGAAGACGGGGGAACATTGATCAATCCAATGATTCCGTGGGGCGTCAGCGGCGCGTTTATGTCAAGCGCGCTCGGCGTTCCTGTCATTGAATATTTGCCGTTTGTGTTCTTCCTGTATTTATCACCGTTCTTTTCCGTGCTGTTCGGATTTCGCAAGTCATAAAAAAGCGCCGTTTCCAGAGATGGAGACGGCGCTTTTTTTATTACACAGGTTTTGCTGTTTCTGCCAAAATACTGTTTTGCATTGCTTTTTGCACTTCTTTTGTAAGCGGTCCGGGCGTTCCCGTGCCGATCTCCTGTCCGTCGATTACAGTGACCGGGATCACTTCAGATGTTGTTGAAGAAATAAACACCTCATCGGCGGTCAGCAATTCTTCTTTTGTGATGGCCTTTTCCTCGTGCTTCCAGCCGTTTTTCGCAAACAGCTCCAACAGCTTCATCCGCGTAATCCCGTTTAGAATCAGGTTTGTCGCAGGATGGGTGTAGATAACGTTTTGTTTGACGGCATATACGTTTGAAGACGTTCCTTCTGTCACGAACCCGTCGCGGACCAATATCGCCTCAAATGAGGACACTTCGCTTGCCTTTTGTTTGATCATCACGTTGTACAGCAGATTCAAACTTTTAATATCGCACCTCAGCCAGCGCAGATCATCTGCCGTAATCGCGGAAACGCCGTTTTGCTGTTCTTGTTCAGGCTTTTTGATCGGGAATGTATAGGCGGTCACCTGCGGGGTAAGGCCTGCTTCATATTGGTGCTTCCTCGGCGCCTTCCCTCTTGTCACCTGAAGGTAGAGCCCTCCGTCTTGAGCCTGGTTGACTTCAATAAGCTCTTTGAGCTTTCCTTTCAGCTCCGTTTCTGAAAACGGCAGTACGATACCGATTTCAGAGGCGCTTTTGTAAAAACGGGCAATGTGTTCGTCAAGCGTATAAAAGCTTCCATTGTAGATGCGGATCACTTCATAAACACCGTCTCCAAACTGATAGCCTCTGTCTTCGATATCAACAGCACATTCGCTCCGTTCAACGAGCCGGCCGTTAAAAAGAACCTTCATTTCTCCATCCCCTTGCTATTTTGTTGGTTTCTCGATTTTCTCCATTCCATTCTAACACGTCGCCCCCGTTCAAAATAGTGCAAGATTTCCAAAAATTTTCCGAGTCTCATAGTCTGCAAATTTCAGCATGTTCTCTAAAAATTTGCTATATTTTTCGTCCAATCCGGTATCCAACTTCTTTCCAATCCTGTATACTTAAACATTGTGATCCATTATTTTATGAGACTCGCAATCTATATACATAATGGAGCCGAAAAATGATACGGAGAGAGTTACATGCGCCAAGTTTCCAAAAGAACTTCCCCATCTGTCACCTACCTGTTGATGAAAACAGCATGTTTTGTCATTTTGTGTCTGATCCTTCTTTACGTTTGGGATTTATCACAGTCAACTGAAGCTCCCGGCAAAAAGGAGCTGACAATGTCCGAAAACAGCCAGATGCGGCATGAAGGAGACAGCATTCCGCTGAAAAAAGCGACACAAGGTCAGCTTATGGATCACCTGAGCACGAAACAGGAGGCAGCAAAACGCAAAGAAGAAAAAGAAAAGAAAAAAGCGGCGGAAGAAAAAAAGAATCAGAAAACGGTTTATTTGACTTTTGATGACGGGCCTTCTGCGGTCAGCCAAAGACTGCTTCAAGTCTTATCGGAACATGATGTCAAAGCGACATTTTTCATGCTTGAACCAAACATGAAGGTTCATAGACAAGCCGTAATCCAAATGAAGCAGCAGGGCCATTCACTCGGGCTTCATGGAGTGACACATGACCAGAAAAAGTTTTATAAAGACGCCAATTCTCCCAATCTGGAAATGAAACAGGCGCAAAAAACGCTGAAATCCATTACCGGGGTTGAAACCCATTTGATCAGAACGCCTTACGGCAGCAAGCCGTCCCTGACCGAAGCTCAAAAGAAGGTTCTGAAGAAAAACGGGTTTACTTATTGGGACTGGAATATCGACAGCCTGGATTGGAAATACAGAAGCCAAAAGTTCGTTCCGGAAGTCATGAACCAGCTCAGCATCATCGAAAAACGGCAGTCAAAACAGCCGATTGTGATTTTGCTGCATGATATCCCTTCAACCGTTCAGTCATTGCCGCTGTTGATCAACAATTTAAAAGAGATGGGCTATTCATTTGACACGCTTGATGAATCAATGACACCTGTCCATGAATAGCATGACGATCCCCTTTAGCAGGGGATTTTTTTATTTGTCATCAAATCTGACACATTGTTTGCCGAAAAAACGCTTTCGGCTATAGTAAGGGGCGAGGTGTTGTAAAATGCAAATCGAAGAAGTAACATCGATGTCACCGTATATGGACCAATTGGCAAACCTTCTCGTTCAAGTGGTGAATGACGGCGCATCAATCGGCTTTCTGCCGCCGCTTGATCATGAGCAGGCTTTAAGCTACTGGAAAACCGTCCTCTCACCGGACGTCATTTTGTTGATTGCCAAACAAAACGGCGAAATTGCCGGGAGTGTCCAGGTTGCCCTTTGCACTAAACAAAACGGACGCCACAGAGCCGAAATCTGCAAGCTCATGACAGCGCCCTCCTTCAGACGGCAAGGCGTCGCCCGTGCACTCATGCAAAAAGCGATCGAAAGGGTGAAGCAAGACGGCCGATCCCTGCTTGTTCTTGATACGAGAGAAGGCGACCCTTCAAACCTGCTTTACGCATCACTCGGATTTCACGAGGCCGGACGAATTCCCGGATACGCAGAATCGGCAGACGGAAAACTGGATGCCACCGTTTTTTATTTTAGATGTTTAACGAAAGGGGAAACATGATGATGACATGGAAAGTGAAAACAGCCAGTGAACAAGACGCTCCCGTCATTCACAAACTGATCGAATATCGCTGTCTTGCCGTTTCCCTCCAGCGCGTTGACGGAAACGGCGGAATCCTTAAAGACAGCTGTGCAAAACGGTCCAGAACAAGCCGTTTTAGTTCCGCTCGGTTCAGCCAAATGTAGATTCTCTCGTCTTTTCACGGCTCTCTGTCACACCAAAAGCGAGGGAACATTCATTCTGGCGTATTTCGAACGTCATGCCGCAACCTAAGGCAAAGCAAAAAGCTGCTGCTTGGTGCGGACCTCACTGCCTAAAAACATCAGTTTTGCGGTGATCAAAGAAGAGGATGTGGTCAACCCCGAATGGCTTTTTCGTGAAAACCGCTTTGATGGAAAAAGCATTGCGCTAAAAAGGCGTTCCCCCTATGGAACGCCTTTTTATCCGTTTATTTCTTTGACAAATTCTGCGACTTTACGATGGATGACAAGGTCAAACAAATAATCATCATCCGTTTCATCCAGATTGATCATGATTTTCTTCAGACCCGGTATGCCGTGGGCCTCCTCAGGAACAAACCTGACGGGCGCCACTTCAAGCGAGGTGCCGATCACCAGAAGCAGATCGGATTGATCAAGGCTTGCAAACAAAGTATCGAAATGCTGAACAGCATCGCCGAACAATACGACATCCGTCTTTAAAATCAAACCGCATTCCCTGCCGTTTTCATTCACACGGCTGCATCTCGGAACCTCATCCTGCAAAATGTATTCAAGTCCGTAGCGCGTTCCGCATTTAGGACATGCCGCCGTTTGGATGGAACCGTGCAGTTCGTATACATGGCGGCTGCCCGCCTTGACATGGAGCCCGTCAATATTTTGCGTGAACACTTTGACTTCTTTTCCCTGCCGCTCAAGATCGGCTAAATACAGGTGCCCGGCATTCGGCTGATACGATCCGGTCATTTTCATTTGAAACAGCTCTTTAAATTTCGGCCAAAAAAGCTTTGGATAACGCTCATAATAATCGAGGCTCATCGCTTCCATTCTGGACATATCTTCCGTCCAGATTCCCCCGGCTGAACGGAAATCCGGGATTCCGGACTCAGTGCTCATTCCGGCCCCGGTTAACACGGTGATACGTCTGGCGCTTTCGATCAATTTCAAAAATGTCTCGGCTTCTCTCCGCATGTGCCGCTCCCCCTTCATGAACCGCTGATCACGCTTGATCTTGCTGATCCTTCATCTTCTTTAATTCAAACAGACTGTGGCCGGGTGATACAAAATCCACCTGTTCTTCTTCCATGATCTCAAGGATCCGGTAGTTCACATCCTGTCTGACGTCCAAGTTTTCGGCCCAAACCGTCGTCTTTGTATAGTAGTTGAAGAAAATGCTCATATGCGTATCCTTCAGCACCTCAAGATTGACCATGATCACTTCCGGATGGACTCCTTCATGATTCCTCAGCATGTCTTTAAACCGTTCCACACATCTTTCGACTTTTTCCCGCGGGTTTGACGGATCAATATCAAGCGAGAATGTGACCTGGCGCTTTCTCATCTTCGTCCAGTTGCTGATCGCTTCATTGGCCAGAACCGAATTGGGAACGGTGACGAGCGACTCTCCCGCGGTGCGGATTTTCGTGCTTCTAAACGATATATCCTCGACCGTTCCGGTGACGATGGTCGTTTCAATCCAATCCCCAATTGTGAAAGGCTTCTCCATAATGATGACGATTCCTCCGAAAAAGTTCCCGATCGTATCTTTCGCCGCAAGTGCAAAAGCAAATCCGCCGAGCCCGAGTCCGGCGACAAACCCGTTCACATCATAATTGAACTCCCCGGCGATCACGCTGATACCGAGCGCCACGATAATAAAGCGGAGAATTTTCGACAGGAACGGAGCGAGTATGTCGTCCATATCCAGTTCGAGCCGCTTCGAGATTTTGTTGAACAAAACAGATGATGCTGCCGTTAAATTGTAGAGGCCGCTGACAACAATCACAACAACGGACACTCTGTACAGCCTATGAATAATCGCCATATGCTCTTCGAAAAACGGCGAGTAAATAATGGCTAAATAAATACCGAGAATCGCAAAAAACCATCTCGCAGGCTTCTCAAACGCGAGCGCCACCTGATTGAAAAAATCGGTTTTCGGTTTATGCGTTAATTTCAATATCAAGTTGAACAAGTATTTCGTGAATATTTTTCTAAGCAAGAAAAATAAAAGCAAAATCCCGATGCTGATCCCGATTTCAGCAGCGAAATCCATCGTCATATACTTTGTAAACATTGCTGTCTCTCCTTATTCACATTCATCAAGCATTCATTATACTAAAAGCTTCGAAAAATTTCTCTTTTTATTGTACAGGGGAGAATCATGCCAAGTGTAACCCATTTGTATTTTTAAAACAATCCCTGCAGACAGCCTTCCTCCAAACCCCGCATAAAAAAACTCCGGGAAAAATCACCCGGAGTTTGACTGTTCGATTTTGATGTTTCCAAGAGACAAATGATTCGGGTCAACACGGCTATTTTTTCTTCTGAGACTGTGTTTGATCAAGGAGAGTCGCTTTAAACATTTCAGCATCGGTTTCGATCTTAATCCGTTCTTCCACTTTTATTCTCCCTTTACCCATCAGCTAAGCCTCCTTTTTTTCATTATAAATTATCTGAAAATGAAACAAATGAAACTTTCGCACTAATTTTGCCGAGGCTTGTCGTTTTAAGCAAAGCGGGCTCACTGCCAGCGCCATTTTAATTTTACTTGCATCACCTGTTCGGGTATCCTTGATATGGAAAGAACTTTATGAAGAGGAGCTGACATGTTTGCATATCATCGCCCATCGCGGAGCCTCAGGTTATGCACCGGAAAATACGTTTGCCGCTTTTGAAAAAGCATGCGAGCTGGGGGCTGACTTCATAGAGCTTGATGTACAGTTGACAAAAGACGGCAGGCTTGCTGTCATTCATGATGACAGGGTCGACAGAACGACAAACGGCGCGGGCTTCGTTCGGCAGTTTACGATGAGCGAGCTCGAAAAACTTGACGCGGGAAGCTGGTTCAGCCCCGCTTTTAAAGGCGAAAACATTCCCATCCTTGACGAGGTTCTCGAAAAGTATCACAAAAAAACGGGGCTTCTGATCGAAATCAAGTCTTCTAAAACACAACCGGGAATTGAAAATGTCATCGGCAAGCTGATCAGCAGTTTCGGATTTTCCATGAAGACGATCGTGCAATCATTTGATGCCGGTGCCATTAAAACGATGCACAAGCTGTATCCTGCCATCCCGGCCGCTGTTTTGATCAGACCGAGATTCGGCATGGTGCCGCGCGGTCAGCTTCGGCACATCGCATCTTTTGCCGATTATGTCAGCGTAAAACATACGAGGCTCAGCCCGTTTTTGATCAACGCGATTCACAGCCATGATTTAAAGGCTTTAGCCTGGACGGTGAACGGACAAAAAACCGGCCGCCGGTTAGAGAGCTGGAAGATTGACGGAATCATCACCGATTATCCCGATTATTTTAAGAAAGAAGGAAAAGCATGAAATATCTCGCTGTTTTTATCGGAGGGGCACTCGGTTCACTTCTTCGTTATATAGTAAACTTGAATGCAGGAGCCGGTTTTTTTCCTTGGGCGACTTTTATCGAAAATTGCTCGGGAAGCTTGCTTCTCGGCCTGCTGACAGGCTTTTTTTCGTTTCGGGCGAAAAAACCGCTCGTCCAGCTTTGCTTAGGAACCGGCTTTTGCGGAGGATATACGACAATGTCGGCGTTTTCCAAAGAAACCGTCTTGATCCTGCATTCCTCCGCCCCTGAGATCGGAATCATGTACTTGGCGGCGTCTCTCGCCGGCGGGGTATGCTTCGCATTGCTCGGCATTATGTTAGGAAAACGAATCGGCGGCACAGCGGAAAACAAAAAGGAGCGTTTTGGATCATGATCGCAGCTGGTTTTATGATTGCAGGCGGAATCGGATCTCTATTAAGGTTTTGGCTCGGCAATATCATCATGTCGAGGGTGCCGAAGCCGCGCATCCCCGTCAGCATTATGCTGATCAATATTCTCGGCTCTTTTGCCCTCGGCATTTTTGTCAGTCTTGGCATTGACAATCACGCGGTCTCGATCATCGTCGGCACGGGATTTTTCGGGGGATTCACAACATTTTCCACGTTCAGTGTTGAAGCGGTAGAGCTGATTCTCGCCAAACGGTTTTCGGCATCGGCAGCATACATATTGCTCACACTTGGCTTATGTATCGGGGGATTCTGGGCGGGGAGCGTCATATAATGAAGCAGCTGTTTAGGATCGGCATAGAGTTTCCGATTTGCGCCCGCCTAAAGGCAGGGGAAAATCCACGAATGTCAAGTAAGATCGCTGCCTGACGAAAAAAATCCATTTTGGCTTTCCGTCAAAATGGATTTTTTTCGCTTTAGCCTTATTCGATCATCGTCATACTTTCCCCGCTTGCTGCTTCCACATATGCCTCCCGGGACCAATCAGCCGTCATGTTCGATTTCCTCTTTTGTCAACGGCTTAAAAATGTTTTTTGAGCCTGAATAAAAACCGACTGATGACAATCCAAGCCAGGTTCCGATCATCATGTCTTCCTTCCAGTTCCCCGATGTCAAAAACAAAGAAATCCAGATTCCGAACATAATCGCAAAAACGGGGAGAAATCGTTTCTGAACGCCCAAAATCTTTACCGTATGAACCAAACCTGTGACAAGCGGAACGAGTGCGATATCAGAAATATCCATGCTCTTTCTCCTCCTTAGTTTGTTGAAACAAAGGCCGGTTTTCCTATACACCTGCCCCTGTTTTCATCATCATATAAGAAAGCAGCCCTCATGCCGCGTCAACATTCCGTCAATAAACTGAAGAATTCCCGAATCCACCCCGTCCTAAATATTCGTAATCGCCACCAAGCTGACGAGCAGCTTGTCCAACAGCGCTTTTTTCATTAAAAACAGCGTTTTTTCACTGCAGCCGATTTCCATTGCACATTTGCCCATGCTCCAATTATGGAAATAGCGGTATTCAATAAATGTGCGCTCAACCTCATCCAATTCGGCCAAAGCCGTTTCCATGGCGTCCAGCAAATATTGATAGAGTCTTTTTTCCGAGGCGATTTGATCGTTCACATCCGCTTCTTTGATCAATCCGCTTTCCGCTTCCTTATCCATCCTCCTTTCCAAATTGAATACGGCGGCTTTGTAATTTTTCCAATTGCGCAAATGAAATTCGATTCGCTTCATATACGTTTTCTTTTCATTCTCGGAAAGGCTTTCATACCAAAGCACAACCATCCCCCCCTATAAACAGAACATTTGTTCCCATTATAAACGAACGAATGCCCTTGTTCAAATGCCTTTTCTCTCAGGGTCTTTTTTCTTACAAACATAAAAATCACCTTGAGCTACTTTTCGCTCAAGGTGATTTCGTTTACGACAATCGGGTTTGACGGTGCCAGCTCCACGTGTTCTGTCGTCTGCTCCTGTTTGATTTCCACATGCTTGATCAGCCGGCCTTCCATCTCAAGCACCGTGATCGTATAGGAGCCGACATGAACCGCCTCTCCTTCCGCTATATCTATATTTTCCTTCAACACGAGTCCGCCGACCGTTTCGACTTCCTCCTCCTCGATCTCATCGGCAAACAGCTCATTGACCTGATCGATTCTGACCTTTCCGTCCATGATGTACTCATGCTCGGAAACCTTTTGAATGAGCGGTGTTTCGTCTTCATCAAATTCGTCTCTGATGTCACCGACGATTTCTTCGAGAATATCCTCAGTCGTCACAAGGCCTGACGTTCCCCCGTATTCATCCGTTAAAATCGCCATGTGAATCCGTTCCCGCTGCATTTTAATCAGCAGCTTTTGCACAGGGACGGTGTCAATCACTTCAATGACGGGACGGACGTAGGCTTCAAGGGACAGCCGCTTTTTCTCCGCGTCCGACATGAACAGCATATCGGTAAACAGCTGTTTCGTGTTGATCATGCCGATCACATGGTCCTTATCGCCTTTATAGACGGGCCAACGCGTGTATTTTTCTTTCAGCATCACAGACAGCGCCTCATCGATCGGCATATCCACAGAGACGGAAGCGATTTCTGTGCGCGGCACCATGATTTCTTTGGCGATCCGATTGTCAAACTCAAAAATTTTATTGACGTATTTATATTCAGACGGATTAATTTCTCCACTTTTGTAGCTTTCTGATAACAGGATTCTCAGCTCTTCTTCGGTATGGGATTCATCCTTTTCCGAAGCGGGCTTCAAACCGAATAATCCGGTCAGCACTCTGGCCGACGCATTCAGCACCCATATGAATGGGAACATGACAACATTGAAAAAATGCAGCGGTCCTGCCAGCCACAATGTGATTTGTTCGGCTTTTTGGATCGCGATCGTTTTCGGAGCGAGTTCGCCAACCACGACGTTCAGGAATGTAATCAGGCAAAAAGCGATGGCAACCGACAGTGCATGTGAAACAGAATCTGAAACATGCAGGCTTTCAAAGAGCGGATGCAAAACCTTTCTGACCGTAGGCTCACCCATCCAGCCCAAACCTAAAGCAGTGATCGTAATTCCAAGCTGGCAGGCTGACAAGTACTCATCCAAATCAGACACCACTTGCTTTGCCCGAACTGCCCTTTTATTTCCTTCCGCTATCAGCTGATCAATCTTTGAGCTCCTCACTCTGACAATCGCAAATTCTGATGCTACAAAAAAAGCGGTCAAAGCAATCAGAACGCCGATGATAATCAGACTAACTATATCGTCCATTTAACCTTATCCCTAAAAGGATAAGGAGTCACCTCCTGATGAAATCAAATTCACGTAATAAGGCTGATGTGTGTTCTGTATGAATGACTATGCAGAGGGCCCCATCAAACCACCTCCAAGCCAATATATACTATTATCTTACTTTATTAAAAAAGAGTCAGTCAAATGTCTAAACTTTAAATCTAACAATATTTTCACAAATTTTTAGAAAAATAAAGCGGTCTGCATCATGTTCTCGCCCTTTTTTATTCAATTAACTTGTATAAACGGCTTCTAATATATTAAAATGTTTTATAACTATAACGTGATGGTTGAGGAGGGATGCAGATGGGGCAGAGAAATATCGTATTGGCGAATTAGCAGCTGCAGCAGGCGTAACAAAACGGACCGTTGATTATTACACGAATCTCGGGCTTTTAACGCCTGACAGATCATGTTCAAACTACCGTTATTATGATGAAGTTGCTCTCAAACGGCTGAAATTTATTACAGACTGCAAGCAGCAGAGATTGGCCCTGTCCGACATCAAAATGCGGCTGGAAAACCAGTTTCCCTCTTCAACAGTGAATGATGACGAAATTGGAAGCCTGACGGCGGAAATTGATCATGTCAATGACAATATCTCCGTGATTATAAACAGAATGAAACGGCTAAATCCCGATGAGCGGGAGATTCTCAAAAGCCGGCTTTCTCCTGAAAAAATGACGGTCATCCAGTCATTTTTGCTGCTGCTTTAGTTAATCTTTACTAAACAGGAGGTGTTACCTTCATTCTCACGCTAGAGTGAAGGTCCTAATTGGAAATAGTTAATTTGATTTTTGTTGCTGTTTTAATTGCTTTGACAGCATTTTTCGTAGCGTCTGAGTTTGCGATTATCAGAATCAGAAGCTCGCGGGTTGACCAGCTGATTGCTGAAGGAAACAAAACAGCGGTATCGGTCAAGAAAGTGATCACGCATTTAGACGAGTACTTATCGGCCTGCCAGCTCGGCATTACTTTGACGGCACTCGGCCTTGGATGGCTCGGGGAGCCGACGGTCGCCCGTCTGCTTGAACCGCTTTTTACCGAATGGAACATTCCAAGTTCTGTTTCACATATCGTGTCCGTTGTGATCGCCTTCAGCTTCATTACGTTCCTGCACGTTGTCGTCGGGGAGCTTGCACCAAAAACGCTGGCGATTCAAAAGGCGGAAGCGATCTCCTTTGCATTCGCAAAACCCCTGATCTGGTTTTACCGCATCATGTTTCCATTCATTTGGGCGCTGAACGGATCAGCAAGGCTGTTGACGAAATCGTTTGGCCTTGAAGCGGTTTCGGAAAACGAAATGGCGCACTCGGAAGAAGAGCTGCGGATCATTCTGTCAGAAAGCTACAAAAGCGGCGAAATCAATCAGTCCGAGTTCAAATATGTAAACAAAATTTTTGAATTCGATGACCGTCTTGCCAAGGAAATCATGATTCCGAGAACAGAAGTCGTCAGCTTTCCGCATGATATGAAAATCAAGGATATGATCGACATTACGAAAGCCGAAGGATACACGCGCTATCCCGTCGAGGACGGCGATAAGGACAACATCATCGGCGTCGTCAATGTCAAAGAAATACTGACGGCCTGCATCAGCGGAGAATGCTCCAAAGAAGACACGATTGAGCAATTTATCAACCCGATCATTCATGTGATCGAAACCGTTCCGATTCACGATCTGCTCCTCAAAATGCAGAGGGAACGCGTCCACATGTCCATTCTGTCCGATGAGTACGGCGGAACGGCCGGACTGGTTACGGTTGAGGATATCATCGAAGAAATCGTCGGTGAAATCCGCGATGAATTTGATATAGACGAAATCAATGAAATCCGCAAAATCGATGAAGATCACTACATCCTCGACGGAAAAGTGCTGGTCAACCAGGTCAACGATCTGCTCGGCATCCAGCTGGACAATGAAGAAGTTGACACGATCGGCGGGTGGTTCCTGACGCAGAAATACGACGTCCAAAAGGGCGACATGATCGCAGAACAGGGATACGAGTTTACCATTAATGAAATCGACGGCCACCACGTCTCATATGTAGAGGTCCAAAAAGCGGCTGAACCGCTGCTTGAAGAAGCGGAATAACAATATAAAGATGGATGTTCATTCTGAACATCCATCTTTTTTTGGTCATTTAGGATTCGGCCCGTATTGATTTTCTCCCTTTTCTCCGTCTAGACAAAGCAGTATCAATAAAGTCAACATGCCAATGAGAGGAATAAAGACGATGAAGATCCATCCTCCGTTTTTTCCGGTATCATGCAGCCTGCGAATAGTAACGGCCAGAGCCGGCAGAAAAACGGCGATCAAATAAAGTCCGCCCAGAAAAGAATCGGTGCCAGTTAACGGAAGATTCATCAATCCTTTAATCACACCGTAGATGACAAGAACCAAGTAAGAGAAAATGGCAAATGTCCAAAACTCCTTCCGTCTCGCCCTCCCTTGAAACCCTATATAATTCTTCAACGCTTTGAAATACCATTTCATATCAGTTCCTCCAATACGATAGAAAACATATACATTGTGTAAATAGTGTTTATCAGCCGCTGATCAAAAATGTAACCACTTGATTACATCACGAATTCCCTTTAAAATGTAACCATCCGATTACATTTCAAGGAGAGACATATGACAAAACAATTAACGAGAGAACGCATTATTCAGGCGGCTCTGAATCTCTTTAAAGAAAAAGGTTTTACAGCCGCTTCAACCAGAGAAATCGCCGAAAAAGCAGGTGTCAATCATTTAACCCTTTTTAGACATTTCGGCAATAAAAAAAATTTATTCCGGGAAAGCGTGATTCAACATGTCACTACGGACGATTTTATCCGCGGTCTTGAAGAACATCTGACCGGAAATCTGCTCGCGGATTTAACATTGATCGCAGAAACCTATTTCGAAGAAAATTTGGAAAAAGACAGCGTCTTTTGGGTTTACTTCAGGGAATCAACACAAGATAGCGGGATTTCTGAATTGATCATGGAAATTCCCCGGCGTTTAAATCGCTTTTTAGCGTCTTATTTGGCAAAGCATCACAACCGCCAAAACATTTCAAAAGAAAGGTTCTGCATTCTCAGCAGCATGTTTTTCGGGCTGCTCAATCAATACATCATGTTCCATCATCTGCCCGCATTCAAGGAAGCATTCTACGATCAACCAGAAGACTATATTGAGGAGTGCGTCGAATTGTTTCATGCAAGACTTGAAAAGGAAGTGCTGTCTTGATGAGCCCCCAGCCTGTATTACACGCCCCTTCCGAATCTCGTTGGGATGAAAAAATCGAGATCAAAGTCACCGGGCTCACACCGATGGAGATGATTGATATCATGGTTCAAGCGGAGGATGAATCCGGCGTCAACTGGAGATCGCACGCCGTTTTTCAAGCCGATCCACTCGGGGAAGTTGATCCTGGTGCGGCTACTCCACTAAAAGGCACATATCAAGTGCAAGATCAAATGGGACTTTTCTGGTCGATGCAGCCTGTCGGGTCTTCCTGCTCATTCGAGAAAAAAACGGTTCATCCTGCTGTTTTCCGCATCGAGGTAAAACGGAAGGGATGTGTCATCTTGCGCAAAGAAGTGAAACGGGTGCTTCTTTCTGAAACGATCGACAGACAGGAAGTGAAGGAAAACGGATGGTACGGAACCTTTTTCCGTCCTCATAACGCTGTCCGGCCGCCCGTTATCATCGTTTTAGGCGGCTCTGACGGAGGGCTTGATGAAACATTGGCAGGCATGTTGTCAAATTACGGATATGCGACGCTTGCGATTCCTTATTTTCAATACAAAGAGCTTCCCGGACAACTGATGGAAATCCCGCTTGAATACTTCCAAAAAGCCATCGCATGGCTTCTTCGCCATGATGGCATCAATCATGACCGAATCGGAATATTTGGACGGTCAAAAGGGGGAGAATTGGCGCTTTTGATCGCATCTCACTTCCACGAGATCCGTTTTGTGATTTCTCATGTAGGGGGAGGGATCGTCTTTCAAGGCGTCGGCTTGAAAAAACTCCGGCGTACATCTTCCTGGAGCTTTGGAAGAACGCCGCTCACCTTTGCATCTCTTCCGTGTTTCAGCATTCTTTCCCTGTGGACATTCATCAAACAAACAATAACAGGGCGGCCGCAGTCTTTTCTCTCCCTTTATCAAAAGGCATTGCGTCACGTAAATGATGATCATCCCTCTATCATCAAAGCCGAACATATCAATGGGCCCGTCCTTCTCACGTCGAGTACAGATGATTCCGTATGGCCATCGGCACTCATGAGCAAAAAAGTCGCCGAACGGCTGAACAAGAAAGGCTTCCCCCATTCTGTTCTGCACTTAAGTTTTGAAAATGCCGGACACAATATCAGGCCCCCTTATTTTCCAACCGCTGCGCGCCAGAGCCGAAAGGTTGTATACGGGGGAAACACTGAGGCGGATGCCAAGGCCTCTCGGACATTTTGGCGGGAATTGCTTTTGTTTTTGGAAGAAACGGCTTTACGTTAAGTTACTCCCCAAGAAAGAACACTCCCGCAATTTAAGGGAGTGTTCTTTCTTGGCAATATGTTCTTATGACATCTGCTTTAGCTGCTGTTCAAGCCCTTTAATACTTTCATTTAAAGCCTCTGTCATTTTCGCCAGCTTTTCTTTTGACGAATATTGAGCAAAGTCTTCCTGATTGAGCGGCTCGCCGATGATCAGCTTCATTTTGCCTTTCTTGAACAGCTCTTTTCCGTTGGACGGCCCGCTGTAAGCCGCCGGCACAAGCGGTGCTTTTCCCATTTGGGCGATCGTGACCGCCCCTCTTTTTAAAGGAACGTCTTCCGATGTTCTCGTCCCGCTCGGAAAAATGCCGACGATCTTTCCTTCTTTCAGCAATTTAATCGGGGTTTTGATGCTGCTCGGCCCCGGATTTTCCCTGTCGACCGGAAAAGCGTTGATGCTTGAAAGGAAAGAACCGGATAATTTATTTTCAAAAAGCTCTTTTTTCGCCATGTAGTGAATTTCATGAGGCAAAATGCCGACTCCTAATGCGACGACATCCACCCATCCGGAATGTGTGCAGGCCAGCACGAAACCCGTATCTTTAGGAAGGTTTTCCTTATTGTATACTTTAATTCCGCCGCGCAAAGAAAGAATCACTTTTGCAGCATTACCGATAAACTGATACATATGGCACTTCCTTTATTGTAGTAGTCGATTTTAGGTTTTCCTTTTCTATTATAACAACTTTTTTTATTACCTGGTACTAAAAATTGATTTTTCATTAAAAACTGGGGATTGAGGCTTCATATACGGGCTCGTTTTAGCTGATATTTCGCGTTTTAAGTGCACTGACTTCGCTGACATACTCCTGAAAGACTCGAGTTTTCCTCGCCCCAAAAACGAGAAAGGCCCTTCTCATAATTTGAGAAAGGCTGGTGTTTCACTTTAACCGAATACTGCGTTTTCAGCAATTTTTATCGGCAAGGTTTCGTTAGCTTCAATTGAGCTTGATGTCATATTGTAAAGACCTAAAACAAGAAGACCGCCTAAAACTGCAGTTGCAATAATAGATTTCATACGCTTCATGATAATACCTACGCGTCAATTTAAGAATTTGATCCTTCGCATGACATGCCTGTTCAAAGTATTTCGCTGAATGATAAATATTTCCTTCTTTTTTGTAATGAAGTGCAATTATGGTTGTTAATTCTGCAACATCTGACCACAACTTTTTTTCTCTCAGCTGTCCCAAAGCTTCGTCTATTTTTGCAGGATCGTGCCGATCATACAATGAGTATATCATTTGAAGCTTTGCCTTATATTCAAATTCATCTTCTGCATCGGCCCAGGAAAAGCTTTGTTGATACCAACGACGAGCTTCATTCAATAAATTTTGTTTATAATTCACTCGGCTCAACATATATGTACTGCGTATTCCAAAAATCGAATTTTCGCGTTCTTGAATGTTTGCCGCTTGTTCAAAGTATGTTTTTGACTCGTCCAACAAATCTCTTCTTTCGTAACACACCCCTAAATTAAAACATGCAAAGCTTTCAATAAGGCTGTTTTTATTGTCGCGTGCCTTATTTAAAGCATGTTTATAAAGCTTTGCGGCTTCTTCAAAACGATATAAATCAACTTGATTAGCGGCAAGTACCATTTCGCTGTTAATCACTCGATTGCTGTACTCTTCATAAGCCTTAAATGAATCTAACGCTTTTTCAATGTGATTTAGCGAAAAGAAGTGTTGCTTCATTTTGTAATAGGCGATTGCCACTTGATAATGAAATTCTGCTATCTCGATTTCATCCGGAATTTGTTGAAGCTTAGATTCCGCTATCCTGTAAAAATGAATGGCATCGGTGAAATTCTTCATATAAAATTCATACATACCGCTGAAGAAATAAAAATAATATTGCAGCATGTCGTCCGTCTTCTTTTCTTCAGCTTGATGTTCCATTCTTTTCAAGAGACTGCCTGACAAGCTATATTGATCAACCAGCATTTTATATCTTGAATCTATTAAATTAAAGACAGTAGGACATCTTGGTCTTCTTCCATGTTTTTAAGAGCATGTTCAATCTGATCTCTCATTAATTTTGCTTTATGAACCTGCTGAAGCTTAATGATCCCATACCATTGATTTAACATGTTTCCCACTTTTTGAGACGGTATTTTTACACTCAAGGCCCCTCATCCCTTTCCCCAAATTGAAATTTTTCAGTCTAATGAAAATTTTTTACATCTTTTTTGATTTATGGTAATTATTTTGCGGAAGGAGGCATTTTTTGACAACTGGATTTGTGCTATTCCGTCTATTCAATTTACCGCAGTCTATAGATCGATTTTCAAGAACCCGTCTGTGTCCGGTTCTTCAGTAAATAAAAAGCACTCCGTCAGCTAACCCTTGACCAATAACAAAGCTTTATGGTATCTCTAATTTTCTGTCGTTATCTAACACGAGTTTGTCCGGGCGATTGGGGGAACTTTCAAAAATTCCCTCTCATCCATCATTAGTTTTTTTGAACATGTTCAGTTATTATATAGGATAGATGATTTTTAAGGGTAAGAAATTGGAGGAAAAAACAGCCGTGGACATGTTGAGTGCAACTTCAAACCTTTCTTATGCGTTTATAACATAGAGGGGAGAAAAGGCAGTGACTATCGATGAAATTTACCAAATGTATATGAATGATGTTTACAGGTTTCTGCTCTCCATGACGAAAGACAAACATCTTGCAGAGGATTTGCTTCAGGAAACCTTTATGAGAGCCTACATACACATCCACTCTTACGACCACAGCAAGGTGAAGCCCTGGCTTTTTCAAGTGGCTCGGAATGCGTTTATCGATTATGTCAGAAAGCATAAAAAGGAAGTAACGATTTCTGACGATATGATCGGAAGCTTGTTTCAAAACGCGGTCCAAAGCCCTGCCCACCAGGTCGAGATTAAGGAAGTGTTGACGCTATATATGAACCAGCTCCCCGATAACTACCGGGAAGCGCTTACGCTGTATTATTTAAAAGAGCTGAACTACAAGGAAGCATCAAGCTTGATGAATATCTCAGAGGCTAATTTTAAAAGTGTTTTATTTCGTGCCAGACAGCGTCTGAAAGCACTTTACAACAGAGGTGTTAACGATGAATGAAGATTTCAAAAAACGTTGGGAACAGTATAAAAACGGCGAGCTTTCCGAAGCGGAAATGATCAAGGTTGAAGAAGAGCTTGAACAGCTCGAAGAGTATCAGAACATGCTGGATCAGGAAATGAAAGACGAAAATTGGGACCTCACCCTCAGTCCTGAAAAGCAAAAAGCGATTTTAAGATATGGGAAAAATAAATCATATATGCGGATTTCAGCTCTTGCTGTCCTTTCCACGCTCATCATTCTGCCGCTGTGCACGCTTGGAAGCTATTTATACTACGGCATGGGCGGACATGAAAGCAAAGGAAATGCGTTGGTGCAGACCGCTTCAATGACGGTGGCCGTCACAAAGCCGAACATTCAGGTGGATACGGATGCACTCGTCAACAAAGTGCAGCTTTTTGGCATCAAGACCCAGTTTCCATTAAAGAAACAGATCGGCAATGTGACAAAAGTGGTTGGAAACGAGGAAGTAGAGATGTTCTTTGACCAGCTGAAGGCCCCGCGGGTTCACCAATATAACCAGGAGCTCACACAGGAAGAAAGGCATTTTGTCTATCCGGGAGGCATCAAAGAAAAATCGACTTCCAAAGCCAAAGCGATCTTGAAACAATTGCCTGACGGAACGGTGACAGAAGCTTACGTTTCATTTGAAAGATCCTATCCGACAAGGGAACTGTACGACAAGTTAAAAAGATATGATGTACGCGTCCTTTGGAATGCGATTGAAACAGAAACCGATTTAAAAGAGCATCCATACGCTGAGCCGATCGGCTATCCAGGGAAGGATTCCGACCGCATTTACGTCTATCAAAATTCCGATCAAAGCGATGCGGAGCAGTTCAAAGCAGCCCTGTCATATATGATCAAACACAATAAGTGGGCTGAAACGATATCAGGCAGAAAAGACTTAAAGCTTGCAAAACGGCTTGACTACGTTGAGAAAAACGGTGTGAATGTGTATGGCGCGGTGGTGACCGGTCCTTCAAAAGAAATTGAAGAGCTGATTGATAAAGGTCCTGTAAAAGCAGCTAAAGTAGGTGAGGTGGCATTATGGAACTGGTAAGAATTTTTAAAGAGCATAATGTATTTGGATGGGTATCTGTCGCGACAGCGATTCTTTCCCTGCTCATTTTAAATTTGGCGATCATCAGCGATTCATTCGCTTATTCCTTTAAAATGCTTCCTTTTGCAATGGCCGCCATTCCGCTCGGCATCATCGAGCTATTCATCAAAAAAGGCCGGACCGGATTAGGGCTCCTTGGTGTTGTGCTCAACATTTTCATCCTCATCTGCGTCTGGACGATTGTGTCAATTGATACGAATCTGCAGCTTGGTTTTTGATGATGGAGCTTTGAAAACTAAAGACGCGGAAGTCGAGAGCGGACACCAGCGCCATAAGCCGATGTCCGCCCCGCTTTCCGGAAAGATACCCATTTGAATAAAAAACCGCCTCCGCATTTTGGTTTTACCATCACAGCAGGAGGCGGTTTTTTATGCCTTTACATCCGCTCCCCTGCTAAAGCGGCTTTCGGTATAAATAACTCGCCTTATTGTATTTCATTTTTTCTTCGTAAAAACGGTGGGCGTCGCGTCGCTGTGTCCCTGATGACAGTGCGACAGACCGACAGCCCTGCTGCTTGGCCCATTCCTCGACAGCCGAGAGCAGCTGTTTTCCATAGCCTTTTGACCGGTGTTTTTCACACGTCACCAGATCCTCCACCCAAACATGGGCTCCTTGATTTAATGTTACTCGCTTTGAGAAGCCCGCCAAAGAAACGGGAACGTCATTGCTGTACAGTGCCAAAAGCTTGTAATTTTCGGTTTTCTGCAATGTTCCAACGAGCTCTAAAAACGCCGATTCATCGAGATGCGGTCGCAGCTGTTTCATCACCGGATATACTTCCTTTCGTTCTGTTTCAGATTGAATTTCTTTGAAATAAAGCAACAATATCATTCCTTTCTATTGGTTATGGATTTACTTTAACCTGACATCTGGCATGATTAAAATAGTCAGTTTTGCTAAAATAGTGAATGCCAGTTATCTTGAAAGGTATGATCATATGGATATAACACCTTTTTTAAACCGTGAACATGACGAGCCGCTTTATCAGCAGCTGTATACGTTTTTCAAAAATGAAATCCATAGCGGACATATCCAGCCGGGGACAAAACTTCCCTCCAAACGGGCGCTCTCCAGACATTTAAACGTCAGCCAAACAACCGTTGAGCATGCATATGATCAGCTTACCGCCGAAGGCTACCTGATCACAAAGCCACGGAAGGGCTGGTATGCGGCTGAAGCAGATGGTGATTTTCAAGCGTTTTCGCCCCCTCCTCCTTTTGAAACAGCGGAGGAAGAAGCACCGCTCTCCGAGGAAGTCATCGATTTTCACCACGGCCATGTCGATCTCTCGTCATTTCCGATCTCCGCATGGAAAAAAACGCTCGCCAAAACGATTGATATTTCAAGTGCCGAACTTTTTCAGAGCGGGCCGCCGGCCGGAGATCTGTCGTTAAGAAAGATGATTGCCGTATACCTCAGAGAATCGCGCGGCGTCGTTTGTTCACCGGAGCAAATCATCGTCGGCGCCGGGACACCGATTTTACTGCAGTTTTTATGCCGGCTGTTCCCAAGAGGCGCGGCCGTCGGATTTGAAAACCCGGGATTCCATCGCTCCAAATCGGTCTTGCAGACAGGCGGGCTCAAGGTCATCCCGACAGCCGTTGATGACAGCGGAATTTGCGTCAATGAACTTGCTCAACACCAGCCCGCACTGGCTTATGTTACACCCTCCCATCAATTTCCGCTCGGCATGATCATGCCGGTCGGCCGCAGAATGAAGCTGCTTGATTGGGCGACATCACGGGGCGCTTATATAATTGAAGATGATTATGACGGAGAGTTCCGCTATGCGGGGCAGCCGATTCCCTCCCTCCACGGACTTGACCAAAACGACCGTGTTATCTATATGGGGACTTTTTCAAAGTCGCTGATTCCCTCCTTAAGAGTCAGCTACATGGTTCTGCCCCTTCCTTTGGCCGAAAAAGGACATGAGCTTGCTTCATTGTATAAACATACCGTTTCCCGCCATTTGCAGCAGGCTATCGCGAAATTTATGGAAAACGGCGAATATCAAAGACATATCAACCGTATGAGGACGCTTTACAGAAAAAAACGGAAAACATTGCTTGAAGCCGTTATACGGGAGCTGGGAGGATATGCCGCCATCAAGGGAGAAAATGCGGGTCTTCACATCATTCTTGAAATACAAGGCGAACAAAGCGAAGAACGGCTGATTTTAAAAGCGCTTGAAGAAGGCGTCAAAGTCTATCCCGCATCTGTCTCATATGCGGCGCCGCCGCAGAATACGGCTGTACTTCTCGGATTTGGAGGGCTTTCTGAAGAGGAGATTGCATTGGGCATCAAAAGGCTGCACAAAGCGTGGTTTGGTCAATAAATAAATCCCTGCACAACCGGGCACGAAAAGTCGGATGGCCTGATTCGCTTCCTGTTAATGTATAGACAAAGGAGGTTATCTTATGGATTTGCTGAAGAACATGAATGAAGCCATGTCGTACATCGAAAAACATCTGGCGGACGATATTGACATTAAAAAAGCGGCAAAGCTCGCTTTATGCTCTGAATATCATTTTAAACGGATGTTTTCCTTTCTCGCCGGTGTCTCCCTGTCAGAATACATTCGCCGCAGACGCCTGACGCTAGCGGCGTTTGAGCTGAAAGACGGCGGAGCTAAAGTGATTGATGTTGCGGTTAAGTACGGATACAGGTCCCCTGACGCTTTCACAAGGGCGTTTCAAAAACTGCACGGGATCACGCCGACGGAAGCAAGATACGGTTCTCACATGCTGAAAGCATATCCGCCGCTGACCTTCCAATTAACCATCAAAGGAGGAAGTGAAATGAACTACCGGATTGAAGAAAAGCCGGCCTTCCGCATCGTCGGCATCAAGAAAAGGGTGCCCGTCATATTTGACGGAATCCATCCGGACATCGCCGCCATGTGGAAAACGTTAAACAGCGATATGATCAAGCAGCTGAAAGAACTGTCCAATGTGGAGCCTGGCGGAATCATTCAAGCGTCCGCCAATTTTTCTGAGGGGCGGATGGAGGAGCAAGGTGAGCTCGATCATTATATCGGCGCCGCTACAACGAAAGAGTCCCCGCAGCATTTTACACATCTTGAAGTGCCAGCTTCAACATGGGCCGTATTCGAAGCGATAGGCCCGTTTCCCGATACACTGCAAAGTGTGTGGGGGCGGATTTATGCAGAATGGTTTCCATCCGCAAACTATGAACAAATCGAAGGGCCGGAAATCCTTTGGAACGAGCACCAGGATATCGCCTCGCCGACGTTCAAAAGCGAAATATGGATACCGGTTCAAAAAAGGAACTGAGCGGTAGACAGACGGAATCCCCACATATAAAAGCCGAGTCTTCAAAGCCTGCTTTTCACATCGTGAACGAAAAAAGATATGGGAGAAGGGAATAAAATAAGGCCCTTTTTCCATATCTTTTTGACGTTTACCAGGTTGTGACATCCGACGATTCAACATGCGCTTTTAAAAAATCAATATACCCGTCAACCGCTTCAACCGTCGTGTAAGGAGACACACTGTAAAATTTCTGCACGTAGAGCGGTACAGGCGACCGGCTGTCAGCAGGATAGACATATTTTTGTTTTTTGGTGCTGCCAAAATACGTCTGATTGCGGAACCTCCCCAATCTTTCCGCAATTTTTTCATTATACTTATTGATGTTTTCCACTTCCGCCTCTGTAATGTTTCCGGTGAGTTCATCTTGATAGCGGACATCACGGGGGTAAAACCGGAATGTCGTCACCGGCGAAGCATCATTGGTGACAGCTGCATTTGAAAAAGCTTCTGTCAGCTTTTTGCGAAACGCGAGATTGACCCTGATGTAATTCGCTAAAATCTCTTGGTAGCCTTGGATGCCGAAAGCAAGCAATGACGCATAAATCGGAATGCTGCTCCCCATTCGTGAGCATTCCAGCGTATAGCTTGTATGATAGCTGCCAAATCCTCTGTTTCCGACATACGGCGTCTCATCCGGGTCAAGATCGACCGCTTTTAAAGCCTTCCTGTTTTTGATTAAAAAAAGACTTGTCGTATATGGGGTTTGCCCGAGTTTATGAAAATCAAAGACAAGGCTGTCCGCAAGATGCAGGTGCTGAAAATGCGATCTGTAGCGGACAAGTGTTTCAAGCACTTCCTCCTCAAACCGGAGCGGATTTTCCGCAACATCATACCCGTTAAAAAAGCTGTACATTCCGCCCATCGCCGTGTCGGCATGGATGTAGATATGGGGCAGGCCGTATTTGCCTTCAAGCTCCTCCGTCACCTGCCTGATCCCCGCTAAATCATCGATTCCGAATGTATCTGTCGCACCAAGCGTTGCCATCACATAAACCGGTAGTCCGCCGTCAGCAATGACAGCCTCCATTTTCTCACGCAGATCGATCAGACTCATCGCATGATCGCGACCAGTTTTGACCTTGATCAAATGGTCCGTTCCTATCCCTGAGGCTTCCATCGATTTATAGAGGCTGAAATGCGACAGTTCGGAACAAAATGCGTACAGATGGTGCGGCGTCCCTTTTTGATTCGCTTCCGGACACGCATTTGCGATCGCGATCCTGAGCGATTGAAAGACGGCGCCCTGTCCTCCCCAGGTCGTAAAACCCGCGCTTGTTTGCCTGTCAAGCCCGACGATGTCCGAGAGCATGCTGGTGATTTTCACCTCTGCTTTGGCAGCTGCCGTGCCATCGACATCCCATAGATTATTTCCATTTAAAAGAACCATGAGCAGATTGCCCGCAATGCTGGCATTGTTCGGCAGCGGGGTCGCATTCGCTACATAATGCCGATTGAGAAAACGATGGCCATCCGCCAATGTCAGCAGTTCTTCAACACTCTTTTTTGCTCCAAGCCCTTTCACAGGCAAAACGGCCTCATCGATCACTTTCTCGTAATAATCTGACGCAACGGCTGATGCAGTGCCGAGCGCCAGCCGGCCCGGATCTTTCAGCTTATCGATTCCGCTCAGGACGGTTTCAAGCAGTCCGAGCAGCTCAAACCGCGCCTCATGATTGCCATCCTCGCTTGGAAACATCTTTTGAAGGTGTTGCATCATAATCTCCCATCTCCTGATCAATTTAAAATGAAAATACGCCGATTAAGTTTAAGAAAACAAGAACGATCGCGAGCGGAACAAGAAAGCGGAGCAGGTAAAACCACACGAGAAAGAACCCTCTCCCCGCCTTTGATCCGCTTTTCATCTCTTCAAATAAATCGCGCTTTGACAATTTCAGCGGCACAAAAATGGAAATAAACAGCGCTCCCAGCGGCATCAGCACATTGCTGACAATGTAATCCGCCGCATCAAAGAACGTCTTGTCAAAAATGAACGGCTGATGAAGCACACCGAATGACAGACATGAAGGGATGCCCGCGGCAAAAATCAGAAGCCCGATTGTCCAGGTCCATGTCGCCCTTTTGGCCTGCTCACCTTTCGTCACAGCGGCGACGATGATTTCGATCATCGAAAAAGCCGATGTCAGCGCGGCAAATAAAAAGGCGACCAAAAAAGCGATAAAGAACAGCATGCCGAACGGAAGCTGGCCAAAAACTGCGGGCAGCACCGCAAACAATAAGGTCGGACCCTCATCAGGCTTAAGGCCGAATGAGAAGACGGCCGGAAAAATCGCCAGACCGGCCAAAAGTGTGACGGCAAGATTCATGATGACGATCGACAGCGCCGATTTTGGCAGGTTTTGCGTTTTTGACAAATAAGAGCTGTAGGTCACCATCACGGACACGCCGAGTGTCAATGTGAAAAAAGCTTGTCCAAGCGCAAAAAGGACCGCCTTTGGCGTCAGGCTGCCAAAGTCCGGGACAAGCAGGAAACGAACGCCGTCCATCGCATGATCTAATGTTAAAGCCCGTAAAACAAGGGCGATAAATAAAATAAATAAGAGCGGCATCATGATTGTACTGACCCGTTCGATTCCTTTTTGTACACCTTTGGCAACGACAATGATCGTCATGATGATAAACAGAAGCTGCGCTGCCAGCGTTTGCCATGGATCTTGTATGATCGAGCCAAAAAGGGCCCCATATTCAGCTTGTGAAAGACCCGACAATGAACCGGACACAGCTTTCATGATATACAGCAGGATCCAGCCGCCGATCACACTGTAAAAGGACAGCACGAGAAAACAAGCGGCGATTCCAATCCAGCCTGTGACCACCCAAGGCGTCCCCGGTGCTATTTTTTGATAGGTGCCGACGGCATCGGATTGGCTTTTTCTTCCTAAAATAAATTCCCCAAGAAGCAAGGGATACCCTAAAAGGATTGTAAAAAGGACAAACACAAGGAAAAATGCGCCCCCTCCGCTCGTTCCCGCCACATAAGGAAACTTCCAGATCGCTCCGAGACCGATGGCAGATCCCGCGGCGGCGAGGACAAATCCTATTTTCGATGCCCATCTTGCTGTGATTGTGCGATCGCTCATTCATACACTTCCTTTCTATTACTTTTTCTATTATCTCTTACCGAGAGGCTTTTTTTAAAGTGATCTTATAAATTCTTATTTTTCGGAATTAATAAACAAAAAAACACGCACTTCAAGTTCAGAAGGCGTGTGTTCTCATTATTGGGTGACCGTGTCTCCGATATATTTGGCCGACGGCCGGAAAATCGTATTGTTTTCGGCCTGCTCCAAAACGTGGGCACACCAGCCGACCATTCTGGCAGCCGAAAATGTCGGCGTAAACAGCGATGCGTCAAAATTAATCGCTTTCATGACGGCTGCTGCGTAAAACTCAACATTGGTGTACAGCTTCCGGCCCGGTTTATATTCTTCCAACAGGCGGATCGCCGTATTCTCAACATGAAGCGCCAGATCAATATCCTTGTCGCCTCCGGCAATTTCCTCCGCTTTGATCCGCAAAGCCTTCGCTCTCGGATCATGCGTTTTATAGACCCGATGTCCAAATCCCATCAATCTCTCGCCTTTTTCCAGCTTCGCTCTCAGATAGCTTTCAGCACGATCCTTTTCACCGATATCCTCAAGCATTTCAGTCACCGCCGACGGTGCTCCGCCGTGAAGAGGTCCTTTCATGGTCCCCAGTGCGGACGTAATGCTTGACACAAGATCGGATTCGGTAGATACCGTCACCCTTGCCGAAAAGGTTGAAGCGTTCATGCCGTGTTCCATCGCGAGAATCATGTATGTTTCGAGCGCTTTTTTCTGCGCTTCGGTCGGACGCTTTCCTTTCAGCATATAAAAATAATTTTCCACAAAGCCAAGTTCAGCATGCGGCTGCACAGGTTCCTCTCCATCGATCAGGCGCTTTCTGAAAGCGATGATGGACGGTGCGGCAGCAATCAGCCGAACGGCTTCCTCCATCGTTGGGCGGAACGTATACGTTTTATCCCCGAATGAAGAGATAACGGTGCGGAGAACCGCCATATCGTCGAATTCTCTTGGAAGACAGGCGATCAGCTTTTCAGCCGCTTCCGGCAGCATGCGGAATGAAGCAAGCGTTTCGGTGAATGAGCGAAGTTCTTCCTCTTTTGGAAATGTTCCATTCAGTATTAAATACGCAATTTCTTCAAATGTCGAAGCAAGCGCCAGTTCATCTGCACGATATCCTCTGTAGATCAGTTTTCCCTTTTCACCGTCAATATGGCTGATCGCTGTTTCAACACAAGTAACCCCTTTTAATCCATGATATACCATATGTATTCCTCCTTTTTCCTTTGTTACTTTCATTATAGTTGATATAATATTTAAAAAATATTGAATTATATTGATGTCTTCGATTAAAAATATTAATCAGGAGGAGCGCAAATGGATTTTAAATGGCTACATACCTTCGTAACCGCAGCAAAATATGAAAATTTCCGAAAGACGGCAGAAACCTTATTTATTTCCCAGCCGACTGTAACCGTGCAGATCAAGCTGCTTGAAGAAGAGCTCGGCTGCGAGCTCTTCACCCGGAAAGGGAGAAGCATTCATTTGACAAAAGAAGGGAGGGCCTACCTGCCTTTTGCCCTGCGTCTTCTGGAAGACTATGAGTCTAGCATGCAAGAGCTCCACAGAATCAGGCAAGGCTATTCGCAAACATTGAATCTCGCAGTCTCGCCGCTTATCGCCGATACGATACTGCCTTTCGTGTTAAAAAAATACACATCGCTTCACCCCAATTCGGAAATCAAAGTGAAGATCGCCGAATCAGCTGAAATCGCCCCGTTGATTTCAGCTGGGAACGCAGATATCGGATTAAGCTGCTTAAAAGTTCAATCATCAAATCTGACCTGTTATTCGATGTACAGCGACCCCGTCATTCTGGTGGCCCCCCATGACGGCCGCGACTCGGAAACCGCGCCTTCGCTCGAGGTCAAAGTGCTGCTCGAAGAATATTTATTGCTGACCCATAACCACCCGGAGTACTGGGATGACTTGGTCAGACAGCTGAGAATTAAATTTCCGTTTGTGAGAACGATGCTCGTCTCCCAGACGCATATTACGAAAAGGTTTATTTCAGAAGGGCTCGGCATTTCGTTCTTGCCGCTTTCAACCGTGCGCCGCGAGCTGATGGAAGGAAGATTAATAGAGGTTCCGTGCGGATTTATGCAGCTTCCCGTCGTCGGAGGTTATGCGATCAGTTTAAAAGATAATGAAAAAGTCGAGCACTTTTTGACCTTTTTATCCCAGTTCCGATTTTAAAAACGGAAAAAATTGCTCAACCTGGCTGTCCAGCTTGTGGATTTGAGTAAGATTGAAAGCTCAAAACACGATTGCAGGAAAAAGAGCCGTCTGATTTTGGGTCACAAGGTTTATCATACTGCTGCTGAATGAGGGAATAAGGGAGAAACGCCGTATTTCGCCTTCCAGGCTGTCCTTGATGACCAAGCTTCCGGCTGCCGTACTTCACATCGTTTGGCGTGAGCTTTGACCTCTGCCCAAATTGCCGGCCTCGAAGTAAACTCAGAGGCGGCTGGAAGAGGAAGTACCGATAAAAAGTAAACCAATATCTGTTTATTTTTTATTCCACTGTGATACTATATAGGTATGACAGTGACTACTTTTAGATAGCAAGTGCTCCTAATATGATGAAGTGCATTTCTTCTTAAGAAATGCATAAAATAAAAAAAGCCCTGACTGCTGGTCACAGTCGGGCAATGTACACAAAGCTGGCCCAACAAGTGGCCCGGCTCCGAAGGTGTAAATACATGGACCTCACTCTCAAACATTGAGAGTGTTTTTATGATGGAAAAGAAAAACCCCGGGTTATTGGACGACCTTTATTCCCCCTCTCATCAGGAAATAGAAAAAGGCTGTCGATTTTTTCGACAGCCTGTCCCGTTTCTAAGCATGAACGGGTTTGGTTACATATGACTAGAAGCGTTTTGCACCAAGATAGCGCGGCTTCCAATAGCTGCTTGTCATATCGCTTGTTGTCACACCGTCTGAACCGGCATGAATGAACTTGTTGTTGCCAATATACACGCCCATATGTGACGGTCCGGGCTGGTATGTGGTAAAGAAAACAAAGTCGCCGACAGCTGGGCTTGATACGCTGGTCATGGAATTCCAGTAGCCGACTGTATTCGTTCTTGCGACATTCGTTTGTTTATTTAAGAGATACCAGACAAAGCCGCTGCAGTCAAAACCTGAAGGCGATGTGCCGCCCCATTTGTAAGGTGTGCCGATCAGGGCTTGTGCATCTGAGACAAGCTTTGATGTATTCAGCTTTGAAGAAGACGTTTGAGATTTGCTTGTCTGGCTGGATTTAACCGCTGTATTTGAAGATGCCGCTTTTGCATTCCCCTTTACCTTCAACACTTGCCCGATACGGATTAAATCTGTTTTTAAACCGTTCAGATTTTTCAGCTCATTCACCGTCATATTGTAGGACCGCGAAATTTTCCAGAGGGTGTCTCCTCTTACGACTTTGTATGTCGAAGAAGATGTGTTTGTGCTTGAAGATGTTTTACTGCTTCCATTGATGGAAAGCGTTTGTCCTATGTAAATGATATCGGAATTCAGCTTGTTTTCTTTTTTAATCTTGCTGACTGTCGTTCCGTACTTTTTGGAAAATCCCCATAATGTGTCGCCTTTTTTCACCTTAACCGTTTGTGCCGACGCCGCTCCCGCAAACAAAGTTGTCCCCAAAACAATCGCTGATGCAGCCGTTAATACTTGTTTCTTCATGTTGTCCTCCCAAAGTAGATTTTTTTATGTTTTTCAATACAAGTGATCTCTTATTGTTAGAAAGTAAAACGGCTTCTACCGCCTTCCTTTGTTTCTATTATAAGGAGACGATTCCATCAGAAATAGTCTTGACTTCCCACATCAAATTTCTTACTTATTCGTTTTCAAAAAAAGTTTTTAAGGGTATAAAACATTTCATTTACATTGCAAAGGTAACCTAAATACTACATTATTACGTTTCCAATAGGTAAATATCGGCATTTATAGAAAGACCACCCCGTCAAAACATTTACTATTCTACAATACTTATACAGCATTTTAATAAATAAGCAGAACTGGACAAACATGCTTTCTTTCCCGACTATAGTGAATGACTCTAATAGGCGGATCAATCCTTTAGACAACCGTTTGAATACAAACCGGACACACCGGTGCAGCGGTCGGCCCTTTTCAAGAGCGATTTAGCGGTTATTGGCGGTGCAGCAAAAAAAGAGGGGAATCCCCTCTTTTTCAGGCTACAAATATCTGCGATGAACAGCCTTTCCGTCATATGAAAACATGACGGGTTTATCCTCAAGCACGGTTTCGACATGCACGCTTCTTCCCCACAGCTGATGGAGGTAGGGCAGCACTTTTTCAAGATACTTTAAATCGAGTTCAATTCCTTCATACCAATGTTTGATATAGAGTTCGTTATTTTTTAAATAATCTCCGTCCTCGACGGTCAGGTATGGAAAGCCTCCGTTTACCCTCATGCTGACAAGCTGATCGCGAACGGCTTCCCATTCCTTGTCAACAATTTTATAATCCCTTCCCTGCTTTTGAAACAGATAGAGGTCTTCTCTCATCACAAGATCCTTTGTCAAGTAGTTGCGGATAAAGGAAATGTCTGATTCGATTTCCCTCACTTCAAAGATTTTCTCTTTTCCGGAGTTTGGCTCAACCCCCATTTTCTTCATGTCTTCGGTCGGGTTGTTGTAGCGTTCTTCGATGTCTTCAAAAATTTTCAAACCGAGATAATAAGGATTGATGCCGGTTTTAGATGGCTGGACGACACCCGCATTCAGCTTGGCAAATTCGATCGCTTCACTTGAGGTCAGATCCAGCTCGCGGATGATCCGCTGATGCCAATAGGATGCCCACCCTTCATTCATGATCTTGGTTTCAAGCTGCGGCCAGAAGTACAGCATTTCCTCTCTCATCATTGTGAGGATATCCCGCTGCCAATGTTCCAGTTCTCTGGAGTGCTCTTCTATAAAAAGCAGGATGTCCTTTTCCGATTTGGGCGGAAACTTTTTCTTCGCTTTTTTCTTCTTCTGTTTCGGCTCCTTCCGATCCAGCTCCCATAGATCATCATAAGGACTTGCCGGCGTTTCCGCTTCCTCCTCCTCATCATCGATGCTCCAGGATAGTTTTGGCCTGACCAACGAAGGATCAATGTGTTCTTCAATCGCCAATACCGCATCAAGAAACGCTTCCACTTCCTTTGAACCATGGATCGTCTCATAATGCTTAATCCGCTCCGCCGTCGCCGCCATGCTTTCGACCATATCGCGTTTTGTATTTTGAAAGCGGCAGTTGTTTTTAAAGAAGTCGCAGTGTGCCAAGACATGCGCGACAATCAGTTTGTTCTGGATCAATGAATTGCTGTCAAGCAAAAACGCATAGCAAGGATCTGAGTTGATGACAAGCTCGTATATCTTGCTCAGACCAAAATCGTAGTGCAGCTTCATTTTATGAAACTGCTTGCCGAAGCTCCAATGGCTGTATCTCGTCGGCATCCCGTATGCGCCGAATGTATAAATAATCTCAGCCGGACATATTTCATATCTCATCGGGTAAAAATCAAGGCCGAATCCTTTCGCGATTTCCGTAATTTCCTCAATCGCCCGCTCCAGTTCTTTTTGCTCCCGTACGCTCAATACTCAAATCCCCCCCGGTTGGACTTATCTTATTGTATGAGCCGGTTTGCGAAAAGATGAAATACGCGAAATATGTTTTAAGGCAGCTGCCAATTTGACAGCTGCCTTTTGTTTAATTCGCAATCTCCATCTCGAGAGAAGATGCAAAGCTTTCATAACGGATGTTTTCCATGGGAACACCGAGATTCCGCAATCCATCGATGACGTTTTTCATGAAGGAAAGCGGTCCGCACACATAAAATTCACCGTCTTTATCATGCACGATCGTTCTCAAAAGCTCCTCATCCACCCGGCCTTTGATGACATGTTCGCCGGATGTTTCAACAGCGCGGCTGTAAACAAACAGCAGGCGGTTTTCCGGATTCACGCTGATTAGTTTTTCAGTTTCTTCTTTAAATGCATGCTGTTCTTGGGACTTGGCTGCATGTACGAACGTGATGTTCCGGTCAGCTTTTGCGGCCAGTGTTTTCGCCATGCTCATCACCGGAGTGATGCCGGATCCGGCGCTGATAAAGTAAACCGGCTTATCCGTCTGTCCGGACAGTGTGAAGTCTCCCGCCGGGACGCTCACTTCCAAGCTGCCGCCAATCTCCATCTGTTCATGCAGGTAGCTTGATACCCTTCCTTTCGGCTTGCCTTCTTCGGCTTCCAATTTGACTGAAATCCGGTAGTAATCCATATTCCAGACGTCTGACAAGCTGTACTGTCTTGTTAAAAAGTATGCCTCTCCCGGAATTTTAATCCGCACAGACACGTATTGGCCCGGGCTGAAAGGCGGCAGGTCTGTTCCGTCAGCCGGTTTTAAATAAAAGGAAGTGATCGTCTCAGATTCCTGCCGCTTATCTAAGACGACAAACGGTTTAAAGCCTTCCCAGCTTTCAGGAAGTTTTTTGTCTTCATCATACATTTGCTTTTCGATTTCAATAAACACGCGGGCGATCTCTTCATACGCCTCTGCCCATGCCTGAAGAATCTCCTCTGTCGCAGCGTCGCCGAGCACGATTTCAATCGCTTCCAACAGGTGCTGGCCGACGATCGGATAGTGCTCAGGCTTCACATCCAGACTTTTATGCTTATGTCCGATCTGTTTGACAACCGGCAGGAGCGCTTCGAGGCGGTCGATATTCTCCGCCGCCTGCAAAACCGTGTAAGCCAGCGCTTTAGGCTGGCCGCCGGTCTGCTGACGTGACATGTTAAAAATGTTCTTCAGCTCAGGATGTGCGTTGAACATTCTTTTGTAAAAACAAGATGTAATCTCCGTTCCTTTTTCCTTTAAAACAGGGGCAGTCGATTTCACGATTTGCATTGTTTTTTCAGATAGCATACTGTTTGCTCCTCTCCAGTTTCTTTAAAGATATATTTAAAATACATCTTTAAAGGCGCAAAACGGTCTTTTTTAAAGTATTTCTTAGGTTAAAGATGTATTTTATCTACATCTTTATCGTAGTCCTTTCGGTTCATTAAAGCAATATTATGAACGAATGTTTTATATTTTTGTAACAATTTCCGCTTCACCCTCATAAGCGGAGGCAAATGTGATAAGATAATGTAAACTTGTTTGATTGAGGGTAATGCGATGAAATTAACAAATTATACGGACTACTCATTAAGAGTTCTGATTTTTCTAGCATCCAAAAACTCAAACGAGCTTGTCAATATAAAGGACATCGCCGACACCTACTCCATTTCAAAAAACCACCTCATGAAGGTGATTTACGAGCTTGGCAAGCTTGGCTACGTGGAAACGATTCGGGGCCGCAATGGCGGAATCCGTCTCGGAAAAGCGCCTGAACAGATTAATATCGGTGAAGTCATCCGAAAAACTGAAGATGATTTTGATCTTGTGGAATGCTTTAATAAAGAAAAAAACAACTGCATTCTTTCCCCTACATGCGGGTTAAAACATGTATTAAACAAAGCGCTTTCCGCATATTTGGAAGTGCTTGATCAATATACTCTTCAGGACATCATCTTTAATCAGGACCACATACGTAAATTGTTGAGTTAACGAAGGAATCGTCTCCTTCGTTTTTTTTACAGGGGAAATATCTGTACGCTGATAATCGCATTTGTCACCGGATGAAAATAGACTTCCGCATGCGCTGAAAAGGCTTTGCCTTCCTGAATGACGGTCACCCTGAATACATCTTTTGCCTGTTCATCATTGACCTCGGTCCGCCCTACATATTCATAATCCTCTAATTTGGCGCCCTTGTATTTTTCCTCAAGCGCGCTCCAGGCGATTCTTTCCCACCTGTCAGCCGAATCGTGTTCAAGCCCTGATATATGGTTCTCCATGAATGTGAAAAGCACGAGCACACTGAAAAAGACCGCGAATTTCTTCATTGTTGGATCGCTCCGTTTGCATTGTACATATGATTATCATGACCAGAAAAACGGCTGACATGCAAAATTTTTCGTTTTCCTTATACCATCCTCATATTTCTAGGCTCTGCACGTCAGGGAGACCAAGTTTTGCCCGAAGAAAAAATGCCTCCGTCACATAAAATAATCAAGACTCCTTAAGAAAGAAGGGAGAATCGCGAAGTGAACTATGCCGATTATGATAAAGCTTTGTATTACACGCACCGATCTCAATGGGATAACCTGCTCATCTTAATGGTGCGCACCGAGGATGATTTGCTATCCAAACGAATTGAACATTTCTTGCACGCCTATAATTTTGAAAGGGACGACACCATAGTCGAAAAAAGGCTTTATGACCTGCTTCAATATATTGATCATGCTTCATTTACCGGGCATGAAAACGAAAACGGCGTGCTTGTCTTCACATAAAAAAAGCCTGGCGCTTTATCAAGCGTCAGGCTTTTTGAAATTTGGCAAACAACAGAAGTTCTTCCATCACATGTTTGATGCTCACTTGCGCTTCTTCTGCGACCGTACTGTTTGCCTCATCAATATGGATCGGGTCGAGTATCAGCTGCTTTGTGATCACATTCGCATACAGGCCGCGAGCTACGATGCGCATGTTGGTCAGAGCGTTCATCCCGCCTTTTCCGCCGCCGGCACATGCAAACAATGCCACCGGTTTTCCGGCAAACTGCTCATTGCTTAAAAAGTCGAGCGCATTTTTTAAAGCGCCGCTCATACCGCTGTGATATTCCGGGGATAATAACACGACAGCATCCGCTTCTTTTACGGCTTTTTTCAGGTTTTGCACATTTTCCAAGGCAAACTGTTCTTCCTCTCCGTTAAAAACCGGCAGAATGAATTCGCTTAAATCGATCAGGTCGGTGTGGTATGTGTTGGCGATATATGATGCGGCGATCCTCGTTCTTCCTTTTTTTCTTGCGGTTCCGCTGATAACGGTGATTTTCATTTGATCATCTCCTGGTATTTGGATATATATCATGTTTCACGGCAAACAATGCAGCCTGTGTCCGATCTGACAGTTCAAGCTTTGACAGCAGATTGGATACGTGGGTTTTGACCGTTTTTTCACTGATAAATAATGAAGCTGCAATTTCCTTATTGCTTTTGCCTTGAGCAATTTCAAATAAAACATCTTTTTCTCTATTTGTCAATTGGTGGATTCTTTCTTTCTCATGAGCCTGTGACATATGGTGAAAGATGTGGGACATAATCTTCGGGTCAAGCGTATGCCTGCCTTCGTGCACAGCCCTGATCGTTTCGACAAGCTCATCCGGCTCGGCATCTTTGAGCTGATAGGCTTCAGCGCCGGCCTGGATCGCCGGAATCACATGCGCTTCATCGGCATAGCTTGTCAAGACGATCACTTTTACTCGAGGATGGGCTTTTTTGATCTGTTTTGTCGCTTCAATTCCGTCCATTTCGGGCATCGATAGATCCATCAGGACGATGTCGGCCGCGTGCCGCTTCAACGCTTCCAACACTTCCACACCAGTCGATGCTTCCCCTGCGACTTCGAGATCTCTTTGCGTTTTGAAAAAAAACAGCAGGCCTTTTCTGACAATATGATGATCATCGGCAATGATGATTTTTATTTTCTCCACTTTGCCTCCCCCTTCTCCCTTAAAGGCAGTAACACCCGGATTTTCGTCCCTTTGTTGATGTCCGTTTCAAGCTGGAAGAGACCGCCGGCTTTTTCCGTCCGCTCTTTCATCCCTTTTAAGCCGAACGTTGGAAGATTTGAATCGGGATCGTATAGAAATCCTTTACCATCATCCTCAATTTCAAGTACGGCAGATGACGGGGACACACTGATGTTTACATGGACGAGTTTCGCTTCGGCATGTTTTTTACAGTTGCTGAGTGCTTCCTGGCTCAGGCGCCAAAACAGCTCTTCCTCTTCCGGCGATAAGCGGAGCACACCGCTCTGTGTCATGTTGACATCAAGCCCGAGGACTTCGGCATACTTTTCAACAGCCGCCGACAGTCCTTCCTCAAGTCCCTGGGGCCTGAGCTGCCAAATCAACGCCCTCATCTCAAGCAGTGCTTCATGTGACAGATGCTGGATAAACTCAAGCATTTCACAGACGTCAGGGTTATCTGTCAGCTCGCCCGCGGCTTTGGCGGTCAAGCTTAAAGAAAAAATCATTTGATTGACGGAGTCATGCAAATCTTGCGCGAGCCTGTTCCGCTCGGTCAACAATAGATTCCTGCGTTCATGTTCGGCGAGCTTGATCCGCTTAATCGCTGTGCCGATTTGGAGAGCGACGGCCTCTAAAAGAGCCAGCTCTTCCCGATCAAAATGGCTCTTGCCGGGAGCGGCCACATTCAAAAGACCGAAGCGTTTATTCTGGTCTCTAAGGGGCACTGTTGCATGGTGTGTAATGCCTTCCGGGTCGCCCCTCTTCATTTTAATCGCCGCTTCAATGCGCTGACAGTGAATGATATTTGTCGCCCTGTCCATGTTTTCATCCCTGTACTGCTGAATGCAGTAGCATCCTCCTTCACACAGTAAACGACTGTTGTCATAAGCCAGAGCCTCGGGTAAAAAAGCGGAAGCTGCCAGCTCAAACCCGCCTTTTTCATCAATTAAAAATAGCCATGCCGTCCTGAGTCCTGTTAGATCAAGCAGCTTTTTTAAGACGGCATCAAGGGTTTCCTGTAGATAGTGCCCTTCATTTAAAGTTTCCGCGATTTCTTTCAGTGTTTTTAACTTTTCAAACCGGGTGTTTTCTCCCAACAGCTTCATCCGCCCTTCTTTTAAATTCGTTCGAACTGACGGCTTATTTTATTATACAAATGTTTTTTAAAAAGCGGCTCCCCCAGAGGTTCTGAAATGGCTCACCATTTGTGCTGAATCGTTCTAAGACTTTTGGCTTAGGACGCGAAGTGTCATCTTTGAGGTGTTGTGATGGTCGATTTTCTTATATTCCCTAATCGGCTTGACTTGCTATGTATTCCGCAAATCCCCTGTGCCAAACAAAAAGAAGAATTCATCGTCCGGCTTCAATCCCAAAATAATTCGTCCAACGTTTTGTCCAGCGCTTTTGCAATGGCGATGCAAAGCTGCAATGTCGGATTGTATTTGTTTTTTTCAATCAGCCCGATCGTCTGCCTTGTCACATGAACCCGTTCGGCCAATTGCGCCTGAGTCCACGATTTTTCGATTCGGGCCAATTTCACTCTGTTAACCATCTCCTCACCCGCCATGTCGATTTAATCATCCAAAAGATCTTGATTTTTTTTGAAAGATTTGTGTAAAGAAATAAAATTGGTGATGAAGTAGAGAAAGGTAAAAAGCACAAACATGACAATCAGGTCCAGCCATTCCTCCGGGCCGTCCGGAATGCCAGTGAAAATAAGCGTTAAAATAGAAAAAATGATACCTGAAGTAATGCTGACGGCCAGCATTTCTTTTCTTTTTTTTCGGTAAGCCGTTTTGCTGGCAATCTCCGGATACTCAAGGCCTGATAAAAGATAGCGGAGCAAGATCCAGCCCGCGTATACTGCAAAAGCGATCCCGCTGACCAAATATTCGGATGATGGCCTCTGCAAAATTAAGCCTCTGATCAGAAAATCGAGAAACAATAGGGCTGCGATCATCATACCGGCTTCGCTGAAAAATTGGTTCATGCTCTTGTTAACATATTCGTCTCCTGATTTAAAGAACTTCATGACAGCTTAATCCCCCTCGTTATATGCAATATATACATTACTTAATGCAAATTATATATTACATCAATCAGGATAACTTTTCAATGCAAACGAAAAAATCCGCCTGCCCGGCGGATTTTTGGCTTACGATTTCGAGGTTGCCTCTACAATCTCGTCTATTTTTTTCATCACTTCATCTGATAAGGTGTTCAGACGGGCTTCACTGTCTTCGTCCGTATCGCCTTTGACCGCGAAATAAAACTTCACTTTCGGCTCCGTGCCGGATGGCCTTAGGCAGAACCACGATCCGTCTTCAAGGAAATATTTCAGCACATTCGATTTTGGAAGGTCGATCATTTCTTCCTTGTTTTCCTTCAAAAGCGTCCGTTTGCCGGCGAGATAGTCTTCGGCTGATACCACGTCTTTTCCGGCGATTACATGTGGCGGCTGCTCTCTAAAAGTGCTGAGAATGGCAGCGATCTGTTCAGCTCCTTCTTTCCCTTTGAGGGTAAGGGATTTCAAGCCTTCACGATAATAACCGTATGTTTTATACAGCTCCTGCAGCCCGTCGTACAGGGATTTTCCCTGCTTCTTGTAGAAGGCGCAGACTTCAACGGCAAGGAGCGCAGCTTGTACGGCGTCCTTATCCCTTGCAAAGTCGCCGATTAAATAGCCGTAGCTTTCTTCATAGCCGAACTGGAAAGTGTATTCGCCTGAAACATGGTACTGCTTAATTTTTTCGCCGATGAATTTAAAGCCTGTCAGCACATCGATTGTATCGAGCCCGAATGAAGCGGCGATATCGCGCCCCATTTCACTTGTCACAATCGTTTTTAAAACGACTCCGTTTTCCGGGAGGATTCCTTTTTCCTGTTTTTGCGAAAGCAGGTAATGAAGGAGTAGCGCTCCTGTCTGGTTGCCCGTCAATACAACGTAGCGGCCGTCGTGATCTTTCACGGCGACGCCGAGGCGGTCCGCATCGGGATCGGTCCCGATCAGGATATCGGCTCCTTTTTCTTCTCCGAGTTTGATCGCATACTCAAAAGCGGCGTGTTCTTCAGGATTCGGTGAAGAAACGGTTGAAAAATCGGGATCAGGAAGCTCCTGTTCAGGGACAACGGTTACCTGTTCATAGCCGAGTGCTTTCAGTCCTCGTCTGACAGATTTGTTAGCCGTGCCGTGAAGCGGTGTGAAAATCACCTTTACATCTGTTTCTTTGGACAAATCCGGATTGACGGAGATCGTTGTCAGCTTCTCAAGGTATGCTTGATCAATATCTTCGCCGATGATGTTAATCAGCCCTTTTTCTGTTAAGGCATCCTGATCGCCTTCTGTGATCTCCAGTTCGTTTTCTATCGCATTGACATGGCCGATGAGCTTATCAGCAGCTTCTGGCGTCAGCTGTGCTCCGTCATCGCCGTATACTTTGTAGCCGTTGTATTCCGGCGGATTATGGCTTGCCGTAATGACGATTCCGGCGTATGCGTTCAGTTCTCTTACAGCAAATGAAAGCTCAGGTGTCGGGCGAAGTTCGTCAAACAAGTATGTTTGCACACCGTTTGCGCCAAGTGTTTTGGCCGCTTCCATCGCAAATTCAGGCGACTTGTGGCGGGAATCATAAGCGATGACAACGCCCCGCTTTTTGGCTTCTTCACCGCTTGCGGCAATATAAGAAGCAAGCCCCGCCGATGCTTTGCGGACCGTATAGACGTTCATCCGGTTTGGACCTGGTCCGATTTCTCCGCGCATACCTGCCGTTCCGAATTCAAGCTTTTTATAAAAGCAATCCTCCAGTTCTTTTTCATTTCCTTCTGCTGCAAGAAGCAAAGATTTTAATTCAGGATCCAGGTTATCCGTGTTCTTCCAGCGTTCATAGCTTTTTCTCCAGCTCATGACAGACCTCCATTGTTTCGCTTATGTAATCGCGGCTTTTCTTTTTATATTATCGGATAAACGCCTGCTTTGTCCAAAGTTAGACGGCTCATCTCAAAAAATGAGGCTGCCCTTTGCGGGGGCAGCTCCATTTTAGTCATATAGACTCTATTATGAGCAAAATCGACACAGGTCTTTAGAATCAATTCGCTTATTTGCTTGCAAGCGGGACAACGGCGTCATGGAGAAGCTGTTCCAATGTTTTGACCTGTTCGGCCTTTGTTTCAGCGTCCCAGTTCAGCTTATCACTCATATACTCCGTAAGTCCCTCTTTATAAGTGCGGACCCAATCAATGTCAAAGAATAATGCACCCGTTCTGCGGACAAAGAAGTCTGCTAGTGAAGCGGCCATTTCTTCATCGATGGCGTAGTCCATCTCCGCCAGCACGTGAACCGGAATACGTCGTTTAGCTGCTTCTTCTTTGAGCGTTTTCACCCGTTCAAACAGGCGGTCTGTATTTGATCCGTATCTTGCAGCAAGCTGAGCGGCTGTTTGTTCTGTCAAACCTGCTGCAGCGCCTTCGGCGGCTTTTTTCTCGATAAAAGCCTGCAGGTTTTTGGAACCGCCGATGTGGCCGCCTGAAATCGGCATCGTTTTCGTTTTGCAAGGTCCGAAGTCTTTGTCTCCTTCCTCTTTTAAGCGCGTTCTGACAAGATCGACGATATGTTCAGCCATTTTTCTGTAGCCGGTCAGTTTTCCCCCGGCAATCGTGATCAAACCGGAGTCCGATGTCCAGATTTCGTCTTTTCGGGAAATCTCGGACGGATCTTTTCCTTCTTCATGAATCAGCGGTCTGAGCCCGGCCCAGCTGGATTCCACATCATCGGCTTTGATGCCTAGACTAGGGAACATATAATTGATCGCGTTGATGACATAATCCCTGTCTTCAGTCGTCATTCGCGGATGTTCAAGATCTTTGGTGTAGACGGTATCGGTTGTTCCGACATATGCCTTGCCGTCCCTCGGTATGGCAAAGACCATGCGGCCGTCGGGTGTGTCGAAATAAACCGCTTGTTTTAATGGGAATACCGATTGGTCGAAGACAAGGTGTACACCCTTTGTATGCTGAAGGTGTTTGCCTTCTTTTGAACGGTCTTTTTCTCTCAGGCGGTCGACCCAAGGGCCTGTCGCATTGACGACTTTTTTCGCATAGACGCGGTACGTTTTCTTTGTCAGGACATCTTCAATGACCACGCCTCTGACCTTGCCGTTCTCATAGAGAAATTCGCTTACTTTCGCATAGTTTACGGCATCGGCTCCAAAATTGACCGCTTCTTTTAATACTTCCATTGTCAGTCTGGCGTCATCTGTGCGGTATTCGACATAATAGCCGCCGCCTTTCAGGCCGTCCTTTTTCACAAGCGGCTCTTTGTCGAGCGTTTCGTTCGCGTTCAGCATGCTTCTCCGCTCGGATTTTTTGACGCCCGCCAAAAAGTCATACACCCTGAGGCCGATCGATGTCGAGAACTTGCCAAATGTGCCTCCTTTATGCATCGGCAGAAGCATCCATTCGGGTGTTGTCACATGCGGTCCGTTTTCATAAACAATCGCCCGCTCTTTGCCGACTTCGGCGACCATTTTGACTTCAAACTGCTTTAAATAGCGGAGCCCTCCATGGACGAGCTTCGTTGAACGGCTTGATGTCCCTGCGGCGAAGTCCTGCATTTCGCAAAGAGCTGTTTTCATCCCCCGTGAAGCGGCATCCAAGGCCGTTCCGGCTCCCGTGATTCCCCCTCCGATAATAAACACATCATACGTCTGTTTTGTCATAGCCTGCAGAATATCGTCGCGTTTGCGGCTTGAAAATAATGATTCCATTATAAAAGTCCTCCCTTGTTGTCACGGCAAATAACAGAAAAAGAGACCACAAACATCCAAAGCAAATATTGTGCTTTGGTGCCTGTGGTCTCTCCTCTTCTCCAACCGTTTCTATTAACTTAAGTTCATTGTAGCATAATGATTGATTATTTAAAAGCCATAGCTGCTTGAACGGCCTTTTTCCATCCGCTGTATAGGCTCTCGCGTTCTTTTTCATCCATTTTCGGCTCAAAGCGTTTATCCAGATGCCATTGGTCTTTGATTTCTGAACGGTCGTTCCAGAAGCCGACTGCAAGGCCTGCTAAATAGGCTGAACCAAGCGCGGTCGTTTCATTGATTTCCGGACGTTCAACCGGAACATCGAGAAGATCCCCCTGAAACGACATCAAGAAGTTGTTCTTCACGGCTCCGCCGTCCACACGCAGCGTTTTCACTTCAATTCCGGAATCCTCTGTCATCGCATCAAGCACATCTTTCGTTTGATATGCAAGCGACTCAAGCGTTGCTCTGATAAAATGCTCTTTCGACGTTCCGCGGGTCAGGCCGAATACCGCGCCGCGGACATCGCTGTCCCAATATGGCGTACCTAAGCCGACAAATGCTGGAACCACATAGACACCATCTGCGGATTCCACCCTCACAGCGTAATTTTCACTTTCCTTCGCATCTTTAAACATTCTCAGCCCATCGCGCAGCCACTGGATGGCCGAACCGGCGACAAACACGCTTCCTTCCAGAGCATACTCGACCTTTCCGTCAATTCCCCAAGCGATCGTCGTCAACAGGCCGTGCTCTGATTTAATCGCTTTTTCCCCGGTGTTCATCAGCATGAAGCAGCCTGTGCCATACGTGTTTTTAACCATTCCTTCTTCAAAGCAGGCTTGGCCGAACAATGCCGCCTGCTGGTCGCCGGCCGCTCCGGCAATCGGAATACTCTGTCCGAAGAAATGGTAGTCGACCGTTTCAGCGTACACGTGAGAAGATGGCTTGACTTCCGGAAGCATGGATTTCGGAACGTCGAGAATGTCGAGCAGCTCCTCATCCCACTTCAAGTCATAAATGTTGAACATCAATGTTCTTGAAGCGTTGGAATAATCCGTCACATGGGCTTTTCCGCCAGACATTTTCCAGATCAGCCATGTGTCGATCGTTCCGAAGAGGAGGTCGCCGTTTTTGGCTTTTTCCCTCGCCCCCTCGACATTGTCCAAAATCCACTTTACTTTTGTTCCTGAAAAGTAAGGATCGATCAAGAGTCCTGTTTTTTCTCTGACCGTCTTTTCATAGCCTTTAGCTTTTAATTCATGGCATATATCCGCCGTTTGCCGCGACTGCCAGACAATCGCATTGTAAACCGGCTTGCCGGTATGCTTATCCCAGACGACTGTCGTTTCCCTCTGGTTCGTGATACCGATTCCCGCTATTTGTCCTGCCTCAATTCCTGATTCGGAAAGAGCCGACGCGATCACCGCCAGAACCGAGCCCCAGATTTCATTTGCATTGTGCTCAACCCAGCCCGGGTTTGGGAAATACTGAGTGAATTCTTTTTGCGCAACATGCACGATTTCCCCGTCTTTGTTGAAGATAATCGCTCTTGTGCTTGTCGTCCCTTGATCAAGAGATAAAATATACTTTTCCATTTTAAATCCCCCTTATTGTGTCTGTTCAAGCAGATGCTTTCTTAAAATGTGACTGATTTATCGACAGCCTGTTTTTTCATATGAATATAGAAACCTAACAATATCACAGCGAGTACAACGCTTACAATCCAAAAGGTGTTTGTCAGATGTCCTTTAAAAACAGCATTGTAAAATACGCCTGCAAAAGAGCCGCCGAGAACCGGTCCGAGAACTGGAATCCAGGCATATCCCCAATTGGAGCCGCCTTTTCCTGCAATCGGCAGAACAAAGTGGGCAATTCTCGGGCCTAAATCGCGGGCCGGGTTGATCGCATATCCGGTCGTTCCGCCAAGCGAGAGACCGATGGCCACGATCAGAAATCCGACGACAAGCGGATTTAGACCATCTGTGAATTTATTTGCACCAATTGCTAAAATACCGAGTACGAGAATAAATGTCCCGAGTGTTTCACTGAACAGATTGGCAAATGTATTGGGAATGGCCGGACCTGTTGAAAACACCCCGAGCTTCGCTCCCTGATCTTCTGTTTCTTTCCAATGCGGCAAATAATGAAGATAAATGAGGACAGCTCCTAAAAACGCGCCGATCATCTGGCCTAAAATATAGGAAGGTACCTGTTCCCAAGGGAAATCACCGACAAACGCCAACCCCAATGTTACAGCGGGGTTTAAATGCGCACCGCTGATATTCCCGACGGCATACACGGCCATGGCTACGCCAAGCCCCCAGCCAAATGTGATCACAATCCATCCCGATTGATGTGAAAGCGATTTCTTCAAATTCACTCCTGCACATACTCCTGCTCCAAACACGATGAGCAGCATCGTTCCTACAACTTCCCCCCAAAATGCTGTCATGATGATCCCTCCTAAACAATCTATTGATAAGTCCGTGTATTCCAGATGAACGTTATCGTCCACCTTATCCACTGTGCCTAAAAAACCATAAAAAAACACAGCAAACTTTCTTTACATAGTGATAGTAAAGAATTGCTGTGGTCTCCGCGTCTCCGTCACAATGTATTAACTTAGTAAGATCGTATCGTATTTTGTAAGCGTTGTCAATAAAATTTCACACTTTCATTTTTTCAGCCCCAATATTTTTTCCACAGTTCCGTATTAGAGGTGGTGACAGCGGCGGCTCCGGCTGCCAATGCCTGTCTGACATCGTTTTCGGAACGGATGAATCCGCCTGCGAATATCGGAATTCCGGTTTTTTCCTTTACTTCTTTAATTAATGCCGGCGAGATTCCCGGAAGCACTTCTATATAGTCAGGCCTGTGTTTTTTGACAAGCTCAATGCTTTTGCTCATGGCGCTTGTATCGATTAAAAACATGCGCTGGATCGCATATACTTTCTTTTGCTTCGCCTTGGCGATAACGCTTGACCGGGTGGACAGAATGCCCGCCGGCTTCATTTCCTGGCAGATGAATTCAGCTCCGTATTCATCATGCTTGATTCCCTGGATTAAGTCGACATGGACAAGCATCTTTTTTCCGCGGGACCTCGCCGCGCTAATGACGCCGCCAAGCTGTCCCAGATGAATATCAAGAAGGACGCCGTATGAAAAAGGACTGTCCAAAAAAGTATCAAATTGTTTCATGTTCCGGACGGCCGGTAAAATTTGCTGATCGTGAAAACTCATGTTTCATCTCCTTCACTTTTTTACTGTTTTACACTAAAGGAATTTCCTGCGCATTGCAATCCCCTTTAGAAAGTTTGGCCTCTTCGGGCTGTATACCATTCCCAGACAGATCTTTTACATTCCTTCTGACTAAACAGATATAATTGATTTCAAATAATCAAAGGAGGAGTCTTGATGAAAGCGATCATTCATGACGGAACGACCGGACTTGCAGGTCTTACATACGAAGACGTACCGGCAAAATCGCCGGGGAGCGGTGAAGTAAAAATCAAGCTGAAAGCGGCAGGGCTAAACCGCCGGGATCTGTTTCTGTTTCAATCCAGAACAATCAGCGATGCCCCGTATATACCGGGTTCGGACGGAGCGGGTGTGATAGAAGAAATCGGCGGGGGCGTTCACGATCTCTCCGTCGGAACAGAGGTGATCATCAATCCGAGCATCGATTGGGAATCGACGGATTCCGTTCCAGATGTGCCGGACATTCTCGGGGGCCCTTCTGACGGAACCTTTGCGGAATACGTCATAGCTCCGGCCAAACACGTTGTGAAAAAGCCCGCTTACCTTTCATGGGAGGAAGCAGGCGTCTTGCCATTGGCCGCTCTGACAGCCTCTAGAGCCCTGTTTACGAGAGGAGGCTTGAAAAAAGGCCAGCATGTTTTAATTCCCGGCATCGGAAGCGGTGTCGCAACATATGCGCTCTTGATGGCAAAAGCTGCGGGAGCACATGTCACCGTGACCTCCCGGAGCGGGGAAAAAAGGGAAGAAGCGCTCAAGTACGGAGCAGACCAAGCCTTTGACAGCCGCAGTGATTGGAAAGAAAGCCTGAATGGAAGCCTTGTTGACCTCATACTTGACAGCATCGGTCCGGCAACATTTGATCACTATTTTGATGTGATCAAGCCGAATGGACGTATCGTCAGTTTTGGAGCCAGTTCGGGAGACAGCATCACCATTCCCCTGCGTTCGCTGTTCTTTCCGCAGATCAGCATCATCGGAACATCGATGGGCAGCCTTGAAGAATTCAAGGAAATGCTCAGTTTTATGGAACACCATTTGCTGAAACCGGTCATCGATCAGGTTTTCCCATTATCAGAAGGGGCTGCTGCCTTTAAGCGGCTCGCCGACGGCGAACAGTTCGGAAACATTGCTCTGTCAATCGATGGTTAAGACGGCTCGCCTGCGGCGGTTCCTTGCCGCCGCTTTTTTTGACCGCCTGTGTGCTGCCGGTGGTGAAGTTTCCCCATCATTTCTTAAACTATTTCTCCGGAAGAGATGCCGTTCCTTCTTTTCTTCTCACCACGCAAAAAGGCCGCCCAGGTCATTTTAGGTCAGCCCCACAAAGACAGCATCCACAGTACGATCGGCAGGGTGGCGATGCTGAGCATCGTACTGATGAAGGTTGAGCTTGAGACAATTTCCGGCTTTGTTTGAAACTGTACGGCCATCAACGTCGTATTGGCCGCTGTCGGCATAGCCGCGGCCAGGATCATGATTTTTTTGACAAGGTCATCGACAGGCAGAATCATGGTAAACCCCCATGCAATCAGCGGAGACACGAACAGTTTCAGCAGGAGCGAGTAAGAGACCTTCCGATATTCGATTTGTTTAAAGGAGATGACGGCAAGCTGCATGCCTAGAATAATCATGATTGTCGGTATCGCAGCGTCGCCTACTAATTTAATTGCCGTCATTAACTGTTCGGGAATCGAAATATGAGTCAGCTGAAAACACATGCCAAGCAAAGCACCGTATGCGACGGGCATCCGGGTGACTCTGGCCATGACCGTTTTAAATCCGCCCGCTTCAGGACTTCCTTTCGCCGCGTAATAGACGCCGATCGTGCTCATGACGAGCTGCTGAAGGACCATCAGCACAACTGCGATATCGAGCCCTGCCGCCCCATAAACAAGCAATACGACCGGAGTCCCGTAGTTTCCGTTGTTCATGAACGCCGACGACAGCACAAGCGCGCACCGCTCTTGATTGGAATACCTATGAAAATATGAAATGACATAAACAAAAAGAATCAAAATGATACAAAGACCGAGACAAAAGACAGACATATAGACGTAATCCATTGTCAATTTGTTTTCATAAAAGGTATCAAACGCCAAAAAAGGAGACATTAAATAAAGCGACATTTTAGATAAGTTTTGGATGTCAAAATGAAGCAGTTTCTGACCGGTAAACCCGATCGCAAAAATTCCGAATACAGGCAATAAAACAAGCAAAAACTCCATGATGCACCTTCTTTTTATGTATAAACCGATTCAGCATTAATTTCAATCATATAGAAAATTCCGTTTATTTTCAATGGGCATCAAAAAGACAGAGCCGGCTGACTCTGTCTTTTTTTCTATTTAATCGCCGTACAGCCGCTTTTTCTTTTCTCTTGCAAACGTATAGTGTCCTTCATATCGAGTCAAACGCCCGTCTTCCAGCCAATACGTCACATTGAAAATCCGGTCGAGAAAATACCTGTCATGGGAAACAGCAATAATGGTTCCCTGAAATTGGCTTAGCGCTTCTTCGAGCACTTCCTTTGACTCGATGTCCAGATGATTTGTCGGCTCATCGAGAATCAGGACGTTGTGATGCTGGTGAACGAGCTGTGCGAGGCGAAGCCTCATCCGCTCTCCCCCGCTTAACTCTTTCACTTTTTGAAAAACGGCGTTTCCATAGAATAAAAACTTGGCGAGCATCATGCGGGCTTCGCCTTCTGCCAGCCTGACTTTTTCCCTGAATTCGTCCAAAACCGTCAGCTCTTCATTCATTTCAGCGACATGCTGGCTCAGATGTGCAGCCGACAACCGGCTTCCAAGCTGCACTTCACCGCTGTCAGGGGCAGCCATTCCGCTGATCAGCTTCAAGAGCGTCGTTTTTCCGCTGCCGTTCTCCCCGACAATGGCGACCCGATCCTGAAAGCGGACGTGCATGTTCACGTCCCGTAAAAGAAGCCGGTCCCCGAATCTTTTGCTGACACCGTCCAGCTTGACAACGTCTTTTCCGCTTCTGTCATTCATATTGAAGGACAGGTCGATTTTTTTTCGCTCGAGCACCGGTTTTTTCACTACCTCGATCCGTTCCAAGGCCTTTTCCATGCTTTTCGCGCGCCGATGGAGACCATCGTTTGGGGGATTGGACCGATTTGCCCAGTCTTTCAGCCGCTTAATCGTTTCCTTCATTTTTTTGATTTTTTTCTGCTGATCCTGATAGTGCCGGAATTCATTCAGGAGGCGCTCCTCCCGTTCAACCGCATAGTTTGAGTAGCCGCCTTGATATACGTGAAACCCGCCTTCATCGATGTCCAAAATCGATGTAACGGCCTCATCCAAAACATACCGGTCATGGGAAACGATGACCGCCGTTCCTTTGTACTGCTTTAAAAATGAGGTGAGCCATTCGATCGCAGTCAAATCCAAATGGTTTGTCGGTTCATCCAGTAAAAGCAAGTCAGGCGCTCTCAGCAAAAGCCGGGCCAGGCCGACCTTCGTCCGTTCGCCCCCGCTCAAGCTCCGCCATTCGGTTTCATAAAGGCGGCTGATGTTCAAACCGGCCGCCACGCGTTCCACTTGCGCGCTGATCTCATATCCGCCTTTTTGCTGAAATTCATCCTGCAATGTTCCATACCGCTCCAAAAGCCGTTCAAGTCTTTTCATATCTTTTTCATCCGCAAGCTCCCGTTCCATCCGGGAAAGCTTCTGCTGTATCTTCCATAACGGAGCAAACGCAGCATAAAGCAGCTCCCTCACTGTTTTATGGGCGTCCATGGAAGGGTGCTGCTCAAGCAGCCCTGTCGTTATTCCCTTTTTCCAGGTCACAAGGCCATCATCAGGCTGCAATCGGCCGCTCATAAGCTTTAACAAAGTTGTTTTCCCTGAGCCGTTTCGGCCGATCAGACCGATCCGTTCGCCTTGTTTAATCTCGCACGATATACCATTGAAAATCGCATGTCCTCCGCTGGTTTGCGTGACATGCTGAATACTGCACACGATCATTGATCTCTTCCTCCATATTCCGTGAAGAGACACCGCAGCATAAAAAAGACGGCAGAGCTTCCCCTGCCGCAAGTCTAATGATTTAAAATCCGATTGTGGGCAGATGTCTCTCACTGGCATTTTTTCCTATTTGAATGTCAAAAAGGGCAGACTGATCCCGTAGTCCGCATTCTTCGGAAAAAATCGCACGACAAATATACAAATAAAGTTGTGTGTCCGTCATGCGCTTGCCAGTTTGATTCATCTTTCCCACCTCCTTTTCGATAATTACAATATATGAAAAATAAACCAGTTCGTCAACTCCAAAAAAACCGGCCAAAAGCGGCCGGCTGTTATTTTTTATAATGAATCCGGTATATATCATGGCGTCTGTCTTTAAGCTGGCGGACCGTTCCGTCCTGGCGCTGCCTTCTGAGAATCTCCAAATCGACGTCGCCGATGACAACCATTTCAATGTTCGGGTTGCACTCTCCGACGATTCCGTCCCTTGCAAATTCAAAGTCTGAAGGCGCGAAAATCGCCGATTGCGCATATTGAATATCCATGTTCTCCGTTTGCGGCAGGTTTCCAACCGTTCCGGAAATAACGGTGTATACCTGGTTTTCCACCGCCCGCGCCTGAGCGCAGTATCTGACGCGCAAATAGCCTTGGCGGTCTTCCGTACAGAAAGGCGTAAAAATAATTTTGGCGCCTTTTTCCGTCGCAATTCGGCCAAGCTCAGGGAACTCAATATCATAGCAGATCTGAATCGCGATTTTTCCGCAGTCCGTGTCAAACACGCGCACTTCGTCTCCCCTGCTGATCCCCCACCATTTCCGTTCATTCGGTGTGATATGGAGCTTATACTGCTTTTCGATCGTCCCGTCTCTTCTGAAGAGATATGCGATATTGTAGATTTTCCCTTCCTCTTCGACAAAATGGGAACCGCCGATAATGTTCACATTGTATTTGACGGCGAGATCTGTGAACAAGCTGATATAGTCCTCCGTATATTCGGTAATCCGCTGCACGGCAAGGCTCGGGGAACGCTCTTCCAGAAACGACATCAGCTGTGTCGTAAAGATTTCCGGATAGACCGCAAAATCGGCTCCGGCGTCTGAAGCGACATCAGCATAGTACTCGACTTGATTGGCAAACTCTTCAAATGAATGAATCTGCTTCATTTCATATTGAATCACACAGATCCGAACCGGAAAGGCCGACTTGTAATAGCGCTTTGTTTGCGGGAGATAGTCGACATTGTTCCACTCCATCAATGTCGCATATTTGCTCGATGCTTTGTCATCCGGAAGATAGTTTGGATTGATCCGCATCATCGTAAATCCGTTCAAGAGCTGAAAGGAAAGGACCGGATCGTAAATCTGATGGTGGATGACCTGTTCGACATATTCCCTCGGCGTCATTTCCGCAGCATATTTATGATAATTCGGGATCCGTCCGCCGATAATGATGCTTTTCAAATTCAGGCGCCTTGCCAAATCTTTCCGGGCTTCATAAAGGCGGTGGCCGATTTTCATTCTTCTGTATTCGGGATGAACCATGACTTCAATACCGTACATGTTCAAGCCTTCAGGGTTGTGATTGGTGATATAGCCGTCATCTGTGATGTCCTGCCAAGTATGTCTGTCGTCATATTCGTCAAAATTGACCAAAAGGCTGGAACAGGAACCGATGACTTCACCTTCAAGCTCCGCACAAAACTGCCCTTCGGGAAAATGCTCGAGATGGCTTTCCAAATGCTCGCGCTTCCATGGGATCATCCCCGGAAAACAAAGCTCTTGAAGTCCGATGATGCTCTCGATGTCTTTTTCTTCAATATTTCGGATCACAATCTTTTTTTCAAAACGGGAAAGATCCAATTTTTCCGACACGCCTCAATTCCTCCTCTGACTGCTTCATGCTTGTTCAGACAGTTTCTCGATCAGCTGTTCCAGCTCCATTTCCGCCATCGATTCAAGGCGATGGTCGAAATGTTCAAACAACAAGGTTTTCGTGACTTGGTTCGGAACGATGACACACTTCATTCCGGCTCGTTTCGCCGCGGTCGATCCATTGACCGAATCTTCAAAAGCCATGCATTCTTCAGGCTTTACGCCGAGACATTCAGCAGTCTGCAAATAAAGCTCCGGATTCGGTTTGACCTCCTCGACATCATCGGCTGTCCGGATGCACTCGAAATCGTCATAAAGTCCGAGGTGTTTTAAATGCTGTGATACCCATTTATAATCTGAGCTTGAGGCAAGGCCGACTTTTAAGCCGAGCTCTTTGGCCGCTGACAAATAAGCTTCGACGCCTGGCCGCGCTTTTTCATTTTCCATTCTTTTGACAAAGCGTTCTTGTCTCATCTTTGTCAGTTCTTCATGGTCAAGCTTTTTCTGGATCTGCTCCTCTAAATAATGAAATGGCTTAAATCCGGCAGCCGTACCGATCACCTTGCCCCAAACCGACATGGGCAGGTCAGAGCCGTGCTCCTGAAAGATTTCTTGCAGCACTTCATAATCATGTGTTTCTGTATCTAAAATCAGACCGTCAAAATCAAAGATCACTGCTTTAATCATCGTGCTTTACCCCAACTCCTTTTGACTGTTTGCACACTCATTGTATCCTTCCTGCACGCCCTTGAAAAGCCCGAAGCCTTCACTTTAGTATGTATAAAGGAAGAAGAGCCTGCTGCTATAAGGCAAGCTCTTCCATCATTATTGTGTTTTTGTCGGAGTGGAAATGTTGGTCAGCGCCTGTCCGGCTGATTCGTTTGACAGTTCGTTTACCGCCAGGTCTCCAAGCGCGACAATGCCGACCAAATGATTGTTTTCCACAACCGGCAGGCGGCGGATCTGGCTCTGAGCCATAAGTTGTGACGCTTCCTGCAGGCTCATGTTCGGATTTCCCGTTACAATGTTTGATGTCATGACCGCTGAAACCGGCGTCTGTCCATCTTGCCCTGCCGCCGTCGTTCTAAGTGTGATATCGCGGTCTGTGATCATTCCCTTTAATACACCTTGATCAACGACAGGGATCGCTCCAACATTGTGGCGGCTCATAAGCTCTGCTGCTTCCTGAACCGACTGATTGGATGAAATCGTAGCTACTTGTCTTGACATGGCATTGCTGATTGTGCTCAAAAGTTTGCCCCCTTTCGATAGATAGTATGTGCAATCAGCCAAATGCTAAAAAGGAAGTTGACACCATACATTGTGTTTTTCGCTTTTTTCCTTTATAGTCATCTCATGAAAAAAGAGCTATCCAAAGGATGAGCTCTTACATCAGGATTTGAATGCCCTGCTTGTCAGTTTCTGTATTCAATATATTAAAGTCGGATGAGCTGAGGGGAAAATACAGACCGCAGTCATTCAGCTTTTTGCAGTTTTTATCGAATAGATCACGGTCTTTGAGCACCCATTGCCTTTTTGATTTCGTGAGCAGTGTGTGAATCAGCTGCAGGCTCGTAATGATCTGAAAAGCATCATCCAGCGTCCCTTTGTAATCATATTCTTTAAAATCAAGTGTTCCCTGCTCTTTCAGGTCTTTCATTTTTTGTTCGCTGAAATACATCGGAAACACTTGATACAGCTCATTTGCAAGCTCCTCAATGAAGATTTCCTGTTCTTCGGTAGCAGCTTTTACAATACGCACATTGATCAGTCCCTTGTTCAAGTCTCTTCAAACAGAATAGCACACAAAAACACGGGGCTGTGAAGGTAAGTGTTTCCTAATGTCTTCAGCGCTTTTTATAGAAAGGAGCAGTAAAAATGAACCAAAAAAACAGCTTGACGTTTCGCGTCGCCAAGCAAGATGACAATGAACATTTATTTACATTTTTAAAACGGGAAACAAAAGCTTCTAAGCCCGTCTTGCAATATTGGGCCGCACAGCAAAAAATAAAGGTCAATCAGAAAGATACGTCTCAAAACATCCGGCTGAAAACCGGCGACAGAATTATGATCGATCTTCATGAACAGGAAGAAAGCGGCATCATCCCCGAATACGGCGAGCTTTCCGTTTTGTTCGAGGATGACCACATGCTCATCGTCAATAAGCCTCCCGGAATCGCAACCCATCCGAACGAAGAGGGACAGACCGGCACGCTCAGCAATCTTGTCGCGTTTTATTTTCAAGCAAGCGGTGACGAACGAAAAATCCGGCACGTTCACCGCCTGGACAAGGATACAAGCGGTGCTGTCGTTTTTGCAAAACACCGTCTCGCCCACGCCCGTTTAGACGAACAGCTGCAAAGAAAAGAATTGGTAAGAACATATCTCGCCATTGCCGAGGGAAGGATTAAAAAGAGGCAAGGGACCATTTCAAGCCCGATCGGCAGAGACAGGTACCATCCGGTCAGAAGAAGAGTCTCCCCGACCGGACAGGCGGCGGTCACTCATTATACCGTCAAAGGATATCACAATGCAGCCAATCTTACATTGTGCGAGCTCCAGCTTGAAACGGGCAGAACCCATCAAATCCGCGTCCACCTTTCAAGCCTCGGCCATCCTTTGGCAGGTGATACGATATACGGCGGTTCGCCGGCTCTTTTCAGCAGACAGGCGCTTCACGCCAAGGAAATCAAGGTGACCCATCCGGTCACAAATGAACGATTAACCATTGCTGCACCTCTGCCTGACGACTTAAAACAAGAAGCAAAACGATTGTTTGGAATCATATAGAAATAGCGCTTATCATTGAAGCGGCTTCGCATAAATAATATAGCGCTTGGGCGCATCCCCGATGTAAGAAAACGGGTAGCATGTCGTCAGCAGCAATTCTTCTTTTTCGTGCTGCAGGGTGATAATCGATGTATCTTCTTTGTCAACGATTTTCATGTTTGTAATCCGGTAATCAAAGCTGCCGTACGGCAGCTCAATATTCAGTCTATCGCCTATTTCGAGCTCGCCTGTTCGCCGAAAAACCGTATCCCTGTGTCCCGAAAGGACAATTTGCCCGTTTTGCTTCGGATAGTAGCTGTCCTTATAATGGCCGACTCCTTTTTCCAAATCATCCGGGCTCGTTCCTTCGACAATCGGCAGCTCGGCTTTCAGCCGGGGAATATTTAAAATGCCCACTGCCTCGCCCGTTGCGGTTTGCAAGGAATCCGGCCCCGTCTCCGCTGAAGAGCTTGCATCGGAATCCCTCGGCTTTCCCGCTGCAACCGCTTCTTTTGCTTCTGATAGAGAAATACCTGTCTGTCTGTTCATATCAAATATCTTCCATCCGCCATAGCCGACAATCATCAGGCCGGCAGCGATCAGAAAGAGCGAAAAAAACTTGATTTTCATCGTTTTGCCAATCTCCTTTTCCATCCATAAAGAATCATGCCAATCAAAATGAGCAGGAAACCGTACAGCAATGTGTTGTAAAGGCTTGTTGCCGTTTGCGGCAGTAAATGTTCCTCTCCCGTTTTTTCAAGCGCTGGCCGAAACGGTCCGCCTGTTTTTGATCCGTCACGATCCGGCTTATCAGCATGATCGCGAGCGCTTCCCCCATCTCCCGGAACCGCAGGCTGTCCGCCGCCGGCCGAATCCTCACCGCTTCCCGGCGTTTCTCCGTTATCAGGGTCCGCTCCATTTCCAGGCGTTTCTCCGGGATGTGAGGCGTCTTCGACCATTTTGATCCGCCCTTCTTCTTCATAGGCGATCGGCTCCTTAAAGCTTTTGACAAATGCAACGGTGGCTTCGATATCTTCCGGCCCTGTCACCGGATTTTTTCCCAGCTTGGAAATCGGCAGATATTTGCTTCCGGAAGCAGAGGCCATAAAATCGTTGACCGTCACTGTATAAGTCCGGTCTTTTTCAATTGGCGAGCCATCCTCAAGAAAAATGTCGACCGCTTTGTTCGTTGCAGGATCCCATGTATATGTAAAACCGCTGATGCTGTAGTCCGGACCGTATTGCGGTGAAATCTGTGCATCGATGATGTCATACAAGTCCCGGCCCTTGATTTCAAGCCGAACGAGAACATTTCCGAACGGCTGGATATTGAATAAATCGCCCCATGTAATCGGCCCTTTTTTTAAATCTTGGCGGATGCCGCCGCCATTCATCAAAGCGAAATCGGAGTTCATCGCACGTCTCATCCCGTCGGCGATTAAGTTCCCGAGCGGTGTGTCGCCGTCATTCGAGTATCCGCCGGCCATATCATGCGCCGCTACACCGACTTTTTCACTGATGATCGGCTCAACCATTCGTTCGTATTTTTCTAAAATCTGACCCACGGCGGGATCGGGGCTCAAGCTTTCCTGGCTGACATATTCGATATCGGCCTTCTTTTTGACAATATCTTTTGTCTTCCGATCGATTTCAAGATCGATGACACCGATCGCTTTTCCGTATTCATATGCTTGCACAATTAAAATATCATTGACTTCGCCGTTGACGACTTCATGGTTGTGACCGGCGAAAATGATATCCACCTCAGGATCTGCCTGTTTGGCCAGTTGCGCTGATTCTCCTGTGATGGTTGTACCGCTCTGGGCAGCTGTCATATGGGCGAGCACAGCGATTGAGCGGATACCTTTCGCTTTCAGTTCTGCAGCGGTTTGATTGACCGCCTTTACCTCATCGGTGAATTCAATCGTCTTAATGCCATCCGGCATGACCATATCGGCGGCAGATCTGGTCACAACTCCGATAAAAGCGACCGGAATCCCTTCCACTTCAGCAATCTCATACGGGGGCAAAAAATTCTCTCCGCTGCCTTTCATTTTACAGTTGGCACAGACAAGCGGAAAATCCTGGCCGTCATAGCCTTTCGTCCCTTTGCCCTCAGGATGTTCACCGCCGTTTAACATCCGCAAAAGCTCATTCGTCCCTTCATCAAATTCATGATTTCCGACAGTCCCTATATCAAAGCCGATTTCCTCCATGATCTCAACGGTCGGCTCATCCTGAAGCAGGGAAGACACCGGAGAGCTTCCGCCGATCATATCTCCCGCATGAACGAGCAGCGTGTTTTTCTTTTCCGCTTTTTTTTGTTTAAGAAGAGCAGCCGTATAATCCATTCGCCCAAAGGTTCCGTCAAGGAGGCCGTCGCCATTGATATCGAGCTGATACTGCTGGTCGATTTTGCCGTGTAGATCATTCATGCTTAACAGGCGCAGGGAAAGGTTTCCGCTTTGCTCTTTTGTCCGATAGCCGGCCGCTTCAGCTTCCTCTGAAGAAGCAAAGAAAATTCGTCTCTCCACAGGAACGTCGCGCCATTTGTCAGGTGTGACGAATGTTTTCTCTGCGGAGTCTCCGACATACCTCGTCAGCCCTTTTCCCTGCTCTCTTGCACGGAATTCAAACGGTAATTCTAAAAGGGGATCATCAAGGTTCCATATGCCGAGGTGCTCCGCTTTTGCCTGCTTGACAGCGCTTTGAAACAATTCGTAATCTTTTTCATTGCCGATTGGCCAAATAAAATAGGTCGAAGCCAGCCCTTTTTTGACCATTTCTAAATTCGTGTTTAATCCGTCGGCTGTGATGACTTGGGCAAGCAGCCGACCGTAGTCGTCTTTCGCTTCTTTGCCTACTTTAATCGTCACTTTGTCACCCGGTGACAAAAGCGACTTCAAATATTCTTTTGCCACGGTTCCGTGTCTCAGCTGATTTTCATCCAAGTCGTTTTTCGGCGTATGATATGTTTCAGGGGTGTCTATATTGACATAGCGGACCTTTGTCGACCCCAATACCGGCTCTTTTAAATGGATGGTATCACCGTCGATCACGCGGTCCACAACGCTTTCATATTCCCCTTCAGAGACGGGAGGAGGATGGCCGGCATCGTCAAGCCTTTTGATGTCTTCCGGTTTTCTCGGCAAGAGCTGCAGCGTATCATAACGGCTTAAAATGCCGGTTATGTCATACCATTGCCCTTGTTCGAGTTGTTTGACCGCATTTGTTTCTTCCATCACCCGCAGTGTGAGCGGATGATAGTGTTCATCAATCATCGTCATGTTGTAGCCGCCGCCGGCAGGCGTTTCAGGTTTTGACTCTATATATCCTTTCAGTTTGACGAGGCGCCCTTCGTTTTCATCTGCTTTTGCATCATTCTGCAATTCTTCAATCGTCAGCTGAATAGGCTCGGGAAGCGCCGCTCCTTCACCTGTTACCACGAGGCCTGACGGTTCGGGAATGATCTCCGTCAAGCCTCGATAGGCTGTGATTTTCCCCGTAACCGAGACGATCATCCCTTCTTTCAGTTCGGGAAAATCGCTTTGTGATGCAGAAAAAATATTGATTCCAGCTGTTTCATCCTGGATGAAGGTTGACAGCTTTCCGCCGCCGATCGCAGCCTGATCAGCGGTGACGACCCCGCTGATTGTAACGGTTTCATTCATTCGCTTGCGGGCGTCCGCTATCGTTTTTACAACGGGCTGGGTTGGAGGCTGGTCAACATCTGCAAGCTGAATGGATTGAACGGACTTTAAACCCGGGGAGTTAAAGTATGAAGAAAGTTCACCTTCTATCGTTAGTTTTTTTCCAAGGAGATTTGGATTGGTTTTCAGCCCGAATTGGTTTCTGAAAGATGCGGGAATTTGCACGGGGAGTATATTGGCCGGCGATGTTTCTTCTTTTCGGTCGGCGATCGCCAAATTGTAATCATTCGCAAAATTCCCTGTGAAATTGTATTTTCCTTTAGAGACCGTGTGGCCGACGACATAGCCTTCAACACGTGCATGCCCTTCATTATGTTTGATGGCATCTTCAACCGATATCGGTGCCTCCGCCCCATGAGCTGTGCCGGCAAATGGTGCCAAAAAAGACGAAACCAGAAAAATCGCAATGACAACACAGGATATCAAACGGCCTTTCAGAAAATGAACCATTAATTCGCCTCCTTATTTTGCTTTTCATCAAATGTATCTAATATTTATAAAGCTGACATCAAGTTTTTGTAAAAATTTCAAAAAAGAATGAGAATCGAGGTGGCCTCAGGTTCTCATTCTTTAATCGGAAGCTTCAATTTCACTTTTGTCCCTTTGCCTTCTTCACTTTCAAAACGGATGCTTCCTCCGTGATTTTCAATGATTTTAAAGGTGACCATTAGACCGAGTCCCGTTCCTTTTTCTTTCGTCGTGTAAAATGGCTCTCCCAGCTTTTCGAGAACTTCTTTGGAAATCCCCTTGCCCTGATCTTCAAAAATGATGAATACGCTGTCTTTCTCCCGGTAGGAACGGATGGAAATGACACCTTGGACATCTTCCATTGCTTCGATCGCATTCTTTAAGATGTTTAGAAATACTTGTTTCAGTTCGTTTGTGACCGCGAGAATCTCAGGAAGATCACCGCTCAGTTCCTTCTCGATCCGCACGCTGTTCAAGACCGCCTGGGACTCTAAAATCATGCAGACATCTTCGACGATCGTATTGACCTGCACCGGATCATATGTAGCAGATTTCGTTTTCGCCAAGACGAGAAACTCGTTGATGATCGATTCAAGTCTGATAAATTCGGACATCATGACTTCCGCATAATCTTTTTGATATTTTTTGCTCTGGATCATCAGCTGGAGAAACCCTTTCAGGGATGTAAGCGGATTGCGGATTTCATGGGCTATCCCTGCTGCCAGCTGTCCCACGGCTGAAAGCATCTCCGATTTCATCAGCATTTTTTCAGACTGCTTCTGATTTGTGATATCCTCCGAAATCACCATCACTTGCTGAACGTCGCCCTCGTGGTCTTCAACAGGAACGAGCGAGACTTGCTCCCACCTGTCTTTTCCGTTATTATCACGGCAGTGCAGTTCACCTGACCATGGATTTTTTTCTAAAACCTGCTCCCAGAAGCCGGCCAGATCGGAGCAATCAAAATGTTCATGATACAGGTTAAACACATTTTTGCCGCTGATTTCTGCCTGCTCTTTTCCGATCAGCTGACAGAACCGTTTATTTGCATATTGCACAGTTCCCTCAACAGAAGCCATTAATATGTTCGCAGGACTTTGGTCGATCGCCTGTGAGCTGATATGGAGAGCCTCGTTCGTCATTTTCAGCTCCGTGATATTGGCAAATGTAATGACAACCCCCTCCACTCTGTTTACCGCCTTACGATAAGGTATGATTTTGACAGCATACCATTCGCCGGCAGATGTGTTCCATTCTTTTTGAATCGTCCTGTTTTCTTCAAGCGCCGCCTTCACACCTTCTGCATATGCTTCGTATTTGAGCCGGTTTCCCAAAACTTTCGCGGAACTCCCGATATCCCGCTTGTCCAGCTCAAACATATGAGCCGCTTTCGGAGTGAACAATTTCAATTGAAGGTGCTGATCGAGAAAAACCGCGGCCGTATCTGTATGGATCAGCAGATTGTCCATCTCTTTTTTGATGGTGTTCAGCTCGCGGATTTTATTTTCATACGCCTTGTTGACCTTCATTAATTTCCTGTTTTTATTTTGTAAGTTCTGATTTGCGGCTATCAATGCCTCATTGGACGCTTCAAGCTCTTTTATCGTTCGCTGAAGCTGCTGATCGCATTCTGATGTTTGTCCGCTGTCTCCTGCGCGTCTCTCCTCGTGTGCTTTTTCGATTAAAAGTACGTACAGCTTGTGGTATTGACGAAAGTAACTTTTTAATGTCAGATGAACAAAGGAAAGCTTTCCGCTTAAATAAATCGGAACGTTTTTGAGTGCCGTCTCCCTCTTTTCTTTTTTCACCCGCTTCAAAGCCGCATTGATCTGCTGTGCCAAACTGGCGGGAAACGCTTGGTCGATGCTTCCTTTTGGACATGTTAAATATGTTTGCGCGCGATTTGAAGATGCTACAATTTCTCCCCTGTCGTTTAGAATCGTACAAGGACATGCATACTGGTCGATTAGTGACAGGTAAATATCATCCATTCTGTAGAAATCACTCAGTTCGTTGATTTTTTTATATGCTTCCAATTGCACCTTTGGATACAAAGCTTCATCATCACTTAAGCCTGACATTTTTCCAACCGTCTCGCTTGAGCCCAGCATAAACATCCTCCTTTTCTAAGTGCAAAATAAAAAAGGGAAATCTTTTTTTTTGCATTTTCATGGTGATAATAAAAACCTTGGCAGCTGAAATCATTTACGGAGGGAGAATCCTTTACAGAACACGCAGGGGCAATAAAAGAGCCTTTTTGGAATGAAGTTTCCCAGCAAAACAATCGTTAAAAAAGCCGGACGCTGTTTCCTTTTGGTCCAAGTTCCGTCCCTTTCTTTAAAGACCTTGAGCTACAGCTTTTTCCGCCATACATCCGGCAGCCGTTTTCGACTTTCAATACGACATTGTTTTTTCGGGCTGTGCCGTGATTTGCTTTAACAAGCAGCGTCTTACTCATACAAGTGATTCCAAAACCGGCCTGAAGTCGGGCAAGAACTTAAGTTTTATGCCAAGTGAATTTGATTACCGCCACATCAACCTTTGAATGACTCATGTTCCCGGATTTTTAATCGCCAGCAATGTCTTATGGAAAAGACCCTATAATATTTTCTTCTGACATATCCTATTCGACGGTTAGAATAAAATCCCTTTAAATCCAATTTGTCGAATATGCTTTTTTGAATAAAAACATTGTCAAAAACAAAAGATAACGTTTGAACTAAGTTTAAGGAGGATACCAAAGAATGGAACAACCAAACCAACAGCAGCAAATGCAAATCAATCAGGGCAATGAAGGAATGCAGCACATGAATCACGGAGGCCACGAGGTTTTTGATATGCACGAAGTGCTGTCAGGAATGATCGGTACTCTGGAGCAGTACATGATGTTCAGACAGCAAGTGAAGGATCCCGAGCTGCTCGATATTTTAGATAGACAGCATCAATTTATTACGTCGCAGTACAATCTGACAGTAGAGTGCTTCCGGACGGGGCAAAAACCGAGCCAGGAAACGGCGACTTATATGATGAAGCAGGATCGCCAGTTTGTTTACGGCTTGAAGAACACCCAGCCTAAAACGCCGAAGCAGTCTCCTCAACAAATCGATGACGCCTGCATCAGCAGCTTTATGCTCAGCTTAATGAAGACATGTTGTTCCTCTCTTGCCATGGCAGCTCCCGAGGTGACGAACCCTGTCTGCAGAAGGGTGCTTGCGGACCAAATTCCTCACTATATCGAGATGGCTTATGAAATCTTTCTTTACCAAAACAAACACGGCTATTACCAGGTGCCTCAACTTGCTTCTCAGGATATGCAAAAAATGCTTTCGGCTTACGCGCCTGCTCAAGGTCAGATGCAGATGCCTCCAAACAACGGCCAAACGCAGCAGAGACCGATTCATTAATCACAAAAACGGCATTGATATAATGATTCAATGCCGTTTTTCCGTATTTTTGTGTAAAGTCGTTTTCGAACTCGCTTAACTCCTGATCCACAGCAGCCTTAAACCCGCTTTCAAAATTGTTTCGCTCCGCTGTTTTCTCCATGATTTTGAGAATGATTCCCTCCCCTTTTCGGGCCACAAGTTCTTCAATAATATAAAAGCTCTGCAAATAAATATCCGTCTCATCATCATCGCGCGCTTGTTGCCACTGCCGATCCGACTTTAATTTTCTAAAAGGAACGACTGTCGCCAGGTTCCGGGCATAAGCCTCATCATGGGCTGCGGCCCATTCTGCGACCCCTTCGTGGAACCAGAGGGGAAATTGTTTAGGGCTTGCGTTCAGTTCCCGAAGCTTTTCGTGGAATGTAAAATGGGTATATTCGTGAATCAGCACCCGCTTATAAAGAAAGACGGCGAACCCCTTTCCATTCAAAAGCTGCTTTTTTTCCTCCGGGAGCAGCCCGATCATCCGCAAGTTTTCTGAATAAAACCCGGTAATATCCTTTAACTGTGAAAATGACTCCATTTCTTCTCTGCTTGAAAAAAAGATCAGGTCCACTTTGTCTGAACGGAGATTGCCAAAAAGTGTTCTGCTCACGGCTTCTGCATCATCAAGCGTCTCTTTTGTAAGATGCAAAATCGATTTTTCCGCCTCTGAATGATAAATGCTGACATTTCTATGGACGGTCATCTGCAACGATGCTTTCAGTTTTTCTTTCTCTTCAGAAACAAGCGCTCCCTTCTGGAAGCCTTGATTTGAGATGATAAACATGATGAATAACAGAGCGGATAGAGCCCCCGCTGCGATGAAAACAAAGGCTGCTTTCAACTCTCCCGTCACCGTTTCTCCCTCCATCCGCAAAAAAGGTTCTCTTTATAACACTATGCCGTGATGGATGAAAAGTAACCCGGGATGAAAACAGCCGACAAAAAAAGCCGCACATTAACGTTGCGGCCTTTCGTTTTTATCTTTGCTGAGGAAAAATTCTGTTGATCGTCTCGCCAAACTCGTCAAAAATGCCTTCAATCGGTTCACCGTTGTTGATCCTGTCTCCATAATTTCTCATGCGGTCAACAAAATCCGGATTGGCTGAAACAAATACATTGTCGATGCTTTTGTCTGTTTCTTTCACTTTCTTGGAGATTTTCTCCTTCAAATCGCCGGTGACGTCGCCTTTCGGATTGCCTTTCAAGACAACTGCCACATAAGCGTTGTTGTCTGTCACAATCACATTGGCGCTGCTGACTTCTTTCAGTTTTGCTACTTTATCTGCTACATCATCGGCAGATTCCATGTTATTTCCATTATTATTGTTCCGATTGTCCCGGTTGAGATCGCGGTTGTCCGTGACATTCATCCGGTTATTTCGATCATTGACATCATTTACGTTTGTTCCATCATTCAGATTATCTCTGTTGGTCACATTTTGAAGCGCATTATCTTGATTGCGGCGGGCATTTTCGCCTTGGTTCGCCATTCCGCATCCCGCAGCAAACAACAGCGGAAGAAGAAAAGCGATGATTGCGCCCTTTTTCAGGTTGAACATTTTAATTGCCTCCTTTTTTGATTTATGTTTAGGTTTATCTTTTCCATCTGATTTATTCGTCCTAGGACGTATTTTTTATACCCATATTTTGTTATGATCAAAGAGTATCGATCTATACTAAACTGAGGAAGGTGTTTGAAAAATGCAAGGTGCCAAAGAATTATTTCATGTTTTTCGAATTGCAGACTTTGCCGTTCACCCAGAGGAGACGCAGCTTATCTTTGACACAAACATCAATGGAAAATCAAACTTGTGGGCGATGGATCTTCCCCACGCATATCCATATCAGCTTTCATTTTTGAATCAGAACACACAAGGTATCGCCTACAGCAAAGACGCATCTGTCATTGTTGCTGGGTTTGACAATGATGGAGACGAACGAAGCGGGCTTTACAAGCTATCGGCAAAAGGCGGTGAGCCCGTGCCGCTAAACGGAAACAAAACGGACCGCCATTTTGAACCGATACCGGCAAACCACGCAGTGTACTACACGTCAACGAAAGATAACCCTACATTTTTAAATACATACAAATGCGACCTTTTGACAGGCAAGGAAGAGCTTGTTTTTGAAGGAAAAGGCGGGCCATCCATGCTTAGCGATGTCAGCCCCGGTGAAAAGGCGGTCAGCATCCTTGTCTCCTATGTCAACAGCCATTGCGTCTGTATGGTCCAGACTGAAAAGGGAGATATCACAACGATTGTTCCCGACAAAGAGAAGCCCCACATGGTCTATTCATCCTTTTTCACATCAGATGACGAGCTGTACGTCACTCTCAACTACGATTCCGAATTTTCATATCTTGCGTCATACACCATTTCGTCCGATACATTCACCCCGGTTCTTTCAATTGACAAAACGGAGCTGACATCGATTCACCCCGATCCGAACGGGAAATATCTCTACCTCATTGGAAAAAAAGGTGTGAAAGATGTGCTGTATGAATATGAGACAGCGACCGGAGAAGCAAGAGAGATCGCGTCTCCATGCACATCCATCGCCAAAGTATGCTGTGTGAAATCGGGATCGCTCTACTTGTTGGGATCTACCCCGACCCGGCCGGCGAACATTTATGTGAAAAGCCGGAACGAAGCAAACTGGCGGCAATTGACTAAGCACATTGTTCCGGGTTTTAGTGAAGACGAGCTGTCATATCCGGAAGTCGTCACATATCCGTCGTTTGACGGCTTGCCGATCGAGGCGATGCTGTTTAAGCCGGCGGCAAGAGAAGCAAACGGCTGGACGATCATTTGGCCGCACGGCGGACCGCAGCACGCGGAACAATTCATGTTCTATGATATTTTTCAGATCGCAGCGAAAATGGGATATCAAGTATTTATGCCGAATTTCCGCGGGTCTGCAAATTATGGCTATTCATTTTACAAAATGGTGGAACAGGATTGGGGAGGCGGGCCGCGGCTCGATATGGTGAACGGCATCGACTGGCTCATCGAAAAAAACCTTGCCGACCCTGACAAACTGTATTTAATGGGCGGCAGCTATGGCGGTTATATGGCTCTTTTACTGCATGGAAGGCATCCTGAATATTTTCGCGCCGTCGTTGATATATGCGGAGTCAGCAACCTGTTTTCCTTCGCCAAATCCGTTCCTGATTTCTGGAAGCCTTTTATGGAAAAATGGGTCGGCGATCCGGAACATGATGATGAAAAGATGAAAGCCGACTCCCCGATCACTTATTTGCAAACGATGACGCGGCCGATGCTGATTGTTCAAGGAGCAAACGATCCGCGCGTCGTCAAAGAGGAGTCAGACCAGGTCGTCGACCAGCTGAAAGCCTGGGGAAGGGACATTGAATATATCGTCATGGAAAATGAAGGACACGGTTTTTCCAAAAAAGAAAACAAAATCAAGGTGCTCACCGCGATTTTCAGCTTTTTTGAAAAACACCGGCAAACTCAGACGTCCAAAGCATGAAGTATAAAACATGGGAATCCCGGGGATGGTAAACGTAAAAAGGAGGTTGATCCTTTGTTCAGACGAAGAGCAGGAATCCATCCCGCTGTATTGGTTTTGGGATCTGCTGCATTAACCGCGGCATTCTCCCCTGAAATCCGCAAAAGAGTCACAAACATGTTTTCCAATTGGATGGGCGGACAACAGCGTGGAAGCGATCAAAAGAACGCGATGTTGAATCCGGCTGACTTGATCAAACAAGCATTCAATCCGGGAGGACAATCACAGACGCAGCAGAGCGACAGCCAGTCAGGCCAAACAGAGAGTCAGAATCACCAGCAGGCTTACGGCCATATGACGTCAGCTCCGGTCAATGTCATGAGTGACGAACCGGCAGGTCAGACCATGTACAATACAGATCAGACGTATTCATGAAAAAAACCCGCACAGCGCCATAAACTGTGCGGGTTTTTGCTACATTTCAGCTTCAATAATATTTGTTCGGTCATGGTACGTATCGGTTTCAAGCTCTTTTGTCACCTTGCTTGTCACAAGACCGGAAGTCATGCTGCCGCTGACATTGAGAGCCGTCCGGCCCATGTCGATCAGCGGTTCTACTGAAATCAACAGTCCTGCAAGGGCAACCGGCATATTTAAAGCCGATAGGACGAGAAGCGCCGCAAATGTCGCCCCGCCTCCGACGCCGGCCACACCGAACGAGCTGACAGCAACGACGGCGATCAATGTGAAAAGAAATGACGGATCAAGCGGATTTTGACCGATCGTCGGCGCGATCATAACCGCAAGCATGGCCGGATAAATACCGGCGCAGCCGTTTTGACCGATCGATAAACCGAAGGAACCGGCAAAGTTGGCGATTCCTTCTGGAATGCCCAGGCTTCTTTGCGTTTTGATGTTCAATGGCAAAGCACCGGCACTGGATCTAGACGTGAAGGCAAAGACAAGCACCGGAAATGCCTTTTTCACGTATGTGACCGGGTTTAATCCGCTGATTGTAATCAGCAGCAAATGAATAATGAACATCACAATCAGCGCCGCATATGACGCAATCACAAATTTGCCGAGTTTAGCGATACTGTCGAGGTCGCTTGTCGCAATCGTTTTTGTCATAATCGCTAAGACACCGTAAGGCGTCAGTCTTAAAATGAGCGTCACAACACGCATCACAATCGCATATATCGCATCAACGATTTTTTTGAAAAGTTCGGCCTGTTCAGGCTGTTTTCTCTTCACGCCAAGATATGCGATACCGAGAAAGGCCGCAAAAATGACAACAGCGATTGTTGATGTCGGTCTTGCTCCGGTAAAATCTAAAAACGGATTTCCCGGAAGGAGCTCAACAATTTGCTGGGGCAGTGTTTTGGCCTCCATGGCTTGGGATTTCTGCTCAAGCTCGGCACCTCTTGTCGCTTCAGCCGCCCCTTGGTCAACATGGACGGCCTGAAGGTCGAAGGAAAGCGCGGACGCAATACCTACAGCGGCAGCGACAGCCGTCGTCGCAATCAAAATTCCGATGATCAGCCCGCTGATTTTTCCGATATTATTGGTCAGTTTAAGCTTTGTAAACGCCCCTAAAATCGAAATGAAAACAAGCGGCATGACGATCATCTGCAAAAACTTGACATAACCGCCGCCCGCAATATTGAACCAGTCAGACGTTTGTGTAATCGTTTCTGAAGACGAACCATATATAAAATGCAAAGCGAATCCATAAACAATTCCGAGTCCAAGAGCGGAAAATACCCGCTTAGAAAACGAAACATGCTTTTTTTGCATCATATAAAGGAGCGCCATCAGAAAAAGCATGACGAGAATATTAATAATCACAAAGAATGTCATAATAGCAAAAAGCACCCCCAGAATTTTTTTACATTAAAAAACTATAGTACAACAAACCTGATTGGTCAAGTAGGAATTACTCAACCAACCGGAAATGGGCCCGTTTTTATTGAAACGTGAATTCTCATATAAAATTCTCCATTTAAAGACCATGTCATGCCGAGTGTTTCAAATTCTCAAGCTAAATTCACTTTTTCAAAAAAATTTTTGAGAATCAGTTGTAATTTCGCTTAAACACTGGTAAAGTAAAGGTAATTATTTTTGTTCGAACTATCTTTAAGAAGAAAGTTTTGTAAGAGTTTTCGTCTTGGAAGTTTTTAGAGCAAGAATAGTGAATTTAAGCGTTATCGCTTTAGGAGGAAATTTCATGCTAGAAGGTAAAGTAAAATGGTTTAACTCTGAAAAAGGTTTCGGATTCATCGAAGTAGAAGGACAAGACGATGTATTCGTTCATTTCTCTGCTATTCAAGGCGAAGGCTTCAAAACTTTGGAAGAAGGCCAATCTGTTTCTTTCGAAATCGTTGAAGGAAACCGCGGACCACAAGCTGCTAACGTAACAAAAGCATAATAAAGAGCACGGCTCTTTATTCAAGACTGCTGACATTGTCAGCAGTCTTTTTATTTCTCACAAAAAAAGCACAACGCCTAAAAAATCGCGTTATGCTCCTTGAAGCAACACCGGTTTATGAGGCGATGTCTCTTTTCGTAAACACGCCAAAAGCCAGCACTTGAAAAATGATGTAATACACCGCCAGCACCGTCACCGAGAAGCCGAGCGTCATGCCGGAAACAAGCGGCTCCCCGGCAAAGTATTGGCTTAGGTCTGTGTTTGCAAATAAGATGTATTTCACCCAGTCGAATTTCAGCGAGAGAAGATTGGTTGCCGTACCGCCAACGGCCAAAAGGAAAATGGAAATACCTACTGCAAGCGAACTGTTTCTAAAAACCGCTGAAATCATAAAGGCCATCGTCGCCATCATCAACAGCGAGATTGATTTCATCAGGTAGCCCACGCCCAGATGCAACAACAGGTTCTTTTCTTCAACACTTCCGTCGACATACGCCAAGTGAACCTGGCTGCCGTCACCCGCTCCGAATAAAGCAAGACCTGTTATCCCTGCGCTTGCATACAAAATGACAAGCAGTGCCAAGCCAAAAAGCAGGACCGTTATATATTTCGCCAGCAAAATTTTAAAGCGGCTGATCGGCCGAATCACCAGGAGCTTCACCGTCCCCCAGCTGAACTCGTTGGCGACGATTCCAGCCGCCACCGTAATCACAAACAGACCGGTCAGGGAGATCACATCTCCGGCATCATTGATAAACGACATCGCCGAATACTTTCCGTCTTCCGGCATATCGTGCTTGATCCGATACTCATTAATCGCGATCGACCTTTCATAGTTTTTTTCAAGTGTCGGATTGTTGACCCCTTTCAGCTGTTCCTTCATATTCGCATTTTCCTGCGCCAGTTCCTTTTTCCAGTCTGTGTTTGGATCTGCCACTCCGCTCGTTTTCGCGAGAATGCCCAATCCGATGACCGATAACAGCAATATCCCGATCATGACGTATGTTCCTTTTCGGCTGAAAATCTTGATCCATTCATTCACGATAAGCTTAAACATGCTGAGCCTCCCCTTTTTCCGAGGTAATTTCCAAGAATCGGTCTTCCAATGATTTGTTGATCGCCTTCACTTCATATAAACGGATGCCGCTGTCGGTCAAGTGTTTGATGAAATCAGGGACTTCATCTTTGGACAGGCTGAGTTCGATCCCGTGTTCGACTTTTTCAATGCGGCTGTCTTTAAACCCGCCAGCTTCGCGGTAAAGGGCGTCTCTGTCATCAGCCTGGATGAAATAACGCTTTTTCTCATCAGCCGCAGGACCCTTCACAGATTGAATGTTGCGGAGCTTTCCGTTTTGAATGATGGCAATCCTGTCACACATCAGTTCCATCTCCGACAGCAGATGGCTTGATACGATGACGGCCAGACCTCTTTCTTTCGTCAGCCTTCTTAAATAGTCACGGATTTCCCTGATGCCGGCCGGATCAAGTCCGTTTGTCGGCTCATCGAGAATCAGGAGCTTTGGATCGTGCAAAAGGCTTTGTGCGAGTCCGAGCCGCTGCCTCATCCCCAAAGAATACGTTTTGACCTTATCATTAATTCGATGTTTCAAGCCGACGAGCTCAACGATTTCATCAATTTTCTTTTTCGTCACCCCTTTTGTCATCCGCGCGTATTGCTGAAGGTTTTGATAGCCCGTTAAAAACTTGTAAAGCTCGGGATTTTCGACGATCGCCCCGATATGTGCAGCCGCCTTTTCAAAATTGTCTTTTACACTGACACCGCACACCGCGATCTCGCCGGCGGAGATCTTCATATGGCCGACAATCATCCTGATCGTTGTCGTTTTACCGGCGCCGTTCGGTCCGAGAAAGCCGAAAATCTCGCCGGCGTGCACATCAAAGCTCAAACCGTCGATAATTTTCCTGCCTCTGATCGTTTTTGAGACGTTTTTTAATTGCAAAAGTGTTTCCACTGTGTTTTCCCCCCGTCTTTTTCATATGCAAACCTAGTGCGCCTTTTCTAAAATGAGCTCCTTAAACCATGTTAAAAGCGACATCCCTGATTCTTCCCGAAGCTCTTCGACATCCTTTTTCTCTTCAATCCGCCCATTTAAGACAACGATCACCTCATCCAAAATCTGTTCGATTTCCTTAATCTCATGCGTAGCGATGATGACCGTTTGCTTTTCCAGGTCAAGATATGTGAGAAGGCTCTTCACAATCGACTCTCTGACTAACGGATCAAGCCCTGACAGAGGTTCGTCAAGCAGCACGACCGAAGCATCGCGCGCCAATGTCAACACGAGCTTCAGTCTGCCGCGGTTCCCTTTGGAAAGCCTGCTGATCTTTTTATCAGGGTCAAGTTTCATTTCTTTTAAAAGTTCAAAGGCCTTATCAGCTTGAAAATCGGCGAACTGGCTTGCGTAAAAATGGATCATATCCTTTACTCGGAAAGGATCATAAAACATGTCAAGCTCGGTTAAATAGGCGATATGTTTCGTCATATTCCGGGCTGCCGGCTGCCCGTCGATATACACGGCACCCGAATTCGGAAACGAAAGCCCGGTGATCAGTTTCAAAAGCGTTGATTTACCGCTGCCGTTCGGTCCGGCCAAGCCGTAAATTTTCCCGGGTGTAAGCGATAGATTGGCGTCTTTGAGCGCATAATCTCTGCCGTACTTTTTCGTGACATTTTTCAGCTCAATGTTCATTTGGATCCCCTTTCTGAAGATAATGGTTCAGTTCTGACAACATGTCTTGTTTAGACAAGCCGAGCTCTTCCATGCTCTCCACAAATTGACCGATGACCTCCAACCTCATCTCACGCTTTAAATCATCGATGACTTCCGTATTTTCCACAACAAAGGTTCCCTGCCCCCTTCTGCTCTCCACGACACCCATCCTCTCCATCTCATTGTAGGTTCTTTGAATCGTATTCGGATTGACCTGAGTCTGAACGGCCAGCTCGCGAACGGAAGGCAGCTTTTCTCCCGGTTTGATCTCTCCGCGGACCATTTGTTTAAACAGCTGTTCGGCGATTTGCCTGTAGATCGGCTTAGAGGCAGAAAAATCATTGGCCATTCTCTACACCTCGACTCTTCTATCAAGTAATTTGCCCGCAAAGTAGAAAAGACTAAGAGCTAAAACTGTGTAATACACCAGGAGAACACCCGGTAGATCAATTTGAGAAAATGTAACCGTCCAGCGCGAGTCTTGATAGTGCAAATTGAAATTCGCTTTTATAGGAATCGTCCAAAACCCCTGTACGAACTGGAAAAGACCGCTTTTTGCTATCATCCACTCCAACCATCCATAAGCATTGTAGATCAACACCGGAACAAGCCAGCGAACTTTCTTGATGGCCGGAAATTTTCTAAGCGATTCATAGATCGTCCACAGGAACATCACCCACGCTGACAAAAACAATGAGCTTAAAAAGACGACAATGTTGACCAAAAGCAAATCCGAAACGGAAAACAAACGGTCAGCAAGAGATTGCAGGACGCCTCTGACAATCAATCCGAAGATCACGAGAATCACCTGCGAAATCAATTGGTAAACGGCGGCTGCCGCCAGCTTTGACAGCAATAGAACCGCTCCATTGTTCGGATTGTAAAGCCATAGCTGTGTTTTCCCCTCCAAACGAAGCTGAGTGATCATCATAAGCGGACAAAACAGACTATGAAACAATAAAATGGTTGCAAATGCCCCAAACAGCGCCATCGGTTCGTCTATATAACGGGCAAACACAAAGCTTGCAATAATCGCACAAATCAGAATGAATATCCAAGTCACAGACCAGAATCGTGAGATGCGCAAATCTTTTTTTAATAAACCGCTGAAAGATTTCAAAAGCAATAGCCTCCTCTAACCATCATGTGTACTACATGAATAGTACACTAATACAAAATGAAAAACAACCAAAAAAGCAAAATTCCGCATAAAAAAAAGCAAATCCGCTGTTATCCAGCGAATTTGCCGTTAATCTTGATCCCTTTTCTGCATGGATTTCAAAGCATTGCGATAATCCATGTCATTCATATCGTTTTTCGGAGCCCTAGTTTGTTCCGCCCTTGGTTTTTGCAATTTTTGCAGGATCTCACGGTATGTTTGATCATTCATGACATCCCGATCATCTTCTTCGGAAGTGCTTGGCGGCATCTCCTGCTCCCGATCTTCCTCAACCGGGGATGCGTCCAATGCGGCGGTGCGCTCCTCTCCAATCTTCTGAGGCTCTTCTTTTCCGGAGGATACGGAGCGCACATTAAACACCACAAGACCGATAATAACGATGACTGCAGCTATAATGGTCAATATAATGGTCATGGTAAACCGCTCCTTACTGTCCTGAGGCAACGCGTTCAGTCACTTGTGCGACTCGTCTGCCCAGCGCCCGGCCCAGCTCAAGCCCTTCTTCTGCAATCAATTCATCGCTGTCGACAGGGCATGTAATACCCGCGCCGTAATAAGATCCGTACAAAGCATTTTCAGGCACATTTCCCGGCAAGCCGACAATCATCATGCCTTGATGAAGCATCGGTGTGATGAGGTTGAGCATCGTCGCTTCAAGTCCGCCGTGAGTCGTCGCTGTTGTACAGAAAACCGCGCCGATTTTGTTGATCAGCTTTCCTTCCGCCCAGAGATAACCAAGCTTATCAATCCATGCTTTTAAACCGGAACTGATCGTGCCGAAATGTCCCGGACACCCCCAGATGATGGCATCCATGTCTTCGAGCTTTCTGACATCAGCCTGGCTGACATGATCGATCAGCACTTCCGCCGCTTCATGTTCCCCGGCGCCTTCTGCAATGGCTTCAGCTAATTTTTTTGTATGATCGCCTTCACTGTCATACACAACATAGATTTTCATATGAGAACCTCCTCATCCTTAAGATTCTTTTGCTTCCTTCGGAGCCGGCAGCAGTGTCAGCTCTTCTTTATTCCGTTTCTTGCGGTCCTTGTCTTTTCTGACATCCCGCAGGAACAGGCTGAGTACAAGACCGACGACACAGAAACCCGCTGCCCACATAAATGCATCGTTGATACCCATGACATTGGAATTGAGCTGGGCCTGTCCGGTCAAGTATTTCACAACATATTGTTGTGCCTGTTCGAGCGATATATGCATCGATTGCGCTGTGGACTGAATCGTCGATTGCAGCGTATGCATGAATGACGGATCAGCCGTATTGGTTTGATCAGCGAGCGCAGCATAGTGGAATGTCGTGCGCGTTGTATAAATTGTCGTGATCAAGCTGGTTCCGATCGAACCGCTGATTTGCCGAAGCGTATTCGACATAGCCGTTCCATGGCTGTTCAGATGCTTCGGAAGCTGGTTCATACCGGCTGTCATAATCGGCATCATCAGCATTGACATTCCGAAGGCGCGAATCGCATAAATCACGACGATATGGATATAAGGCGTATCAATGGTAAGGGTCGTAAATTCATAAGTCGTCACGACGGTAATCAATAAACCGACGATCGCAAGCGGTCTCGGACCGACTTTGTCAAACAGGATACCTGATACAGGTGACATTAAAAGCATAACGATCGCGCCTGGAAGCATTAATAATCCCGACTGCAGTGCGGTAAATCCGACAAGGTTCTGCAAATAAATCGGAATCAGGAACATCCCGGCGTATAAAGCGACCGTAATGATGGCATTGATGACGCTTGACAATGAAAACATGTCATATTTAAACACCCTGAAATCAAGCATCGGCTCTTTTGCTTTCAATTGCTGGATGATAAAGGCGATAATGCCGATCACACCGATGACAACTGTAGAAAGAACAACCGGATCATCCCAGCCGTCGGTTCCCGCTTCACTGACTCCGTACAGCAATGAGGCAAAACCGATGATTGAAAGAAGCGCACCGGCGATATCAAGCTTGATTTTTTTCGGCTCTGTCATATTTTTAAATAAGAAGAAGCCGAGAATGATGACGATAAGTCCAATCGGTACGAGAACGTCAAACATCACCCGCCAGCTGTAGTTTTCAATAACCCAGCCGGATAAAGTCGGGCCGACAGCCGGGGCAAACATCATCGCCAGCCCGAAGATGCCCATCCCTTTCCCGCGGCTTTCCGGAGGGAAAATGAAGAGAATCGTCGTCATGACCAGCGGCTGCAGAATGCCTCCGCCAGCTGCCTGAATGAGGCGGCCGATCAGCATCGTTGAAAAGTTTGGCGCCAATCCGCAAATGAGCGTCCCGACCGTAAACAAGAACATCGCGCTTAAAAATAAGCTGCGGCCGCCAAAGCGCATAATCAAGAAGGCTGACAAAGGAATCAAAACACCGTTGACCAGCATATATCCGGTTGTCAGCCATTGAATCGTTGTGGCGCTCACATTAAATTCGGTCATTAAGTGCGGCATCGCCACATTCAGCAGCGTCTGGTTTAAAATGGCCAGAAACAAACCGGCCATTAAGATAACAAGCAGTGACATGTTTCCTTGTTTGTTTTGAGAAGCCACTTATGACATCCTCCTTTCGTTCGTTTTTTTCCCCCTGGCTATTTGGAAATTTTCACAGATGCGTTCATTCCCGGCAGAACTTTATCAGACGGGTTTTTGATGGAAATTTTCACAGGCACTTTCTGCGTTACTTTTGTGTAGTTTCCGCTTGAATTGCTTTGGGAAAGCAGATCGAATGTTGAATTTGTCGCATAGCCGATTTCTTCCACATTTCCTTCAAATGTCGTGTCTGAATCACCGTCAACGACGATATCCACTTTGTCGCCTTTTTCAATATCTTTCAGGTCGTTTTCTTTAATGTTTGCTGTAATGTACAGGTGGTTCATGTCGATCGTTTTAGCAAGCGTTTGTCCGGCTTGTACGCTCTGGCCTTCTTTTGCTTCATTTTTGACAATCGTTCCGTCCATAATGGACTTCACATCAACTGTTTGTTCACCTTTGATTTTTGCTGTTTTTTCATCTTTGGAAACCTCTGTTCCTTCTTTGATGTCCCAATCCGTCAGCTTACCTGATGCGGGCGCTGTAATATCAGCCATATCCCCTGTGACATGGGCTTCATCTGTTTTCACATAGCTGATGCTGTCATAATAGAAATACGCGCCTCCTGCAATGATGGCAAGCACGATGATGAGTCCGATAATATTCGTGGCAATTAAACGTCCTTTGCTCATGTTTGATTTCTCCTTCCGAATTCTTATATTTTCGGCGAAACCGGCAAGCGGCCCGCACACAGTTTGCTTTGTTCCTCTTTCCCGCCCAGCCTGAAAATGCGGACGTGTACTATACTTGGTTGTTCATAACTGAGCAAGGAAAAACGGAATTCTGAAAAGCGATTACACCTTTACAAAACAACAAAATTAATAGTTAACAAGATTAAATATTAGTTAAAGTAAACAAAAATGTCAACAGCCTTGCATCAAAAATTTTTAATTAAATATTTTCCACATCAAAAAACCTCCGGAACCGGAGGCGTTTACGTATATTGATGCCGTTCTTCATTGCTGAAAAAGCTTTTCAGCGCCTGAAATACATCGGCTTTTTGCTTGAGAACATAATATTTGAATTTTTCATTTTTAATATTTTTATAGGCTGACATTAAAGTTGAATGCCTGTTGTACTGATTGACTTCCCCGTAGCAGAATAGATTGGCCTTCTCCATAATGTCGCCGACGAGCTTAACACATCTCGGATTGTCAGATGTTAAATTATCGCCGTCGGAAAAATGGAACGGATAAATATTGTAGCGAGTCGGATGGTATTTGTCGGCGATCAGCTCGAGCGCTTTTCGGTATACGGATGAACAGATCGTCCCGCCGCTTTCCCCTTTTGAAAAAAAATCTTCTTCAGATACGACCTTCGCTTCTGTATGGTGGGCGATAAATTCGATCTCAACCGTTTCATACTTTGTCCGTAAAAAGCGTGTCATCCAAAAGAAGAAGCTTCGCGCCATATATTTTTCCCAGACGCCCATACTGCCGCTCGTATCCATCATCGCCAATACAACAGCCTTTGATTCCGGTTTGACGGAATCGTTCCACGTCTTAAATTTCAAGTCTTCAGGAAAAATCGGATAAAACGACGGTTTTCCGGTCATTGCGTTTCGCTTAAACGCGGAGAGCATCGTTCTTTTTTTATCGATGTTGCCGATCAGACCCGTTTTGCGAATGTCATTGAACTCGATATCCTGGACGACGATGTCGTCGCGTTCTTTCTGCTCCAAATTCGGCAGCTCCATTTCGCTGAAAAGCGCTTCTTCCAGGTCCATGAGGGAAACCTCAGCTTCATAATAATCCTCGCCGGCCTGATCACCCGCTCCCTGGCCTTTTCCGGCGCCGCTTCGTCTGTCTGAGCCGTCCCTTGCGACGATGTCACCGACCTGGCTGTCTCCGTCTCCCTGTCCAGCGTGCTTGTTTTTATCATAATTATAGCGGATTTTGTATTCATCCAATGAACGAATCGGTATTTTCACGACATCTTTGCCGTTTGACATGATGATGCTTTCTTCTGTGATAAGATCAGGCAAATTGTTTTTTATCGCATCCTGCACCTTTTTCTGATGGCGCTGTTGGTCATCATACCCTTTTCGATGGAGGGACCAGTTTTCCTGAGAAATAATAAAATGGCCGTTGTCTTTATGGGACATGAATTCCCCTCCTTATTGATAAATCCCTGCTTGATGAAACCAGCCTTAAAAAATGTTTATTTTTATCTTATGCGGATGGCGGACGACTTTTGACAAACAATTGTGAAAATGGGACAGAAGAACCCGCCCTTCTTCCGGACGGGTCTTGATCTACCGGTTTAATAAGCTTCCTACATATTTTAATAGCTCGTTTGCGCTTGTTGAATTATAGCCGTGTTCATCGATGAGACGGGCGACGACTTCGTTGATTTTTTTCAGCTGCTGTTCATCAGGCGTTTTGGTTGATGTCGTGATTTTGACCACGTCTTTTAAATCGGCAAACAGCTTTTTCTGAATGGCTTCTCTGAGCCGTTCGTGCGAATTGTAGTCGAAACGCTTCCCTTTTCTCGCATAAGCCGAGATCCGGATAAGAATTTCTTCACGGAATGCTTTCTTGGCGTTTTCAGAAATGCCGATCTGCTCCTCTATCGACCTCATCAGCTTTTCGTCAGGATTCATTTCTTCGCCTGTCAGCGGATCGCGCAGTTTGATTTTATTGCAGTACGCCTCGACATTGTCGAGGTAATTGTCCATTAATGTTTTGGCTGATTCTTCGTAAGAATAGACGAAGGCTTTTTGAACTTCTTTTTTCGCCATCTCATCATATTCTTTTCTCGCGGCGGAGATAAAGTTCAAATAGCGTTCACGATCTTCGGCGGAAATCGAAGGATGCTGATCAAGCCCTTCTTTTAAAGAGCGAAGGACATCGAGCGCATTGATCGACTCCATGTTTTTGCGAATGATCGTCGAGGAGATTCTGTTGATGACATAACGCGGATCAATCCCGCTCATCCCCTCATCAGTGTATTCCTTTTTCAAATCCTCGACATCGACCGAATTGAAACCTTCAACACTTTCCCCGTCATAAAGCCTCATCTTTTTGACAAGATCAATATCGGAGCGCTTCGGCTCCTTCAGTCTGGTGAGAATCGAAAACATTGCGGCGACTTTCAGCGTGTGCGGGGCGATATGGACATCTGACACATCGCTTTCAGCAATCATCTTCTCGTAGATTCGCTCCTCTTCCGACACTTTCAAATTATATGGAATCGGCATGACGATAATCCGCGAATGGAGCGCTTCATTTTTCTTATTGGAAATAAATGAGCGGTATTCGGTTTCATTCGTATGGGCTACGATCAGTTCATCCGCCGAGATGAGGGCGAACCGTCCCGCCTTAAAATTGCCTTCCTGTGTGAGGGACAAGAGATGCCAGAGGAACTTCTCATCACACTTCAGCATCTCCTGAAACTCCATCATGCCTCTGTTGGCCTTGTTTAATTCGCCGTCAAACCGGTATGCCCGCGGATCGGATTCCGATCCGTATTCAGCAATTGTTGAAAAGTCAATGCTCCCCGTCAGATCGGCAATATCCTGTGATTTCGGATCGGATGGACTGAACGTGCCAATCCCTGTCCGTTTATCCTCGGAAAAAAAGATTCTCTCAACCTTCACTTCTTCAATTCTTCCGCCATACTCTTGTTCGAGCCGCATCATATTCAGCGGGGACAGGTTGCCTTGAATACGGATCCCGTATTCTTTATAAAAATCCTCGCGCAGATGTTGAGGGATTAGATGAAGCGGGTCTTCATGCATCGGACATCCTTTAATCGCGTAGACTGCGCCTTCATCGGTCAAGGAGTAAGCTTCAAGTCCTCTTTTCAGCATTGTGACAAGCGTTGACTTTCCGCCGCTGACAGGCCCCATCAAAAGCAAAATTCTTTTTCTGACATCAAGGCGTTTGGCGGCCGGATGAAAATATTCTTCCACAAGGCGCTCCAAAGGCTCTTCAAGCCCAAACAGCTCCTTGTCAAAAAAGCTGTATACCTTTTTTCCGTCCTTTTCTTCAATACCGCTGTCTTTTATCATATTGTAAACGCGGGAATGAGCAGATTGTGCGACAGCCGGATTTTCTTTCACGATTTCCAAATAATCAGCGAAGGTTCCTTCCCATTTCAGACGCTGTTCTTCCTCTCTATACTGTTCAATCTTTTTTAATATATCCATAAGAACCTCCTATATGATGATTAATGCAAGGTGCCAAGTGACTCACTGTTACATTCACTGTATGCGGAGATGTCCTTTTGCATGCTTTTCATCTTCAAATTGAAAGTACTTCCTCGAATTGACAAGTGCGGTGCAAACCAGTCATAATAAAGGCAGATAAGCTCGGCGCGCACAAGACAAATCCGCGGGACCGGCTAAAACGCAACACGTGCTTGATCGACAGCAAGGGAAAAAGGATGGAAAGGGGGATTTTGTTGAAGACATTGATCATGATGGGGGTCATCCTCACATTTCTCGTGTCTATTTTCACCGCCGGGTATGAAAGTAAGCCCGGAAAGAAAAATTAGTAAATGAAAAGGATGGCGAATTCACGCCATCCTTTTTCTATAACATAACACTGTTCCATTAACTTTGTTTATTATCCTTTACTTCCGATTTGGGTGAAACCTGATAATCGCTTTTGTATTCAACGGTTTCGATTTCACAGCCAGGGCCGATATGGACGCGGTTTCCCCTGACGATCCGAGCGGCCGTATTTTCAAGATAGATGTCGTCTCCTTCTATTACTCCGGCGTTCAGAAAACCGCCGTTCCGCTTAAATATCCCGCGTTTATTGACGACTTTTATATTCGTCCCGCCGATATCTCCAATGCTGCTGCTTCCAAACCTTAATCCGATGTCAATTACACCGGCGTTCAAGAGACCCTTCAATTCAACACTCCCCTGTAAAGTAAACTGCTCCGCTTCACAGTCGCCTTTCACAATCAGCGTGCCTTTGACATCACATCTGTCACAAGCCATCTGTCCGCCGACGGTAAGGACGCCCTTCACAGTTGCTTCACTGATTTCGGCGTCGCCTTCAACATCAGCCGTACCGTAGATTTTCGCCTCTTTTGCTTCCAGGGCGCCGGCGACCTCAGCCTCTCCATGGACGCCGAATTTTTCGATTTTTGCCCCTCCAGACACAGTGCTTGTGCCGTATGTGCGAAATTTGGAGCAGACAAGATCCCCGCCGATCGTTCCTTCTCCTCTGATGACGACATGCTGATAATCACCGCCCGCTGCACAGCCGGATCCGCTAATTTTCAAGCTGTTTTTTTCCATTTTTATACCTCCGCTATATTTTCTGGCTCTCTCCGACTTTTGCCGATTTTGCCTGTTTGAGGTCTTCCCTGTATTCGATCAGACCGATCTCGCAATTGTCACCGATGATCACGGTATTTCCCCGAACGATTTTCGCCGTCGTGTTGGCAAGTTCAATATGATCGCCTTCAATCAGTTCGGCAGACAATCTCGGCGGAGAAATCAGCGGTGTCAAAAATGACAGCAGTTTTGACTGGTGGGCTGTACAGATGATGCGGCGGCCGCCGATTTCTTTGACTTTGCTTTCCCCTCCGTGAACCTTGATCTCAATTTGTTCGGCATTTAACAGTCCGTCGATTGTAAAGCAGCCTTCGGCTGAAAAATGTTCGACCTCACAGTCCTTGCCGATTGACGCTTTTCCCATGACGATCAGTTCGTCTCCTTTGATATGTCCGCCTAAGCCCGCATATCCGGCGATTTCAACTTTTTCCGCACTGATGTCCTGTTCGACCTTTGCCGAGCCGTCAATGCGCACCGACGACGCCGTTATGCCGCCGTTCAGTTTGGCATGACCGCTGATTTTGACCGTATCGGCTTTTACATTTCCGTTGACGGTCCCGGTGCCGTTGCAGATCAGCCGCTTGCAGTCAATATCACCGTTAACGGTTCCTTTTCCATTTAATTCAACCGATTGAAACGTTCCTCCGCCAGAGCTTCCAAAACCGTTTATGATCAAATTTTCCATTTTCCGCTCCTCCATTACACTAATTTTGTCTTTAATTCTTCGCCCGCAGCTGCCAGATCGATGTCAGCAGCGATTTTCGCAGCCTGTTCAAACACGATGTCGCCTCCGGTGATGAAACATGCAGCAACGCCGAGCTTCCGCAGGACGATCAGTCTGCCCTGATGTTTCGAAGCTTTCGACAAAAGAACATCCAAAACCATTTTTCCTTCCTCAAGGCTGATCTCCCCTGATTGAAGCAAACCTTCCAATACATACACCGCAAGCGCTTCTTTCAGCTCAAAGACTTCAGTTCGTTTATCGGTATTTTCCGTAAAAAATGACATGACCGCATCTGTCACCAGCCCTTTTTCAAGCAATTCACTCTTGGTGACACTTAATTGATCAAGCTTTGGTGAAAACATTTCCGCCAATTCATCAAGCGAAAGGTTTTCTTTCATGCTTTGAATTTTTTCGATTCTCTTCAGAATGTCCTCTTTAGGAAAAAACGTTTCTTGTCCGGTAAACGTCGATTTTCGAATAAACCATTCTTCAGGTATTAAATTTTTCCGTTTCCACCTGTAAAGCTGTCCGTATGATATCGACGTCAAATCAAGCAGTTCTTTTTTTGAAATTAAATCCTCCTGCGCCATTGTCTTCACTCCTTCCGAAACATTGTAACATAACACTGTTACATTATAAAGTAAAAAAAGTGCCCCTTTTCAAAGGGGCATCATCTTATGTTAAATGTCTGTAATTCTGCTGGCGAAGCGCCTCATAGACGAGAATCGCCGCTGTATTTGACAAATTCAGCGATCTGACATGCTCTGTCATCGGCAGACGCAGGCAGCGCTCCATGTTTTGTTCGATTAAATCCTTTGGAAGCCCGTTCGTTTCCCTGCCGAATACGAAAAAATAATCTTCATTTTGGTCTGAATAGTCAAATGATGTGTGCGGTTTACGGCCGAACTTCGTAATATAGAAAAATTGCCCTTCGGGATGGGCTGCAAATAATTCCTCCAATGAGTCATGGTAGACGACATTGACGAATTCCCAGTAATCAAGGCCTGCGCGCTTCAGCATTTTGTCATCGGTTGAAAAGCCGAGCGGCCTGATTAAATGAAGCGTTGTATCTGTTGCTGCACAAGTTCGTGCGATATTCCCCGTATTGGCAGGGATTTCCGGTTGATATAATACGACATGCAATGCCAAAATGTTCACCTCTGTTTTTCTCTAATCCGCTGTTTATTATACCACTCTTTACGCTTTTGGCGTATCATCTGCAATGTGAAAAAACGCGTACCGAATCGATGCGGTATATGCGGGCGAATCTTCGTAAGACCAGTACCTCATCCGGCAGTCATGGGTCTGGGCGTTGACAAGCGGCATATTGCTTTTATCCTTTGCCGTGACAATCACCGAATGATCAAACCTTCCGTCACCGTTAAAATCGTAGAAAATCACATCGCCTTCCGTAAGCTCTGCGGCATTTTTCACTTGAACGGAGCGGAGGCCGGCTTTAGAGCGGCTTAAAAACGACCTGAGCGAATTGGCGACGGTCCAGCTGTAGCTCCAGGAATGATTTTGCATCCACCAGCCTGTGCCCCTGTTCGGATAGCCGCGCATCGGCGCACCCCCAGCTCTGAGGCATTGAGAAATAAAATTAGTGCAATTGTCTTCAAAATTTTTATACGCCGGATTTCGTTTGTTCCAAAATGTTTCCGCATACCGGACCGCCGCCAGCCGGTCATATCGGAACGCCCGCCCCAATAATTCGTCCGGCTCTGCACCGGAGCTCCTTTCGCCATCAGGGATAGGCTCAACAGCCGGGCGCGGGACTCCGCAGTCTTTGACCACCATTTGCTCATCCAACAGAGCGCTCCGGTTTTCAACTTGTTCTTCCATATACATATCATCCCCATCTTTGCACAAGTATGCAGTTTGGGTTTGATAGTTTACATGGGCTGCGCCGTCTTCATCAAGCCAATGGTCTTTTATAGCTGCCCGTGTATTCGCTTTAACGATTTGCACCCCGCGCTTTTCGAAAAGCTTCCGCTTGCGTTCGAGAACGTCAAAATCGCCTGTCTCCCGCAAGCTCTCCTCTTCCTTGCCGTTGATGAGATAATTCAGCCTGGCCGTCAGCAATTGTTCGATTGTTTGCTTCAAGGGCTGCACCCCCACATGTTTGTTAAACATTTCTCTTCACAAACATATGTCAGGACAGCCCTTAATTAGTCGCACTCGTTTCCTTTAATAACCCGATGCCTTTTTCGATTTCCGCTTTCGCTTCTTCATCCTGTTCGCGGTTCAGCGCTTTTTCCAGCTCTTCTTTGACATCCACTCCGCCGATTTTTCCGACCGCCCAGGCGGCTGTTCCCCTGATGACCGGGCGCGGATCATTGTGCATGAGGGAGATCAATTCAGGCAGTGCGTCCGTTTCTTTAAAGTGCGCCAGCGCGATGATCGCATTTCGCTGAATCGGCTTTTTCCCTCTCCACGATCCTGCGACATGGCCGAATTTCTCTTTAAATTCGCGATTTGAGATCGTCAAAAGCGGCTTTAAAAGCGGCTTGGCGATCTCAGGATCAGGCTCCATCTCCGGATGAAGGTGAAAATCGACGCCTTTATTTTTCGGACATACCATCTGGCATGTGTCACAGCCGTAGATCCTGTTGCCGATTTTCGTGCGGAACTCATCGGGCAGAAAACCTTTCGTCTGCGTCTGGAAAGAAATGCAGCGCTGCGAGTTGAGCTGCCCGGGATTGACGAGCGCACCAGTCGGGCATGCCTCAATGCACTTGTTGCATGAACCGCATTGGTCTTCTATTCTCTCATCCGGTTCAAACGGGATGTTCGTAATCATTTCCGCCAAATAGACATAGGAGCCGAATTCAGGTGTAATGATCATGCAGTTTTTTCCGCTCCAGCCGATACCGGCGCGCTCGGCGACGGCACGGTCGGACAGCTCTCCCGTATCAACCATTGATTTTGTTCTCACATCGCTGCGCTGCGATTTCAAAAACGCTTCCAGCTGATCGAGCTTTTCCCGCAATACATGGTGGTAGTCTTTTCCCCAGGAAGCTCTGCAAAAGATGCCTCTGCGTTCCCCTTTCGTGCTCCTTGGCGCGTTTTTCATTTTTGAAGGGTATGCAAGCGCAATCGCGATGATCGATTTCGCCTTTGGCAGCAATAGATCGGGATTGGTCCGTTTGTCGAGATCGGGCTCTTCAAAGCCTGATTCATAGCCGAGCGCACGGTTTTCGATTAAACGCTCTTTTAAAGTCGCAAATGTATCGGCGCTTGCAAAACGGATTTTGTCGATTCCGATTTGCTGTGCGAATTGAATGACATCCTGCTTCAGCTTTTTGACATCCATGGGCAGAGCCTCCTTTCTTTGTTTTGGTATTCGCTCACTGTATAATATAAGTGTAACATGATCAGTGGGAGTTGAATTTGAATTGAAGCTAAATGTGCAAATAGATTCCGGCGTTTTAAAGCGCGTTCCTTCATTTAAGGTCGGCGCTGTTTTATATAAAGGAATCCAGATCGCGGACTCTCCGCAAATGTTAAAGGGCCGCCTGCGCCTTTTTCAGGAAGCACTGTTTTTTGATTACGCTGACAGGAGCCTCGAAGATGAACCGGTCAATCAGGAATGGCGGGATACACTGGCCAACCTGAACCCGTCATTTACCGGACGGCAGACAAGCCACACACGGATGCTCACGGATATCCAGCAAAATCGCTATCTTGAACCGGCCGATTCAGCCACCGATTTGAGCCGCTTTTTCTCCTTGAAATATGCGATGCCCGTCCATATTCATGACGCCCGCAATCTAAAGGGGCCGATTCACATCGCCCTCGGCGACAGCAAAACCCTCATAACGGTTTCAGCCGGGGATGAGACTTTCGGGTCGCTTTCGCAATATATCCATCATCACCCTGTCAGCGCGGATACAAAAGACGCCTTGCAGCTCGTCTTCTTCAGACCCTCGGTTTCAAAGAATGAGGCGCACCGGCTCCTAGAAGCTTTGACAAAAATGTTTGAACAAATTCACGGCGGAGAACACGTCTCAGCGGTCTCTCCGTAAAAGCTTGCTTTCTTAGAGGGCAAGTCTTTTTTGTCATACATGAAAAAACGCAATGCTTCGTTTAATCTAAGAAACGAAACACTGCGTTATAAACAGTATGTATGGAGCGGGTGATGGGAATCGAACCCACGACATCAGCTTGGAAGGCTGAGGTTTTACCACTAAACTACACCCGCATCAGATCTTCAATAAACAGATCATCGTTTTGACTTTTATAATGTTACATGTTTATTAAATTTTCGTCAAGGGGATATTAAAAATTTGTCGAAAAAAAACGCCGAAAACAATCGGCGGTTTTTTTCCTCTTATTTTTACCAGCTTGACTTTTTCACACCTGGAAGGTGTCCCTTATAGGCCAATTCTCGAAACGCAATCCTCGACATGTTGAACTTCCTCATATATCCTCTCGGCCTGCCGGTGATCTCACAGCGGTTATGCAGCCTTGACGGGGCAGAATCGCGAGGAAGTTTGGCGAGCGCCCTGTAATCGCCTTTTGCTTTTAGCTCTTTCCTGATGGCCGCATATTGCTCAACCAGCTTTTGCCGCTTTTTTTCCTTAGCAATCTTTGATTTTTTAGCCACTTTTGCACCCACCTTTCGTAAATCGTAATTATTTCGATTTAAATTTATCATATCTCCCATTCGGATGCAAACAAAAAAGCCTGCTCAAGCAGGCAAGCTTTTTTTAAGATCCTTTCTTTTTTTGCTGATGCAGAAAAGAAACCGCGGCGGTGATGACGAAGATGCCGATAAACAGTCCAATCATAATAAAAAAGAAGTTCGGTTTCACCTGAAATGAAAAAGAAGAATCATTTTCCATGACAAACGACAAGCTGTTAAACAAAATGTCGTTACTCGTTTGATTTGAAAACAGATGATAAAACAACAGCGCAACAGACAACATCGGAAACGCCAGGAAACTTGAGAAACTGGCAAATATCAATCCCTGTTTCAAAACGTTTGCATTCATGATGATTTCCCCCCAATTCCTCTGATCAATAGCTGTTTCATGATCGACTTCCCGTCCCCCATAAATGGAAGCAGATACATCATATGCAAAGCATACGTTGAAAAGAACAGAAGCACGCCGACAGAAACTATGTTTTCCTGAAGGAAAAAGATTGTAAACAGCACCCCGGCCAAGCCTAAAAGCCCCGGGGCAAGCGGTCCCAGCGCCGTAATCCAGATCATCTTTCCATCATACGGGTTTGTCACCGGCCTGATAAACTTAACGGACATCATATCCGCGGCCAGATACCCTCCCGCCTGCTGCTTTCCGGCGAGCTTCCGGTGTGCGACGCCGTGCGCCACTTCATGAAGCGCAGTTCCTGTAATCAGCCCGAAATAAATGACAGAAAAGTAAACGGCGATGCCGATGATCGAACCATCGGGAACCGCAACAAATGCCGCACACGAGAGCAACAGAAAGATCAGCCAGAACACGATGATCTTCTTGGAGATGATTTGCAGAAACTTGATGTACAAAAACAGAAATGAAGCAGACCGGCTGGAAAACCTCTCTCTGTAGCGAATATGGTACTGGCTGAAAAATTGACAGACAAACCCTTGAAAAGACGGGCGCTCCCCGTATTTCCAATTGATTAAATAGCGGCGGTTCAGCCCCGAGAGAAGCTCGTGCAAATCTTTCAACAAGACATCCTCGCCGATCTGAAACACACCCGAAAGAGCGGCTGCTATCTCCTCTTCATCTTTTTTTCCGTCGACTTCCTTCAGCATTTGATAAGCTGTCGGGTTAATGGGAAAATCCGCACCGAGGTCATGATCGGAAATATGCTTTTGCTCAAGCGTCACATGCTCCGGAAAATAGGGGATTTTTTTCACTCTGAACAACGATTTCAACATGTCAATGATCATAATGGTACCTCCATTTGAACCCTCCGTATAAAAGCAGGATCAGCACCAGCTCCAGACACGGGATGAGAAACAGCAAGCCTTGCCCGGAGATTTTATCAATGGCATAATTCCCGATGAAAAACAGCGGAATTAAACAGAGAAGCAGCATCCCAAACGAAAAGATTCCCATATAAGGATTATGTCGATCAAGCGGAAAGATAATGCCCGCCAAGTAAAACATGGCAATCGAGTTTAAAAGGACGCCAAGCGTCTGCAAAAAGACCGGAAAGCTCTCCGGAAACGTCCATGTCAGCAAGGAAAACAAGCAAAGCTGCAGCAGGCCGAGCACGCATAACCCGAGATATTTCGACCATAAAACCGCCGCCATCTTCAAATGAAGCGACTTGTAGACCGCGAGCATCTTCATATCATTGCCAAAGGAATTAAATGCGATGATACCGGTAACACCCCCGAGAACCGCATAACTCTCCCCTGTAAAACCAAATTGAAATCTGTATTTTAAAAAGCATAAAGCCAAAAGCAAAAAAATGAAATTGAGCATATTTTCTTCATTTCTGGCTTGGGTTTTGATTTCTTTCACCATCAGACTCAACGGTTTTGATGACGGGATTTTAATAAATGAAAACAGCTTGGATGATTTTTTTTCAGTGAGGATCGGTACAAAATTCAGCGACAGAAAAGAACCCGCTACAGCGGCTGCCAAGATCATCACGATCGGAATGAACGCTGCATCTATCGCCTGACCGTTCAACAATAGAAACAAGGGCGCAGCAAAATAGGTCAGGTTATAATCAAAGGATGCATAAGCATTCTGAATGTTTGCCAGATCAAATTGAGTCATGGCGTAAAACACAGCCAATACGACGAGTACAAACAGTGAAAAGAACTTCTGAAGCGGAAAACCGAATTTGAGAATGATGATGTAAACCAAGTGATAGACAAGGTTGAGCAGTGAAAAGAAAAAGATGATCTGCACGAACAGCACCGCAAAAAATGAAAACGCAAACCAGAAGCCGACACCGCTCGCCATAAAATTCGGTATCAGCAAAACCAACATGAAAAATAAGACAAGAAATGAAACCGCTCCGGCAAACGGAATATAGTAGCCGAGGCTTCTTTCGAAAGCCGTCAGCGGAAACCAGCTGAGCTGCATCGAAAAGCTGTGCTGCTCCGGCGTCCTCACCTTAAACAAAATGAAGAACACAAAGGTGAAAATCGAGGCGTTCATATACATCGAGATCACAAACAACCCGAGAGATCGAACATCGCCATTTAAAAATGAACTCAAAAACATGCCGGTAAAGCTATACCCGATGATGGCACCCATACTGATGGCCAAAAGCAAAAACAGCGCGGCCATTCCTTTTTTCGTCCCGGTATTTAAGAGTTTGCCCATTTCCTTCTGCCACATTTTCAGCATCATTTTAGAAATTTCGAATGATTTGATCAAAATGCGCACCCCTATCACTCAGCATCGAAGCTTTTAAAAACACTTCTTCCAGTGAATCGCTGTTATATTTACGCTTTAATTGTTCGACTTTTCCTTCGTCCATTTTGACTCCTTTTGAAAGAATTGCGATTTTATCGCATAATTCTTCGGCAGAAAGCATGTCATGCGTCGAAAGGAGAATCGATCCTTGTGTGTCTGCAAAGCGCTTCATCAATTTCTTTGTATTGATGACCGCTTCAATATCAAGTCCCCGAAACGGTTCATCCATGATGACAAATTCGCTCTCCAGCATAAACGCTGCGATCAGCTGCGTCTTTTTTTTCATTCCGTGTGAATACGTTTCGATCGGTTCCTTCAATGCTGCTTCCATATCAAAAAGCTCAATTAATTGTTTCCGCTTCTCTTTTGATGTACAATTATACATTGAAGAAACAAAATCCAAATATTCCGCGGCTGAAAGGGCATCCGGCAAAAGGAGTTCATCGGGAACATACGCGAGTTTTTGCTTGAATTCCGCCGATGTGTTCGACAGGTCATCCAGCTGAATGGTTCCTTCACTTGGCGTAATGATCCCTAAAACGGCATTAATGATCGTCGTCTTCCCTGAACCGTTCGGACCAGCGATCGCGACAATTTGATTTTTTTCAATTTTTATATGAAACCCGCTAACGGCAGTCACATTGTTTTTATATGTTTTAGACAGATGATCTATTATAAACATAATGCCTCCAGGGTAATATAAATGGTAGGGAGGACTTAACCGCCCCCCACAGACGGATAAGTCCCGGTAAAGTTATGTCTTTTGATGTGAACAGATACGTAAGTATAGCTACCTACATTCAATTTTGACCTGCAAACCGCTGACCCATTTGACGGATCCCGTGAAGCTGCCGTGGCCGTTAGCGAGACACCATACCGCCGCGCCGAGCACAACAGTTGCACCAAGAGCCAATAGGACCGCAATAAACACTAGGAACCAAGCCTGGTCTTCAATCGCCGGATTGACAGAATAATCAACCTGCGGAGCTGCGTATGTCATTTTTCCCCCTCCTTTCTATCAAGTAACCAAAGCGTAACATACCCAAATTCATACTGAAATCTATGAATTTTCCTATTTCACAAACACTACCTTCCAACTATTTATTTAAACACGCCCCTCTTTTCCCAACCATTGTCCTATTCATATCCTCTGTAATCAGACTTCTTCCCGCATATGACTCTAGTATGTCTGCCACATGGTCAATTTCTCTCAATTTTCAACCTTTTTCGCTTTTCTTTCCTTTGTTCAATCAAACAGGCTGTTTTCTAGCATAGTAGGAAATAAGGAGCAGAAAATAAGGCGCATCCCCATCCGCAATCCAAACAATAAAATAACCATAAAGACCCTATTTCCCAAGCCTTAGATGGTTCTATTTTATCTATTCCATTTTTGTTAATTTTATGTATAAATTTAAATATTACGGTTGCACATCTTCCAAACCTAGATCAAAAGATGTTGATTACATTGTAAAATTGATTTAACATTATGTCTAGTCTATTTAACAATATGTCAAATATACTATATAAACGAAGAATTGCAGGTGGTAAGATGAACAACAGAGTCAGAGAGCTGAGGGCCAGATACGGATATTCACAAGAAGGGCTGGCAAAAGCTGTCGGGGTCACGAGACAAACCGTAGCGGCGATTGAAAAAGGCAATTACATACCATCGCTCCTATTGGCATTGAAAATTTGCGAGGAGTTTCAATTAAAAATGGAAGATGTCTTTTGGTTAGAGGAGGGAAAAACTGAATGAATATGAAAACGAGGACCCTTTTTCACATTGTGCTTTTCGGACTGGCATGCTGGACGTTTATCACGTTTTTTAAAGCAGCTGAACAAATTGCCAGAAGCCTGAAAACAAGCGATTCTGAACTGTATTTTGTTTTTAACCCGATTCCCATCCTTCTGTTTGCTGCGGTCCTTGCGGTCTACTCTTATTTGGAGAAAAAAGGCTCCCGCAAACAAAACCTTCTATCCATCCCGGACGAATTTAAGGAACAGGATGAAAGGGAGCAGATGATCACCGCCAAAGCGTGCCGCACTTCTTATATCGTCCTGTATTTCGCAATGCCTGTCGCAGCGCTCGCGATGATTTTTTATCCGTTTATTCAAGCCGATATCCCGTACTTTCCGATCATCGTCATCTTCGTGTTGATCGTCATTCAGCACTTGTCATATATGCTGTCATTTCAAAAACATAAATAATATCAAAAACTCCAGCAGCCTGGAGTTTTTTTGGTGCACGAATTTTCATTGTGTCTGTGACGGAAAGCGGTCATTTCCTATGGCTTCGCCGACAGCTGCTTTTCCACGCTTCACCCGAAATGGCAGCAAAGGAAAAACAAGCTCTGCAAAATGGTATGCTTCTTCAAGATGTGGATATCCCGAAAAAATGAACGTCTCAATGCCAAGATCGGCATATTCTTTTATCTTGCTGGCTACCGTTTTGGGGTCACCGACAAGCGCCGTCCCGGCTCCGCCTCTGACAAGGCCGATTCCCGCCCAGAGATTAGGGCTGATTTCGAGATTGTTTTTGCTGCCGCGATGGAGCTCAACCATTCTCCGCTGTCCTGTTGAATCCATGCGGCTCATTACCTTTTGAGCAGTATGAATTGTTTCCTCATCCAAGCGGCTGATCAGTTTGTCTGCCGCTTGCCAAGCCTCTTTTTCGCTTTCTCTTACAATGACATGCAGCCGAATACCAAAACGAACGGTCCGACCTTCTTTTTTAGCCAGCTCCGTAACGGATCGAATTTTTTCTTTTACGAGAAATGGCGGCTCGCCCCATGTTAAATAAACATCCGCATGCTTTGCCGCAGTCTCCTGTCCCGCTTTAGACGACCCGCCAAAATAGATTGGCGGATGCGGATTTTGAACCGGTTCAAACAACAAATGCCCATTTTCCGACCGAAGGTGCTTCCCATTGTAGTTCACGACCATCCCTTTTAAGAAGGAACGCCATATTTCCAAAAATTCATTTGCCGCTTCATACCGTTCATCATGACTGATAAAAAGGCCGTCTCCCGCCAGCTCATACGGATCTCCGCCGGCAACTACGTTGACAAGAAGCCGCCCTTCTGAAAGGCGGTCAAGTGTGGAGGACATCCGTGCAGCGACAGAAGGCTGCATTAAACCAGGCCTGAGGGCAACTAAAAATTTCAAGTCGTTCGTGACAGCGGCTAAAGCGGCCGCTGTTATCCACGGATCTTCGCACGATTTCCCTGTCGGCAGGAGAACACCCGTATACCCTAGTCTGTCCGCCGCTTGGGCCACCTGCTTAAAATAAGTGTAGTCAGCAGCTCTGCCGCCCGCTTTTGTACCGAGATAATGTCCGTCACCATGTGTAGGAATAAACCATAAAATGTCCAAACCAATCTCTCCTTTACTTATGATTTCCTTGATAGCTGCTTCTCCATTTCAAGGCTTTTCTTTCCAATACTTTGACAAGAGAATCCGTTAATTTACCGACAGCTGCGAAAATCAAAATTCCGACAAACACTCGGTCAGTCTGCGAAAATTGTCTGGCATCCATGATCATATATCCGACTCCTGCGCTTGACCCCATAAGCTCGGCAACAACAAGGCCAAGCCAAGATACACCGAGAGACAAGCGTATTCCTAAAAGGATATTTGGAAGTGAAGCGGGGAGAATCAGCTTTGTCACCTGTTTAAACCAATGAAACTCCAGAACCCTTGCGACATCGAACAGCTTTAAATCCACTCCCCTGATCCCTGAAAATGTATTGATATAAACCGGAAAAAAAGCGCCCAAAGCAATCAGCAAAACCTTTGATATCTCATCAAATCCAAACCATAAAATAAACAATGGCGTAACCGCCAGATGAGGGACGGTTCTGAGCATTTGCAGAGACGGATCCAGAAAATCTTCCGCTGCCTTTGAGAAACCAATCGTAAGCCCCAGCACAAGACCGAGTCCGGCCCCCAGAAAAAACCCGAGAGCTGCCCGTTGAATACTGATGCCGATATGGGTAAAAAACTCTCCGGCAGCGATGAGGTCTCCGAATGTCAGCAATATATCAAGAGGCGCGGGGAGCACGGTTTTTGATATCAAGCCAAGTGTACCAGCCAACTGCCACAATAAGATGATGATAACTGGCAGTACAAAACCTTTTCCCTTTGTAAAGACAGCTGTATTCAGCTTGTGTTTAGCTGCTTTTGATTTTAATACCGCAGCATTCGGCGAAACTGTCTTCAATCTTGTTTCCCTCCTTCACTAGTCGCCTTTTGCGCTTCTTCAATGAATGAGTTGTCAACCACTTTTCTTACGTCAATCTTTTTGTTGATCGCTTTTAATCTATATTGAAAATCGGCTGTCTCCTGCTGTGTTTTGACGATGTTTTCACTGATGGGTTCATTTAATGGTTCAGTGTTTTTCAATACGTTTTCAACGACTTCTTTGTCGATGTTTTTAATTTTCGAATAGGTTTCAACCGCTTCTTTTTTATGGCTCTTCTGCCACTTCACCGCTTTGTCGTACACCTCCAGAAAGCGGACCACTTCTTCCGGATGCCGATCGGCAAATTCGCTCCGCACAAGCGTAAATCCGGGAGAATAACGGTTGATTGTTTCCCCGTCAACCAAAATGTCGGCATCGCTTTTGATCGTTTTTAGCGAAAGGAACGGTTCCCAAATCGACCATGCATCAACAGCTCCACTCTCAAAAGCGGGCATCGCTTCATCCGGCTGAAGCTGAATGACGTTGACATCAGAAGGCTTCAAGCCCGCCTTGTCAAAGGCTTGATACAGAAAATCAAAACCGCTGCTTCCTTTGGCAACCGCCACCTTCTTTCCTTTCAAGTCTTTAATATTTTTTATACCGCTCCCTTTTTTAACGAGGATGCCGTTTGCCTTTAAACCATCCTGTGAAAGGGCGATTTCCTTAAAGTTAATCCCTGCCGCCTGTCCTGCGATCACCGGCGAATTCCCCACCTGGGAAAAATCAATTTTGGCAGCGGCGATCCCTTCAAACTGAGGCGGACCGCTTTGAAACTCCGTCCATTTGACTTTAATTCCTTCTTCGGCAAACTCCTTTTCAAACCAGCCTTTTTCTTTTGCTAACAGCAAAGGGCTTAAACTTTGCTGTACACCGATGCGAATTTCTTTCAAATTGTTTCCGCTCTCGTTTGATTCTGTTGCTGAGCAGCCCGTGAGCAGCATAAATAAGCCCACCATATATACCTTCATTTGTTTCACCAGATCCCATCCTTTCTGTCAAATCCCCGAGCCTTCTTGAAAACTGTACTCTTCCGTTTTTTCAAATTCTTTGAGTACTTTTTGTCTGATGGACTGAAAAACGGGTGATGTTCTATTACGAGGAAAAGGCAAATCAACCGGAATCAGCTTGTGGATTCTTCCCGGCCTTGCGGTGAAGACCGCTATCCGGTTGGCTAAATACACGGACTCGTCAATATCATGGGTCACCAGGATCATCGTCATTTTTTTCTCTCGCCATATCTCTGTCAGCACATCCTGCAAATGCTTTCTCGTAAATGCGTCCAAAGCGCCAAAAGGTTCATCGAGCAAAAGAACCTCCGGCTCCCTCAGCAATGCTCTGGCAATGGCAACCCTTTGTGCCATCCCGCCGGAAAGCTCGCGCGGATACAGTTTCTCAGCACCTTTTAGCCGTACGGTTTCAATCCATTCATCGACTTTTTTTCTAACGGATGTTTCTTTTAGGCTTAAATCTGCGGCAATATTTTGCTCAACCGTCATCCACGGAAAAAGTCGATGTTCTTGAAATATAAAGCCTTGACGAATCCCCGGGGACGTTATTTCCCTGCCATTCATGCTGATTCTGCCATCATAATCCCGGTCCAGGCCGGCAATGATTTTCAGCAGTGTACTTTTGCCGCAGCCGCTTGGTCCGATAACGGTAAGAAATTCTCCGCTATCGACTGCAAGCTTAACACCTTGAAGCGCGTTGGCTTTCCGGCCGCCGCTTGCAAACATTTTTTCGTTTACACGAATTGATAAAGACATCATATTCCCCGCTTTCTTTGCAGAATAAAATAAAAAGCTCTTATCCCAAACGAGATAAGAGCCTTCGGTTGACCGATCAGCGCTGATAGAACTTTCCTAAATATTACATAATATACTAATTCATATTATTCCGACCTGTCAACCCTATTTTATAAAAAAACAGATGAAAGGTTCCCCCTTCATCTGTCCATGACCTTGTATTTAGCTGTAAATTTGACCGCCGGCCTTTTTAAATTCCTTCGCCTTCTCTTCAAGTCCTTTTTCAATCGCCGCTTCTTCATCAAGGTTGTTTTCCTTGGCGTAGTCGCGAATATCCTGGGAGATCCTCATGCTGCAAAACTTCGGCCCGCACATCGAGCAAAAATGCGCCGTCTTTGCCCCTTCAGCGGGGAGCGTCTCATCGTGAAACGCAAGCGCTCTTTCCGGATCAAGTGAGAGGTTGAACTGATCGCGCCAGCGAAATTCAAAGCGCGCTTTCGACAACGCATCATCGCGAATCTGTGCGCCGGGATGCCCTTTGGCGAGATCAGCCGCATGGGCCGCGATTTTATATGTAATGACCCCTTCGCGGACGTCATCTTTATTCGGAAGCCCGAGATGTTCTTTCGGCGTGACATAGCAAAGCATCGCCGTTCCATACCAGCCGATCATCGCCGCTCCGATCGCCGATGTAATATGATCATACCCCGGGGCGATATCTGTCGTCAGCGGCCCGAGTGTATAAAATGGCGCCTCCTTGCATATCTCCATCTGCTTATCGACGTTTTCTTTAATTTTGTGCATCGGTACATGCCCCGGCCCTTCGATCATTACCTGAACGTCATGCTTCCAGGCGATTTCCGTCAGCTCGCCAAGCGTTTCCAATTCGGCAAATTGCGCTTCATCATTGGCATCCGCAATCGAACCCGGTCGAAGGCCGTCTCCAAGTGAAAACGCGATATCATACGCTTTCATAATTTCGCATATCTCTTCAAAATGTGTGTAAAGAAAGCTTTCTTCATGATGGGCGAGACACCACTGCGCCATGATCGCCCCGCCGCGGGAAACGATTCCTGTGACACGCTTTGCCGTCAGCGGCACATAGTGGAGCCGGACACCGGCATGAATCGTAAAATAATCGACGCCCTGCTCAGCTTGTTCAATCAATGTGTCGCGGTAAACATCCCACGTCAAATCTTCAGCGACGCCGTTTACTTTTTCAAGCGCCTGATAGATCGGCACTGTTCCGACGGGCACAGGGCAGTTGCGGATAATCCATTCCCTTGTCGTGTGAATATCCTTTCCTGTGGACAGATCCATCATGGTATCGGCCCCCCAGCGGATCGCCCACGTCATTTTTTCCACTTCTTCTTCAATCGAGGATGTGACGGCGGAATTGCCGATATTTGCATTGATTTTCACATGGAAATTCCGGCCGATGATCATCGGCTCGCTTTCCGGATGATTGATGTTTGCCGGGATGATCGCCCGGCCGCTCGCCACTTCGTCGCGGACAAACTCGGGAGATACATGCTCGCGAATGGCGATAAACTCCATTTCAGGAGTGATGATCCCCTTTCTCGCATAATGAAGCTGAGTGACATTTTGTCCTTTTTTGGCGCGCAGCGGTTTTCTTTTCAGCCCCGGATAGCTGTGATTCGCCTGCTTCCCGCTTTTATAGCCGTTATCCTCAGGCTTCACTTCCCGTCCCTCATATTCCTCAGTATCGCCGCGCTCTTTGATCCAGGCTGAGCGCAAAGGCTTAAGCCCTTTTAGAATATCAACTTCCGCATGTTCATCCGTATAAGGACCGCTCGTGTCATATACGCGCACAGGCTGATTTTCTTCTTCTCCAAATGATCCCGTCGTAGAACTCAAGGCGATTTCTCTCATCGGCACCTGAATGTCAGGCCGGGACCCTGCGACATAGACCTTTCGGCTTCCAGAAAAGCTTGACATCAACTTAATGTTTTTTTGCTGCACTGACTCTTGTTTCATGTGTACATTCCTTCCCCTCTTTAAAAAAGATCTTAGACGAAACTCCAGAACAGCACCAGCACAAAAAAACCAGGCACATTGATGAACCTGGTTTTACAGTCAGTAAAATCCGCAGATGAACGTCTGATCTCCCGACATCTGCAAACACCTTTTTACTTCCCCACGCTGGTACGAACCAGATCAGGTCCAAAGGGTTAAGAAACCCGGTCGTTTCTCTCTCAGCCCATACAGGGCACCCCTAGTAAAGCTATTCATTTCTTCATTATGGTAGCATATCCAGTGATTGATGGAAAGGTGAAGTTTGAACCGATTTAAGCCTATGAAAGTTTCCGCTTTTTTTAAGAGACTCCCGTTTTTTAGCTTCGAAAAGACAAAGGACCTATTGATTTCAAAATAAAATGAATCTTTCGCCCTGTGTAAAACGTATTCATTTCTTGTACGACAATAATAGGAGGAATGGTAAACATGTCTTTTTTGAAAAAGCTTGCAGCAAGCGCCGGGATCGGTTCAGCGAAAGTGAATACGATTCTGGACAAGAGCGCATATCGCCCGGGAGAACGGGTGAGCGGAACCGTTCATGTTAAAGGCGGCAATGTTGAACAGCACATCAGGTATATCGATTTATTGCTCGAGACGGAATATCTCGTCGTCAAGAAAGACGAAAAACATTGGAAAAACGCTACCATTGAATCCCACCGCGTGACAGATGCCTTTACAATCAAAACCGGTGAAGAACGGGAATTTTCTTTCTCATTCATTCTTCCGCTTGACACGCCGATTACGATAAAAGGAGCTAAAGTGTTCTTATTGACCGACCTGGACATACAAGGCGGGATTGACAAATCGGATGATGATCATCTCTTCGTTAAACCACATCCGTGGGTTCACAGTATTTTAGAAACGGTTGAAAGCCTCGGATTCCGCCTTCATGAGGCGGACTGTGAGCAAGCATCATATTTCAGAAAGCGTTTGCCTTTCGTCCAGGAATTCGAATTTGTCCCGGTCACACCGCACTATCGTCAGCTGCTGGATGAAGTGGAGCTCGTTTTTCTTGTGCAGGAGGACGGGGTGGATGTGATCATCGAAGTGGACCGCCGCGCAAGAGGAATGCGGGGCTGGCTGGAAGAAATGTATAACGGCGGTGAAGAGGTATGTCGCCTCCATTTTGACGAATCAGAGCTCAAGGATAAAGGAGAGCTTGCAGAGGCGCTGAAGGACATCATTGAACAATGCGCCAAATAGATTGAAGGAGCCGGCTCAAACAAGCCGGCTCCTTTTGCAGTCATGACAAATTGTCGTGCAAAACGCCAATGATCCGCCTCAGATCGGCGGCGGCGAGTTGCCCCGGTGCAGAGGCCTTCTTGGCTGCCCCGAATGTCATCGCCGAGCCAAACACCTCTCCGGCCAGACGGCTGATGACACCTTTTCCAGCCATTGACATCGTGATTATGGGCCGCTTCGCGTAGTGCTCATTCATCAAATAAGTCGCTTCAAGCAATTTCAGCACATCAGCCGGTGTTTCAGGCATCACAGCAATTTTTGGCAGATCCGCGCCCAGCTCTTGCGCTTTCTTCAAGCGGGAAATCATTTCTTCAACGGACGGTGTTTTCTCAAAATCATGGTTGGAAATGATGACAGACACATCTTTCGCCTGTGCGGCTTCCACCAGCGCTTTCACGTCGCGTTCCTCATAAAACAGCTCGATATCGATCACATCGGCAAGCCCTGTGTTGACAACCGCCTGATTTAAAGAAACATAATATTCCCGGCCGACTTCCTTTTCCCCGCCTTCCCTTGCACTGCGGAAAGTAAAGATGAGCGGCATGTCGTGCAAAAGAGCGCGGATTTCCGCCAAAGCCTCCGCGATCTTCTCAACGTCTTCAACACCTTCAAAAAAATCCGCCCGCCACTCGGCAACATCCGCATCAAGCGTCTTGATGTGTGCCGCTTCTTCTTTCAATTGCGCAAGCGTTTTTCCGACGAGAGGCACACAGATTTTCGGCGCTCCTTCTCCAAAGGTAACCCCTTTGACCTTCACCAGTTTCTTCACTTGTTTCAGCTCCTCTATGTCCGGGAAATCTCAATGACTTAACGGTACCGAATATTCATCACAAGCGCAAGAAAAATCTTAAGAATGTCAGACGCATAGGCAACCACATATGAATAGGAATATTATGAAGAAAGAAGGGGGAAATGATATGTATGGTCATCCTGTTCCTTATGATACAAATATGAGGAACATCCAAAATCGCCATGTGTTAAAAACCGTTCACCACTGTGAAGCTGTTTGTGAATTCACCGCAAATTACATTCTCACAAGGGAAGATGCAAACCGTCGAAAAGAGCAACTGAGAATGCTTAGAGATTGTGCGGATATATGCACGCTGACCGCTAAATATATGGCACGGCACAGCCGCTTTGCCAAATCGCCGGCCTCGGTGTGCGCCAAAATTTGCGAAGCCTGCGGAAATCATTGTCTACGGCATCCTGACCAGCAATCGCAAAAGTGCGGCCAAACATGCCTGCAATGCGCCCGGGAATGCCGTGAATTCGCGATGTCTTCTTGATGATACTCAATACCCAAAAAGGTTCATACAAATAAAAAAGACGGCTGAACAGCCGTCCTCTGTTTTACAGGTTTTAAGAGCCTGCTCCCCTAGATGAACGTTTTTTCATTTTAAAGAACCTCCTTTCCTGTTAGTTTACTTGATTTTATCGCTTTCTCCAAGAAGTATGTGGAATTTTTGTAATGATTTAACGAACTGTACACTTTTGCCACATCTTCTGCAAGTGCTTCAATATCCACATAAGCCTTTCTCTTTTCCAGCCTGCCAATCAGTTCCTTGACTTGCTCAGCCCCTTCAAGGGGGACAGTGTAGCAGATATTGAGAACAGAGAACTTGAGGGAGAAGTTGATATTATTTGTTTTCTGCGCAAAATCAGCGCCTAATATGACCCACTTTATGGCTTTGTCCAATTCCCCGATCTTATAAGTCGATCGGGCCGACTCATAAATACACTGCATATACATAATCGGGGCGTTTTTTTTAAGATCATTTGTTTTAAAGGACAGGTCAAAATATTCAAGCGCTTCTTCATGCTGATCCTCTTGAATTTTTAAAAAACCTAAATCATAATAAACAGCGGCTAACAAATGGTTGTCACCCATCTTCATCAGCCTGTCAGCACAGCTTTTGAGCATGTTTTCCGCTCTCATCAGCCGGCCGTCGTCTATGTAATTCAAAGCCAGCAGAACAGTGCAGTTTATGGATTGTGTCTTATATTCCCCGTATGCCTGATAAATGCTTTTCGCCATTTGGAGGTGATGAAAAGAGAGCAGGGTTGTTTTCGTAAAATAATAAAGGTTCCCAAGCTTATAATGAAACTCGGCCTTTTCGATCTCATCCTCAACCTTGTCCAGCTGTCTTTCCGCGACCCTGAAAAATGTGAGGGCTTGAGAGTAGTTATTTTTCGCACTCTCATACATTCCTTTGAACAGAAAATAATAATACCTTAACATATTATCGGTTTTAGCCTTATCCTCGGCATTGGGAGGAAGTGAGGGTTCTCCCGCCACATCTTCCATTAGCACTCTAAATCTATAGTCGAGCAAATTAAAATAAAGCAATACATCTTGATCTTCTTCCATAACGCCAAACAGACTCTCTATCCTGTCCCTAAGCTCTATCGCCTTGGAGACTTCCCTCTTTTTAATATGGACGTACCATGTATTGATCAGGTTGGCTACATCCACCGAGGCCACCGCATTCATTGACAAACCTCCCATATCTCATCCTGCCTCTACCGTTTATGATCATATTTTACAGAAAGTTGTCAATTTTTGCAAAGGGGTTGTGCGAATATTTTACCTGCTCAGCTCATGCAATTGGAGCAATTTTCACATTCTGCCTTCGCTCCTTTTCTTCTGAGCTCATGACTCCATAATCCTCCTTAGTATCCACAACTGTCTTTTCTGGAGATCGGTCGGCTTGCAGGCCTCCGTATGCTGAAAGTAAACAAACCATCCGGAAATGAACGAACTGGTTTCAAAAGTTACTGGGAGTGTACATGATGTTCTCTCATTAAAAAACACCCCAACCGTTGGATCGTTGGGGTGCCATTCATCTAACTTACTTTTGGATTTACTCCATATTGATTATCGTTTTTTTCACTATCTTGACAGTAAAAGATCAGCAAAATAATAGCACCGACAAGCGGAATAAAGCCAATGAATATCCACCAGCCGCTTTTCCCGATATCATGCAGCCTGCGGACACCGACAGCAAGAGACGGCACCAAAACGGCCAATTGATACAGAATGATCAGGATGTATCCTAGCATTCCGCCGCCATATCCAGCGACATATCCCACTTGATAGCCGTCAAACCCTGCTGCTGTCGTAATTCCAGCGGTTAAAATTCCTACTATTATGATTGAGAGTATAAATAAAGTAAAACAAATAAGGGCATTGAATAAACAAAACATCCAATATTCCTTTCGCCTTGCTCTCCCTTCAAAATCTGCATAGTTCTTTAAACATTTCCAATACCATTGCATAACATTTCCTCCACTATCAACTTTATTGAATAATGCAAAACATATGCATTATATCATAAAAAATCCATTTGTTGTTTGTAATCCTATGATTTTGGATCGATATCATTGGCCGGCAAGTAGGGCCATTATTCTCGCCACTTCTGATTTCATGTAGTTTATCTATCTGATATTTGCGTCTAAATTTTTTTAACCCAGCCTCTCGAAAGTTGCTCTCTTTTGTTATGCTTTAGTCCGTTTCTTCTTTCTCTAAAATAGCAATAAAAAGCACCCCCACTAAGACAAATTGGAGGTGCTTTCACATTAAATTTCAACATCCCGTTTATTAAAGCCAACAAAACCTATTACTGTGAACACAATCGCAAAAATACTTAATAAAAACAGCGGCGTGAAAGAGAAATCCTCAACAGGTATTTGCGGAACGTAGCCAAATGGAGAAATATTGCCAACCCAGTCCGGAAATTGGAATAATCCTCCTAAATACAGTACGATAAAAGAATAAAAAACATAAAGCCAAATGAGATTCGTTAACTTAGGGTAAAACCCGATCAGCAATACTGCTAAACTAATCATGACAAGCATGGCTGGATAATAGGAGAATGCTGCTCCAAAGATCATCTCAAAAGATAATCCGCCTTCAACCACAGCCGTCCCCGCAGACCATAGCCCGAGTGCAGCAAGCGAGATCATGACAAACCCATTGACAATTGAAATGATGAAGTAACTCCCTAATAGTTTTGTCCGTGAAACAGTTCTGCCTATCAGATGCACGACCCGTTCTTTTTTCTCCTCACCGCGCAGCTTATTCACTGCCATAATCGGAGGAACAGTTGCCAGCAATGAAATGACGATCATCAACATCGGTATGAATTGTTCTAACAACGTGCCCCCTTCATGTGTCTGGAGCAGCTGCTTTATCGTTTCGTTATCGGAAAAAAATGATTCGAGATCACCTAAAACAGAGCCGTATGATGCACCTAATACATACATACCGATTGCCCATGATATGATTCCAACTCGCTGCAGTCTTAAAGCAAGGCTGATTGGACTTTGCAAAAAACGAGATGCATATTTTTTACCAGGCTTGGATGGTAAAAATCCCTGATCCAAGTCACGAATGGCATTCAAATAATTCGCAACGATATATAGAGCCAATGAAGCAGCGATCATTAAAACAGTCGGCCACCAATTATTCGTATCGTAAACTTCTGCTTTTGTTACCCATGCCAGCGGTGAAATCCATGACAGCGTCTGATTGCTAACGTCTGTAATCGCCCGAAACAGATAAGCAATCAAAAGCACAGCAATCGAGTAACCAATCGTACCACGCGAACTATCCGACAATTGCGCAAAGACAGCTGTTACTCCAGCGAAAAATAAACCAGTAGCGCCTAATGCCGTACCGTACAATAACGAACCTTCCAAATCCATACTTTCAATCCCTAGTGCATAAAGCCCACATCCAATAATCAATGCCAATCCGATACATGTCACCGTAACGACGAGTAATGATGCATTCAAATACGAAAGACGCCCGATTGGCAGTGAACGCATGATTTCCAAGCGGCCATCCTCTTCATCCGCCCGTGTGTGACGCGTGACAAGCAGGATGCTCATCAGTCCTACCACCGCAGCCGTCATGAGTAACATTTGATGTGCCGTCATGACGCCGAGCGTATAGTTATTTAAATCAGCTGGGCCTGTCATGGCCGTCATCGCAGGGTTAGCCATCGTCTGTGCCATCCCATCTCTTTCCTGCTCAGAGCCGTACAAATCCTTAAAAGCGGTTGGCACAATCAATGTAAAAAAAGTAAGGGAAATGATCCAAATTGGGATCCTGATCCGATCAAGCCGGAAAATAAAACGGGAAAGGTTAACCGTTTTAGCAACTAAATTGTTCGCCATCACCGTTCACCTCCCACTCCCGCATTCTTCGCTCCTTCATAATGACGCATGAATAAGTCCTCTAACGTCGGTGGAGCACTTTCCAGCCTAACGATTCCAAATTGACTAATATGCTTCATCACATCATCCATTTTTTCACTATCAACCTGAAATGACGTGACAAGTTCACGTTCTTCGATTTCATGAATTCCTTGCAGTTCATGTAAACCCGTAATTGGCTGTTTGGTTTCAACGAGCATTTGTGTTCGTGTTAAGTGGCGCAATTCGCTTAAAGTGCCGGACTCAATAATTTTTCCTTGTCGTATGATACTGACTCGATCACACAGCTTTTCTACCTCTGATAAGATATGACTCGACAGCAATACACTTTTTCCTTGCCTTTTTAAATCCATCACACATTCCTGAAAAGCCTTTTCCATTAACGGGTCCAGTCCAGATGTCGGTTCATCCAGAATATAAAGGTCCGCCTCCGATGAAAAAGCAGCAACTAAGGCAACCTTTTGCCGATTTCCTTTAGAATATGTTCTGCATTTTTTGGATGGATCCAAATCAAATTTTTTTATCAGCTCTTCGCGTCTTGATTTGTTCGTTGTGCCATTTAATTTCACAAATAAATCAATGACCTCGCCTCCAGTTAAGTTAGGCCACAGATTGACATCACCAGGAACATAAGCGATACGCTTATGTATTTCTACTGCATCATGCCAGGCATCCTTGTCAAAAATTTCAACGTCTCCGCTTGTTGCCTTTAGTATTCCTAATAACACTCGAATCGTTGTCGATTTACCTGCACCGTTTGGACCGATAAAGCCCACTACCTCACCTTTATTCACCTCAAAGTTGACTCCGTCCAAAGCAGTGAACTTGCCAAACTTTTTCGTTAAATTGGACACTTTTAGTAAGCTCATCACTCTTCCCCCTCTTTATAGAAACAACGCTTCAGTATCTTTGAATAGCTGTTCCATTCGTTGATATGCTCCATTCCGACGTTTTTAAAAGACTTGATTTTCTTGATTTGAGCTTCTGCAAAACCAACCATTGTCCAATTCAGGATATGAAGTGCTTTTTCAGGATCGACATCTTCTCGAAATTTTGACCAATCTATATTTTCATAGATTCTATTTAAGCCATTATCCAGAATATTACCCATTAGCTGCTCAATATCAGGTTTAACTTCTGCTGCTTGTTCTTCACCTATCGATTTTAAGAAATCAAACACTAAAGGGTATGTTTGTTGTATCTTTAATTTAATCAATCCGACTTGACTGAGTCGTTTAAAAAGGTCACGTTCATTCAAATCTATTTCATCATAGATTCCATCAATTATTTTTAGGGCGTGATCAATCAAATAAAGATACAGATCTTTTTTATTATTGAAATAATTGAATAACGATCCCTTAGATATTTGTGCTTCCTTGACGATTTCATTTGTTGATGCTTTTTCATAGCCACTTTGTACAAATTGTGTCAATGCCGCGTTGACAATGCGTTCTTGTTTTTCAGGCTTTAAACTGTTAAATTTTGTGTTAATCGCACTTCACTCCTTTCACAGAAAATGACCATATCGGTCATTTTTAATATAGCATGAATGACCAATGTGGTCAAATAAAATCCGAACTCGCACTCTTCATAACATATGGGACCGCAGCCTTCCTCGCTTTCCATCAGGCCAAGAAGAGCTTCATGACAACATTGATCATTACCCCACGAATCTTTAAACGTCCTATCTCGGCAGACTTATCTTTAAAAAAGAGCCCTTCTTATAAGAGTTGGGCTTACTTCAGCATGTGCCTCCTCAAAAAATGAAAATGCTAATCCGTTACACCCAGTGTAATTTCACATCTAAAGTATTGCTTATAAAGTAGAGAAATGTTACTTTTGAACTTTTTTTATTTTAATCACCAAACAATAATAATTTTCAAGTACAATGTGATGGAATATAAATGGAAAGGATGTAATTATAATGAACAATTGGGGTTACAAGGGTTTTAAGGTGTTTGTTGTATTGTTGACATTAGTATTGGCTTTACCTGTTTTTTCAATAGCCGCATCAGCTACAGAACTAACTGATAATGAGAAATTACATAACGAAACTGCTGTATCAACTAAAGGAATTTCTGTACCCAACCAAAAGCTGAAAAGCGAAGAATTTGAAAATGTAAATGTGAATATGGATGATGTAAAGAGGTTAGAAGCTTATCTTAAATTAAACGCAGATGGAACTCTTACCTTAGATCCATCGTATACTAAACTAGGTATTTCCCACTCTGTAACAAACGAAGTTCATGAGTGGATTAAATACTTAAACGGTTTAGTAAAACAAAATGAAGCTGTCATTAACTCCGATTTTAGTGTTAAAATTTTAGCCAAAGACGGTAGTGTACTGACGCTTGATAATGGAAACAATGATAAAATGAAAGTGGCGAAAAAAGGTTGCGGCCGATCTGGTCATAAAGTGTACTGGTGGGGGTATAATCTTTATTTTGACTGTAATGAAACAAGAACACTTTATCAATCATTTAAAGCAGGGGGTGGAGCAACTACTGGTCTTGCTGCAATATCAAGGTTTATACCCGTACCGCCTACACAATTAGCAAGTGCAATTGCCGGAGTAATTGGAGGCGGACTTGTAGGTTTTGGTCAAATGATTCAAGACGAACATGAAGGGCATGGTGTCAGAATACGTTTTACTGGACTTGGATATGCAGCTGTTCCAACTGGGGTTTTTCCACAATAAAAATGAAAGAAGGGAAACTATGACTTTCTTTGTTTTAATGGCAGGGCTATTTCTTTTGATTTACATGAAAGAACCATTCAGCAAAAAAATGTATGGTTATGTTTACTTGTTTTTTTATTTAATGGTTTTAGCCCTATATATAATTAATACTACATTTGTCAATTTGATATCTAGTAAACTCTTATTAATCGTTGCAGTAATTGTCATTTCACCATTGTTCATTAGTTTCCTAAAATCCTCAACCGAATCTCGTTAGAAAAAAGACAGAAGGAGCAGGCATAGCGCCTGCCCTTTGTTATTACTATAATAAATATTAAAATTTTTTTCGTATTTTTGATCGTTAATTCAATCTGCATCCAAACCACGCATCATTTGAAACCGTTTGGTTGCATTCTGTCCCCCCCTTCCCCTCAGTTATCAAATGATATTGATAAGGAATAATAACCTAAACCAAATGATTCATTTTGATGGATGCACAGGATTTATTCACCATTATTCTACTATAAAGTGGTAAACTCTATACTGATTGTAACCATTAGTATTAGAGGAGAATGCCATGAAGACCTTGGATGTTCAAGCGTTGCACCATGCAATTGACCAGACGCTCGAACAATTAAAAAAGCAATCAGATGAATTGCCAATGTCAAAAAAAGTGTGGATGGAATCACGTCCCTTGACGATGCTTTAAAAGGAAAAGGCGGCGATGCCATTCGTAACTTTTATGAAGAATGTCATACCCCTTTCTTGAAGTTCTATGAATCTTTTATTGACGAATACCAGTCAGCACTGAAAAAAATCAAAAATGCATCGGAATCCCTTGAACCGAATCACAACGGATATATTTCGCAAGCCTTTCTTGAACACGAATTGGAACAGGGCTTGAATGCAGCTGACCGAACAACTAAACACTTGGTATCCAAAGCAAATGCCACGATGGCAAAAGTCAGCCATATTGTCGATCTGCCGGATTTGAACGACAACGATTTTCATGAACAAAATCGAAAAGCAATGAAAGAAATCAATCAGACGATTGAAAAGCTGCACACCTTTGACAGGGAGCAGACAAACGCCCTCAAAACGGCAGAAAACGACCTTGAGACGATGCAAAAGTACATCTCAAGGCTCGAAAAGATGTATACCGGACCAAAAATTGAAATAACCAGCTATCAAAAAGGCGCGATTTTAAAGCCGGATGAGATGGATACCCTGAGTGGAAATCAAGAAACAGCGATGGGTGTTATGTTGAAAAAAGTCGGAGACAAAGAAGACACTGAAATGAATACTCTCGCCGACCCTGACCGAACAAAAAAATTAGCGACACAAAAAGTTTCTAAGAAAGTGTATAGTGAAGAGGAGTTAGAAAAGCTAGAAAAGAAATATACTGTTTATAATGACACAGTGTACCGAGCTTATATAGATGGTAATATAATCGTCAAGTTAGAACCTACTTACACCCTTCCTGAAGATGTTGAAAAAAGCGAATGGGAAAAATATCTAGAGACTGGTTTGGAATTTGCAGGAGTTTATGATGCAGTAAGAGCCGGATTTGGGTACGACCTTGCAACAGGTGAAATCGTTTCAGTCAAAGATCGTTTTTTAGCTGGATTTTATGTCACACCTTTTGGAAAAGCATTTAAATACGGAAAACGCGGTTACAAATTATTCAAAGGTGAGGAATCAGCAAAGAAAATTGCCAAGGTTGAGAAAGGTGCGAAATCAACTGAGGAAATTTCTAAGGTTCAAAAAGGCGAGAAAACGGCTGAGAAAGCTTCAAAAGTTGAAAAAAGCACAAAGAGTACTAAGTATGTTAATAACATTAAAGGGTTAGCAGATGATATAGGAAATAAATTAAATGGTTCTGTTTCAAATGCTAAAGGAAAAGGATACAAAGTAAACATACCAAATGGCAATAAAACAATTACTGTAAGGATCATGGATAAAGGGTCTGGAGGGAGAGATAAACCTTACTTTAGAGTCAGTGTTAATGGAAAAGGTTCTATCACTCTTGACGGTAAAATTTCTAATGACAGAGCTCTTACTCATATTGATATTACAGATAACTCTCTCAAACAAATAGAAGATATGATAAAAACTTATAAAGGAAAGTGATCATAGCATGGAAACAAGATTAGTAACTTTGCTGAACGAAATGTGGGCAGCAGTTATTGAAAAGTATGAATTTGATATGTTGAAAAATTCGATTAGTTTTGAGCTCAAGACAATAGACAATGGTCTTGAAACAAAACATAAAATGATCTTTAAGGGAGTATCTGCTTGGTATTTCATTGAAGATAGCGGTGAAGATAGATTCAACACAATTGATGAAACAGAAGACCAAGATTATTTAGAGTTAACTTCAATAGACTTTTATAAAAATGGGATTGGACAAATTAAGCCTTCGTCAATAGAAGAAGATTGGGTAAATCAATATTACTCCAATGCTAATTTTGCATTAGAGATATGGGATGCCTTATTATTAGTTGAAGCAAAAAGTATTATCATCAATGGTAATAAATACGAAGTGAATAATTAACCATTTACAATTTTGGACTTTTAAAAACTACGGTCCTCTTTTTAGAGGGCCGTGTTTTGCAATTGGCTATGCGGATAACCCGGATCGATAATAAGTGCACATTTCAAAATTCAAATATGCCGCCCATTCACTCCTCCAGACACCTGCTTCACTTCCAAGTTTACTCCTTTTTCGGGCAGTCCATAACGCAAGCGACTTCTATCTTGATTCATAAAGTTGATTTTAGGGAGGGATTTTCCCTAAAGGAGGATTGATTGAATTGTTACATACAAAATTTTATGATGGATTTGAGGGTGAACCTGAAATTGTCTTATCTGATGGAGAAAACAAAGTCGTGATTTGGAATGGATACTTTGAGACTTTATTAAATTCTTTATTAGATACCAACATTAAAAAAGAAGGAATAATCAAAGAGTACTTTTATCAAGAAGGATGGTATAATGACTCACCTTGGGTAATTGAAGATGTACAATTAACAATAAACCAAATGAAAAGTTTTGATGTAAGCAAACTAGATACTTCAGACGGTTTTAAAAAAGAATTAGTTGAATTAGTTAAAGAAACTATACAATTTCTCGAAAACGCCAAAAATAAAACTGTTGTTATTGAATACGATTAAAAGGCCCTTTCGAGGGCCTCTTTTTGTTATTTCAATAATGCCTCTTCTTTAATAATGCAAAACGCTCATAAACGTTGATATATCAACATTTATGAGCGTTTCGAAAAATCTTATCGGCTCTTAAAAAGAGCAAAGGATACCGGTGGTCGGGGTCGAACCGACACTCCCGAAGGAACACGATTTTGAGTCGTGCGCGTCTGCCAATTCCGCCACACCGGCATGTGTGAGCAAATGGTGCCGAGGGCCGGACTTGAACCGGCACGGTAGTCACCTACCGCAGGATTTTAAGTCCTGTGTGTCTGCCAATTCCACCACCCCGGCACGAGGCAAATAAGGCGACACCCGGATTCGAACCGGGGATAAAGGTTTTGCAGACCTCTGCCTTACCACTTGGCTATGCCGCCATCATTTTAAGAAATTGGAGCGGAAGACGGGATTCGAACCCGCGACCCCCACCTTGGCAAGGTGGTGTTCTACCACTGAACTACTTCCGCATTTTCATGATGAACTTATTTTATCATATTCAGCTTTTTAAAGAAAGATAAAACTGGGCTAGCTGGATTCGAACCAGCGCATGACGGAGTCAAAGTCCGTTGCCTTACCGCTTGGCTATAGCCCAATATTAAGGGCGATTGATGGGAATCGAACCCACGAGTGCCAGAGCCACAATCTGGTGCGTTAACCACTTCGCCACAACCGCCATAAATTGTGAAGTAAAATTGGCAGGGGCAGTAGGAATCGAACCCACACCGGAGGTTTTGGAGACCTCTGTTCTACCGTTAAACTATGCCCCTAAAATCATGGTGGAGGGGGACGGATTCGAACCGCCGAACCCTGAGGGAGCGGATTTACAGTCCGCCGCGTTTAGCCACTTCGCTACCCCTCCACAACAGTGCCGGCCAGAGGACTTGAACCCCCAACCTACTGATTACAAGTCAGTTGCTCTACCAATTGAGCTAGACCGGCAAATGGTGGCTCGGGACGGAATCGAACCGCCGACACACGGATTTTCAGTCCGTTGCTCTACCAACTGAGCTACCGAGCCTTATTTAAATGGCGGTCCGGACGGGACTCGAACCCGCGACCTCCTGCGTGACAGGCAGGCATTCTAACCAACTGAACTACCGGACCATTTTGGCAATGAATTTTAATTTGGTTGCGGGGGCAGGATTTGAACCTGCGACCTTCGGGTTATGAGCCCGACGAGCTACCGAACTGCTCCACCCCGCGATAATATGATTTTCATAGATATGGTGGAGGATGACGGGATCGAACCGCCGACCCTCTGCTTGTAAGGCAGATGCTCTCCCAGCTGAGCTAATCCTCCGAAGCACAGGACGTGCAAATGCATGCGTTGCAACAGGACGTTGCTCCCTTAGCATGCCTTCCTTTGAAAAGTTCCGGCACTCGCTTTCTGCTTTTCAACATGCTGTCCAAAGAAATGGTGACCCGTACGGGATTCGAACCCGTGTTACCGCCGTGAAAGGGCGGTGTCTTAACCACTTGACCAACGGGCCAGATGTTTTTAAAAGTGGCGGAGAGCAAGGGATTCGAACCCTTGAGACGGCGTTGGCCGCCTACACGATTTCCAATCGTGCTCCTTCGACCACTCGGACAGCTCTCCAATAAAATGGCTCCGCAGGCAGGATTCGAACCTGCGACCGATCGGTTAACAGCCGATAGCTCTACCACTGAGCTACTGCGGAATGAGTCTGCCTGGCGACGTCCTACTCTCGCGGGGGGAAGCCCCCGACTACCATCGGCGCTGAAGAGCTTAACTTCCGTGTTCGGCATGGGAACGGGTGTGACCTCTTCGCCATCATCACCAGACAATTTAGTGACAAAGATCATTATACTATGTATTTGGAAAAATGCAAGAGCATTTTTCGAGAAATTATTCTCTCAAAACTAGATAACGGTTCAAGACGATTCACAAAAGTTTTGGTTAAGCCCTCGATCGATTAGTATCTGTCAGCTCCATGTGTCACCACACTTCCACCTCAGACCTATCAACCTGATCATCTTTCAGGGATCTTACTTCCTTAACGGAATGGGAAATCTCATCTTGAGGGGGGCTTCATGCTTAGATGCTTTCAGCACTTATCCCG
>NZ_JBIYSN010000019.1:0-1098 GCF_046464135.1 Bacillus sp. z60-11 | reverse complement strand
TTTATGGGCATAGATCAAGAAATGAATCCAAAAATAGACGACTGGTTCAATCATGATTGGGATGCGGCAATCAAAGTTGCGAGATTGCTCGTTCTATTTTGGGAGAACGGCTGGAGAGATCTGAACAGCTCCGTTTCAAATTTTGAGGATGAAGAAACGGACAAGCTCTCTTTAGAAATCTATGAAAGGGCCATGTCGTACTTTAAGGGGAAGAAAGCATGACGATTATTCACTATAACTATTCGGATACGGAAATGAAAAATATTCTCGACAGCATGATCATTATTGTGGATACGAGGGAGCAAAAGAACCAGCATGTTCTTGACTATCTCCGCAAAAAGAACGTATCCATCAAATTCAAAGGGATGAAGACGGGCGACTATTCCGCCATGATCCCGAAAAACGAGGAATATGGGATCACCCGGGACATGTATTTGAACGCAGCTATCGAACGGAAAAACGGTGTTGATGAACTGGTTCAATCCATTAAAGACCGTTCCCGGTTTGAAAATGAATTGATTCGCGCGTCAAAATATCCCTTCACTCTTCTTGTGGAGGATCTGGAGGGCTATCAAAAAATACTGAACGGAAAATATCGCTCACAATATAAGCCGCAGTCCTTGCTTGGCAGCTTAAAAACGTTTGAAGTCCGTTACAATTTCTCAACCGTTTTTATTAACCCGAGCGCGACCGGAAACTATATCTATCATCATTTTCATTACATGGCCCGGGAACTGTTAAAGGGGGGCTTTGTGTGAATGAATTAATGAAGGCTCTTTATTATGAAAGGAAAAAGGACGAGCTTAAAGCGCGGCTGCTTAAAATGGGGTATTTTAAAACACCTGACGGTCGGCAGCTGTATGAGCTTTCATTAACTGAATTAGACGAAATATTCAAAAAGAAATTGATTGAAAGGGGAAAATGACCCATGGCATTTGTAGGTTTTGAAGAATCACAAGAGGTGCGGCAGCTGGCCGAAAGTTTAATTGATAAACATCACCCACATTTAAAAGATGCAAAGGAACACATCGGTTTTTACATCCGGGAAGGTAGCAGCAAGTGGGCTGGGAAGGCGAAAAAATGCACGGCCTTTGAGCG
>NZ_JBIYSN010000018.1:0-1137 GCF_046464135.1 Bacillus sp. z60-11 | reverse complement strand
GGATCAAACTCTCCATGAAAAGTTTGATAATGACTACGCACACTCGCATGTGCGATTTATTTAAAAATGAATTAACAGGTACGTTTTGTCTTGTTTAGTTTTCAAAGATCATTATTAAAGCAACTCTATTATTATATCTTTATTAAGATAAATAGTCAAGTGCTTTTTTAAAAATAAATGGTGGAGCCTAGCGGGATCGAACCGCTGACCTCCTGCGTGCAAAGCAGGCGCTCTCCCAGCTGAGCTAAGGCCCCAAAGGAATGGTCGGGAAGACAGGATTCGAACCTGCGACCCCATGGTCCCAAACCATGTGCTCTACCAAGCTGAGCTACTTCCCGTTACACATAATGGCGCGCCCGAGAGGAGTCGAACCCCTAACCTTTTGATCCGTAGTCAAACGCTCTATCCAATTGAGCTACGGGCGCATATGTTAATGCCGAGGGCCGGACTTGAACCGGCACGGTAGTCACCTACCGCAGGATTTTAAGTCCTGTGTGTCTGCCAATTCCACCACCCCGGCGTGGATGGTTGGAGCGGAAGACGGGATTCGAACCCGCGACCCCCACCTTGGCAAGGTGGTGTTCTACCACTGAACTACTTCCGCATATGAAAACTATTTTTTATAATGCGGGTGAAGGGACTCGAACCCCCACGCCGTAAAGACACTAGATCCTAAGTCTAGCGCGTCTGCCAATTCCGCCACACCCGCATAAATGGTGAGCCATGAAGGACTCGAACCTTCGACCCTCTGATTAAAAGTCAGATGCTCTACCAACTGAGCTAATGGCTCTTTAAAAGAGACTTTAATATAATATCATAAAAAAGTGGTGCCGGCAAGAGGACTTGAACCCCCAACCTACTGATTACAAGTCAGTTGCTCTACCAATTGAGCTACACCGGCCCGTTATGAAGATATTTAATGGTGGAGGATGACGGGATCGAACCGCCGACCCTCTGCTTGTAAGGCAGATGCTCTCCCAGCTGAGCTAATCCTCCGTTTGCACTTGCGTGCAACAGCTTGGCGGCGTCCTACTCTCACAGGGGGAAGCCCCCAACTACCATCGGCGCTGAAGAGCTTAACTTCCGTGTTCGGCATGGGAACGGGTGTGACCTCTTCGCTATCGCCACCAAACCTTA
>NZ_JBIYSN010000016.1:0-2953 GCF_046464135.1 Bacillus sp. z60-11 | reverse complement strand
CCACACTTCCACCTCAGACCTATCAACCTGATCATCTTTCAGGGATCTTACTTCCTTAACGGAATGGGAAATCTCATCTTGAGGGGGGCTTCATGCTTAGATGCTTTCAGCACTTATCCCGTCCGCACATAGCTACCCAGCGATGCCCTTGGCAGAACAACTGGTACACCAGCGGTGCGTCCATCCCGGTCCTCTCGTACTAAGGACAGCTCCTCTCAAATTTCCTGCGCCCGCGACGGATAGGGACCGAACTGTCTCACGACGTTCTGAACCCAGCTCGCGTACCGCTTTAATGGGCGAACAGCCCAACCCTTGGGACCGACTACAGCCCCAGGATGCGATGAGCCGACATCGAGGTGCCAAACCTCCCCGTCGATGTGGACTCTTGGGGGAGATAAGCCTGTTATCCCCGGGGTAGCTTTTATCCGTTGAGCGATGGCCCTTCCATGCGGAACCACCGGATCACTAAGCCCGACTTTCGTCCCTGCTCGACTTGTAGGTCTCGCAGTCAAGCTCCCTTGTGCCTTTACACTCTGCGAATGATTTCCAACCATTCTGAGGGAACCTTTGGGCGCCTCCGTTACCTTTTAGGAGGCGACCGCCCCAGTCAAACTGCCCACCTGACACTGTCTCCCTGCCCGATAAGGGCAGCGGGTTAGAAGGTCAATACAGCCAGGGTAGTATCCCACCGATGCCTCCACCGAAGCTGGCGCTCCGGTTTCCAAGGCTCCTACCTATCCTGTACAAGCTGTACCAACATTCAATATCAGGCTGCAGTAAAGCTCCACGGGGTCTTTCCGTCCTGTCGCGGGTAACCTGCATCTTCACAGGTACTATAATTTCACCGAGTCTCTCGTTGAGACAGTGCCCAGATCGTTGCGCCTTTCGTGCGGGTCGGAACTTACCCGACAAGGAATTTCGCTACCTTAGGACCGTTATAGTTACGGCCGCCGTTTACTGGGGCTTCAATTCGCACCTTCGCATACGCTAAGCGCTCCTCTTAACCTTCCAGCACCGGGCAGGCGTCAGCCCCTATACTTCGCCTTACGGCTTCGCAGAGACCTGTGTTTTTGCTAAACAGTCGCCTGGGCCTATTCACTGCGGCTCTCTCGGGCTTGCACCCTAACAGAGCACCCCTTCTCCCGAAGTTACGGGGTCATTTTGCCGAGTTCCTTAACGAGAGTTCTCTCGATCACCTTAGGATTCTCTCCTCGCCTACCTGTGTCGGTTTGCGGTACGGGCACCTCTCACCTCGCTAGAGGCTTTTCTTGGCAGTGTGGAATCAGGAACTTCGCTACTATATTTCACTCGCCATCACAGCTCAGCCTTGATGGGAAACGGATTTGCCTATTTCCCAGCCTAACTGCTTGGACGCGGATATCCAATACCGCGCTTACCCTATCCTCCTGCGTCCCCCCATTGCTCAAATGGTGAGGAGGTGGTACAGGAATATCAACCTGTTATCCATCGCCTACGCCTTTCGGCCTCGGCTTAGGTCCCGACTAACCCTGAGCGGACGAGCCTTCCTCAGGAAACCTTAGGCATTCGGTGGAGGGGATTCTCACCCCTCTTTCGCTACTCATACCGGCATTCTCACTTCTAAGCGCTCCACGAGTCCTTCCGGTCTCGCTTCACAGCCCTTAGAACGCTCTCCTACCACTGTTCGTAAGAACAGTCCGCAGCTTCGGTGATACGTTTAGCCCCGGTACATTTTCGGCGCAGAGTCACTCGACCAGTGAGCTATTACGCACTCTTTAAATGGTGGCTGCTTCTAAGCCAACATCCTGGTTGTCTAAGCAACTCCACATCCTTTTCCACTTAACGTATACTTTGGGACCTTAGCTGGCGGTCTGGGCTGTTTCCCTTTCGACTACGGATCTTATCACTCGCAGTCTGACTCCCAAGGATAAGTCTTTGGCATTCGGAGTTTGACTGAATTCGGTAACCCGGTAGGGGCCCCTAGTCCAATCAGTGCTCTACCTCCAAGACTCTTACCTTGAGGCTAGCCCTAAAGCTATTTCGGAGAGAACCAGCTATCTCCAGGTTCGATTGGCATTTCACCCCTACCCACACCTCATCCCCGCACTTTTCAACGTGCGTGGGTTCGGGCCTCCATTCAGTGTTACCTGAACTTCACCCTGGACATGGGTAGATCACCTGGTTTCGGGTCTACGACCACGTACTGATGCGCCCTATTCAGACTCGCTTTCGCTGCGGCTCCGTCTTTTCAAACTTAACCTTGCACGGGATCGTAACTCGCCGGTTCATTCTACAAAAGGCACGCCATCACCCGTTAACGGGCTCTGACTACTTGTAGGCACACGGTTTCAGGATCTCTTTCACTCCCCTTCCGGGGTGCTTTTCACCTTTCCCTCACGGTACTGGTTCACTATCGGTCACTAGGGAGTATTTAGCCTTGGGAGATGGTCCTCCCGGATTCCGACGGAATTTCACGTGTTCCGCCGTACTCAGGATCCACTCAGGAGAGAACGAAGTTTTGACTACAGGGCTGTTACCTCCTATGGCGGGCCTTTCCAGACCTCTTCATCTACCTCGTTCTTTTGTAACTCCGTATAGAGTGTCCTACAACCCCAAGAGGCAAGCCTCTTGGTTTGGGCTGTTCCCGTTTCGCTCGCCGCTACTCAGGGAATCGCATTTGCTTTCTCTTCCTCCGGGTACTTAGATGTTTCAGTTCCCCGGGTCTGCCTTCTCATATCCTATGAATTCAGATATGGATACTGCTCCATTACGAGCAGTGGGTTTCCCCATTCGGAAATCTCCGGATCAAAGCTTGCTTACAGCTCCCCGAAGCATATCGGTGTTCGTCCCGTCCTTCATCGGCTCCTAGTGCCAAGGCATCCACCGTGCGCCCTTTCTAACTTAACCGTTAAAAAGAATCACTACAGAAAATTCTTGTGAATGTCTACTTTCGTTATCTAGTTTTCAAAGAACA
>NZ_JBIYSN010000015.1:0-18673 GCF_046464135.1 Bacillus sp. z60-11 | reverse complement strand
CGAAGCTAGGCTAGGAGTGTGGGAGGCCTTTTTCTGTTTCTTTGTAAGAAGAAAAACATATCAAAACCTATTTAAAACAAAAAGCTTGTAGAAAAACATGGGTTTCTCTACAAGCTGAAAAGAGCCGAGGGCTCTTTTTTTATTTTTTAAAATGACAAAACACTTCGTAAATATTAAAATAAATGACAGGTTTGCAGATTTTTTTATTGTCAGGTAAGCTTACTATAAAAACAAAAGTAAGGAGTTATCAAATGAGTAAAGTACTTATTTTCGGGCACAAAAATCCGGATACGGATACGATTTGTTCAGCGATTGCATACGCGGAATTGAAAAAAGAGCTCGGCTTGGACGCAGAACCTGTCCGCCTGGGCGAAATCAACGGTGAAACCGAATATGCGCTTGAGAAATTCAATGCGGAAGTTCCCCGCCTTGTCGAAACTGTTGCAAATGAAACAGACAGTGTCATTTTGGTTGACCATAACGAACGCCAGCAGAGCGCAGATGACCTCGATAAGGTTCGCGTGCTTGAAGTCATTGACCATCACCGGATTGCCAATTTTGAAACAAGCGATCCGTTATATTATCGTGCAGAGCCTGTTGGATGTACGGCGACGATCTTGAAAAAGCTGTACAAAGAAAACAGTGTGGAGATCAAAAAGGATATTGCCGGCCTCATGCTGTCAGCGATCATTTCAGACTCCCTCTTATTTAAATCTCCGACTTGCACAGATGAAGATGTCCAAGCGGCAAAAGAACTGGCTGAAATCGCCGGCGTTGATGCTGAAAGCTATGGACTGGACATGCTGAAAGCGGGCGCCGATCTGAGCGCCAAAACGATTCCTCAGCTTCTGTCGCTTGATGCGAAGGAATTTACGATGGGAAGCCATAAAGTGGAGATTGCCCAAGTCAATACAGTCGACACAAACGATGTCCTTTCCCGTAAAGAGGAAGTGGATGCAGAGCTTTCAAAAGTGGTTGCGGAAAAAGGGCTGGATTTATTTGTATTCGTCGTCACAGACATTTTGACAAACGACTCTGTCGTCGTCGCTTCAGGACAAGCTGCACAAGCAGTGGAAAAAGCGTTTAATGTCACATTGACAGACAACACAGCGACGCTGAAAGGCGTTGTATCCCGTAAAAAACAAATTGTTCCGCCGCTTACCGATGCATTGAAATAATGAAAAAAGCCCTGGCAGCCGGATCCGCAATCCGCTGCCAGGGCTTTTTGTTGTCGCACACTATCTGAAGATCGCTTTTCTTAATTGCTGCACGATCGTATTGTAGAAGGAAATGATCCAATGGAAAAGCGGATTTAAATGTTTGGAAAATTTGAGTACAATCAGTGAGACGAATATAGCTACCAATATGCTTCCTAAAACATCAAGCGGATAATGGTGCCCCACCCAGATGCGGGAGAAGCCCGTCAATAAACCAAAAGCGATCATCAAGCTCCCGATTTTACGGTGAATGAGCCAGAATGCGATCGAAATCGCCAATGCTCCCGTCGTATGGTCACTCGGGAAGGACGCATCAGCAGCGTGGTGGATCAATACGTTGACATGGTGAGCGGCGAAAGGTCGCGGCTCAAAAAATATCAAGGTGATCAGGTAATTGGCTGCCAAGCCCAAAATGCCTGTAAATCCCGCCTGAAGAACGCTTTTTTTGTAAGCGCGGCCTCCGAAAAGCCAAATCGCCAACAGCGCCAGCGCGTACAGGTAAATCGCTTTTTCCGTAATGAAAATCATCAGATTGTCGAGAATATTGCTGTGGTGTGATAGATTATGGATTGCGTTGAATAATTCGTAGTTCACAAAATCACCTTTTTAATATTTTAGAATTCTATTTTTGTCAGACAGTAAGGGGACGAGATGACGTCTAAAAAGGTTTCATTTTCAATAAAGACTCTTTGAAAGATTTTTGTTGATATTGGATACCTGACCAAACGGAAGGTATCGTTGAAATAGCCGAGACCTATTTCTTCTATCCTTAAAAAGGACAACGCGTCATTACTAAGCATGGCAACCCTACCATGCAACCGTACTTTGAGAGGAGAATGATGTGATGGTTGAACTAAAATATTTTGAGTATTCCGATTTCAGTCAACTGATGAAATGGATTGATTCACCGGAATTTTTACTTCAATGGGGAGGACCGGCGTTTAATTATCCCTTGAATGATGCTCAACTAGGAAAATATATCGAAAATGCAAACAGTGATCACTCAGAAACATTAGCTTATAAAGTAATTGATGGTGACACCGGTGATGTGATTGGGCATATCTCTTTAGGGAAAATTGACCGAAAAAACAAATCTGCAAGGGTGGGAAAAGTATTAGTCGGTGATCAAAATGCAAGAGGCAAAGGAATAGGCCAGCAAATGATCAAGAAAATCCTTCGTATTGCATTTGATGAACTTCATTTACACAGAGTCAGTCTAGGGGTATTTGACTTCAATGTTTCAGCTATCACCTGTTACGAAAAAGCGGGATTTATGAAAGAGGGTTTGCTAAGAGATTCAGCAAAAAATGGTGATGAATACTGGAGTGCTTGGGAAATGAGCATTTTAAAACATGAGTGGTTGAAAAAGAAAAATGAATAGGACAACAAATGTAAGAGCCGGGCTTATATGCCCGGCTAAATAATCAAGAATCAATCCGCAATGGATACATTTCTTTTTTCCTTCAGTAACGCAGGCTTTCGGCTCCAAGTATAGAGGAACAGGTTGACGAGCACGAAAACCCCCGAGAATAAATAGATGCTTGAAAATTCGGTTTGTGTAACAACAAGGCCGAACACGAAGGAGCCGACTGCGATCCCTGAATCGAAAAGGGTGAAGTATGTGGCCGTCGCATAGCCGCTTCTATGCTTCGGAGAAGCCTGGATGGCAAGCGTCTGCAGGCAGGGGGTGATGGAACCATAGCCCATGCCGATAACAGCACCGGAAACCAAAAGCATCGCACTGCTGTTTGTAAAAGCCAGCAGGCAAAGCCCGATGCTGAACATGATGATGGACGGGTAAATGACGACCCCGGGGCCGACCTTATCATACAATTTTCCGGTGAAGGGACGCGTCGCCATCATGGCCACGGCAAATACGATAAAGAAATAGCTGCTCGCTTCAATCAGCCCGAGGGATTTTGCATAAACAGAGATAAACGAGATCACGCTCGAATAGCAAAAAGAGACGAACAACCCGACCGTAGCGATCCGCAGTGCGCCTTTTTCAAACATATTGGAAAAAGACAATTTGAAAAAGGCGGAGGTTCTGTCATTTCCTTTAGGAATCCGGATGAGCGCGGTACAGACGATTCCGATGGTGACGATGATTGAAAACAAAGCAAACAGTGCAGTGAAGCTTATCTTATCAAGCAGGTTCAGGGCGATAAACGGACCGATGACGACCGCCATGTTCATGGACATCGCAAAGTAGCCGAGCCCTTCCCCGCGGCGCGCCGCCGGAATCAAATCCGCCGCGATTGCACTCGTGACCGTGGTGATGATGCTGAACCAGATCCCCTGGAAAAAACGGAGTCCCAGCAATACGTAAATATCTTGAATGACGATGTAGAGGAAAGAAGAGAGCGTGAATAATATCACGCTGACAAGCGCCATTCTTTTTTTCCCGAACCGCTCGATCACCGCGCCCGAAAACGGCCTGGCAAAAATCGCTGACAGCATAAATCCGCTGATCAAGAGGCCTCCTTCCGACTCGCTGCCGCCGAGCTCCTGCATTGCATAGACGGGCAGCACTGTCATGAGTGCATAAAAATAGACAAATATAAATAAATTGATCAGGACAACCATGATGAAATCTCTCGTCCAAATCGCTTCAGTTTGTTTCACAGGCTACATCTCCTTCTTGTTTCCATCTATAAATCGCTTTAATAAACGCTGGAATGTCTCTTTATCTTGATCATCAAATACGGACAGCATATCCTCTTCGAAATCCTTCATTTTCGCTTGTATGCCATCGTATTGAATGATGGCTTCTTCCGTCATTTTGACGACTTTTTCCCTTTTATCCTCGCCCTGTAGTCTTTGCACCCAGCCTTTTTGCTCAAGGCGTTTGACGGTCCTGGTCACAGTCGGCGCCTCTACATGCAGATACGTCCATATGTCTTTTTGCGTCATCGGGCCGAAGGTATGAAGGCAATACAGTATTGACCATTGAGCGCCATAGAGGCCGCATGATTCAAGCTGTTCATTCGTTTTTTTGGAAATCATCCGTGCGCTTTGATTTAACTGGTGAATGATCATTCGATTGATATGCTCCATACGACGAATACCTCCGAAAATATTTACCTAGGTAAATAATAAACTTTATTCATTTTACTGAATGTCCGGAATGCTGTAAAGCGAAATTTTTGAAGGGCGAAATAAATTTGCCGGATAAACCCCTTGTCCTCCTTGAGTTTTTAGCATAATCCCATGTAAGTGCTAATACACTGATACAAACCTAACAAAGAGAGTGTTTGAGGTGAGGGATCGTGGGAGTATTTCAAAGTTCTACTTGGAAAAGCATAAAACGGAGAAGTTGCGCAAATAATGGTTTCTTTCAAAAAACGGATCTCATTTCACACTTCTCACATCCATTTTAGGGAGGTCGAGTGGTGTGCACGATTACATCAAAGAGCGAACAATCAAGATAGGGAAGTACATCGTGGAGACGAAAAAAACGGTTCGTGTGATAGCGAAGGAGTTTGGTGTTTCCAAAAGTACCGTTCACAAGGATTTGACAGAAAGGCTGCCTGAAATTAATCCTGATTTAGCCAATGAAGTAAAAGAAATTCTTGATTATCATAAATCAATCAGACATTTGCGGGGCGGAGAAGCGACGAAACTGAAATATAAAAAAGAGGAAATCCTTGAAAGGGAGCCTGTCCAGTAAGGAAGATTGGATCAAAAATAAGCTTTGTTTTTCAAAATTTCCCGGTATCCTCCGTAAAAAGCCACAAAAATTTTGTGAAGAATGTTAACAAGAACGCTTTTTTTTCTAATATTTATGATAAAATATATAATTAGGGCAGAATGTGGATATTGCTGTGAAACAGATTTTGAGGAGGATATAGATAGATGTTTGCAAGGGATATTGGTATTGACCTTGGTACAGCAAATGTGCTGATCCATGTCAAAGGAAAAGGGATTGTCTTAAATGAACCATCAGTCGTTGCTCTTGACAAAAACACTGGGAAAGTGCTCGCTGTCGGTGAAGAAGCAAGAAGAATGGTAGGACGTACACCTGGGAATATTGTTGCGATACGTCCATTAAAAGACGGCGTTATTGCAGATTTTGAAGTGACAGAAGCGATGCTGAAGCATTTCATTAACAAGTTGAATGTAAAAGGCCTGTTCTCAAAGCCGCGCATGCTGATTTGCTGCCCTACAAATATTACGTCTGTCGAGCAGAAGGCGATTAAAGAAGCTGCTGAAAAAAGCGGCGGAAAGCATGTGTACCTTGAGGAAGAGCCGAAGGTAGCCGCAATTGGTGCCGGGATGGATATTTTTCAGCCTAGCGGAAACATGGTAGTTGACATCGGCGGTGGAACGACGGATATCGCGGTCATCTCAATGGGCGATATTGTCACCGCCTCTTCTATTAAAATGGCCGGGGACAAGTTTGACCTTGAAATTTTAAACTACATCAAACGTGAATACAAACTGTTAATAGGTGAACGGACTGCTGAAGACATTAAGATTAAAGTCGCAACTGTTTTCCCAGACGCACGTCATGAGGAAATCTCCATTCGCGGCCGTGACATGGTTACAGGTTTACCGAGAACCATTACGGTAACGAGCAAAGAGGTTGAAGAGGCGCTTCGCGAATCTGTATCTGTCATCGTACAGGCTGCCAAGCAGGTGCTTGAAAGAACACCGCCTGAACTTTCAGCCGACATCATTGACAGAGGCGTGATCATCACCGGCGGTGGTGCATTGTTAAACGGCCTCGACCAGCTTCTGGCAGAGGAGCTTAAGGTGCCGGTTCTTGTTGCTGAGAATCCGATGGATTGCGTGGCGGTCGGTACAGGTGTCATGCTTGACAACATGGACAAGCTTCCAAAGCGCAAATTGAGCTAATCAAAGGCCTCATTCTTTTAGAATGAGGTTTTTTTATGTAAAAGCTTTAAAGACTCGGAAAGCTGCCGATAAAAAGATTAGTATACTTGAATGTTATTATAGAACAAACGTTCCTATATTGCAAATCAGACGGCCAAGCCGGCCGTTGCTTAACATATCCAGACCTTTCATTTAGAAGGCAAGACACATATCCTGAGGTGAAAAGATGTTAAAAGGGCTTTATACAGCAGCTTCTGCTATGGTCACTCAGCAGCGGCGGACGGAAATGCTGACGAATAATATAGCAAATGCGAATACACCGGGCTATAAAGAAGACCAGGGATCGATCCGCGCTTTTCCCGAAATGCTTTTGAGCCGGATGGAATCCGATTCTGTTCAAACCGGCGGCAGCTCCCGCTCATTTTCCAAACAAACGCCGATCGGCTCGATCAATACAGGTGTTTACATGCAGGAACTCAAACCCCAATTTTCGCAAGGAGATCTGCAAAGCACAAATGAGCCGACAGATATTGCGCTTAGTGAAACTGAAGTTCCTGTCAATGAAGAGACGAACGATAAAGCGGCTCTTTTTTACGCCGTCCGGCTTGAAAGCGGGGATATTCGCTATTCAAGAAGCAGCCGCTTTTCGCTGAATGAAAACAATGAACTGACGATTAACGGACATGCCGTCCTTTCCACAGACGGCCGGCCGATTACGGTGGGAAGCGAGAATTTTCAAGTGGCCGAGGATGGAACCGTCACAGAAACCGGGCGGAACCTTGGTCAAATCGATGTGAGAATCGCGCGCGATACAAGAAATTTGGCGAGGGAAGGCAATGATTTGTATCGGACTGAAAATGGAGAGGATCTGCCGAGCGCAGCCGCTAATCCTGATGTCCGGTACTCCGTCAAACAGGGCATGACGGAACGCTCAAACGTTGACATCACAAGAGCCTATACGGAAATGACCGCTGCCTATCGTTCGTTCGAGGCCAACCAAAAAGTCCTTCAGGCTTATGATAAAAGCATGGACAAAGCTGCGAACGAAATTGGCAGAATCGGCTAACACAACCAGGATGCTTCCGACGAAATAAATGGAGGATGTTAAAAAACAATGCTTAGATCCATGATAACAGCTTCAAATACAATGAATCAGCTGCAAAAACAGATTGACAGTATCAGTCATAACCTTGCAAACACTGATACGACGGGATATAAAGCGGAAAATACAAGCTTTTCCGAGCTGGTAAGACAGCAGATTGAACAAGTGGATGAGAAGAATAATGAAGTGGCGCAAAGCAGAAAGACACCGCCCGGGCTTCGGCTCGGCGTCGGGGCCGTCTTGACGGAACGGCTGACACAAAAGCAAGGGAGCTTAAAGGAGACGGGCCGCGATCTTGATATCGCGCTGACTTCCCCTTACCAATTCTTTCAGGTTGATGTCGATGGCGAAGTTCAATATACGCGGGACGGAACATTTTATTTGACGCCTGCGCCTGGAAACGCCAACCAGCTGGAACTGGTCACCAAAGAAGGGCATCCTCTGCTTGATGAGAATGGGGATGCCATACGCTTCGACCGGCGTTATCAAAACTTTCAAGTAGACGGCAGCGGAACGATAACCGTGTCAACAGGAAACCAAGCCGAAGCGCCTTTAAGCTTCAATTTAGGCATTGCCCAGGCGGTTAAGCCGCAGGCTCTTGCTGCAGAAGGAGGCAATCTTTTCTCTGTCAGAGAAGATTTGCGAGACACAGCCCTCATCAATTTAAACGGTGCGGGGCGGCAGGACATCTCGATGAAACAGGGCTTTCTCGAATCGTCCAACGTAGATATTTCAAAGGAAATGACCGATCTGATTTCCTCACAGCGGTCTTATCAAATGAATTCGCGTGCGATCTCAATGGGCGACCAAATGATGGGGCTCATCAATTCAGTGCGCTGACGTTTCAAAAAGAGCAGACTCGAGCGAATGCTGGGCAGTCTGCTCTTTTTTATATACACCATCCGGGCTCGGATTCCGCCGGCTCTTGACAACGGGTTGTTCATATCTTTTGTTGAAAAAGATTCCGTTTCATAATATACTTCCAGTTGTACAGAATGAGGCGCTTAACATAGTTCTATACATACTTTTCAAAAAAAGGAGATGTCAAGGCGATGCTTGATGCTCAGCAAATCAAAGAAATAATTCCCCACCGTTATCCCTTTTTGCTCATAGACCGGGTGACAGAAGTAGAAGAAGGGAAACGGGCAAAAGGTTATAAAAATGTCACGGTAAACGAAGAATTTTTCAACGGTCATTTTCCGGAGTATCCGGTGATGCCGGGTGTCTTGATTGTTGAAGCGCTCGCGCAAATGGGAGCTGTTGCGCTCCTGATGAAGGAAGAAAATCGCGGAAGACTGGCGTTCTTTGCGGGGATTGACAGCTGCCGCTTTAAAAAACAAGTCAAACCGGGAGACCAGCTGCATCTTGAGCTTGAAGTGATCCGCTTCCGCGGTTCAATCGGCAAAGGAAAAGGGATCGCCACGGTTGACGGTGAAATCGTTTGTGAGGCCGAGCTGATGTTTTCGCTCGGAGAAAAGCAGGAATAATCCTTTGACAGATGGGTTTTCGATCAACCCATTTGTTTTTTTATCATAAAAAGAAAAGGTGATCCTTGTATGTGGAATGATTTTAAAAGCTTTGCGATCAGAGGAAATGTGATTGATCTCGCCATCGGGGTCATTATTGGAGGCGCCTTTGGCAAAATCGTGACATCAATTGTCAATGATATCATGATGCCCATTCTCGGCCTTCTGCTCGGAGGCTTGGATTTTTCGGCGCTTTCCTTCACATTTGGAGATGCCGAAGTGAAATACGGGCTGTTCATACAGGCGATTGTGAATTTCTTTATTATTTCGTTTTCGATCTTTCTGTTCGTCCGTTATATCTCGAAGTTAAAGAAAAAGCAGGATGAGAAAGAAGAAGAAGCCGCTCCGGATCCGCAGGAAGAGCTGCTCAAGGAAATCCGCGATCTGTTAAAAGAGCAGGCGAAGCGATCTTAAAACACTCGACACGAAAAGGCTGCCGTTTTCCGCGCAGCCTTTTTATATATTTTGTTTGAATGCTTCAAGAAGCCGGTCACCGGAGTAGCCTTCTTTCATCAATCCTTCTAAAATCTTGTCTGAATCCTTCCTCAGCTTTGAGCTCACCATTTTGCCGTCCAATAAAACGGAAACGTGCTCGCCGAGAACCGTAATGTTTTTCACCTTTGCCAGAAGCTGTGCCGGCCGATTGCTTTTTTTGGTAATCGTCACATACGCTTTCACTTCTTTGCCTTCCTGCAGAAGATATTCAAAAAAATACCGGTATTCCTTGGAGACCAGCCCTTCGACCATCCAATGGTTTTCACCGTCTTCCTTATTGATAATAAGGCCGTCAATCAGCGGGAACTCTTCAAGCTGTTTTGACGATTCATCCTGGCGTACGATTTTCAAATCAATAAGCCTAAAGGTTTTCATCGCTATCACCTCACAAGCTTCCTTAGTTGTATAACCATTATATCACATTCAGTTTGAGAGCTCCTAAACTGCGGCTGTCCGCTTATTTTTAATTTTACAAAAAGTATTTGATAATGCTTTATTTTTATTTATACTTTAGGTGATATTGAGCAGGAGGTGACTTATGAACCATTTTTACTTAAAAGAAGTATTTGTAATCAAATACAATCCGTCTGCTGATTGTCTTCAATCCAAACCACTGATTCGTTTTCTGGGCGGCGACCATAAGTATGAGATTGATATGTACTGCCATGAAGGTATTGTGTTTCGCTATGAAACAAAGGATCAGATGGAAATATACGAATTTCAAGTAACATTCAAAGAGAAAGAATTGTCATTCCGGCTGTATGCTTGGGACGGAGGCTCATATGTCCGCTTGTATTCTGAACAATGGCTGGCATCTCCTGTGTTTCTGCAGTTTTTAAAAAATACGTACTTTGTAAATAAGAAAGAAATGATGTTCATGATTTGTGGGAGGAAAAAGCAAAAATTATAATAAAAAAACGCAATTTTCGTTATTCTTTTTTCTCTTATCGCCATTTTTCTTATATGCTTTTCTCGTATAAACTGGGGGCAACCGAGTACGAAGGGAGGGACAAAATGTTTAATCAGATCATGCTGGTCGGGCGTTTGACGAAGGACCCGGAGCTTCGGTACACACCGGACGGCGTCCCGGTGGCGAACATTACCTTGGCTGTCGGCCGGTATTTCAGAAATGCAGCCGGCGAAATGGAGACGGACTTTATCAATTGCACACTGTGGCGCAAAACGGCTGAGAACACGGCTGCATATTGCAGAAAAGGCTCGATCATCGGGCTGGCTGGAAGAATTCAGACCCGAAATGGGATTGATTCAGAAGGAAACCGGTTCTTTAAAACCGAAGTCGTTGCCCGTTCAGTACGATTTATAGGCGGAAAGGCCCGTGAACCAGCCGATGCCTAGGAAAGCAAAGCCCCCCTTTTACCCCTTTTTATAAAAAATCAATCAACCTCCCCGTTTTACCCCTCTTATGGCCGGTCTTACACGACCGGCTTTTTTATTTTAGACATAAAAAAGACAAATTTAAATTGACGGGGAAAAACCACATCTGTATAATGAAAGCGAATACACAACAAATGATCAATGTTTGCTCAAATGTGCAAAGTGAAGGGTGATCTCAGGTGGAGATGAAGGAAGATAAGCGTCTGTTAATCAAAATCTGCAAGATGTACTACGAAGAAGATATGACACAAAGCCAGATCGCAAAAGCGACAGGGATATACAGGACAACTGTCGGACGCATGCTGAAAAAAGCGCGGGACGAGGGGATCGTCAAAATTACCATTGATGACCACATCGGTGCGCACTATGATTTGGAACGCGAGCTCGAACAGCTGCTGGGTCTCAAAGAAGTATACATTTGCGAGACGAGTCCCGGCCAAACAGAGGAAGAAAAGAAGAAAGCCGTCGGCAAAGCAGGGGCCGATATGTTAAAACGCATCGTTAAAGACGGGGATACCGTCGGCTTCGCATGGGGAACGACGATGGCGGGAATGATCGGCGAATTCCACGGCGTGAAAAAGCGGAGCGCTTCTTTTGTTCCGCTTGTCGGCGGTCCGGGCGCAATGGACACGAAATATCATGTGAACAGCATCGTCTACTCCATCGCCAGCGATTTTGGCGGCACTCCCTATTTTATTGATGCGGCGGCCGTCGTTGAAAAAAAGGAAACGAAGGATGAAATCGTGAAATCCCACTATTTCAAAAAAATCGAAGGTTTATGGAACGACCTTACCGTTGCTGCTGTGGGAATCGGAGCCCCGCTCAGCTCATCCAATATGATTTGGACCGGATTTTACGGTGATCAGGATATGGAGCGCTTGGAAGAAAAACAGGCAGTCGGGGATATATGCTCCCGTTTTTTTGACCGTCAAGGAAGATTGGTAGAGACGGAGATTAATGATAGAACGATCGCGATCGACATCAATCGGCTCAAAAGTCTGGAGTATTCGATCGGTCTCGCCGAGTCCCATGAAAAGGTCCCTTCCATTATAGGTGCAGCTAAGGGCCGATACATCAATATTTTGGTGACAACTGCCCAAACAGCGAGGGAAATCGCCGAGGAGGTGAAAAATCAAACATGATCATTTATTTTATCATCGCCCTCGGGCTGGCCTGGCTTCTCCAAAGCATTTTTGGTTTTTGGCAGATCAGGCATTTCAATCGAACATTTGCGGAATACAGACGTTTGGGAAGGGTAGCGGTCGGCAAGCGGACCGGTTTATTCCGAGCCGGCACGGTCGTTTTGTTTGTCATTGATAAACGGAACAAAATTCTTAAGGCCTCCAAAATGCAGGGAGTGACGGTTTTTTCAAGGGTCAGGCCATTACCGGGCTTTGAGGGAAAATACTTGCTGAAAATCGGTCCTGAGGAGCTTGCCCCGCACGACCGTCTGACCAAGATGGCGATCGAAGATGCCTTAAGAACATTTGACATCGTCACGAAAGGGGGTGATATCCCGCCGAAGAAAACGCCGCTTCAAAAACTGATGAATCTTTATACAAAAAAAAGAGGTGAAACATGAAAAACGTAACATGGCTTGCAGAGAAGTTTATGGATTTGTTCAGACACGGCGGAGAAGTTTTTGTCAGCATGCTTACAGACATCGTTCCTTTACTGATCATGCTGCTTGTCGCCATGAACGCACTCATACGTCTGATAGGAGAACAGCGCGTTGAAACACTTGCGAGAAAGTCGGGAAAAAACCCTTTGACAAGGTATCTGGTTTTGCCTGTCATCGGTACGTTTATGCTTGCCAATCCGATGACGCTGTCGCTTGGAAGATTTTTGCCTGAAAAATATAAACCGAGCTATTATGCGGCCGCTTCCTATTCTTGTCATACTCATAACGGACTCTTTCCCCATGTGAATCCCGGCGAGCTTTTCGTCTTTCTCGGGATCGCCGCCGGCATCACGACATTGGGGCATGACACGACAGAGCTGGCTTTGCGCTACTTTTTAGTCGGAATTTTCACAAACTTTTTGCGAGGCTGGGTGACCGATTTCACAACAAACTATGCGGCTAAACAGCAGGGCATTCAATTGAAAAACTCGGTGGATCTTAAATAAGGAGGGCGTGAAACATGAGTTCCTATCGTTCAGTTGTCGTTTCAAGAGGACAGGGAGGATTTGGCGGACCGCTTGTGATCACCCCTGATGGAGAGAAAAATAAAATCGTTTATATCACGGGAGGAAACAAACCGGAGATCGCCGACCGTTTGGCGGAGCTGACAGGCTGTGAGCTTGTCGACGGCTTTAAGACGACGGTTCCCGAAAAAGAGATGGCCGCAGTGATCATTGACTGCGGAGGCACGCTTCGCTGCGGTCTTTATCCGCAAAAACGAATCCCGACAATCAACCTCATGGCAACCGGGAAAAGCGGGCCGCTCGCCGCACATATTACGGAAGATATCTATGTTTCAGGCGTAAAAAAAGAGAATATTAAACTGCATGAGGCTGAAGAGGAGCCGAAACAGTCCAATATTCTAAAAGAAAATCATATTGAAAATAAACAAAACCATTATAGCACAGAGAAAAAAATTAGTGAACAGCAGGCGCCTAAAGGACTGATGGCAAGAATCGGGATGGCGATGGGATCTGTTGTCAGCGTCTTTTATCAGGCTGGCCGGGATGCAATTGAAACCGTTATCAAAACGATTCTGCCTTTCATGGCATTTGTCGCCTTGTTGATCGGCGTCATTAAAGAGTCGGGAATCGGCGATATTTTTGCCAAATTTCTGTCTCCTTTTGCAGGCTCTTTGCCGGGCTTGCTATTAATCTCGCTCGTCTGCTCATTTCCGCTGCTTTCCCCGTTTCTCGGACCTGGGGCGGTGATCGCCCAGGTTGTCGGTTCATTGATCGGGGTGGAGATTGGCAAAGGTAATATTCCGCCGAATTTGGCGCTGCCGGCCTTGTTCGCGATCAATTCACAAGCTGCCGCCGACTTTGTTCCCGTCGGTCTCGGACTTGCGGAAGCGGAAGTCGAAACGGTTGAAGTCGGAGTGCCATCCGTCCTTTATTCGCGTTTTTTGACGGGGGCGCCGACCGTTTTCATTGCCTGGCTGGCAAGCTTTGGACTATATGACAGCTAGATTTTTTATGGAGGGGAAATAGATGGTAATGCTCTATAAAACGACGGTAAACAAGATCGGAGTCCTCTCATCCGCTTTTGCAGATGAGAACATGCTCATCCTGTTCGGCGAAGGAGCGCCGGAAGAATTGGTAGACTACTGTTTATCTATAGATATCAATCCTGTGGAAAGTGACTTTAAAGAAGGCGATGAACTTTTGCTGGGCGGAAAGTCTTACAAAGTGACAGCCGTTGGAGGAGCCGTTGCCCAAAATCTGGCCAGCCTCGGCCATATCACGCTGAAGTTTGACGGATCCCACGCTGCTGAATTGCCCGGGACACTGTATCTTGAAGAAAAACCATTACCTGAAGTATTGGTCGGAGACACCATTCAAATTCAAAGATGGTCATAAGGAGCGCATGCGATATGAAAATAAATGAACGAAAAACTGCATTGATTTGCGGCGGAGGGCAGAGCCTTGGCGAAGCCCTTTCCTACCGCATGGCCGAAGCCGGTTATGATGTTGCGGTTGCAGATATCAACGGTGAAAACGCGAAAAAGACCACTGAAGAAGCGGCTGAAAAATATGGCGTCAAATCATTGGCGGTCCAAGCCGATTTTACCAATGAAGCCGATGTCAGACAGATGGTTGAAAAAACGGCTGCGGAATTCAAGACGATCGATGTCATGGTGTACAGCGCCGGGGTCGCAAAAAGCAATAAAATCACAGACTTTCAGCTGAAGGATTGGGAGAAGACGCTTGAGGTCAACCTTACGGGATACTTTCTCTGCGCGAAAGAAACGGCAAATGTCATGATTAAACAAGGAAGCGGGTCGATCATTCAAATCAATTCAAAATCCGGAAAAGTCGGCAGCAAACATAATACGGCTTATTCGGCTTCAAAGTTTGGCGGGGTCGGGCTCACCCAAAGCCTCGCACTTGATCTGGCAGAGCACAATATCCGCGTCAACAGCATTATGCCGGGGAACCTGTTGAAATCTCCGATGTTTCAAAGCTTAATTCCGCAGTATGCGAAGAAGCTGGGCATCCCGGAAAGCGAAGTCGAGCGCGTATATACGGAAAAAGTTCCGCTGAAGCGGGGCTGCACGTACGATGATATCGCCAATGCCGTTTTATTTTATGCATCCGACCAGGCGTCCTACATGACGGGCCAATCAATCAATGTCACCGGGGGACAGGTCATGCATTAAGCGGAGGGAGTGATCAGGAATGAAAATGCTGGTTGATACAGCCGATATAGCAAAGATTGAACATTTGCTGGGTTCCTTTCCCATTGATGGAGTGACGACGAATCCTGCTTTAATTGCGAAAGAAAAACGCCCTTTTAAACAGCATATTCAAGAGATTCGCCGGCTTCTTCCAAGCCGCCTGCCCCTTCATGTGCAAATCATTGCCGAGGATTGTGCAGGCATAATAGAGCAGGCGAAATATGTGCATGACTGGCTGGACGGTAACGTGTGGATTAAAATTCCGGTAACGAATGAAGGTCTGCATGCCATTCAGAAGCTTACAGCAGACAACATCAAAACAACAGGGACAACGGTTTATACCCCTTTACAGGCGGTTCTTGCAGCAAAAGCCGGAGCCGGATATGTCGCGCCATATGTCAATCGGATTGATCAAGAATGCGGCGACGGGGCAGGTGTTGTCAAAACGATTGCCGAAGTATTTCATACTTACCGATTGAACTGCAAAGTGCTTGCGGCAAGTTTTAAACATAACGGCCAGATCATTGCCGCCATGGAGGCGGGGAGCCATGAGGCGACGATCAGTCCGGAGCTTTTGGCGAATATGCCTGGTCTGCCGGCTGTCAAACGTGATCTTGAAGGATTTCGCGACGTGTGGCAGTCTCAATATGGAACATTTTCACTTTAGTATGAAAGCCTGAGTGACGCTGGAAAAAATCCGGCCCTCAGGCTTTTTTTTGCTTAAAAACACTTATTTATTCTTGATTTATTAGCTGTATAAACTTATAATCACTTATAAATGATGAAATTCACTTAAGAAGGAATGATTCAGTGTATCAAGAGGAAAGGCTTATTTCTATCATTGACTATTTAAAGGAACATAAACGGATTTCCGTTGACCAGATTTGTTCATTATTTCAGGTTTCAAGGGATACTGCAAGGCGCGATCTCGTCAAGCTGAATGAACAGGGAGCGATTATCAGAACAAGAGGCGGAGCGATTCTTCCGACAATTCATGATGAAATCAAAGATTACTCAGGACGGCTGAATATCGTGTCTGAAGAAAAAAGCTTGATCGGCAAAGCGGCCGCTTCACTGATCAGGGAAGGCGACCGCATCATCTTTGACGCATCCACCACCGTTCAAGCATGTGCCGAGCATTTGCCTGATCTCAATTGCACAATCATTACCAACTCGATTAATCAGGCGGAGGTTCTTTCTGCAAAACCGGGGGCCTGTATCCACCTGCTTGGCGGAAAACTGCAAAAAGAGCACCGGTTTTTATACGGCGCTTCCGTGATTGAAAAGTTGTCGTGCTATCATGTTGATAAAGCGTTCATCGGAGTTGTGGGGATTTCTGAGCACGGGCTTACGATCGCCCATGAAGAGGATGGGATGGTCAAACGAAAAATCATTTCCCAGGCGAAACAAGTGATTGCGCTCGCCGACCATTTGAAAATCGGAAAATCGGATTTTTATCGATATGCTGAGTTAAGCGATATCGATCTCTTGATCACAGACCGGCTGCCGGGGGAAGCTTTTCAGAAGCTGCTCGATGAGAATGGAGTGGAGCTCGTCGTAGCGGGGCATGAAGGAAATGAAGAGGGGGAGTTTACGAGATGAGAATGATTGCGTTGGATTTGGATGGAACGCTTTTAAATAGTGGAAGCAAAGTCGCCGAAGAAAGCATAGATGCGATAATAAAAGCCAGGGAGCATGGGATTGAAGTGGTGATTGCCACAGGAAGGGCTTCATTTGATGTAGAGGCGATTTTTAATCCGACCGGCTTGAAGACATGGATCATCAGCGCAAACGGTGCGGTGATTCACGATCCAGAAGGCCGCCTGTACCATGCCGTTCCGATTGATCGGAACAAGGCGGAAGGAATTCTTCAGTGGCTTGAAGAAAAGAATTACTATTATGAGGTATTCAGCGATGATGCGATCTTTACACCGCAAAATGGAAAAGAGCTCCTTGAGATCGAATTGGACCGCTTAAAAAGTGCAAATCCCGAAGCCGACTTATCCAGGCTGCAGCTGGCCGCCGAACAGCAGCTCAGCCAGCATGGATATGCCTATATCGGCTCCTATCGCGAGCTTTTTCAGCCTGACCGGAATGTGAATGTATACAACATCTTGGGCTTTTCGTTTGATCAAGAAAAGCTTAAGAAAGGCTGGCAGCGATTTGAAGGTGAAAAAGACCTCACACTTGTCACTTCGGCAGAGCACAACTTTGAGCTGGAACACCTTCAGGCATCAAAAGGACTCGCTTTGGAAAAGCTTTCTCAAAAACTCGGCATTCCTCTTTGCGAAACAGCAGCCGTCGGTGACAGCCTCAATGATTATTCCATGCTGAAAATAGCGGGAAAAAGCTTTGCCATGGGAAATGCCCGTGAGGATATTAAAGAGATGGCGGATGAAGTGGCGCCGACAAACGATGAAAATGGCGTGGCTTGGGTGATCCATCAGCTGATTGAACAAGTAAAATCGGTTTAATTCGCATATCCCTTTAATCGGCGTGATGCCTTGTCAAAACGGCAGCGTAACGATGAGGGAGTGCGGTTAAGCAGCGGATTCATTTGATCCGCAGGCTGTCGACAATGTCGGCAGCCTTATTTATGTGAAAACATTAGACAAATATACCTGTGAGCCAATATTTTTTGTTGCTTTTTATTCATTGTTTGCCCTGGTGATCTTTGTTACTATTTAACTATTATTTCTAGTTATTTAATAGATCTTGCCCTGAATCAGCAGGATCGCATGAAGAAGGATAGGCAATCAGAAGGAGGGCGAAAGAGATGGAAAAAGCGTTTCCATTACCTGAAAAAATGGCCGGATTCCGCGGACAATTTGAAAAATCAGCACGTGACTATTTGAATTTAAAAGTGAAAAAAGCAAAAACCGGCCGATATGACAGCAAACTGGCAGGTGATCCTTATTTTCCGAAATCTGAGCGCTATCCTGTAGACAGCCAGGGAAAACCGATGAAATTGCTTGCACAAATTAATTTTTCCGAAATGCCTCAGCTCGAACATTTCCCGGATTCAGGAATTCTGCTTTTTTTCATTTCTGTCAGCGATGATGTTTACGGTTTAAATTTTGACAATCCGTGTGAACAAACGAGTTTTTGCATTAAGTATTTTGAGGATCTGATTGACGATGAAGCCGAGCTTGTCACCGACTTTTCATTTGTCAAACTTGAGGACGAGCTGCAATTTCCGATTGGATGTGAGGCTTCAATTATACCTGAAAAGCGGTCTGAGTTGGTCTCTCCTGCTGATTTTCAATTTGAACAATACGCCGGACTGGATGTGTGGTCATTTTTTGAACAATTCGGAGATCAAGAGGAAGCGGTTTTCGAAGAGTATCATGACATGCACGGCGATTTCTCCCATAAAATCGGCGGCTATGCCTGTTTTACACAAACAGACCCGCGGATCTATGATAATGGGGAACATACGATGCTTCTATTGCAAATTGATTCGGATGATGACATTGACGCGATGTGGGGAGATGTAGGGATCGCCAACTTTTTCATTCGGCCCGATGATCTGAAGAAAAAAGATTTTTCAAACGTATTGTATCATTGGGATTGTTGTTAGGAATAAGCGGAAAAAAACAGCTGTCTTCGCAAGACAGCTGTTTTTCAGGCTGTCGAGAAAATCTCGACAGTCTTTTATTTTTCCCTTAAATCATCCATTTCTTCATTTTATAATAAAGAAAAGGACTTAAAAGGAAGGTGTTTTGCTAATGTTCTACACCAGAA
>NZ_JBIYSN010000014.1:0-19592 GCF_046464135.1 Bacillus sp. z60-11 | reverse complement strand
ATCAAACTCTCCATGAAAAGTTTGATAATGACTACGCACACTCGCATGTGCGATTTATAAAAATGAATTAACAGGTACGTTTTGTCTTGTTTAGTTTTCAAAGAACTTCGTTGCCTCTCTCGAAGCGACTATAATATATTAACATCAATCTGATGTGTCGTCAATAACTTTTTTCAAAAAAAATAATTCGTCATTAGCGACGAATATAAATTTAACACCTTTAAGAACAGATGTCAACAATAATTTAAACAGCGATAAATTGTTTAATTACGATGAGAGCCGCTACCCCCGGTACACCTAATAATCCGCTGACCCCCGTTGTCACAATATTAATCGGCACATGAATGCCAATGCTTTCTCCAAACAGATTTACACAAAACAACAACAGGGCGCCGATGATCAATCGAACGGCAATCGTCCCGATCCATTTTAAAGGTTTAAAGGCGGTCTTTGAAAAAAACAGCAGGGCAACCAAAGCCGCAATTGCCCCGATAATGATAACAGATCCCATGAACTCTCTCACTCCTCACCTTTTCTAGTACAAGCATATGAAGAGATTCACGTAAATAGACCTGCTACTTCCATCCGCCGATTCTTAAGTTTCTTTTTTTGGCTTCCCGCAAATAAAAAAAGTACTTTGCTTCAGCTACTTTCAACTCGTAGAGGACTTCAGCGGAAGGCTCAAGGCTGTTTTCAATCAGCCGCTGTTGCCTGTTCCATTCTTCTTTTTGCTGCATCAGCTGTTCAACCAGCTTGTTATCAAATTCTTTTCTAAGCTTCTTTTTCCGAAGAAAACCCATGGTCTTGCAATCCTCCCTCTACATTTCACGTCTGCCTTCTAGCGCTTTAGAAAGAGTGACTTCATCTGCATATTCCAAATCGCCGCCGACCGGAAGTCCATGGGCAATGCGGGACAGCTTGATGCCAGATGGCTTTAAAAGCCTCGAAATGTACATGGCAGTTGCTTCTCCTTCTATATTTGGGTTTGTGGCGAGAATCACTTCAGTTACTTGATCATCCTGCAATCGCTTCAGCAATTCGGGAATTTTAATATCTTCCGGTCCAATGCCATCCATCGGAGAAATTGCACCATGCAGCACATGGTACAAGCCTTCGTATTCCTTCATTTTTTCCATGGCAATGACATCTTTTGGATCCTGAACAACACATATGACCGATTTGTCTCTTCTCGTATCTTCGCAAATATAGCAGGGATCTTGATCCGTTATGTGGCCGCAAATCGAACAATATGTCAAATTGCGCTTTGCGTTTACCAATGCCTTTGCAAAATCTAACACAACATCTTCTTTCATACTGAGAACAAAAAAAGCCAGACGGACCGCCGTTTTGGGTCCGATTCCTGGCAATTTCATAAAGCTGTCAATCAGCTTTGATATTGGTTCAGGATACTGCATTCTTATTTTCCTCCTAGAATAAACCCGGCATGTTCATCCCTTTTGTAAACTTACCCATTGTTTCATTTGTCACTTCGTCAACTTTTTTCAAAGCGTCGTTTGTCGCTGCAAGGACGAGATCTTGAAGCATTTCTACATCGTCAGGGTCGACGGCTTCTTCGTTAATGATTACATCGATGACTTCTTTTTGACCGTTCACTTTAACGGTGACCATTCCTCCGCCTGCTGTGCCTTCAAGCACCTTTTCAGCCAGTTCTTCCTGTGCCTTTTGCATATCCTTTTGCATTTTTTGCATTTGCTTCATCATTTTTTGCATATTTCCCATTCCACCGCGCATACTGATCATCCACTCTCTTTCATGTTTTATTCTTTAATTTCAATCAATTCCGCCCCAACGAGCTTTTTCGCTTCTGCTATGAGCGGATCTTCTTCTTTTGATTCATTCGCTTCTGTGTCTTCCTGCTGATGATCTTGCAAAAATTCTTTTCTTATTTTACCCCATTGGGCTTCAGGAACGCCAACTATATCTATTCTGTGGCCGAGCATTCCCTCCAATATGTGCTCGAGGTTTGTTCGGACTCCATTATTATCCTCGGCAACCATTTTGCAATGGATTTCATATTTAAACGAAAGAACAAATGCCTTGGAAGACGACGCCACCGGCTCGCTGTCATTTAAAAGAGCGGCGTGCGACACCTTATTTTGCTGTTTGAGCTGAGCAAGCAGCTCTCCCCAGAAGCCCTTTAATTTTTCGAGGTCCGCCCTTGTGGCGTCTTTTAAAATTTCATGGATGCGACCGACAGGCGCCTTATATCCGTTTTTCGCGCTTTTGTGAGGACGGGGCGCTTCCTTCGGCTGACTTGGAGCCGCGGAAACCTGTATCCCCGATGTTTTGAGCCTTTCAATTTCCTGTTCAAGAAGGCGGACCTTGTTGACGAGGTTTTCCACCTCCGGCTGCCCCGCTGAAGGCGCCTCCGCTTTTGCCGCTCCTTGGCAGAGCTTCACAACCGCAACCTCAAAAAAGATGCGCGGATGATTCGTCCATTTCATTTCCTGGTGACTTTTATTTAAAATATCAATCATTTCATAAAGAGCAGGCGCAGGAATTTGACGGGAGAGGCTTTGGAACTCTTCGTCAACTTTCACCTTTTCAAGCACGCCTTCTAAGTCGGGCGCGGTTTGATAGAGAAGCATATCCCGGAAATAGAAGATCATATCCTCGATCAGCTTTGCCGGGTCTTTCCCCTGTTGCAGCAGTTCGTTCAGTGTCTCTAACGCGCCGGAAACATTTTTTTCATAAAGCGAATTCGCCAGTTTTCCTATATAATGCTGAGACACGGCTCCCGTGATCAGCAAGGCATCATCGATCGTAAGCTCCTCGCCGCTGAAGGATATCGCTTGATCCAGAAGGCTTAAAGCATCCCTCATTCCTCCGTCTGCTGCTCCGGCAATGATTTCCAAGGCGCCTTCCTCCACCTTGAACTGCTCCGTTTCAACGATTTTGTTCATTCGTCCGACAATCGCCTGGGACGTGATTCTTTTAAAGTCAAAACGCTGACATCGAGAAATAATGGTTAAAGGGATTTTATGAGGCTCTGTCGTTGCGAGAATAAAAATACAATGCTCAGGCGGTTCTTCAAGTGTTTTAAGAAGTGCGTTAAATGCGCCAATAGAAAGCATATGTACTTCATCTATGATATATACTTTATACGTCACAGCGGACGGGGCAAATTTGACTTTATCGCGAATGTCGCGTATTTCATCCACACCGTTGTTGGATGCGGCATCGATTTCGATTACGTCTGAAATCGCACCGTTTGTAATGCCTTTGCACGCGGAACATTCGTTACACGGTTCACTGACTGGAGCATGCTCACAGTTGACCGCTTTGGCAAACAGTTTTGCAGCGCTTGTCTTTCCCGTTCCCCTCGGTCCGGAAAACAAGTAAGCGTGCGAAAATTTCTTTTGTAAAAGGGCATTTTGCAACGTTTTCGTGATGTGCTCCTGACCGACTACATCTTCAAATAACTGCGGCCTGAACACTCTGTATAAAGCCTGGTAACTCACAAATACGCCCTCCTCTTGATATCTTCAACTTTATTATACATGAAGCGGCTTTCAATTCCAAAAGCTCTTCTTAAGAAAAAAACTCATCTATCTTTAAATAGATGAGTCTTTAATTTGATGATTGATTTACCGTGCACCTTCTGTCGATTCGCTACCCTAAGCGTTACTTAAGCAGTTAGCTCAGCCCAGGCAACCCTGCGGCACATGGAAGGTTCCACTTAATGCTGCTTCCTTCCGGACCTGACATGGTTCATGGATTCCCATTGCGCAGGACCCAAGCGTCAACACCACTTGCTTAAGGCAGACCTTAAAGTAAACGAACCTCGAGAAAGGAGTTCGGCCTCGCTCGAGCGGATTGCGAGTACAGGGCACCGCTACCTCCCCGCTTAGCACGGCAAAATAAATATCAAATTATCATGCGTCTGCTTGTGACGCACTCATTAGTATAACTTGTTTCATCCTAAATTGCAAATATCCGTCATTGCGGTTTGTTTTGCTTTTCCGCTTTCTTTTTTGCGCGAAGACGCTGGAAAAAATCGCTGAGCAGCCGGCCGCATTCCTCTTCCATTACACCGCTGACCACTTCTGCCTGATGATTAAACCGCTCCTCCTCAAGAAGGTTCATTAAAGTACCTGCACAGCCGCCTTTTGGGTCGAATGCGCCGAATACTACTTTATCGATCCGGGAAAGCACAGCCGCTCCGGCACACATCGGACAGGGCTCAAGCGTCACGTAAAGCACCGCTCTTTCAAGCCGCCAGGTTCCCAGCTTCCTGCACGCTTCGTCAATGACAAGCATCTCCGCGTGTGCAAGCGACCTTTGTTCCGTCTCCCTTAAGTTATGGGCACGGGCAATGATTTCGCCATCCAGAACCAGCACGGCGCCGATCGGCACCTCTCCTTTTTCTTCAGCTTTTTTCGCTTCGCGGATCGCTTCCTTCATATAAAGCTCGTCTTGTGTCATCTGCATGCACTCTTTCAATGTTTTTTCCCCATCAAGAAAGGCTAACATATAGAAATGAAATATGAACCTGAAAGGAGACAAAGCGGCCTTGTCCACTTCAGATACCGCACTCATTATTGTAGACATCATCAATGATTTTCATTTCGATATGGGTCACACACTTTCCAAAAAAACGGAGGAGATAGCCGACAATATTCTGGCTCTAAAAAAACATGCCGAACATATCAATTGGCCTATCATCTACATTAATGACCATTTCGGAATTTGGCAAGCGGATATTGCTGCCATTATAAAGAAATGCAAGAATGGCAAAAGTGAAAACATCATTAAACAGCTCGCGCCCACAGAAAGGGACTATTTTTTAATCAAGCCGAAACACTCGGCCTTTTACGGAACCGCTCTTGAAACATTATTAAATGAACTTCATATCAATCATTTAATCATTACGGGAATCGCCGGCAATATTTGCGTACTTTTCACAGCAAATGACGCCTATATGCGTGAATATAAAATCACGATCCCTCGCGATTGCATTGCTTCAAATCATGAAAAAGATAACCGATATGCAGTGACGATGATGGAGAATGTCCTGTTTGCCAATATCACCACCGCCCAAAATCTCATGAGGAAAACTTAGAGCATGAAACACTTCCTTTCCTCATATATTGGTAGCAATGAGAAAGGAGGCGTTTTCCATTCAGATTTATGTCGTGCAAAGAGGCGATACCTTATATAGAATTGCGAACCGGTACAGGACGACGGTCAATGAAATTGTCGAAACAAATGAAATTCCCAATCCAAATCGGCTTGTGGTCGGACAAACCATCGTCATCCCGATTGCCGGCCAATTTTATGAAGTCAGACAAGGAGATACACTGGCATCGATTGCGGCGCGCTTTAATATCCCCCCTGCTGAACTGGCCAGAATCAACCGCATTCTGATCACCGCCGTTTTGCCTGTCGGAATACTGCTGTACATCCCTCCGCGGCCAAAGCGGAACATCGAATCAAACGCTTATATAGAGCCCCGCGGAGAAACGGTCAGCCCCGCTCTTCAGCAGGCGGCAAGAGAGGCGGTGCCATACCTGACATATCTCGGCGCTTTCAGCTTTCAGGCAAAACGGGACGGCACACTTGAAGAACCGCCGCTCAACGGTTTAAAAGAAATTGCCGACAGACAGCGGACGACCATGATGATGATTGTGACCAATCTTGAAAATGAAGCATTCAGCGCTGAGCTCGGCAGGATCATCTTGAGGGACGAGAATGTCAAAAACAGATTGCTGAATAACATTGTGGCCGCCGCCAGGAGATACGGTTTCAAAGACATTCATTTTGACTTTGAATACTTAAGGCCGGAGGATAGAGAAGCATATAATCAATTTCTTCGGGAAGCCCGGGATCGTTTCAGACGGGAAGGTTGGTTGATCTCAACCGCCCTCGCGCCGAAAACAAGAGCCGATCAGCCGGGACAATGGTATGAAGCCCACGACTACCGGGCGCACGGTCAAATTGTCGATTTTGTCGTGCTGATGACATATGAATGGGGGTACAGCGGAGGTCCGCCAATGGCGGTGTCGCCGATCGGGCCTGTACGGGATGTTATCGAGTACGCGCTCACAGAAATGCCCGCCAATAAAATTGTCATGGGACAAAACCTGTACGGCTATGATTGGACTCTTCCGTATACTCCCGGAGGGGAATTGGCCAGAGCCATCAGTCCGCAGCAGGCGATACAAATCGCAAGCGAAAATAATGCGGCCATATCGTTTGACGAAACAGCCCAGGCACCCTTTTTCCGCTATACAGACAAAGCGGGCAAGCGGCATGAAGTCTGGTTTGAAGATGCGAGATCCATCCAGGCGAAATTCGATTTGATCAAAGAATTAAACTTAAGAGGAATCAGCTATTGGAAGCTCGGCCTGTCATTCCCGCAGAACTGGCTTTTGCTTGGTGATCAATTTCACATTGTGAAAAGGACGTTCCCAAGTTAACGGAACGTTTTTTTCATGTCGAAAGAGGATGATGTGATACAATATGAATGGTTAAAATCAAAAGCAAACGACTTTTCTAAAAGTAGGAGGACATCTATGAATACAGCCCCTTTCATCGCTGTCGAAGGTCCCATCGGGGCGGGAAAAACAACATTGGCCTGCATGCTTTCAGAAACGCTCTCATTGTCACTAGTCAAAGAAATTGTCGAAGAGAACCCTTTTCTAGACAAATTTTACGAGGATAAAGATGAGTGGAGCTTTCAGCTGGAAATGTTTTTCCTCTGCAATCGCTATAAGCAGCTTGAAGATACCGAGAAAAAGTATTTACATAACAACAAGCCCGTCATCTCGGATTACCATATTTATAAAAACCTGATTTTTGCGGAGCGGACACTGGAAGGCCAAAAGCTGGAGAAATACAGAAAAATTTACGGGCTCTTGACAGAGGATTTGCCGAAACCGAACATGATCATCTATATCCGGGCAAGCCTTCCGACATTGTTAAAGCGGATCAAAAAGCGCGGACGGCCGTTTGAACAGCAAATGGACAAGCATTATTTGGAGCAGCTGATCAAGGATTATGACGCTGCGATCAGACACATCAAAGAAGCCGATCCATCGCTGCCCATTATCGAAATCAATGGAGATCAAGAAGATTTTGTTTTATCGGAAGCCGTTTTTAAGCGGATTGCCGATCAAGTAAAGGAGTATATTCGATGAGTGTACATCATATTCCAAGTGACGCCATTATTACTGTTGCAGGAACGGTAGGAGTCGGGAAATCGACTTTAACAAAAGAGCTGGCAAAAAGACTCGGATTTAAAACATCTCTTGAAGAAGTGGTAAACAACCCTTATTTGGAAGCTTTTTATCATGACTTTGAACGCTGGAGCTTTCATTTACAGATTTTCTTTTTGGCGGAACGCTTTAAAGAACAGAAATATATTTTTGAATCAGGCGGCGGCTTTGTCCAAGACCGTTCGATTTATGAAGACACAGGGATTTTCGCCAAGATGCACGCCGATAAAGGAACAATGTCAAAAGTCGACTATAAGACCTATACAAGCCTGTTCGAGGCGATGGTCATGACACCGTACTTCCCCCGCCCTGACGTCTTAGTATATTTGGAGGGCGATTTGGAATCAATTCTCGACCGCATCCAAAAACGCGGACGGGAGATGGAACTGCAGACTGACCGATCTTACTGGGAGGAAATGTACACAAGGTACGAAAACTGGATCAGCGGCTTTAATGCCTGCCCTGTCGTAAGGGTCAATATCGACGACTACGATCTGTTCAACAATTCCGCCTCACTAGACCCGATCATTGAAAAAATAAGCGAAGCCATTCAAAGATAGACATCAAAAAAAGAGCGGTTTTTTTCCGCTCTTTTCCTGAAAAATATACAAAAAAACCGCCGCCCTATCCAGGCAGCGGCAACACAATCTCCAATTTATGCTTAGTCAATCACTAAAATGCAAATCAATAATGGCGGAGGAAGAGGGATTCGAACCCCCGCGGGCTTTGACACCCCTGTCGGTTTTCAAGACCGATCCCTTCAGCCAGACTTGGGTATTCCTCCGTATCGACAAGAATTAATATAACATGTCCTATCTTTTTAAGTCAAGGGATTTTTTAATAAAAAATTTATTTTATTGTTCACCCTTCTCATTATATGCAAAAATGATGATAAACGCAAAGGGCGATGGCATTGTGGAAACATTTTATAAGTCGTTTGCCTCAAGCTTACACGCTGAACAGACCTATTGAAACAGAAAACAGAAGAACTCCTCGGCGTCTCTTTCCTTGATGAACTGGTCAGCCTCTTAAAAATGACAGATGGCATCAATGATACATTCGGGGATCATCTCCCAGAGTGGGGTATCTACCGTTTGATTATTTTATTTATAGCAGGTTGAGGCAATGGCGATTTATTTGCTTATTCTATTTTAAACGGCTCCATATCATATAGACGACAGCCGAAATATCGGTCTTAAAGCCATTCATAAAAGGCTGGATCGGCGGAACAATCACCATTTAAAAAACGATCTTAGGCGGGAGCATGATGAAATGAATTACCTATCAAAAGAATTGGCGGCGGAAATTGTCGACAGAACCATGTCGATTATTCGGCACAACATTAATATGATGGATGAAAACGGGGTTATCATCGCTTCAGGAGACCGCTCGAGAATCGGTGATGAACACGCTGGAGCGAAGGATGCACTTGCAGCTGAAAAGGTTATCAGCATTACGCCTGAAGAATGCTCGGCTTTAACGGGCACAAAACCCGGCGTTAACCTTCCCATCGTATTTCATGATGAAATAATCGGCGTTATTGGAATCACGGGGCCGCCTGCTGAAGTCAGCCGTTATGGGGAACTTGTTAAAATGGCGGCGGAGCTTACTGTCGAACAGGCATTTTTAACAAAACAGCTGACATGGGATCAAAGGCTTCGCGAAGAAACGGTCATCCAAATGATTCAGGGGGCTGATCTAGCATCCCTTGACTTCCTTGAACGAGCGGAGCGATTGAACATACCGCTAGACGGCCAGCGTACTTGTCTTGTGTTTGAACTGCCATCAGCTGATATGAAACCGGCATTTATTAAAAAACTTGAAAAGCATTTAACCGCGAAAGATTTGTACGCCAATATTTCTTTAAAAGAGATCGCAGTTATTCTGGCAAGCGTCCCCACTAAAAGCAGGTCAGAGCTCTTTTCATCTTGGAACAGCTGGCTCAGCCAATGGAAAACGATCAGAGGCGCGCTTGGCGAGCAGGCGGATCAGCTTCAGCAGCTGCCATTTTCCTATCAAAGTGCAAAACAAACGCTCAAGATTGCTAAAAACAGTTGTCGTTTATTCGATTATCGAGAGTTTGCGATTCCTGTTTTATTATCAAAGATAGAGCATCCTGATCAGGAGATTCATTTTCGAAACATCTGGGATCACCTTTCTCAAGCAGATCAAAAAGGCGAATTAATCCATACCCTCCTCTGCTACATAGAAGAAAACGGCGAAATTGGGGAAACTTCATCAAGACTCTTTATTCACCGCAACACATTAAACTACCGGTTGAGAAAGGTTGAAATAGCGACAGGGTGCAATCCAAAACGGTTTGACGACCTATTCAAACTGTATACAGCCATTACGCTTTTTTCACCCTTTTGTGCAAATGAACAATTTTAATATAGGATAAAAGAACGAAATCCGTATACCTGACCAATTCTCCCTTATACAGAAAGCGTTTACAATTGGACGTAAGGGAGGGTATGCACATGGATATTCAAATCAATGCAATAGGCGCCTTATGCGCATTAGCCATATCAATCTTTCTCATTCTGAAAAAAGTCCCGCCGGCTTACGGCATGATGATCGGCGCATTGACCGGAGGCTTAATCGGCGGCGCAGATTTAATAGAGACGACGGATTTGATGATAGCAGGTGCTAAAAACATGATTCCTGCGGTGCTCCGCATCTTGGCGGCAGGCGTGCTCGCCGGCGTTCTGATTCAATCCGGCTCCGCAGCAGTGATTGCGGAAACCATTGTCAATAAGATCGGAGAAAAAAGGGCGCTGCTTGCCTTAACATTGGCAACGGCCATCAACAACGGTCGGCGTATTTGTTGATGTCGCTGTCATCACAGTCGCTCCGATTGCCCTGGCGATCGCGAGACGGACCTTTATCAGCAAAGCGGCCATTCTGTTGGCAATGATCGGCGGGGGGAAAGCGGGCAATATCATGTCGCCAAACCCTAATGCCATTGCCGCTTCAGATGCCTTTCACGTCCCTTTGACATCCGTGATGGCCGCAGGGATCATTCCCGCTGTTTTCGGATTGTGCGCCACTTACTTGCTGGCAAAACGCCTTTCAAATAAAGGAACAAAAGTGGCTGCAAATGAGATTGAAACCCAAACGGCTCAACACCTGCCGGCATTTTGGGCGGCGCTCAGCGGTCCGGTGGTGTCCATCCTGTTGCTCGCCTTAAGGCCTGCGGCAGGAATTACGATTGATCCGATTATCGCTCTGCCGGCGGGAGGCCTCGTCACTGCGATCGCATCGGGACAAGCGGGCAAACTGAAGGATTTTGCCGCTTCAGGACTGTCGAAAATGTCAGGCGTTGCCGTGATGCTGATCGGGACTGGAACCCTTGCAGGAATCATTGCCAACTCCAAACTCAATTCTTTCATTACCGACACCCTTGTCGGCTTGGGTCTGCCGTCGTTTCTCTTAGCTCCGATTTCAGGCATGCTGATGTCCATGGCGACAGCTTCCACAACAGCAGGTACCGCAGTTGCCAGCAGTGTATTCGGTCCGACTCTGCTTGACCTTGGCGTCGCCGGCCTCGCAGGGGCGGCGATGATACACGCCGGAGCTACCGTACTTGATCACATGCCCCACGGAAGTTTCTTTCATGCGACAGGCGGCAGTGTATTCATGGCGATGAAAGAACGGCTCAAACTGATTCCGTACGAATCCCTCATCGGCTTGATTTTAACGATCATCTCAACCTTGATTTTTGGCATTTTTCAATTCTTTATTTAAAAAGGAGCAGAAGCTATGAAAATCGTGATTGCACCTGATTCATTCAAGGAAAGCATGACATCGCCGGAAGCGGCCGCCAGCATTGAAAAAGGCTTTAAAGCTGTGCTCCCAGATGCCGAATATATTAAAATTCCGGTTGCCGACGGCGGAGAAGGGACCGTTCAGGCTCTGGTTGACGCAACGGGCGGGGAATTGATGTACAAACAGGTGACAGGACCTCTCAGGACACCGGTGAAAGCGGCATACGGGCTTCTCGGAGACGGAAAAACGGCCGTCATTGAAATGGCGGAAGCATCTGGCCTTCACCTCATTCCCCCAGCACAGCGCAACCCGCTCCAGACGACAACAAGAGGAACCGGAGAATTAATCATGGATGCCGTGGAAAAAGGGGCGGCCAAAATCATCATCGGTTTAGGCGGAAGCGCCACAAACGACGGCGGAGCCGGGATGGCCAGCGCACTCGGCGTCAAATTTCTGGACTCGAATGGAAAGGAAATCCGAGATGGAGGCGGAGCGCTTTCTGACATTGCCCGCATTGATGTGAGCGGTCTTGATCCGAAATTAAAACAAATCAAATTTGAAGCGGCTTGTGATGTCGATAATCCGCTGACAGGGCCGCGCGGGGCATCCGCCGTCTTCGGTCCGCAAAAGGGAGCGACTGGTGAAATGGTTGCTCTTTTGGACCAGCATTTGAAACACTATGCTGCAATGATCCGAGACGAATTACATCTCGAAGCTGATACACTCCCGGGCGCCGGCGCGGCAGGCGGTCTCGGGGCAGGCTTGTACGCCTTTTTACAAGCTGAATTAAAAAGCGGTGTTGACATTGTCTTGGACACCTTATCTTTTTCAGAACGGATCAAAGGAGCAGACCTTATCATTACAGGCGAAGGAAAAATAGACGGTCAAACCATCTATGGGAAAACACCCGCAGGAATCGCAAAAAGGGCTGTCGCCGCAGGCATCCCCGTCATCGCTTTCGCCGGTTCGCTGGGCGACGGCTGTGAACTCGTTTATGAAAAAGGAATATCAGCTCTTTTCTCGATTGTGCCGGGGATCCAATCCCTTGAGGACTCCCTGGCCAACGGAAGCCTATATTTGGAGCGCTGCGCGCGGAATATCGCTGCGGTATGGTCGCTTAAATAAAAAAGGTGCGTACTTGACGCACCTTTTTCCTATGCTTTAATCACTTCTCTGTTTCCCATATATGGACGCAGCACTTTAGGAATGACGACACTTCCGTCTTCCTGCTGATAATTCTCCAATAATGCGGCGACCGTTCTGCCGACCGCCAGGCCTGAGCCGTTCAGTGTATGGACATGCTCCGGCTTGCCTTTTGCTTCCCTTCTGAATCTGATATTCGCCCGTCTGGCCTGGAAAGCTTCAAAGTTACTGCAAGATGAAATTTCACGATAAGTGTTTTGGCTTGGAATCCATACTTCGATATCGTATTTTTTCGCAGCGGTAAACCCTAGATCGCCCGTACACATGCTCATCACACGATAAGGAAGCTCAAGCAGCTGAAGAACTTTCTCCGCTTGATTTGTCAGTTTTTCAAGCTCTTCATATGAATCCTCAGGCTTCACAAATTTCACCAGTTCAACCTTGTTAAATTGGTGCTGGCGAATCAAACCGCGCGTATCACGGCCGGCTGAGCCTGCTTCTGAACGGAAGCACGCACTGAACGCCGCATAATTGACCGGCAGCTCGTCAGCTGACAAAATTTCATCGCGATGCAGGTTCGTAATCGGCACTTCCGCTGTCGGAATTAAGAAATAATCTTCTTCTCTGATTTTAAAGGCATCTTCCTCAAATTTCGGCAGCTGTCCGGTGCCTGTCATGCTTGCACGGTTCACCATGTACGGCGGGATGACTTCCGTATAGCCGTACTCGTCTACGTGGAGATCAAGCATAAAGTTATACAATGCACGTTCAAGTCTGGCGCCGAGCCCTTTATAGAAAACGAAACGGCTTCCCGTTACCTTGCCGGCCCGCTCAAAATCGAGAATATCCAATTGATCGGCAATATCCCAATGAGGCTTCGCTTCAAACGAAAATTCGGGAAGTTCGCCCCATTTGCGAACTTCCACGTTGTCGTCTTCAGTCTCACCGACCGGAACAGACTCGTGAGGGATGTTCGGAATAGACAGCATGATCTTATCAAGGGAAGACTCGACCGTTCTCAGCTCTTCATCAAGTTTTTTAATGTCTTCACCGACTTCGCGCATTTCTTTAATGAGGTGGTCAGCATCTTTTTTCTCACGCTTTAATGCGGCAACCTGCTGAGATACCTCATTACGCTTTCCTTTCAGCTCTTCCACTTTGACGATCAATTCTCTTCTCTTTGCATCCAATTCCTCAAATTGATCAAAATCTGATAAATCTTCTCCCCTGTGGGCAAGCTTTTGTTTGATTTCCTCAAGATTTGCCCGCAGCAGTTTCACATCAAGCATCTGCCTCGCTCCTTTTTACTGATTTGACCGAAAAAAAGAGCCCTTGTCCCCTAAATATAAGGGACGAGAGCTCTCGCGTTGCCACCCTGATTGAAAACAGGACAGTGCCGTTCCTGTTTTCCGCTTCCTTTTGATAACGGTCTCCCGTAAATGCCTACTTTTAAGTTTGTTCAGCATTTCGCTCAAGGATGGATTCGGACAGCATCTTTCACCGATTCGCACCAACCATCGGCTCTCTTGGAAAGAGCGGCTTCCTACTGCTTCCTGTCAACGCTTTTCGATCTATTTTGTCTTATAAATGTACTACAAGTTTTCACAGCTTTCAACCGTTTTATACGACAGCTTCCTGTCTGTGTTTTTCCGCCATCTCAATGAACAGCTTTGTCATTCTGTGGTCATCCGTCAGCTCCGGATGGAACGAACAGCCGAGGAGATGTCCCTGTTTGGCTGCGACAATTCTTCCGTCATGCTCTGAAAGCACTTCGACATCAGCGCCGGCTTCCAAAATGTGCGGGGCGCGGATAAATACGCCTGTAAACGGTTCTTCCAGTCCTTTAACGGTTAAATCCGCCTCAAAGCTGTCGACTTGCCTTCCAAAGGAATTCCGCTCTACCGTTACATCCAGAATCCCGAGGTGAGCATCATCAGATCCGGCGATTTTTTTTGCTAGGATAATCAGGCCCGCACAAGTTCCAAACATCGGCTTTCCGGATGCGGCGAACTCCTGAAGAGGCTGCATGAACTGATACGTATCGATGAGGCGCCTCATCGTCGTGCTTTCGCCGCCAGGCAAAATCAAACCGTCGATTTCCTTGAGTTCTTCCGGCCATTTAATGACTTTTCCGGCCGCTCCGCATGCTTCAATTGAGCGAATATGTTCCCTTACTGCTCCCTGAAGTCCAAGTACACCAATTGTCAGCATGTCAATCCGTCTCCTTCATACTTACCAGCCGCGCTCTTGCATACGCTGTTCTGGCAGCAGATTTGAGATTTCGATACCTTTCATAGCCGTTCCAAGCTCTTTTGAAAGCTCGGCAATCAGCTTGTAATCTGTATAATGCGTCGTCGCTTCAACGATCGCTTTCGCAAATTTAGCAGGATTGTCAGATTTGAAAATACCTGATCCTACGAATACGCCATCTGCGCCGAGTTCCATCATTAACGCGGCATCAGCCGGTGTTGCCACACCGCCGGCAGCGAAGTTGACAACCGGAAGACGTCCTTCCGCTTTAATTTGCTTCAACAGCTCATAAGGAGCGCCGAGATTTTTCGCTTCTGTCATCAGCTCATCATCACTCATGCCAACGACTTTGCGCACTTGCGCGTTCACTTTTCTCATATGTCGGACGGCTTCAACGATGTTGCCTGTTCCAGGCTCACCTTTTGTCCGCAGCATGGAAGCTCCTTCTGCGATCCGGCGCGTCGCTTCTCCCAGGTCACGGCAGCCGCACACGAAAGGAACAGTGTATTCATTTTTATTTAAATGAAATTCCTCATCCGCAGGAGTCAAAACTTCACTTTCATCAATATAGTCAACGCCAAGAGCTTCGAGAACACGCGCTTCAACGATATGTCCGATACGGGCTTTCGCCATGACCGGAATTGAAACGGCGTTCATGACTTCTTCGACAATTGTCGGGTCAGCCATACGGGCAACACCGCCGGCCGCACGAATATCAGCCGGAACGCGTTCCAGCGCCATAACGGCGACAGCTCCTGCTTCTTCTGCGATTTTTGCTTGTTCGGCATTGACAACGTCCATAATGACGCCGCCTTTCTGCATTTCTGCCATACCGCGTTTTACACGATCAGTACCTGTTTGAGCCATTTCAAGGATCCTCCTAATCAATGATAGAATGTTCAGATTTAATCTTATTGTATCCTATAATTCCACAAAATCATATGGAAAAACACGAAGATTATTTCTATTTTAAACACAAATCGTTAGGGTTGTACATATGATATGACAATAAAGAGCCCTAATTATAGAGCTCTTTACCATTAAAACCAGCTGGTTACCATTTCAACGATATTGTTCCAAATACCGGCGAAAAATCCGCCGATGCTCCGCATCGTTAAAATAAACCAGTTTGCTTTCTCATCGTCTTCTTTTGTCACTAAATGAACGCCTGATACATCGCTGCCGATAAAGCCGTAATCCTTTTCTTCTCCCTTATAAACTGCCGTTAAGGTTCCGACTTTTTCGCCTTTTTTCACAGGCGCGGTCAGTTCGTCTTTGTTCAGCGTGACTTTTGCCTTATAATTCTTTTCTTCACCGTTTTTTACAGGCATTGAAAAGGCTTTTTCAGTGACGATGCCGACTTCTGTTTCCTTACCTTTGTCGACTTTGATCGTTTCATTGCCTTTCACCTGTTCGCCTTTTCCGTAAAACTCTTTCATTGTGAAATGTTTAAAGGCATAATCCAACATTTTTTTCGTTTCTTTAAAACGGCCGGTATGTAGGTCGCCTTTTGCATTGAGAACGACGGAAATCACGCGCATACCATTTCTTTTGGCAGTCGCAGTGAAGCATGAACCGGCAGAATCTGTTGATCCGGTTTTCAGCCCGTCAACACCATCATATTCTGCAACAAGGCCTTTGAGCATGAAGTTCCAGTTCGGCATGTCCATTTCATCGTCTGTGCCTTCTCTGAACTTCGTCTTTGCAATGCTCGCCGTGTCGAGGATTTCAGGATAGTCATTCACTAAATGATCGGCAAGAAGCGCCATGTCTCTTGCTGATAATTCATTTTCTTCATCAGGGCTCGTTCCTTTCGGATGTTTGCCGTGAAGATCTTTGTTTTCCAAGCCTGTAGCATTTACGAATTTGTAGTTTTTCATGCCCAGTTCTTTCGCTTTTTTGTTCATAAGCTCTACAAAGTTGGATTCAGAGCCGGCAATGATTTCTGCAAGTGCGATAGCCGCTCCGTTGGCGGAATAGATCGCTGTCGCCTGATAAAGCTCTTTTACCGTATATGAGCCGTCTTTGCGAAGAGGGACATTTGATAATGAACGATCCTGGGAAATTTCATACACATAATCATCTGGTGTATACTTTTGATCCCATTTTACTTTGCCGTCGTGGATCGCTTCCAAAAGAAGATACTCCGTCATCATTTTGGCCATGCTGGCAACGGGAAGACGCTGATCCGCGTTTTTACTGTACAAAATTTTACCTGAAGACGCTTCTATCAATATTGCTGCTTTTGCATCTACGTTGATTGGATCATTTGCAGCTTTTGCTTTTGACATTGGAGAAAATGCCCCCACAGCCACCGCAAAAGCAACGACAAACATGATCAGCTGCTTAAATCTCTTGGTTTTCAAATCTTGATACCTCCGCTTTTCATCAGACTAAAATCTATATCAAAGCCTTAAAGCATTTTTTAAACACAACATTATAAATTTTATCATAATAAAGCAAAAAAAAATAGACAGAGTATGCCTCTGTCTACAGTTTAATATTTGTCATATTTGATTAGGAAATGGTATAGTTAGGCGATTCTTTGGTAATTTGCACATCGTGAGGATGGCTTTCCCGCAGTCCCGCACCTGTCATGCGGATGAATTGCGCATCTTCTCTCAGCGCGTTCAAATCTTTTGTTCCGCAGTAGCCCATACCGGATTTGAGGCCGCCGACAAGCTGATAAACCGTATCAGCTACAGGGCCTTTGTAAGGAGTCCGGCCCTCAATGCCTTCAGGGACAAACTTCTTATTTTCTTCTTGGAAGTAGCGGTCTTTGCTTCCCTTTTCCATCGCGGCGACAGAACCCATGCCGCGGTATACTTTAAAGCGTCGGCCTTGGAAAATTTCCGTCTCGCCCGGGCTTTCAGATGTACCGGCAAGGAGGCTTCCAAGCATAACCGCATGTCCTCCGGCAGCCAGAGCCTTCACAATATCTCCGGAATACTTGATACCGCCGTCTGCAATAATGGCCGCACCGTGTTTTCTCGCTTCAGTCGCACAGTCATAAACCGCAGTCACCTGCGGAACACCGACACCAGCCACAACACGGGTTGTACAAATAGATCCCGGTCCGATACCGACTTTGACAACATTTGCGCCGGCTTCAATCAGCGCTTTTGTGCCTTCGGCAGTTGCGACGTTTCCGGCAATGATGTTCAATTCCGGATAAGTGTCACGGATTTTTCTGACTGTATCAAGAACACCTTGGGAATGCCCGTGCGCCGTATCGACGACAATGACATCGACATTGGCTTCAACAAGCTTTCTGACACGCGTCATCGTATCGCCGGTCACTCCGACAGCGGCGCCTACAAGCAGACGTCCGTGAACATCCTTTGCTGAATTCGGGAACTCAATCACTTTTTCGATATCTTTGATTGTGATAAGTCCTTTTAAAACACCTTGATCGTCTAAAAGAGGGAGTTTTTCGATTTTATATTTCTGAAGAATTTTTTCAGCTTCATCCAATGTAGTGCCGACAGGAGCTGTGACAAGCTCTTCTTTTGTCATCACATCGCTGATTTTCATAGAGTAGTCAGAAATAAATCGGAGATCGCGGTTTGTAATAATTCCAACGAGTTTTTGATCTTCGGTGTTGTCAACGATCGGTACACCGGAAATTCTGTATTTGCCCATTAAGTGCTCTGCATCAAAAACCTGGTGTTCAGGTGTCAGGAAAAATGGATTCGTAATAACGCCGCGCTCTGAACGTTTTACTTTGTCAACCTGTTCTGCCTGCTGTTCAATTGACATGTTTTTATGGATGATGCCCATTCCGCCCTGTCTTGCCATCGCGATGGCCATTTGAGCTTCTGTGACAGTATCCATACCTGCACTGATAATTGGAACATTCAGCTTAAGTGATGAAGTAAGCTCAACCGATAAATCGACGTCGCGCGGAAGAACTTCCGATTTCGCCGGAACAAGCAGTACATCATCGAATGTTAAGCCTTCTTTTGAAAATTTGCTTTCCCACATAGTAAATCCCCCTCTTTTCGGCAAAATATTATATGTAGATTATCAATATGAAAACCGACTGTCAAGAAAGCGGAAAACAGTTGTAATTTTTAGAAAATAACCATGAGGGGAGCGGAGTTCATGCAAAATAAAGGATGGAAGGAATTAGAGCTGTTTTACTCCATCGAAACCTCCCAAAACTTTCTTGAGCTGGTATATAAAAATCAAGAAATGGAGGATCCTAAACGAAATTCGTATAAAAATGGAGAGCGGTTTATTTTTTTTCTTAAACATGCGGAAGCCTTTTATAAGCAAGCTGAGATTGCATCGCTGGAAATTAAGCCGATCCTATTGTTTTACGGAATGGCTCAGTTGCTGAAAGCCTGCCTGTTAACGACAGATCCTTCATATCCAAGCCATACTTCAGTGCTTGCCCATGGTGTCACCACCAGAAAACGAAAAAAACAAAATTACCGTTTTTATGAGGATGAAGTGAAAATCCAACGAAATGGCCTATGCATGCATGTCATCAAATCTCTTTTTCAGTTGGAAGGCTTGGAAGATGAACGTTTTAGCATGAAACAGCTCTTGGCGAAAATTCCGGAAATCAATAAAGTTCTCTTATTTCAAAGAAAAGAAAATCCCTTGATGAAAGCGGTGGTTCAAGGAGACCGCATCTGGCTGCCGGAAGGTATCGCCAATGCTTACAACATGTCAGCGGAACGGTTTATCGAACATGTCGAATATCATTTGAACTGGACTTTTCAGCAAAAAAACAAGGGCTGTTTAGGTTTTTCTTCAGAGCAAAAAGAAGTGCATCCAAGCACTTCGACCAGCCTGCTGTTCGATTTAGAAAGCGAAACCTATTTCTTCCCGGCCGAACGCGACCGCTTTTTAAAGCTTCCGGAAATATTGATTCATTATTTGATCGCTTACAATCTCAGCATGATTGCCAGATATGAAACGGAGTGGTGGTATGACCTTCTCCTTCAATGTGCAAGCGACGACTATGTCATCATTCAGCAGTTTTTACATATAGCTGAAACGAAATTTCCCTTTTATATCGCTCAGCTCCTTCTGCAAAAAAGACACCATAACAAAAAAGACCAGCTTTAAATAAGCTGGTCTTTTACATTGCTTGGCGGCGTCCTACTCTCACAGGGGGAAGCCCCCAACTACCATCGGCGCTGAAGAGCTTAACTTCCGTGTTCGGCATGGGAACGGGTGTGA
>NZ_JBIYSN010000013.1:0-20719 GCF_046464135.1 Bacillus sp. z60-11 | reverse complement strand
AGCGAAGCTAGGCTAGGAGTGTGGGAGGCCTTTTTCTGTTTCTTTGTAAGAAGAAAAACATATCAAAACCTATTTAAAACAAAAAGCTTGTAGAAAAACATGGGTTTCTCTACAAGCTGAAGGCCGATACACGTATCGGCCTTTTTCATTTTATATCTTTTTGACTTTTTCGAAATACTCTTCAAGCGTCAGATCATGTTCCTTGATCACTTTGGCGGCCTTTTTGCCTACATACCGCAAATGCCAAGGTTCATATTTGTATTTGGTAATGTCTTCTTTATTTTTCGGATAGCGGATGATAAAGCCGTATTTATAGGCGTTTTCCTCAACCCATTTTCCGTCTTTCGTATTGCCGAAGTCCTCGTTAAGGGCAAAGCCGTTGCTTCTGCTGGAAATGTCCATTGCCAAACCTGTCTGGTGCTCGCTCTGTCCCGGATAAGCGACGGCTTCTTTCGCTTTTTCCTCACCCTTTTGGCTTACTTCATTGTCATAGATCACTTTTTGTCTGTCATAAGATCTGTAGCCGGACACCGCAACAAGTTCAAACCCGGCTTTCTTCGCGGCATTGAACATCTTCTCCAGAGCCTCAGCAGCCTCTTTTCTAATATAGCGCTTGTCGATATCTTCGGTAAATGAAAATTCGACGTCAGGCACTGTTAAATCCGCAGGTGCATAGTCTCCAGGCAGGGCATAATCTTTGTTGACAAGCGCGAGAATATTGTCTGAATTTTGAATCGTCGGCAGGCCGTCAACCTCTTTAATTTGATTAAAGTATTTGCTTTCAAGTACAAAATCTTGATCTTCCAGATCTTTTTTTTCATTTGTTTTTTGATCTTTCGCATCTTGATTGGTGTTTGCCGTATTTTGCGGTTGAGCGGAGTCTGCGTTTTTTTCTTCATTCATTGAGCAACCCGCGCCTAATAATACAGCTGCACTCAAGATTGACGCGATCGGCATGTATTTGTATTGTATTTTCATCATTTTCCATCCTTTGTTCAGCGCTTCATCTACCGTAAAGCTGTGTCAAGCGCCAATAAAATCATATCGTTGAATGTGGTCTGTCTTTCTTCAGCCGTCGTTTCCTCGCCTGTCACCAGATGATCGCTGACCGTGAGAATCGACAAAGCGTTCCGGCCGAATTTCGCCGCTAATGTATAGAGAGCTGTCGTTTCCATTTCAATCGCCAGCACGCCGTGCTTGGCAAGCTTTTCGATTTGGCTGTCATCATTGTAGAATTGGTCCGCCGTAAAAACATTTCCTGCCGTTACCGGGATATTCCGCTCCTTCGCAGCATCATACGCCGCTTTTAAAAGCTCGAAATTTGCGCATGGCGCAAAATCGATCGAACCAAACGCCACCCTGTTGATTTGCGAATCGGTGGAAGAGGTCATCGCGAGAATAACATCTCTCACTTTAACGTCTTCTTTGATAGCGCCGCATGAACCGACACGAATCAGGTTTTTCACATCATAGCTTCTGATCAGTTCATTCACATAGATCGAAATGGACGGTACACCCATGCCCGTCCCCTGTACGGAAACGCGTTTTCCTTTATATGTGCCGGTAAAACCGTACATACCCCGAACTTGGTTATAGCATTCGACATTTTCCAAATATGTATCTGCGATGTATTTTGCGCGCAGCGGGTCTCCGGGCAGCAGCACCGTTTCTGCAATTTGCCCTTTTTCCGCGCCAATATGTACACTCATGAATATTCCTCCTGCCTAAGTATTGATCCAGCATCAGCTCGCAATATGTATTATAAACCAACATGATCGAAAATGAAAATAAGCTTTTGCGGTTCAAAACTTGTCATGTTTTCAAGTGGACAGGCATAGCATAAAAAAGAATCATTCCGATTAATAATCTTGACGGAGGAAAAGATATGTTTCGTTCGCTTAACCATTATCTTTTAGATTTTACAGGCATTCTCGTCATCGGCATTTTATTATGCCTATTGTCGATCGGCGGCTCGCTTTCAGCCGGACTTCCTTTTCATCTGCCCGCTTCCATCCAGCAGCTGAATACGATTTTTATCAGCATTTTAATTGAGGCGTTGCCCTTTGTCTTGATCGGCGTTTTAATGGCCGGTTTCATTCAAATTTTTATCACTGAAGAACATATCCGCTCTCTTTTTCCAAAAAACAAATTTTTCGCAGTGATTGTCAGCTGTTTGCTCGGCGCTTGTTTTCCTGCTTGTGAGTGCGGTATCGTACCGATCGTCAGACGGCTCGTCGCTAAAGGCGTTCCGATCTATGCCGGCGTCGGATTTCTTCTGACTGGTCCGCTGATTAATCCAATGGTCATCTTATCGACTTATATGGCTTTTGGCAATGATGTCCGAATGGCGGTTTTAAGGGGCGCCGTCGGGTTTACCGCCGCGCTCCTCACCGCCTTTTTCGTCAGCTTTATGTTTCGCTCAAACCAGCTGAAAACAAAAGAGACCCGCCGGGAGCATGATTCGGGTCATGTGAAAGCTCCCTTTTCAGAACGCCTCTTCGCTATGTTGAAGCATGCCATCGATGAATTTTTTGATATGGGAAGATATTTGATCATCGGGTCTTTCATCGCCGCTCTTGTGCAAACCTATATTCCCTTAAAATCTTTGTTTCTTGCAGGTGGCGGAATGATCGACTCCACATTGGTGATGATGGGACTTGCTTACTTTTTGTCGCTGTGCTCTGAAGCGGATGCGTTTATCGGCGCCTCCTTTACCAGCTTGTTTCCCCACTCCTCCATACTCGGATTTCTCGTATTCGGACCGATGCTTGATTTAAAAAATACGATCATGATGCTGCATGCATTCAAGCCGAAATTCGTGATTTGTCTTTCGATTTTGATCACGGTGTTCGTCTATATTTGCGTCAAAGCTGTCAGCTTGCTGTAGAAAGGAGGATTTCACATGGTATTTCAGCCGCAGCAGTTCCTGCGCGCACTTATTTTGGCCGCTTTTTCCGGTTTCATATTCAAGCTCCATCAGACGGGGGAAATCTATAAGCTGATCAACCCGAAATACGAATACATGAGCTTGATTGCCGCCGGTGCATTCGCTTTTCTGTTTATCATCCAGCTGTCAAGGATCTGGACCATCCGAGAGGATCATAGCGGATGCTGCAGCTGCGGTCATGATCACGGCCGCTCCAAGCCTTTCTTTATTAAAATGATCCATTATGCTGTGATCGCCTTACCGCTTATTACCGGCTTTACCTTCGCTCCAGCCGTGCTGAACTCATCTGTTGCCGCCAATAAAGGAACAATGCTCGCCAAAACATCCGCTCCGAACACCGAAGGCGCCGGACATGTGACAACACCTGAGATCGAAAACGAATCATCCGACATCCCCAAGACAGCCTATGATCGAAAAATGGCCCAGTTTCAACAGCAGAATCCGCTTCTGATGAAGGACGATCTGTTTGCCGATTACTATGATGAAATCAATGAAAATCTTGATGATTACATCGGAAAGCACATCAAAGTCAAAGGTTTTGTCCATAAAGAACCCGGCCTGAAAGCCGATCAGCTTGTCGTCTCCCGTTTTTTGATCACGCATTGTATCGCCGACGCCAGCTTGATCGGATTGCTTGCCGAATGGGACGGTGCCGAACATATAAAACGCGATACATGGGTTGAACTAGAGGGAATTCTCGGAAAAGCCTCCTATCAAGGAACCGTCATTCCGATCATTCAGGCAAAGCAATGGAAAACGGTTCAAGAGCCGAAGCATCCTTATGTCTATCCGGTGTCTATCAATATGACAGAGTAAAGATTTCCCCGGGATAAATGAGGAGCTGTTTAGTCATCCTATTTTTATGGAAGGAGGTCAAAGGTATAATGGGCAAAAAACAGCGAAACAGAGTGACCGGGCTGAAGAAAAACAATCACATCCCCGCAAAAGATGTGATCGCGGCGGAGGAAGCACACGAAAAAGACTTCAGCGCCAGAAAACGAAAGAACACAACGTAAAAAAACTGCGGATGGCGCTTCCGCAGTTTTTTTACGTTTAGGACGACTGGAGTAAAATCCGGTTGATCTTTCTCCAGCCTGTTGATAGCAGTTTATAGTAGGTTTTTCCTTTTTTCCCTTCATCGATTAAAACGATGTCGCCTGTGGCAAGAAATCTGGCCTTATAGTCATTCGGCACCGTGTCATACACATTAAAGGTGGAAAACGTCCGCTCAAGCACATCCGCATGGGTTCTGCCGTTTATTTCTGTTCTGTAAACCATCTCATATCCCTTATCTTCTCCAAAGCAAGGCGTTTGAAAAATCGTCACATCATAAGCTGTCAGCTTCTTTTTAAACAACATCAACGGCAATACGATCCCTCCCTTTTTATATACTATTGGCGTTTGGCAAGGGAAACCCTTTGACTAGTTTTGTCGAACAAGCGGGTAGTTTTCGCCAATTTTCTTGAAGAGGAAAAACAGCGCCAGACCGAGAGAAAATCCTGCTATCACATCGGTTGTGTAATGGACGCCGAGATAAATGCGGCTGATTCCGATCAGGATGGTCACCAGGCCTGTCCACACCAAAACGGCCGTCCTGTGCTTCTTGAAAAAAGGAATGTGCAGTAAAAGGATATATGCGATAAATGGATACATGCTCGCCGCATTCATCGAATGCCCGCTCGGAAAGCTGAAGGATGTCTCATGAACGAGATGGCTCACTTCAGGCCGCGGCCGGGAAATCCAGTCTTTTAGTCCTTCATTGACCGTTCTTTCCAGAAGAAAAAGCAGATAAACATACAGTGAAGCCGCCGCTTTTTTGCGGTAAGCGAGCAGCAGTGTCAAAACGAGCATCACGGTCAGCAGCAAGCCGCTTGACCCAATCCCTGTCATCGCTTTAAAAAACGGGGTGAGGAGCGGCTGTCTGAGAGCCGCGGCCGCCTTCGCGATATGAACGTCGATCAGCTGAACAGCAGGAACGCGGATGAGGGCGGCCATGACCAGAAAAAGTGCGGTGAAAATGAGTGTGTTACGCATCGAAAAATCTGCGCCTCCTTAAGTCGATATTGTTTACATATTGTACCCCCGCTTCTCTTTTTAAGGCAATAAATGAAAAAGGACCGAAGGCAAAGCCCGGCCGGTCCCCATCGCTTTAATCTTCTATATGCTCATCTATCATACATTTTGCAAGCAGGTAATCAAAGGTGATATCGGCAATTTCGAACAGTTCGTCCTCATTCGGTATGTAGCCTCTTCTTGTCAGCTCAAGATAAAAAAAATCAGCGATTTCTTCAGTATCTATCATAAGCTCAATTTCTTTCATTTTGATCGCCTCCTTATTCTGATGTATGAGCCGGCATTCGGATTTATAACCGGATTGTCATAATGTTTGTCCCTTCTCATATACATGTTGTAACAAAACAAAGCGGGAAGGGGAAAAGAAATGATCCAAAAAATGATTGCAGCGCTTGACGGAGACGGTTTCGACCTGATGCTGGAAAAAGTCTTGAAAGTCATGTTCGGATTCATTTTGTTCGGTTGCTTTCCTTATTTTTTATATTTGCTGTTTTTCAGCTGAAATATTCTTTCAGGCTGTTTAAAACAAAATTCATCATTTCTTTGTATTCCGCATCCTGAAACATTTCATACAGCACTTTGTAGTCGTTGTAAATATCCAGCAGCTCATCCACGACAGCCACGGCCATTTCACGCTCATGCTCCTGCTCTTCATTATCTGTGGCAGATGGCAGCAATACCTTTTCTGAAATCGGTTCATCCAGTTCCTGTCCGGCTTCACCGACATAATGAACAAAAAGCAGCTGGTGAACAAACTGATCCATTTCATATGTTCTGAGCACAAGTGTCAAGTCTTCTTCTTCCGTCTCAAGCCATTCCCCGTCTTTCAGGCGGGTCAGTTCATATATAATATCCTCCCAGCCGTCCTCTACATATCTCCAGATTTCCGTTCTGTGTCCGGTGATTTTAAAGAGCTCTTTGCCGTAATCTTTTACATACACGACATCACCGATTAGAAAACCATATTCGATATCAAGCTTTTCCGTCTCGACGATGACCCCGTCATAATCTTTATAAAGCTGTAAAGAAGACTCAAAATAAAGAACTTCATTATGATTGACTTCATAAAGAAAATGCTTGTCGATTTTATGAACTTTTGTCACAGTTCCGACCGTTCCGTACATGACAACAACTACAACATCTCCGACTTTAAATTTAGGCGCGTTTGGCTTCATTTTGACTCCCCCTTGCCTTAAAGCTTCCGTCTTACGCTTATCGTATGCATAAGGCTGTCATTTCGCATGGGCAAGGATACAACGCATGAACGTGTTTGCCGAAAATCCTAAAAAACCATGCCGGCACCCGGGATTAGGCCATAAAAGAACCCGCAGACATCGATCTGCGGGTTTTACTGCCTTGTTTCCGATATATATTTTTCCCAAGCCTCATCAAATGTCGTCATCGATGATAAATAATCTCCATTGAGCTCAAGGTATGAACTGATTTCATCGTACTGGTTTGACGTCTTCGGAAACCCGTGATCATGATAGGCGTGATTGGCAAATTCACTGATCGCGTCTTTCGGCTTCGGATGTCGGTATTTCATTAAATAATGATAAAAGGATTTCACGGCCTCCCCCTCCTGTCTTCTTTTGATGTACTATTATACAGGCACCAGAAAAAAATACAAACAAAAAAACCGGCTTTAGTCAAGCCGGTTTAAGACGAGAAGTCAAAATAATTGCGCTTTAAAATCCGCTCGGTTTTCATTAGCGTGTCAAATGATACGGATGAAGGCAGTGCTTTTGTATCGATCAAGAGCAGCTGGTTTTCAATGTCTTGAATGATGGATTCCTCCTGATAGACCATCCCGCAGCTGCCGCAGCTGACAGCGGGCGTCTCCGTGATTTCAACCGCTTTTGTGCCGTCCGGCAGCTCCCAGTATACGGTCGTTCGGTCATGTTCTGCTTCCGTCTGGCCGCACCAGTCACAGCGCTTCATTGAGCACGCCCCTCAGCTTCGCTTTCTTTATTCTGCTGGGCGAGGAATTTCTTTTCTTTTAATTCATCCCGCTTTGCCCTTCGGCTTTTCAATGTTTCATGGTCAGGCCGCTCAGAATAGCTTTCCCGCCTTTTTAAACGGGTTAAGCCGTCAGGTGTATAAGAGAGCGTCTGATCCTCAAAGATCGCGGAGATGCCGATCTGTTCTTTTTCCCTCATCACCTCTGGATAGATTTCGGCGAAATAATCGTTCGCTCTGCCTGGCACATAGTTTTCCGGCTCAGGATAAGAAGTGATCACCCCTTCAAAATTGCGGAGTACGACTTTGTCAGGGCTTTGCGAAATCAGGTAGTTCGGTTGAATGGCGATTTTCCCGCCCCCGCCCGGTGCGTCCACAACAAAGGTCGGTACGGCGTACCCGCTCGTATGCCCCCGCAAGCCTTCAATGATTTCAAGCCCCTTTGACACCGGGGCCCTGAAGTGGCCGATGCCTTCGGATAAATCACACTGATAAATGTAATACGGGCGGACTCTGATTTTGACCAAATCGTGCATCAGTTTTTTCATAATGGGAACGCTGTCATTTATGCCCGCCAAAATCACCGCCTGATTGCCGACCGGAACGCCTGCGTTGACAAGCTTTTCACAGGCTTCCTTCGCTTCTTCGGTGATTTCGATGCTCGTGTTGAAATGGGTGTTCAGCCAGACGGGATGGTATTTTTTCAAAATGTCGCAAAGCTTATCGGTGATCCGCTGCGGAAACACGACAGGAGCTCTCGTGCCAATCCGAATAATTTCAACGTGCGGAATGGCGCGCAGATTTTTCAAGATGTACTCCAGTATCTGATCATTGATTAACAGACCGTCCCCTCCCGAAATGAGCACATCCCTGACATCCGGTGTATCCCGAATATATCCGATCGCCTGGTCAAGCTGCTTTTTCGGCACCCCCATGCCGATTTGACCTGAAAAGCGCCGCCTCGTACAGTATCTGCAATACATGGAGCACTGATTTGTGACGAGAAAAAGAACGCGGTCAGGGTACCGGTGGGTTAGCCCCGGTACAGGTGAATCTTCATCTTCATGCAGGGGATCTTCAAGATCGTATTTCGTTTTATGCATTTCCTCTGACAGCGGAACCGATTGCATCCTGATCGGACAGCGGGGATCGTCGGGATTCATAAGGGAAGCGTAGTAAGGTGTAATATTTAGAGGAATCGTTTTTGTAGAAATCCGCACCCCCTCTTCTTCTTCTTTTGTCAGATTGACGACCTTTTTTAAATCATCCAACGTTCTCACGGTATGAGTCAGCTGCCATATCCAATCATTCCACTTTTCTTCGGGAACATCTTTCCAAAGCTCAATTTCCTTCCAATGCCTTTTTGGCTTGAACAGGCCGTTTGCCATATTCCATCCCCCTATCAGCATTTTTCCTATTACTTCCCAGGTTATGTCACGGTCAGGGAAAGTGCCTCTTATTTTCAAAAATCATCCTGAAAGCCGCTTAAATTCTTGCACCAGATGTTCATGTTCTCAATTGCTTCATAAATGAGGCAATTGTTGATAAGACGCCCCCTGTAACGGTAAGACAAATGATAAAGACTGGCGTTCATTCCGAAGGAAGCCGCTCTTGCAATCGAAAAAACAGAAAAGATGCCGGCTTTTTTCAGGTCTGCTTCAAGTGCCGTGATGAGCCGCTTTGTCAAAGAAGAGCCCCGATACGAAGGGAGAACGGCACAATCGGTCAATTCCGCATGCCCCAAGGCGGGATTGATATCTGCCGCCGCTGCTGCGATCAGCTTGTTTTCGTCAAATGCGAGCCGGTAAACAGTCCCTTCGGCCATCAGCTTTTCAAGGTAGGTATGATCGAAAACAGGTGCCGGATATACCGTGAAGACATCCTTGTAGAGCTTTGCCATAAGAGGTGCATCCTCTGCGTCGGCCCGCCTGATCTTAAATTCGCTTTTCTTTTCCGCTTTTAAACATTTGGTGCAAAATAATGTTTCCAGCATTTGATCCTGTCTGTTCCAATCCTGTGTCTCTCGTCTGCTTTCTTTTACATATCTCACAAACAGTTCGGCGTCATGGCCGTTAAAATATCCGTCTATCTGTCCTTCCGGCTCATACAGATGCTCAAGCATAGCGGTTCTGTCTCGTGCTTTCGCAAAAATGATGATCTTTTCAAGATTACGCGCTTTTGCAGCTTTCAGTATATCCGGGAAAAAAGAAGCGACATCCCCTTCATAGTTGATGACTCTGATTCTTTTATTCAGCACATCAAGATCGATCTCGAGCGTGCCGTATTCGTTGCTCCATTTTTCCGTCATGGCCCCCTCCTTGTCGCTTTACTTTTCATAGCCACACCAATTCATAATGAAGAGGCTGATGATTTTCGCCGCTTTGATCATCGCATCCTTTTCAATGTATTCATTCGCTTGATGAGCCAGCTTTGTTTCGCCCGGTCCGAAGACGATGGCTGGCGTATCTCCCGCATGGGACAGGACGCCTCCGTCTGTCGCCCATGGAGACGCTTCGACGGCAGGCTGTTTGCCGGTGATGTTTTGATAGGCGTTTTTCAGAGAAACCGCCAATTCATGATCATCAGCTAAATCATTGGGCATCCATCTTGCCCCAAACCATTCGACTTCCACAGGGTAATGCTTAAACCAGTCATCATGATACTGAAGATCTTGGAGCCAGTTCTCCAATTCAGCCTGGACGGCTTCCGGGGATTCGTTCGGGGCGATTCCGCACCTTCCCTCCAAGGTCACGGTGTCGGCGACCGATGAGGGCCATGCGCCGCCCTTGATGGTTCCGATATTGATCGGGACAGGGATCGGGATATGTTCATATAAGGAATCTTTGATTCTTTTATTTCTCACCGATTCAAGCTGACGGATCGACCCGATGACAAGCATGCTTTTTTCTATGGCGCTAACGCCTTCATACCTTGTGCCTCCATGTGCGGAAAGCCCTTTTACCGTGATTCTGAACCACATTGATCCCTGCTGTTTGATAAAGATTTTCATATTTGTCGGCTCCGGGATCAGGGCTCCGTCCGCCCGGTACCCCCGCATGACGGCGGCAAGGGTTCCCGCTCCTCCGCATTCTTCATCGACGACGCTTTGAAAAATAAGGTCCCCTTTCAATCGGACCCCGCATTGTTCAAGCGCTTCGATCGCCATTAACAGGGCGGTATTCCCTCCCTTCATATCAGTCGTGCCGCGCCCGTAAATCCTTCCGTGTTTCATGATCGGCTGAAACGGCTCGATGTCCCAATCATTGCGGTTCCCTGCGGGGACGACATCGATGTGGCCGTTGAGAATCAGCGATTTCCCCCCTCCTGAACCGCGCTTGACAGCCGCGATATTCGGACTTTCTTTGAAGCTTGTTCTGTCGGATTTAAACAGGGGATGCTGATTTAATTGTTTTATGCTCGGTTCCCAGACATCGATTTCAGCGTCAAACTGCCTCAGTTTTTCCAAGACGACGGCTTGAGCGTTAAATTCTTCTCCGAGCGTGCTTTTTTCACCGACGAGCTTTTTCAACAGGCGAACCGCTTTTTTTTCGTGCGAATCAATCCAATCGCACACTTTTCTCTCTATGTTCTCCATCCAATTCCTCCTCTTACGAAAACGGCTGATCGATCCTGACCTTTCCATCTGTCAGCCGGAGTACATCTTCAAGATCTGCTCCGTTCATCAGTTCTTTTAAAACAAAACCTTCGTGTTCAATCGCAATCACAGCTTTATCGGTAATGACCATGTCAACACAGCCTTTGGCCGTTAAAGGGAGCGTGCAGTTTTCCACGAGCTTCGGCGCCCCGTTTTTATCGGTATGGCTCATGACAACGATCACTTTTTTCGCTTTTTGGGCAAGCTCCATTGCCCCTCCCATCCCGGGGACTTTTTTGCCCGGCACGATCCAGTTGGCAAGATCTCCAGACCTGCTGACCTGGAGGGATCCGAGGATCGTCAAGTCGATGCAGCCTTTTCTGATCATCCCAAAAGACACGGCCGAATCAAAATAGGAAGCCCCTTTGACAACCGTGACGGGGTAGCCCGCCGCATTGCAAAGGTTCTCATCCTCACTTCCCTTTTCAGGCGTTTCCCCGATCCCGAGCACACCGTTTTCCGCTTGAATCATGACGGAAATGCCGGGGGCCAAAAAATTCGGGACTAAAGACGGGATGCCGATTCCCAAGTTGACAACCATTCCATTTTTCACTTCTTCAGCCGCTCTTTTTGCGATTTGCTCCCGCTCCGTTACTCCCAAACCCATTTCCAGTTCACCCCTCCCGTCTCGCTCACCCCATGGACAAAAACGCCTGGTGTCACGATCTCTTCTTCAGCAAGCTCACCCGCTGGGACGATCCGGTTGACCTCTGCAAATGTCTTGTCAGCGGCCATCGCCATGAGCGGATTCATGTTGCGGGCCGATTTATCATATATAACGTTTCCGAACTCGTCGGCCGTTTTCCCGAAAACGAAGGCAAACTCAGCAGTCAGCGCCGCTTCGGCGAGATAGGATCGTCCATTGATGCTCACAAGCTTCTTGCCTTCTCGCACCATCTCGTGATCAACCCCGATGTCGGACAAAATCCCGCCCAATCCTACACCGCCCGCACGGATTCTTTCGGCCAAAATCCCCTGCGGAGAAAATTCAACGTCAAGAAACCCGTCTGTCATTTGTTTTCCGGCGACAGGGTTTGAGCCGATATGTGAAGCAATCAGCTTTTTTACCCGTTGATTGACGATCAAAGGGCCGATCCCGATGCCTGGAAACCCGGCATCATTACAAATCACCGTTAAATCTTTCACACCCGTTTCCAAAATCGCGCTGATGAAAGACGGGGGTGAACCGACTCCGCCAAATCCGCCGACCATAATGACCGACTCATCTTTTAAATCTGCAACCGCTTCTTCAATTGCCATCCGTTTATTCCGCATCATCTGCTGAGATCACCTTTTCCACCTGTTTTTCAACCGCATGTACGGCTTCTTGCAAACAGAATACAAGCTCATCCATCTCATGATCCGTAATCGTCAGCGGCGGTGCGATGATCACGGCGTCGCCCCCGCCGCCGGCAATTCCCGCCTCCGCCGGATAAATGAGCAGCCCCCTCCTTTTCGCTTCGGAAATGATTCGCGCTGATACTGACAGTGACGAAGGAAACGGTTTTTTGCTTTTTTTATCAGAGACAAATTCAACACCCAAGAGCAGCCCTTTTCCGCGAATGTCACCAATTATGTTTGATTGTTTCATGACATCCCTCAGCCGATTTTTCAGCCTTTTTCCTTTGGTCGCTGCTTGTCTTGGCAAATCATGCTTTATGATATAGCGCAGGACCGAAAGCGCGGCCGCGGCGGAAAAAGGGTTGGCGCTGTACGTATGACCGCTCATGATCACACCCGAGCCATTTTTGATCGTCTTCATGATCCCGTCCGTAATGACAGCCGCGGCAATCGGAGAATACCCGGCGCTCATTCCTTTCCCGAGAACAGCGATATCCGGCGTAACACCCCAATGTTCGATCGCCAGCATCTTCCCCGTTCTTCCCATGCCGCACATCACCTCATCCGCTATGAACAGAATCCCGTTTTCTTCGCAAAGATCTTTGATTCTTTTGTAGTACCCGCGAGGAGCGGCAATGGCGCCTCCCGCGGCTCCGATCACAGGTTCGGCCACAAAGCCGGCAATAAACGATTTGCCGATCCGTTTGATGGCAAGCTCTACCTCCTTCACACATGCTGTTTCACATTCGGGAGCTGACAGCTGATACGGGCACCTGTAGCAGTTTGGAGCAGATGCAGCGGGATAGTTGTGCAGCATCTGTGTAAACCGGTAGCGCCGTTCGTAAAACCCCGACAGTGACAGGGCTCCGTTCGTGATTCCGTGATAGCTGTTCCATCTGGAAAGAAACATCGTTTTGTCGTTTTGCCCTTTTTCCTGCCAGTATTGAACAGCGATTTTCATTGCGGTTTCGACCGCTTCTGAGCCGCTGTTTACAAAAAAAGACCAGTTTAGATCTTCGGGCAGCACTTCCGCCAGCAGTTCGGCAAGCTGCTCCGCAGGCCGGCTCGTAAACTGTGAACGATAGACAAAAGAAACAGCATCCAGCTGTTCTTTGAGAGGAGCAATAACCTCGGATACTCCGTGGCCGAGGCTGCAAGTGACAGCACCTGAGCAGCCGTCAAGAAATCGTTTTCCGGTTTGATCGTATATATAGCTTCCTTTCGCATACTGAACGACCGGATAGCTTTGATGAAGATCCGGCTTAATCAAAAATGACATGCAGATTTCCCCCCCTTCCGAATGAAAAGGATGTTTTCTTTACATTGTATGAAGCGGGAAATGGCGGCATTCTTTTTTCATAGCCGGAATGAGTGCAAAAATGGTTTATCATGAAACAAGCGAACGATCGTTTTATCATAAAGGAATAAGATCACCTTTTGGCGGGATGACGCGACTTGAAAATCAATTATGAAAAAAATATGCTTGAAGGCACATGCTGCATCGACATTTTTTCAGACCGGAATAAAGGGAAAGTGCTGGAATTCTGATTCGATTTACTTGACTGAAGATCATTTCGGCTGCATCGAACCTGTATTTGAAAGATGCTGTAAGCCATTCGATTGCTTTGCATTTAACGAAATCGATGTGGATACATAGGCGGTGAATGGGAAGTGTAAAACGCCTCACTCAGATGAAGTGAAAGATGTGTCAGGGTTTCCATTCGTTTATTCTGAACAAGAATTCAAGGAGAACGATGAAATAAACGTCAAACACCTGACACCCATGATCGGTGAATTTTAAAGCATGGATAGAGAAAAAAGCGGCTTCGGTTCAATGTATCTCTGCCTGTGTTGGGAATCTAGAAAAACATCCTTTTATTTTTTACATAGAAACCTTTTTTTCAGAAGACGCATCATTCCCTGTTTGCTTTTCCCACAGAGAAAAAGAACGCATCATACTGAATGCAGTGAAAGGAGCGGGCAAAGCGACAACCAGGAATAAATATGTTGGGCTGACGGCGTCTGATAAAATACCGGCCAGCGCATAACCGAGCGGCATGAAGGTGCTGTTGAGCGCAAAAAAAGCCCCCAGGGACCTCCCCCTCTTTTCACCTTCCGTCAATCGCTGCAAGTATCCTTCCAAATATATATTGACAACACCGGAGATCATGCCGATCAGGATCAGAAGGAAAGCGGCGATGACAATATTAGCGATCCAGCCAAGCGGAAATAAAAGCAGGCCGAACATCACCATCAAGGCAGGCACAGCCGCTTTTGCATGCTCCTCTTTGGCGATAAATGACAGGCACAGCGCCGCCCCGAGTGTTCCCATGGCCCAAAGTGATTGAAAAGCCCCGCCAAGCCATGCCTGGTCTTTGACAAAGAGCGAAGACCAAACGACGATATAGATGGGAAACCCGCTGAATACGAGCTGCTGGACGCTTGTCCCATACAGTAAATACCTGAGCGGTTTATTTTGGAATATGCTAGAAAACCCGCTGAAAAGCTGTTTGTTCGTAAACGGAATATGAGGCTGATTTCCTCTGTTGTCTTTGATTTTCCACTCCAAAAAGATCGACATGAATGAAAGGCTCCCGCAAATCACCCAGACCCAGCCAAAATGCAAAAATGAAAACAGCACACCCGTCAGGAGCGGCACAAGCACTTGGATCATCTGTGATAGCACTTCCTGAAATGCGATTCCTTTTTCAATTTGGTCTTGCCGAAGCGTATCAGGAATGAGCGATCTTGCCGCGGGTTCAATCGCGGTCAGGCAGGTGGAGATCACCACTCTGGCCGCCAACAACAACAGAAGCGGACTGGTGCCGTTTAGCGCCAAAATGCCGATCGTAAAAAAAACCGCCGATATGAACATGTCTGAAACGGCAATCAGCTTTCCCCTGTGAAACCTGTCAGACAGCCATCCGGTAAACGGCGATATCGCAACAGAAACGGCCAGCCCGAGCCCGATCATCACGCCTCCCTGAAGCGCGCTTCCGGTTTCATATAAAGACCACCACACCAATGAATAATAAAAAAGGACGGAGCTGAACAAAGACAAAAATCTTCCAGACCATAATCTGAAAAAATCACCTTTTATAAGCCATGCATATTTCAATCTGAATCCCCCTTGTGAAAATATAGGACCTCCGTCTGAGCTGCTCATCAAGATTACAGGATTATTTTACATATGTATTCAATATTTAACAATGCCTTATTCTTCAAAACGGCAAAAACCTTCCGAACTGGAAGGTTCCTGCGAGCATGCAAAGCACCGGTCTTTTTAACGTATCTTAGCAGATAAAAGCGGCTCCAACGATAATAAGCAGAATGAAAAGTACAACGATTAACACAAAAGTGCTTCTTCCGTGAAATCCATAGCCATATCCTCCATCAGGACAGCAGTAGTGCACAGGCCATTCATCCTTTCTTAAAAAGTCTACACCCCAGCCTATGCAGGCCAAGTCACCATTTGTTTGTGCACCTGCCCACATTCAGCCAAACAAATATTTAAAAATGGTTGTCATCCGTTCCTTCCGCTGAAAACCGAGCTTTTCGTAAAACCGTTTGACATGGTCGCTGCCTGATGTGACAAGATAGCTGGATGTCATGCCCGACTGCTTAGATGCCGCAAGCATCCCGCAGATGAGCTCTGTTCCATAGCCTTTCTTCTGATGAGGCTCTAAAACGGCCACTTCTTCGATTTTAGACAATTTTTCACCGTGATCGAGATAAAGCTCGGCACAGCCGACAGGCTCTCCTTCATCTGAATAGCAGACAAACAGCTCGATGACACCTTGTTCGTAATAAAGGTACTTGCGGCGCAGCTTTTCTTTCGCAAATGCTTCGTCTATACTCAATGAATCGTAAGCCTCCATGACGCGGCAGGCATCGCGGAGCGATTTTTCCGTGCCCCATTCGACCCGGCTGATGCCGGCGTGTTCTTGCCAATCGGACAGCCTGATGCTGTAAAACAGCTCTTCGTCAAGAATATATCCAAGGTCAAAGAGCGTTTTTTTCATAGAAAAGGGGATGTCGCATCCAAATGAGCTTTTCACATGAATGTAATTTCGTTTTAAAATGCCGGGAGCTCGGACCAATAACGAGTATAAATCCGCCAAAGGATATGCGTCTTGCAGCTGTATAAAATGATGGGCGAACATTTGCGGCAGCTGGTCGTCCGTATATATGTCGTAGAATGGTTCGCTTTTTTTGCTGCATGTCAGCAATAAATAGTTTTCTTCAGCTTTTGCAATGGATTTCATGATGACAGCCTCTTTTCGTTCATTTCGTTCCTCAAGTAGTTTTTCGTCATCAAAAGGAACATTTCCTGTTAAAAAAGTCATATAAAAAATGATCCTTTATGAAAAAGGATCATTTTTTTGAACCGTCAATCTTCTTTTTCGTCAAATAATTTGGCGTATTCGCCATACCCTTCTTTCTCAAGTTCGTTCTTCGGGATAAAACGCAGAGCGGCGGAATTGATGCAATAGCGCAGCCCGTTTGGCCCGGGACCGTCTGGGAACACGTGGCCGAGGTGGGACTCGGCCGTCTTGCTTCTGACCTCCGTCCGGATCATGCCGTGAGACGTGTCAAGCTTTTCTTCGATCTCCCCGGTTTCAATCGGCTTTGTAAAGCTTGGCCAGCCGCAATGGGCGTCAAATTTGTCCAGCGAGGAAAATAGCGGCTTCCCTGAAACAATATCGACATAAATCCCCTCTTCCTTATGGTCCCAAAATTCATTTTGAAACGGGGGCTCTGTTCCGTTGTTTTGCGTCACCTCGTACTGCATCCGGTTCAGCTGTTTCAGCCGTTCTTCTTTATTAACCGTCATGCCTGATCCCCCCAATGCTCTTGAAGAAATCCTTCCCGGCCGCTTCCGATGCGATATCGTTTATAACGGTCAGGATGTTTTTTGTGATAATCCTGATGATACTCCTCTGCCGGATAAAACGGCTTCGCTTCAAGAATATCGGTTACGATCGGCTCTTTAAATATCCCACTTTCTTCAAGCTTTTTCTTTGATGCTTCAGCGAGCGTTCGCTGTTTGTCATGATGATAAAAGATCGCCGTCCGGTAGGATTCCCCGCGGTCTGCAAACTGCCCTCCGCGGTCTGTAGGATCAATTTGCTGCCAATAGAGCTCAAGCAGTTTTTCATATGGAAACACATCCGGATCGAATGTGATCTGCACCGCTTCTCTATGTCCCGTCGTATCGCTGCAAACTTCTTCATATGTCGGATTTTCCTTATGGCCGCCGGTATAGCCGGATTCTACTTTGATAATACCCGGCTGCTCGTCAAAAGGCTTGACCATGCACCAAAAACAGCCTCCGGCAAATGTCGCAAGTTCTTGTTTTTCAGCCATTTCAATCTGCCTCCTTCTCTTTAAACACCTGATGGGAATGATTATATCACAGCCGCCTGTTTTCCCGGTTTCTTCTGCTCATGAGCCGCCGGGTATATACCTTCACGCAAAGTTGTGACAATTCGTTGGCTTCTTCAGTTCAAATAGCCGATTGTTCACCCATTCGGTTTTGCATTTGTTCAATTGATGGTCAAATGAACTAAAAATCTTCTGAAACATGCACTTGAAAGGCAAAAATTATGGTATCATAGTGATATCATGTTCATGATCAATAAAAATCATGCTGATTCGGTCATTCCTTAAAAATGAAAGCGGAATTTGCTAACTATATGGAGGGGCGAAATTTTGAAAGCTAGAGAACAAATGATGTATGATATGGAAGCGTTGCTTCGCACGGTTTTTAAACAGATACGTGATGAGATAAATGAATTGCTCGAAAAAGAGATGTCCCGTAATGAATTTATGATTCTCCGTCTGTTAAGTGAACAAGGTCCCAAGAAAGTGACGGAGTTTGCAACGATTTTAGGCGTTTCTGCAAGCCACATCACAGCTGTAACCGACACATTGGTCGAAAAGGGATGGATCACAAGAGTCCGCTCCAAAGAAGACAGACGAATCATCAAAATCCATTTAACGGATACAGGCAAAGAAATTATCAGATATTTCGAAGAAAAGAAAACAGAATATTATATGAAACGCTTCAGCTGCTATACCGACGAAGAGCTGAAAACACTGATCGAACTGTTCAGCAAACTGGACAAAAAAAGAGAACAGCGTTAATCAAAAAGGTTTATACATAAAAATAAACCTCTCTGCGCATCTTATGAATAAAAAGAGGTGCGAAGATGATGACAGCTCCTTATCTCTGTCCAAACTGCAAAACAAACCGCACGCGGTTTAATCTCATTGAGCAGGCGCCAACATCCGTCAAGCTTGATCCATCGACGGGGGAAATCATGGAAACGTATTCAGAAGGTGAGCGCTCTCCCTTTCATCTTCCATACAGCGGCCCTGATATGAAAGTTCAATGCGGAGCCTGCGGTTTAATTGAAGATGAAAGGACTTTTATCAAGCACGCCGAACACGATAGACGCTAAGAAAGCACATCTCCTAGGAAGATGTGCTTTCTTGTTTTTCAAACAGAATGAGGTTTTTCCATTTGCCATAACGGTAATACAAAAACGCCGTCAGGCTGCTTAATAGAAAACTCGTCCCAATTCCCAGCGCAATCCCGTTTTCCCCGAACCATTTCGAAAACATGAATGTAAACGGGTAGCGAAGGACCCAAAAAGAAATGACATTCAATACCAAAATTTGAAACATCGCTCCCGCTGCCCTTACCACACCATTGAGCACAAAATTAATGCCGATGAATGGATAGAAAAAAGCGACGGTTTTTAAATACTGTTCGCCGAATGCCACCGAATCCGCCTCAGAAATAAACAGCCTGACAGCTTGATATCCGGCCAAAAAAACGGCGGTGCTGATCGCCAGCATAAACATCATGACGTAAAAAACGCCGTAGTTTGCGATTTTTTTCGTGCGCTCCATATCGCCGCTTCCGATGGTTTGTCCAGCCATACTGTTGACGGCTGTTCCGATCGCCATCGCCGGCAGGATGAGGATGCTGTCAATCCGCTGGATCGCTCCATACCCGGAAACAACGCTTTCGCCGAATGAATTGACAACGCTCATAATCGCCATGGAACCGCCGGAAATCACCATCATTTGCAGTCCCGCGGGTACTCCGAGCCGCAGGATAACAGCTGTCTCTTGAAACGAAGGAATCACCGGCATCCTAAAAGGAACAAGCCCTTTTTTCACCGTCAGGATCAGCCCGTATACAAAAGCGACCCCCTGCGACACAACGGTTGCATATGCCGCTCCGGAAATCCCCAGCTTCAGTCCGGATATAAAGAGCGGATCCATGAAAAGATTGATGATGACAGCCAATAGAACAAAGCGTAAAGGTGTTTGACTGTCACCGACAGCTCTTAAAATAGTGCTGATAAAATTATAGCCAAATAGAAAAATAATTCCAATAAAGTGAATTCTTAAATAAACGGTCGCTAAGTCCATCATCTCGCCAGGCGTTTCCAAAAGGGATAGCAAGGGCTCTGTGAATACAAACCCAAGGATGCCGACAAATAGGCTCATCACCGTCATCAAGACGACAAATGCATTGACATATGAAGCAAGCCCCTGCTTGTCCCCTTTTCCTTTTTGCTGTGAGAGAATCGTCAGTGCCGCATTATTGATCCCCAAGACAAACGACAATACCGTAAAGAATACCGTTCCGGATACGGCGGCGGCTCCAAGAGCCTGAGCGCCGAGCAGGTTCCCGACCCACAAGCTGTCGATGAACTGAAAGGAAACTTGCAAAAGGTTAGCCAAAATGATGGGGCCTGAGAAGAGGATCAACTGCTTCAATACATTTCCATATGTAAAATCCGTTTTCATTTTCTTCTCCTTTTCCAGACTTTTTAGTGCTGTGTCCGCTTACCAGCCGGCGGAATATGATGACAGAAAGAAGATAAAGGGGCGTGTGAAGATGAATGGTGCTGAACTTAATGCCCGTACTCGAGGTGGTGCGCATCACAGCAGGCAGGCGGCGCTTTCCGTTTTTCGCTATGACACAAAAAACGTCATGCTCAGTCTGCTCCATGCCGCTCCGCATACAGAAGATATTGATATGGCCGTTAATGGGATGCCGCTTTTTAAAAACGTTCCATACAAAAGCTTGACTTCTCCTGTTTCAGTTCCTGCCGGCCGTATTCAAATCGCTTTTTTTACAACAGGACATGACCGCCGTCACCTCCTGACAGCATATGATCAGCTGACAGCGGGAACAAATTATACCATTGCCGTCACCGGTACACCATCAAGGTTGCTTCCCGTCGGAATCAACAATCGAAACATCACCGATCCGCAAAGCATCGGCTTCAAATTCGTCCACCTTTCCCCGGATGCCCCGGCTCTCGATCTTGCCGTCCGCAACGGACCTGTTCTTTTCGCAAATGTCCCTTTTGCAAAAGCCGGCCCGTACATCACGCTTCCGCCACAAAAACTCGATTTGGATATCAGGGCGGCCGGTACGAAAACAGTCTTATTCAACGTCCCTAAAATCGGGGCAAAAGCCGGCCAGTCCGTGACACTGCATTGTCTCGGCTTCGCCAACGGCGCCCCCTCTCTTGAAATAAAGGAAGCTTTACTTCCCATGGAAAGCTTAGGCTAGCGAAAAAAAAGAGACGTAAAGTCTCAGCTTGTAGAGAAACCCATGTTTTTCTACAAGCTTTTTGTTTTAAATAGGTTTTGATATGTTTTTCTTCTTACAAAGAAACAGAAAAAGGCCTCCCACACTCCTAGCCTAGCTTCGC
>NZ_JBIYSN010000012.1:0-23070 GCF_046464135.1 Bacillus sp. z60-11 | reverse complement strand
TTTCTGGTGTAGAACATTAGCAAAACACCTTCCTTTTAAGTCCTTTTCTTTATTATAAAATGAAGAAATGGATGATTTAAGGGAAAAATAAAAGACTGTCGAGATTTTCTCGACAGCCTGAGACGTAAAGTCTCTTTTTTATTGGTCGTTCCGCTCTGTTTTTTTGTGCTTTTTCATCTCAAGTGTAAAGATCATAATGCTTAAAAATAAAGCGCAGTAACCGATATTCAAATACATCTTATCCATATGTTCATCGACAAAACTGAAGGCGGCGAGACCGCCGAAGTAAAATGAAAATAACAGCGACAGAAAGCTGAAATATCCATAAATACGTTCCATACGTTCACCCCAGTATTGAAACAAAACAGATCCATTGCTTCTTATTTTCTTTCATTTTAAAAGCTTACATCAAGCTTATCAATCTGATGATGCAGCCGGCTGATAATAAACAAATTCGATTTGATCCTGTTTTAAATCAATGTTTTTGGCTTTGATATACATTCCGTTTTTAAGCGGCATTTCCGACAGACGAACCTGAATTTCTTTGGCATCAGCTCTGACATGGACAAAGGGCGGCAGATCATAAAATTGGTCCATATAATTTAAGACAACGGATATTGGAACATTCAATCTGCCGATCGAGAATTTTGTAACATCCAAAACCACATCTCCGTTTTTTTCAACCGCCGGGCGGAAGGAAACCTTTGCATCGACCGTTGATGAAAAGGCGCGGATCGCACCGACAATGTGGAATTCGTCATCAATCTCTATTTTGTAGTCAAGATCTGGCGACGATTCCTTTTCCAAATACGTATTAATAAATGCCGCCAAAGACTCTTTCGTACTGGTCACATTCAGTTCATATTCGCTTGGCGCTGGCGTCTTGCCGGGGTATTTTTGGCCGCCGGGAAGGAACAGGAGAATCAAAATCCCGGCCAAAATGATCGCATTAGCCGCTGCCAAAATAAAAAACAGACGTTTCCACTTCTTCATATTTTCACCTAATTCTGATTCAGAGGTCTTCTTCTTCGATTTGTTCATAAACGCGTTTGGCAATTAATGAATACCCGTATTGGTTTGGGTGAAATTCATCTTCTGAAATCTTTTTTTTATCACTGTACTCTTCGAATATATCAGCGATATCGGCCATTTTTGCATTCTCAACTTTTTTGAGTTTCTTTTCAGCCCCTAGATTCCATTCCCCTACGACTTGGTCAACTTCTTTCAGTTCAGACAATGTAAATTTAAACGGGTTGTACATGCTGACATAAATCAATTCGGCGCTTTTGTTTTGCTTTCTGATTTCTTTTAGAATGCTCACAAACCGCTTTTCAAATGCCTTCTGTTCTGTGCGGAAAGGCTTCAGTGTTAAATGGGCGAAGTTTTGCCGAACCACCTTCATCAGGTCATTGCCGCCGATTGTAAACAAAATATAGTCCGCATCCTTAAGGCCTTCTTGAACCTCTTTATCTTGCAGTTTTTTAAGCAGCTGATCAGTCCGGGACCCTTTAACGGCATAGTTTTTCACCGTAACCGATTTGACATCGCTGCGCTTTTCAAGCTTGTCGGCCACCTCGCCGACATACCCTTTTTCTTCTCGATCGCCTACCCCTTCTGTCAGAGAATCACCCACAGCGGCGATCACAATATCCCGCTTGGGGGCTGCCACTGTTTTTTCAGCGCCCGCATGACCCTCTGCACAGGCTGAGAGCAGACAGACGAGGGCCATCATGACTGATAAAAAACGTATCTTCAATAAGGATGCCCCTTCCTTCAATAACCTAAAAAAAAGTGTACCATGTTTTCATTCTTTTGAAAATCGTTTGCAACGTGTTAAAAAAAGCCTGTTTTCCAGATTTTCAGGAAACAGGCTTTTTTGCCTCCGCCTTTGTTCTCAACGGTTTTCAAGTGTTTTAATATCGGCGATGATCTCGCTGTATGGCGTATCTTTCACCCCATTATAATCCTTGACGACTTTCCCGTTCTGATCGACTAAATAGAATGAGGTTTGATGGATCACCTGGTCATCATCTTCCGGTTTTTTGACGATCGCTTTAAAGCTTTTCAGCGCAAACTTTTCAATTTCTTCCTGCGAATACCCCGTTAAAAAGTCCCAGTTTTCAAAAGTGAGCGGATAGTTAGCGGCAAACTTCTTCAATTTCTCAGGGGTGTCATTTTCAGGATCGACACTAAATGAGACAATCCTTGCTTGTACATCTTCTTGTTCCATTTGTTTTTGCAGCTCTGCCATATGCGATGTCATCGGCGGGCAAACCGTTTCACAATTCGTAAAAATAAAATCGGCGATCCAAACTTCCCCTTTTAAGCTTTCAAGAGACACCGTTTTTTGATCTTGATTTTGAAACGAAAAGGCCTGTACATCATAATTTAAAGAATCTTTAATTTTGCTGGTTCCGCAGGCGCTTAACATCACGATGAGCATACCTAATGCAAACGTGCCGAGAACGTTTTTCAAATCCTTTCATCCCCTTTATCAATCCGTGTAAAAGGTAAACCCGATCGCTCCTTTGCCTGTGTGTACCGAGATAATCGGCGTTGTATATGAAATATCAATATCGGCTCTCGGAAAATGCTCAAGCAAAGAAGCTTTGAGCCTGTTTGCCAGATCTAAAGCATCTGCATGGGCGATGCCGATTGCCTGGACTGTTTTCCCTTTGACAGTTGAAAGAAATCGGCCTGTTAAATAACGGACAAGCTGGTTTGTACTGCGGACATTTTTTTCAGGCGTATAGATGCCGTCCTCAAGCCTTGCAATCGGCTTCACTTTGAGCAGTGAACCGATCAGCGCTTTCCCTCTGCCGATACGTCCGCCTTTGATCAAGTTTTCGAAATGGTCGATTGTCACGTATAAGGACGTCCGGTTTCTTACGTCTTCGAGATCTTTGATGATCTCATCGGCTGTAAGGCCTTGCTTAGCCAAGGCCGCAGCTCGCAAAACCTGAAAGCCCAAACCCTTTGAAATATACATGGAATCCACCACTCGAATCGTGGCATCGACCATTTTTGAAGCGCTTACAGCCGTTTGGAATGTCCCGCTCAGTTCACCGGACAGGTGGATGCTGATCAGCTCACTCCCGTCTGCCGTGAGTTCTTCATACAGCTTGATAAACGCGCCTAATGGAGGCTGTGAGCTTTTCGGAAGCTCTGTTGCGGACTCCATTTTTGCAATAAATTCATCCGGCTGAATATCCAGCCGATCCCTGTAAACCGTACCGTCTATCGCGATGGAAAGCGGCAGCACGGAAATGTTGTATTTGCGCAGTGTTTCTTCGCATAGGTCAGCTGTGGAATCCGTTACAATTTTGATGCTTGTCAATTCCCTTCACATCCTGTCGGTCTCATATGGTGTAGATCATGGTGATTGGCAAAAAAACGCATGAAAAATTCTTTGCCGGCTTCATGCCTTAGAGCGGCTCGGGTCTTAGCCGGCAAAGAATGCTTTTACATGCTATGCATTATGCTTCAGTTCTTCCTGTTGGTAAATGGCCAAGTAATCCGGCCATTTGAGCGCTCTTTTTAAGTATTCCCTGAAGGAGTAGACACACCTTTTGCGCTTCGAGCAATAAAGCTCTTTCAAATAAGCCTCTAGCCTCAGCTTCGCCATGAAAAAATGCGGGTCATCCTCTTTTAACAGGGGTATTTCCGTCACCTTCACCTGCTGTCCATCCGATCGTTTGAACTCTAGGCTTTTAAGTAACAAGCTATCAATCCTCATTTTTGATATTTTCTTTATTATACATAATCTCCAAAGCTGTTGTCTTTAGAATCATGCGTAATATTCAAAAAAAATTCTTATATGAGCAGATTGAACAGACCCTCATCTTTATTCACTTCGAGATAGCGGAACCCTTTTTTGTCCATTCTTTCGATCAGCGGGTCATAGTCTTCGCGCTGCTTCAGTTCGATACCGACAAGAGCCGGCCCGCTGCTCTTATTATTTTTCTTTGTATATTCAAACCGGGTGATGTCATCGTTTGGCCCGAGCACCTCATCTAAAAATTCGCGCAAAGCCCCGGCCCTTTGCGGGAAGTTGACGATGAAATAATGCTGCAACCCTTCGTACATCATCGATCTGTCTTTAATTTCCTGCATCCTGCCGATGTCATTATTTCCGCCGCTGATCACACAAACGACATTTTTCCCTCTGATTTCATCCTTGTACAGATCTAAAGCGGCAATCGGCAAAGCTCCGGCCGGTTCAGCGACAATCGCACACTGGTTATATAGCTCAAGAATGGCCGTGCACACTTTGCCTTCCGGTACAAGCAGAATATCATCGACGACGGTTTCAAGCGTTTTGAATGTCTGCTCACCGATTGTTTGCACGGCTGCACCGTCAACGAATTTGTCGATCTTCTCAAGTGTTACCACTTCGCCTTTTTTGTTGGACTCAAAAAGCGCAGGTGCTCCTTTCGGTTCGACTGCGATCAGCTTTGTCTCAGGGGACACGTTTTTCACATAGGTACCCACTCCTGAAAGAAGCCCCCCGCCTCCGACGCTTGCGAATAAATAGTGCGGCTCAGCCTCGATGTCGTTTAAAATCTCTACGGCGACTGTTCCCTGTCCGGCCATGACCGCGGGATCATCAAACGGATGGATAAACGCGCGCTTTTCTTCCTCACAGCAGGCAACAGCGCTCCGGTATGCATCATCAAACGTATCACCGGTCAGAATAATTTCTACATATTCCTTTCCAAACAATTCGACCTGGGAAATTTTTTGTCTCGGGGTTGTTGAAGGCATAAAAATCTTTCCGTGGATGCCGAGATGCTTGCACGAGAAGGCAACTCCCTGGGCGTGGTTTCCGGCGCTCGCGCAGACGACACCGTTTTTCGTCGTATCTTTGGAAAGCTGCTTCATTTTATAATATGCGCCTCTCAGCTTGAATGAACGGACAACTTGCAAATCTTCCCTTTTTAAATAAACGTTGCAGTCGTACCTCTCAGACAGCCTCTCATTTTTTTGAAGAGGGGTATGAATCACAACATCTTTCACATTTTGGTGTGCTTTTAAAATATCTTTGACTTGGATGAGAGAGTTTTCTTTAAGCAACGGTTTCATGTATTAAGATCCTTTCTTTTTAAAGCTTTATTTAATACGCCATTATATCATGAATATTCAAAATTTAAAGGGCAATTACGGAATATAACACAGTTTCCCCCGATTTTCTATATATACGACAGCCAGCAGTGTTTCATGCACTCATCGAAACAGACGCCAGCGCTGAAAATTTTTCAAAAAAACCTTTATTTGTTTCAATTGGGTGTTATAATAGAACCAATTAGAACCAAAAGGAGCATAACTATGGTGCATACGAAACCGCCAACTTCGAACTTCACCGAACTAATCGGTGAAAGCGATACTTTTTTACAGGCAAAAAACAGAGCAAAAAAATTTGCAGACTCCCATCTGCCGGTTCTGATACACGGAGAAACCGGGACGGGCAAAGAGCTGTTTGCAAAAGCCATTCATGATGAATCATCGTACAAAAAGGGGCCTTTCGTCCACGTCGGCTGCAGCACGCTGAAAGAGGACGCTCAGGCAGAAGCGCTTTTCCATTCGGCAAATGATGAACCCGGAACCCTGTTTCTTGACGAAGTGTGGGGCCTGTCTTTGCCCCTTCAGGCAAGGCTTTTGGATTCAATTGAAAAAGGGTTGAATAAAAGGCTGATTTCCGCATCAAGTGTACCGCTTTCGGAAAAGGTAGAGAAACATGAGTTTCGCAAAGATTTGTATTTCAGGCTCAATGTCCTTGACCTGCCGCTGCCTTCTCTTGCTGAGCGACAAAGCGACATCCCGCTGCTCATGCATCATTTTCTAAAAAGCGGAGATCATGACATATATGTCGATCCTGTCGTTTGGAAGGCGCTTGAGCAGTATGAGTTTCAAGGTAATGTAAGAGAGTTGAAAAACATGGCGGATTACATGAAAACCGTCTCTGATCAAAAAACGATACAGCTTTATGACACACCGCCCGCTATAAGGGAACAGATTGAAAAGAAAAAATCAAAAGATAAAAAAACAACGGCAAAATCGCTGACTTTGATGGAAAAAGAGGAGTTTGCCTACCTTTTGGAAACGATTAAACAGCTGAATGAAAAGGGGGAGCCGGCCAGCCGCAGAGTGCTGTCCGAACGAAGTAAAAACGGAAAGTTAGTGCTCACTCCGCAGCAAGTGCGAAGCAGGCTGGATTATTTGGAAAAAAGAGAGTTTGTTACAAAAGGCCGCGGCAGAGCCGGCACAAAAATCACGCTTGAAGGCCTGCGCTTTTTAAGCTCTTTAAAAAATCACATTGTTCAAGAATAGAAAGGGTGATTGATGTTGTACACGATCAAAGAAGAAATTGCCAATGCCATCACACACGGACTCGGCGTCTTGCTGTCGATTCCCGCGATTGTGTTTTTAGTGATTTTCGCCGTACGCTACGGCAGCCCGCTTGATGTTGTCAGCTTTTCGATTTTCGGAGCTTCGATGCTGCTTCTGTATTTAAGCTCGACACTTCTGCACAGCATTCAGCATAAAAAAACAAAGGACATCCTGGAGATCATTGACCATTCAGCCATTTATGTATTAATCGCGGGCACCTATACCCCGCTGCTCCTAGGTCCGCTTAAAGGCGCGCTCGGCTATACGATGCTGGCGGTCGTCTGGAGCTTGGCTCTTTGCGGCATCATCTTTAAAATCTTTTTTGTCAAACGGTTTATCGTCGTCAGTACACTGATGTATCTATTGATGGGCTGGATGGCGATCGTGGCGATCAAACCGCTTTATATGGCATTGACAGGAGAAGGTTTTGCCCTGCTTTTATTAGGAGGCGTCTTATATTCGGTCGGAACGATCTTTTACCTATGGAGAAAGATCCCCTACCACCATGCGATCTGGCATACGTTTGTACTCGGCGGCAGCGCCTCGATGTTTTTCTGTGTCCTCTTTTACGTCGCGAACGTCCCATTTATTTAAGTATTAAAAAAACAGGCTTCTCAGCCTGTTTTTTAATGCGTCCGCTAAGCCTGAAGCTGCTTTTTATCGGAAACGACGTAGCCGGGGTGAATCGTCAAATCGATATCAACAGGCTTGAGCCTTTTAAAAAACGACCCCTTGACCATGTCCCGTGTTCCATCGGTCTCAACCGGAACGATCGGAACACCGAGCCTTTTTGATATGGATTTGTAGTCAACGCCGTCATTTTCAGAGAGGATAAAGCTTTGCCCTTTGCGCAAAAGCTCTTCTATTTCTTCAATGGCTGCTGCCTTATCCGTGTGTTTGTTCAGCACCGCCATTTTTTTCAGCCATTGATTGACAAGCGGATAGCGGAATGCGCGCGGCTTTGCGAAAAAAGAAGCGGTTTTGTCAAGGTGTCCGACAAGAAGCGCGAGCTCTCGAAGGCCCGGCTTTGGATGGACATAAAGCACGGGACCGGCCGGCGTTTTGCCGAACTGATGGATCGAAACAGTCGAACCGGTGAGGCCGATACATCCGCGCAAAAAGGATTTCGGCTTGTCATAAACCGCCTTCATCTGATTGGCGTAAGAAAGCCGCGGGTCGAGCGTCCGAAGCTCGCCCAACAGCCTGATATGCTTCAAGAACATATAGGCCGTATAAATCAACAGGAAACCGTAGCGAATCATGAAAATCCCTCCCCTCTATCCTTTTCTCTGATAAACGAGGAATTCGTAGTCATAAGGGTTTTGCTCGTCTTTTAAACCTTTTTGCCTCGAAATGATTTCCCACTCATCTTCGCTGAATGCCGGAAAGTAGCAGTCCCCTTCAAATGTTTCATCGATTTTTGTCACATACAGTTTATCTGCATAAGGAAGGAGCTCTGTATATAGTTTTGAACCGCCGATGACAAAACATTCTTCGTCCTGTTGATTTGCAAACCGAACCGCCTCCTCCGGTGAATGCAGCACTTCACAGCCCGGCAGATTCAGCGCCTGATTAGACGTAACCACTAGATTTTTCCGGTTGGGCAGAGGTCTTCCGATTGATTCGTAAGTTTTCCTTCCCATGATGACGGGATGGCCGGTTGTCACCTTTTTAAAGTATTTCAAATCCTGCGGCAGATGCCATGGTAAATCATTGTTTCTGCCGATCAGACGGTTTCTGTCCATTGCAAAGATAAATGAGATCATGCGTATACAGCCTCCTTAATCAATTCATATGCGGGTTACGGGTCAATGCCTGATGGTGCCGTTGTCTCCTTTGTTATAATCATTTAGTGAACAATGATGTAAAAGGTGGAGTTTTGTTGTTAGAGGCAAACCTTGCTGGAGGCCTGAATATGACCAGGGTGCCGAACGAACTGCAGAATTCCCCGTTCCTGTCCAATTCTCTCTGTTTCCCGTTTACTAAACATAAGACGGCATAAATCCCGCTTTTGTTTCAGTTTTTTCATCCTTTTGTAGTGTATCTCGAGTAAGCTTTGAAAAACAAGACATTTTTCATAAATCGAGCAAAAATTGCCCGCAAAAAAACCCGCCGTTTGGCGGGTTTTACTTTTCATCAGTTCCTGACGCCGGTCTTTTCTTCCCGGACTTCATCCTCATGATCCTGAGACGTATGGGCGATCCTGCTCGCAGCAGCAGCGGCAAGGGCGGCCACGATATCGTCAAGGAAAGTGTGAACCTCGCCGTCAGAACAATCATCCAATTCTTTAATGATTCCAAACTTTTCTTTATCAAGATAGCCGAAGTTTGTCAGACCGATTGATCCGTAAACATTGACGATGGAAAGCGGAATGATCTCATCTATTCCATAAAGCGGCTCATCTGTTTCAACCAAATACTGGAGCGGTTCAGGCAGAAGCTTCTTCTCTGCGAGCTGATCAAGCGCGATTCCCGTCAATACGGCGTGGACGATTTCCCTTTTATTCAGCACCTTTTCGACATGTTCGACACATACGCTCAGCGGCAGATCGGGATGATATTTTTCCTGAAGTTTTTGAACGATGAGCGCGATGTCTTCAATCTTGACTCCCCGCTCATTGAGCATGTCTTTTGTGAGATGTACCATTTCATTCATCGTATATTTCTTCATCTGTTATCCATCTCCTTTAGTGGCTCATCCAGTTGGGCGGTGTGTTTTGATCCCAGTATATACTTCCGAGATCATGATGTGTCTGAAAGCCGTCTTCTGCGGTGTGGTAATGGAAATTAAACCAGTAGCCTTCATGCGGAGGCTTGTCCCGGCGGACATGAAACCGCAGCACGTCTTCACCGGTTTTTCGATTGTAGACGTGGAAGATTTTCTCCGATTTTCCCGCTGTCGGCTTTCCGGAAACCACCAGATCCTGATATGCGTCATTGTCCTTCAGCGTCATGAGATGGCTGACGATGATCTCTTCGATTTTAGGCAGCACGTCCTGTCTGTACTCCTCTTCGATGACGGGCGAAATCCGGTTTCCGAATTTGGCAAACGATTGATCTTCCGCGGCATTCAGCATTTCATCCTTATAGGCGTCAAAAGAGGATTCAGATGCCTCTTCCCCGTCGGATTTGGTTTCCTCCCGCTTTTGATAAACAGCCGTATACCCGGTTTCTTTGATGCTCTGGTGCTCTGTCGGCTTGTCCGCCATTAAAGCGGCAGGAGGAGAAACAAGACCGAATGTCGCAATTGTAAACAAGGCAACAAGAGCTTTTCTCATCCACATCTTCATGACTGGTTGGTTCCCTTCTATTGACATTCTTTTTCTCTTATTCTATCATATGTTGAATTTTCAGTCATTCAAAAGCTGATGGTCGGGAAATCGCTTAGAAAAAATACGAAGAAATCAAGATCCGGGGAATCTCTGTTCCCGCTTGATTTTATTATAACTTCGTTCGCCTGGTGTCAATTGAAAATCCGCCTTCAAGATGCACTGCGGCCGCCAAAATGTTCGAGCTTTCATGACCGGCCGGGTGGATTACGTTTAGAATATCATCGTTTTTGCAATCTGTCCGTTCCGATGCGCCGGCCGGCACGATATAAGATATGTTACTTCACCTATTGTTCAACTTTAAGTAAATGATCGACCACCATGCAATTTATCGCATGAATATAAGCCCATGCACTGGCTTTCATGATATCCGTATCCGTCGCTTTGGCTGTGTATTTCTCCCCTATGTATTCCACCTGAATCTTCACTTTTCCTAATGCTTCTTTGCCTCTTGATACACTGCTGATGTTGTATTCAATCAATTTAGTATCAAATTCACTGATGTCAGCTATTGCGGAATATAGAGCATCGACGGGACCCGTACCTGTCGCACTCTTCTGCAGCACCTGCCCGCCCTTTTTCATTTTCACACTCGCAGAGGGGAAATGAGGATTGCAAATCACCTGCAAATCCATCAGCTCATAAAAGTGCTGGCTGATGTGCTCCACCTCTTGAGCGTGCACACTGTGTTTTTTGTAATAATTCTCAACGATCACATACAAATCATGGTGATAGACTTCTTTTTTTGCATCCGCCAGTTCTAAAAAGTCTTCGAAAACTTCTTCAAATTGCGTCTGGGTCAACTGGTTTAAGGCCAATTTCTCAAGCGCGTTTTTCACGGCATGACGGCCTGATCGTGCGGTTAAAACAAGTTCCATATCATCAAGACCGACGTCGGCCGGGTTCATGATTTCATAAGCGTCTCTCGATTTCAATAAACCATCTTGGTGTATGCCGGAAGAGTGGGCGAACGCATTTTCACCCGTAATCGCTTTATTCACTTGTACATCAAGCCCCATAAAACTGCTAACAAGCCTGGAGGTATTGATCAATTCTTCCGTTTGAATATTGGTGTAGCCTTTGTAGACTGACGAACGTGTCTTCATCGCCATGACCACTTCTTCCAAGGCCGCATTCCCGGCGCGTTCGCCGATACCGTTCACCGTACATTCCACTTTATCAGCGCCATTTTTAACGGCTGCAAGTGTGTTCGCTGTCGCCATGCCGAGATCATTGTGGCAATGGACGCTTAAAAGCACTTGATCATTTATATTTTTCAATCGGTCATTGATTTTAAAGATCAATTCCCCGAATTCTTCAGGCTCTGCATACCCGACAGTATCAGGCACATTAATGATCGTTGCCCCTGCATTGACAACAGCTTCAATTGTCGCCCACAAATATTCGAAATCAGAGCGTGAGGCGTCTTCTGTTGAATACTGCACATCCGGCAGAAGGGTTTTGGCATATTTTACTGCATCCACGCCGATATTCATGATCTGGCTTTTTGATTTGCCGAATTTCTTTTCCACATGAATATCCGATGTGCCTAAGACGATATGAATCAGCGGATGTTCAGCATGTTTCACACTTTGGTAAACCGAATCAATATCTGCTTTAACTGCTCTTGCCAGCGCCGTGATGACAACATCATCCGCTTTGCCCACTTTGGCGGCAATTTCTTTGACGGCATGAAAATCACCAGCTGATGATGAAGGAAAACCGGCTTCAATCATATCAACTTGAAGCTTTTTTAGTTGGTGAGCGACTTCCAGTTTTTCATACAGATTCAGCTTAGCCCCCGGGACCTGCTCACCATCTCTCAAAGTCGTATCCAACACCCAAATCTTTCTTTCCATAAAAAACACTCCTTTCTTGTATAAAAAAAGCCCCGTCTCTATTATGAAATAGAGACGAGGCATTGCTCGCGGTACCACTCTAATTGATTAATCAATTCACATTAATCCACTCAAATTCGGCGGCTATCACCGCCTATCTTCGTAACGGGAGAATTCCGGCATCCCCTACTCCGTCTGTTTCAGGGTGCAGCTCATGGATGAGTTCAAAGGGTATAACTGCCGATTCACACCAGCCATCGGCTCTCTGAAAAGATTATAAACCTTCTACTATTTCCATTCTTCGCTTTGTGTTGATGTCATTATTTGCAATCATATAGGAGCAAACAGCAATTGTCAACATTATTTTCAGAATATTTCATTCGTTTTATCCGGCGTATATGAGAAACGCGCCTTTTCTTTTTACGATAAAACGTTTACAATCAAAGGTGAAAATTCCAAAACTGGGAGTGATCCTTTATGGTAGAAGGACTATTCATCACTGCTTCATTGGTAACGCTCGCTTATTTTATCGTCATGGAAATCGCCGATTAAAAAACACCCAAGGCGATTAGCTTTGGGTGTTTAATCATTCAGATTCAGGTTCGAGGACGCCGTAATGAAACAGGGCTGTTTTTCGCCTTTTCACACGGAAGCCGTATGTCTCAAAACGCGGACTTCTCCAGTGGTCTTTCAGGACGACTCTTTTTCTGGCTACCCGCAGTGCTTCACTTACACAGCCGGCAAACGAGAAATCGGTATGCGCCAGTTTTCTTAAAGGGGCGATGCCGTCAGATTCTTTGATTGCTTCATCAAACATTGGATCAAAGTAGACGATATCGGCCGAATCATCAGCAAGCTGTTGAAAATGTTTTAAACTGTCGCCTTGAATAACTTGAATTCTTCTCATCGCTTCGTTTAAAGGTGTGAGATCCGTCTCCCATGTCTCAAGCCCGTTTTCCACCAGAAAGGCCAGAAGCGGGCTTTTTTCAATGCCGCGGACTGTTCCCTTTTCACCTGTCACAAGGCTTGCGATCATCGCATCTGAACCAAGGCCTAGCGTACAATCAAGGAGCGTGTCGCCCGGTTTAAGCTGAGCCGCTTCGATAAACGGATCCGCCTCCCCTTTTAACAACCGCTTGGCGCGGAACATCGCCGAATTCGGATGGAAGAAGAACTTTTCTCCGTCTGCAAAATAAAGCTCAAAACGTTCTTTCCCGACCACAAGAACTTCATCCTGCTCCGTCTCCTGAATGAGTCGGATCGGCCGTTTTCTCCGTTCAGAAAACCGGCCATTGAGCGTCCGGCTGATCTTTTTTGCCGCAGATATGGTGGCTTCATTCGGTCTGTAGCTTGTCGTGACAATCATATGTTCTCCATAAAAAATGCCCTTTTGGAGGGCATTTTAGCAATGTTTTTCAAACGCGTCCGTGATGTTTTTCATAATTTCCGCCATTTCGCGGCCTTCGATTTCTTCACGCGGGATAAAATGGACGACTTCTTTTCCTTTCAGCAAAGCCATAGAAGGAGAAGAAGGCTCAAACCCTTCAAAGTATTCCCGCATTTTCGCCGTAGCTTCACGATCCTGTCCGGCAAACACGGTAACGGTCTCGTCAGGACCGTTTTCGCTTGAGCTGACGGCCTGAACGGCGGCAGGTCTGGCCAGTCCTGCGGCACATCCGCAGACTGAATTGACGACAACGAAAGTCGTGCCTTCGCTGGCCTCCATAAACTGTTCCACTTCTTCTGCTGTCGTGAGCTCTTTAAAACCGGCCTGGACCAATTCCTGACGCATTGGCAGAACGAGCTGACGCATGTATTCTTCATAAGCTGTTGACATATAAAAGCCCCCTCTATAAACCTTTAACTACTGATGTAAAGGATACTATAGAGGGGGGAGAATTTCAAACGTCCGCCGTTAGATTTTCATAATTCCGCCTGTATTGGCAGATGTCACAAGCTTGGAATAGCGGGCGAGATAGCCTGTCTTCACTTTTGGCTCAAAGCCCGGCCAGTTTGCTTTTCTTTTTTCCCATTCTTCATCTGATATTTCAATATTCAAGATCCGCTTTTCGATATCCACGACAATATGGTCGCCGTTTTCTACAAAAGCAAGCGGTCCGCCTTCAGCCGCTTCCGGAGAAACGTGGCCGATCGAAAGCCCCCGCGAAGCTCCGGAAAAGCGGCCGTCCGTGATCAGCGCGACTTTAGGCCCGAGCCCCATGCCGACGATCTGAGAAGTCGGGGCGAGCATTTCAGGCATTCCGGGTCCGCCTTTAGGCCCTTCGTAGCGGATGATGACAACGTCTCCCGCTTTGACTTTGCGGTTGATGATGCCGTCGAGCGCTTCTTCCTGCGAATCAAACACCACAGCAGGACCCTCATGACGGGTGATGCCGTCCTGGACGCCGCCGGTTTTAATGATCGCCCCGTCAGGCGCCAGGTTGCCGAAGAGTACGGCAAGTCCGCCCTGTTCTGAAAACGGCTTGTCGATCGGATGAATGATATCATAGTCCTGCACTTCACATCCGGCAATATTTTCGCCGAGCGTTTTCCCCGTTACTGTCATCGTATCTAAATGGAGTGCGCCTTCTTTTTTAGACAGCTCATTTAAAACCGCTGTCACGCCTCCGGCTGTATGAAGATCTTCAATAAATACATCTGATGCCGGGGCCAGTTTTGATAAATGAGGAACCCTTGCCGCGACCTCATTGATCCGTTCCAGCGAATAGTCAACGCCCGCTTCATTGGCGATCGCCAGCGTATGAAGGATCGTATTGGTCGATCCGCCGAGCGCCATATCGAGCGCAAACGCATTGTCAATCGCTTTTTCCGTGACGATGTCGCGCGGTTTTAAATCCGCCTTGATCAGCTCCATCAGCTGGCGGGCCGATTGTTTGGCAAACTCTCTTCTGTCCGGTGACGTCGCTAAGATGGTGCCGTTGCCCGGCAGTGCGATGCCCAAGGCTTCGGAAAGGCAGTTCATCGAATTGGCTGTGAACATTCCCGAACATGATCCGCATGTCGGACAGCCAAACTGTTCAAGTTCCTCAAGCCCTTTTTCATCGATTTTGCCAGATTGATAGGCGCCGACGCCTTCAAATACAGAAGAAAGCGAGATTTTCCGTCCGTCGCTCGTTCTTCCCGCTTCCATCGGACCTCCGCTGACAAAAACGGTCGGAATATTGATCCGCACCGCTGCCATGATCATCCCCGGGGTGATTTTGTCACAGTTTGGAATACATACCATCCCGTCAAACCAATGAGCGGAAACAACCGTCTCAACGGAATCGGCGATGATTTCCCGGCTCGGAAGGGAGTATCTCATGCCGATATGCCCCATCGCAATCCCGTCATCGACTCCGATCGTATTGAATTCAAACGGCACCCCGCCGGCTTCTCTGATGGCCTCTTTGACGATTTTTCCAAATTCCTGCAAATGGACATGACCCGGTACGATATCAATATATGAGTTGCATACGGCAATAAACGGTTTGCCGAAGTCCTCTTCCTTTACCCCTGCCGCACGAAGCAAGCTGCGGTGCGGTGCTCTGTCGATCCCTTTTTTTATCATGTCACTGCGTAAACCTGTCATGGTGATCCTCCTAAACATTTTTACATTCTTTATTTTCTGAATATTCAGTTTTAAAAACGGTCCATCGGCCGCATCTCCCTCAAGATGGCGGCTTCATTTGTCAATCATTCCCCAATATCAGAACCTCCACATTCCATATGATTGCTAACTACTATATATATTTTCTGTTTGTTTTTCAACAATATTCGAAATATTTTTATAGAAAAAGTCATATTTTTTGACAGAATCCTTGATTTTGTCCCGTCCTCTGTTCGGAACAGGTCATAATGGAATAGTATTCCATTAGAAAAAGGCGCTGGAAACAGCGCCTTTACCCGTTTTCTTTCTTGCGGCTTTCCGTCATTTGTTTCCAGACGGAACCTTTCGCTTCTTCACCGTGTTCAATCCGTTCGATCGCCATTTTGATCTGCAGGCTGACTTCAAACTCCGGATCATTTTCGGCCTCTTTTAAAGCGGGAAGGGCGCTTTCATCGCCGACTTCGTATAAAAACATCGCGGCCCGCCAGCGAACGAGCTTGTTCGGGTCCTTTAACGCTTTTATCATCGCCGGGATGGCTTCAGGGCTGCCGATGTCTGACAGGCAGTCTCCCGCAGTCCTTCTGACGGTGACCGTTTTATCCTCGAGCGCCTTGTATAAAAGCGGAAGAACTTCAGGCGTTTCGATCATACCCAAATAAACGACGGCCAGCCTTCTGATCGATGTTTTCGGATCATGGAGCGCTTTTTCGAGCACAGGAATGTCCTCTTTCTTCGGATCCATTTGTTCCAGGTGGGCATAGCGTTTTTGCCAATCTTCATCATCAAGCATATCAGGTGTGACCTGATAAGATTTTCTTTGCAAGGATTGCCTTTCGCTGCCTTTGTCCTGCGAAGCGACGGCTTCCGTTAGTTTCCGGAGGCGTTCTTCATCATAAGCAGCTTGAAGCTCTTCTGTCACTTCTCGGCCGATTTCGGAGAAATCGCCGAATCTGACGCCTTGTTCCTTCCAGGAACGCTCAAGGACGACATTGCTAGACGCCGTTTTCAGTTTGAGAATCGCCTCCTGAAACCGCTCCGGCAAGCCAAAGCGTTCTTCGCGCTCACCATCGGTCAGCTTGACCTGCATCGGAATTCCGCTGAACATCTGCACAAATACTTTAACCTCGCCGAACGATTCTTTTTCTTGAGCAGCTGAATCGCTTTCTTCCGCTTCCTCCATTCCGAAGGCGGAACGAACGGCCGGGAGAATGTCTTTCCAGTCGAACCGGGCATTCCGCTCAACAGCCAGGAAATCTGCGACATGGTAGACGCCTTTTACCCCGTCTATGTTCAAAATTTGCCGGATGACCGGCGGCGCCCCATCCGCTTGGTCCTTCTTATAGTTATTGCTTTTACCGGCAGGCAGTTCTTCGGTTAAAATCACCTTCATCGTATTTGGACTTGGTGTCGGTTCTATAGATTTGATTTTCATCATCGTCCCCCTCTGTTCAAAGATCCGGGTCTTATTCTACCATAACCCCCGCTCTCGATCTATCAGAGCGGTTTGGCTAAAGGCGGCGCACTCGTTTTTTAGTTCTTTGAGAAAGGCCAGCATCACTTCATGCCGCTGTTTGGCCAGCATCCGGCCCGTTTTTGTGTTCATCAGATCCTTTAGATGAAGAAGTTTCTCATCAAAATGCTTTAGCGCGGAAGGAATGTCGTGTTCTGGCGTTCCATCGCTGTACAGCATGTGGCCTTTTGCTCCGGCATACATGAAAGCCCTGGCGATTCCCACGGCGCCGATGGCGTCGAGACGGTCGGAGTCCTGTACAGACATTCCTTCTTTTGAGAGCTTGACATCTTTATATTTCTCTCTGTCCCTGAACGATATCTTCGTGATGATGCCGATGATTGCGGCCGCAGCTTTTTCTTCTACATTCCAGTCTGCAAAACGGCTGTACAGTTCCTCAAGCGAAACCCGGTGTTCGTCAGACAGCTTCACATCGATTACATCGTGGAGGAGGGCGGCAGCTTCTGTAATAAACAGGTCGGCCCCTTCTTCTTTTGCGATCGCAAGGCTTACGGAGCGCACCCTTTTAATATGGAGCCAATCGTGTCCCGTCCCTTCACCGGCGAGCTTTTCTTTTACCCACTTTGACATTTGGCTGATCTGCTTCCTTTTTTGCTGATTCATCCCAGCCATTTTTGAATGGTCTCTTCCATTTCTTTTGGATTGGTCTGCGGAGAGAAGCGCGCGACGTTTTCCCCTTTTTGATCGACGAGAAACTTCGTAAAATTCCATTTGACTGCTTTCGTTCCGAGCATCCCTTTTGCTTCGTTCGTCAAATGCCGAAACAGCGGATGTGCCTTTTCGCCTTTCACATCCACTTTGGCAAACATCGGAAATGTCACACCGTAATTCATGCTGCAGAATTCTTCTATGTCTTTTTCATCGCCCGGTTCCTGGTTCATGAATTGATTGCTTGGAAACCCCAAAACGACAAGCCCCCTGTCTTTATATGTATCATAGAGATCCTGAAGCTGTTTATATTGCGGTGTGAATCCGCATTTGCTGGCCGTGTTGACGATGAGAAGAACCTTTCCTTCATACGGTTTAAGCGTCGTTTCTTCACCTTTAATCGTTTTGACGCGGATATCATATATCGACATGACGATCCCTCCCTTTTTAAAATAATCCCTTCGCTCTGCCGGTTTCATCGACATCCATCTGCAATGCGGCCGGCTGCTTAGGAAGGCCCGGCATCGTTAAAATGCTTCCCGTCAGCGCGACGATAAAGCCGGCGCCTCTGGACGGTTTTAATTCGCGGACGGTAATGTGAAAATCTTTCGGCCTTCCGGTTTTCGCCGGATCATCTGAGAGGGAGTATTGGGTCTTCGCCACACATACAGGCAACTGTTCCAATCCGTTCTTTTTGATCTCTTCAAGCTGTTTTTTCGCCTTGTCTGTCCATTTTACTCCGCGGGCTCCATAGACGAAGCGTGAAACTTTGTCCAATTTTTCTTCGATCGAATCGGTTAATTCATATAAATAAGAAAACCGATTTTCTTCATTCTCCAACACATGGATGACTTCCTTCGCAAGATCCAGACCGCCTTTTCCGCCCTCTTCCCAGACATTGCAAAGGGCTGCCGGATGTCCGTGATCCCTGCACCAGCTGAGCACGGTATCAAGCTCTTTTTCCGTATCATGAATGAATCTGTTGACGGCGACCACATAAGGGAGTCCGAAGGCGGAAATGGTTTCGATGTGCTTTTCAAGGTTTTCGATCCCTTTTTTCAGCTCATCAATCCCTTCTTTTTTCAGATCTTCGGCAGATTGTCCGCCGTGCATCTTCAGCGCTCTTACCGTGGCGACGATCACAACCGCCCCCGGCGTAAATCCGCCCGCTCTCGTTTTGATATGCATGAATTTTTCCGCACCTAAGTCGGCCCCGAATCCCGCTTCTGTGACCACATAATCGGCAAGCTTTGCCCCCATTTTCGTGGCGATCAGGCTGTTTGCCCCGTGGGCAATGTTTGCAAACGGGCCGCCGTGAACAAGCGCCGGTGTACCTTCGACAGTTTGGACAAGGTTCGGCTTCAGCGCATCTTTCAACAGCAGGGCCAGGGCTCCCTCTACCCCGAGCATTTCGACAGTCACCGGCTTTTGATCGGCCGTATAAGCAACGATCATCGCCGCCAGCCGTCTTTTTAAATCTTCCAGATCTCTGGCCAGGCATAAAACAGCCATGATTTCAGAGGCTACCGTAATGTCAAAGCCGTCTTCACGAGGAAAGCCGTTCGCTTTGCCGCCCAGGCCGATGACCGCTTGCCTGAGCGCCCTGTCATTGAGATCAAGGGTCCTTTTCCAGACGATTTTTCTGATGTCAATGTTTAATTCGTTTCCGTGATGAATATGATTGTCAATGAAAGCGGCCAACGCGTTGTTCGCGCATGTAATCGCGTGCATATCTCCGGTAAAGTGAAGGTTGATGTCCTCCATCGGAAGAACCTGTGAATAGCCCCCGCCGGCTGCACCCCCTTTTAAGCCCATCGTCGGTCCGAGTGACGGTTCCCTCAGCGCAACAATCGATTGCCTGCCCGCCTTCCAGAGCGCCTGGCTTAAACCGACCGTCACCGTCGATTTGCCTTCGCCGGCCGGAGTCGGGTTGATGGACGTCACCAATATGATCCGTCCGTCAGGCTTATCTTTTAAGCGCTCAAAAATGTTTAAAGAAATTTTCGCTTTTGTGTAACCAAAACACTCTATTTCTCCGTCTTCTATAGAGAGTTTCCGAGCGATTTCGGTAATCGGTTTTAATTCGGTGTTTTGAGCGATTTCAATGTCAGATAAATGGGATTTCATAGCAAGAGGAACCTCCTTTTAGGTGATCGCATGATGGATTTCCATAATTTTCACACACTTCTTTTATTGTAACACAATTCACACATTGAAATATCGCCAAAAAGTTCCTATAATGAAGAAAAATCAGCGGAGAAAACCGGAGGTGGCGTGTTGCCTATCAACATTCCTATCGATTTGCCAGCAAAGCGGATTCTTGAAAGTGAAAATATTTTCGTCATGGATGAAAAACGGGCTTTTCATCAGGATATCAGGCCTTTGAATATTGTGATTCTCAATCTGATGCCGCAGAAAATCAAAACGGAGACACAGCTTCTCAGAATGCTCGGAAATTCTCCTTTGCAGGTATATTTCACTTTTTTAATACCGTCTACACATACACCAAAAAATACGGCAAGACAGCATTTAGAACAATTTTATACAACATTTGCTGCGATCAAGGACAAAAAATTCGACGGCATGATCATTACCGGGGCGCCGATCGAACATCTCGAATATGAAGAGGTATCGTATTGGGATGAGCTTCAGGAAATTTTGGAATGGAGCAAAACGAATGTCACATCAACGCTGCACATTTGCTGGGGAGCGCAAGCGGGATTGTACCATCATTACGGCATTCGCAAAAGAAAGCTTGCGAAAAAAACATTCGGTGTTTTTGAACACCGAATTTTGGAAAAGAACGAAAGATTGGTCAGAGGATTTGAAGAATTCTACTATGTCCCGCATTCCAGGCATACAGATATAAATATGGATGATCTGAAAGCCGTTCCCCATTTAAAGGTGCTCAGCATATCGGATGAGGCAGGCGTCTGTTTAATTAGTTCAAAAGATGAAAAACAGGTTTTTTTAACTGGACATCCCGAGTATGATACCGATACTCTTAAAGAGGAGTATGAAAGAGACCTAGCCAGAAACTTAAGCATCGATCCGCCCGTCAACTATTTCAAAGACGGACCTGACGGCGCAGTACCGGTCAACCGCTGGAAAGCCCATGCCACCCTTTTGTTCATGAACTGGCTGAACTATTATGTGTACCAGGAAACACCATATGAATGGAAATGAAATTCTCATGCTCTGGTCTGATGCAAGACGTGCAAAATGTGTTAAAATACAGTTGGGCTGCGCTTCCATAAAAGCGTAAGGACATCAATCAGCTTGTTTCGGGATCTTTCCCGGAAGAAGAAAGTCCCAGGAACCAGTGCTTTCCTTTCAAACCAAACTTTAAAAATACCTTAATTCTTGTTCTTCATTTATAATTAAAATAATATTTATGGTATGGTATGATTGGACATTGACTCCTGTTATGTTATGATTTTAGCTCTCGTTGTTTGAATTAATTGAGGTGAATATGTTTGAATACCAACAAAAATATATTAATTTTGACTGCAAATTACGGAAATGGCCATGTTCAAGTAGCCAAAACGCTCTATAAAGAGTGTGAAAGGCTCGGTTTTAAGAATGTAACTGTTTCAAATTTGTATCAGGAATCAAACCCGATTGTCTCTGAAATAACGCAGTATCTCTATCTGAAAAGCTTTTCAATCGGAAAACAGTTTTATCGTCTTTTCTACTATGGCGTCGATAAAATTTACAATAAAAGAAAGTTTAATATCTATTTTAAAATGGGGAATAAACGGCTTGATCAGCTTGTCAAAAAACATCAGCCGGATATCATCATCAATACGTTCCCGATGATTGTCGTGCCTGAATACAGGCGGAGAATGGGAAAAGTCATTCCGACATTCAATGTCATGACGGATTTTTGCCTTCATAAAATCTGGGTCCATGAACATATTGATAAATACTATGTCGCGACAGATTATGTGAAGGAAAAGCTGCTTGAAATCGGCACTCATCCAAATCAAGTCAAAATTACGGGTATTCCGATCCGCAAGCAGTTTGAAGAAGAAATGGACACAAAAGAGGTCTATGCCAAATATCAGCTGTCTCCGGATAAAAAGATCCTTTTGATCATGGCGGGCGCCCACGGCGTTCTTAAAAATGTAAAGGAACTGTGCGAATCCCTGGTGACTAAAGAAGATGTCCAAGTCGTCGTCGTTTGCGGCAAAAACACGCCGTTGAAAACGTCGTTGGAGGAAATTGAAGCGATGCATCCCGACAAGCTGAAAACGCTCGGATATATCGAAAGAATTGACGAGCTGTTCAGAGTCGCCGACTGCATGATCACAAAGCCCGGCGGCATTACGCTTACGGAAGCGACAGCCATCGGCGTACCGGTCATCTTGTACAAACCGGTCCCCGGACAGGAAAAAGAAAACGCACTGTTCTTCGAAGACAGAGGCGCCGCCATCGTCGTCAACCGGCATGAGGAGATTCTCGAATCCGTGTCCTCCCTTTTGGCGGACGAACAGAGATTAAACGAAATGAAGCAAAATATCAAAAGCCTGCACTTATCCAATTCATCTGAAGTCATTTTGACTGATATTGTTGAGCAGTCTGAAATCATTATAAACAAAAAGCAGGCTGTCGGGGCTCTTTCATAATCCCGCTCAAGAAAAAAACACTTGTTTTTAGCAAGTGTTTTTTTCTTGGCTGCCTAAGACTCTGAATAGTACACTTCTTCAAACGGCTGAACGACGACAAAGCCGCTTCCGGAAAACTTCATTTGAACCGATTCTCCGCTCCCTCTGCCGATGAATGTTTTTAACGATACATCTGTCACGAATTCAGGCTGAAGGCCGCCCGACCATGCAACAGTTGCGTTTGGATCGGTATAGACCGGGCTGTCGGGTGTAACGATCAAAGTCAGCGGTTCATAATGGCTTGTGATCGCCGCCATCCCCGTTCCTTCCAATTTGACGTTGAACAGCCCGCCGGCCAGAACACCTGAGATCTTTTTCATAAGTTTGATATCCCAATTGATCGCCGGCTCAAATGCCAAAAGATCATTTCCATTCACAAAAATGGAGTCGTCATGCAAATTCAAAATTGATATCTTTTTTCCCTGATCGGCAAGATACAGTTTGCCGTCTCCTTCCGCTTTCATCAGTGAAGTGCCTTCCCCGCTGAATACTTTTTTCATCATGCGGCCAAGGCCATGCTCAAAGACACCTTCGCGTTCGAACTTGATTTTTCCCCTGTAGGAGACCATTGAACCGGCCTTCGCCCACACTCTTCCATCAAGGTTGACTTCGAGAAGGCGCGGTGTTTCCAGTTCAAACAGCCCCTCCCCTTTGTCCTCCTGCCTTGTTTGCGCCACAAACTCATCGATCGAATAACGATTCATACGAAAAACACTCCTCTTCATTTTCGGTGATATCAAGCTTTCTTATATACGGATGGACCTTTAGTTTGTTTCATTTTTAATATGGGGAAAATGGGCGTGAATAGCCATAAATTGAAAACGATTTCAATAAAATCCCTTAAAAAATCATAAAAGTTTATTTTTTTCTCTTGACAGCTTGACGCGCCTTTACAGATAGTGTATAGTGAAACCATCATTTAGCAGAACACGTTAGATGATCAGCTTGTAGAGAAACCCATGTTTTTCTACAAGCTTTTTGTTTTAAATAGGTTTTGATATGTTTTTCTTCTTACAAAGAAACAGAAAAAGGCCTCCCACACTCCTAGCCTAGCTTCGCTA
>NZ_JBIYSN010000011.1:0-57120 GCF_046464135.1 Bacillus sp. z60-11 | reverse complement strand
TAGCGAAGCTAGGCTAGGAGTGTGGGAGGCCTTTTTCTGTTTCTTTGTAAGAAGAAAAACATATCAAAACCTATTTAAAACAAAAAGCTTGTAGAAAAACATGGGTTTCTCTACAAGCTGAGAAGAGCCTTCCGATTAAGGAGGCTCTTCTTTTTAGTTCATATAGGTGCCGCCGTTAATATTAATGGTTTCGCCTGTCATAAAGTCAGATTTGTCAGAGGCAAGAAAGGCGACAACGTTTGCGACATGCTCTGGTGAGCCGAGCATTTTCAGCGGAATCCGTTCGACGACTGCTGCGCGATACTCCTCGCTCCACTGCTTGCTCATATCCGTTTCAATCGGCCCGGGGCAGACGGCGTTGACATGAATGCGGTGTTCAGCAAGCTCCTTTGCCAAATGCATCGTTAAATAGTTGATGCCTGCTTTCGATGCACCGTAAGCAGGAGAGGCATTGTGATGCGGTGTTTTGCTCGTCGTAGAGCTCATGTTCACGATTTTTCCGCCGCCCTGTTTGATCATTTCCGGGATGACAGCCTGACACATGAGAAAGGTGCCGGTTAAATTTAAATCTATCACTTTTTTCCACTCTTCAAGCGACGTATCAACGGTTGTTTTGCGCAAATTAATGCCGGCGTTGTTGACCAAAATATCGATCCGCCCAAACCGCTGTTTTGCCTCAGCGATGAGAAGCGAAGCTGTTTCTGGCAAACTGGCATCACCGGCAACATAAGAAGCACACTTTCTCTCAGTATTCAATTGTGTGCACAGAGACTTGAGCAATTCTTCGTTTGTCCCATTGATGACGACATTTGCCCCTTTATCCGCAAGCAACTCCGCAATGGCTCTGCCGATGCCGCGGCTTGCACCTGTGATAATGGCCGTTTGCTGATTCAATTCCATCCTCATCCCACCTGTCTTTGAATAAAACCGTTTACAATTCTATTATAAAAGTGAGTGTTTCTTTATTCAACAACATTTTGTTTTTGATAATTGTTTCGAAAATGTGTGTTTCATAATGAAACGATCTATGCAGCCGTTATAAACAGGGTATACTATAGAGACAAGTGATCAAGAGAGGAGTATGAAATGAAACTCTATACAAAAACAGGCGATCAGGGAAAAACGAGTTTAATTGGCGGAAGGGCCGATAAAGATCATCTTAGAGTGGAAGCGTACGGTACACTGGATGAAGCAAACAGTTTCATCGGGCTGGCTCAATCTTATTTAAAAGCAGAAGAGGCGCTCTTTCATGATGTTTTGTCAGAGTTGACTGTCATCCAGCATGAGCTGTTCGACTGCGGTGGTGATTTGGCGCATGTCAATGTTCAGGAAGAAGGCAAGCTGAAGGCTGAATCGATCACCATGCTTGAAGAACGAATTGATGCCTATGTCGAGGAAGCACCGCAGCTGACTAAGTTTATACTTCCAGGCGGAACAGAAGCGGCATCATATTTGCATGCAGCGAGAACGGTCATCAGAAGAGCTGAACGAAAAATTGTCGCTTTGGCCAAAGAAGAAGACATTCCGCCGCTTGCGCTGCCATACGTCAACCGGCTGTCCGATTATTTATTTGCGGCGGCGCGCATTGTCAATCACCGGCTCGGGGAAGCGGATGTCGAATATGAACGAAGCGCTGACGTATTCCGGACAAAGAAAAAATCAGAATGAGCCATTTACTTCACCAACTTTTTTTCAAACAGAAACGGGTCGATTGAGCAGATCAAGCCGTTTTCCGGCAGGGGAAAACGGCTTTTTGTCGTAAACTTTAAAGTAAGCGTTTTCAAAAAGAGGGGGAGTTCTGTTGAGCAATCGTGGAAAAGCGGCAATCAGGCTGACGGTATCAAAAGATGGGGGCGGCGAATTTCATACGGTTCAAGAGGCAATCGATGCATTGCCGGAGTACAATTATGAACAAAAGGAAATCTTCATTAAAAAAGGCGTTTATAAAGAAGTCGTTCACATCCCTGCGACAAAGCCGTTTGTTAAGCTGATCGGCGAAAGCGGACACGACACCGTCATCACGTATGATAATTACGCAGGTAAGGAAAAGGAAGGGGGAGGAAGGTATGGAACGAGCGGAAGCGCCAGCGTATTTATATATGCAGATGATGTTGAAGCCAGAAATTTGACATTTGAGAATTCGTTTGACCGAACGAAAGTAGATACGGATGGAACACAGGCGGTGGCGGTCTATGCGAAAGGAAACCGGATGATGTTTAAAAATTCGCGGTTTATCGGCAGACAGGATACGTTGTTTGTCAATGATGGAACACAATATTTTGACCGCTGCTATATTGAAGGGGATGTCGATTTTATCTTTGGAGGAGCAAGGGCGGTTTTTGAAAATTGCCAGATTCATAGTACGGACCGCGGCTCCGCCACCAACAACGGCTATGTGACAGCTGCCAGCACACATATCACGAAACCGTTCGGCCTTTTGATCCAAAACTGCAGGCTGACAAGCGATGCAGCTGCCGGAACGGTATGGCTCGGACGCCCGTGGCATCCGGGCGGAGATCCTGACGCTATTGCCAGCGTGTTGTATCGCAATTGCAGCCTGGACGCCCATATTCAGATTGAAGGGTGGACAGATATGTCAGGCTTTGCGGCCGCTGATGCCAGGTTGTATGAATACCGGAATACCGGGCCTGGGGCCATTTTGCATGAAGCGAGGCGGCAGTTGACCGATCAGGAAGCGGAAAGCTGGACCATTGAAAACGTACTTGACGGCTGGAATCCGAAAATGAATTGACACAAGGACCGCTCGGGAAGAGCGGTCTTTGTGATGTTTGGTCTTATCCGAATTACGACTCTGGTCTGACGGTAAAATCAATCTGTGACTCGTTTTGTCGAAAGCAGAAATTGACTATAGTGAATACATGAAGAAGAAAGGAGGAGCAAACATGAATATAAATGGAAAATCGATCATCGGCTTTTTTCTGATCCTGTTTGGCATTTCGCTGTTTTTCGGGGGAGGCCATATCGGGGGGCTGATCACAGGAGTAATCGGTGTTTTGCTGATTTATCTCGGCTTGAAAAAGTGGAAAGAAGACCGACGATTTGCCGCTGTCATCTTGGCCATCATCGGCATCATGTTTTTGGGAGGGTCTCTTCCATTTCTGATCGGCATCGCACTGGCCGCAGCCATGGTTTATTTCGGCTGGAACATGATGAAGCAGAGTGGAAAGCAAGAAGAAAGCATCTATTATGGAGAGAATACAGAGCCTTCTGCAGCATCCTATGATACAAGCTTTGATGCGGAATGGGAAGACTTTTTGAAAAAGAATAAATAAACTTTAGGGAGGACGAAATCATGGCGTTCAAAAGAATCAGAGATATGTTTGTCGCAACAGTAAATGAAGGATTGGATAAAATGGAAAACCCGCGGGTGATGCTGAATCAATACGTACGCGATATGGAAAGCGACATCGCGAAGGCAAAACATACGATTGTCAAGCAGCAGACGATTGAGCAAAGTTTCAAAGGGAAGTATGAAGAGGCTGAAAAACTGACCGTTAAACGCAAAAACCAGGCCCAGCTTGCTTTTGATGCAGGTGAAGAAGAGCTTGCCAAAAAAGCGCTTTCCGAAATGAAGTATTTTGAAGCCAAAACCGCTGAATATCAAGAGGCTCATCAGCATGCGAAAAAACAGCTTGCTGAATTAAAAGAACAGCTGAAAACGCTCGAAGTCAAACTGCGCGACATTAAGGACAGAAAACATGCATTAATCGCCCGGGCAAACGCTGTCAAAGCAAAAGAGCATATGAATGCTTCCTTCAATAAAATCGATAGCGAAAGCGCGTACCGTGAATTTATGAGAATGGAAAACCGTATTGAAGAAATGGAAACGAAAGTCAACAGCTATGCCGAGCTTTCCGCGGGATCTCCGTACAGCCGCCTTGAATATGCGAAAGAGGTTGAACAAGAGCTTGAAAACATGCGGGCGAAAAAAGCCGGATTGGAAAAGAAAACAGCAGCCGGCAATGAATAATCAGGGGGCTTTAAAGGCCCCTTCCTTCAATTTTTGATTTCTTTCAAACAAAATGTTCCTTATAATAAGGAGCATACACTTACTTGCCGAAAGGATTAAGCATATGAAGAAAACGATAGGGAAGCTGATGATTCTCGCCGGCATTCTGATCTTTGCCTGCTTCATCTATAATGGCGCAGGCGGTTTTTCATTCGGCGGTTTCAATCAAAAGGCAGACCATACAGCCGCGGCTTCGCTGAAGGGAATCAGTGCGATCGATATCAACGCCAAAAGCATCACGGTCAACATCAAAGCCGAACAGCGCGATGATATAACCGCCGAGCTGACAGGCAATGCGCGCCTCGAGTCAGCGGAAAAGGGAAATACCCTTCAGCTCACCGTTCACCCGAAGCCTTTTCAATATTTCTTTTTTCAAAAGAATGAACTTGTTGTCAAAGTTCCTTATGAATACAAAGATGATCTGTCCGTTATATCAGGAAGCGGCAATGTGAAAATATCAGGCGGACGTTTAGCCTTAAATAAGGTCACATTAAGCTCAGGAAGCGGTACCCAGAAAGTGGATCAGCTCCAGGCAGAAGAGCTGGAAGTCCAAGGGACATCGGGAAATATTCGTTTGAAAGATGTTCGGACAGCGGAGGGGGATATTCGCTCAACATCCGGAAACACAGAGCTTGAAAATGTGACAGGCAGATTGAACATCAAGCAGACGTCAGGTGACTTGCGAGCTTCTTTTTCTGCTGTTGATGCCCCTTTGAGCATCAAACAGACATCGGGAAACGCCAAACTCGACCTACCCGACGATGCGGACATCAGCCTTGAAGCAACATCGACAAGCGGCAGCATCAGCCATTCTTTTTCCTTTGATCAGATCAGCAGCGATAAACGGACCCTGACTGGAAAAAACGGAAATGGCAAAAATAAAATTGATATCTCGCTGACAAGCGGGAATGTATCCATTGAATAACCAAGCAAAAGAAAGGGGGCCCGGGTCGGCATGCGTCTTACAAAAAACCAATTGATCGGACTTATCATCGTCTTGTTCGGAATCAGCATATTTTTGCAAAACAGCGGGCTTGGAGACGTTTTATTCTGGCCGCTCGCTTTTCTGTTTGCCGGGTATTTTCTTCATAAATATTCGCGCCGCTGGCTCGGGTCCGTGATGTATATTTTTGCAGGCTTCCTGCTGTTAAAGGATATTTTCAGCATTACATTCAGCCTGTTCGGCTTCTTTTTTGCCGCCTTTTTAATCTATGCGGGATACAGGCTGGTCACAAATCAGCCTGTTTTTGACCGCAGTAAACCGAAAGACCGCCAAGCGCGCGAAACGGACCCGGAACGGTATCGGAAAAAAAAGAACGCAGGCCAGCGCAGCTTTTTTTTCGGTGATGTGAAATTGATGAAAACGCCTTTTGATTTAAATGATTTGAACATATCGGGTTTCATCGGAGATGTGAAAATCGATTTGTCGAAAGCGATCATTTCAGATGAGGATCATACGATCGTGATCACCGGGCTGATGGGGGATGTCGACATTTACATTCCGTCCGACCTCGATGTGTCGATCAGCTCTTCGGTGTTAATCGGCGATGTTGATATTATCGGGGAAAGGCAAAGCGGCATGGGCAACCAAATCTACACCGAGTCGGAGCATTACGAACAATCGGCAAGACGGGTCAAAATCTCGATCTCTCTGTTGATCGGTGATGTGGATGTGCGGTTTATATGAAAACGAACAGGCTTGCAAATATTCAGTGGCGCGCCGTCCGTTTGTCATTGGGGGTCAGCTTTACAGTCTTTATTGCCGTTTTGGGCTTCATGCTCTTCTACTATCAGCTCGACCCGCGAGTGCTCATCGCTTCCAGATGGTTCGGCATTCCGTTTATCGCTCTCCTGCTGTTGATCAGTGCTGCTGTCGGCTTCGCTTCCGGCTACATGTTCGGCAATCAGCTCAAAAAACGGCTCGAAAAACTGATCGAATCGATCATAAGGTACGAAAACGGCAATTTTGCGTATAGGATTCCGTCGCTTGGCGATGATGAAATCGGGCTTGCAGCCGATCAATTGAACGAAATGGCCGTAAGGATCGAAAGGCAGGTCGCCTCTCTGCAAAAGCTGTCCAATGAAAGGGCGGAATGGCAGGAGCAAATGAAAAAAGCCGTTGTCTCAGAAGAGCGCCAGCGGCTGGCGCGGGAATTGCACGATGCGGTAAGTCAGCAGCTGTTCGCGATTTCGATGATGACTTCAGCCGTTCTCGAAGGAGCCGCGGGTGATGAGAAACTCACACAGAGGCTGAAAATGGTCGAAAAAATGGCGGCCGACGCACAAAATGAGATGCGGGCGCTGCTGTTGCACTTAAGGCCGGTTACCCTTGAAGGAAAAGGTTTAACAGAAGGGCTTGCCGACCTTTTGAAAGAGTTTAAAGCGAAACAGTCGATTGATATCGATTGGGAAATCGATGATACCGAAAAGCTCGCGAAGGGTGTCGAAGACCATCTGTTCAGAATTGTCCAAGAAGCGCTTTCCAATGTCTTCAGGCATTCAAAGGCGACCAAAGTGTCCGTCAGGCTCTTGTTCAGAAACAAGCAGCTTCAGCTGAAGGTGATTGACAACGGGGAAGGGTTTCAGATGGACGACGTGAAGACCTCCTCTTACGGGCTCAATTCCATTAAGGAAAGGGCGAGCGAAGTCGGCGGGGTGGCGGAAATTATTTCATTTGCGGGAAAAGGAACACAGGTTGATGTAAAGGTTCCGATCTTTGACCAAGGAAAAGGAGAGACCGAAGGTGATTCGAGTACTGTTAATTGATGATCATGAAATGGTGAGAATGGGGCTGGCTGCTTTTTTGGAATCACAGCCGGACATAGAGGTGATCGGCGAAGCTTCAGATGGCAGGCTCGGCGTCGAGCTGGCGATTGAAAAAAAGCCCGATGTTATTTTGATGGACCTTGTGATGGAAGGGATGGATGGCATTGAGGCGACAAAGGAAATCTGCGGGAAGCTTGACGATCCGAAAATCATCGTTTTGACAAGTTTTATCGATGATGACAAAGTATATCCGGTCATCGAAGCAGGCGCGCTCAGCTATTTGCTGAAAACGTCGAAAGCGAGTGAAATCGCCGATGCCATCAGAGCGGCGAGCATAGGCGAACCAAAGCTGGAAGCAAAGGTAGCCGGAAAAGTGCTGTCAAAGCTGAGACATTCGTCAGGGGAACAGCCGCTGCATGAATCGCTGACAGCGAGGGAACTTGAAATCCTCAAGCTTGTGGCGGAAGGAAAAACAAATAAAGATATTGCCGAAGAATTATTCATTACGATTAAAACCGTCAAAACCCATGTCACCAATATCCTTTCCAAGCTTGAGGTCGATGACCGTACACAAGCCGCCGTCTATGCGCACCGAAACAAGCTCGTTCAGTAAAAAAAGCCAAAAAACAGCTTTCTGATGAAAGCCGTTTCAGCCGTTCCAATATTTCCGGTCATCAGCTGCGGGCAAAGTGAAAGATTCTGCCTCAGCGGTTTGAACGGGTTCTGCTGCGGTCTCGTTTTTTTGATGATCATGTTTGCCCGTGATATCGCTTGTCTTGCAAATGAGATCGAGCCGTTCGGCGAGAGCGGTGTTGTTTTTTTCCTGCAAATCAATCAGCTTGCTGATGCCGAGCAAAATAAAGCCGCCGATGACGGAAAAAACCGGTGTGGAGAGATACGAACCAATCGTGAAGAACAGCATCGACTGCGAATCCTCCATATACGGGTCATAAAGGACGTCATTGATAATAAAACCGGACAAAATAATTGCCGCCGCAATCATTACAATCCCTGTTACCTGCAATATCCGCTTCAAGCTACATCACCCTTTCACACCCATTCTATCAAAAAATTCTGCGCCTATCTCACCTTCGCCGCCCCTTTTGTTCCAAAGTCCTGGATGGTGGCTTTGATATGATAGTCGATATCGGCTTTTGTGAAGTAGTGATCCCAATTGTGTTTTTCTTTTTTCCATCTTTTCGGATATTGGATTCTGACATAGTCGGAAAAATCGGTGACATCCGCTTTGATATCGCGCTGCAAGCGGTTGATGAGAGTCCTGACTCTTTTTTCAATATCTTTTTGAATGGAACGTTCAATGGCTTTAATATAATCGGGATTAAAAGAATCCTCGCCTTTATACCAGTCTTCAGACAATCTTCCTTTAATATCGGAATGAACATCAAACTGATATCTTCCGTTTTTTCTCGTTGTTTGAACGCGGTGTGTCATCGAAAACACTTCAAAGGAAAACAAATGCCCTTTGTGTCTCGCATCAATGACGCCGCCTGTCACTTTCCCCGTCAACAAATTCAAAGCCATAATTTCTTCCGGAGAAATATTGGCGATCGGCCTGTTATTTTTGAGAATGGCCCCGCCGCCCATCTGCAGCTCACCCTTTATCGCGGTAATCTTTGGCATGATAAAAGACAAGCCCTTCTGCATGTTAATTGAAATGTCCCCCAATGTGACCGGCTCAAGCAATTTAATCGTCGACTGCCTGTTCTGTGAGACGTTGTGTATCACTTCTGAAGCGGGATCCCCTGCATCATCGATTTTCAAAAAAGGACCGGCTTCTCCTGATGTCATATAGACTTCACTGCTTCTTCTGAGGCTGTTGTCACGGATGAACTGGTTGACTATGGCGTCTAAAGAAATCTCCGATACGAGATCCTCCGAGAACAGAATAACCTGCAGGTGCTGTGAGAAAACCGGGAAGTTTTTCAAAGCGGTCGACCGGATCGTTTGATGGACCGTATCTCCGGAGGTGGATACAACCTTGGTCTGATCTTGGGCGTTGCCGGGTTGGCCGATTTTTTTGGGAACGAGAAACTGAAATGTCATCTTCACTTTTTTGTCGTCTTCGCCTTTGTCCATCGCAAGGCCGATGGCAATGCTGAGCTCTTCGATCTGCCTGCTGTCCCAGCAGCCTGTCAAAAGGAGAGTCAGGGACAGCACGGCTAACAATCCCTTTTGTCTCACGAAGCTTTAAACCTCCTTTTAGCGGAAACGATGATAAACATGAGAAGCGGAAGCACGCAGAAAACGACGATAAAGACATAACCTAAATTATCGCTGAAAACGGAGACATCATTGACGTCTTTCGGCAAAAGGGATGCCAGGTAAGCAGCGGCGCCGATGAAAAATACGTTTTTTTTGACGGGCCATCCGAATACATGTTCAAGCCCTGACGCGGCAAAGTAGGTATAGACGACAAACGTGGAGAAAAACTGAATCGTCCAGATGACGAGCAAAAAAGATTCGAATCGTTCGATGAAAATACCTCTGATTTCAAATGATTGAAATAAAGAAATCGTCGGCCAGGTCATCGTCATCACTTCAGTTGCGGTCAGCGCGCCTACGACTACGGTGAACGTCAGCACATATAAAATAAGCGGGATGCCGAAGCCGATGGCGGTGGCTCTGAACAGCTTTTCTTTGTTTTTAATATACTTTGGCAGAAACAGCATGGTCTCGACGCCTAAAAATGAAATGGAGACAACTGTCAAAGCGCTTGTGACCGAGCCGAATCCCAAACCGAGAATAGGCCTTAAATTGTTGATTTGAAACATATTCAGGCTCAGACCGTAGACGACAAGCAGAACAACGAGCGTGATCGACAGAAAAAACGGGAAAATCTTTGACATGTCGCTGATGCCGCCGACAACCATATAGATCGCGCAAATCACGAACGCGAAAATCGTCACACCCATCGGGGTGAATTGAAGCAGGAAAAATTTGACCATCTCAGCCATCGCTCGCGCTTCAAAGCTTGCCACTGCAAAAAAATACAAAACGATCATCAGGTTCAATAGATTCCCGATGATGAAGCCGCAGCCTTCTTTCGTATAATCAAAAAAGGTGAGGACGTTGTGTTTTTTGACGATTTTGGCGTTCAAATAAATGATCAAAATAAAAACAATTCCTTCCAAAGCCAAAACGATCCAGCCGTCAGGGGAGACCGTTTTTTGCGTGAGTGACCTTGGAAGCGTCAAGAGTCCCGCGCCAAGCATCGTGCTTGTGATAATAGAAGCGGCTTCATATGTGCTAATCCGATCGTGCTGATTTTTTTGCCCCATTTTGATGACTCACCTCACGATTCTTTGTCGGTAAACGAATGATCGCTTCATCCGAATGTTTTAAGCTGAAAAAATGGTTGGGATTAAAATACGGGATGCCAAAGCTTCGCTGCCTCACCAAATGGGTGAAGATCACCATCATCCATAAAATGATCCCGTACAGTCCGAACACGGCAGCGACAATCATGGAAATAAAGCGCAGCACCCGAAACGACAGCCCCATCCCATATTGAGGAACCGTGAATGAAGCAAGAGCGATGATGCTGACGATGATCACCATGACCGAGCTGACAATATTCGCTTGAACGGCCGCCTGACCGATGACCACGCCTCCGACTAAACCGATCGTCTGGCCGAGCGGGTTTGGAAGTCTTAAACCCGCTTCCCTTAAAAGCTCAATCGTCACTTCCATAATCAGCGCTTCAAGCAGCGGAGGAAACGGAACATTTTCCCGCGTGCTGGCAATGGTTACAGCAAGAGCGGTCGGCAGCATCCCCTGGTGAAATGAAACGAGGGATATATAAAAAGCCGATAAAAACAAGGTGATAAAAATCGAGCTGAACCTTAAAAACCTGATCAGGGTCGTGGCGATCCACCGCTCGTAATAATCGTCCGGAGACTGCATCACCATGCCGAACGATGCCGGAACGATCAAAGCAAACGGCGAATAATCGACAAAGATGGCGATCCGACCGTTGAACAGTGCGGACGATACTTTATCAGGTCTTTCTGTGTTTTGAATCTGCGGAAACGGTGAAAACTTGTTGTCTTCAATCAGTTCTTCAAGCACACCCGAATCTTGAATGTCATCAAGCTGAACCTTTTTCAAACGCTTTTTCAGATCGGTGATGATCGCCTTGTCCGCTTTGCCGTTTATATATAAAATGGTTGCGTGTTTCAGCTTGCTTTTACCGATCGGCATCTTCTCAACGATCAAATCCTGATCAGGAACGCGCTGCCTGATGAGCGCCACATTTGTCTCCACGTCTTCGATAAAGCCGACTTTCGGCCCTCTGACGACATTTTCTGTATTGACCTCTCCGAGGCTTCTTTTCTTTTTTGCAAATGTCGGCAGCGAAAAAACGGTATTCATGCCGTTTACCAACAGGAGGCACTTTCCTTGAAAAATCGCGTTTATCGCATCTTTTTCCTTGCGGATGGGCTCGGCGTTCAGTTTGTTTAAGCGGAGGCGGACGTCTTCCAGTGTGAGAGAACTTCCATCAGTGCACAGCGTTTTGGCGGCTTTCTGAATTTTGGTGTCATCATTCAGTTCGCGAAAATACAAAAAATAGAAAATGATGCCGCTGTCCAGCATTTTTTTGTTTTGAACGAGGTCATCGTTTTGCTCGAGATGAGGAAGAAGCAAACTGAGATTTTCGTGGATATGATCCTTAAACTCCGACTGATTCATGCTGTCACCTGCCTTGCTCGTTTCTGATGATGGATATAGGTTATCTTTTCCTGTTAAAAAAACAATATACTGTGTTACAGTAGTGTTTGGTGAAATTTTCATTGAACAGAGACGGAGTGAGAAGAGTTGGCGCAGATCAGGCTTACGGGGAAGTCGGAGGAGATTGAACGCATTATCCAATCTTTTTCAAAGCATTATGACGTATCATACGTTTCAAAGGAATACGGAAGGACAAATCCGAAATATAAATATGCAAAAGATTCGCGAGTTTATATTGAGCTAAAATTAAAATAAAGCTAAAATTTAAATAAGAGGGTTTTTGCAAAATGTATCGAAATAAGATGAATGCAGACTATAGAAGGAAGGGATACATAGTGGATTACAGAATTGAAAAAGATACGATGGGTGAAGTCAAAGTTCCCGCTGATAAGTTTTGGGGGGCGCAAACCCAGCGAAGCAAGGAGAACTTTAAAATCGGTTCTGAGAAAATGCCGCAGGAAATTGTGTATGCGTTTGCAATTTTAAAAAGAAGCGCAGCCATCGCCAATGAAAAACTCGGAAATCTCGAAGCGGAAAAGGCCGAAGCCATCGTGTCCGTTTGCGACGACATTTTGAAAGGCAAATATGACAGCCATTTCCCTCTTGTTGTCTGGCAGACCGGAAGCGGTACGCAAAGCAACATGAATATGAATGAAGTCGTCGCCAACAGAGGTACGGCCTATCTTGAGGAAAAAGGGTCAAGCCTGAAAATCCACCCGAACGATGATGTCAACCGCAGCCAAAGCTCAAACGACACCTTCCCGACAGCGATGCACGTCGCAGCGGTTCTGGCGATTTACGAAAAGCTTGTTCCGGCGATTGACCGCTTAAGAAACACGCTGAATGAAAAGGCGGAAAGCTATCAGGATGTCGTCAAAATCGGCCGCACCCACCTGCAGGATGCGACACCTCTTACACTGGGACAGGAGATCAGCGGCTGGGTGTATATGCTTGACCGCTCTAAGGAAATGATTCTGGAAGCGACCGAGAAAATCCGCGAACTTGCCATCGGAGGCACGGCGGTTGGAACAGGGATCAACGCCCATCCGGAATTCGGCAGCAAGGTTGCCGAAGAAATCAGCAGCCTGACCGGGCAGACTTTCAGAAGCTCGCCGAACAAATTCCACGCGCTGACAAGCCATGATGAGCTGACACACGTGCATGGCGCTCTTAAAGCGCTTGCAGCCGACCTGATGAAAATCGCCAATGATGTCAGATGGCTGGCGAGCGGACCGCGCTGCGGAATCGGCGAGCTGATCATTCCTGAAAATGAACCGGGAAGCTCCATTATGCCGGGCAAAGTAAACCCTACACAAAGCGAAGCCTTGACAATGGTCGCCTCCCAAATCATGGGGAATGACGCAACGATCGGCTTTGCGGCAAGTCAGGGGAATTTTGAATTGAATGTCTTCAAGCCGGTGATCATTTATAATTTCCTGCAATCGGTTCAGCTCCTCGCCGACGGCATGAATTCATTCCACGACAAATGCGCCGTGGGCATTGAACCGAATCAGAAGACAATCGATAAGAACCTGACGAACTCTCTGATGCTTGTCACCGCTTTAAATCCGCATATCGGCTATGAAAATGCGGCGAAGATCGCGAAGCTGGCTCATAAAGAGGGATTGACCCTGAAAGAAGCGGCGCTTAAACTGAATCTGTTAACAGAAGAACAGTTTGATGAGGTCGTGAAACCTGAAGAAATGGTAAAACCGAAAGCATAGCAAAAAAACGGCTGCACATTGCGGCCGTTTTTTTATAGCTATAGCGGTTAAAGGAGCCGCTGATCATTCGTTTCCGGTTTTTTTCTGAGCAATTCGGCGAGTTTGACCGCTTCTTTTTGCAGCGCTTCGTATTCCTTTATATTATACAGCATGCCTTTAATGATCGCGTTTCTAGGCTTTTGTTTCCGCAGCTCTTTGTCCAAAATACCGAGGCTTTCAGTCAGATCGGAAGGCGGGGCCCCTTGATAGCGCTTGTCTGCTTTGATCCGCATTTCTTTAAGCAGGGCTTCTTTGAGCGGATCGAACGTATAGAAAGGCCCGAACCACTTGTCAGCTTCTTCGATGGAAATGAGCGGCATTTCGTTTCGCTTCATGATTCCTTCGGCCAAGTCGTCAAGACGGTTCAGCAGATGGTCTGCGAGAAGGTGAAGATCAATAGAATGGTGCAGCAAAATCATCAATTCAAGATATACGTCGCTCATTCCGTTGATCATAAAGCAGAGTTCGGCGCTGTACGGTTCAATATCTTTGCCGTAAATTTGGCGGATGTTTTCCATATGGAGCTTAAGCGTTGTCGTCCGCATTTTTTTGGCGAAAGATTCAATCTCTTCATTGATCGGCAGCGAGCGTTCATTGAACTGCATGGTGATGAATTCTTTATGCTCAAGAATATTTTCAAAAAATACGGCGAGCTGTTTCCGGTAGACGTCCCGTGGATTGTCATTTTCCGTTTGAATTTTTTGGATTCGGGTAAATATTTTATCGTAGTAATAATGAAGCACTGAAAGGAGAAGCGCTTCTTTTGATTTGAAATAGATATAGAAAGCGCCTTTTGAGATTTGGCATTCCTTTGCAATTTCCTGTACCGATGTAGAACTATACCCTTTTTTGGCAAATAGCTTAATCGCTGTTTCGATTATGACTCTCTCTTTTTCTCTCACGACCTTCACCTTCCTGAAAGGTTAACATTTCAAGTTTTTTAGGCTGCACCCGCTGACTGCGGGGTCACCTCTATTGTCCCGTCATAATTTTAACTAGATTGTAACTTGTTTTTTTGTTTGATATTATTTATATTATAAAGTAAGGTGACCGAGTGGTCAAAATTTGCGGAGAAAGGGTGAATATTGATGAAAGAAATCGATGAAATGATCAGCCGCCTGCGCAGCAGGGGAATCAAAGTGGACAAAGTCAAATACCCCAAACACATGCTGTCGGAAAAGAAATGGCTGAAAAAGCAAAAGAAAGCGATCAAACCGAACTACCGCGATTTCAACGGCTATTCGTTTATATAAAAAAAGACTGCAGCGTCTACAGTCTATTTTTTAGGAACGGATATCGTGTAACAAACACCTGTTTCATCATTTCGAATGGTCATATCAGCTTGATGAAGAGTCAAAATTCGTTTGACGATGCTGAGCCCAATGCCAAATTCGCCTTTCTTCCCTTTATTAAAAGGCTCGTACAGGCTGGAAAGCATCTCTTCTTCAATGTGGGGACCGTCATTTTTGATGATGATCATCGTATATGTTTTCGCAGATTTCACGCTGATTTCGATACGTGTTTCCGCATAGCGGATCTGGTTTTCAAGAACGTTTTCCATCAGCTTGCTCCATTGTTCTTGATCGCCTGTCAACATTGTTTCCTCTTCAAAATCAACCTTCCAGATCAGTTCTTTTTTAGACCATCTCAAGCGTTCAACAACTTCTTTTATCACCTTTTGTATATCAAACGTTCCGTATTGTCTTTCCTGTCTCAGCAAATAATCGAGCTTTGTGAGGTACAAGAGGTCTTTGATTTTCTTTTCCAGCTTTTCAGCTTCACCTTCGATAACATGAATCGTGTTTTCCAAATCGCCTTTCGGATAAATGCCGTCTTTGATTGACTGGGTATATCCGCGGATCACCATGACGGGCGTTTTCAGATCGTGGGAGATGTTTTGCAGGAGCGTCCGCTCTGTCTCATCCTTTTGAATCAGTTTCTGGCGCATATCCTCAATGGTATGTCCGAGCTTTCCGATTTCATCCTCCCTGTCGACGATGACCGGATCGTCCCAATCCTGTTTTGAAATCCGTTTGACATGCTTTTCCAGCGTCACAAGCGGCCTTGATAAATACTTTGCCAGCCAAATCGATGGTATCCAGCTTAGCAAAATGACGACGATCAAAATAAACAGAAGCTGTTTGAACAGGGTATATGATAAGTCATCCCTGTAGGAATCAAGCGCATATGACAATAATAGAAACGTCTCATCCTGGGTCCTGAATTTTTTGAGCACAAAGAAAACATGCTTGCCATTGACATTTTCTGAATATCTCTTTGAAGATGCCGTCTGTTTTTTACCCAGTTTTTGCACTTTCTTGATAAACGAATCCGGCAAAATCTGCGGACTTTGGTAGACCGTCCCGTTTTCGGGCAGCAGAACATGCTGTACATAGCGGTTCGTGCTTCGCGAGCCATTGCCTCCGCCAAATTCCCTTTCGGGTGAATCGGAAAATCCGTATTCCGTCAGGACGTGCTGCTCATTTTCAATGTTTGTATAAATCTCATCTGTGAAAAAGTTTCGTAACGTCGATGAAAATAAGAATATAAGGAAAATCGAGACGGTTAATAAAATTCCGCAAATGACCGCCCAGATTTGAAATGCGAGCGATTTATTTTTCATGATTTCAACATCCTGTATCCAAACCCGTAGATCGTCTCCACTTTGAGTTCAGGCATTTTTTTGCGCAGTCTTCTGACAAGGTCGTCCACAACCCGGTCTGTCCCAAAGTAATCATCTCCCCAGACGCTGGTGAGAATATCCTCTCTTGAAAAGGCGCGGCCCTGGTTGTTCATAAAGAGGAGCAGAAGGTCGAATTCCTTTGATGTCAGATTAATCATCATGTCCTTTTCATAGACTTCCCTCAGATCCTCGAAGACTTCATAGACGGAAACAGCCGTTCCTTTTTTCTTTGCGGACGGGTCTTCTTTATATATAAGCTTGAGAAGCTTCTGAACGCGGATGATCAATTCGCGCGGAAGAAACGGCTTGGAAATATAATCGCTGCTGCCGAGTTCCAGACCGAGCACCCTGTCGATATCCGCATCCCGTGCGGAAATAAAGATGACGGGAACATCGGGATCTTCATTTTTTATTTCTTTTATTAGCGTATAGCCGTCGATATCTGGTAACATAATATCGAGAATCCATAAATGAGGTGACTGGCCGATTTTTTGCCTGGCGCTTTCACCATTCAGAAAAGAAGTGACGTGCCAGCCTTCGCTTTCTAAATATTTTGTCAGCAATTCATTTAAATTCTCTTCATCTTCAACTAGATAAATGGTGTATGACAAGGTCGGTTCACATCCTTTCTACGTCATTATACTAGTTTTAACACACGTCTGGTCAATTTTCATAATTTCACATATTCTTTTCATTTTTATCCCATAATGTTTCGATAAGATGCTTAACAGGGAAGAAAGGAATTTGCATGAAATGAAACATATACGGCCGGTATCTCTTTTTTTTGTGAGTGTTAAAGCTTTCTGCCATTTGCGAACGTTGAAGACAAGAAAAATAAAGGAAGTGTACGCTTATGGACTTTAGACGCGATGACGAGCAAAAAAATGAACATGAACAGCCTCAGCAAGAAGAGGCAAAGATACCGCAAACAGCGGGTTCTGAGGAACAAGGCAGAAGCCTGCCGGCAAACGAACCCGAATTGATTTTACAAAAGGATGCGGATGAAGAGCCGGATCCTGCTCATGAGGAAACAGCCGCAGCCCTTGAACAGGGCAGGGAAGCGAGAACAGCAAAAGAAAAGCGGCGCAAGGCATCATGGCTCAGTCCGATTTTGGGAGGCATCATCGGCGGCGGACTGGTATTGGGGATTTCACCGTATCTGCCGGCCGATCATCAAGATGATGCAGCAGGCGGCAAACAGACGGTGCCGAAACAATCGCAGAACTTTACGACAAAGCCTGTGACAGACGCCAACAATGTTGCCGATATGGTGGAAGACTTGGAGCCGACGATTGTCGGAGTCTCCAATATTCAAGCCAGCTTCGGCTTTTCCGAGGATGATGTTGAAGAAAGCGGGACAGGGTCCGGCGTCATCTTTAAAAAAGACGGCGATAAAGCCTATATCATTACAAACAACCATGTTGTTGAAGGAGCAACAAAGGTTACGATTTCTTTATACAACGGGAAAACGACCGATGCCAAGATCATCGGCAGTGATGCGCTGACCGATTTGGCAGTTTTGCAGATCAGCAGCAAAAACGTTGAAAAGGTTGCAAGTTTCGGAGATTCTTCAAAACTGCGGGCAGGCGAGAAAGTGATCGCGATCGGAAACCCTCTCGGCCTTCAATTTTCACGAACGGTCACAGAGGGGATCATCAGCGGTGTCAACCGGACGATCGAAGTCTCCACATCTGAGGGCAATTGGGATATGAACGTCCTTCAGACGGATGCGGCGATCAACCCGGGCAACAGCGGCGGGCCGCTGATCAACTCCAGCGGCCAGGTCATCGGCATCAACAGCCTGAAGATCAGTCAGACCGGCGTCGAATCGCTTGGCTTTGCCATCCCGAGCAATGATGTACAGCCGATTGTCGATGAGCTGTTGCAAAAAGGAAAAGTGGAACGGCCGTTCCTGGGCGTTCAAATGATCGATATGCAGCAGGTTCCTGAACAATATCAGACGAATACGCTGGGTCTCTTTGGAGATCAGCTCAATACCGGTGTGTATATTGATAAAGTGTCGCCGAATTCGCCTGCAGACAAAGCCGGAATGAAGGCGGGCGATGTCGTCATCAAAATGAACGGAACAAAAGTTGAAACGACTTCCGATCTCAGAAAAATTCTTTATACGGAAACAAAAGCGGGAGAGACCGCCACATTTGAAGTGCTGAGAAAAGGCAAGGAAAAAACGCTGAAAGCGAAGCTTACGAAAAGTAAATCATAAATAAAAAAGCCATGGCGCGTGCCATGGCTTTTTTGCGTGCCGAATTTGATATCGGCATCAGAGCGTTTTTTAAAACATTTGAAAGCCATGGCAATCTGCCACGGCTTCTGTATATTACTCGCCCAAAAATGAAGAAAGCATCCAAATTTGCTTATCAATTTCCTCTGTTAAGGCGATATAAAGGTCAGCGGTAGAATGGTCTGATTTATCTTCGGCAAGTTCAATGGTATGCTGAATTTCCGTCCGGATTTGCCGGTAGTCGCTGATCAGTGATGATACCATTTCAGATGCTGTTTCTTCTGAACCGGAATCAGAGATGGTGCCGTGATCAAGATATTCTTTCATGGTTGAAAGCGGACGCCCGCCGATGGCAAGCAGCCTTTCCGCGATGACATCGGCTGTTTCAGCGGCGTGATTGTAAAGCTCTTCAAATTTTTCATGCAAGGTAAAGAAGTGCGGTCCTTTTACATACCAATGGAAGCGGTGAAGCTTCGTGTAGAGGATGAACCAGTTTGACAAATTTGTATTCATTGAGTTTTCAAGTACAGGATTTTGTTGTTTTAGTTGTTGTGTGATCATGTAAAATTTCCTCCTCGTGTTTTTCATTTGTTAATTATATTATAACAAATATAAAATTAAAATCAATACTAAATTATAATTATTTTAAATAACCTGATTTAAACAGATTTTTGCCGACCGCCCACTCCCATATCCGCCATGGCAGCAATGCGTGGCAGAAAATCAGCAGGCCTACGCCTTTGCCGATCGGATAGCGCAGCTTTTTAAGCCGCTTTTTTTGCGCGAGACGGCTGATCAATCGGGCCACTTCTTCGGGATTTCCGTATTGCTTGCGGTTTTTTGCAATGAAGTCCGAGATTTGGGCAAAGTATCCGGCGTATGGAGAACCCGCATCAGGGACAGTTACCTGTCCGGCTAAAGAAGTGTCCCAGATCGCCGTCTTATAGGAGCCCGGCTCGATGACGGCCACATCGATTCCGAATGGGCGCAGCTCGAGGCGAAGGCTTTCTGAGAATCCTTCGACGGCATGTTTTGAAGAGGCGTAAGGCGAAAAAGCGGGAAAAGCGATTCGTCCGCTGATGCTGCTGATATTGATGATCTTGGCGCCGCCGTTTTTCTTCATATAAGGAAGAACGGCTTGAGTGACGGCGATTAATCCGAACACATTCGTTTCATACTGTTTTCTGTACTGCTCTAGAGGCAGCTCTTCGGCAAAGCCCCCGTAAGCTGTCCCCGCATTATTGACGAGAAGGTCAACGGCTCCGTAACCTTTAAGTTTTTCAGAGAATGATGAAATGGAATGCTCTTTTGTGACGTCAAGCGCTATGACGGTAATCGAAGCTTCAGCGCCAAGCTCGGCGATGCGTTTTTGCAATGCTGCCGCTTTTTCCGGCTGCCTCGCCGTTGCGATCACAAAATGGGTTTCGGCAAGCTTTAATGCGGTCAATAAACCAAAGCCGCTGCTGGCTCCCGTTACGATTGCGGTTTTGTCTTTCAAAGCGTTTCCTCCGTTCCTATTTTGACATGTTGACAAATTGTTCTTGCCAGAGGATTGATAACATTGATAGAATTTAGAAAGTGCTAAAAGACCTATTTTTCAGAAAAAGTCTGCTGATTCACGCAGCAGTTTGATATTAAAGGCAGGGTGACACGATGAAAACGAAAATACATCTCCTCTTCTGCATTGTACTATGTTCGACCATGTTTTTTCATGGTTCGGCTAAAGCAGGGGAAAAAAAGAAGCCGCGTATTCAAAGCGTTTCCGCTATATTGATTGACGCGAAATCGGGACAGGTGATATATGAAAAAAACGGCGGCAAAAAAATGTATCCCGCCAGCATTACAAAAATTGCGACAGCGATTTATGCGATCGAAAAAGGAAATCTGAAAGATCGTGTGAAAGTCAGCAAAAGAGCGGCTGATACGGAAGGGACAAGCGTTTACCTGGAAGAAGGGGAAACGGTGCCCTTAAAACGGCTGCTTCAAGGGCTGCTGATGAATTCCGGCAATGATGCCGGAACGGCGATTGCTGAACATGTAAGCGGCAGTGTTGAACGGTTTGCCGACGACTTGAACGCGTTTGTCGCAGAGCGTGCGGGAGCCAAAGATACGCATTTCACAAATCCCCACGGACTGTTTGACAAGGATCATTACACGACGGCCTCAGACATGGCGAAAATAACGGAATATGCGATGAGAAACAAGACCTTCCGTGACATTTTTTCACAGAAGCAAATGGCCTGGCACGGCGAGACCTGGGACACGACATTGAAAAACCATCATCGCATGCTGATCGGAGAAATTCCTTATCAAGGGATAACCGGCGGCAAAAACGGATATGTGGATGAATCGAAGCACACCCTTGTCACAACGGCGTCGCGGGGAAGCCTGGATTTGATCGCCGTTGTGATGAAAGCAGACCATCAAAACATGATGTACAAGGATACAAAAGCGCTTTTGGATGAAGGGTTTAACGGGTTTGAAACAGCCGCATATAAAAAGGGAAGCCGGTTTGCGGCCAAGGACGGGACAAGCCTTGAACTGGAACACCCTGTATTTGTCACAAAAAAGAAAGGCGAAGTGCTCAGTGAAAGCCTGGGAAGCGACGGAGTGCTGAAAATCAAAGGGGAGGACGGGAGACTGTTGAAATCCGTTAAGATCGCCGATCCGTCCGTGGAAAACGGCGCGGATCAGGCTGCGGCCGCTCAAGGCGGACCGCAGAATAAAAGCGGGCTATTTTTATTCGCCTTCGGTCTGGTCAGCCTGGCGGCCGCAAGCTATGCCGTCAAACGGCTGCGCCAGCTGTAAAAACATCATAAAAGCGTGCCGGTTGCTCATGGCCCGGCCGCTTTTTTTACCTCAGGAAGGTAAAATTATCTTATAATGGAAACATGACGAACAAGGGGGGTTTTTCAAGTGGCATATCATCATCTCAAGGACACATGGGATCTCGATGTTTTCTTTAAAGGCGGGAGCGATTCTAAAGCCTTTCAGGCATATTTAAAAGAAATCAGCTCACTGCTCTCCACTTTTAAAGAAAAGGCGGAAGCCCTGTATGTATCAAAAACGGAGCTCGGCGCCCTCAAAGAGGCGCTGGCGCTCTTTGAAGAAACCGATGTGAAAATCAGGGAGGCGCAGGCGTATATCGGCTGTCTGCAAGCACAGGACACGACCGATTTAAAGGCGAACGCCCTCAATTTTGAAATCACACAGATGGCTGCAGAGTTTCAAAAGGTGTTGACCGTTTTAGACAGCAAGCTTGCTGACGTTTCAAACGAAGACTGGAAAACGATTCTGAAGGATGAAGAGCTTTCGGCTATCGCCTATATTTTGAATGAAAGGCGAACACGGGTAACCGAAAAGCTCGGCACCGAACAGGAGTCATTGATTCAAGGGCTGTCTGTCGACGGATACCATGCCTGGGGGGATCTGTACAACAGCATCATCAATCAAATTCAAATTCCGTATGAAGAAGATGGGGAAACCAAAATTCTGTCTGTCGGACAAGCGCAAAATCTGACGTCCAAACCTGACCGGAAGATCCGCAGCTCCGTATTTGAAAACCTTGATCATGGCTGGAAGCAGCACGCCGATTTATTAAGCAGCACCCTGAATCACCTTGCGGGCTTCAGACTGAACGTATATAAGGCAAGGGACTGGGACAGTGTCCTGAAGGAGCCGCTTGACGTCAACCGGATGAAGCAGGAAACCCTTGATGTGATGTGGGAGGTCATTATCGATCATAAACAGCCGTTTGCCGACTACCTTTTGCGGAAAGCGTCTCTTTTTGGTTTGGATCGGTTGAGCTGGTATGATGTCGATGCTCCAATCGGCTCTGCCGCAAAGGAATATTCGTATCATGAAGCGGCCGGTTTTATCACCAGCCAGTTTGACAAGTTTGGCAAAAAGCTGTCCGCATTTACGGAAAAGGCGTTCAAGGACAGATGGATTGAAGCGGAAGACAGGGGAGGCAAACGTCCAGGCGGCTTTTGCGCCAACTTCCCTGACAGCGGTCAATCGAGGATATTTATGACATTCGCCGGCAGTCCGTCGAATGTATCGACACTTGCGCACGAGCTCGGCCATGCTTTTCACCAGGAAACCATCCTTGGCGAAAGGCCGCTGAACAGGGCGTATGCGATGAATGTGGCGGAAACGGCTTCAACATTCGCGGAAATGATCGTGGCCGATGCCGCTTTGAAAGAAGCTGATTCAGATGAGGAAAAGCTCGTTCTTCTGGAAGACAAAGTACAGCGGAGCGTCGCTTTCTTTATGAACATCCATGCGAGATTTTTATTTGAAACCCGCTTTTATGAGGAACGCAAAAAGGGGGTCGTCTCTGTCGACAAGCTGAATGAGCTGATGGAAGAAGCGCAAAAAGAAGCGTTTTGCGGGGCGCTTGGGGAATACCATCCTTATTTCTGGGCTTCCAAGCTCCATTTTTACATTACATCTGTGCCGTTTTACAATTTTCCTTACACGTTCGGCTACTTGTTTTCGCTCGGTATTTATGCACAGGCTTTGAAAGAAGGGCGCGCGTTTGAGGAAAAATATATCGCGCTTTTAAAAGATACAGCCTCCATGACGGTTGAAGATCTGGCGATGAAGCATCTCGGCGCTGATTTGACACAGCGGGGCTTTTGGGAAGACGCCATTCAGCTGGCTGTCCGGGATGCGGAAGCATTTTTAGCGCTGACTTAAAAAGTGAGATTCCTCCTGTTTGCATGAGTTTACGGCAAACTGGACATAGCTAATAGTAATGTCCATATAGGAGTGAACTGTATGAACGTTTTTCGGATCGCCTGTTTTCTTGTGTCCGTCGTCTTGTTAAACGGGTGTCAGTCCGTTGCCGAACAGCAGGCGGAAGGCGAGGAAACAATCGGAAAGGACGCCCCTGTTGCGGATGTAAACAGCATTCCCTTTGACCGGTTTGTGTTAAAGGTGAGCTACGGTGACGGCAAACATAATACATTTGAAGCAAGCTACGCAAAACAAGAGCGGGAAGAAGCTGAAATCATCGACAGGCTGAACGATCTGGATCGCGAGGGAGAAGAAGCGCTGAACGAAATGAAGATGGTGTTGAGCGAGCTATCAATCGCCAAATCCGATTCGCAGTCAGACGTCATCCGCCATGTGCTGGAAGCCTTTAATCTGGATGAAGGATATGACCGGTTTCAGCTGCAGGTTAAATGGCCTGACGGAACGGCAAAACGGTATACCGGAAAATCATAAAGGAGCATTTCCAAGGCGGAAATGCTCCTTTTTTACTGTGATTTAAGATTTCAAAAAGTATTTTTCGATATCATCAAGAAACAGGTAAGCCGCTTTTACACCGCCTGCCGTCGTCCAGATGGCATCATCGACTTCATGCGCGTTTCCGGATTTCACTGCTTTTAGCTTTTTCCAAAGCGGATCGCTTGTCCAATCGTTTTGCCATGTTTCTGCATCTTTTTTGCTTTCCGCAGGTTTATATGTGAAATAGAACAGAACATCTCCGTCCATCTCAGGAATCGATTCCTTGTTTTCCGTCATAAAAGCAAACTTGTCGTCTTGTTTTGCAAACAGCTTTTCCTGTTTTTCAGGGAACTTGAAGCCGATTTGCTGCAAAATGATCCCCGGGAATGAATCTTTATAATAAATTCTTGATTGGCCGGCCATAAATCTGACAACTGAGACTCGTTTCTTCTTTTGATCACCGAGTTTATCGCTTAATTCGCTGACCTTTTTATCGAAATCTTCTAAAATTTCTTTGCCCTTTTCTTCTCTGTTTACCGCTTTTGCATAGAGGGAAAAGTTGTCCTTCCATTCGCCGCGGAGCGTTTCAGAGAAAACGGTCGGAGCGATTTTCTCCAGCTTGTCGTAGATTTTTTCTTGCCTCATTTTATTGCCGATGATTAAATCAGGCTTCAATTCGGCAATCGCCTCAATATTCGGCTCGCCTTCAAGGCCGACCACTTTGACGCCTTTCATGTCGTCTTTAATATGATGATACCAAGGGTCGCCTGTCCAGGATTTGACTGCGCCCACAGGCTTAATTCCCAATTTCAGCAGCGCTTCTGTTCCTTCATTTGTCAGTACGACAACCCTTTTTGGATTGGCCGGGACCTGATCCTCTGTACCCATAGCGTGTTTAACGGTTATCGTCTTTTTATTGTCTGCACCGTTTGAAGAGTCTTCATTACCGGCGCTGCAGGCCGCAAGAAGTGAAATCGCTAACATAGCGATGAAACCAAGCATTGTCCATTTTTTCATGTTTGTCCTCCCAAAGAATGTTGTTGTTCATCATGATCATAATTTTCAGCAGGAATTTTGTCAATTGTTAATTGAAAATGATTTTCAAGATCATTGATATCTGATACAATAACCGTAGATGTTTCCAGTCAGACTAGGAGAATTTTAATCTATGCTCTTAAGAACGAATAAATATAGAACAATCGTACTACTGTCCTTTATTTTGCTTCTGATTGCCGCACTTTGCGCAAGTGTCGTATACGGCTATACGAATACGTCGTGGTCGATGGCCTATAAGGCGTTCACCGATTTCAGCGGATCCAATGAACATCTTGTGCTTAGAAACGTGCGTTTACCGCGCGCGCTGATTGCCGCAACTGTGGGGGCTTCCCTCGGGGTTGCCGGGGCATTGATGCAAGCGATGACTAAAAATCCCCTGGCTGAGCCCGGTATATTCGGTGTCAACGCAGGAGCCGGCTTTTTTGTTGTCTGCTCTCTGTTTTTCTTTCATGTCGGCTCGCTTCAGGTGATCGCCTGGATCTCATTTTTGGGCGCTGCCGTTACCGCTTTAATCGTCTATTTTGTCGGTTCCCTTGGCAGGGAAGGCTTGACTCCGGTGAAGCTGACGCTTGCGGGGGCGGCGATGTCAGCAATGTTTTCATCGCTGACTCAAGGGCTGCTTTCAGTTAATGAGGCGGCGCTCGAACAGGCGCTGTTTTGGCTCGCCGGCTCTGTCCAGGGACGCGACCTGAGCCTTTTGACGACCGTCCTCCCGTATATCGTTCCGGCATTCATCATCAGCTTTCTGCTTGGATCAAAAATCAATGTCTTAACGATGGGGGAAGATGTGGCCAAAAGCCTCGGCCAGAAAACATGGCTGATCAAAGCGCTGATGGCGTTGGCGATTATCCTGCTGGCCGGCGGTTCCGTCGCTGTTGCCGGGCCGATCGTCTTCGTCGGGCTTGTCATACCGCATTTTGCGAAATATATCGTCGGCAACGATCACCGCTGGATCCTTCCGTATTGTGCCGTGCTGGGCGCAATATTGCTTGTCGTCGCTGATATCGGCGCCAGATACCTGATTATGCCTGAAGAGGTGCCGGTCGGCGTCATGACGGCCATCATCGGAACACCCCTCTTTGTGTATGTTGCGAGAAGGGGGTTCCAAAATTGAAAAATTATCGCAAACTGAGGATTGGAAAAGGAAGCATTTCATTTTTAATCGGACGAAAGGCGCTTTTTTCATTCATCATCTTGGCGCTGCTGACAGCTTGTGCAATCGTCTTTAGCGCCGGTATCGGCGAGCGTTTTATTTCTCCGGGGACAGTCGCGAAAACATTTTTCGGAATGGGAGATCCGGCGGATGAGCTGATCATCATGTCCTTCAGAATGCCGCGGATTTTGGTGGCTTTGTTTGCGGGAATCTGTCTGGCGGCAGCCGGCTCGATCCTGCAAGGGCTCATCCGCAACCCGCTTGCTTCCCCCGACATCATCGGTGTGACGGGCGGGGCATCTGTCGCTGTTGTCTTGTTTTTAATGCTGTTTTCAGATAAAAGCAATGCGCTGATCGTCAGCATCAGCTGGCTCCCTGTCGCCGCATTTGTCGGCGCGGCGCTTGCCGGAATGATCGTCTATTTTCTGTCCTATAAAAACGGCGCCTCAACCTTTCGGCTCGTGCTGATCGGGATTAGTTTTTCAATGCTTGCCAAGTCCTTGACGACATTGTTTATGATCAAAGGGCCGATATACAGAACATCTCAGGCAAACGTTTGGATTACCGGATCAGTATATGGTTCCAACTGGCAGGATGTGAATATTTTAATCCCGGTTGCGCTCATCCTCCTGCTGATTTGTGTCATCACCGCCAGAAACATCAATATTCAGACGCTTGGGGAGGAGCTTGCGACAGGCGTGGGAAGCTCTGTTCAGCGGAATCGCTTTTTGCTCCTGCTTTTGAGCACGGCTTTTGCCGGAATCGCCGTCGCGTTTTCAGGAACGGTCGGGTTTGTCGGGCTGATGGCTCCGCATATCGCAAGGAGGCTTGTCGGTTCGTCGTTCGGCGCGCTGTTGCCGGTGGCTGCGCTGATTGGAGGATTGCTCGTGCTGATCGCCGATATCATCGGGAGAACGCTTTTTGCACCAGTTGAAGTGCCTGCGGGCGTTTTCACCGCTGCCATCGGCGCCCCGTACTTTATCTACTTGCTGTATAAAAGCAGAAACCAATAAAAGGAGAGATTTCATTTATGAGTGCCATTTCAACAGAAACGTTAAGCTTAGGTTATGGAGAAACAATCATTATTGATGAGTTAAACTTAACGATCCCAAAAGGTGAAATCACCGTGTTTATCGGCAGCAATGGCTGCGGTAAATCGACTCTCCTTCGGTCTCTCGCACGTTTGATGAAGCCAAAGGGCGGTTCAGTGCTTCTTGAAGGCAGCTCCATCGCCAAGCTGCCGACGAAAGAAGTTGCGAAGGAGCTTGCCATTCTGCCCCAAGGTCCGACTGCACCCGAAGGCTTGACGGTTCTCCAGCTCGTCAAGCAGGGGCGGTATCCATATCAAAACTGGCTCAAGCAATGGTCGGCTGAAGATGAAGAAGCCGTAAACAAGGCTTTGAAGGCGACAAGGATGGAAGAGCTTGCCGAGCGCACGGTCGATTCATTGTCCGGCGGCCAGCGCCAGCGCGCCTGGATTGCGATGACGCTTGCACAGGAAACGGATATCATTTTATTGGATGAACCGACAACATACTTGGATATGACCCATCAAATCGAAATTCTGGATCTCCTGTTTGAATTGAATGAACACGAAAAACGCACGATTGTCATGGTGCTTCATGATTTAAATCTCGCTTGCCGCTATGCCCATCACCTGGTGGCCATTAAAGATAAGCAGATTTACGCGGAAGGCCGGCCGGAATCGATTATCAACTGCCGGCTTGTTCAGGACGTTTTTGAGATGGATTGCGAAGTGACGAAAGATCCGCTTTTCGGAACGCCGCACTGCATTCCATACGGCAGAGGAAGATGTATCGTACAGCAGGTGGCTGAGTCCCATGCTTAATCTGAACAAAGAGGAGCTTGAGTCATTGCTTCGTTTTCGCTTGGGAACGAAGCAGACCGGCTCCTCATTGTCTGTCAAAGGCAGCCAGCTATTAGATGAGGATTTTTTAGGGAGCTATGTGCAAGATATAAAAGACCGGCTCAACGCCCCGAATCCAAAAGTCGCCGCTTCCATGATCATCAAGCGCTGCGGTATGCTGGCGGCCCTCCATTTCTACCTGTTTACCGTTTACGGAAAGCGCTTGCCAACCGAGGCTTCCTCCGTATCATGGGAAATTGATCCCGATGATGAAGGATGGTTGCCTTCGTTTTATTTTGCCGAGGGAGCAGAGCCTGCGGGGGAAAACCGCAGAAATGCGCTTCAAACACTAATGGAAGACATCTTCAGGAATCATATCGGCCGATTGATCGCTTCCTGCCGCAAAGCATGCTCGATTTCAAAGCATATCCTCTGGGAAAACATTGCGATTTACCTGTATTGGATGTATGAAACGCTTCAGACTGAGACCGCGGATTCAAACGTGAAGGAACGGGCCGCCTCGGATTTTCATTTTCTTTTATATGAAGCACATCCCGACCTTTTTGAAGAGGGCGCTGCAGAAAACCCGCTGAACAGGTTTTACCCCGGCCGCGATGTGAAAGATCGGACACGGGCTACCTGCTGCTTATATTACACGACGGACAAAAGCGGCCGCAAATGCAGCACATGCCCGACAAATAAGCGGAAAGAAAGGGTGTCATGAGTGGAAAAACTCGAGCAGCAGCTGGACGGACTCGTTGAAAAGTATACGGAGCTGCTTTTGGGGGAAACGAATGAAGAGCTGAAAGAACAGGTGAAGATGTGGATCATCTATACCCATATCGCCAAAAGCATGCCGCCGCTCGCCAAGCATTGGAATGCAGCATATCCAGACGCAAAGCGCGACATCAAAGAAGTCATCCAAAGCATCAAAAAAATGAATGAAGCCCACCGCGCCGAAAAATAAGCAGAGATTTGGAGCAATCTCTGCTTGGTTTTCGCTTTATCGGTTTTGCTGGTAAGGCGACTGGTTTTGAAGTGTGGATTGAAACTGCTGATACGACTGCGCGATTTTCTGTTGCTCTTCGGGCTCCACTTTGTACCAGCCGTTTTGAAACATGAGCTGATACAGCCTTCTTTGGCTGTTTTGCGCTTCGTTGAACAGCGGCTGAATCGCCTGGTACAGCGACTCATGGCTCAATTCGTTCAGCGCTGTGGAATATGAGGCCGTCATATACTTTTCAGTTGTTAACAGCTCATTGACGAAATCCCTGTCATTCATCGCGCTCGTATTAGGCACTGGTGTTTCCTGATTGCCGATTTTCTGCTGGTTTTGCTGCTGATTCATTTCATTTCCTCCTATTGCATGTATGCCGACGGATTTTGCGCTTGATTGTTCCTGAGCTGCTCTAAAATCACTCCGTAGTGGTGATGATGCATTTGTCCGACGCGGTCAAGCTCTGTTTTAAGCGACATATCTTGGCACTGGTCGGCCAAAAAGCGTGCTTTTTTCATCGCAAGCAAATTCCAGTGCAGCATATCCTGTAAATATAAATGATCCTTTGTCGAAATGACGGGCGGCGGGGTTGTCATTCCCTGTTGATTCTGGATGATAAACGCCTCCTTTTCTCGTTGATATCACGGAAAGTTTCTCTTGTTTAATAATGTTCAGGTCCACCCATGTTGTGCTTTTTGTACTGCTGGTTTTGGCTTGTCCGTTTTCCGCCGGCGTCTTCCTTTTTATAGTCCGGGCCCGCATTTCCTTTCATACTTGCAGCGCTGACTGCCGCCGAGGACGGATTTTTTCGTTCGCGTACCATGCCTTCACCTCCTCTATATCAATTTGTCCCAAAAGCCGCGAAACATGTAGAGCGAGATGAGGGAGAAGCGCTTCAGGCTCATAAAAAAATTTCTGAAATTTGCGTCAAGGCTATTGAACTCATTTCCAAAATCTTTTAAGATGAAAGAAGACAGGAGTTTATTTTTTTGGAGTAAAAATGAATGAGTATTCATTCAAAGTAGGGGAGGATCATTCATGGTCAAGCATATTCGTAAAGCCGCTGTTTTAGGATCGGGAGTCATGGGATCTGGCATTGCGGCTCATCTAGCCAATATCGGCATTCCCGTTTTGATGCTCGATATGGTTCCGCGCGAGCTGACGGAAGAAGAAAAGAAAAAAGGCCGCACACTCGAGGATCCCGATGTCCGCAACCGGCTTGCACAGTCAGCCGTACAAAAGCTGTTGAAACAAAAGCCGGCTCCGCTGACATCGAAAAAAAACATCAGCTATATCAGCACAGGGAACATGGAGGACGATTTTGAAAAAATAAAGGATGCCGATTGGATCATTGAAGTTGTAGTCGAAAATTTGGACATCAAAAAGCAAGTGTTTGCGAAGGTCGATCAGTACAGAAACAAAGGAAGCATCGTCAGCAGCAACACGTCGGGCATCTCTGTCAGACAAATGGCAGAAGGGAGATCAGCTGATTTCAAAAAAAACTTTTTGGGCACCCATTTTTTCAATCCGGCCCGTTATTTAAAGCTGCTTGAAGTCATTCCGATCGAAGAAACGGACCCTGAAGTGCTGGCCTTTATGAAAAAATTCGGCGAGGATGTGCTCGGCAAAGGGGTGGTTGAAGCGAAAGACACGCCAAACTTTATTGCCAACCGCATCGGAACTTACGGTCTGCTCGTGACCGTTCAGGAAATGCTGAAAGGCGGATATTCGATAGGTGAAGTCGATTCGATTACAGGCCCCTTGATCGGACGCCCGAAAAGCGCGACCTTTAGAACGCTTGATGTCGTCGGCCTTGACACTTTTTCACATGTTGCCAAAAATGTCTATGACCAAGTGGACGGAGATGAAAAAGCCGTTTTCCGTCTGCCTGAATTTATCGGGAAGATGCTTGAAAAAGGCTGGATTGGAAGTAAAGCAAAACAAGGCTTTTATAAAAAAGAAGGAAAAGACATTTTTGAACTTGATCCGATGACGATGACATACAGCGAGCGAAAAAAATTAAAAACCCCGGGGCTTGAAGCAGCCAAGCAGATCAAAGGCTATGGAGCAAGAATGAAAGCGCTTGTTTATTCGGATGACCGGGCGGGAAAGCTGCTTTGGAATACGACTGCGCCTGTCCTCGTTTATTCCGCGGAACTGGCAGGGGAAATCGCCGACAGCATCACCGCCGTCGATCAGGCGATGAAATGGGGTTTCGGCTGGTCGGAAGGACCGTTTGAAATATGGGACAGCATCGGTGTAAAGGCTTCGGTTGAAAAGCTTGAAGCCGGCGGCTGGAAGGTTCCTGACTGGATCAAAGACATGCTCGGAAAAGGGCATGAGACGTTTTACTTTAAAGAAAACGGAAAAACGTTTTTCTATTGTTTCAAAAGCGGTGAATACCGGGCGCTTCAAGAAAACAAGAAAAATATTCATCTATCAACAATCAAAGAAACAAAAGGTGTCATCAAGAAAAACAGCGGTGCGAGTTTAATTGATTTGGGCGATGATGTTGCCCTGCTGGAATTTCACTCGAAAAGCAATGCGATCGGCTTTGACATCATCAAAATGCTGAATGATGCGCTTGAAGAAGTCGATCTGAACTTTAAAGGACTTGTGATCGGCAATCAGGCCAAAAATTTCTGCGTCGGCGCCAATCTGGCGATGATGCTCATGGAAGCCCAGGATGACAACTATATGGAAATTGACATGATCATCCGTCAGTTCCAGCAGACGATGATGAAGGTGAAATACAGTTCCAAGCCTGTCGTCGCTGCGCCGTTCGGCATGACACTCGGAGGGGGAACAGAGCTGTGCCTCCCTGCCGCCCGTGTGCAAGCCTCGAGCGAAGCTTATATGGGCCTTGTTGAAACAGGCGTCGGTCTGATTCCGGGAGGCGGCGGTAATAAAGAACTTTATTTGAATCATTTAAAAGGGCTGCCGGAAGGTGTCGAGCGTGATCTGCAGCAGGCGGCAAACAAGACATTTGAGACGATTGCCCTTGCAAAAACATCGACATCGGCCCATGAAGCGAAGGAATTGAATATATTAACCGCTCACGATCAAGTCAGCATGAATCAGGACCATCTGTTGTATGATGCCAAATCGCTCGTGTTGACGCTTCATGAAAACGGCTACCGCCCGCCGGTGAAAGAAAAGGTTCCGGTTGTCGGCGAAACCGGCTATGCGGCGCTCCTTCTCGGGGCCGAAGCGTTGAAATTGTCCGGCGCCATTTCTGAACATGATCTGAAAATCGCGAAAAAGCTGGCGTTTGTCATTGCCGGCGGCAGGGTCGCATACGGCGCAGAAGTAACGGAGGAATATCTGCTCAATTTGGAAAGGGAAGCTTTTCTGAGCCTTGTCAGTGAACCAAAATCCCAGGCGAGAATGCAGCATATGCTTGTCAAAGGCAAACCTTTGCGTAATTAGGAGGGAAAAACATGAAAGAGGCAGTCATAGTGTCGGGTGCGAGAACCCCGGTCGGAAAAGCAAAAAAAGGCTCATTGCGGACGGTCCGCCCTGATGACCTGGGCGCGTGTGCAGTGAAAGAAACATTGAAAAGAGCGGGCGGCTATGAAGGCAATATCGATGATTTGATCATCGGCTGCGCCACACCGGAAGCCGAACAAGGCTTGAACATGGCCCGGAACATCGGCGCGCTTGCCGGTCTCCCCCACACGGTTCCGGCCGTGACGATCAACAGATACTGTTCATCAGGCCTTCAGTCGATTGCATACGGCGCCGAGAAAATTATGCTTGGTGCGGCGGATACGATCATTGCCGGAGGAGCTGAATCGATGAGCATCGTCCCGATGATGGGGCATATCGTCAGACCGAATGCGGCGCTGGCGGAAACGGCTCCCGAATATTATATGGGGATGGGCCACACGGCCGAACAGGTCGCTGTTAAGTACGGTGTTTCAAGGGAAGATCAGGATGCCTTCGCTGTCCGCAGTCATCAAAATGCAGCCAAGGCGATTGCCGAAGGCAAATTTGCCGATGAAATCGTCCCTGTAGAGGTCACCGTCAGGGAAGTGGATGAAAACCATCAATTGCAGGAACAGACGTTTAATTTCGCATGTGATGAAGGCGTTCGAGCGGGGACCACAAAAGAAGTCCTCTCCACTTTGAAACCGGCGTTTTCCGCAAACGGATCGGTCACCGCCGGAAATTCGTCGCAAACGAGCGACGGTGCCGCGGCGGTCATGATCATGGACAGGGAAAAAGCGGATGCGCTCGGACTCGCTCCGCTGGCAAAGTTCCGCTCCTTTGCGGTCGGCGGTGTTCCGCCGGAAGTCATGGGCATCGGCCCTGTTGAAGCAGTGCCGAGGGCGCTGAAGATGGCCGGGCTGGATCTGTCGGACATCGGTTTATTCGAATTAAATGAAGCGTTCGCCTCACAGGCGATTCAAGTCATCAGATCGCTCGGCATCGATGAAGAAAAAGTCAATGTCAACGGAGGAGCGATCGCGCTCGGGCATCCGCTCGGCTGTACGGGAACAAAGCTGACCTTGACGCTGATACACGAAATGCGGCGGCGAAACGAGCAGTTCGGCGTTGTGACGATGTGCATCGGCGGCGGCATGGGGGCTGCAGGAGTATTCGAGTTAGTTTAAAAACAAAGGGGATGGGATCATGGAGCAAACAAAAGACCATATGAAAAAAGGCGGCGCCTTTCTGATAGAAGAAGTGACAGCGGATCAGATGTTCACACCGGAGGATTTCACAGATGAACATAAAATGATCGCCAAAACGACGGAAGACTACATTATCGGTGATGTGCTGCCTTTTGTTGACGAGATTGAGGAACATCATTTCGACCACTCGGTCAGGTTGTTGAAAAAAGCCGGGGAACTCGGCCTCCTCGGCGCTGATGTCCCGGAGGCGTTCGGCGGGCTGGGTCTTGATAAAATCAGCTCGGCGTTAATCACCGAAAAATTCTCGAGAGCGGGCAGTTTTTCCTTATCATACGGCGCCCATGTCGGGATCGGAACACTGCCGATCGTGTTTTTCGGAACAGAGGAGCAAAAGCAAAAGTATCTGCCGTCGCTCGCTACAGGCGAGAAATTTGCCGCATATGCATTGACAGAGCCGGGATCAGGGTCCGATGCGCTCGGGGCGAAAACAACAGCCGTCCTGAATGAAGCGGGGACACACTATATTTTAAACGGCGAAAAACAGTGGATTACAAACTCGGCCTTTGCTGATGTCTTTATCGTATATGCGAAAATTGACGGCGAACATTTTTCCGCTTTCATTGTTGAAAAGGACTATCCGGGTGTGTCAACAGGGCCGGAAGAGAAAAAAATGGGGATCAAAGGCTCATCGACCCGCACGCTTATTTTAGATCAGGTGCAGGTGCCGAAGGAAAATCTTTTAGGTGAAGCGGGCAAAGGGCATGTCATCGCCTTCAATATTTTAAATATCGGCCGCTATAAGCTGGCCGTCGGAACGATCGGCGCATCTAAGCGGGTGATAGAGCTGTCAGCTGCATACGCCAACCAGCGTCAGCAATTTAAAACACCGCTTTCCAAATTCAGCCTGATCGGTGAAAAAATCGCCAATATGTCAGCCAAACTGTATGCGATGGAAAGCTCTGTTTACCGGACCGTCGGGCTTTTTGAAGACAAAATGGGCACATTGAGCGAAGAAGATCAAAAAGACGGGCGCCAGGTGGCCAAATCGATTGCCGAATATGCCATCGAATGTTCGTTAAATAAAGTTTTTGGATCGGAAACACTCGACTATATCGTTGATGAAGGCGTGCAGATCCACGGCGGCTACGGCTTCATGCAGGAATACGAAGTGGAACGGGCCTACCGCGATTCGCGGATTAACCGGATCTTTGAAGGAACAAATGAAATCAACCGCCTCATCGTCCCGGGCACCTATTTGAAAAAAGCCATGAAAGGGGAACTGCCGCTCTTTGAAAAAGCCAAAGCCCTTCAGGAAGAGCTGATGATGCTTATGCCTGAAGAACCGGGAGACGGCGTCCTCGAACAGGAAAAGTATCTGCTGCAAAACGCCAAAAAGATCGCGCTGATGATCGCAGGGCTTGCTGCACAAAAATATGGAAAAGCGATCGATCGCGAACAGGAGATTCTCGTGAATATCGCTGACATCGTCAGCCAGGTTTACGCGATGGAGTCAGCCGTTTTACGAACAGAAAAAGCCATCACGGCGCTCGGCGAAGAAAAAAATGACCAGAAAATCCTCTACACGCAAATTTTCACACAGGAAGCGTTTCAGGAGATTGAAAGCCATGCCAAGGAATCATTAATCGCCATGGAATCCGGCGATTCGCTGCGGATGATGCTCTCCGCCCTCCGCAAGCTGACACGCTTTACACCTGTCAATGTCATTGAGAAAAAACGCGAAGCCGCCAAGGCCGTCTTCGAAGCGGAAAAATTTATTGTGTAAATCCAAAAGCCCCGTTCTTTTCGAGCGGGGCTTCTAAGCTGAACAAAGGACTGCAAACAACGGTTTGGGCTTTTAAAAAGATCTGTGTTAAAATAACCTCGGATAAATCGAGAGGGGTGAGTGCATGGCTTTAGATTTTTATTGGTACCCGAAATGCGGGACATGCCGAAAAGCGAAAAAGTGGCTCGAAGATCACGGCAAAGAAATCAATGGGATACATATCGCAGAACATCCGCCAAGCAAGGAAAAGCTGAAAGAGCTTTATGAAAAAAGCGGACTTGAATTGAAAAAGTTTTTCAACACAAGCGGTCAAAAATACCGGGAACTCGGCTTGAAAGACAAGCTGCAAAACATGTCTGAGGATGAGCAGCTTGAATTGCTTGCTTCCGACGGGATGCTGATCAAACGTCCGATTACGACAGACGGCCGGAAGGTAACAGTCGGTTTTAAGGAAGATCAGTTTAAGACATACTGGTTATAATGCATCAAGATGTGATATCTTCAATGTAGGACGATTTAAAACACTTTATGGAGGGGTAGCCATGAGCACACCAAAAGAACTGCGTTATTCTGAAGAACACGAGTGGGTCAAAACCGAAGACGGCAAAGTCAGAATCGGAATTACTGATTTTGCGCAATCTGAGCTGGGGGACATCGTTTTTGTCGAGCTGCCGGAAGTCGGAGACGAAATCAAAGCGGACGAGCCATTTGGAAGCGTTGAATCTGTTAAAACCGTTTCAGAATTGTACGCCCCGATCAACGGGAAAGTGGTTGAAGTGAATGGGGAACTCGAAGACAGCCCTGAGTTTGTCAATGAATCACCGTATGAAAAAGCGTGGATGATCGTCGTTGAACCGTCTGACGCATCAGAAATCGACAGCTTGATGACTGCCGAACAATATGATGAAATGATCAAAGAAGACTAAAACTTTAGGATAGCAGCCTCTCATTTGGACACGCTATAGCATAGAGGGGGTGTCCAAATTGACGCTGAAAAAAGAGCGTATTGATATTACAGAGCATGTGAAAGGCCATTTTAAAGGCGGCGGCATGCATCTGTACCATGAAAACGAACCGATCGGCCGGATGACCGGTATGGATCAATACGAGCTGAAATCTGGATATATATTCCAAGATCAAAAATTTTACAAAATGGCTGATACAATAAGCAAACCGGATGCAAAATATGTGGACTGTGATGACCAGCAAGGCTGGTGTTAAAGGCCGGGCGGTGAATACTCACTGCCTTTTTTTATGAAAAATCTATTTTTCTCTCAAAGGTGATCCATATGCCGGAAAACGAAAAAGTCATGATCGTCGAAGGAAAGTCCGATAAACTGAAAGTCAAACAGGTCGTTGAAGAACCCATTGACATTATTTGCACAAACGGAACGATCAGCCAGACAAAGCTCGATGAATTCGCCGAGAACCTGTATGATAAAGACGTTTACATACTGGTTGATGCCGATGAATCCGGGGAAAAGCTGCGCCGGCAGCTCAAAAGGGAACTGCCCGAAGCGTCCCATTTATACATTGACAAAGTCTATAAAGAAGTCGCTGCAGCCCCGAGCCGCCATGTAGCGGAGATCCTGTTCCGGTCAAACATACGAGTGCATAGCAAATTTTTATGATGAGGTGTGTAAAACCTATGCAGGAACTTCAGGAACAAGAATTAAAACAGCTTGAGCAGAAGACATGTGTCCTCTATTTATACACGCCGTTTTGCGGAACGTGCCAGCTGGCTGGAAAAATGCTGGAGGTTGTTGACGAAATGCTCGCCGACATCCCTTTCTATAAAAACAATCTCAATTATTCCCCGTCATTCGCCAAACAGCATGAGATTGAAAGTGTGCCGTGTTTTATTCTTTATCAAAACGGACGGATCGTCAAAAAAGGGTATGCGTTTCATTCCGTTTCCTATTTATATGAGACAATTAAACAAAATGCTGTTGATTAAGGGTATTTTTGACATATTTCTCGGGAAATAACCCGCAAAAACTTGTCGAGCAATTCATAAAGGACTCCCGCTGTATACAGAGAATCTGTAAGTATGACCAATTTACAGGAGGTTATACAGTTGGAGAAAACAGGATTGATAGAAAGAGAGGATCGGTCTCTTTTTTTAAAACCTCTATTATCCACAACAGCTTTGCTGATTACATTTCAAGGAGAAAAAGAAGCTTTTACGTTAGCGATCAACGAACAGGGGGAAATGGAAAAATCTACTCCTGTGGAAAAAGCTCACTTGACTTTTTTTGGAGAGCAAAGCGAGATTATCGACCTTCTTCATGGAGATATTTCCCTGCAGCAGCTCGTACAGCGCGGCACCGTCAAGGTTAAAGGCTCCTTCAGAGCTTTATTGAAGCTCGAAGCGATTTTATGGCTGACAGACGGTTTCTTCAAAAACAGCGACCTTCAATTATAAACTTTCCAAATGTTGAAAATTAGACACTTTCACCGTGTTAAGGCAGACAAGGGGGGAGGCGGACGTTCAGCACGCCTCTTTTATCTGTTCATCAGATCGGATAGGCCGTTTGTCTTACGAAAAGTAGTTGACAACTATTTTTTTGCGTGATATTCTACTGTAAGAATTCCGATCATAATAATCAAAAAATAAATATATGTTTCTCTTATCCAGAGAGGTGGAGGGAAGTGCCCTATGAAACCCGGCAACCATCAACAGATGTTGAAATGGTGCCAATTCACACGAAGCGTTAAGCTTTGAAAGATGAGAGAAAGGCCCAAGCTTTCAAAGCCTTTCTGCTCATGTGTGCAGAAAGGCTTTTTTTCATAATATGATTGGACCTCAAAGAATAGAGCAAGAAAGCAGGTGGTGGCTTTGATAAATCTTCAAGGTGTTTCAAAGGTTTATCAGTCAAAGCATGGAGATGTCAATGCCGTCCAGGATGTCACCCTTTCGATCAAAAAAGGTGAAATCTTCGGAATTATTGGATATAGCGGAGCCGGTAAAAGCTCCTTGATCCGTCTCTTGAACGGACTAGAACAGCCCACTTCAGGCACAGTTGAAGTAGCGGGCAGAACGATCAGCGAAATTAAAGGGAAAAAGCTGAGAGATGCGCGAAAAGAAATCAGCATGATCTTTCAGCACTTCAACCTTTTATGGTCAAGAACGGTGCGCGACAATATTGCGTTTCCGTTGGAGATCGCCGGCGTCAGCAAAGCAAAACGGCAGAAAAGAGTCGCTGAACTGATCAAGCTCGTCGGCCTTGAAGGGAAGGAAAACGCCTATCCTTCACAGCTGAGCGGCGGACAGAAGCAGCGCGTCGGGATCGCAAGGGCGCTCGCAAACAATCCGAAAGTTCTCCTTTGTGATGAAGCGACTTCAGCGCTTGATCCGCAGACGACTGACTCGATCCTGGGTCTTCTGTCTGATATCAATGAACGGCTCGGGTTGACGATTGTCCTGATCACACATGAAATGCATGTCATCCGGAAAATCTGCCACAGAGTCGCTGTCATGGAAAACGGCAGAGTTGTTGAAGAAGGCGACGTATTGGACGTCTTCAGAAAGCCGAAGGAAGACATGACCAAGCGCTTTGTCCAGCAGGTGACCGAACCGGAAGAAACGAAGGAAACTTTGAAGCATTTCCTTGAAGAAACGAAAACCGGGCGGACGATTAAGCTTACATTTGTCGGCGAAGCAGCCGAAACGCCGCTGATGACGCAGATCATCCGAACATTTGATGTTGAAGTCAACATTCTGCAAGGGAAAATTTCGCAGACGCAGGATGGTGCTTACGGTTCGCTGTTCATCCATGTTGACGGCGATTTGGATGAGGTCAATAAAGCGGTCGAATTCATCAAGAGCCGGCAGGTAGAAGCAGAGGTGATCACAAGTGTTTGAAAAACTGTTTCCGAATGTAGACATGGAGCAGCTGTGGAACGCGACATATGAAACGGTTTATATGACGGGGATTTCGCTTTTGTTTGCATTTATCATCGGCGTGCTTCTCGGTTTGCTTCTTTATTTAACTTCAAAAGGAAACATCTGGGAAAATAAACCGGTTAATGCGGTAATCGGGGCTGTTGTCAATGTGTTCCGGTCGATTCCGTTTATTATTTTAATTATCATATTGCTCAGCTTTACGAAATTTATCATGGGAACGATTTTGGGTCCTAATGCGGCGCTGCCTTCATTAATCGTCGCATCGGCACCGTTTTATGCCCGCCTTGTGGAAATCGCCCTCCGCGAAGTCGATAAAGGTGTGATTGAAGCGGCGAAATCAATGGGTGCGAAAACATCGACAATCATTTTCAAAGTGCTGCTGCCTGAATCGATGCCGGCTTTGATTTCCGGTATTACTGTAACAGCGATTGCGCTGATCGGTTCCACAGCCATGGCCGGTGCGATCGGCTCCGGCGGACTCGGCAACCTTGCATATGTCGATGGATTTCAAATGAACAATAATGACATTATCGTCATTGCAACGATTTTTATTTTGGCTATCGTTTTTATCATCCAATTTATTGGGGATTTTATAACAAATAAACTAGACAAACGTTAGGGAGGATACGAAAGTGAAAAAAGGGTTATTAACGGCTTTACTTATCATTTTTGCCGGCGTACTTGCCGCATGCGGGTCATCGAACAGCGAAGGAGATAAAGACAGCAAAGTGATCACAGTCGGAGCGACGCCGACGCCGCACGCCGAAATTCTTGAAGAGGCAAAACCGCTGTTAAAAGAAAAAGGCTATGAGCTTAAAATCAAGAAATTCACCGATTACAAACTGATCAACAAAGCGCTCGCTTCAAAAGATCTTGATGCAAACTATTTCCAGCATGTTCCTTATCTTGAACAGGAAATGAAAGAAAACGAAGACTACGATTTAGTCAATGTCGGTGCAGTCCATCTTGAGCCATTCGGGATTTACTCTAAAAAGTATAAATCATTGAAAGATCTTCCTGACGGTGCGACGATCATCATGAGCAATAACGCCGCTGAACAGGGCCGCATGCTTTCAATGCTGGAAAATGCCGGTCTCATCAAGCTGAAATCAGGCATTAAAAAAGTGGACGCAACAGTGAAGGATATTACGGAAAACAAGAAAAACCTGAAAATCAAAAACAATGTTGCACCTGAAATGACGGCAAAAGCATATGACAGCAATGAAGCAGACGCCGTGTTCATCAACGTGAACTACGCGATCCAAAACAAGCTGAATCCGAAAAAAGATGCCATTGAGCTTGAGTCTCCAAAAGACAATCCTTACGCGAACATCATCGCTGTTCGCAAAGGTGACGAAGATTCTGCGAAAGTCAAAGCGCTGATTGAAGTGTTGCACTCTGACAAAATCAAAGATTTCATCGATAAAAAATATGAAGGCTCAGTCCTTCCTGTAACAGAATAAAAGTGAAACCCCGGTTTGTGAGCAAACCGGGGTTTTTTCTCGTATGTTGTGCATAAAGTTGTCCATAATAAAGAGAAAATCTACATATTAAATGGAGGAAATTCGCGTGAACCAGCATGAATCAGAAAGCATCATCGAATCCGCCCTGCACGAATATAAAGCGGGAATCGGCATCTTCTCAGAAAAAATGCCGGGCATTGCCACAAAGTACAACGAGTTTACTCAAGAATGCTTTAAAAAGGGTGTCCTGAGCGAAAAAGAAAAGCAATTGATTGCACTCGGGATCAGCATCAACACCCAGGACGAATATTGTATCATCTATCACATCAAAGGCTGCCTTGACAGCGGAGCGAAGGAAGAAGAAATTCTTGAAGCCGTCGGGGTCTCCGCGGCATTTGGCGGGGGAGCGGCGATGAGCCAAGCCGTCACGCTCGTCTTGCAGGCTATGGAAGAATTCAAACAAATGAAACATTGACCGAGAAATTAAAAGAATGTTCCAGCTAGCGCCTGTGAAATGCCGGAAAATCGACAGAGGTCAGCACATTTAATGCATACTCATCTTTGAAGAGTCTGTATATAATTGGTATCATGTAAGAAAATCTCTGAAAGGATGATTCATTATTTGTTCAAGCCAAGATCAGCTTGACCTTGAATTTACGGCGGAAATGGAAAAAGCGATGCACAGATCCCATGGCATGGGTTACGAGGAATACAGCAGAAGCCATGAAAATCGGCTTGAAGTCGAAAAAAGAAGGGAAAAGCAGCATCAAAAAAGCAAACAGATCATTTCAGACATGAAATGGATGAACGGATAAAGCAAAGCAAAAGGACGGAAGATATCCGTCCTTTTGTATGCCCGACGCTTGGATACAGGTTGACCTGAATAAAGACAGAAGATAAAATTATAATATGAACATATGGTCATATTCAGAGGAAAGGAGTTTTGAAATATGAGCCATTCCCACCATCATCATCATACTCATCAAGCCAGCAAAAAAGCGCTTCTTTTCAGCTTCATCCTCATCTTTCTCTTTATGGCGGTTGAAGTCGTCGGCGGGATTTTGACAAACAGCCTCGCCCTTTTATCTGATGCCGGACATATGCTAAGTGACGCTGCAGCCCTTGGCTTAAGCCTCATCGCTGTTATATTTGGAGCAAAGACGGCAAATGAAAACAAAACCTACGGCTATAAGCGCTTTGAAATTTTGGCCGCTTGTTTAAATGGCATCACACTGCTTGTGATTTCACTTTATATTTTTTGGGAAGCGTTCCATCGCTTTTTCAATCCGCCGGAAGTCGAAAGCGCCGGCATGCTTGGGATCGCTTTTCTCGGACTGCTTGTCAACATTGCCGCGGCCTGGCTTTTAATGCGGGGAGACACAGGCGAAAATTTAAATGTCAAAAGCGCATTTCTGCACGTCATCGGTGATATGCTGGGCTCTGTCGGTGCGATCATCGCCGGTTTCTTGATGCTGTTTTTCGATTGGAATGCCGCCGATCCGATTGCAAGCGTTCTTGTCGCCATCCTGGTGCTTGTCAGCGGCTGGCGCATCACAAAGGATGCTGTTCATGTTTTAATGGAAGGAAAACCGAAGCATATCGATATGGAATTGCTCCGGAAAGGGGTGCTGTCGATTCCGTCTGTCAAGGATGTTCACGATCTTCATATTTGGTCGATCACTTCCGACTTTCCATCCTTAAGCTGTCATGTGACAGTCGCAGATAACAGTGACAGGGATAGAATCCTGCAACAAGTATCAGAATATCTAAGGAAAGAATTTAATTTGAAGCATGTCACCATCCAGATAGAAGGTGAAAAGCATTCCCATCATGATTCATGCAATTGAGAACGAGCTCCCTTCAGTGTGAAAAATCCGCCTCCTCTTAAAGCACACTCCCCGAGAACAGATCTTCGAATGCGAGGCAAATGTAAATAATCGTTTTTACTGGATGGTTATGGACGAAGGAAGTTTCTTACGGCAATCACTTTAAGAAAAAAACGATTTTTGTTACACTTGAAAACATGTACACACGAAAAAGATCTTAAAGACTTTTGTTGTATTCAATTTTCATTTGTTATAAAATTAGAATGAGAATAAATTGAGAATAATGATTATCTATATTGGAGGTATATTTCATGGCTGCTTCGACATTAACAATCAAAGATCTTCACGTTGAGATTGAAGGGAAAGAGATTTTAAAAGGTGTAAACCTTGAAATAAAAGGCGGGGAATTCCACGCTGTCATGGGACCTAACGGAACGGGTAAATCGACTTTATCCGCGGCGATCATGGGACACCCTAAATATGAAGTAACAAAAGGCAGCATTTTGCTTGACGGCAAAGATGTTCTGGAAATGGAAGTGGATGAACGCGCGCAAGCCGGCCTGTTCCTGGCCATGCAATATCCGAGTGAAATCAGCGGCGTCACGAATGCCGACTTCCTCCGCTCTGCAATCAATGCACGCAGAGAAGAGGGCGATGAGATTTCGTTAATGAAATTCATCCGCAAAATGGATGAAAATATGGAATTTCTTGAAATGGACCCTGACATGGCGCAGCGCTATTTAAATGAAGGATTTTCAGGCGGGGAGAAAAAGCGCAATGAAATCCTGCAGCTGATGATGATTGAACCGAAGATCGCCATCCTTGATGAGATCGATTCCGGTTTGGATATCGACGCCCTGAAAGTCGTCTCAAAAGGCATCAACAAAATGCGCGGCGAAGACTTCGGCTGCCTGATCATCACGCACTATCAGCGCCTGTTGAACTACATCACGCCTGACCATGTGCACGTTATGATGCAAGGCCGCGTTGTGAAATCAGGCGGACCTGAGCTTGCACAGCGTCTTGAAGCTGAAGGATATGACTGGATTAAGCACGAGCTGGGAATCGAAGACGAAACTGTCGGTCAAGAAGCGTAAGCGTTAGGGGGATAAACATGACATTGGAAACAAAACTATCTGTAGATCGGGAATATGTCAAAAGCTTCTCTGAGAAGCATCAGGAACCGGCCTGGCTGCAAGACCTACGCTTAGAAGCGCTTGAAAAAGCAGAAGATCTGCCTCTGCCACGGCCTGATAAAACAAAAATCACAAATTGGAATTTCACACAGTTTGATAAACATACTGTAGAAAATAAACCGCTTGAATCTTTGAATGATCTTTCAGATGAAGTCAAATCGCTGATCGATCTCGGGAATGAAGACAAGACGCTTTACATCCAAAGAGATCAGACACCGGCTTACCTGTCTCTTTCTCAAGAGCTGCAGGATCAAGGCGTGATCTTCACAGATATTCATACGGCATTTCGCGAACACGGCGATCTCGTCAAAAAATACTTTATGACGGACGGCGTAAAAGTCGATGAGCATAAATTAACTGCATTACATGCAGCGCTGCTGAACGGCGGAGCATTCCTTTACGTTCCGAAAAACGTCGAGCTGAAAGCGCCGGTGCAGGCGGTGTATGTCCATGAAAGCAACGATACAACGCTTTTCAACCATGTACTCGTCGTCGCAGATGACAACAGTGCGGTCACATATGTAGAAAACTACATCAGCACGGTCAACCCTAAAAAAGCGGTATTTAACATCGTGTCAGAAGTGATCACAGGTGCGAATGCCCGCGTTCAATACGGAGCGGTGGACAATCTTTCCGCAGGGGTTACGGCATATGTCAGCCGCCGCGGAACAGCGCTCGGACGCGACAGCAAAATCGAATGGGCGCTCGGTTTGATGAATGATGGAGACACCATTTCTGAAAACACGACAAATCTTCACGGAGACGGCACTTTTGGCGATACAAAAACGGTTGTCGTCGGCAGAGGAGAACAAACCGAGAACTTTACAACACAGATCATTCACCACGGCAAGCACTCGGAAGGCTACATTTTAAAACACGGCGTCATGAAAGATTCCGCATCCTCGATCTTTAACGGCATCGGAAAAATCGAACACGGCGCATCAAAATCAAATGCCGAACAGGAGTCACGCGTGCTGATGCTCAGCGAAAAAGCGCGTGGAGACGCGAATCCGATTCTTTTAATCGATGAAGATGACGTTACAGCGGGCCACGCCGCATCTGTCGGCCGCGTCGATCCGGTTCAGCTCTACTACTTGATGAGCCGCGGAATTCCGAAAGAAGAAGCAGAACGTCTTGTCATTTACGGCTTCCTGGCACCGGTGGTCAATGAGCTTCCGATCGAAGGCGTGAAAAAACAGCTCGTCTCTGTAATCGAAAGGAAAGTAAAATAATGAATGTCAAAGATATTCGCGAACAGTTTCCGATTCTCGACCAACAAGTCAACGGACACGATCTTGTGTATTTAGACAGCGCGGCTACATCGCAAAAGCCGCGTGTCGTCATCGACAAGCTTGACGAGTATTACAAATCCTACAATTCAAATGTCCATCGCGGCGTTCATACATTGGGAACGAAGGCGACTGATGGATACGAAGGGGCGCGCGAGAAGGTCAGGAAGTTTATCAACGCGAAATCGATGCAGGAAATTATCTTTACGCGGGGCACGACAACGGCGCTGAACACGGTCGCGCTCAGCTATGCCCGCGCCAACCTGAAGCCGGGTGATGAAGTCGTCATCACGCCGATGGAGCACCATGCGAATATCATTCCATGGCAGCAGGCGGTAAAAGCAAGCGGCGCTACATTGAAATACATTCCGTTACAGGAAGACGGCACCATTTCACTGGATGATGTCAGACAGACGGTGACAGCCAATACGAAAATCGTATCAGCCGCACATGTGTCAAATGTTCTCGGGTCGATGAATCCGATTAAAGAAATCGCCAAAATCGCCCATGACAACGGCGCGGTGATGGTGGTTGACGGGGCGCAGAGCACACCGCATATGAAGATCGATGTTCAGGATTTGGACTGCGACTTCTTTACTTTCTCCGCCCACAAAATGTGCGGCCCGACCGGGATCGGAGTATTGTATGGCAAAAAAGCGCTGCTTGAAAACATGGAACCCGCGGAATTCGGCGGAGAAATGATTGATTTTGTCGGTCTTTACGAATCAACCTGGAAGGAGCTGCCTTGGAAATTCGAAGCGGGGACACCGATTATTGCCGGTGCGATCGGATTGGGTGCAGCGATTGACTTCCTGGAAGACATCGGACTTGACGCCATTTCAGAACATGAACATCGTCTTGCAGCATATGCACTAAAACGTTTTGAAGAGCTTGAAGGCGCAACTGTATACGGACCGAAGCAGCGTGCAGGACTCGTGACATTCAACCTTGAAGACGTCCATCCTCACGATGTGGCAACCGTATTGGACGCAGAAGGCGTCGCTGTCAGAGCCGGACATCACTGCGCACAGCCTTTGATGAAATGGCTGAATGTTTCCGCTACTGCAAGAGCAAGCTTTTATCTGTATAATACAGAAGAAGACATCGATAAACTGATTGAAGCTCTTCAGAAGACAAAGGAGTATTTCACAAATGTCTTTTAATGTGAACTTGGATACACTGTATCGGCAGGTCATTATGGATCACTACAAAAATCCGAGAAATAAAGGGGTTTTAAATGACAGCATTGTCGTTGACATGAACAACCCGACATGCGGTGACCGGATCAGACTGACGATGAAGATTACGGACGAAAAGGTAGAAGACGCAAAATTTGAAGGTGAAGGCTGCTCCATTTCCATGGCGTCCGCTTCCATGATGACGCAGGCGATCAAAGGAAAAGACGTGGGGACCGCCCTTCAAATGTCACAGATCTTTTCGGATATGATGCAGGGCAAAGACTACGACGATTCGATCGATTTAGGCGATATCGAAGCCCTTCAAGGCGTTTCAAAGTTTCCAGCCCGGATTAAATGTGCGACACTTTCTTGGAAAGCCCTTGAAAAGGGTGTTGCCAAAGAAGACAGCGATAATGAATAAAGATTGGAGTGAAAATGGATGGCTAAAAAAATGCCGGATATCGGCGAATATAAATACGGTTTTGCCGACAAAGACGTTTCCATTTTCCGTTCAGAGCGGGGACTGACAAAAGAAATCGTAGAAGAAATTTCACGCATGAAAGAAGAGCCGGAGTGGATGCTCGAGTTTCGTCTGAAATCTCTTGAACATTTCTACAACATGCCAATGCCGCAATGGGGCGGAGATTTAAACGCATTGAATTTTGACGAAATTACGTACTATGTAAAACCATCTGAGCGTTCAGAAAGATCATGGGATGAAGTGCCGGAAGAAATCAAACAGACTTTTGACAAACTCGGAATCCCTGAAGCTGAGCAAAAATATTTGGCCGGTGTATCCGCGCAGTATGAATCAGAAGTCGTTTACCACAACATGAAGGAAGACCTTGAATCTCAAGGCATCATCTTTAAGGATACGGACAGCGCCCTCAAAGAAAATGAAGACATTTTCCGCGAGCATTGGGCAAAAGTCATTCCGCCGACTGACAACAAATTTGCGGCCCTGAACTCAGCCGTTTGGTCAGGCGGATCATTCATCTATGTACCAAAAGGCGTCAAAGTCGAGACACCGCTGCAGGCGTACTTCCGGATCAACTCTGAAAACATGGGTCAGTTTGAACGGACGCTGATCATCGTCGACGAAGGCGCGCACGTTCACTATGTAGAGGGATGTACAGCACCTGTTTACACAACAAACTCCCTTCACAGCGCAGTGGTTGAAATCATCGTCAAAAATGGCGGATACTGCCGCTATACGACGATTCAAAACTGGGCGAACAACGTCTTTAACCTTGTTACAAAACGCGCCGTTTGCGAAGCGAACGCGACAATGGAATGGATCGATGGAAACATCGGTTCCAAACTGACGATGAAATACCCTGCCGTCATCCTGAAAGGCGAAGGCGCTCGCGGTATGACGCTTTCTATCGCTCTTGCAGGAAAAGGACAGCATCAGGACGCAGGTGCGAAAATGATCCACCTGGCACCGAATACGTCATCTACGATCGTGTCAAAATCGATCTCAAAACAAGGCGGAAAAGTCACATACCGCGGAATCGTCCATTTCGGCCGCAAAGCTGAAGGCGCCCGCTCAAACATCGAATGTGACACGCTGATTATGGATAACAAATCAACATCAGATACGATTCCTTACAATGAAATCTTAAACGACAACATTTCATTGGAGCACGAAGCAAAAGTTTCCAAAGTATCTGAAGAACAGCTCTTCTACTTGATGAGCCGCGGCATTTCTGAAGAAGAAGCGACAGAAATGATCGTCATGGGCTTCATCGAGCCGTTCACAAAAGAACTGCCGATGGAATACGCGGTTGAAATGAACCGTTTGATCAAGTTCGAGATGGAAGGGTCTATAGGTTAACCCTTGATACTAAAGGGTGTGATCAGATTTCAATTTGATTGCACCCACAAAACACCCACAAAATTTTATATGCTTGTGTACCGCAGATACAAATCCATTGCTTGGTCTTCAATCTTTTTGGTGACATGGAGGTATGTATCTGCGGTCATTTTTATACTCGAATGTCCTAGCCTTTCTGATACATATTTAATATTAACGCCGGCTTCAAGAAGGTGAACCGCATGACTATGTCTAAGAGCGTGTGGGGACAGAATAGGTAAACCAGCCCTTTTACACACTTCTTTGAAATATTCTCTGACAACATTTGTCCGAAGCCAGCGACCGTCGTGTTGAAAAAATATAATATTCGTTTCCGGCCTTTTATAATTTTTGTATTTCAGAACGACCTCATTCCGATTGATTTTATGCTTTTTCATAATATGGGCCGTGTTCTCATCAAGTTTGATGGTTCGTAAACTTGCTTTTGATTTTGGTGTGGAAAGGTATGGTGTTGAATTAGTTGGATAAACCAGTGTCTTGTTGACTGTAAGGGTGTTTTCTTCAAAGTTTATGTCATCCCAGGTTAATGCCAAGGCTTCACCAATGCGTAGACCGGTCCGCGCTATTAGAGAAAAAAGCGCATAATACTGTATTGAATGTTGATACTTTGATTTTTTTTGAGGCTCCTTTATTTTGTTAAGGAACTTGTTCAATTCTTCTATAGTAAAGAATTTAATTACCTTGTTAGTCATTGTGTCTTTTGGAATATTGATCCTTGTTACGGGATTTTCCCGAAGGATTCTGAATTCGTATACCGCATCGTTGAGTGCGGTGTTCATAATGCTGTGAATCCTTCTCACTGTTCCTTCACTATAGTGCCCCTTCAATTCATTGATCCATTTTTGATATTCATTTCGATTAATTTCTTTTAATTTATAGTCGCCCCACCGTGGGAGAATGTTTAATCTCACATTCCTTTCTTGAAGGGAATAGGTGATCGGTTTGACATTTGGTTTTTTGTATATTTCCAACCAACTTTCAAAATAGGTGTCAGTTTTTTCGTCACCATCTTCGGCGAAACCGTAATAATCAATCTCCATTTCAACTTGTGCAGCTGCCAGTTGTGCTTCTTTTTTTGTTTTAAAACCACGTTTTGATTTTTCTTTGTATTTATTTGATTTCCTATCCTTATACCGTATCCGATATTCCCACGATCCGTTAGTGTGCTTTCTAAAACTGGCCATCTTTTTTCACCTCACAAGAAACGTACGTTCGATTTTTGGTGTAAAAATTTTTAGATTCAGGTTAGATAAAACTAATTTCTCAGGGATTCCGTATTGTTCAATTGCTTCCCTTACGGTGACGCAGCCATTAAAGGATGAGAACAACAAATTAATTGCGAAAAAATTCGCTTCCAACTCGATTCGATCTGTTGAAAATAGAGTCTGCCTTTTTAAAAAAGGAGTGTTTGCGTCTGGATGAAAGATCGCATGACCTAATTCATGGGCGCAAATAAACTCCTTACTATGTTCATTCGCATTCTGATTAATGTGGATGACCTTAACTCTAAAATGTCTACTGTAATAGCCCAAGGCTTTTCCTAAGTCTTCATATACCACTTCAATTCCTAATTCTTTTGCAATTTTAAATGGATTGTTTGTTTCAAATTTTTTTGTTATTGATTTGATTTTTGAAGTAATTGACTCCACAAAAAGGCACCTACTTACGATATTTTTTAGGAGTGAATTTTTGTTTTGAAATTCTTTTAGCGAGACGTAAGGAATTTTCCAGGCTGGCGATTAATAACTCTTTGTCTTCTTCATCCATATCGTCAAGAGTTTGGCCGTCAAATGCGGCATAACCGTTCTTGCCTTCTAACCCTTCTATAATTTTTTGTAGCTCTTTCTGTATATCTCTTTCATCTTTAGCAGTTAGCTCAGGCTCAAAGTTTTCTTTTTCTGTTCTGCCGAGAAGGTAGTCAACAGAAACGTTGAAGTAATCGGCAACTTTCTGTAGCTTATCAACTGCGGGTTTTTGGGTTTTCCATTTATATAATGAATTCACCCCCATATCTACGCGTTTAGCTAACTCAGTTAATGATATTCTACGATCATCAGCAAGTTTTTTAACCCTGTCGAACGTTGTCAAATTAATCACCCTTAATAAGCTCAGGGACTTTTTTATCCAAATAGATAAAAACTTGTTGACATTTATCCGAATGGATAATATACTATGTCCATAAGCTACTTATTCAGCTTTTTAGGCACTACAAAATAAAAGCCGCAGATCACGTCCCCAAACGTAAAGGCTATAATTGTAGGCTTGTTTAGCTATGGCTTTATTTTATCCACTTGGATAAAAAAAGTCAATAAAAAGCTGAATATTTAGCTGAAAATATAAAAAGGAGGTGTTTTCTTTGGCTTTGGAACTGGATTTTGGAAAGCAGGTTAAGACTTGGTTAATTCTTAACGACATGCAGCAAAAGGATTTAGCAAAGATGCTAAACATTTCGAATGCGTATCTCTCTGACATTTTACTTGGTAAAAGAAAGGGCAAAAAAGTCAGAGAGAAAATTGTCAAAATCCTTGATATGAAGGAGGTTTCATAATAGGCATGCTAACGGTTCGGGTAGATCAAGAACAAATTGAACGCCAATTTCTTGATGAAATGCGCAAACACCTGAATGAAATTAAAAATCAATTTACGTTCTGGGACATGAAAGAACTGTGTCGACAGACCAACATGAGCCCTAATTTCATAAAGGACACGTTTTTTTACGATCCTCGCTTTCCTAAGTATCGAGTCGGAAAGAAATGGCTTTTTCCAGCAAAAGAATGCGAAAAATTTCTATTGACCTGGTTGGCTGAACAGCCAAGGCATTAAGCCCTACTAAATGAAGAGAGGTGAGGAAAATGAAAATCATTCCTAAACAATGGCTGGCGTTAAGTCAGGAAGCCAAGGCTAACCTGATTCGGAAAGAAGCTCTGAAGAATTGTAGGCATGAAAACAGTGAAACTATCGAGATCACAGGAACTTACGAGACGTTCACAGTTTGTCATGATTGCGGAATGGAGATATAGGAAGGAGCTTTGAAGGCATGAACCTAAATCATTTTCTAAAAGCTGACCGCGAAAAGGCGGAAAGGCTGATCATCTCAACGCAAAATCTTATTTCGGAATTGCCTGCCGCGATCGAGGAACATGATTTTGAAGGATGTGTAGAAATTGCGGCGACAATCATTTCAAATTGTAAGGACCTTAAACGAATGGAGCACCCAGAACAGGTTGTGCGGCTTCACGAAATAGCATCCAAATTTGCAGGCAGAGGGTTAAACGTTTCAACAGTAGGGAGATCGTTTCAATGAATATCGAGCATCCAATAATTACAGAAATCAATCGTTACGGCTATCCTTTGGAATATTTGAAAGACGAGATAGAAAAGGAGGATGAAAATGGATCAAAAACAGATTGACTCAGTATTGCACCTTGTCGAAAATGCATTGCGAAATGGTGGGAGGATTGACATTACCTATCACGATAAAGATGAAAGGACAGCTCTTCAAAATGTGCAAGAGGCAGCTGAAAAATTGAATACAGAGATTGATCAGCGTTCCTATGGTGATAGCTTTTGGTATGAGACTGAAATTAACAGGAATATTCAAGTTGCTGCATTTTATCGGTCAGCTTATGAATAAAAAAGCCGCCTTGGCAGAGGCGACTAAAAACAAAACTCACAACCTCATTTTAAATTGAGTCCATTACAAAATCAATTAGGAGGCAAAATACATGAATCCTTTACAGGCGTTTGAACTAAACGAGATTTCAAATAATAGCCTGCAGCAGGGGAGCCGTCCACAGTTTGAGATCACGGACATGAATAGTCTAAATTGGGCGTTTCGGAAAATAGCTGCTTTAAAGACACAGGAAAAAGAAATCAAGGCGCTGGCGGCAACCGAAAGGCAGCGTATCGATGAATGGGAATCCCAAGAGCTAAAACCTGTCGCGGACAATCTGGCGTTCTTTGAAAACTTGGTCAGCATCTACCATTCAAAGCAGCTTGATCAGGATCCAAAAGCAAAAACACTGTCCACACCTTACGGCAAGTCAAAAAGCCGGGCGAGTAAAGAGCAGCCTAAGCCAGCAGATAAGGACCAGCTTCTCAAGCATGTTAAAGAGGCCGAGCTTACTGAATTTATCAAAGAAGATGTCAAATGGGGCGACTTTAAAAAATCTCTGTCCATCAAAGAGGTGGACGGCAAAAAGGTTGTCGTTGATGAAAATGGACAAGCTGTTCCGGGGGTAGAAATAGAACCTGCCTCCACAAGCTTCAAAGTGGAGGTGTGATAGATGTTTCAAGTCACAAACGCACAGCGTGAAAAAGAAAAGGCAATTGTCGGCTTTATCGGGCCGAGTGGATCCGGAAAGACCGCCGGCGCCCTGCTTGTCGCTTACGGAATGATGCGGGAAGCATACCCGGAAGCCAGCGATGAGGAAGTCTGGTCAAAGATTGGTGTTGTGGATACTGAGCACCGCCGCGCCAAACTGTATGCAAACTTGCAATTTGATGACGTGCGGATCGGTAGTTTTAAACATATTGATTTTACGCCGCCTTACACCACAGAACGTTATCAATTGGCTGTGGAGGCTATCAAGAACGCCGGGGCCGAGGTGGTCGTAATTGATTCGCTTTCCCACAACTGGCAAGGGGAAGGCGGGATAGTAGAAAAACACGGGAGCATGTCCGGCAACTCATTTCAAAATTGGGGCAAGCTTGCGCCTGAAACAACCAAATTGATTAAGACCTTAACGCAAAACGATGTCCACATCTTGGCGACATTGAGAACAAAAACGGAGTATGTAGTCGAACCGGATGAAAACGGAAAGATGGCACCGCGCAAAGTCGGGACCAAGCCTGTGCAGAAGGATGAAATGGAATACGAGTTCATGCTGAATTTCAATATCAGTATCGATCACATGGCGGAAACATCCAAAGACAATACCCGCATGTTTGAAGGATCTTCTTTTAAACTCAATCCGGAAGTCGGCCGCAAGCTTTACCAATGGCTCGAGCTCGGCATTGACGTGAAGGCAGAGGAAGAAGCTGAGCGGATCCGTTTGATTGAGGAAATTAAAGCGATTGTTTCCGGTAACGAAGCAGCCGCGCAGATGGTTGAAGAATTTCAGATCAAAGCCAATAAAAAACTTGATCAATGGAATAAAAAGCTTGCGACGGCCGCCCTTGAGAGATTAAAGGCTGCAGGAGGTGATCAAAATGAAGCTTGAGGAAATTCGCCAACGTGTTGCTGCGGCAACAGAGGGACCGTGGTCACCAAATAGTGATATCAACTATGACCGAGGGAAAGCCAGATTAATTTGGGGGCCGAAAGGGCCAGGCTACGGTTCAATTGCCGCAGTGCAGGTAGATTATCCAAATATCCCAAGAGAAAACGATTGTATTTTTATTGCTAACGCTCGTCAAGACATCCCCTGGTTAATTTCAGAGATTGATAGATTAAACAGCGGTATCGATAACGTACTTTATGACCTAAGAAATGAAGACATTACAGATCCTAATGTAATTGCGTCTATAGCTGAAAATCTTGCAGCAGTTTTAAACGGAAAATAATGAATGGAGGAATTAAATATGTTCACAGTAGATCACAGCAAAGGTGAAGCTTTTGAACCTATTAAACCAGGAGAATATGAGGCAACAGTTATCAATTTTGAGGAGAAAACAGCAGCTTCATCTGGAAATAAGCGTCTTGTCGTAGACTATGAAATCCGTTCTGACGTTGAACAGCCATGTCAGGGCCAAAAAATCCTATACGATAACTTCACGGTTACTGACAATGCAATGTGGAGATTTCATCAAGCATCAAAGGCCGCAGGTTTTCCAAACGGTATGAAATTTAAAGATCATATCGAATGGGCCAATGCGTTCCTAAATAAACCTGTTCGTCTGGTTGTCGGAGAACGAGAGCACAACGGCAAAAAATATCCGGAAGTCAAAGCGTTTAAGCCGTCTGAGGCGCCGGCACCGGAAGCAGCTCCAGTTAACATCAGTGACGATGATGTACCGTTTTGATCATAAAAAACACATTTGAGGGAGTGTATAGCTCCCTCATTTTTAAAGGGGAGTTATCACATGTACGAATTTAAGAACATACCGCAAGAGCTAAAAAACGCCCCTCAGTGGATTTTATGGCGTTCCGAAGAACGTGACGGTAAGAAAACAAAAGTGCCGTACCAGATTGACGGCAGCATGGCTCAATCCAGTAATAAAAGAACCTGGTCGACATTTCCGACCGTTTTGAAATTTTATAACGATCGAGATTATGACGGGATCGGCTTCATGTTTTCAAAAGATGATCCGTTTATCGGCATAGACATAGATCACTGTGTGGAGGACGGTGTCTTGTCCCCGTTCGCTGAGGAAATCGTTCAGGCTATTGGAAGCTACACCGAATATTCACCGAGCGGCAAAGGGGTCCACATCATTACAAAAGGTAAGATTCCATTGCGCGGGCCGGGTACAGGGAGAAAAAATCCGGAACTCGGGCTGGAAGTATACCGCCACGGCCGCTATTTCACCTTTACCGGTAATAGTCTCGGGATCGGGGCCGTTGAAGAACGAACAGACGAGCTCAAAGAGCTGTTCGAAAAATATTTGAAGGACAAAAAAGAAGAATCGAAACCTTCCAATCCTCCTGCTGCTTCATCCCGTGATATGAGCAATCTCTCCAATAAGGAGATATGGGAAAGGATGTTCAACAGCAAGAACGGGAAGAACATTCAGGATCTGTTTAACGGTCATCTGATAAATGATGATCACTCGGCCACAGATATGGCTTTGTGTAATCATTTGGCATTCTGGACGGATAAGGATCCCGCAAAAATGGATTCAATGTTTCGCGAATCAGGTTTGTTCCGGGAGAAATGGGATCGGCAGCATTCATCCGACGGCGCTACATATGGAGAAATGACCATTGCTGCAGCCGTTTATTCTACTCATACGACAATTTCTGATTTGATGGAAGAGCAGCAGGAACAGCCGTATGAGGTGTACATTTCCCATCCCGATCATTCTCAAGTTGAGGATACGGAAGAGATCATTGACACCCCGCCGGTTTTTCATTTGACGGAGCTCGGCAATGCTGAACGGATTGTCTACTACCACGGAAAGAATATTCGATATTGTAACGAGCTTGACTGGCTGATCTGGAACGGCAAGCGATGGGAAGAAGACAGCAAACGGAAAATTGAAGCTATCACCGCCAAGACATTACGGGCGTTGTACGGTGAGGCAAAGGCCACAGAAGACAAATTCCGAAAAAAGCAATTGAACGATTGGGCGAAGAAATGCGAGCGCCGCAACATACGGATGAACACAATTTTAGATGTTCGGCCAATGGTTTCAGTGAGAAAGCAGGAACTGGATTCCCACAAATATCTTTTAAATTGCGATAACGGTGTGATTGATCTGAAAACAGGAGAACTTCTGCCGCATGATCGGGATCTGCTTTTCACGAAAATATCTCCTATCGCTTATCAATCGGACGCCGACTGCCCGAACTGGAAAGCTTTCTTGGAAAGCATCTTTATAGATGACCAGGGCAAGCCAAACTATGAAATTATTGATTTCATGCAAAAGGCAATTGGCTATTCGCTGACCGGGGACACCACGGAACAAGTCATGTTCTTTCTATTCGGGAACGGCCGGAATGGTAAATCGACTTTTATCAATACGGTTCAGCACTTGTTCGGGGACTATGGGCGGCAGACAAACAGTGACACCTTCATTAAGAAGAAAAATGATAGTGCCATAAACAATGACATTGCCAGGTTGGACGGCGCCCGGTTTATGTCGGCCGTTGAGAGTGAAGAAGGGCAGCAGTTGTCTGAATCGTTAGTGAAGCAGATCACCGGCGGCGAAAAGATGTCAGCACGTTTTCTGCGCCAGGAATACTTTGAGTTTACACCGGAATTTAAAGTCTTCTTTACCACAAACCATAAACCGATCGTTAAAGGCAGCGATGAGGGTATATGGCGCCGAATCCGGCTGATCCCGTTCACTGTCACTATTCCAAAAGAAAAAGTAGACAAGAAGCTGCCGCAGAAACTGGCCGCGGAAATGCCCGGGATCCTCCGTTGGGCCGTTGAAGGCTGCTTGAAGTGGCAGAAGGAAGGCTTGGGAGAACCGGAAGCGATCAGGAAGGCGACGGAAGGCTACCGGGAGGATATGGACATACTGGGACCGTTTCTGGATGAAAGGTGTGTTATTCATTCAGCTGTAAAGATTGAAGCCAAGGAGCTCTATAAAGAGTATAAGGATTGGTGTTATGAAAATGATGACGTTGAGTTAAAAAACCGAGCTTTTTACCGGCAATTGGAGATTAGAGGATTTAAAAAGGCAAAGGGAGCAAAAAATAAAACATTTATTTATGGGATGACATTAAATCGGTATTCCGGAGGAAGTTTTTTGCAGAATAATGATGGGCGGGTTACTGAAAGGGTTACTGAAATTACTTCAAAAGGTAACCCGGATAAGGTTACTTCAATCAATAGAAAGAAGCTTTAACTATTGATATATAAGGATTTATCAATGTTTTACATTTATTGGGGGTTACTAGGGGTTGTCGAATCTGTCTGTTTAGTCTACTGAAAAAAATAAATAAAAAAATAAATATATATATATTAATTACTTATAGGGCTTTAATGTCAAAACCGACAACCCATGATAACTCAGTAACCCCTAATGTTTGGAAATTTGTGCATGGATGGATGAAAGGAGTCTTAATAATGAGTACGTTATTGAAAATAGATGAACTTACCTTAACAGAAAAAAATAAATTGTATATCAATCAAAAAAGAGAAATTGATAGGTTGAACAAAGTCATTGAAGACTTAGAAAAACAACTAAGTGTTCGGAATGAAAATGATGAACAATCATTAATATCAACATTTTTGAAAAAGTATTCCTCTAAAATTTCCAAACAACAGATTGAGGCTAAACAACTTTATCAAGAATATGAAAAGTGGGTCAAAAGCTTATTACTAGGCAAAAGAAATTTTTATAATGTTGTAGCTACCTATGGTTATGAATTCAAACGAGGTAAAGGAAATAAGCTCTTTGTCAAAGGTGAGGAAAATGCACCCAAAACAAATTTGTGATGACCTTGCCTTTTTGGGTTCACCTTTAGTTCTGGATGGGGATGACCTTTATATCGAGCATCCGGAGAACGTCTATCCAGAACTTGTGGAATTTGTTCAGTCACATAAAAAACGGCTCATCCAGTATTTAAAAGGTGAATACTCAATGCAGGATCATAAAGTCAAACAGACCATTGATAAAATCATCAATTATTTTATGGGCATAGATCAAGAAATGAATCCAAAAATAGACGACTGGTTCAATCATGATTGGGATGCGGCAATCAAAGTTGCGAGATTGCTCGTTCTATTTTGGGAGAACGGCTGGAGAGATC
>NZ_JBIYSN010000010.1:0-57178 GCF_046464135.1 Bacillus sp. z60-11 | reverse complement strand
CTCCCGTCGGTCCGCTCGACTTGCATGTATTAGGCACGCCGCCAGCGTTCGTCCTGAGCCAGGATCAAACTCTCCATGAAAAGTTTGATAATGACTACGCACACTCGCATGTGCGATTTATTTAAAAATGAATTAACAGGTACGTTTTGTCTTGTTTAGTTTTCAAAGATCATTATTAAAGCGACTTTTATATTATATCCAATTCTCAACATGAAGTCAAGAACTTTTTTAAAGTAGCTTTTTTTGTTTTTGCCACCGCTTTTTGCGGCAACGAATAATAATATACCACCGTATTTATGTTTGTGCAATACTTTTTTGAGAAAAAATAAAATTTGTTTTTAAATAAGGATCAGCCGTTTCATTTCCGGCTGATCCTTGAAGTTTTAACGATGTCTCATTTGCGGGAATAGTAAAACATCCCTGATTGACGGCGAATTCGTCAAAAGCATAATAAGCCGGTCAATACCAATTCCTAAACCGCCGGTAGGAGGCATCCCGTATTCTAATGCTTCAACAAAGTCCTCATCCATCATATGAGCTTCATCATTTCCTTCTTCACGTTCTTTTAATTGCGCCTCAAAGCGTTCTCTCTGATCAATAGGATCATTAAGTTCGGTGAAGGCATTCGCATGCTCTCGACCCACAATAAACAGCTCAAAACGGTCCGTAAAGCGGGGATCCTCAGGATTTTTCTTAGCAAGCGGCGAAATTTCTACCGGATGACCATAGATAAAGGTTGGCTGAATCAGGGTTTCTTCGATTTTTTGTTCGAAGAACTCGTTAATGATGTGCCCCACAGACATATTTTCAGTAATTTCAACACTATGATCTTTAGCAAAAGCTCTGGCCTCTTCCAGTGAGACCTCTTTCCAGAAATCCACTCCGGTCGCTTCTTTAACGGCATCTACCATATGAAGCCTTTTCCACTCAGGTTTGAGATCGACTTGATGATCACCATATTGAACAGTAGTAGTGCCAAGCACTTCTTCAGCGATGTGAGCGATGAGATTTTCCGTTAAGCTCATGATATCTTTGTAATCGGCATAAGCTTCATAAAGCTCGATCATTGTGAATTCGGGGTTGTGGCGGGTGGATACTCCTTCATTCCGGAATACACGTCCGATTTCATAAACTTTTTCAAGTCCGCCGACGATCAGCCTTTTCAAATGAAGTTCAATCGCGATTCTCATATAAAGCGGCATATCGAGCGCATTATGGTGTGTGATAAACGGACGGGCGGATGCACCTCCTGGAATGGCATGCATCGTAGGTGTTTCTACCTCCAGGTATCCGTGGTCATCTAAGTATCTTCTCATTGATTGAATGATCTTACTTCTTGTAATAAACGTATTTTTGCTGTCCGGATTGACAATCAAGTCCAAATAACGCTGGCGGTAGCGCTGTTCAATGTCTTTTAAGCCGTGATATTTATCAGGAAGCGGACGAAGAGCTTTTGTTAAAAGATCAAAAGATGTTGCTTTGACAGACAATTCACCCACATTGGTTTTAAACATAACACCAGTAACACCGATAATATCCCCGAGGTCAGAGCCTTTAAACAGCTCGTATTGTTCTTCTCCGACACTGTCTTTTCTAACGTAAATCTGGATTTGGCCTTTCAAATCCTGAATGTGGGCAAATCCAGCTTTCCCTTTGCCTCGTTTTGTCATCATCCGGCCTGCAATCGTTACTTCGATTGCTTTCTCTTCTAATTCTTCCTTAGAGTACTCATTGTACAAATCAATTAGTTCCGCTGATTGATGAGTGCGTTCAAAACGCTGACCGAAAGGGTCCTTTCCGCTTTCGCGCAATTGACTCATTTTATCGCGTCTGACTTGCAACTGATCGTTTAATTCTTCATGGTTATGCTCTTCATGACTCATCATATATCACTCCGTTATTTTTAGTCTTTCAGGAAAAGCAGAAAAACTGCCAGTTAAAACTGGCAGTGAGCAGAGGTCGGATTTATCCTACTTTAGCATCCTGAAGCTCTTTTGCCTCGGCTTCAATCGTAAACGCATCCAGCAGCTGCACGAGCTCATCTCTCGTTTCGCAATGGTTGATTTCATTCCGGACCTTTGCGTTTCCTCTTATACCTTTTAAATACCAGGCCGCGTGCTTTCTCATTTCACGAACTGCCACATTTTCACCTTTTAGTTTGATTAAACGGTCAAGATGAAGCTTGCAGACGGAAATTTTCTCACGCACTTTCGGCTCATCTTTTAATTCGCCTGTTTCCAGGTATTGAACCGTGCGGTAAATCATCCACGGATTACCCAAAGCAGCACGGCCGATCATGACGCCGTCCACTCCTGTTTCATCAAGCATGCGCTTCGCGTCTTGAGGTGTTTTGACGTCTCCGTTTCCGATAACAGGTATTGATACAGACTGCTTTACTTCTTTGATGATGTCCCAGTTCGCCGTTCCTTCATACATTTGCACGCGGGTCCGCCCGTGAAGAGCCACGGCTTTTCCGCCGGCCCGTTCAACAGCTCTTGCATTCTCAACAGCAAAAATGTGATCATCATCCCAGCCCATTCTCATTTTAACGGTAACCGGTTTATCAACCGCATCCACTACAGCAGAAACCATCTCATAAATTTTATTCGGATCAAGCAGCCATTTGGCCCCCGCATCACATTTTGTAATCTTTGGCACCGGACATCCCATGTTAATGTCAATAATATCAGCTGTTGTGTTTTGATCAACGAATTTCGCCGCTTCGACGAGCGTTTCTTTTTCACCGCCGAAAATTTGCAGGCTGAGCGGTTTTTCCCGTTCATCGATATAAAGCATTCCCATTGTTTTCGCATTGTTATAAAGGATCGCTTTATCGCTGACCATTTCTGCGCACACCAAACCCGCACCGAATTCTTTAACGGTCAGGCGGAAGGCGGAGTTGCATACCCCTGCCATCGGCGCAAGGACAACCCTGTTTTTCAATTCGATATCACCGATCTTAAACATTTTACGTCCTCCTTTCTTATTCTTCTGATGGAGACAATTCCTCCACTGATATATTTAAAGTATTGGCTACATCCCTGAGCATGCTCTCCGACGGCATTCGATTTCCCCGTTCTATTTCACCCAGTACAGAAACGGACATACCCAATGCTTTGGCAAAGCCCTCTTGAGTATAACCTTTCAACTTTCTGTACGCACGAATTCGTCTACCCCAGATTTCTGCTTCCATACCCTTACACCTTCTTGATTTTTCGCATGATTGACAGATTCCTCAAAGTCCGGATAAATCTCCAATAGCGGGACGAGTACAAACAAACGTTCATGCATTCTCGGATGAGGAACAATGAGTTGCTCTGTCTCAATATTTTCACGATTATACAGCAAAATGTCAAGGTCTGCCGTTCTCGGACCCCACCTGATGTCCCGCGTCCGGCCGAGTTCATTTTCAATGCGCTGCGTCAAATCAAGCAGTGCAAAAGGCGAAAGAGATGTTTTGACAGCCGCAACCATATTTAAAAATGGATCCTGATCTGTATATCCGACCGGATCTGTCTCATAAATTGAAGAGATGCTTGTAACCGTGACAGACGGATGCTGATGCAGGAGAGCAACGGCTTTTTTTAAATATTCTTCCCGCCGGCCGATATTCGAGCCCAACGCTATATATGCCGTATGTTTCATTTCCGCTTTCTCGTCATTTCTATGGCTACGGATTTGTAATGTCCGGGTATCGGCGGATCTGGTTTGATCACCTTGACAGTGCATTCCTGAACCGCTTCAAATTGACCGAGGACTTTCTCGGCTATCGTTTCTGCAAGGGTTTCGACAAGGTTGACCGGCTCTCCTTCCACAACCTCTTTACAGAGCTTGTACAGCTCTGCATAGTTAATGGTCGCATCAATATCATCGGTCTTTCCTGCTACGCTCAAGTCTAATCCTGCCGTCAAATCAACGCGGAAACGCTGGCCGAGTTTGTTCTCCTCTTGAAAAACCCCGTGGTATCCGTAAAATTCCATTCCCTCTATATATACTTTATCGATGATAAACGCCTCCCTTATCGATCATCGCATCCATCATTTTCGCCATTCTAGCAATCGGCTTGACGTCATGGACTCTGACAATGTCGCATCCTTTTTGAATGCCGAGGCATACTGTCGCGCCTGTCCCTTCCGCCCGTTCCTCAGGCGGCAAATCCAGGACGCGTCCGATAAACCTTTTGCGCGAGGTGCCCAGTAAAAGCGGGTAGCCCAGACTCTTGAATCTCTCCAGCTCATTCATGACCATAAGATTGTCATGATATGTTTTGGCAAAACCGATACCGGGATCAAGGATGATGTGATGGTCTTGCACTCCGGCGGACTTCGCAATGTCTACACATTCCATCAGATCGGACATCATGTCTGGTATTAAATCTGTATAATTTCGTTCATGTCGATTGTGCATCAAGATAACCGGCACATCATGCCGAGAGGCGACAGCAGCCATTTCGGGATCGGCTTTGGCGCCCCATACATCATTGATAATCGAAGCTCCGGCTTTTAGCGCTTCATCGGCTACCCCAGCCTTATATGTGTCAACCGATATCGGTGCATCGATTTCCTGTACAAGCTTTTCAATTACAGGAATGACTCTTGCAAGCTCCTCATCAAGGGAAACCTTCTCGGCTCCGGGCCTTGTCGATTCTCCCCCGATATCAAGGATATGGGCGCCGTCTTCTATCATCTGTTTCGCATGGACCACTGCGCGGTCTATACTGTTGTATTTCCCTCCGTCGGAAAACGAGTCAGGCGTGACATTTAAAATGCCCATAATTAATGTTTTATCTTCATATGACAACGTGTATTGTTTTGCTTTCAGCCGCTTTGAACGGACTGTTGTTTGCAGCGCCATATCCCTCACCCTTTAGATTCAATTATCGTCTTTTGCTGTTCTATCGTTAGTGTACACCTTTTGCAGTTTCTTTGTCAGACTTCCACCCTTTCCCGGGAATGCAGTGGCGCCGATTTGGCGGAACGGCACAATCTCCTGAACGGAATTGGTCATCCATGCTTCCTCAGCAGCGAGAAGATGATCCAACGGATATTCCCCCTGTCTGACCTTCATTCCCATACTGTCGAGCCGCTCCAGCACATATCGCCGCGTCACACCGTCTAAAATTCCGGTCTTCAGTGAAGGTGTATACACACATCCGTCTTTTTGCCAAAAAAGGTTGGAAACAATGCCCTCGGCTACATCTCCGCTCGCGGTAAGAAAAATCCCTTCTTTTCCCGGATCACTTCCGAGTTCTCTTTTTCCATACAGGTTGTTTAAAAAGTGGTGGGATTTCAGCCGGAAAGGCCCCTCAGGCGTGTTTCGGCGAACCTGCAAAATGATTCCTTCCTTTTCCTCCGGTACGGATGCCGGATCAAAAGGGTTCATCATCACCATGATGCAGGGATTTTTGTATGAATCGGGAAAAAGCCCTGATCCCCCGGGACCGGCTGATATATTGAGCCTGATCCTCGCATTGCCATTTGGCGGCTGATTCAATTCGAGCAGCTTGTCCAGCACACTGAGGACATCGCTCTCTGTCAGCGCCGTCTCTATTTTCAGTTCATTCAATGCTGTCTGAAGCCTTTCCATGTGCCATTCCAAAAGAAACGGCTTCCCTTTATAGAGGCGAAATGTTTCAAAAACGCCGATTCCATATAAAAAACCATGGTCAAAAGGAGAAAGTCTCGCTTCCTCCTCTTTCACATAATGACCGTTCATGTAAATGATCATGCGTTCACTTTCTTTCGGTAAGTCTCAATAAAATTATTGAGCATCTCTTTTCCGCAGGAGGTCATAATAGACTCCGGATGAAACTGCACACCTTCGATCGGCAGCTCTTTATGCCTGATGGCCATAATCTCTCCTTCATCAGTCCAAGCGGATGTGGTAAAGCAGCTCGGCAAGGTTTCAGGTTTAACGATCAGCGAATGATACCGGGTAGCCGTCAGCGGACTTTCCAAGCCTTTAAAAACGGTTAAACCATCGTGGGAAATCTCTGATGTCTTCCCATGCATCAACCGTTCCGCTCTGACGACATCGCCGCCGAAAACCTGGGCGATGGATTGATGTCCGAGGCAGACTCCGAAAATGGGAATCTTCCCTGCAAAATGACGGATCGCTTCAAGGCTGATTCCGGCCTCATCAGGGCTGCACGGCCCCGGCGAAATCATCAGAAAATCCGGGGACAATTCTTCAATGCCCGCCAGTGTCACTTCATCATTGCGCTTGACGATCAATTCTTCGCCGAGCTCTCCTAAATATTGCACCAAATTGTACGTAAACGAGTCATAATTGTCGATCATCAAAATCATTTTCTCAGCTCTCCTCTGCTCTTTTTTTCTCTTCTTCACTCAACTGCAGCGCCTTTTTCATCGCAATGGCCTTTTTAAATGATTCCTTATATTCATGCTTAGGGTTTGAATCAATGACGATTCCCGCTCCCGACTGCATGAACGCATGGCCTGCTTTGACATAAATCGTTCGGATGACGATATTAAAGTGCATATCTTGATTATATCCGAACCATCCTATAGAACCAGTATAAAGCCCTCGCCTTGTCGGCTCAAGCTCTTCAATGATTTCCATTGTTCTTACCTTCGGAGCCCCTGTAATCGTTCCGCCGGGAAACACCGCGTGGATGACATCAACCGCATCGCATTCTTCTTTGATTTCACCGCACACATTTGAAACAATGTGCATGACATGGGAATATTTTTCAATCACCATGAATTCATCGACGCGAACGGAGCCGTATTTTGACACCCTGCCAAGGTCATTCCGCTCTAAATCCACAAGCATCACGTGCTCGGCCCGCTCTTTTTCATTCATGATCAGTTCATTCGCGAGCGCTTCATCCTCCGCTTCATCCGCCCCGCGGGATCTTGTCCCTGCAATCGGCCTTGTTTCCAGCAGGGTTCCTTTCTTTTTAATCAGCAGTTCAGGCGATCCGCAAATCACCTGGAAATCCGGGGTTTCCAAGTATGCCATGTAAGGAGAGGGATTCACTTTTCTCAGCATTTTATAAACGTCAAACGGCGCCGCCGACAGCCGCTCTGACTGCCGCAGGGAAAGATTCACCTGGAACACGTCACCGCTTGCGATGTATTGCTTTATTTTTTCAACCGCCTGTGAAAAGCCCTCTTCGGTAAATGAAGGTGCAAACGAAGCCCCTTTATTGTCCGCCGGTTCTTCAGCTGCTGCGGGTTCCGCATCGCGTGACATCCACATCTGTTCAAGCTGATTCAGTTGATCTTCCGTAGAGGAAAGCTCTTCTCCGTTTTTGTGCGTGATCAGCCAAAGCTCTTCCTTTGCATGGTCATAGACGGCCAGATCATCAAACACGAGAAAGAATAAGTCAGGCGTTTGCAGATCATCGATAGACAGATGTTTAAATTTTTCAATATAGCGGGCATAGTCATAGCTTAAAAAGCCGACAGCCCCTCCCTGAAAATCAGGAAAATCTGCAACCGTCTCCGTTTTCAATTCCTGAAACCATCGGGTAAACTGTAAAAACGGATCTCCTTCTTTAAATATCGTTTCCCCTTTATATTGAATGGTCGTGATCCCGACTTTCCCTTTCGCGATGGCGACAGGATCAAGACCGGCTATACTGTAGTCGCCGCCTCTGGCGCTTTCCAGGAGCACATGGTGTTTTTTTCCTTTCGAAAGACATTCATACCTTTTAAAAAAACGTTCCTGGGAATATGGGTATATTCTGGCTACAGGCCTTCGTTGTGTCATCGTATCATTCCTAACCGTTATTCTATTGTCCTTATTGTAATGCAAATCTTTTTTTAAAGAAAAGAGAATTTCATTTCCAATACATAAAAAGCCCTTGAGCATTTTACTCAAGGACACCGACCTCCTTTTATAAAGCAAAAGGCCGCCGACATCGTCGACAGCCCAACACTTTTTTAAACCTATTCAAATTGATAAAGAGGTGTGCTTAAGTATCTCTCACCATTACTTGGGAGTACGGCAAGCACTTTTTTGCCTTTTCCGAGCTTTTTAGCAACTTGAATGGCAGCGAAGATCGCCGCTCCTGAAGAAATTCCGCCCAGGATTCCTTCTTCTCTTGCAGCTTTACGGGCAAATTCAAAGGCTTCTTCATTTTTCACCGTAATAATTTCATCGTAAACATCAGTATTCAAAATTTGAGGTACGAACCCGGCTCCGATTCCTTGAATTTTATGCGGCCCTGGTTTTCCTCCTGAAAGAACCGGAGAATCTGTCGGTTCCACAGCAAAAATTTTGATCGACGGATTTTTTTCTTTCAGAACCTCGCCGGCTCCTGTAATGGTTCCGCCGGTTCCGATACCGGCGACGAACGCATCAAGTCCATCTCCAAATTGTTCAGCGATTTCCTGGCCTGTCGTGCGGCGATGCACTTCCGCATTTGCAGGGTTGTTAAATTGCTGAGGCATAAAATAGCCGTTTTCTTTAGCCAGTTCTTCCGCTTTTTTAATCGCACCTTTCATTCCTTCAGCGCCCGGTGTCAGCACAAGCTCCGCTCCATAAGCGCGAAGAAGGTTGCGGCGCTCGGAACTCATTGTATCAGGCATCACAAGGATGGCTTTGATGCCTTTTGCAGCAGCGACCATGGCAAGGCCGATTCCTGTATTTCCGCTTGTCGGCTCAATCAGTGTATCTCCTTCTTTCAGAAGGCCTTTTTCTTCGGCGTCTTCGATCATCGCAAGCGCAATCCGGTCTTTAACACTGCTGCCGGGATTCATATACTCAAGCTTTACATATACATCAGCACTGTCTTCATCAACAAGACGATTTAATTTAACAACAGGTGTGTTTCCGATTAAGTCATAAACAGAGTTTGCAACGCGAACCATATGAACACCTCAATTTCCGAGTAATTTTATTGGGATTATAACTAATTTATCAATATCAAAAAATTTTGTCAATCTTTATTTTTATCACCATAAAACCACGATACGTTTGCATCTTTCCAGAGGGTTTTAACTGAGGCTTTGTCGCCAATCTGATCCATTGCGATCTGTCTGCGGATTTGATTCTTGACTTCGCTGTAAGTGAAAGACCGGCCGTTCAGCTTTTCTTTCAGCTGAATAACGGAATAGCCCTGGCTCGTTTGAATCGGTTCATCGACCCACTCGTTTTCTTTTAAATGTTTGGCTGCTTGCAAATATTCTGCCGGGATGTTTTCATTCTGCTCATTGACAAAGCCGAGGTCTCCGCCATAAGGCGCCGTATATCGGTCTGTCGAGTGTTCGGCAGCGGCCGCTTCAAAGCTTGATCCGCCCTTCAGTTCCTTTAACACTTGTTCAGCTTCATCTTTATCTTTTACAACGATATGCTTCAAGCGGTAAGAATCATCGAATTTATACAGGTCTTTATTTTTCTGATAGAAAGACTTTAATTCGCTTTCCGGGATCACAATGTCTTTGGTGAGGAGCTCTTCAAGAAGTATATTGTGCTTGATCTGTTCTCTCCACTCTTTTTCCGTCGTATGTTCGTCTTCATAGAAAGAATTATAAACGGCTTTGATCAAAAGAAACTCCCTGTCGATTTCATCATCAGAGATTTTGATGTTATTTTTTTCAGCCAGCTGGTTGACGACACGCTCATTGATCATATCTTCCAAAGTAGCCTTTCCGAAGCGGTCCTCCATCTCACTCAGCCATTCCTCCCGGGTAATGCCGCTCTTTCCAATGTTGGCAATCACCTCCTGGGCTGATGAAGTGGAAGCGGTCTGCGACTTTGTGAGAACATATGCAATCACAATACAGTTGACAAAAATTGCGCCAATGATAATCGGCCACAGCGTTCTTGATTTCAATATCGTTTCTCCCCTTTTCCCATTGTAAAAGACCCGCTACATGAATAGCGGGCATTAAATTTCATCTCGAAGCGCTTCAAGCTCTTCTTTTGTAAACAGATACGTTTCATTGCAAAAATGGCATTGCGCCTCGGCTTTTCCATCTTCATCAATCATGGCTTGAATCTCTTGTTTGCCAAGACCGATAATTCCTCTTGCGAAACGCTCTTTTGAACAATTGCAGGTAAAGCGGACTGGAACGGTTTCCAGCACTTCCGCTTCTTCCCCCAGAACCGTTCTCAATACTTCCTCAGGGGTCAGCCCTTTTTGAATCAGCTTGGAAATCGGTTCCACCTGGGATAAGTTAGTCTCCAGCTTTGTGATGGTTTCATCATCAGTCCCGGGCAGCAGCTGTATGATGAAGCCGCCGGCTGCCAAAATCGTATTGTCCGGATTGACGAGCACACCAACGCCCACCGAGGAAGGGACTTGTTCAGAAGAGACAAGATAATATGTAAAATCATCGCCGATTTCTCCGGAAACGATTTCGACTTGACCGGTAAACAAGTCGCGCAAACCAAGATCCTTTACAACGCTGAGCGTTCCCGACGTTCCCACAGCTCTTCTGACATCAAGCTTTCCATGCTCATTTAAATCAAAATGGACATGAGGGTTGGACACATAGCCCCGAACGTCTCCCTTTGCATTTCCATCGGCGACAATAGCCCCGATCGGTCCGCCGCCTTCAATTTTAACGGTCAGCTTGTCTTCGCCTTTCAGCATAGCGCCCAGCATCACGGCCGCCGTCATCGTTCTTCCTAAAGCGGCGGAAGCGGTCGGCCAGGTATTGTGGCGTCTTTGTGCTTCATGAATCGTTTCTGTCGTTCTTGCTGCATATGCCCTGACTTTGCCGTCATATGCAATCGCTTTTACTAAATAGTCCATCGTCATCCTCCTATACACTTTCAACGCGATTCCGCTCGTATATCAGCTCAAGTCCCTTTAATGTGAGAAACGGATCGACAACATCTATACAATCGGACTCATCCGCAATCAAAGAAGCCAGACCGCCTGTCGCAATGACTTTCGGATTTTGTTTCGACTGCCATTTCATCCGTTTGACAATGCCTTCAACTTGTCCGACATACCCGTAAAGAATGCCGGATTGCATGGCGCTGACCGTGCTTTTACCGACAATGTTGTCCGGCCTTGCGATTTCAATTCTAGGAAGCTTTGCAGCTCTTGAGTAAAGGGCTTCTGTCGAGATCGTGATGCCCGGCGCGATCGCTCCGCCCATGTATTCTTTGCGTTCGTTGATATAACAGTATGTTGTAGCGGTTCCAAAATCAACGACAATCAGCGGACTTCCATAAAGATGAATCGCCGCCACTGCATTAACGATACGGTCAGCTCCGACTTCTTTCGGATTATCGTATTTAATATTCAATCCTGTCTTCATACCGGGCCCGACGATCTGCGGCTCGATCTGAAAGTATTTTGTACACATTCTTTCAAGGGAAAACATGATCGGCGGTACAACTGATGAAATGATAATTCCTTCGATCTGGTCAAACATCAGTCCAACATAATCAAATAAAGACCTGAGGAGCATGCCGAATTCATCTTCTGTTTTGTGGCGGCTTGTTTCAATCCGCCAGTGATATTCTAACTCCCCGTCGTGATATATGCCTAGAACGGTGTTTGTATTTCCCACATCTATAACGAGTAACATTCTGATCACCACTTTTGACTAGTTTCTCTTACTTGGTCATAAAACATTCTACCATCATACAATACACGATGCCGATTCTTTTTGTAAACGAATCAAACCGGCGGAAAGAGATTTCGCCAAAGCGGCTCTAAAAAGGCAAAAAAATAAGAAAACTGCCGAATAGCATACGCTTGGCAGTTTTCTTAAAACGAAGGGAAAAGGGATGGGAATTACGCTTTGTCATCCTCTTTTCTCTCTCCATCATCTCTTTTGTTGATGTTTACTTTGACATCGTCTTTTTTCTCCTGAACATCATCTGCATAGGTCCGGTCAGGAAGTTTTCCGTGCTCAGTCAAATGCTTGATTTGCTCAGCGTCGAGCGTTTCGACTTCCAGCAATGTCTGAGCGATCAGTTCAAGCTTATCGCGGTTTTCGGTAAGGATCGTTTTCGCACGTTCATAACATTCTTTGATGAAGCGCTGGATTTCCTTATCAATTTCATACGCGATCGCGTCACTGTAGTTTTGATCATTGTTGAAGTCACGACCCAAGAAGACCTGGCCGCCCTGAGACTGTCCGAACTGAAGTGGACCGAGTTTTTCAGACATTCCAAACTCCGTAACCATCCGTCTAGCGATGCCGGTGGCACGCTGGAAGTCATTATGGGCTCCCGTGCTGACTTCGCCGAATATAATCTCCTCGGCTACACGGCCTCCAAGCAGACCGACGATTTTATCGAGAAGTTCCGGTTTTGTTTGGAAATAACGGTCTTCCTTAGGAAGCATAACGGCATATCCGCCGGCTTGGCCGCGGGGTACGATTGTTACTTTGTGCACCATATCCGCTTCGTCCAAAACAAGTCCGATGACGGTGTGCCCCGCTTCATGATAAGCAACGATATTGCGTTCTTTTTTCGAAATCACCCTGCTTTTCTTAGCAGGACCGGCGATGACGCGGTCTGTCGCTTCATCGATGTCGCGCATATCGATTTTCTTTTTATCATGGCGGGCTGCTACGAGAGCCGCTTCATTCAAAAGATTCTCAAGATCCGCACCGGAGAATCCAGGCGTTCTCATCGCGATTGATTTCAAGTTGACAGATTCGTCAAGCGGTTTGTTTCTCGCATGGACGCGAAGCACTTCTTCACGGCCTTTTACATCAGGACGGTCAACTGTAATTTGACGGTCAAAGCGTCCCGGACGAAGCAATGCAGGGTCTAAAATGTCTGCGCGGTTAGTCGCGGCAATAATGATAATCCCTTCATTGGCGCTAAAGCCGTCCATTTCAACAAGAAGCTGGTTCAGCGTCTGCTCCCGTTCGTCATGGCCGCCGCCTAGACCCGCACCACGCTGACGTCCGACTGCATCGATCTCATCGATGAAAATCAGACACGGCGCATTCTTCTTCGCATTTTCAAACAGGTCGCGTACACGTGAAGCACCGACCCCGACGAACATTTCCACGAAGTCTGATCCGCTGATGCTGAAGAAAGGCACGCCAGCTTCACCGGCACAAGCTTTCGCAAGCAACGTTTTACCTGTACCCGGAGGTCCGACCAAAAGCACACCTTTCGGAATCCTTGCTCCGAGTTCAGCAAATTTGCGGGGATCCTTCAGAAACTCGACGACTTCGACAAGCTCTTGTTTTTCCTCATCCGCTCCTGCCACATCTTTGAATTTGACGCGTTTCTTTTCTTCTGTATATAGCTTAGCCTTGCTTTTACCGAAGTTCATGACACGGCTTCCGCCGCCTTGAGCCTGATTAAGCAGGAAGAAGAAAAGAATGAAGATAATTACAAAAGGGATGATGGTGGTAAAGAAGGTCATCCATCCGCTTGTTTCCTGTGCAGGTTCAACTTGTATCTTCATCTTTTTGACTTGATCAATAATCTGGTCTGCCCCTTTTCCTTCAGGAACATGGGTCAGGAAATATTGGTCTTTTTCATAATTATTCAGCTGCCCGCGGACTTCGTAAACACCTCTGACAGGCTGGATGGAAACATTCTCAACCTTCCCGTTTTCAAGGTTTGAAACAAAGTCACTGTACGTCATATTTTCTGTTTTCGGATTTGCGGTTTGGAAGTAGCTCACAACTCCGATTACAACTAATAAAATAAGTAAATAAAAAATGGTATTACGGAAGACCCGATTCATTCCTTACCTCCTCCCACAGTAAGCACAACTATGTTCAATAGTATCATAGAAAATCGTTCCAATACAACAGATATCCCTTTCGTAATCAGCTTTCATAAACCGCCGGCTTGAGAACTCCGATGTACGGAAGATTGCGGTAGCGCTCCGCATAATCAAGACCGTATCCCACAACGAATGCGTCCGGCACTTCAAAGCCGACATAGTCCGCTTTGATATCCGCCTTGCGTCCGCTCGGTTTATCAAGAAGGGTTACAATCTTAATCGACTTTGCTTTGCGGTACCGGAAAAGCTCCACAAGATAACTTAAAGTCAGCCCACTGTCGATGATGTCTTCAATAATTAAGATGTCACGGCCCTCGACTGATGTATCCAAATCTTTAATGATTTTGACTTCGCCGGAAGAAACCGTGGAATTGCCATAGCTTGATACATCCATGAAATCCATTTCCAAATATGTATCAATATGCTTTAAAAGATCGGCCATAAACGGCATGGCTCCCTTTAACACGCCGATGGCCAACGGGAACTTGCCGCTGTATTCATCTGTTAATGCGGTGCCGAGCTCCTTGACCTTTTTTTGGATCTCCTCCTCAGAGATCAGGATATTTTCAATATCTTGTTTCATTCTTTGCTAGCCCCCTACACTTTTCATGCTGTCTATATTGTAATACAATGCGATCATTGTTTGTAACATCAAGTTCCTCAAAAATGGTTTTTTTCAGACCGGGTATCCAAACAATCCTTCCGTCCGCGTCTGTCACAATGGGCCAGCTGTCTCTTTTCGCAAGAGGTACTTTTTCATCAATAAATATATCTTTAACCTTTTTTGAGCCGTTCATCCCTTTAAGTTGGATTCTGTCTCCTTTTTGCCTTGTCCGTACATAAAGGGGGAAATGAACATGCTTGGAACTTGCTGCAAAAACATCATTTCCTTTCGGCACGTGGGCTGCACCTTGTCTGCTCACATGAAGGGAATATCCGTTAGGAAGCATCAGGTCTTCGTCTTCCGCACCGCTGATTTCATAGTGATAGGAAATTTTTTCACATTGCAAACGCTGAAATGTAAACAAACATGTATGATAAGATTTAACCACTTTAAGCCCGTTTGGAAAATCAAGAGAACCGGATGGACCCGTTTTTGAAATCCATTCCAGAAACAACTTAATATGATGGGCTGAAAACGCCGATGGAACGTTTTCATAAAGATAGTTTAATATTAGTTGAACTCCCCTTCTTTGTAAAGGCATAGGGAGATCGAGAAGGTGCGGGACGCTGATTTCTACAACGGTACTTGACTTGCTTGTGATAACTGTATTCATTTTATCTTTCGTTAATGCCTGTAAGTATAATTCGTCCTCAGCCAGAGATTCACTGACCGATTGAAATCGTTTATGGACATCTTCCGACTCTTTCTTTAAGAAAGGGAGAACATAATGCCTGAATCGGTTTCGTGTATAGCCGTCCTCAGCATTGCTCGGATCTGTCCTGAACGGGACACGGTTCACCTTGCAGTAAGCCAGAAGGTCTTCTTTGGCAAGCTCGAGAAACGGCCTGATCAGCCATCCGCTCTCAAAGCGGCGCTTCGGCTGCATACCGGCAAGGCCTAAACCGACCGTGCCCTTCGCCAATTTCATCAGCATCGTCTCCACCTGGTCATCTCCATGATGTGCCAATGCCAAAAATCCCGCCTGATGCTGATTCATTTGCTCCTTAAAGAAGCGGAATCTGCACTCTCTTGCGGCCGCCTGTTTGTTCAGGCTGTTTTCAGAAGCATACTTGCCGACATCGATTTGCCGGGCTTCACAGTATATCCCTTCCGCTCTGCAATATTGCTCAACAAAACGCATGTCTTCCTCAGACTCCCGGCCCCTGAACATATGATCGACATGTACGGCAATAAGTGTCGCCGTTTCGGGAATCGAATGATGCAAGGCGTGAAGCAGGGCCATGGAATCAGGTCCGCCGGAGACGCCAACGATGATCGTTGTTCCATCAAAAGACAGATCGTTTTTTTTCATGAAATCTTCTATCGTTTTCACAATGTCCTCCCACTTAGAGCAGGGTGATTTTCAAAAGATATAAATAATCCTAACACTTTCAATCAGTCCCTGCAAAGAAGAGCTATCAGCCTTGTATGTTCTTCACATAAAGAACAGAACGATATAGGCAAAATAAAGGGCAAGGACACTGACGACGATCAACAGCGTTTCAAAGATACCGCCGGATTTCTGCCGGGCTTTCCTCACCCTGCGGCCGCTTCGCGAACGCTGCTGAGGCGCCGCATGCGCCCGTTGACCCGGGCCTCGCGCTGAGGCCGGCGCCTGCGAACGGCGGGCGGTTCTCGGCTGATGCCTGCTGCTTTGTCCCTTAACCGGACGGCTCACCTCGAGCAGGTCGGTCTTCATTTCATCCGCTGTTTTATACTTTCCTTTTAAAGCTGAAACCAAAACCGCTTTATATTTTGATAAAAACGGCTGACTGTCAATGACTGTCAAAAGCTGATCCGTCGGCTTGGCCGACTTCTTGAATTCTTTTTTAGTCACACAGTTCACCATAATCATGGCCACGGAAAACAAATCATATGATGGTTCAGCCTTGCGGGTTCCACATTCCCAATATCCCCTGTCAAAAAACTCCGTGTACTCCTTGATCGCCCGGCCTTCTTTTGTCGTTCCCCCGACATCAATACAGCGAATTCTTGCCGGAGGCCCCGTCACGATCAAATTTTCCGGTTTTAAATCTCCAAAAACCCATCCTTCGCGATGGATGATCGCTAAGCTTGATAGAAGCTGACTGATCAATACCGGAATCCATTCCTCCCCCTTTTCGCTGACATAACGTAAAAGAAGGGGCCCCTCGATATATTCCATGACATAAAATGAGAGTTTTTTGCCGGTATTGGACAACAGCATGTCATCCACATCAAAAAAAGAAGGCCCCATCGCTTTAGCCTGGGCCTTTGAAAAAGATTTCAGAACATTCACTTCCGACGTAATGGACAGACTGTCATCGCTCACTTTAAGCGCCACACGTCCTTTAGTTGAATCAGCTAGGTACACAACGCCATTAGCCCCTTTTCCCAGCTGTCTGATGATCTTATAGGAATGATTGTTCCACTTTCCAACAACCTTTAAACCCGGCTTTAAACTACCCGCTATACTCGTCGAAGCGTCTTTCATCATCTTCTAACATGCCCCTTCTCGAGCTGATTTTATTAAAATGCTGAATCGCCTCTCTGATTGCCGGTCCTGTCGGGGTAATGCCTCCCGCCGCCAGTTTGGAAAATATTGAGGATAGAGATTCAAACTTTGGCGTCCAATCCAGCACAAGCTCAACCTCTTGTTTTTTCCCGGGAAATATAAACATCGCAAATTCGTTGTCACCGATTCTTGAGTTTAGGCTGATCGACAGATCGATCAATGCTTCTTTGACTGTCGGGAGCTTTGGATTCATGCTTGCGCTTGTGTCGACAAGAACCAAAACGTGTAGATGAACGGTTTCCCCGAGCTCATCAACGACTTCCATGACTTCCCCGCGCTTATCAGGGGGCAGTTCATCGATTTCTGTAGACTTTCCGAGAATCTGTTTCAGCTCATTGTTGACCACACCTTGAAGCGTTTGTGTCATTGCTTTTTTCGTCACCATCTGAACCGTTTGCGACAGCTGGGAAGCATAGACCACCTGATGAACACCGCCTCCTGCAAGAGCGATTCCTTCAACTTCATTCATCGCTTCTTGATCCATCGCATTTTCTTCCATAATCCCAATAACATTTACGGTGATCCCCTGCTCTTTTGCAAAGGCCGCCATCGCCTGCGGGTCTTCACCGCGGTTTGAACATCCGTCTGTAATGAGCAGGATTTGATTCAAGTGCCCCTTTTTCATGATTTTTATTCCTCCTGGAGTCTTGATTTAGTTTCATCATCGCCAGAAGAAATTTGATTTATACGAATGCTATGAAATCTCTTGGTTCTTTTGCAAAAAAGCCGGCGCCGGAATGGAAGCCCATTTTGGTGTATTATGGTCGATCTTGATGACAAGCACTGTCATATCATCCTCAATCAGGCCTGATCTTGTCCGAATAACCTCTTCCATGATCAAGTCGGCGATTTCCTGAGGATCCTCTGTTTTCAGTGATTTCAGCTTCCGTTTCATCCAAAGGTCGTAATTTTCCACATGTCTCGGCCCTTCAAAAATTCCGTCGCTCATCATAATCAGGAGATCTCCCGCTTTTAATTGCTCGCTGACAACATCGACGTCAAATTCGGTGATGATGCCGATCGGCAAATTGCTGGCCTGGACTTTGATGATTTGATCTGACCTCTTAATAAAGCTTGGGGTCGAACCGATTTTTAAAAATTTGCAGCTCGCATCCTGTAAATCAATGATGGACAGATCAAGCGTTGAGTAAATCTCATCTGTTGTTCTTAATGAAAGGATGCTGTTGATCGTTTTGATCGCAACCTTTTCATCAATGCCTGACTGGAGAATTTTTTCAAGCAGTTTGATCGTTTCATTGCTTTCAAAATGAGCCCTGGCCCCGTTGCCCATGCCGTCGCTGATGGCGGCGGCGTATTTGCCTGCGCCAAGCTCCATCATATTATAGCTGTCGCCGGAGACGAGGCCGCCGCCTTTGGCTGCATGGGCCGCCCCCGTCGACACACGGTAGGATTTCGCCGATCCGAAAGCGACGTGGCAGTAGCCGTTCGGGTGTCCGGCACATTGCTCAGCCTTAACGATGATCTGCTCCTCCAAAATATCAGACAACATCGGGGCAATGATTTTTTCACACTCCCCATGCCCGTTGCAATATGGGATGCTCATTTCGATATCGATATTTCCTTGATCAAGACTGTAGATTTCAACCTGCTGAATTTCGATGCCGAAATGCTGCAGCGCTTCGCGAATTTGCTCTTCCTGGATAAAGTGCTGCTCCCTCTCCCTTTTTATTTCCCGAGAAAAGTCGGCCATGACCTGGGATACGCCGAGGAGCTGCTCCGCTACGAGACGTCTGCTGTCATGGACCTTTTGCTTTAACGTCTGATCTGCTCTGAAGTGTGTAAGCTCGTCCTCGATCAGCGCTTCAACCTGTTTCGATTTAGAACAGTGCTGATTGAATTCTTTTTTCAGCTTGCGGTTTTGATAGTATTGCTTTTCTTCTGTTTCCTGCATAACCCGCGTCATCAAATCATATGTTTTATCAAAGTTCTGTACCCAGCACTTGTTTTTCTTATAACAAGATTGACAGGAGTGTTCAGTCACCTTGCTTAAAAACAGATCGATTTCTTTTTCCTTCCCTTCTTCGTCAGGAACGGAATGATAAAATGTGGCAAAGCTTTCTGACAAAGCATGAAACACATTTGAAAATTGATCAACTTTTTGGGCGGTGACATCCCGGATTTTTCTTGCATATTGCTGCTGCTCCTGGGCATGTTCGACCGTTCCGGGGATATATTTGGCCACTTTTTTCGTGATGGACTGCGGTGTTAACAGAAACAAACCGATCGCTATTAAGGATTCATACAATGTCGGCACAAGTTCAGCCGAACCTTCTCCATAAAGAGAAATCAGCAATGATCCGATCAGCAGGCCGACCGCGGCGCCTACTTTTTTTCCTTCTTTTAACAGACCGCCGAGAAGGCCTGAAAAAGCCAGCAGGCTCATCTGATATAGATTGCCGATATTGGAGAGGCTGAGAATCAATCCAGTCACAACCCCGACCGTACAGCCGATGCTGGCGCCGCCGATAAACGCGAAGGCCAGCACGACATACCGGGCCAATATCAGTTCAGCCTGCATGCCTTGGAATGAAACACCCGTTAATCCGGTGAGAACGGATGCAATTAATATCATAAAGCAGATGATTTCCTCAATTTTCAAAGATTGTTTGGCCCGCTTTGATGTCACGATCGGCAGGCTTTGCAAAAAAATCAAGGTCAAAATAAAGGACAGCCCTGCTTCGACAAAAGCCATAATGTAGTGATAGTTTGACACCGTTCCGTGCTGAGCATAAACAAACCCGCATCTCGCCAGCGCCATTGCCAAAAAAACGACGACAGGCAGCGTCCTGACCGGGTCTTTTATAATAAATGAAGTCATTTTTGAACATATGGCAAACGTAACGAGTGCGGCAAGGATAAACAGTGCATGCTGCGGTGAAATGCTCAAAGCTCCCGCAAGCAGCGCCAGACAGGCCAAGAAGGCTTTATCTTTTTTAATCAACAGCATCGCTCCGAAAAATGGAAGGGCAAATGGAATTACCTCCGACAAAATGAAGGCTCGTCCCAATAAAAAACCGATGATCATATAAATGAACCCTTTATAGAAAAAGAGCGAATACAAATGCTGCATCATCAGCTTCGCCATGCTGGCATACCATGAATGGATCTTCTGTACAAATGGTCCTGCAATTGGGCTGTTCACTCTTCTTTCCGCTTTTTCCATGATCTCATCCCCCACTGGTTTATTCGTTGCTTGCCATTATAACGAAAGATGAAACAGGATTTTGTCAAAAGAAGGTAACGATTCCAAAGAACTCTTCGACGCTTTTTGTAGAAAGCTTCAATCGCTCATGATAAGTCGAGTCTTTTCTCGCAATTTTGCAGTTTTGGGCAAAACAAAAAACCGGCTTCATAAGAAACCGGTTTTGCGGATGACCCGTACGGGATTCGAACCCGTGTTACCGCCGTGAAAGGGCGGTGTCTTAACCACTTGACCAACGGGCCATATCAAAGTAGCGGCGGAGGGGATCGAACCCCCGACCTCACGGGTATGAACCGTACGCTCTAGCCAGCTGAGCTACACCGCCATGTTTATCATTTCGCGTTCTTTTAACGCACAAGTTCTATAATACAAAGGATTGTTCAGTCCGTCAATAGATTTTTAAATAAAATTTTCGAGAAAATAAAAAGGCATCCGTTGGGATAAGACGAATGCCTTTCGTATATATAGAAAGCAGCAAGTTAACCTCTTCTTGCTCCGCGCCCTCCACGTTTTGATTCCGTGTTGCGTTTAAGAGATGATAAACGGTCTTCACTATCTTTTAAGAACTTAGACATTTTCTGTTCAAACGTTTCTTTAGAGCGGAAATCATTTCTGGGTCTTGATTGAGGACGGTCTACAGCCTTTTTGATGGACAAGCCGATTTTTCCATCTTTTTCAACATTGATGACCTTGACTTGGACTTGATCACCGACTTTCAGATGATCATTAATATCCTTCACATAATTATCGGCTACTTCACTAATATGAACGAGACCTGTTGATCCTCCAGGCAATTCAACAAACGCTCCGAAATTTGTAATACCTGTTACTTTCCCTTGCAACTTGCTGCCAACTTCAATCGACATAAAAAAAGTGCTCCTCCTTAGACTTAAAAAAGATCATTTCTTTAATTATACATAAAGAAAAAAATAAGTGTCAACAAGGCTACTTGCTCTTCTTGTCAAACTTGAAGATGATTTCCCCGTCCTTTGACAGGTAATAATCCTTTCTGGCAAGCTCGGCAACGTAATCCTTGTCCTTCAATTTGACGATCTCATCTTGCAAATCCGATTTTTTTGCTTCCAGCTTATCCAGCTTTTTCAAGAGTTCTTCTTTCTTCTCTTCTTTTGCGCTTATGTCAGAGGATTGCGTCCACATTGAGCTGACCAGCACAATCGCCGTAAGCAGCACGACGGCCCCAAATACCGTCAACCGTCTGTAAAGACCGCGTCTCTTTCTTTTGAGATGCTGCTGTTTCCGTTCCATCTGCTCTTTATATTCATTTTGAATCTGAGAAATATTGCGTTTTCTAGAATCGTTCAATTCCAGACGGCCTCCCTTCACTTTTTCAATAATTTCGTTTTAATTGTTATGAATAGTTTCTTTCCCTTTTTGAAAAATCCTGCTCCGGATTGAAAAAAGCGTTTCAGCAGCCTCTGAATACGGGCGGGTAGCAGCTTGTAGCATTGGTATATTAAGAAGTAAAACGGGTAGCCTGCAAATTTTAAGATCTTATATAAACATAACTCAAAAAATCGAAAAAGAACATAGATATTTTTCAATGTAAACAAAATGATAGCCAAAATGGCCTGAAGTGCCCACACGACAGGGCGGAATATCATCATCCGCATCATTTTTGCCGCGGTTCGGCAAATGAAAACGAAAAAAGAGATCATCCATTCCAGCATTTGATTGTAGATATGTTTAAAAAGGCTTTGGTAAGCGGCAAATCCCAGCAAGACCGCCAAAAAGATATAGATTCTAAACTCTCCTTCATTTACGCTGAGCAAGACGTAGAAAAAAAGGAGACCTTGTACCATCCAAAACAATAGATCATGGATAAATAAGAGCAGTCTGGCGGTTTTTGCGCGAAGCACAAATCGTTTGTAGGTATCAAGGGAAGCACCCAGCCATGCCCCCATTCCGGCCATGGCCAGCATCGTATAAAACTGGGTGGTCAGCGTCATTTAAACAACTTGCTAAAAAAACCTTTAGCTTTCTCCCCCTGCTGCTCATCCAAATAGACGAGATCAAGCACTCTTCCTTTAATGGAGACAACGCCTTTTTCCACATCCAGATTTTTCATCTGCAGATTTTCGCCTCTGACCGCCAGCATACCCATGACGGTTTCCAGCAAAAATTCCTCATTGTCAAAGCTCTCGACTTGTTTGACGCCGGAAATGTCCAACAGCTTGCGGCCCTTCATCATCACATTATGTTCAGGACCAGATGACCCGCCGGAAGGGTTGTGCTGATCATAATATAAGCTCATCTATTCATCCCCCATATCCTCATACTAAGATTCGTTACTGCATTGTATGAGTCGGGAGATTTTTTTAGAACAAGCCTATTCTCCTCCGAGTTTCTCTTCTTTCAGCACGGTGTACATATTGGCCGCCTCTTCTTTTTTTGTCGTGTCCTTCAATTCGTTAACTTTGACCGTGACAAGCTTTTGGCCGAAACGCACTTCAAGCTCGTCTCCCGCTTTGACGACAGAGCTTGCTTTTGCCTGCTGTCCGTTGATCGAGATCCTTCCCTGATCCGCTACCTCCTTGGCCAGTGTTCTTCTTTTAATCAATCTTGATACTTTTAGAAATTTATCAAGTCTCATCGTTCAGTTTCCCCTTTCCAATTCTTTCGCTTCATTCCAAAGTTCATCCATTTCCTCAAGCGTCATGCTTTCAAGGTCTTTCCCGGCGCGCTTCGCTTCTTGTTCAATATACGTGAACCGCCTGTAAAATTTGGCATTCGTCATCGTCAGTGCCTCTTCTGGTTCAATTTTGTAGTAACGGCCGATATTGACAAGAGCAAATAAAAGATCACCGAATTCTTCCTTTATTTTTTTACTGTTCGGTTCAGCTTCGGAGATTTCAAGCGAAAACTCTTTTATTTCTTCTTGAACCTTATCCCACATATCCTCAACGTCTGACCAGTCAAATCCGGTTTTGGCAGCTTTTTTTTGAAGCTTGTTCGCCTTTGCCAGAGCAGGCAGCGGCTTCGGAATGTCATCAAGGAGCGATGTCTCACCGGTCTGTTTTTCCCGCTTCTTGATCTCTTCCCAGTTTGCTATGACGTCCGCCTCATCGCGAACGGCAACGTCTCCAAAGACATGCGGATGCCTTCTGATCATCTTCTCGGTGACTCCGCGTATCACGTCATCAATTGCAAAAAAGCCTTCGTCCTCGCCGATCTGCGCATGCAGAAGGATTTGCAGCAGGACATCGCCAAGCTCTTCAACAAGATGATCCGGATCGTCTTCATCGATGGCTTCCAGCACTTCATAGCACTCTTCTATCAAGTATTTCTTCAGTGATTGATGGGTTTGTTTCTGATCCCAAGGGCAGCCGTTCGGCCCGCGCAGCTCCCTGATAACACGGCGGAACATCGAAAACTCCTGATAAAGTATCGCGTCATCTTTAACAGGCGGGACGTAGACGCTTGTCAAGTTATTGATGCCAAGGCTCCTGTCCAGCTCATAAAGAGGCACTTTCCTGACCTCTTCCATGCTGCTGCCCGCTGCTGTTACGATCACGACCTCATAGTCGTCAGGCAGCTTTTCCATCAATGTCAGCTTCACTTCTGAAGCGGTTATCTGATCATAGACCTGACAAATAATGAGATGATGGCGAAGTTCGACTTCGTCTGCGGAGAACTGGACGGCATCTACAAATTGAAAGCCTTCAATCGGATCGATCTCCAAGGCGTTAAATGTCGCGTCAAGAAAGCTGTGGCCTCCCTCCACCTCTACTTCTGTATAGTGCATATGCTGTCTTTCAAGCAACAGCTGCACCGTTTTTTCCGCTACGAACGGGTGGCCCGGCACGGCGTAAAGCACATCCCGCTCCTCTGCCTCGCGAAAAAGCCTTGCAACGATTTCATCGTAAACCTCATCAAATTGATCATGCTTTTCATAGACCTCATCAAAAAAATGAATGATCGGAATTTCTTTTCTCAGCTCTTCTATTAATGGATGGTCCTTCGTCCGGACATATAAAACCTCAGCCTGTGTAAGACGCTTGTAGACGCCGAGGGTTAATTGGGTCATATCGCCTGCCCCGAGACCGACAACTGTTATTTTACGAGCCATTCCTGCCGCCCCTTTCTCGTTTGAATGTAAGGAGCTTGCTTCCAAAAGGCACAAGCTCGAGTTCTTTCTCTGAAAACACGCGTAATTTGAATATACAGTATAAATAGACCGCACCGCCGATCAAAACGGCACTGAGGCTTTCGGCAGCCGACAGCCACCTGCTTGTCTGGGTGATCACCGCTTCAAACACATAAAGCCAGACCGCTAAGACCGCCGACATGATAAAGGCTGAAAGCAGAATGCCGGTGATTCTGTATTGAGACAGTTTAATCCAGCCCTTTCTTCGCAGCTGGATCAGATTGAGCCCGGCGACAGCCGCAAATGAGACCACCGTGGCCAACGCTGCTCCGGATATACCGAAAGGAGGGATCAGGGCGCAGTTCATAACAGCTTTCAGCAAAAATCCGCTGCAAACGGAGACAGCCGGAAAAAACGTGTCCCCGAGGCCTTGCAAAACAGCGGTCATCGTCATAGCAACCGATGCAAAAAAAATCGAAATACTGAAAATTTGCAGGACAGCCGTCCCTTCACTGTTTTTGAACAACATGACATTAACCGGCTCCAAAATGCACATGAGGCCTGTCGCCGCACCAGCACCGATCATAAAGCTGATTTTAATTGAAGACTGCACCTTTTCCCGGGCAGCCTCGCTTTCTCGCTGTTTTTTCGCTTTCGTAAGGGACGGGACGAGAGCCGTCGCAATACTGGCAGCAAAGACAGTTCCCAATTGCAGCAGCGGCTGTCCTCTGTCATATACACCTTTTATATGTTTCGCCTGGAGTTCATCCATTCCCTGCCCGGTTAAAAGCGAATATAAATTCAGCGCGTCGACAAGCTGGATCAGAATCAGCATGAGGCTGGCAGCGCAGATCGTTGCCGTGTAAAGACAAAGCTGTTTCACAATGGTTTTCGTCTCAACACCAGCCTTAGCCGTGACAACGACTCCGGTCCTCTCTCTTTTTGTCCAACATATCGCCAGGATCAAAAACGCCGCAAGGCCGCCGATCAATGAGCCAAAAGCCGCTCCTGCGCCGGCTTCATATAGCGAGTGTCCGTTCTTTACCAGCCACCATGTCAGGATAAGGATGGCCGCAACGCGAAGCAGCTGCTCCCCGATTTGCGAAAATGCCGTCGGCAGCATCAGCTCGCTCCCTTGAAAATAGCCTCTGAAAAATGAGACGAAGGGCAGCAGCAAATAAGAAAACGAAACGGCGCGAATAACCGGACCAAGTTCCGCATCCCCCATCAGGCCTGCGATCGACTCCGCTCCGACAAACAGCAGCAGAAAAAAGACAAGGCCGACACCAGACACAAACAGCATGGACACCCGGAGGATTTTCCCGCGGCCTTCCGGTCCATAGTCATTCAAAAGCTTTGAAATGATGACCGGAAAGCCTGATGTCGCTAGCAGTACAGAGATCCCAATCATCGGATACACCTGCTGAAAAATATAAAAACCGACATCTCCCACAATATTTTGAAAAGGCACTCTATATACAGCGCTTAATATTTTTGATAAAATCCCCGCCAATGACAGCACAAAGGCACCTTGCCAAAGCAGCCGTCCTCGGCTGTTGAAAAAGCCCATTTTGCAAGCTCCTTTCAATGCGCTCACCTTATAAAAAAGCGCACGAAACGTGCTTATTATACCATATAGAGAGCCGGTTCCCGCGCTTTAAACTCCTCAACTAAAAAAAGAACAGCCCAAAAAGGGTGCTGTTCCATCATCGCAAGCGGGTTCGACATTCCTGCTTTAGAGGGAGCAGGAATGTCAAAATAAAAGGAATGAGACCTATTGTTCCATTTGACGAGCCAGAAAACCGGCCGCCGTTTCGACTGCTTTATGTTCGACTTCACCAATCGACTGGTCTTTCGAAAAAATTACGACGGCTCCGATCGGATCGCCGTTTGCAACAATCGGTCCAACCGTATAAGAAGCGACTTCTTCGTCAATGCCGTCAATCAGCTGGATGGTCTTCGCATCCCCGTCCAATACAGAGTTGCGCTGATCCATCGCTTTTTCTACCAGATCGCTGATCGATTTATTTAAGTAGTCTTTTTTAGAGCTTCCGGAAACCGCGATATACACATCCCGGTCGCAAATCAGCACGGAATGCCCTAAACTGTCATAAAGCGCGTCCGCATATTCCTTGGCGAAATCACCAAGCTCGCTGATGGGAGAATATTTTTTTAAAATAACCTCCCCGTCCCGATCCACAAATATTTCCAATGGGTCCCCCTCACGAATGCGCAAGGTTCTTCGGATTTCCTTCGGGATTACGACCCGGCCTAAATCATCAATCCGACGTACGATACCAGTTGCTTTCATCTCTGCTGCCTCTCTTTCATTTGATGATATATCTGGTGGATGTAACAGAGCTGTGTCCTTGAAACACTCTCCACTCTTGATTGATTTTAGTATCCTTCACATCAAATGTAATATACGTGAGAAACAGTAAAATTTTACGATGAAGCGATTGTTTGTTTTTTGACGTCTTGCAAGCCTTTCAAAATCTCAAGAAGCGTCTCCAGCCATTCTTCCGGCGTCCGGTTTTTAATTTGAATCGAGATTTTTAGTTTTTTCCCTTCCATTCCGAGGCCGATCTGTCTGCCATATTTGCTGCCGAGCTCAAACAGCTTTTGTCCATCGATGGCAGTGCTTGCCTGTTCATCAATCGTCAACATGACGGCGCCCTTATCCTGCTTGATCAGCTCTACTCGCTCTCTGATCGCATATACCTTCATTTCTGCGATGGCAAATAAGTACTCGACTTCTTTCGGGTATTCGCCGAAGCGATCGATCATCTCATCCTGAAGCTCGCTCTTTTCTTCAATTGTCGCGACGGACCTGAACCGTTTATACATATCTATTTTTTGTTTCCCGTCGGTGACATAGGTTTGCGGAATATACGCGTCAATCTCCAAATCGATTTCCGGCTCAAATTTTTCAACCTGCGGCACATCACCCTTGCGCGCTTCAATCGCTTCCTTGAGCATTTGCGAATATAAATCAAAACCGACGGAATCGATAAACCCGTGCTGCTGTGCACCCAGAAGGTTTCCGGCGCCGCGAATCGTCAAGTCGCGCATCGCGATTTTAAACCCTGACCCCAGTTCTGTGAACTCTTTAATAGCCTGAAGCCTTTTTTCCGCCACTTCCGTGAGGACTTTGTCTTTGCGGTACGTAAAATAGGCGTACGCCACCCGATTGGAGCGTCCGACGCGGCCCCTCAGCTGATACAGCTGGGAAAGTCCCATTTTGTCGGCATCAAACACGATCAACGTATTGACGTTTGGAATATCAACGCCCGTCTCAATAATCGTCGTACTGACAAGAACATCCGATTCTCCTTCTAAAAAGTTCAACATGACGGATTCAAGCTCGTTTTCCGTCATTTTCCCATGAGCATACGTCACCTTGGCATCAGGCACAAGCATTGAAATTTCTTCGGCTTTTCTTTCAATGTCCTCTACCCGGTTGTATAGGAAGTACACCTGGCCGCCTCTGGCCAGCTCCCGTTCAATCGCTTCTCTCACCAGTGCTCCGTTGTATTCGACAACATACGTCTGCACAGGAAAGCGATTTTCCGGCGGAGTTTCAATGACTGACAAATCCCTGACACCGAGCATGGACATATGAAGGGTTCGCGGTATCGGAGTCGCCGTCAACGTCAAGACGTCGACATTCGCTTTAATGCGTTTAATCTTTTCCTTGTGTGTCACACCGAACCTTTGTTCTTCATCGATAATAAGCAAGCCCAGATCTTTGTATACAACATCCTTTGACAAAAGCCGATGGGTTCCGATGACAATATCAATCGTGCCGTTTTTCAAGCCTTTAATCGTTTCATTCGCTTCCTTTCTCGTGCGGAAGCGGCTGAGCAGACCGATGTTAATCGGGTAGTCCTGGAAGCGCTCCTGTATCGTCTCATAATGCTGCTGAGCCAAAATCGTCGTCGGAACAAGGAGCGCGACCTGTTTTCCGTCAGCAATCGCTTTAAATGCAGCTCGTATCGCCACCTCTGTCTTGCCGTATCCGACATCGCCGCAAAGCAGACGATCCATTGGACGCGGTTTCTCCATATCTTTTTTAATTTCATGAATCGATCTCAGCTGATCCTCTGTTTCCTGGTATGGAAAAGCAGCTTCAAATTCGCGCTGCATTTCATGATCGGGAGAAAATGCATACCCTTTGCTTGCTTCTCTTTCGGCATAGAGCTTAATCAAGTCATCGGCGATATCCTGAACAGAGGTTTCAACCTTTTTCTTGACCCGCTTCCATTCGCTTCCTCCCAGTTTATACAGCTTCGGTTCTTTTCCTTCTGAACCGACATATTTTTGGACCTGGTCAATCTGGTCAACGGGCACGTACAGCTTATCGCTTCCCTGGTAATGAATATTGAGGTAATCCTTGTGGATGCCGTTGATTTCCAGTGTTTCGATGCCTAAGTATTTTCCGATTCCATGATTGACGTGGACGACATAATCACCGACCTGCAATTCTGAGTAGCTTTTGATTCTTTCTGCATTGGTCAGTTTTTGCTTGCGCGCCTGCTTTTTTACGCGCTTTTTAAACAGCTCTTCTTCGGTGATGACGGCCAGCTTCATCAGCGGGAGCTCGAAGCCCGATTGAAGGCTGCCCTCCATAACGTAAATTTGGCCTTGGGCAAGGCCTGTATTACGGTCGGCTTGGGCAGCTTCTATTTCATAATCCGATAGAACAGAAGCAAGCTTGTCAACGCGTTCCTGGCTGTCCCCGAGAAAAACCGTCGTATACTTGGATTTCCTGAACCGTTCAATTTCATTTTTGAGCACATTCATCTGTCCGTGAAAGTTCTGCATTTGTTTGCTTGATACATTCACGATGTTTTGCGGACTTGTATGCTGAACATGCCTTAAAAACAGCGAATAGTATAAAATCGGGCGAGACTGTTTCGAAATGAGTTGATGAAAAGGGAATGACATCGATATATCATGAAGAATATTGCCCTCTTCGAGAAGACTCGTCATCCATTCAGCTTCTTCTTTTTGCAGCTGATCTTCCATTTCATGAATACGGCTGATTTCATCCAATATCAGCAAAGTATGGTTTGGAAAATAATCTAGCAAACTAGCAGGCTTCTCATAGAAATAAGAAAGGTATTTGACCATTTCCTGGCCAATGTTTCCTTCCGCCAGCCTCTCTTTATCCTCTTCTATATTTTGATGGAGGATTTCTTTCTGTTTATCAAGCTTCAGTTTCTTGAGGCTGTCGGCAAGACCTTTTTCTATTTGTTCAAGCGCTCTTTTCCGGTCTTCATCCCGGACGATCAGCTCCTTGGCCGGACCGATCTTCACTTGCTCGCGCGTCTCAAGAGACCGTTGATCATCCGTATTAAAAATGCGAATCGAATCGATCTCGGTGTCAAACAGTTCAATGCGGATCGGGTTTTCCTCAGTCAATGAGTAGACATCGATAATGCCCCCGCGAATACTGAACTCGCCTGGAGCCGCGACCATATCCGTACGCTCATATCCGATTTGAACCAGCGTCTGAATCAGCTTTTCCGGGTCGATTTCCCTTCCGGTTTCAAGGTGAACCTGACTATTTCTCCATACTTCCACAGGGGGCAGCATTCTTCTCACGGCTGCAGCGGGAGCAACTATGATCGGAGATTCTCCGCTTGCCAGCCTATTTAAAACATCGAGCCTTTGCGAGCGCAGCTCAGGGCTTGCAACCGCTATCTCGGACGAAATCAACTCATTTACAGGATACAAAAGGACAGGCTGATCTTTTATCAGCCCTGTTAAATCATCTGTAATTTTTTGAGCCTGATAAAGGTTATGTGTAATTAAAAACAACGGCCGTCCAGATTCTTTTGAAAGAGCGGCTGTAAACAGCGACCGGGCTGATCCGGAGAGCCCCGCAAGCAGCTGCTCCTTCAGCCCTTCGTTTAAACCGTTGACGATGGATTTAAAATCATCGCTTTCTGTAATGTATGATTGAATATTGTTCAAATGAGCCCCTCCTCTCTTCCTCAAATAGAAAAATGCTTTGGTCTAGTCTCTACACCAAAGCTTTTTTATTGAATAAATGACTGATATTGATGATAATCCGGATTTCGTTCCAGCGCTTCCTGGCAATCTTCACATATCGTCCTAATGTGTAAATCCCCATTATCCTTATAAGAAATCATATCGTTTCTTTCCTCATTTGTTAAGTGGTCAAAGCCCAATTGCGCGCTATTGACATAAGAATGATCAAGACTTCCTACTTTTACGCCGCAATGGCGGCAGTAATAATGCAAAGCCATAAAGGAACCTCCCATAGCCAGTCTTTTTACGACTAGTATGTTCTGATCCCGTGCCGCTTATACCTTTGCATTAAATTCATTCATGACTTCTAAAAAAGGTTTTTCCAAAGAAGCTTCACAGGCCTTGGCCGATTGTTTGACGGCCTCTTGTATCGCCGGCTCTTCTTCATCTGTAAAAGCGCCAAGCACATAGTCGACGATTTTCATGCCGTTGACCGGACGGCCGATTCCGATTCTGATCCGGTTAAACTCCGCTGTTCCCAGATGCTGAATCATCGATTTGATGCCGTTATGGCCTCCTGCGCTTCCTTTTGTCCTCAGACGGATTTTTCCGGTCGGAAGATCCAAATCATCATAGATCACCTTCATGTTCTCAACAGGGATTTCGTAATAATCCAGAAGCGGCCTCAAGCATTCTCCCGATAAGTTCATATATGTAAGCGGCTTAACAAGTAGAACCTTTTTGCCGGAAACAAATCCAATTCCGTATTGACCGTTGAACTTTGTTTTATCAAGCGGAATGCTCCACTCTTTTGAGAGCTCGTCGATCGTCATAAAACCTACATTGTGTCTCGTATTTTCATATGTTTTACCCGGATTGCCCAATCCTGCAAACACAAGCATTATTCTATATCCTCCCTTAAGCAAAACCCTGCCTCAGCATACCGAGGGGGAGCATCCTAATTTCCCCTCATTCTAGCACAAAAGACGTAACCGCGGGAGGATTACGTCTTACGTATTTATTCTTCTTTTTCCTCTTCAGTGCCTTTTTCTGGTTCCTCAACGTCTTGTGCGGCTGATTCGGCTTCCGTTTCTTCCTGCTTTTGAGGAGGAAGAATGGATGCAACAACTTCACCAGGCTCATGGTTGTATGAATAATCACCTTTGGACGGAATATCGCCGACGGTTAGAACATCGTTGACTTCGAGACTGGAAATATCGACGTCGATCGTTTGCGGAATGTTCTTCGGCTTTGCTGTGACAGACAGCTCGTAAAGCGGCTGCTGAAGAACACCGCCCTGTTTGATGCCCTCTGCTTCACCCGTAAGGTTTACAGGGACCGTCGCCTCAATTTCCGCTTCCATATCAACCACTTTAAAATCGGCATGGACGATTGAATCTTTTAACGGATCCGTCTGCAGCTCAGTCACCATAACAGAGTGCTGATCACCGTTTATATCCAAGTTGATAATCGTATTTTTGCCCTCAGCGCGCAAGATTTTTAAAAGCTCGATACTGTCTAACGCTACGGATTTGTTCTCCAGATTTCTTCCGTAAATGACACCCGGCACATACCCGGATTGCCGAATTCTTCTTAAAGAAGACCGTCTGGAATCCGTTCTTTCTTCCGCTTTTAAAATTGCCATATTCAGCACCATCCTATCGTTAGATTGGTCTTTCTAAAACCATACCCATAACGACAAAACTTTAAACCAGAATCAGCAAATTAATCGAACAGGAAGCTGACAGATTGTTTTTCATGCACACGAATAATCGCTTCCGCCAACAGCGGCGCGACAGAAAGCTGTTTAAACTTCGCAATTTTCTTTTCTTCAGGAAGCTCAATGCTGTTGGTCACAACGAGCTCTTTAATTTTGGAATTGTCGATTCTTTCGATCGCCGGACCGGAAAGAACCGGATGTGTACAGCATGCATACACTTCCTCTGCGCCGCTTTCGACGAGCGCATTGGCCGCAAGCGTAATCGTTCCTGCAGTATCGATAATATCATCGATTAAAATGGCTGTTTTTCCTTCAATATGTCCGATGATATTCATAACCTCGGCCACATTCGGCTTTGGACGACGTTTGTCGATAATCGCAATCGGCGCTTTCAAACGGTCCGCCAGCTTGCGGGCACGTGTCACACCACCGTGGTCAGGAGACACGATCACGACATCCTTGAAATTTTTCTCTTCAAAATAATTTCCTAAAATCGGAACACCCATTAAATGGTCGATCGGGATATCGAAGAAACCTTGAATTTGCGGAGCGTGCAGGTCAAGAGCGATCACCCGGGTAGCGCCGGCTGTTTCAAGCAGGTTGGCCACGAGTTTTGCGGTAATCGGCTCGCGGGAACGGGCTTTACGGTCCTGACGGGCATAGCCGTAATAAGGCATCACGATATTAATCGTTTTCGCCGACGCACGTTTCAGCGCATCCACCATGATCAAAAGCTCCATGATGTGCTCGTTCACCGGCGCGCTTGTCGATTGGATGACATAGCAGTCGCAGCCGCGGATGCTTTCTTCGATATTGATTTGAACCTCACCGTCGCTAAAGCGTTTAACAGAACTCTTTCCAAGCTCAACTCCGACGCTATCCGCGATTTCCTTCGCAAGACCCGGATTTGAGTTTAAAGAAAAAATCTTCAAATTGTCGTCTTCATATTTAGACATGGTAAACCTCCGATTTAGGATTATTTTTTGTGTATGTTCTCAACGTAGTCTTCTTTGTTGACTTGTCTTGCCCTTGCAATAGACAAAGCCCGGCCGGGTACATCATCGGTAATTGTTGAACCCGCCGCTACGTAAGCGCCCTCGCCGATTGTTACAGGAGCAACCAAGTTGGAGTTGCAGCCAACAAAAGCTCCGTCCTCAATTTTCGTTTTAAACTTATTTTTCCCGTCATAATTAACGGTAATCGAACCGCAGCCGAGATTGACATCCGATCCAATTTCCGCGTCCCCTATGTAACTTAAATGAGATGCTTTGCTGCGATCTCCGAATTGCGACTTTTTCACTTCTACGAAATTGCCGATTCTTACTTCATTGCCGATTTTAGAGTCAGGTCTGATATGAGCAAACGGCCCGATCGTCACATCGTCGCCGACTTCGCTGTCCACGACAACGGACTGTTTAATAACGGTCCGGCTCCCGATCGTACAGTTTTCCAGCTCGCTGTTTTGTCCGATCATCGTGTCTTCACCGATGACAACTCTGCCCTTGATCACCGTTCCAGGATAAATCACGGTATCCCGGCCGATGACGGCTTCCGGTGAAATGTATGTGTTGGCTGGATCGATTAAGCTGACGCCATTTTGCATATGGCGTTTGTTGATGCGCTGCTTCATATAAGCTTCAGCTTGAGACAGAGCTACCCTGTCATTGACTCCGAGCGTTTCTTGGAAGTTATCAGTCTGATAAGCGGCAACAGTCTCCCCTTGATTTTTCAAGATTTCAATCACATCAGGAAGATAATATTCCCCTTGGACATTATCATTGGACACCTGCTCGATCGTCTGGAAAAGAGCTTCATTATCAAAGCAGTAGGTTCCTGTGTTGATTTCTTTGACAAGGCGTTCCTCAGCTGTTGCGTCTTTATGTTCGACAATTTTTGCAACATCGCCGCTTTCGTTGCGTATGATGCGTCCATAGCCTGTCGGATCTTCCGCAAGTGCTGTTAAAATCGTAACCTTGGCTGCTTTCTCCTGATGCTCACGGAGCATGGCTTCCATTGTTTCCGCTGTTAAAAGCGGAGTATCTCCGCAAATGACGATCGTCGTTCCTTTTTCGCCTGCAAGAATCGATTTAGCTTGCTTGACAGCATGTGCCGTACCGAGCTGTTCAGCTTGAAGAGCATATTCACTCTTTTCCCCGAGCTGTTTTTTGACATCTTCTGCACCATGTCCGACAATTGTAACCAACTTTTCCAATGACAGCTTGCGGGCTTCATCGACAACATGTTCGACCATCGGCTTTCCGCAAACAGGATGAAGCACTTTATATAACTTTGATTTCATTCTCGTTCCTTGACCAGCTGCTAATACAACTGCAAACCGCTTATCCATGTATTGGCCTCCATTATCCCTATTATCCATAGAAAAATATATCCTAAATATGAGCTGATTTCAAGCAAGCCAAAAAAGGAAATCAGCAAATCAAGACGACAAATTTTAGACTTTCTGGGATATTTATGGGATCATATCTTTCGGCTAAGTCTCTGTTCTTTTAGTGAACTAAGCTGCCCGGGCTTCATTTTCACCCATTTACTGATATATGCACGGATAAACCATATATTGTCATTTTATTATCATATCATCATTTTTTGCAAAACAAAAAGGGCTTTCTATAAGCCCTTCTTTTTTAAGAAGCTCCCGCTTCTTCATATTCTATTTCCTCAACGTCACCCAAACGATGATATTCATTTAACACCGCGTCCTGAATTTTTCCGCGGGTGCTTGAGTTGATTGGATGAGCGATATCACGAAACTCTCCATCAGGTGTACGCTTACTTGGCATCGCAACGAAAAGACCATTGTTTCCATCAATTACACGAATGTCATGCACTACAAATTCGTGATCCAGCGTGATGGATGCAATCGCTCTCATGCGACCATCGGTATTCACGCGGCGTAATCTTACGTCGGTAACTTCCACAGTAGTTCACCACCTTTTCCCAATATAAAAACATTAGTGTAATTATTCAACGGTTTTTTTTGTTTTCCTGCATAACCCTAAAATATTTTTGTAATATTGGGATAAAAACACACTGAATTGTCAAAAATTCCAACAAAAAAAGATGGTTTTGTCAGCCAAAACCACCTTTTAACGATTCATCTATTTCACGAGTGCGATGACTTCAATTTCAACCAATGCATCTTTCGGGAGACGCGCAACCTCCACACATGATCTCGCCGGTTTATGTTCAGCGAAATACTGGCCGTAGACCTCATTAACCTCGGCAAATTGATTCATGTCAGCCAAAAACACGGTCGCTTTCACGACGGTTTCAAGCGAAGCGCCCGCTTCTTTCAGAACGGCTTTTAAATTGCGGAACACCTGATGCGTCTGTTCCGTGATGTCTCCATCGACCATTTCACCCGCCGGGGTCAGAGGAATTTGCCCTGAACTGTAAAACATATTATTGACGATAATCCCCTGTGAATATGGTCCGATTGCTTCCGGAGCTTCCTTTGTCTGAACAACCTTTGCCATTCTCAATCTCCCCATTCTTTATTGATTTTCTTCAAAAAATCGCGGAAAATTTCCGTTTTGTATTTCTACGTTTTTTTCCTTTATATCGATTTCTGAAAGGGTAAGAAGCGACATATACTCATCAACAAGCCGCTCCTGCACCCCCTGGGCTTCAACAAGAACGCCGATGCCTGCAACATGAGCGTTGAATTCATCCAGCAGATTGATCATGCCATTGATCGTACCGCCCGCTTTCATAAAATCATCGATGATCAACACGTGCGAACCCGTTTTCAAGCTGCGTTTTGCAAGCGACATCGTCTGAATGCGGTTGGATGAACCTGAAACATAATTGATGCTGACCGTTGACCCTTCCGTAACCTTGTTGTCCTTCCTGACGATGACCGTCGGCACATCCAAATAACTCGCTACGGCATATGCCAGCGGAATGCCTTTCGTGGCGACCGTCATCACGACATCGATTTCCCTGTCCGAAAAAGCTGAAGCAAAAATCTTCCCGGCCTTTGTTAACACTGATGGCTTTCCGAGGACGTCCGTCATATATAGATAACCGCCGGGCAAAATCCGTTCTGAATCGACCAACGACTCCCCGAGTGTTTTGACAAAGTCTGCTGCCTCATCAAGCTTAACCTTTGGAATGTATTTAACACCGCCCGCTGCTCCCGGCACTGTCTGAAGCGTTCCGATTCCCTGCTGCTCGAAGGTCTGCTTAATGATGGTTAAATCTTCACTAATTGATGATTTAGCAGATTGATACCGTTCTGAAAAGAAGGTTAATGGCACTAAGACATGCGGATGGGTCAACAAATAATTTGTCAGATCCACCAATCTGCCGCTTCGACGAAACTTCATGCACTTACCTCCAAAATCCGAATATTTTTAAAAATAATATAACTTAACATACGGATTTAATCAAGGTCATTTTGTTCTCCGATCATTCGGACAGCATATACCTGATCGCAAAACCCTCTTAACCCGTTGTAAATTCTCTGTACTTTTGATTCATACTGCACCAGTCCGAACACCGTCGGTCCGCTTCCGCTCATCAGTACCGCATCTGCGCCAAATCGTTTCATTTGATTTTTTATCATCGCCACTTCAGGGTGCATGTTCAATGTGACTGTTTCGAGAACATTCCCAAGTTTTTCACACATTTTATGAAAATTTTTCTCTTCAATCGCAGAAATCATACCTTGAACATCCGGATGTTCGATTTTGTCGAGCTTCAGCTGCTTGTACACTTCCGCGGTTGATACGCCGATCGTCGGCTTCGCCAATACAACCCAGCAGTGCGGCGGCGTCCCGATGTGGCGGATTTTTTCCCCCCGCCCTGTTGCCAGAGCCGTTCCCCCGTGAACGCAAAATGAGACATCCGATCCGATTTCCGCACCGAGCTCGGCCAGTTCATTCACAGAAAGCTTCAAATCCCACAGGCGGTTCAAACCTCTGAGGACAGCGGCTGCATCGCTGCTCCCTCCGGCGAGCCCTGCCGCCACAGGAATGACCTTTGTGATGAAAATGGAAACACCTTTTGTAATGGCGTAACGCTTTTTTATGAGCATCGCAGCCTGATAAGCAAGGTTTCGCTGATCGTCCGGTACAAAACGGTTATGTGAAGATACTGTCACTTTATCTTCTGCCAGCTCTGTTAATTCAATTCGATCCGCCAAATCGATCGTTGTCATCACCATTTCAACTTCGTGATACCCGTCAGAACGTTTACGGCGAACGTCGAGCGACAAATTAATTTTAGCCGGCGCCTTCTCTAAAATACGCAATCCAGTCACCTACTTCTCCATCTAAACATAAGTATCCACATTGTAACATATTTTGAAGTACAGGCGTACAAATGCATGCACAGCAGCAGGGCGCCGCTTTTTTAGCTCTGCTGGCAGAGGCATGGCCGCCTCGTAAAAGGCCCTGATAAAAAACGGAGGACAAATTGTCCTCCGGTTGTCACTGTTTTATTGATTTTGTCTGTTTTGAGCCATTTGCTGTTCGGCTAATTCGATGGCCCTCTTCACCATGTTTCCGGCGTCTCTGGCCCGAATTCCGCCCCAGCCCTCAGTTTTTACCGTATCGTAAAATCCAAGATCTTTAGCCAATTCATTTTTGAATTCCTCTGACATGATGCTTCGACGTCTGCCCATGCGAAACAGCCCCTTTCAAGTATCATACCATTCGTCTGACTCATCATAAAACGAGTGACATTCATTAGCTTTGCTTGATCTTTAGCAGAACTTGCCCGAAAAATATTGGATAAAACAAAAAAGCAGTAAACATGACGTTTACTGCTTATTAAAGGGCTACTGAGCTCGTTTTATCGTCAGAAAATCTTAACTCAACCGTCTCAGTAAGAATATCGGCATAACTGTATGAAACTCTTTCAAACGAGTTCTCGTCTTGATCTAGTTGTATCACAAAAACAGAAGGGTACGTCTCAGCTAAAATGCCCGAACGCTCAATCGTTTTTCGGCGGCCTCCGTTTGCTTTTAACGTCAGCCTTTTTCCCAAATGTCCATCAAGCGATCTTTTAATATCGGACAACGTTTTCGCCATTGCATCCACCTCACTATATTCAGTATACACCAGAAGCCCATTTTTGTCAAATAAAATTTAAATTATATCAACGTTCATAAGCCTCTGTCAATAAAATATTTGTGACAAATTCTACATCAACTTTCCCTTATTTTCCTCATTTTTCGCTTATTTATGTATGCTTTTTAAAAAAAGGGAAAATTTATTCAAAAGCGAAGCAAAAAACCCGCACTTGCGGCGGGTTTTTATCTTATTGAGAAACGCTTATTTCTCCGCTGTTCACAGACCGCTTGAGGGACCCGCATGTCCTCCCGGGCCAAGGTGGATGATCATCCTGACAACCCTTTAATCGTTTGCTTTATATGGCATCCCGATTCTTAAAACACCGCGTGTTTCAATGCCGCCGAGCCCTTTCTCCCGCGTCAGGGTATTCCTGAGCACCTCCCAGACGTTGATGCGGTCCATAAACGGAGTGAAGCTGATTTTTGCCACAATATAAACCGGATCAAGCGCATGGATGTTGACTCTTGAGGGTGAGCTTGCAAAATTAGCCCCGGCTCTGATCAATGATTCAAAATGGGACTGGCACGCCCCGGCAAAAATGACAAGCTGATCGAGATGGGGGATTTTTTTCCTCGCTTTTTGCACAGTTTCGATGAAATCTTTGGTGTGCCTGTAAGCGTCCAAATTGTCGATATCGCCCTTTTGCTTTGAATAGGCATCATGTCCGGTGATGACAAGGAGATCCGGACGGTATTCATCGATCAGCTCCTCAATAACGGAAGACATTTTCTTTTCATGACAATGAATCCCGTACACTGGAACGCCGATCTTTTCATACAATGTCAGGCACTTTTTTAAATAAGCTGAATCGCCATCTAAATGCAAAACCCTTCCAGGCAGATGGAAATATTGCTGTTGGGTGCTGTATTGATTTGTGGCGCGGTATTCGTGTTTGTCGCGAAGAAGCTTATAATCCTGGCGAAGCAGATCGAGGGATTCCTTCATTTTTGATTCTTCCTCCCTCTTTCTCATCTGCCGCTCAGCCTCGCGCACAATCTCCAGGTCAGACAAATTCGCATCAGCGATCAATCTGACTTCATCTCCGTGCAATACGGCGACAGGATCACCGTTTGCCGATTGATCAATTCGTATAATTCGAAATAATATATCCCTTCGATAGGATTTTCTGACAACCATATCGCCTATTTTAAATTGCATGCTTTTCACTCCACACATAGACTAAGCCCCATCATGATGAACGAAAAAACAATAATAAAGGTGCTTCTTTAGCCTATGTACCTGCCGTTCAAGTGGTGAACAGCTGGCAAGCCTCATCAGTGCGCCGCGCTTCATAAAAAAAGCCCTCCATCAAAGAAGGGCTTTCGATAAATGCTCGCTCAGAACGGCGAACTCTTCAATGCTGAGCGATTCTCCGCGCCTTTTGCCGTCAATCTGCGAGTCTTGGAGCGCTTTTTCAATATCCGCTTTATGCTCTTTGCCATTCGCCAAATTATTGACGAGATTGTTTAAAAGCGTTTTGCGGCGCTGAGCAAAACTTGCCTTCACGACCTGAAAGAAAAACGCTTCATTCTGAACTTGAACGGCAGGTTCTTTCCTCAACGTCAGCCTGATGACGGCAGAATCAACATTTGGCTGAGGTACGAAAACGGTTTTCGGAACGTTCATGACCGTTTTTGCTTCAGTGTAAAACTGAACGGCGATGGAGAGGGATCCGTATTCCTTTGAAGAAGGCTTAGCTGCCATCCGGTCTGCGACCTCTTTTTGCAGCATGACGACAATGCCTTTCAAAGGCAGATTCTCCTCTAAAAGCTTCATAATAATAGGTGTGGTCACATAATACGGCAGATTAGCGACGACCATGACCTCTTCACAGTCTTGAAACTGTTCATCCATCACCGCCTTGATGTCCGCTTTCAGAACATCCTGATGGAGGACCGTTACATTGTCGTACGGAGAAAGGGTGTCCTTTAAAATCGGCAATAGCCTTTGGTCGATTTCAAACGCCGCCACTTTCTTCGCGCGTTTTGCCAGCTGTTCGGTCAATGCCCCGATCCCCGGGCCGATTTCAATCACGCCCGTTGTCCCGGTCACTTCGGCGTGGTCAACGATTCTGTCCAATATATTCGTGTCGATCAGGAAGTTCTGTCCCAAGCTTTTCTTAAATGAAAAACCGTACCGCTTGAGAATTTCCTTTGTTCTTATTGGGGTGGCGATGTCCTTATTCATTCTCTTCCTCCCGCAGCACTGCATCCAGCGCGCTTAAATAGTCACTCTTTTTAATTTGAAACATCTGCAGCCGTTTTTGAAGCTGCTTTCCGTTTGTGTATCCGATATTCAATATGTCGCCGAGCCGCTCGCGTCTTTGTTTCGCAAGCGGGCCTCCAATCAGGCCGGCTTCGATTAAATCCTCGGTCTTGATTTCCGGTTCCACCGCATCCATTTCTTCTTGAACGGTTCTCAAACAGTCGCGGATGCTTTCAAGCGAGGCATGCTCAACACCAATTCCCCGGTTGTTTTTAGGCTTTGCCAAATGCTTTGGCAAAAATGCATGCTTACAGCCCGGTACTTTTTCGGCAATCGTTTTTCTGATTTTCTCCCCCGGGAAATCGGGGTCAGTAAATATAATGACGCCGCGCGTTTTCTGAGCGAGCCGAATCCGCCTGATGACATCCTCTCCTATAGCAGATCCGTTTGTTTCTATTGTATCTGCATCAACAGCCGATTTGATTTTGGCTGTGTCATCACGTCCTTCAACCACAATAATTTCTTTAATTTTCATTTTTTCCTCCGAATGTCGAAAAACCTTATATTACATTTTAAAAAAAACTGAAACCTTTTTGTAACAAAACCGTCTAATTAGATGAGAAACAAGATGGATCTATTATAACCAAAAAAACAGAGGGCGCAAAATCCCTCTGCTTGCTAAAAATAATATAAGTATATTTAGTTCAAAACCTTGATTTTAACTCGTTTGTTCCCCCACCGGTAAGCGGCGGACTTGTTCGGAAAGAATACATCAATTTTGCGGCCTTTAATGGCTGAGCCCGTATCGGCTGCGATCGCATAACCGTATCCTTCTACATGCACTTTGGAGCCCAATGGAATGACGCTTGGATCTACAGCAATCACCTTGGAGCCCGGATTGCTTTTCAAATTCACGCCGGTCGCAGTATGGCCTGAGCATCCGTTACAGCTTGCAGTATACGCTGTGGATGATACATAAAATTCTTTTCCTGAGGATTGATTGCCGCGCGATACATTCGCGCTGACTTGCGCCACTGCTTTTCGTTTTGTTCCGACGGCGATCACTTTGGCTTTGCTTTCTGCTGTCGTTTCCTCTTTAATCAATTCCCTGGAAACTTCTTTGCCGTTTTTCATCACGACGGCATAATGCTTTTTAAGCTTGCCTTCTTTGCCGTGCTGAACGACCTTCTGTTCGCCCTTCTCCAGAGATGAATCTTCTTTCTTCTGGACGTCAAAAGGGATCTTTTCTTCCACTACATCGGTGACTTTTTTGATACGGGTGATGTAAACGTCAGCCTGATCTTTCGTCAGCTTCTTGTCTAGTGCAGGCTTGACTTCATCCTTATCGCTTATGCTGATCTTATGTTGTTTTAAAAAGTCAGCGACCGTAGTCGAAGTTGTCCATATATCTTTATGTTTACCGGCATCCTTTACGGTTACTTTAAAAGCCCTTTGCAAAGTCAGCTTCATATCTTTTTTTATTTCTTTATCAACTGAGGGGTTAATTTGATCGTGTTCCGCCAACTCAAGATTTAAATCTTTCAGAAGCTTTCCGACTGTACCCGCTGTTGTCCATATTTTCTTTTCCTTCCCGTTTATCGTCAACTGAACGGGCTTGGCAGCAACATACTCAATGTTCATGTTGCCCGTGATTTTTGTATTTTCAGCGGGAGAAATAAGATCTTCTTTCCTCGTTTCAATATCCAAACTTTTCAGCAGCTCGCCTACGGTTTTAGCATGCGTGCGAACATCCTGCTTTTTCCCGTTAATAGATATTGAGACTTGCTGTTTAGCGAGCTCATGTACTCCGTAAGCAGTTCCGCTTCCTGCCACTAGCAGTCCAGCAGCAACCAGTATCCATCTGCTTTTGCTAAGCTTTACGGAAAACAGCTTTTTCATTTTTTGTATGATGAAAAACGCCTCCTTCTCCTCGGGGAGATTATATAGAGTATCTACAAGCCTGTCAACCCTCCTCTCTATTTTCTCCGCAAGCCCGCCATCTCTTTTATTATGGGAAAACACCCTCATAAAAGAAAGAAAGAAAGACTTGTCGACACAGATATCCTATGAGTGTAAACAGACATGTAGAACTTTTGAGAACCTTCTCCCGAAAAGACAAGCTTGCCCACAGGTCGATATCAAATGCTGTCAGTTAATGCCGAAAAGTTTTTTTGCATTCTCTGTAGTAAAAGTTGCCACTTCCTCATAAGTCAGCCCTTTCAGTTCAGCAATCTGCTCAGCGACAAGCTTGACATAGCTCGGTTCATTACGCTTTCCTCTAAAAGGATGAGGCGCCAAAAACGGGCAATCCGTCTCGATCAAAATTCGATCGTTCGGCACTTGTTTGACAACTTCTTTCGGTTTTTTGGCATTTTTAAATGTGACCGGCCCGCCAAAAGATAGGTAAAAATTCATATCGATGCATTCTTTGGCGATTTCGGCACTCCCGGTGAAGCAATGCATAATGCCGCCGACTTTTTCCGCCCCTTCTTCGCGCAATATGGATACAACGTCTTCAGTTGCCTCGCGGTTATGGATGACGATCGGCAGGTTGACCTCTTTTGCCAATGCGATTTGTTTTCTGAACACTTCTTTTTGAACGTCCTTCGGCGATTTATCCCAATGATAGTCCAGTCCCATTTCTCCAATCGCCACAACCTTTTCATGGGCCGAGAGCTTCTTGATCCATGCTAAGTCCTCATCCGTCATATCAATCGCATCAACAGGGTGCCAGCCGATTGCCGCATAAATGAAATCATAAGCATCAATCAATTCCATTGCGCGCGTAATCGTCGGCCGGTCAAAACCGACCACTACGATGTGTTCCACTTCTTCTTTCTTTGCCCGGGCAATCACGTCTTCCAAATCGTCGTTGAACTGCTCGGCATTTAAATGTGCATGTGTGTCAAATAACATGTAAACGCCACCTTTTTCATAAATGTTGTCGATAAAAACAAAAGGTGTTCGACGAAATGTTACACGTGAAACACCTTTTGCTATTGGTCTGATTTATTTAATACGTGTCCCGTTCGCCAGTGAACTGTCTACGGATGCCAGTGAAAGAAGACCTTGATCCTCTCCAGCTAAAATCATGCCTTGAGACAACTCGCCTCTTAGCTTGACCGGTTTTAAATTGGTTACGCAAATCACTTTTCGGCCGATGAGCTCCTCAGGTTTGTAGTGTTTCGCAATTCCCGAAACGACCTGGCGCTTTTCAAAGCCTAAATCGAGCTGAAGCTTCAACAGCCGGTCCGCTTTGTTAACAGGTTCCGCACGAATGACTTCAGCAACCCGCAGCTCCGTGCTCATAAAATCATCAATTGTGATCTCCGAGAGCCGTTCAGGCGCTTCCGCTTCTTTTTTCGCTTCTTCTTTTGGAGCCGCTCCCTGCATTTTTGCTTTAATATATGCGACTTCTTCCTCAGCATCGAGCCGCGGAAACAACGGTTCTCCTTTTTGAACCTGCACCGACTTTAATTGTCCGAAGCTGTCAATGCTATCCCATCCTTTTAATGAAGGATCGGAAATGCCCAGCTGTGAAAAAATCTTTTCAGGCGTCTGCGTTAAAAACGGCTGAAGCAGCACAGCGGTGATTCTCAGCGATTCAGCTAAATGGTACATCACAGATTGAAGCTCTTTTTCTTTTTCTTTATCTTTCGCAAGAATCCATGGTGCTGTTTCATCAATATATTTATTGGTTCTGCTGACAAACTGCCAGAGGGACGAAAGTGCAACAGAAAACTCCATGTTTTCGATCGCCCGCTCATACGCTTGAATCGTCTCTTTTGCAAATGAAGACAGCGATTCATCGTAAGCCGTTACAGGGCCTTCATAAGCTTGGATCTGTCCGTCGAAATATTTGTTGATCATGGCGACCGTTCTGTTTAAAAGGTTGCCCAAGTCATTCGCCAAGTCATAATTTATCCGCTCAACAAATCCTTCCGGTGTGAATACACCATCAGATCCAAACGGAACTTCGCGAAGCAGATAGTAGCGAAGTGCATCAAGGCCGTATTTGTCGATCAGTGTCACAGGGTCGACTACATTCCCTTTTGATTTAGACATCTTTCCATCTTTCATTAACAGCCAGCCGTGGGCAAAAACCTTTTTAGGCAATGGAAGGTCTAATGCCATCAGCATGATCGGCCAATAGATGGTATGGAAGCGGACGATTTCCTTGCCGACCAGGTGAACATCAGCCGGCCAATACTTCTGATAATTTTCATCATTTGCCGTATTAAAGCCCAGAGCCGTGATGTAGTTAAACAGCGCATCGATCCATACATAGATGACATGCTTTGGATTTCCCGGCACTTTGATGCCCCAGTCAAATGTCGTTCTGGAGACAGCTAAATCTTCAAGACCCGGTTTAATAAAATTGTTGATCATTTCGTTTTTGCGGGATTCAGGCTGAATGAATTCAGGATTCTCTTCATAGAAAGCGAGAAGGCGGTCAGCGTATTTCCCCATACGGAAGAAATAGGATTCTTCCTTGATCAGTTCAACGGGGTGCCCGCTGTCAGGACTTTTTCCGCCGATCACCTCGCCTTTTTCATTGCGTTCAACATCGACAAGCTGTGTTTCGGTGTAGAATGTTTCATCAGGGATGCTGTACCAGCCCTCATATTGATCAAGATAAATATCGCCGTTGTCGAGCAGCTTTTGGAAAACCTTTTCGATCACACTTTTATGCCGTTCTTGTGTGGTTCGAATGAAATCATCGTTGGATATATCTAGCTTTTTCCAGAGCTCTTGAATGTCTTCTGCCGCACGATCGACCAATTCCTGCGGAGTGATATTCTCCTTCTCCGCTGTTTGTTGGATTTTCTGTCCGTGCTCATCTGTTCCTGTTAAGTATCTTACATCAAAGCCCCGCAGTCTTTTGTACCGGGCCATCGCATCACCGGCAACGGTTGTGTAGGCGTGACCAATATGTAGCTTTCCACTTGGATAGTAGATCGGTGTTGTAATGTAAAACGTATTCTTTTCTTGCGGCATCATGGAACCTCCCAATTAAAATGTCAAAAAACTCCCGCCCAAAGGACGAGAGCGGCATGTGCATTCATTCACTATATACTCAATATATAATCCCTCTATATATGATACCATCTTAGCCTTTAAGTTCAAGAAAATATACATTGTCGACAAACAATGAATGCAGTCGATTACAATTTTTGATTTGAAAAGAAAAATTATACTTCGACAAAAAAATGCTTTCATTGTCGAATAATGTCGTATATAATCGATATGAAGAAAAACCTTAGTTCGAAAGTCTTGATTTAAGGGCATTTTTCAAGACTATAACTTGGTTTTATCATCTTCAAATCCCTTGTTTAATCAGTTCTCACAAGGTCTTTTGACTATATGATGTAATTTTTACAATCAATAGAAAAGAAAATGATTGACGTTTATTGGAAACCTTGTTATGCTAGGACTGTAAGGATTTTGTCGAATAATGACGAAGATAATAACACCTATTAAAATAAGAATCTTTCGGGAGGAGAATGAATATGAAATCTACAGGTATCGTACGTAAAGTTGATGAGCTAGGACGCGTGGTGATTCCGATTGAACTTCGCCGTACACTTGGAATCGCAGAAAAAGACGCTCTTGAAATCTATGTTGACGACGAAAAAATCATCTTGAAAAAATATAAACCAAACATGACTTGCCAAGTAACAGGTGAAGTTTCTGATGACAACCTTAAACTTGCCGGCGGTAAATTGGTTCTTAGCCCAGAAGGCGCTGAGCAAATCATCAACGAGATTCAAGCACAACTTCAATCTCAAAAATAATTATTTTGATTATACAAAAACCGTTCTTGCGGAAGCAAGAGCGGTTTTTTTAGTTTTGTATATGGTAGGCTTCATAAATTTTTCGTTTGGGAACGCTTCGGTCGGCAGCGGTTTTTTTGATCGCTTCTTTCGAATGGAGTCCTTTGCCGATATAATATTCAACATGTTCTTTTTCTGATAGATTCTCCCACCAAAGCGCTTCTTCGACAACCTCTTCGCCGGCCCCTTCAATCACAAGGCAAAATTCTCCGCGCACTTGCTCCTGCTCGGTCCATGCCAGCACTTCTTCGATCGTCCCTCTTATAAATTCTTCAAATTTCTTTGTCAGCTCTCTTGTCACGGCAATGTTGCGGTTGCCAAACACATCGTAAATCGCCGTCAGCGTTTCCTTGAGCCGATGGGGAGATTCGTAAAAAATCATCGTTTCCCGCCTGTTTTTCAACGCCTCAAGCTGCTTTTTTCTTTCGCGTTTATTCCGGTCCAAAAAGCCGAAAAAGAAGAATGGCTGGGGAGCGATGCCCGAAGCGATCAGCGCGGTCATAGCCGCATTCGCCCCCGGCAGAGGCACAACGTACCCGCCGATCGCGATAAAATCGCGGACGATTTCGGCGCCTGGATCAGAGATTGTCGGCATGCCTGCATCGCTGACCAAAGCGACATTTTTCCCATCCTTCAGCCATTCCAAAATTTTATGTCCGCTGCTTTCTTTGTTATGTTCATGATAGCTGACCAGCTGTGTTTCAATTTGATAGACATGGCACAGTTTCTTTGTCTGCCGTGTGTCCTCCGCGGCGATGACGTCAGCCTCTTTCAATGTATCAATGGCCCGAAATGTCATATCCTCCAAATTACCGATTGGCGTCGGCACGAGGTATAGAATGCCCATCTCTGATTGTTGAGCAAAGCTCTTTTGTCGATTGATGATCAACAGCCTCCCTTCGTTTTTGCTTTTCTTCTATATAATGTTCTTTGTTTTTTCTCGATAATTTTTTGAAATAATACTCAGCTTGCATCGCCTCCCGTTTTGTTGGAAAGCGCTCCGCATAATGGAGCGTGACCGGCAGCCTCGCTCTTGTATATTTGGCGCCCTTTCCGTCATTGTGGGTTTTCAGTCGTTTTTCGAGATTGTTCGTATAGCCCGCATATAAGCTGCCGTCTGCGCATGACAGCACATAAAAGTAATGATCATTTGTCTCCATATAAAATCTTCCTTATCTCGTTTGTATATTGGTCATTCTCGTCATATACAAACAGAGGAGACAAAATTTTAAGGTCGGGCCTGCCGTCTTTAATGCCTTCCACCAGAATGGTATTAGCTTCTTTGCTCTGTTTCGGATAAACGAATTGCACACGTTTCGGTTCAATCTGATATGCCTTCATTAATTCAAAGATTTCGAGCAATCTGCCCGGCCTGTGAACGAGAGCCAGCTTTCCGCCTTGTTTTAAAAGCTTGCTGCTGACTCGAATCACATCTTCCAGCGTGCAGTAAATTTCATGTCTGGCTATAGCCAGGTGTTCATTCAGGTTTTGCTCCGTTTTTTGCGGAGTTTTAAAATAAGGGGGATTGCAAGTGACAACATCAGCTTTGTTATAGCCAAGCACCTGCGGCATATTGTTCAAATCATCCCTGATGAGATCAATCTGCTGTTCCAGATTGTTGTAGGCCACACTGCGAAGCGCCATATCATAAAGCCTTTCCTGGATTTCAACCCCGGTGATGTCCGCTTTTGAACGGGTGCTGAGAAGCAGGGGAACAATCCCGTTGCCTGTGCATAAATCAATGATTTTCCCTTTTTGGATGGGAACATAGGCGAACTTTGACAGCAGCACCGCATCTAAAGAAAACGCAAAAACCGTCGGACTTTGCACGATTTTCATATCTTCTGCCAGCAAATAATCGAGTCGTTCATCATCTTTTAATTGAATCATGTTTTTTCCCTTTCTGTCCTGTGAAAAGGGCTTCCGTCTGCCGGAAGCCCTTGCTTTTATTTTTTATTTAAAAACGACAGGCAGAACAGACAGTCTCCTTCTTTGCGGACGCTTCCGTAATGGATATTGCAGATGTGGAAGCCCTCCTGATACAGGCGCGCCAAATTATCGTGGCCCTCTCCAATATCAGCATGCCCTGTCTTTTCCGCTTTTATCTCTTTCTCATCCGCTTTTGCCACATTCAGCCTTTGATCTGTCTCTTCCAACCGCTTCCGCAGATGTTCGTTTTCCAGCTGCAAATGATTATTTTCTTCGATCATTTCCCCGATGTGCTGCTTAAGGTCTCCAAGCTGCCGGTACAGGGATCCGATTTGTTCTTCTAAACTTATGACTGTATCAAACAATTCTTTTTTATCCAAGGTTTCACACCTCGTCAATCTGTGGTTTGTGCAGATACGACACCTTCTTGCAACAGCTCATCCCACGTGTATTCAACGACTTTTTCGCAATCTGTCAATTCGACTTGCAGGATGCGTTCGAGAATATTCAGTCCGACGACCTTTGCCGGTCCGTTGGACGTGGCGATCACTTCTCCGATATCCGGAAGCTGTTCTTTGGCTGTTTCGTATTCATCGTTTTCGTATTTCAGACAGCACATCAGCCGTCCGCATAGACCGGAAATCTTCGTTGGATTAAGGGACAGATTTTGGTCTTTTGCCATTTTGATAGAAACCGGTTCAAAATCGCCAAGAAACGTCGAACAGCACAGCATTCTTCCGCAAGGCCCGATGCCGCCCAGCATCTTGGCTTCATCTCTTACACCGATCTGTCTCAGTTCGATTCTCGTTTTAAAGATGGATGCCAAATCCTTAACAAGCTCTCTGAAGTCCACTCTTCCGTCGGCCGTAAAATAAAAAATAACCTTGTTTCGGTCAAAGGTAAACTCGACATCGACCAATTTCATTTCCAAGCCGTGTTCATTGACCTTTTTCTGGCATACGTCAAAGGCGGAAAGTGCAGCTTCCTGATTTTCTTCCACAATCAGCCGGTCGCGTTCATCCGCCACCCTGATCACTTTTTTCAACGGCAGCACAACGTCGTTTTCGTCCACCTTCTTATTCGCGATGACAACCTGCCCGTATTCAACGCCGCGAACCGTTTCAACGATGACGCAGCTGTCTTTATCTATCTGAAATCCGTTTGGATCAAAATAATAAATTTTGCCCGCTTTTTTAAAGCGAACACCTATGACGTTATACAAGCTTATCCCTCCTGCAGCATTAAAACCAAGTGCTCCATTAAACCTTGGGCATTCACATTGGAATAAAGCCGTTTTTTTGCTTCTAAAACAGCAAGAATCTGGTTTGTCACTCTTTGTTGTGTTGATTGCAGCGCGTGCTGTTTTAATGATTGGAATAAGTCCTGAAATAATATTTTATCTTCATGTCCGATCTGAATAGACAACACATCACGATATATAAATAAAAGCATATCAAGACCCATTTCTTGATGGTCTTTCTCCTTAAAAAAGGGCATCCACTGATCTTGAATATAGAAAAAAGCATGTCCTTTTCGCTGGTGTAAGACTTCATACAATTTTATCACTTTCGCTCTCGTCTCTGCAAACTGATCATTTCGACTTAATTCGAGCGCTTCCGATAAATTGTTGGTCATATTCGACAAAATCGCAGCAAGTTGCTGTGTGACGCCTTGCTTGATCAGCTCCTTTTCAATCGATTCGGGCAAAAGCGATTGAAAAGACAGAACCTGACACCGCGATATAATCGTATCAAGCAGCTTGTGCTGCTGTTCCGTTAAAAGAATGGCTATCGTATCGCTGTTCGGCTCTTCCAAAAATTTCAGCAGACTGTTGGCCGCATTTGCCGTCATCTGGTCTGCATGGGAGATAATGTACAGCTTTTTATGCGATTCCAAGCCCGTTTTTGAAAATTCCTCTTGAAGAGCCTGAATCTGTCCTTTTTTGATGGATAAGCCATCAGGATGAACGACGTGTACGTCAGGATGGTTGCCGGAAGAAATCCGCTGACAGTTTCGGCAGGATTCACAAGGTTCCGCACCGTTTTCCAGACAAAAAAAACTTTTCGCCAGCAATATGGCCGCATCCAGCTTGCCTGTTCCTTTACGGCCTTCAAACAAATAAGCGTGTGCAAGACGATTTCTTTCTATACTGTTTTGCAAAAGCTTCATGACACGCGGCTGAAGCTTTTGCATGTCTGTCCAGGTTGTAGCCATACCATCACTCTCTATGTGTAAAGGTTTATCAATAAACCCTTTATTTCCCCAATTCGTTCCAACAATTCGATAGAGGGCTTTTCTTGATCCATTAATTCCTCTGTCAACTGTACAAGCTTTTCGTCAAGCTCCTTGACGATGCTTAGCGTTCTGCTGTTTCCGTATAAATCGAAACTCCTTGAATTCTCAAGCGTTAAACCGTTTTCCACGGCTTCTTTCACAAAACGTTTGATCAAGCCTTTAAATCTTGCCAAGTCCTTGAAGTTTCTTGATTTCGTCAGTCTTTTGCCAAACGTTTCGATATCGGTCAAAAGCATCGTCAGCTGTTCAAACCTGAGCTTACCGCTTTGTATATTCATCTTTTCCTTAAAAGAAGCAGCAGCATTTTCTCCTCTGATTGCAGGAGCCTGCTGTTTTTCTATCATCGTCCGCAGTTCTTGACTTATTTTCATATCCTCAACCCTTAAAATTGATGGAATTGCTCAATTGGCAGTACAAAAACGGTTGCTCCGCCTACTTCAACTTCAACCGGATAAGGAACATAAGAATCCGCATTTCCTCCCATCGGAGAGACAGGCGCAATCAGCTGATCCCGTTTGCTTCCGTTTTCTTTTATCAGACTTAACGCTTTATCCACTCGAATATCATCAACGCCCATCATGAAGGTGGTGTTTCCCGATTTCAGAAAACCGCCGGTTGACGCCAGCTTGGTCACGCGGAAATTATGATCGGTCAAAGCCTTTAAAAGCCGATTGCTGTCTTGATCCTGAACAACAGCTATAATTAACTTCATATGAAAAGCCTCCTTTTGATTGGAAACGCCTAAGGATATTCTTGTTTCCATTATAACAACGATTGGTAATCAGGTCACAGCCGATTTTTTAACGCTTCATTAATAATTTGATTTACCCTTTTTAATACATCTTCAAATGTCTGGCTGGCGTCAACCGTTTGAAAACGGTCGGGAAACCGTTTGATCGCCTCTTGGTAGCCTTCCTGAACCCGCTTGTGAAAGTGAATTTGTTCAAGATCGAGACGGTTCTTTTCCCGGTCTTCATTTGCATTGATCCGTTTGAGGCCTTCCTCGGGTTCAATCGCAAAGAAAATGGTCACATCCGGCATCATACCGCCGATCGCAAACTGGTTGATAGAAAGAACTTCGTCCATTCCAAGTCCCCTTGCATATCCTTGATAAGCCAAGGAGCTGTCGATGAACCGGTCGCACAAGACGATTTGCCCCTTATCAAGGGCGGGTTTGACTTTTTCAACAAGGTGCTGCCTCCTTGCCGCTGCATATAAAAGCGCCTCTGTTTTAGGGTCCATATCCGTATTTTTCGGATTAAGAATGACTTCGCGAATCTGTTCGGATATGTCAATGCCTCCCGGTTCTCTTGTTGCAAGAACGGAATGGCCGTTTTTCATCAATATTTGGGCTGCGGCCTCAAGGACGGTTGTTTTTCCTGCACCTTCAGGACCTTCAAAAGTAATAAATAAACCGCTCATGATTACTCCTCTTCTATATAGACAGTTATTTGTTTATCCTCCAAGTGAACGCCTCCCTGAATGTGAACATTCAGGTCGATAAGCCGTGACAACTGGCTGATGCTCTCTTCGGTTATTCTTTCCCCCGCCATGATCAAAGGAATGCCGGGCGGATATGGAATCACCTGCTCGGCGCTGATTCTGCCGGCAGCCCTGCTCAATGGCACCGCCTCTTTTTTCAAAGAGGAAAGGACGCTTTTTTCAAAAGGCAAGGTGGTGATTTTTTCTATAGGCAGCTCGATCCGGGATCGGCTTTGCTTGGCGGCCGGCCAGTGATCGATTCCCTTTTCAATCTTCCTGATGAGCTCCGGTGTGAGTCTGCTTTTCCCCTCCAGTGGAAGGATGAACAGCACCTGCTTTTCATCTGCTAACTCGGGATGGACCCCGTTCGCCTCAAAGATGCTTTTCAATTCATAGCCGGAGTGGCCATGAAGCGACCTGACACAAAGCTTCAAAGGGTCCTGCCGAACGCCGGGATCAGCCGGTTCTACGATTTCCAGTCCTTTGATTTTGAAGAAATGCTCTTTTATTTCATTGATCCCTTTTTCAATCTTTGTTATTCTATGCGATTTTATGATCTCCTCGGCATAGGCCCTGGCTAAATCCAAAGAAGCCATAATCGGATAGGAAGGGCTGCTGCTCTGAAGTACGGTCACATAATGCTTCAGCCTGTCCCTGTTGATTCTCCCGCTGTTGAGGTGAAGGTAGGAGCCCATTGTCATCGCCGGCAGCGTTTTATGTGCTGACTGTACGACGGCATCCGCACCCGCTTCTAATGCCGGCTGGGGAAATGGACGGCCCAATATAAAATGGGCGCCATGGGCTTCATCGACTAAGACAGGTATGTCATGCTTATGGGCTTCAGAGATAACGGGTTGAAGGTTGACGGCATGTCCGTAGTAATTAGGATATGTCAGCATCAGCCCTTTTGCCGACGGATGCTTTAAAATCGCATCTTGGACGGTCTTTTGCAGAACATGGGTTGGAACATCAAGCGCATCATCCACTTCAGGCGTCAAAAACACCGGCTGGGCGCCCGACAGTTCAACCGCATGAAATACCGACTTGTGGCAATTTCGCTGAACGAGCAGGACATCACCCGGTCCGCAGACTGAAAGAATCATGGCCAGATTGCCGACCGTTGATCCGTTAACGAGAAAAAAACTTTCTTTTGCACCAAAAAGCTCTGAGGTTAAATCCTGTGCTTCCTTTATAACACCTGACGGCTCATGTAAATCATCAAGACCCGTCAATTCGGTGACATCGATTTTCAGGATGGATTCAAACAGGGTTCTCGCTTCATCAAAAAAGACATCTCCATTGTGATGTCCCGGAACGTGAAAAGATTGATGATTTCCTTCTGCATGGTGAACCAATGCTGTATATAAAGGTGTTTTCATGTATACCGATCCTTTTATGTAAGCCCGGAAATCCTTCCCGGCATCTCTCTTTATTCAAACATCTCTCATCAAGTGGATGCTGACCTTATTATACCTTTGAAAATGCCTGACTTAAAGGAAGACCTTTTGGAAATTTACCGATCGTCTTTCATATTCATAAGCTTCATTTTAAAATCTCCCTCAAGCTGCCTTATTTTTTCTTCAGCCTTCAGCCGTTTTGCCTGTCCCTCTTCTTGAATGTTGAGGGTCTCTTCAATTATGCCGATTAAATTGTCCTGCACTTTTTTCAAGGTTTCAATGTCGACGAAGCCGCGTTCTTTCTCTTTGGCGATTTCAACTGAATTGGCTTTCAGCATCTCTGCATTTTTGATGAGAAGCTCATTTGTCGTGTCGGAGACTTGCTTTTGCGTTTCTGCAGCGCGGTGCTGCCTCAGCAGGGCAAGCGCAATAGCCACCTGGTTTTTCCACAGAGGAATGGCTGTTATAATTGAAGACTGGATCTTTTCGGCCAATACTTGGTTTGTATGCTGAATGAGCTGGATTTGCGCCGCGCTTTGCAGCGTAATCTGCCTGCTCACTGTTAAATCGTAGAGACGTTTTTCCAGCCGGTCGGCAAACTGAATCATATCGTTTATGTCGTGGGCGGCCATATGATGCCGCTCCGTTTTTAGTTCTTCCTTCAGCTTGGGAATAATTTTTGTGTGCAATTCCTCCAGTTTCAGCCTCCCGGCGGCAATATAAATATTTAACGCCTCGTAATATTCCCGATTCTTTTCATAAAGCTGATCAAGCATTTTGCGATCACCGATCAATGCTGTTCTGGAATATTCAAGCCTTACACTGATTCTGTCAATTTGGACGGCAGTTTTTTGGTACCGTGATAAAACCTCTTGGACGGAATGGGAACCCCCTCCGAAAAAGCGGGAAAAGAAGCTCCGTTTTTTCGGCTGCAACTCATCAGGGCTGACCTGCTTAAGCTTTTTCACCAGCTCTCCTAAAACGTTTCCGGTCTCGCCTGCATCGTTCTTTTGAACATGCTCCAAAAAGGCATGAGAAAAATCAGCCAGTTTTGATTGAGTTTGAGCTCCAAATTGTGTGATGCTCTGGTGATTTTTCGGATCAATCTGTTCAGCCAGCTGCAATGCCCGCCTCCGGTTTTTTTCAGACAATACATCTGCTCCTTGTCCATAAGGATCGACAAGAAGATCACGTCCCGCCGCGCCCTTTCGCTGTGAAGGATTGGATTCAGTCATTCATCTCTCCTCCTTCAGCTTTTCTTCAACGAATTTTTGGCGACATCCAGCTCAAATTCCAGGTGTTCGATATCCGATTTCAGCAGACAGTAAAGGTCTTCTTCCAATTGTTTTGCAAGCTTGTCAATTGTCATTCGCGTTTCGCTCAACGACACTTCCAGCTTCGCATTCCGCTTTGGCTGTGAGGCTAACAAAGCATATTTTTCTGTCAATTCAACAATTGAATCAAGGTGTTGATAATAAAAGCGTTCCACTTGATAAAAACGCTTCGGCTCTTTCTTTGTGATCGTGTAAATTCTTCTGACGATGCGCAAAATTTCAAAATTCTGTTTTATCGTTTGGATATTTCTCACTGCAAACAGCGCTTTTCTTAAACGGGCTATTTTCTCTTTTGCTTCCCGCAAATTTTGTTTAATATAGGCATATTCGCGTCTTGTAAGCTGATTGTCTCTTAAAAATAAATAGGTTCCATACCACTTTCCCCCGGCATAAATGACAGTCCAAGCTCCTGCCGCATAAAGAGAGGACAGGAGAAATGTCTGGTCAAAGGCAAAGAAACTGGTAAACCAAAGGAATACGGACATTGTACTTGCGATTACAGTACGAAGTAAAAAATGACAAATCGGTTTCATCACATCATCTCCTCCTCATCCATTCTTTCATAAGCTAAAAAGCCGCTGTCATATATCAAAAAAGACATCTCAATCCGATGTCCCGAAACAATCCGCATGTTTCCCATCTTTATTATACCGTGCTCTGATAGGATCTGAAAGACTCCCGATCGATAGGCAAAAAAAAAGACCTTGAAACGGTCTAAGAATACAATGGCGGTGTGCGGAGACTTTTTAATTTTTTTACATAATCAGAGTATTGAGGGTCGGACGTTGATGTCGATATAATCTTTTTTTCGCAATCTTCACATAAAAATTTAGTATAAAGGTGAATTCCTTCGCTTTTTGTTTGTTCACAAATGATACACGTTTCCCCATGATCAGACTTACTCATCCATTCCACCTCCATGGTATAAGTATTTCCAACCTTTAATATTTGTATACAAAATTAAGAAAGTTTTTGAAGGTTAGATCAGTATATGTAGGCGCTGGGCATTAGGTGTCTGTATCAACGTCATCTATGTGCGGATTTTCCGGCAAATGAGCTTGACCTGCTCATGATAGAATTCGGGAAAATGGAAATAATACCTTTATCGATTTTAAAAGGACTGAGTCTGATGAAAGATCCTCATCTCATCAAGCAAACCGTAAAACATCAGCAGGCAAAACAAGCAGCGCAGGGAAAGGGGCCAGAACTGAAATGGTGGCAGCTCTCTCTGATTGGCATCGGCTCCATTATTGGCGCAGGCTTTTTTTTAGGGACGGGACTATCGATAAAAACCGCTGGTCCTTCTGTTTTACTTGGCTATATGATAGCCGGTCTGACAACTTTTTTTGTATTCAGCGCACTCGCGGAAATGACCGTCAATGATCCCCAGGCGGGCTCATTTCGAACCTACGCCAGAAAAGCATACGGTCACCCGATAAGCTTTATGTCTGGCTGGATGTATTGGCTGGCGGGCATCTTTATCATGTCCAGTGAAGTCGTTGCACTTGCCACATTCACACAATTTTGGTTTCCCTATATTCCATTATGGGTTTTTTCAATCATGTATTCCGGGTTGGGAATTGGCATCAATCTTTTGGGAGTCAAAAACTTTGGAAAAATCGAATCTATATTTGCTATCATCAAACTTTCAACTTTAATTGCGTTTGTATGTTTTGGCCTTTTGTTTGTTTTTGGTGTGGTCAACCCGAAGGATGCTGCAGGGACTGCATCGGTGGCTTTCGGAGCGCTGTTTCCAAATGGCGTTATCGGTTTATGGTCAGCGCTTATTTTTGTCTTTTTTTCTTTTGGCGGTATTGCTGTTATCGGTGTCGTATCATCAGAGCTTGAAAATAAAAATGAAATTCCCAAGGCGGGGTTTGGATTGACGATTCCGCTCGTCTCCATCTACTTGGCAGCCTTGCTGCTGATATTTCTTATGGTGGACTGGACAACCGTTAACGAGTCGGAAAGTCCATTTGTAACCGCACTGGCAGCTTTTCAAATCCCTTATATCGATTCAATATTTAACGCCATCATCATTAGTGCAGCATTTTCAACAATGGTCGGTGCATTGTTTTCAGTAAGCCATGTCATGATTTCTTTAGCTCAAGATGGCGATGCTCCTAAAGGCTTACAAGAAAAAAACAGCCGCGGCATTGCTTTTAAATCACTCTCGCTTACGGCTTTAGGATTATGTATTTCGATTTTTTTCTCGTATCTGTTACCAAGCAATATGTATGAGTATATCACCACTTCCGCCGGAGTTATGCTGATTTTAAATTGGATCATTATCCTGGCTTCTCATATTAAACTCCATCCAACATATCAAAATAAAACATCATTTAAAGCATTCGGATATCCTTTCACTTCATACTTAGGCATCGGTTTTATTTTGCTGGCACTCTCCGGCGCTATGATTCATACGAGCGAACGAATCGGCTTATTCATAAGCGTTGGCCTGTTATTCGTCATTTTTCTTTGCTATAAAATCATTTTCCAGGTGAGAAAACAATAAAAAAGACCAGCTTATTTAAAGCTGGTCTTTTACATTGCTTGGCGGCGTCCTACTCTCACAGGGGGAAGCCCCCAACTACCATCGGCGCTGAAGAGCTTAACTTCCGTGTTCGGCATGGGAACGGGTGTGACCTCTTCGC